>NZ_LMNG01000034.1 GCF_001423295.1 Methylobacterium sp. Leaf112 | reverse complement strand
CGCGAAGATGCCGATCGCTTTTTTTAGGACGTCGCGCTCCATGCGCGTCCGGTCGAGTTCACGCCGCAGACGGGCGATCTCAGCGGCTTGGTCGGAGGGGGACGCCACTGGGCTCGCAGGCGCGGCTCCCGGTGACCTTTCTGCTCGCGGTGGTGGGGAGCCACCCATCAGCGCCGAGCGCCACTGCCTCAGCATTGAGGGTTGGATCCCGAGCTCGGCTGCGATCTGCATCTGCGGCCGGCTGCTACTTTCCAGCAGGGCCACCGCCTCGCGTTTGAACTCGGGGGTGAACTCGCGTCTCGTCTTGGCCATCAAACACCTTCCCCGCCCGCAAGGAGCGTATCAGAGGTGTCCGTGAAAGCGGGGGAGGATCAGAACGTCACGGTGAGGCTGAAGCTGCCGTCCTGCGTCGACTGCGACTGCATGCGAGCGACGCTTGCGGATGAAGGGGGTCGCGGCCTTGTGGGCCTCGATCGGCTGGACCCCGACCTCGGGGAAGAATCTCGGCATCCGTCCTTTCACGAACGGCGAGGATCCGTTCCTTCACGGTCTGGCCGCCGAATTCTTTCGTCAATATTCGGCGGACGCGCTGGAGCCGGTCTATTGCGAGGACATGGCGCACGCGATGGGCCGTTACATCGGCAAACGCTACGGCACGGCCGCCGAGACACGCTCGATCCCCCTCTCGGCCTGGCAGCTCAGACGGATCACCGAGTACGTCGAGGCGCACATGACCGACGGCATCCGCGTCCAGGATCTTGCGGATGTCGCGGCTGTATCGACCGGGCATCTCCACCGGGCTTTTCGCGCGGCGACCGGGCTGACGCCCTCCGCCTTCATCAGCGTGCGACGCATTCGCCGCGCGATCGCGATTCTGCGGAACGAGCCCGTGACGATCGCGCAAGCCGCCCTCCGGGTCGGGATCAGGAGTCCGAGCCGGCTCGCCGGCCAGATGCGACGCCTCACGGGCTACAACCCCTCGGGCTCGTACCGCGGGCGCGATCGCCAATGATACGGCCCTCGACAGGACCGCCGATGGACCACGTCTTCGTCAACGTCATCCTGGCGGGCGGGGGCGACGGCGTGTGCGGACGCCGCCGGGCTTCGAGCTCACCCGGGCAGGTGGATCGTCCAAGGCGCGTCGAACCCGTGCTCTTCGAGGTTCACGCCCGGACCGCCGCGGTCGATCACCACGAAATCCTGGGGGGCGCCGAACGGGGTGAGCACCCCGTGCCAGGTGCCGGGGGCGTAGCTCACGCCCTGGCCCGGCGCCGTGACGAAGGCCCGGGGCCGGCCGGGGCGGTCGTCCTCGTCCGGGCAGACCACCACGAGGAACGGCCTGGCGTTCAGGGGTAGGAAGGCCTGCCCCCCCAGGGGATGGCGCTCGACGAGGCTCACGGCGAGGGGCATCGGGTAGGGCTCGGCCTCGACGAGGCCGACGACGACGCGGGCGCCCTCCCCCGCGACGGGAATCTCCGCCAGGTCGTGGAAGCGGCGCGCCTTGCCGGCGTTCATGGGCCGCGCCGCCGCCTGGCTTCGGTCGATGACCGAGCCGAAGGGCGCGAAGGCCTCGGCCGTGAGGGCCTCGGCGACGACGTGGCGTTCGCTCACCGGGCGCCCCGGAGCGTCAGGCCGGCATGGCGGTTCACGTCCTTGTAGAGCAGGTAGCGGAACGGCCCGGGGCCGCCCGCGTAGCAGGCCTGCGGGCAGAAGGCGCGCAGCCACATGAAGTCGCCGGCCTCGACCTCGACCCAGTCGCGGTTGAGCCGGTAGACCGCCTTGCCCTCCAGCACGAACAGGCCGTGCTCCATGACGTGGGTCTCCTCGAACGGGATCGAGGCGCCGGGGCGCATGGCGACGATGTTGACGTGCATGTCGTGGCGCACGTCGTCCCCGGCGACGAACCGGGTGGTGGCCCAGGCCCCGTCCGTGCCCGGCATGGCGACGGGATCCTCCCGGCTCTCGTGGGTGACGAAGGAGTCGGGGGCGTCGAGGCCCGGCACCCGCTCGTAGGCCTTGCGGATCCAGTGGAAGCGCGCGGCGGCGGCCTCCCCGTTGCGCAGGGACCAGGCGGCGCCGGGCGCGAGGTAGACGTAGGAGCCGGGCCGCAGGCCGTGGCTCTGCCCCTCCAGGACGAGGCTCGGGCGCCCCTCCACCACGAACAGGACACCCTCGGCCTGCGCGTCGGGCTCGGGCCGGTCGCTGCCGCCGCCCGGCGCCACCTCCATGAGGTATTGCGCGAAGGTCTCGGAGAAGCCCGAGAGCGGGCGCGACAGCATCCAGGCCCGCGCGCCCTCCCAGAACGGCAGCACGGAGATCACGATGTCGCTCATCACCCCCCGGGGAATCACGGCGTAGGCCTCGGTGAACACCGCCCGCCCGGTCATCAGCGCGGTCTGGGGCGGAAGGCCGCCGCAGGGCGGATTGTAGGCGGATGCGCTCATGGCGTGTCTCCGATGTGTCGCGGGCGTATGGCGTCAGGCGGCCCGAGGGGCCGCCCGGGGGGCCGCGATGGGGGCATCGAGGGCCGTCTTCGTGTCGACGGCGACATCGCCGTCCAGCACCCGGTGGGCCTGCGCCCGGTCGATATCGCCCTCCCAGGCGGCGATGACCACGGTGGCCACGCAGTTGCCGATGAGGTTGCCGAGCGCCCGGGCGATGCCGACGAACCAGTCGATGGAGAGCACCAGGACGAGGCCGATCACCGGGATGTCGGGCACCGCCGAGAGGGTCGCGGCCAGCACCACGATGGCCGAGCCCGGAATCCCGTGGGCGCCCTTCGACGTCAGCAGCGCGATGCCGAGGATGAGGAGCAAATGGCCGAAGGACAGGTCGGTGTTGGTCGCCTGGGCGATGAACACCGTGGCCAGGGTCAGGTAGAGCGAGAAGGCGTCGAGGTTGAACGAGTAGCCCGTCGGGATCACGAGACCCACGGTGGAATCCTTGATGCCGAGGCGTTCGAGTTTGCGCATCACCTGCGGCAGCACGCTGTCGGAGGAGGCGGTGCCGGCCACCACCATGAGCTCCTCGCGCAGGTAGGCGAGGAGCTTGAGGATGCTGAAGCCCGCCGCCTTCAGGATGGCGCCGAGCACCACGAACACGAAGAACGCGACGCCCGCGTAGAACAAAGCCACCAGCATCCCGAGCTGCTTCAGGGAGCCGACGCCGTACTTGCCCACCGTGAAGGCGACGGCGCCCAGCACGCCCAGCGGCGCGAGGCGCACGATGAAGCCGATCACCTTGAACAGCACGTTGGTGATGCGCTCGATGCTGTCGGCCAGCGGCTTGCCCTGGTCGCCCAGGAGCGCGAGGCCGGAGCCGAACAGGATGGCGATGATCAGCACCTGCAGGATGTCGCCCTTGGCGAAGGCGTCGAACACCGTGGTGGGGATGATCTTCATCAGGAAGTCGACGGTGCCGGTGACCTGGCCGACCCGGTCGGTGTAGCCGGCCAGGGCCTTGGCATCGAGGCTGGCCGGATCGACGTTCATGCCGCGCCCGGGCTCGAACGCGTAGGCCAGCACGATGCCGAGCACGAGGGCCAGGGTGGTGACGGCCTCGAAGTAGATCAGGGACTTGAGCCCGACCCGGCCGACCTTGCGCAGATCCCCGGCGCCCACGATGCCGTGCACCACGACGCCGAAGACCAGGGGCGCGATCGCCATCTTGATGAGCTTGATGAAGGCGTCGCCGAGCGGCTTCAGCTGCACCGCGAAGGTCGGCCAGACCATGCCGAGCACGACGCCCAGCACGAGGGCGGCCACGACTTGCCCGAACAGGGACGCGAAGAAGCGTCTCATGCGAACCTCCCACTGGTTATGAAGGCCACGATCCTGCCCGAACGCCCGGCCCTGGTGCGTCGGCAGTCCCGTCGGGATCAGCAAATGCCGCGCCACGCTTCCTGCGCGGTGCGACGAGCCGACCTCGCGGGACCGGCTCGCACGATCCGTCAGGCATATTGAGACGTCAAATATTTCCTGGGTCTCGATCGATACGAAATTCGTATGAACAGGCGGGCCCGATGTCGGAGCGGCATCGGATCGCGCCCTGCCTTGGCGATGTCACCCGCTCCCGGGCGCCTCAACGCGTGGCGAACTTGATGCTGATCGCCGCCTTGGCGACGAGGCCCGGGTTCGGCAGGGCGTTGAGATACTGGGTGTAGCGCTTGTCGAAGGCGTTCTGGAGAATGAAGTCCGCCTTGATCCGGTCGTTCACGCGGTAGGAGGCGAAGACATCCACCAAGGCGTAGGCCTTGGTCGCCAGGATGGTGGCGCCGGGCGGCACGTCGGTGCGGGCGTCGACGAGGTTGAGGCGGGTTCCGACCGTGAGGCGGTCGTCGAGGAAGCGCAGACCCAAGGTGGTGCTGATCCGGTCCGGCGGCACGGTGATCAGGCTCTGGCGCGTTGCCCGGTCGCGCCCTTGCGTGTGGGTGGCGGCCAGCGAGACGAAGCCGCCGCCCCAATCGTAGGCCCCCTCCAGCTCGACGCCCGACAGCTCGGCCCGGGCGATGTTGAGGTACTGGAACGACTGGACCGGGATGACGCACGGGAAGCGCCCGGGAATGCGGGCGCAGATCGAGGCCGGGATGCCGGGGATCGCCGGCACGAAGAAGGTCGGGCCCACGGCCTGGATGTTGATGAAGTCGTCGATCTCGTTCTGGAAGACGTTGAGCTTGGCGCGGAACACGTCCCCGGGGACGAGAACCTCGTTGACCTTGAGATTGATGCCGCCCTCCACGGTGCGGGCCACCTCGGGGCGCAGGGTCGGGTTCGGCAGGATCGTGAAGGCCGGGAACGGGTGGATGCCCTGCACCAGGGTCTCGGTGATGGAGGGCGCGCGGTAGCCCTCGGCGTAGGTGCCGTAGAGTTCGATGCCGGCGAAGGGCGACACGCCCACGGTGATCTTCGGCGAGAGCCGGTCGCCGCTCGACCGGAAGGCCCCACCCGAGAGATCGTAGGTGTCGTAGCGCAGCGCCCCGATGACACGGAGCCAGCCGGCGTAGCGGATCTCGTCCTGCACGAAGGCGCCGGCCAGCGAGCGCTGCCCGGACGGCGTGAAGGCGCCGCCGAAGCCGCCGGCATTGTCGGTGGTGCGGACATCGTTGCGGACGACATCGCCGCCGACGGTGAGCGCGTGGCCCAGCGCCCCCGTATCGAAACGGGCGGTGTTGTGGCTGTCGAAGCCCGTGGTCCCGATGTCGTAGGTGAGCCGGTCGCCCGCCCGGGTGCCGAGGCGGCCGTAGAGGCCGCTCGCCGTGTCCTGCAGGAAGGTCAGGTCGTTGTGCGTGGTGGTGGAATAGCCCTTGATGCTGAAATCCACGAGCGGCACGTCCGGCCGACTGAACCGGTAGCCCAGGGTGTAGGTGTCGGCCTGCACCGCGTTGGCGAAGCGCGCGCCCGCGTTGCTGGTGCCCGCATTGGCGAAATCGAAGCGCTGCACGAGGGCCGTGCCGCTGAGTTCGTGCCCATCGGCGGGCCTGACGTTGATCTTGGCGAGGCCCGAGGTAAGCTCGTTTCCGGTGTCGCGCACCAGGGTTCCGAGGCCGTCGCGGTAGGGGCCGTTGTTGCGGAACACGAACTGCCCGAACACGTCCGCCGCCGTGCCGATGCGGGCGCCGAGCGCCGTGGAGTTGAGGAAGCGCTGGCCGTTGGTGCCGAAGCCCTGCTTCTGCACGGCGCCCGCCACCTCGTCGGGGCCCAGGATGTCGTCGATGGAGCGGGTGCGGAAGGCCGCCACACCGCCGATGGCGCCCGAGCCGTAGATGGTGGCCGTGGGGCCGCGGGTGATGTCGACGCCACCGACGAGTTCGGGGTCGAGGTAGAACACCCCGTTGGCGCTGTGGCCCGAGGTCTGGAAGTCCTGGCGCGCCCCGTCGACGAGGACGTTGACGCGTCCGAAATCCTGAAGGCCGCGGATGTTGATGGCTTGCGCCGGATCGTTCTGGTTTTCCTGGGTGGTCACGCCCGGCACGTCGCGCAGCACGTCCGAGAGGCGGCTCGGCTGGAGGCGCTCGATCTGCTCGCGGGTGACCACGCTCGTGCCTGAGAGCGCGTCGACGGCGCTGCCCGGGGTCTTGGTCGAGGTCACCGAGATGGTGTCGAGGCTGACATCGGCGTCGGGCGCGGCCGGGCGCACCGGCGACGCGGTCCGGGGCTGCGTCTGGGCCTGCGCAACCGACAGGGTGAGGAGGGAGCAGCCGAGCGCCAGCCAGGCGCGGTGGGACGATCGGGACATGGACGCATCCGCCAGAGAGCACAGTCGAGACGAGTGGCTGGCTGGCGATGGGGCTGGCTGGCTGATCCGCAGGTGCCGCGCGCGAGGGTGCGGGGTCAACGGCCTCGGCGAAGGTCCAGATTGTCGGAAATCCAATCTAGCGTCGCGCTGACCTGAAGCAGTTCCAGACTTGGCAAGACGAGACGCGAGGACGTTGCTAGCCCGCAACAGTCCGGCGCGGCAACAGGAAGGGCTGGTCGCCCTCCGGCACCCGGCCGACGGGCCAGGACACGCCGAACACCCGCGCGATGAGGTCGTCCCGCATCACCGCGGCCGGGGGCCCGTGGGCGACGCGGCGGCCGTCCTCCAGCACCAGCATCGCGTCGGCATAGGCGGCGGCGAGGTTCAGGTCGTGCAGGATCGCGATCACGGCGGTGCCCCGCCGGGCGAGGTCGCGGGCGGCGTCGAGGAGCGCGCCCTGGTGGCGCAGATCCAGGCTGGCCGTCGGTTCGTCGAGGAGCAGCACCTGCGCGGGCGCGAGGGTGCGCCCGGCGGCGAGCTGGCACAGCACCCGGGCGAACTGCACCCTGGCCTGCTCGCCACCCGAGAGGGTCGGGTAGGCGCGGGGCCCGAGATGCGTGGCGTCGGCGCGCGCCAGGGCCTCGGCCAGGATCGCGGCGCGGTCGCGCGGCCCGAGACCCCGGCCGATCCCGTCGAGGCCGATCCGGGCCACCTCCGCGGCGGTGAAGGGAAAGGCGAGGTGCGCGGCCTGCGGCAGCACGGCGCGTAAGCCAGCGAGCCGCCAGGGCGGAATCGCCGCCACGGCCTCGCCCGCATACGCGACGGTGCCGTGGGTGGGTTTGAGCTCCCCGCTCAGGAGCTTCAGGAAGGTGGACTTGCCGGCCCCGTTCGGGCCGACGATCACCTGGAGGGTCCCGGGCGTGGCGTCGAGGGAGACACCGTCGATGAGGCGGCGACCGCCCGTGACGTAGGCGAGGTCGCGGGCGGCCAGAAGCGCAGGCTCATCCCTGGAGGCGACGTCAGGCAACGCCATGTCGCCGCCCCAGCAGCAGCCACAGGAAGACCGGCGCGCCGACGAAGGCGGTGACGATGCCGATGGGCAGTTCGGCCGGGGCGACGACGAGGCGGGCGGCCACATCCGCCAGGACGAGGAAGGCGCCCCCCAGGAGTGCGCTGGCCGGCAGCAGGCGCCGGTGGTCCGGGCCGATGACGAGGCGCAGGGCGTGCGGCACCACGAGGCCGACGAAGCCGATCACCCCGCTCGCCGCGACCCCGGCCCCCACCGCCACTGCGACGAGGAGGATGGCGAGGCGCTTCAGGCGCTCCACCGGCACGCCGAGGTGGAACGCCTCCGCCTCGCCCAGCACCAAGGCGTTGAGGCCGCGCCCCAGGAACGGCACGAGGACGAGGACCGGCAGCACGGCGGGCGCCGTGGCCCAGACCTTGGTCCAGGTCGCCCCGCCGAGGCTGCCCAGGGACCAGAAGGTGAGGTCGCGCAATTGCCGGTCGTCGCTGGCGTAGACGAGGAGGCCCGTCAGCGCCCCGCTGAGGGCGCCCAGCGCGATGCCGGCGAGGAGCAGGGTGGCCACCGAGGTGCGGCCCGCCCGCGTGGCGATCCGGTAGAGCCCGAGGGTGGCGCCGAGCCCCCCGAGGAAGGCCGCGACGGGCAGGGCCGCGTAGGGCAGCGGCCCCGGCAGCCCCAGTCCGGCGAGGAGGCGGTCGCCGAGGACGATGACGGCGGCGGCGGCGAGGCCCGAGCCCGCCGAGACGCCGACGAGGGCCGGATCGGCCAGGGGATTGCGGAACAGGCCCTGCATCAGGGCGCCCGAGACGGCGAGGCCGGCGCCGACCATCAGGCCCAGCAGGGTGCGGGGCAGGCGGATGTTGAGCACCACCAGGCCATCCCGCCCCGCCTCCGCCGCGCCGGGCGTCAGGATCTCGAGAACCCGGGCCGGCGCGATCCGCACCGCCCCGAGCCCCAGCGAGAGCAGGATCGCCACGAGCACGAGAACGCCGAGACCGGCGAACACGAGGGCGCCGGGCCGGTTCGGCACGGCGGACTCAGTCACGCGGCAGGTCGGGATAGATCGCCCGCATGAGATCTGCGGCCGCCTCCGGAGTCCTCGGGCCGAAGCCGAGCAGCGCGAGGCCGTCCATGGTCACGAGGGCGCGGCGGGCGGCGGCCGGCGTCTGGGCCAGCGCCGTGCCGCTCGCGAACACGCCCTCGGGCGTCGGCGTGCGCCCTTCGGTCACCATCATGATCACGGCGTCCGGGGCGGCCCCGACGATGGCCTCGTCGGTGATGGGCTTGAAGCCCTCGATGCCCTCGGCGGCATTGACGAGGCCGGCGAGGGCCAGGATGCCGTCCGCCGTGCTGCCGCGCCCGCCGACCATGACGCGCCCGCCGGTCTGCGACAGCACCACGAGGGCCCGGGCCGGCCGGGTCACCCGGGCGCGCTGCCCGGCGAGGGTCGCGAAGCGGGCGGCGACCGCCCGGCTCAACGTCTCGGCCGGCGACTCGAGCCCGGCGAGGCGGGCGACCGTGGCGATCTTGTCGAGGACGCCCTCGGCGGTCGACGGCTCGCGGATCGTCTCCACGGGCACGCCGGCCTCCCGCAGCAGGGCCAGCACCGCCGGCGGCCCGGCACCCTCGGTGGCGAGCACGAGATCGGGGCCGACGGAGAGCAGGCCTTCCGCCGAGAGGGCGCGGAGATAGCCGGCATTCGGCCGTTCGCGCAGGACCTCGGCCGGGTAGACGCTGGTGGTGTCGACGATGGCGATGCGCGGCCCGGCGCCGAGGCGCCACAGGATCTCCGTCACGGCGCCGCCCAGGGAAGCGATGCGGGTGGCCGGCGTCGCAGCCATGGCGGGCCGGCCCGCCAGGGCGCAGCCTAAGGCGCCCGCGAGCACCGCGCGGCGGGACGGGGGGATGAGGTGCGGCCCGGTCATTTGGTGAGGATCAGCTTGTCGTTGGCGGTCACCCGCAGGCGGTAGAGGGAGCCGGCGTGGAGAATGACGATCTCGCGCCGGCCCTGCAGGAGGGCCGCCGACGGGATGCCGCCCTCCGGCAGGGACGGCTGTCCGGGCTGCCCCCCCGTCCGGCCCGAAGCGCCGGGGTCGCCACGGCCGGCGTCGCTCACGTCGGACATACTGTCATCATTCCAAGTTCGAACCTATTTTTCAATCGATCTAAAGAGCTTCCATCGTCACACCACCGTAAAACCTTTCCGCGCCCATGACGACAAGCAACGAAGACTTTTTCGAACAGTATGGCGGCAGATCGGCGTTGGGAATGGCCTGCGGTCCCACCGGGACGCCTCGAACGCCGCGGCCCGAGCGAGGGGATCCGGCGCGCCCCTGCCCGGTCCGACGAAATCACGGTCCGGACGCGCAGAGAAAAATTGCGCACAATCTAGAATCACTCCATGGTGACGCGTGCGCCGAGCCCGAACGGAAGGGCCGCGTCCAGAATCCCGTCGCGGAAAGGCATTTCATGTCACGATCGTATTCCCATCTCGGTGTCGTCGTACTGGCCGGTGGCCTGCTCACCGGCGGCGGCGTCACCGGGGCGGCGCAGGCCCAGGACGCCGATCCGGGCGCGATCGTGAACGCCCTGGTCACGGCGGGCGGCAACCAGCCGAAGGTGCGCGCGAGCGGCGCCAAGGGCGTCTGCGTGAAGGGCAGCTTCACGCCGTCCGCCGAGGCGCCCGGCCTGTCGAAGGCCCCGCACTTCACCAAGACCGTGCCGGTCACGGCCCGCTTCTCCATGGGCGGCAGCAACGCGAAGATCTCAGACAAGGCCAAGCCCGTCACCCGCGGCTTCGCCATGCGGATGAACGACCCGTCGGGCGACATGGTCTTCGTCGTGATCTCCGCGCCGGTGTTCTCGACGAAGACCCCGCAGCAGCTCCTCGATTTCGCCACCGTGCGGGCTCCGGGCCCGGACGGGAAGCCGGATGCCGAGAAGATCAAGGCGTTCGCCGCCGCCAACCCCGAGACGACGCGCCAGGGCGCGTGGCTCAACGCGCGTCCGGTGCCGGCGAGCTTCGCCGGCGTCGATTACTGGGGCGTGCATGCCTACACCCTGACGAACGCCAAGGGCGCGGCCACGGTGGCGAAGCTGAAATGGGTCGCGAGCGCCGGCCAGCTCGGCCTCACGGACGACGAGCTAAAGGCCAAGCCCGACAGCTTCTACACCGACGAGTTGAAGGAGCGCCTGGCGAAGGGTCCGGCCAGCTTCGACCTCGTGGCACTGCTCGGCGAGCCGAACGATCCGGTGAACGACCCCACCGTCGCGTGGCCGGAGGAGAACCGCAAGGCAATCAAGCTCGGCACCGTCGCCATCGCGGCGATCGAGCCCGACGCCACCTGCGACGCGGCCACCTTCGATCCCGTGGTCGACCTGCCCGAGGGCGTCGCCGGACCGGCCACCGATCCGATGTTCGCGGTCCGCTCGCCCGCCTACGCCGTGTCCCTGTCGCGCCGGGCGAACTGACCCGGGTCGCACGGGCTCGGCCGGTCCACGACGGCATCCCGCTGTCGTGGACCGCGCGAAACTTCGCTACGGTCGGTGCGCTTTCGGGGCTCCGGCGAGCCTCCGTTCGGGGGCCGGCGCGCCCCCTCGACGACACCGGCGCGCGGGGCGACGCACATGACCAGCATTCCGGCCCCCGGCGGGGCGCTCGCGGGGCTTCGGGTCCTCGACCTGTCGCGCATCCTGGCCGGTCCCTTTGCCGGTCAGGTCCTGGGCGACCTCGGGGCCGAGGTGGTCAAGG
Organism: Methylobacterium sp. Leaf112; assembly: GCF_001423295.1. Taxonomy (GTDB): domain Bacteria; phylum Pseudomonadota; class Alphaproteobacteria; order Rhizobiales; family Beijerinckiaceae; genus Methylobacterium. The sequence continues at coordinate 302,832 of NZ_LMNG01000034.1, read as the reverse complement.
TCGAGCGGCCGGACGAGGGCGACGACACCCGCCGCTGGGGGCCGCCCTACCTGCGCGACGCGGAGGGCCGCGAGACCGATGTCGCCGCCTATTACCTCTGCGCCAACCGCAACAAGAAATCCGTGGCCGTCGACATCGCCACGCCGGAGGGCCAGGACCTGATCCGGGCGCTGGCGTCGCACGCCGACGTGCTCATCGAGAACTTCAAGGTCGGGGGCCTGGCGCAGTACGGCCTCGACCACGCCGCCCTCAGGGCCCTGAACCCGCGCCTCGTCGTCTGCTCCATCACGGGCTTCGGCCAGACCGGCCCGTATGCGGCGCGGGCCGGCTACGATTTCCTGATCCAGGCCATGGGCGGGCTCATGAGCATCACGGGCGCGCCGGGGGACGCGGAGGGCGCCGGACCGCAGAAGGCCGGCGTGGCCATCACCGACATCGTGACCGGCCTCTACGCCACCATCGGCGTCCTGGCGGCGCTCGCCGCCCGCGCCCGCACGGGCACGGGCCAGCACATCGACCTCGCCCTCCTCGACACCCAGGTGGCGAGCCTCGCCAACCAGGCGATGAACTACCTCACCACCGGGGTGGCGCCGGGGCGACTCGGCAACGCGCATCCCAACATCGTGCCCTATCAGGACTTCCCGACGCAGGACGGCGCCATGATCCTGGCGGTGGGCAACGACGGGCAGTTCGCGCGGGCCTGCGCGGTGCTGGGCTTTCCCGAATGGGGCACGGACCCGCGCTTTTCCACCAACCGGGCGCGGGTGGAACACCGCACCCTGCTGGTGCCCCTCATGGGGGCCGCGACCCGGCAGCGGAGCACCGCCGCATGGGTGGCGGCCCTGGAGCGCGTCGGCGTGCCGTGCGGGCCGGTGAACACCCTGGCGGACGTGTTCGCTGATCCCCAGGTGATCGCCCGCGGCCTGCGCGTCGATCTCCCCCATCCCCGGGCCGGCACCGTGGCGCTGGTGGCGAACCCCCTCAACCTCTCGGGCACGCCCGTCACCTATGCGAGTCCGCCCCCGTCCCTGGGGGAACACACCGGGGCGGTGCTGGCCGACTGGCTCGGCCTCGACGCCCCGGCCCTGGCGGCCCTGCGCGCGGCCGGGGCCATCGGCTGAGGGTGCCGGCACCGCGCCGGGACCCACGCGGCGTCCGGGGGATCGGATCGGTCGCGGGTCGCGGCGGCCACCGCCTCAGGCCGCGCGGGTGGCCGGCTCGGTCCTGGCCACCAGTCCGCGCTTGCGCGCGACGGTCTCGGCCCGCCAGTTGCGCAGCAGGCGCCGCCGGACCCCCTGCCAGCGGATGGCCGGCACCGGCGAGACCGGATCGATGAGGGCGCTGAGGGCGCGGGCGTAGTCCAGCACGAGTCCGGGGGTCCACGTCATCGCGCCGGCGCCGTTGCGCATGAGGGCGGCCGCCCAGAATTCCGGGCTCAGCACCGCCCGGACCAGCCGGCGCCACGGGGTGCCGTCGCGGGCGAAGCTGCCCTCGACGGCGGCGTCGAGGGCGTTGGCGACCCCCGTCGAGCAGTTCCGGCCGACGAGATTGTAGGTGACGTCCCGGCGATACCCGTCCCAGAACGCGCGCAGGCGGGCCCCGTCGACCCCCTGGAGGGTGACCGTCACGGTCGCCTCGCACCAATCGTCCGCCTCCGCGCGGTAGCTCGGCAGGAAGCGGCCCGGCACGTCGTTCTCGGGGCCGGCGCGCAGGATCGCCCGCAGGTTGTCGGGCGAGCGGTCGATCTCCACGGCGGGATAGTGGCTGAGATAGAGGGGGCTTTCCCCGGGCGCGCCCGCGAGTTCCAGGGCGGCGTGGCCGGTGGAGACGTGCCCGACCCCGTTCACCGAGACGACGTAGCGGTGGACGAGGCGTTGCCGGGCCGGGATCGTCGCCGTTCCGGTCGGCGTCCAGACATGGACCGTGAGCGTGTCGGAGCCCGCCCCCGACGCGGCGTCCCCGAGGGTGTCCGGCGGACGGCGCAGGCGCAGGCCGAGGACGGTGACCTTGATCCCGGACAGCACCAGGAAGGCGCCGATGCTGAAGCCGACGGTGCCGGCGTACCAGGTCGGGTAGGGCTGCAGGGTCAGGAGTCCGAGGACCGCGCCGAGGCCCCCGTACGCCACCGACCAGCGCCAGCCGGGAAAGCGCAGGACGTGCGCGAGGACGATCCGCGACAGGCCGTCGAACAGGAAGGCGGTGCCGAACAGCATCGCGAGGAGGAAGGTGCTCGAGGCCGAGGCCAGCATCGTCAGCACCGCCACCACGAGGAGCATGCCGGCCTTGAGCAGGCGCAGGCGGCGCGCGGCCCCGGTGGCGACGAGGCCGCGCACGAGGGAAGTCACCGCCTCGACCACGAGGAGCAGGCCGAACCAGCGATCGGGGACGTGGGTGGCGCCGTCGAGGGCATCGATCACCAGGGCGCCGCCGAGCCCGGTCCACACCAGCCCGACGCCGGCGACGAACCCCCAGCGCCGGTGGACCGCCTCGCGTCCGACCAGCAGCAGCCAGAGCGGGAGGGCCCGCGGCGTCCAGGCCCCGGACCGGCCCGCCGGAACACCCGCGGCGGCGGGGGCCCCCGCGGCGAGGCCCAGGAGGCCCTGCTCCTTTGGGCTGAGGGGCGGCGGGCTGAGGGGGGCCGGGCCGGGCGCGGCCTCGCTCCGGCGGCTCGGATTCGACGGGTGGGTCACGCGAACACTCCCCCGGGCGCGCCGGCCACCGGACGTGACGGACGAAGGACACGCCGCCGCGACGCAGCAAAGAAACACCGCCGCGACGGATCCCTCGGCGAAGGGGTCGCGGCCGCCGGTGTCCCGCGCCGACGGAATGATGTCCTGCCGGGATCTTGTCCGGGCAAGCGGGAGTGTTGTCCACCCTGTCCCATCTCCGCCGGTGTCGGCGTGGGCGCGCCGATCTGGCGCGCGCGGGTTGGGGACGCGCGGGTTCGGGACGCGCAGGTTCGGAACACGACGGTCAACGCGGCACCGGCGGGCCGCCGCTCCCGGGGAGCGGCGCCGGGGCGAGGCCGCCGATCTGGCCGGCCTGGTGCGCGAGCATCACCTGCCTGGCCCGCTCGAGCGCCCCGGGCCCGATGGCCAGGGGTCCGTCGAACGGACGTTCGTGCAGGGCGATCACGCACAGGGTGACGACCATCGCCGCCGAGAACAGGAACAGCGTCAGGACCTGCGCGCGGTGCTTGTCGCCGTGCACCATCCCGATGGACACCAGGGTGAGGGCGGCGAGGAAGAGCAGGGTCAGCCACTTCGAATCGTCCTCCTTGGAGGCGCTCAGGGCCAGGCGCTCGCCGCGCGCGTCGCGCAGGGTCATGGCCACGGTCATCAGGGCCGTGTGGGCGACGGTTCCCGCCTCGCTCGTGAGAGCGGGATCGGCGAGGATCCGCATGAGGCCGCTCAAGGCCGCGCCGGCGGATTCCGAACTCTGGCCGCCATTCGCCATCTTCGCCCACTCGTCGTCGATGACCCGCTCGGTGTAGGTGAGCAGCGCCTGGCGGATGCCGGCCATGTTCGAGGCTGTCTCGATGCTGAGGTCGAAGGCCGCGATGAGGTTCGCGCGCTCCTTCTCCACCACGTGGGCGCCCTGCTTCTGGCGCTCCCAGGCGTCGTTGGCGACGAAGCCGGTGAGCAGGGCGAGCAGGATGCTGATCGAGCTGAAGAAGGCCGGCACGACCCCGTCGACGACGCGCAGGAACGTCGGCCGGGTGAACGGCAGGGCGGTGATCGCGATCATGATCCCCGAAACGATCACGAAGAACAGGATGATCAGGCCCACCATCAGCCACATCGGCTGATCGAGCCAGAGCCCCAAGAGCATGTTCGTCTCCCAACCGGCCGCGCGACGCGTCACCGGATCGACCCTTAGTGCAAAGACGCCAACGGCTGGTGAATCCCCGAGGCCCCGCCGGACGCGGCGGGGTCGCGCCGAACACGGTGGGTTCGCGCCGGCGCTTCGGCCCGCTCAGGTCACCGCCCGGCCGGACAGGCCACCCGGCCCGCGCAGCAGCAGCAGGCCGCTGAGCACCAGGGCGAGGGTGATCGCGCCGAACATGGCGTGGGCCCCGAAGGCCGCCAGGATCGGCAGCAGGACGATGGGCGCCAGGGCGGCCGAGACCCGCCCCCCGGCCCAGGCACAGGCGAGGGCCGTGGCCCGCACGGGCGTCGGCAGGAGTTCCGTCGCGTAGATCGCCAGGATGCCGCCGTAGATCGACGCGGCGGTGTTGAACGCGATGGCGGCCCCCACCAGGACCGGGAAGGTGCTCGCCCCGGCGAAGACCGTGCCGAAGGCCGCCATGGCCGCCGCCAGGGCGACGAGGCAGGCGCGCCGCTCCAGGCGGTCGACGACGAGGGCCGTGAGGGTGGTGCCGAGGGGCGGCCCCAGGAGCGACAGGGCACCGAAGACGAGGGATTCGTGGATCCGGAACCCCTTCTGCAGCATCACCACCGTGCTGAGCAGGGGAAACCCCAGGGTCGCCCAGGGGGCGATGGCGTAGAGGGCCAGGAACCGGCCGGTCCTGCGCCGGTGGCCGGGGTCGGCCAGGAGCGCGGCGAACCCCGCCCGCACGGGAGGCGCCGGTGCCGGTCCGGCCCCGTCCGCCACGGGCGGCGGCATGATCCGGGCCGCGCGCTCGAAGCGCCGGCAGGCGTGGTCGGCCTCCGCCCTGCGGCCGACAAGGGCGAGCCAGCGCGGCGATTCCGGCATCAGCCCGAACAGCCCGGCCCCGAAGAGCGCCAGGGCCGCGCCGAGGCCGAGCGCCCACCGCCAGGGCTCGACGCCGAGGGGAGGCTCCGGCGCCAGGGCGTAGACCAGCCCGAGGACGGCGGCACCGCCGAGGGAACCGAGGCCGGTGCAGACCAGCAGCATCGCCCCGCGCCGGCGCGGCGGCATCACGTCGGTGAGGTAGGTGGCGGCGAGGGGCGGGAAGCCGCCGATGGCGAAGCCCGACAGGGCGCGCGCCAGGGTGAGCGACGCGGGGCCGGGGCTGAGGGCGGCGGCGAGCGACCCCACGGCCATCAGCGCGAGCGAGGCCTGGAGGGCGCGCCGACGCCCGATCCGGTCGCCGAGCAGGCCGAACACGGGCGCGCCCACCGCCCCGCCGGCGAAGACCGACGCCAGGAGCAGGGCGAGGCCGCCGCGCGGCATGTCGTGGGGCGGCGCGCTGAAGATCGCCGCGAGCGCGTTGCTCAGGGCGACTTCGGCGATGTCCGTGAACAGGCCGAAGGTGCAGACGGCGAGGATCGCCCCGTGGAGCCAGGTGAGCGGCAGGCCGTCGAGGCGCTGGGCCACCGTGGCGACGGATTCGCCCGTGGGAACGCGCGGGCCCGCATCGGGCACGACGGTGTCGACGTGGGCTTGGCTCAACGGGCGGCTCCGGGGGGGCTCCTGGGCGGCGCCGGTTCCGGCCCGTACGAGGGGCCCGAACCGGCGACGACGGCCTCAGGCCGCCGCGGTGGCGTCGCTGCCCGCTCGCTCGCGGGCCATCCGGCTCACGCTCACGGCGTCGACCTTGCCGGTGCCGAGCATCGGCACCTTGCCGACCACCACCTCGGCGGGGATCGCGATCTCCGTGGCGCCCCGGGACTTGGCGAAGGTGAGGTAGGCGGCCCGCGTGGCGTCCGCCTGCTCGGTGAACAGGATCAGGCGCTCGCCCTTGCGGGCATCCGGCACGGCGGCGACGGCGCTGGGCGTGTCGGGCCAGAGCTCGGCGGCGAGGGACTCGACGGCGGCGAGCGACACCATCTCGCCGCCGATCTTGGCGAAGCGCTTGGCCCGGCCCTTGATGGTGACGAAGCCCATGGCGTCGATGGCGACGATGTCGCCGGTGTCGTGCCAGCCGTCCACGGGGGCCTCCAGCACGCCGGGTTTCTCCGCCCGCAGGTAGCCGAGCATGATGTTCGGCCCCTTCACGTGGAGGCGTCCGCCCTCGTCGATGCCGGGGACCGGCTCCAGGCGATACTGGATGCCGGGCAGCAGGCGGCCGACGGAGCCGAAGAGGTTGAACATCGGCGTGTTGAGGGCCACCACCGGCCCGCATTCCGTGACGCCGTAGCCCTCCAGGATGCGCAGGCCGAATTTTTCGGAATAGGTCTTGCGGGTCGTCTGCTTCACCGGCTCGGCGCCGGCCACGATGTAGCGCAAGCTCCGCAGGTCGTACGAATGGGCCATCCGGGCGTAGCCCGTGAGGAAGGTGTCGGTGCCGAACAGGACCGTGGCGTTCGAGCCGTACACGAGTTCCGGCACGATCCGGTAATGCAGCGGCGAGGGGTAGAGGTAGACCGGGACCCCGGAGACGAGGGGCAGGATCAGGCCCGCCGTGAGGCCGAAGGCGTGGAACACCGGCAGCACGTTGAACACCTTGTCGGTCGGCCCGAAATCGATGCGGGCGGCGACCTGGGCGGTGTTGGCGAGCATGCAGCGATGGGCCAGCACCACGCCCTTCGGCGCGCCCTCCGAGCCCGACGTGAACAGGATCGCGGCCGGGTCGTCGCCGCGGCGGGCCACCAGGGGCTTGCGGGGGGCGAGGAAGCCCCGGATCTTGTCGCCCGTGGTCACGGTGGCGCGCACGTCCTCGAGGTAGACGAGCTTCACGGACCCCTGGATCGCTTCGACGAGGGGGCCGAGGCGGCCCTTCTCGATGAAGGCGCGGGAGGTCAGGATCGTCTCGACTTGCGCCGCCCGGCACGCCGACAGCACGTTGGCGGGGCCGGCGGAGAAGTTGATCATCGCCGGCACCCGGCCGGCGCTGGCGAGCGCGAAGAATGTCACCGCCGCGCCGTTGGCGTTGGGCAGCATCAGCCCGATGGGCCTGCCCTCGGGGGCGAGCGGCATGAGCTTGCGGCCGAGGATGTTGGCGCCCATCACCAGGCGGGCGTAGCTGAGCTTGCCGGTGACCGGGTCTTCGAGGGCGTTGCGGCGCCAGCCGTGGTCGTTGCCGGCCTGGATGAGGGCGCTCATGACGTTGCGGTCGATGTCGGCGGTCTCGAACACGAGGTCCGACATCACGTCGTAGAGGGCGGCGCCCGCCGCCCGGCGGCGGTGCTTGCCCTTCAGGTCCGGGTCGATGGCGAGCTTGACCGGGGCCAGGATCGTCACGGTGACCTTCGGCCACCAGCGGCGCTTCACCTGATCCTTCGACAGGCGCGAGAACGCGGTCTTCTCCAGTCCCTCGATCTTCACCGGCACCACCATGGCGTCGGACTTGTCGGCGATGAGGCCGGCGCCGTCGTAGACCTTCATCAGGCTGCCCGTGACCGTGAGCCGGCCCTCGGGGAAGATGATCAGGGTCTCGCCGTCGCGCACGGCCTTGATCAGGGTGCGGGTGGCGAGCGGCCGGGTCGGGTCGAGGGGCATCGCCTTGGTCATGGCGAGGAACGGCTTCACCCACCAGCGCTGGGCGATGCCGTGATCGACGGCGAAGACCGGCTCCCGGTCGAGGAGCGAGAGGGCCAGTGGCGCATCGAGGAACGAGACGTGATTGAGGGCGATGATCGCGTTGGGGCCGGCCTTGTCGACGTTGTCGAGGCCGCGCACCTCCAAGCGGTAGAACGCCCGGAACACGATGGAGAGGAAGTCGCGGAACGGGCTCGTGGGCAGGACGAGGAGGATCACCACGCCGGCCACGAGGTTGAGCACGCCGATGAGGGTGAGGAGGGCGGCCATGGACCAGCCCGCCCCCTGCAGGGCGGCGAGGCCGAGCGCGCCCGCCACCATGAAGGCGGCGGTGAGCACGTTCACGGCGCCGATGACCCGGGCGCGCCGGTCCTTGTCGGTCCAGGCCTGCACGGCGGCGAAGGACGGCACGATGTAGAGGCCGCCCGCCACCGCGAGCCCGGCGAACGCGACCGTGATGCGCAGGCCCGTGCCCGTGGCGAGGAAGTCGCCTACACCCAGGACGGCGCCCGAGATGGGAGGCAGATGGGCGACGGTCCAGGCCAGATCGAGGGCGAACACGCCCATGAGCAGGGCGCCGATGGGGGTCGGCAGCAGTACGATGCGCCCGCTCGCTAGCCACGAGGCGAGGCCGGAGCCCACCGCGATGCCCACCGAGAACACGGCGAGCAGCAGGGTCACCACGGTCTCGGAGCCGTTGAGGCTGGTCCGCACGAGCACCGGCAGCAGGGCCAGGATCACGGCGCCGACGAGCCAGAACCAGCTGACGATGACGGCGCCGCGCCACATCCGCGTGTCGCGCCAGAGGTCGCGCAGGAGGGCGGCGGTGGAGCGCGCCACGTTGGGATCGACCCGCAGGCCCGGCGCCGCCTCGCCCGTGGCGGGGATCGCCCGGGCCGAGAGCCAGCACAGGACCGCGAACACCATGATGAGGGCGCTGAACGCGAGGGCGTCGCCGCCCATGGCGGTGGCGAGGCCGGCCACGATGGTGCCGAGCAGGATGGCGAGGAAGGTCGCGGCCTCCACGAGCGCGTTGCCGGCGGTGAGCTCCTCGCGCTTCAGGTGGTCGGGCAGGATGCCGTACTTGATCGGGCCGAACAGGGCCGCGATGGTACCGAACAGGCCGAGCGCCACGAACAGCACCGGCACCGAATGCAGCCAGAACCCCGCGGCGGCGGCGGCGGCGCCGAAGATCTCGGCGAATTTCAGCCGCTTGGCGATGAGCGCCTTGTCGTAGCGGTCGGCCATCTCGCCGCCGAGGCCCGACAGGATGAAGAACGGCCCGATGAACACCGCGCCCGCCAGGGTGACGAGCATGCCCGAGCCCTCGCCGGTGCCGCCGACCTTGAACAGGATCAGGAACACGAGGGCGTTCTTGAGGAAATTGTCGTTGAAGGCCGAGAAGAACTGGCACCAGAACAGTGGCGCGAACCGGCGCGTGGTCATCAACGTACGGAACATGGGTGTCTCCTTGGCGGCACCATGACTGCCCGGCGGTCGGCGAAGCGTCAAATCCCGCCACGACCCGTGCTTATTGAACGTCGTTCAAAAAATCGGGGCGCGCAATCCGCTCCGTGACCGTCCGCGTCCCGCCCGTGCGCCGGCGCACGGGCGGGACGCGGACGTACGTCTTGAGGGGGAAGCCCTTACAAAACGCACCGATCCTTGCCGGCTCCCGCCCTGAACCCGACGGTTGAGCGGGCGTTCTGTGCCAGACTAACCTTTGTGGGTCCAACACAGACACGGGGAGCGCAGGGGCTTGGCCAAGACGGTACGACGCGGAACGGGGCCGCGCGGCGACCACAACCGGGAGGAGTTCCAGAGCCTCGTCACCAAGGCCGCCGAGGGGCTGGTGCGCCAGGAGGGGCTGCGCGGCCTCGGCATGCGCCGCCTCGCGGCAGTGATCGGCTACGCCCCGAACTCGATCTACAACGCGGTGGGCGATCTCGACACGGTGGTGATGCGGGTCAACGCCCGCACCCTGGAGCGCCTGCACGATGCCCTGGTGACGGCGATCTCGCCCGATGCGCCGCCGCGCGACAACGCGGTGGCCCTGGCGGATGCCTACCTGGCCTTCGTGCAGGCGGACCCGCAGGTGTGGAGTCTGGTGTTCGAGCACAGCCTGGCGCCGGACTCGGCGTTTCCCGACTGGTACGCCCAGGCCCTGGCGCGCACCACCGACCTCGTCGACCGGGTGCTGCAGCCGATGATCCCGGAGGAGGACGAGCGCCGGCAGGCGGTGGCGACCCTGTGGGCCGGCCTGCACGGCCTCGCGTCCCTCTCGACCTCGCGCAAGCTCGCGGTGCTGACCCCCGAACCCCCGCGCGACCTCGCCCGGCTCCTCGTGCGCCGGTTCCTGGGATAGCGGCGATTCCTGGGATAGCGGCGATTCCTGGGATAGCGGCGATTCCTGGGATAGCGGCGATTCCCGGGATAGCGGCGATTCGGATGCGATCGCCCTGCCCGCGTGGAGCGGGAGCGCCGTGATGGTCCACGCCGGCCGGGCGCGGCCCCTGAACGAGTCGGCGGGCAGACCCGTGAGCCCGGCGGCCAGGGGGAAGGCGCGGGCGCGCGTCACCGGTGCGGCGGGGCGAGGCCGCGGGCGAGGGACAGCATCGCCGCGAGGGTGTCGGCCTCGTCCTGCTCGGCGCCATGGTCGCTGAGCTTGACGATCACCGTTCCGGTGTCGCGGTTGATGTAGATGTACTGGCCGTAGACCCCGATGGCCGAGATGTCGTCGTCGCCGGCCGGCACGTGCCACCACTGGGCCGAGTAGGGCCAGCCGTCGACGGCCCGCCGCGCCGGCGTCTCGATCCGCTCGATCCAGTGCGGCGGAACGACGTCGACCGCGCCGACCCGGCCGCGATCGGCCACCATCAGCCCCAGGCGGACGAAGTCGCGGGCGACGGCGTTGAGGCAGCAGAACGCCTTCTCGGTCCCGCCCGGCGCGTCGAGGTTCCAGGTGGCGTCGGCCCCCGCCCCCATGGGTGTCCAGATCTGCTCCGACAGGATCTCGGCCAGCGGCTTGCCGTGCACCCGGGCGAGGATCAGGCCGAGCACCTCCGTGTCGATGCTGCGGTACTCGCCCTTGCTGCCGGGCTTCGAGGACAGGGCGGCATGCGCGCGGACGAAGGCCGGCAGGTCGCGGGTGAGGTACATCCCGGCGGTGCCGACGAGGGGGTTCCAGGGGTCGTAGTTCTCCGGCACCGCGAGGCCGCTCGTCATGTCGAGGAGGTCGCGGACCGTGATGCGGCCGAAGACCGGCACCCGCTGCAGGTCGGGCAGCAGGGTCGAGACGGGGTCGGTCTCCTTGAGGCGGCCGCCCGCGATGGCCTGCCCGACGAGCAGCGACACCACGGACTTCGCCACGGACCAGGACGGGAACAGCGTCGCCGCCTCGAAGCCCGGCCGGTACCATTCGTGGACGAGGACGCCGTTCTGGGACACCAGGAACGCGTTGGTCCGCGTCGCCTCCAGCACGGTGGCGATCGGCACGAGGGCGCCCTTCCAAGGGACCCGGTCGGGCAGCGGGCGGGGCTGCACCGTCAGGATGCGCGGTGTCGCCGACGCCGCCACCGGCCGGCTCGCGAACCAGGTCCCCACGGCGGAGGGCTCGACGACGGCCAGGGCCGCCAGGGTGACGGGGTTCGGCACGGCGAGGAGGGCGGTCGCCGCCCAGGCCGCCCCGGCGAGGAGGCCGAGGGCGAGGGCCGCGCCGACGAGCCGGGGGCGGAGCCGCGCGCGCGGGCCGGGTTTCGCAGACACCTGAAGGCAACCCTTTTCGATGGCGAGAAGCGCGAAGGGAAGGAGCGCAAAGGGGAGGATCACGAGGGCAAGGATCACCAGGAGAGGAATCCCGCCGCATCTACCCCTGCGCTATCGATGCGGACGGGCGGTACCACGACGGACCCGCTCGGGTCCCGGGTCCGGCGCAGGCTCACGACGCAGGGTCTCGGCGCAGAACCGGTGGCGGCTCCTGCGAACCCTCGTCAGTGGGGTGCGGTCTGGCCCGAGGCCAGGATCGTGACGCCGACGGCGATCACGCCGATGCCGACCATCATCGGGAGGGTGATCGGTTCGCCGAACAGGAGCGCGCCGCCGAGGGCCGCGCCGACCATGCCGACCCCGGCCCAGATCGCGTAGACCACGCCGATCGGCAGCATGTTCATGCTGTGCGACATCAGCCAGAAGGCGGTGCCGTAGCCCAGCACCGTGATGATCGTCGGCACCGGGCGGGTCAGCCCGTCGGCGGCCTTCAGGGCGAGGGTCGCGGTGACTTCGGCGGTGATCGCGAAGGCGAGGAGCAGGTAGGGGTTCATGCCTGGGGCGTCCGTGGACGCGGTCGGCCGACGGAGCGCCGGATGTCGCGTGCGCCCGGATTAAGACCACCGGGGCCGTTAATGTCCCGTGTGGGCGCGGCGCACGAACCCCGCTCCGCGCACCGCCCGATGCCGCCGGGACCGTCGTCCCCTCTCGCGACCGGATGAAATCGCCCGGATGAAATCGCACGGCGTAATGTGTGCTACGCGATCCCATCCCGAACACCCGCGATCGGCCGGCGGCGGGACACCGGAGCTTGCAACGTGTCTCGACTGGCGATCGTCCCCAGCGTGGTCGAAACGACGGATCACGTCGAATCGAAATGGGCCTTCGATTTCTGGCGCTCCACCGCCCTGGCGCCCTTCGGCGACGTCTCCCGCGTGCAGCCGCGCGGGCCGTTCCGGGCCCGGCGCCTCGGTGTGGGCACCGCGGACTGGGCCCTCACCCATACGGTGAGCAGTCCGGTGAGCCTGAAGGTCGGGTCGCGCCATGTCGATCGAAGTGCCCCCGAGATGGTGGTGATCGGCCTCGCCCTTGAGGGGATCGGGTATCAGGAGCAGCTCGATCGCGGCGCCCGGATCGCGACCGGCGGCATCAGCTTCCTGTCGCGCGGCCGTCCCCTCCTCGCCGGCACCCAGACCGATTACGAGGAGATCCGCCTCGCGGTGCCGCGCCGGACCTTCGAGGCCTGGATCGGCGACGTCGACCGCTTCGCCGGCCTCTGCATCGCGGGCGAACCCGCCAACGCGGCGTTCGAGGCATGCTTTCGCAGCTTCGCCCGCTCCGTCGCGTGGATGACCGAGGGCGAGGCGCAGGTCGCCGTCGAGGGCGTGCTCCACATGCTGCGCGGCCTCCCCCGCGCCCCGGCCGACCGGTCGACCGTGCCCGTCTCGCACGCGGCGGTGGTTTCCCTCGCCCGCGCCCATATCGAGCGCCGGCTGCACGACCCGGCCCTGGGCCCCGACGAGATCCAGGCGGTGCTGGGCGTGTCCCGCGCCCATCTCTACAGGGCGTTCTCGGAGACCGACGGCATCGCGGCGGCCATCCGGGAGGCGCGCCTCGCCCTGGCGCACCACCGCCTCGCCGCGTCGCGCTACGACGGGCTGAAGATCGCCACCATCGCGTATGCGTGCGGCTTTGCCGACGTGCCGACCTTCAACCGCGCGTTCCGCCGGCGCTTCGGCCTCGCCCCCGGCGACCTGCGCGCCGGACGGAGCTGAGGCGGGGGCGCCCGGACCGTCCCTACGGCGGGCTGCCTCTACTACGGGAGGTGGTAGGAGACGCCCGCGATCAGGGCCTTCTCCTCGGTGTTGATGGTCCGCCGGGGGTCGGCGCCGAACTTGTTGTGCCAGTACTGGAACCCGGCGAACACTTCGAGCCGGTGGGCCGGGCCGCCCGCGAGCTGCCCGACATCGAGGACCAGATTGGTCTGCGACACGAATTCGAGCTGCGTCTCGTACTCGTTGGTGCGGCCGTAGCGGCCCTTGGGCAGGATGATGGTGTTGAAGCCCGAGAGCGAGAGGGGCAGGCCCGTGAACGGCAGGGGAATCGCGTAGGTGAGCTCGAACTCGGGCGTCATCTGGAACTCGACGCTGCGGAAGCGGCCGGCGGCGAAGCCGTTATGGGCGAATTCCTTGTAGCCCTGGACCTTCAGGTTGAGGAATCCGGCCGGCACGTCGAAGGCGAAGTTGAGGCCGAAGGTGCCGGCGCGCTTCTGCGAGTTGAAGGTGGTGTTCTTGGCGTTGGCGTCGACGCCAAAGGCGAGGCCGATATCCTTGACGAGGCCCGGAATGGCGAACACGTCGGTGTCGAAGATCCGGTTCGGGCTCAGGGTGCCCCGGTAGATGAGGTACAGTTCCGTCGCGCCGATGTCCGGGAAACTGCCGAAGGCGTTGCCGGCCGGGTCCTGCGAGCCCGAGCGCAGGAGATCGAGGGACACGAGGTTGGTGCCGTAGGTCCACGCGTTGGTATGGAACAGGTTGACGACGTTCTTCGGGATCTCGCGGGGCTCCCGCCGGCCCGTCGGCGTGCCGTCGGGGCGCTGCACGCCGATGCCGGGCTCCGCCGAGGGCCCCTGGAAGCGGTAGCTGACGATGGTGTCGGAGAAGCTGAAGAACCCCGGCGGGGACGGCGGCGCGACGAGCGCAGTGGCTGCCGCCAGGGGCTCGGCCGCGCGGGCGGCCCCGATGGGGTGCGCCCCGGTGGCGTCCGCGACGAGGAGGGCCGCCGAGAAGCCGAGGGCCGTCAGGACCGGGCGGCCGGCGCGAGGCGCGAACGCGAGCATGTGCGAGTTTCCCAAACGTGTCTTCGCGACGGGTCCGTTCGGTCGAACCGGCGAAACGCCGAGAGACCAAGTGACCCGCGCTGCCTGCCCGATGTGTGAACACGGTCACCTCTGAGGGCGGCTCAGAGAACCTTCCAGAACACCAGGATCATGATCGCGTAGGCGGCGATCAGCAGGGCCGCGCCCCGGCGGTCGGTGTCGGCGCGCCGCTCCGGCGGCGGCGACAGCCACCAGCCGAGCCGGTTGGCGGTCCAGGGCACCAGCCGCGCCGTCACCAGCACGCTGAAGACGTTGCCGATGAACAGGGCGACGGGGAAATCGAGGTTCAGGACGCGGCCGAGGAACGGCGTTCCGACGAACAGGCCCCACAGGAACACCGTGGGATAGAGCGTCAGGAGGACGATCATGTTCATCTTCCAAGCGGCGGGCGGCGGGGCGCCCTCCGGCGTGGCGTCGCGGAACCACTGCTCGAACCCGCTCTGCACCGTCCGGGTGTGGAATTCCGCCGTCAGCGGAACCGCCTCCTCGATCAGTTCCCGGCGCTGGGGCGAGTTGAGCCAGGCCCTCAGGTTGGCATCGCTGTCGAAGCGCAGGATCGCGACGTAATCCTCCTGCACGCCCGGCACCGCCGGCTCGAAGCGATAGCCCTGCAGGCCGGCGGCCTTCGACTGCGCGGCGGCGACCTTCTGCTCCCACTTGCGGTAGGCGGCCTCCATCCCGGGCTTCACCCGGGTGCTGATGACCGCCGAGGCCGGCGCGGTGCGGGCCGCGCTGGCGTCGTCCGTGACGATGTGGACATCGTCGCGCCCCACCAGCATCGGAGAGGCGCCGACGATGCGGGCCTGCCGCTCGGGCGAGGCGAGCCAGCCCTTGGCGTCGGCGAGGCTGCCGAAGCGCTGCAGGATCACCCAATCCACCTGGAGCGGGGGGTGGGGCGGCATCAGGCGCTGTTCGATGAAGCCGGGAAACCCCGAGATCACCGCGCTGGTGCCGCCCTGCCACTGGGCGAACGCCTCGGCGCTCTCGGGCCGGACGGAAGTCTGCGTCACGATGCTGACGCTGTGGGCCGCGTCGCTCATCGGGCGGCGAGCTGCGTGAACAGGCGGTCGGGCGTGAACGGCAGGTGGGCGAAGCGGACGCCGGTGGCGTCGGCCAGCGCGTTCGAGACCGCCGGGGCCACGGGGTTGATGCCGCACTCCCCTTGCGATTTCGCCCCGAGGGGGCCGATCCGGTCCGTCGTGTCGGCGAAGAAGATGTCCGTGCGCGGAGTGTCGGCGAAGGTCGGGATGCGGCAGTTGCGCAGCTGCGCGTTGACCATCCGGCCCGCGTCGTCGTGGACCATGTTCTCCACGAGCGCCCAGCCGTACCCCATGGAGACGGCGCCATCGAGCTGGCCCCGGCACTGCATCGGGTTGATCGGCAGGCCGATATCGGCGGCATGGACGCTGTGCAGCACCCGGATCTCGCCGGTGACGCGGTGCACTGCGAGGCGCACGCCCTGCACGTTGAACGCGATGGTCCGGGGCGAGAGGTAGGCCCGGCGGCTCACGGTGAAGCGGTGGTCGACCTTCGTGCCCGCCGCGTGCAGATCCACCAGGGTGATGCGCTGGTTGCCGCAGACGACCCCGTCGGCGTCGAGGCGGCACTGCTCCAGGGGCACCCCCGTGTGCCTGCTGGCGAAGTCCAGGATGTCCTCGACCATGGCCTCGGCCGTGAGGTGGACCGCCTTGCCGCCGACCACGACGCCGGTGCTGGCGAAGGTGCCGGTGTCGTAGGGGGTGCGGTCGGTGTCGGCGTTGATGATGCCGATATCGTCGGCGCGGGTCCCCAGGATCGCGGCGGCGATCTGCTTGTGCGCCGTGGTGATGCCGTTGCCCATCTCCGTCGAGCCGCAGGCGAGGAAGTAGGTGCCGTCGGCCTTGAGGTGGAGTTCGGCGCCCGAGCGGTGCTCGGTCGGCGGTCCGCATTCGAGCATGGCGAGCGCCACGCCCCGGCCCTCTTCCCAGTCCGCTCCCTCGGGCTTGGCGACCCCGTTGCCCTTGGCGAGTTCGCGCTCGACGATGTCGAGGCACTCGCCGATGCCGTGGCTTCCGAAGCTGGCGTCGCTCGGCTCCTTCCAGATGGATTCGATGTTGTCGCCCGGCTGCACCACGTTCCGGCGCCGCATGGTGAAGGGATCGATGCCGAGTTGCCGGGCCAGGGCGTCGATGGCGCATTCCACCGCGAAGGTGGTCTGCGAGGCGCCGTAGCCGCGAAAGCCGCCGCCCGGCGTCATGTTCGTGTAGACGGCGTGGCCGATGCCCTTCTTGTTGGCGCAGCGGTAGGCCGCGATCGGGCTCGCCATGGCGGCCGCCAGGGTCTCGCTGCCGTGGCCGCCATAGGCTCCGGTGTTGGAGAACACCGCGACGTCGAGGGCCGTCAGGGTCCCGTCCTTGCGGGCGCCGATCTTCACCCGGGTGGTCATCTGGTGGCGCGTGGTCGCGCCGATGAACTCCTCCTCGCGGGTCCATTCCCACTTGACCGGGCGGCCGAGCTTCATCGTGGCGAACAGGACGAGGTCCTCCGAGACCATCTCCTGCTTGCCGCCGAACCCGCCGCCGACCCGCTCCGTGAACACGTGGAGGTCGCGGTGCGGGATCCCCATGATGTAGGCGAGCTTCTGGCGCACGGCGAACGGCCCCTGCGAGCTCGTGCGGACATGCCAGCGCCCGTCCTCGCCCTTCCAGGCGATGGAGCCGTGCGTCTCGAGGTGCACGTGCTGGACGCGCGAGGTCGAGTAGGTCTGCTCGTGCACGGCGTCGGCCTCGGCGAATCCCCGGGCCACATCGCCGATCTCACCCTGGAGGGTGCAGAAGATGTTGGTGCTCGCGGTGAGCCCGTCCTTGTCGTGCAGCACCGGCGCGTCGGGCCGCATGGCCAGGACGGGGTCGAACACCGCCGGCAGAACCTCGTAGTCCACCCGCAGGGCCCGGCAGCCGGCCTCGGCGGCGGCCTCCGTCTCGGCCACCACGGCGGCGATGCGCTGGCCGGCGAAGCGGGCGACGTTGTCGAGCAGCAGGATGTCGTCGGGATCGACGAGGTGATCCTCGTGCAGGGCCGAGCTGAACCGGCGTTTGGGCACGTCCTCCCAGGTGTAGACGGCGACGACGCCCGGCACGGCGAGCGCCGCCTGGCGGTCGATGGACACGAGGCGCGCGTGGGCGTGGGGCGAGCGCAGCACCTTGAGGTGCAGCAGGTCTTCGACGGCCAAGTCCATGGTGTAGCGGGCGGTGCCGTTCAGGATGGTGTCGGTGAAGGGGTTGGGCAGGCTCGCCCCGAGGGCCTTGCCGGCGACGTCCGCCTCGATGTTGCAGACCCCGTTCAGGGCGTCCTTGATCGAGCGGTAGCCGGTGCAGCGGCAGAGGTTGCCCTTGAGGGCGTGCGGCAGGTCGGCCTTCTGCGCGTCCGTGAAGGTCACGGCCGTCATGATCATGCCGGCGGTGCAGAAGCCGCACTGGAATCCCTGCGCGTCGTGGAACGCCTGCTGCAGCGGATGGCGCTCGCCGCAGGGCGCCAGCCCCTCGATGGTGGTGACCTCGCGTCCCTCGGCCCGGAAGGCCGGGACGAGGCAGGAATGGAACGGCTTGCCGTCGATGTGCACCGTACAGGCGCCGCAATCGCCGGAATCGCATCCCTTCTTGACCCCGAACACCTCGAGGTCGCGCAGCATGGTGCGCAGGCACTGGCCCGGCGCCGGCTCGGCGGCGTAGGCGCGGCCGTTGATGGAATACTGGGTCACGCGAGCTCCGTACGGATCTGTTCGGCCAGGTACTGCGTGACGTGACGCTTGTAGGGCGCCGATCCGTGCACGTCGGGGAAGTAGGCGTCCGGCGCCAGGCGCGCGTCGATGGCGCGGCGCAGGTCGTCGGCGGAGGGCAGGGTGGCGAAGCGCAGCTGCACCGGCCGCGGCGTCGCCGCCGTGATGGTGAGGAGGAAGTCGGCGCCGTCGTCGCCCACGGTGGCGATGATCAGGGCGGCCGAGCGCCCGTAGCGGGTGAGCGAGACCTGGCGCATGGCCGTGCGCTTCGCGAGCGCCGCGGCGGGCAGGTGGATGCTGCGCAGCAGTTCGCCCTTGGCGAGCACGTTCGCGTGGTTGCCGGTCACGAACTCGGCCACCGTGACCGTGCGGGGCGTGCCGTCGCGCGGCCACAGGGTGCAGACCCCTTCGAGGGCGGCGGTCAGCGAGATCATCGCGCCGGCGGGCAGCGACATGCAGACGTTGCCCCCGATGGTGGCGGCGTTCCAGATCTTGAACGACATCAGGAACGAGTCGATGCACTGCCGGAACAGCGGCACCGCGCGCCAGGCCGGCGGACCCTCGAACCCGTGCAGGTCGACGATCCGGCAGGTCGCGGCGATCTCGAGGCCGGATTCCGTCGCGGTCAGCGGCGCCCAGCCCAGGCTCTCGAGATCGATGAGCGTGTCGACGGCAGTCTGCGGCTCGGCGAACAGCCAGGTTCCGCCGGCCAGCCAGGAAGCCCCCTCTTGCCAGGAAGACCCGTCTTGCCAGCCCGAGAGTTCGTTCAACGAAGTCGGCCGCTTGACTTCGACGACGGTCGAAATGTTCATCGTAGATCCTCAACCCAATCGATCGTGGCGGCCGACAGGATGCCCCGTGCCCCCACGCATCGCCCTCGACCGAGGATCGCGGGGCGGCCCGTCGCGACGGCGCCCTCGGGAGCGTCGCGCCGAAATCCCACGGCCGTTATCCTGGCTTTGCCCCGGAGGACGTTCGGCTCATTCTTGGGTTCATCAGGTAAACAAAATATGCGTCGGCGCCATTTCTTCAGTCGGCGCGACGAGAATTGTAAATATGGATCTTATCTACCGAAAACATCTGGCCGAAAAAGTTCGACTTGAGGAATCGAGAGCCTCGAAGGGATCGGACCGTCACGACAACGCGGAATGTTTCGCCATCACTGTCGTACGCGCGCCGCCATGAGACGGATCGGCAACAAAAAATTCAGCGGCGGCGCGGGAACTTCCCCGACCGGCACGGGAGCCGGCACGGCGGCCCGCCCAGACCGCGCCGTACTTCGGGCGGGTCGTTCTTCGGGCGGGTCGTTCGTCAGAACATCCCGTTCTCGTGCGCCGACGTTTCGGGCAGGATCTGGAGCACGTCCCAGTGTTCGACGATGCGGCCGGAGGCATCGAGGCGGAAGATGTCCATGGCGGCGTAATCGTGGTCGCCCGGCCAGTGCTGGAGGCAATGCAGCACGACGAAATCGCCCTCCGCGAGAGCGCGCTTCACCGTGACCCGCTTGCCCGGCCACGCCCGCGCCATGCGCGCGAAATACGCGATGAAGCCGTCCTTGCCGGTGGCCACGTGCGGGTTGTGCTGGATGTACACGTCGCCGGCATAGCGCGCGATGGCCTCGCGCGGCCGGCCTTCGTTGAACATCAGCTCGTAGAAGGCGATCACCGTGGCCTTGTTTCGCGAAAGGTCCGTCATGCTGTCCCCCGATCGGGTAGGCCGGCCCATGCCGGGCAACGGCCGGTGGAAGCGGTCGTGCGTGGCCGTCCGAGACGAACCTAAGGGCAATGGACCACAACGGCACAGCGGAGCGGTGTTCGGCGTCGGCTCGGCATGGTCCGACCGCCCCTCCCCGCCGCATGCCGGGACAGTCTCGGCGGATCGCGACCGCCGAGGCTGTCCCGTCGGCGCACCGGGCGGATCGGAGGTGCTTTCCACGCCATCGCCACCGAGCCGGCGCGGGACCCGGACGCGACGGCAATCGGGGATGGTCTCCACGCGCCGCCCGTCGATGTTCCTCGCCGTCGCACCATCGCGTGCGTCCCGGTCGGCGGCACACGGACGGACGCGCCCGCGCCGGTGCCGTGATCGAGCGTGAACCGGTCGCCGTAGTGCCGGCCCCGCCACCGCCGCGGGCGCGCCCGCTCGGAGGAGCGGCTCGTTTCGAGCGCCCCTGGACGCCCCCCCGATCGCGCAAACGGGTCTTACAAAACGCCGCATGGAGCGAAAACGGGGAAACTTGGCGGCCTGCCGAGGCGCTGTCACAGCATGTGGTATCTCTATGGTCTGACGGTCCTCGCCGGTCTCGCGAATGCGATCCAACCCGGCCAGAACGCAACTCTCTCGAAGTCGCTGGCCATGCCGGTCACGGCCGCGCTCATCATCCTCTTCGTGAGCACGGGGACGATGCTCGTGGGCGGCCTTGCCCTCGGCAAACTGGAAATTCCGTCCGGGCAGCAACTCGCCCAGGTCCCGTGGTGGGGATGGTTGGGCGGCTGCCTCAGCGTCCTCCTGATCC
This sequence comes from Methylobacterium sp. Leaf112, assembly GCF_001423295.1. Taxonomy (GTDB): domain Bacteria; phylum Pseudomonadota; class Alphaproteobacteria; order Rhizobiales; family Beijerinckiaceae; genus Methylobacterium. Next base: position 282,513 of record NZ_LMNG01000034.1, on the reverse strand, counting down.
TGGCCCAGCTCTACGCATCCCCGGCCATCGGGGCCGCCTCGTTCCTCGGCATCATCGTCACCGTGGGCGTCGTCGCCTCGCTGGTGCTCGACCATTACGGCTGGGTCGGCTTCGAGGTTCATCCGGCGAGCCTATGGCGCGTCCTCGGGGCTCTGATCATGGTCGTGGGCGTCGCCATCGTGGCGATGTTCTAGGACGCTCGGTCGAGCGATCATGCGGCGACATCGCGGCACGCCTCGGCGGGACCCATCTACGCGGCGCCGGCCTGATGGAACCGCCCCCGGCCGAAGGTTGGGGCGACGCGTGCGCAGATCAGGAACACGACCGCGACGCCGAGGGCGACGATCGTCGGGGCCGTCACCGCGGCGAGCGCGCCGGCCAGCGCCGACCCGACGACGTCGCCGAAGTTCAGGGCCGCCATGTAGACCTGGAACTGCGTCGCCGACGCCTGTCCGGTGCGGCTCGCCAGCAGGACGGTCGGCAGCAGGGCGACGTAGAGCAGGGCCGGCACCACGCTCGCCAGCCCGAGGATGACCGGACCCGCCGCAGCCTCCAATCCGGCCACGATCAGCAATCCAGCGATCCCGAACGCTCCCGCGCAGGCGACGAGGAGGGCACGGAGGGCACGGTGCGGCCCGAAGCGGTCGACGGCGGTGCCGAGGCCCGCCGCGCCGAGGGTCCCGCCGAGGAGAGCCAGTCCCGCCTGAAGGCGCGAGAGATCGACCGCGTTCCAGCCGTGGACCTGCACGAGCGCGACGGCGAAGGGCACCTGGAACACCGCGAGACCGAGATCGATCGCGAAGCACATCGCCAGGAGGGTCGCCGCGTCGCGCGTCCGGAACGCAGTCAGGAGCCGACGCGCGAAGGCGACCGCCTCGGACGCCCGACCCCGGTCCGGCGCCCGCGATGGGGGTCCGCGGCGAAGGGAGAGAAGCCGGTCGGTCGGCGCCTCGCGCACGAGAACGGACACCAGGGCGAGCGGAGTCGTCAGGGCGAGGAGCATGCCGGCCGCTGCGGGCAAGCCGTTCGCGGCGAGCAGCCAGGCGAAGATCGCAGCCCCCGCCGCACCGCCGGTGACGAAGCCCGCCCGCGTCGCGGCGCTGGTGCGTCCCAGTTCGCCGGTCGGTACGCTGCCGGCGATCATGCGGTCCGTTGCCGTATCGGCGAGGGAGGCCGCGAGGCTGTGGAGGAACAGCACGGCGCTGACGGCCGTCAAGCTCGGGGCCGCGCCGAGCAGGAGAAGGCCCGCGAGAGCCACCTGCGCGCAGGCCAGAGACAGGACGAGCCAGAAGCGGCGAGGCCCCATCCGGGCGGGGGTCGCGCGATCGATCACCGGCCCCCAGAGCAGCGGCTGCAGCACCCAGGGCAGGCCGACGATCGCAAGGTGCCGGCCGACCTCCGCCGTGGAGGCACCGGCCGTGGCGAAGTGGTTGACCAGGGCCATCAGCGCGAAGCCCGCGACGACGCCTTGGTAGAGGTAGAGGAGCGTGAAGAGGCTCAACCGCCAGCCCAACGACGTGAGGCTCGGTGGCCATCGGCGCATCGGTTCGATCCTCGGTCACCGCCCCATGGTATCGCCGGCCCCCGAGTCCGACGCAACCAGCGTCGCCCCCCAAGACGTCGCCCCCCAAGACGTGGCACCCCAAGACGTGGCACCCCAAGACGTCGCCCGAAAGACGTCGCCCGCATGATCGAGAGGAGCGACATCCGGCGCGCCGATCCACCGTCGGAGCCGCCTCGCGACATTCGAGGACGCGGCCGGACGTCGAGGGACGGATCCGGCTGTCGTCGTCGGGGAAGTATCCTGGTTCCGTGTCCGGCCCCGTCCGGGACCGTCGGGAATGCACGGGATCGCCGTGGCCCGGTGCTCAGGCCGGGACCGGTGTGCGCAGGGGAGCGTAAGTGGCGCGGTAGCTGCGCGGCCCGATCACGGGGAGCAAGAGGCTTCTGGCCCAATTCGGCATCCGTGCGGTGCGGGACAGGCGATCGGTCATGGCCTGGACATGAGCCACGCGGGGCCGGCGCAGGGCTTCGTAGTCCGGACCGACCGTGCCCCAGTCCGCCCTCCCGGCGAGCAGTGAGCTCAGCACGAGGGCATCCTCGAGAGCCATGGCGGCGCCCTGGGCCCAGACCGGCGCCGTCGCGTGCGCGGCATCCCCGACCAGCACCACCCGGTCCCGGGTCCAGGTCGGAATGCGGACCTCTTCGAGGGGCGAGTGATGGAGCGCGCCCGGCTCGGACGAAACCAACGCGAGGGTGTCGCGGACGAGGCGCGGGAACGACGCGAAGGCCGTCCGGAAGGCGGCCAGATCCCGCCCCCGTCCGGCGGCCGCGCCCAACGAGACCCACCCGTAGACCTCACCGTGGTCGACGGGGATGAGCAGGAACAATCCGTCCGATCCCGCCCACAGCGTCCAGGCGTCGAGGCCTGGGTTCGGTGCCATGAAGCGCCAGCTCGCCGGGGCCAACATCGCCGCGCCGAGCACGGAATCACCGAACGTCTCGCGTCGAACCCGCGAGTGGACGCCGTCGGCGCCGACGAGGAATCCGCCGGTCTCGACCATCCCCTCCCGGGTCTCGATCGCGACGCCCTTCGGCACCTGCCGGACGGTGTGAATCCCGGATCCGTGCCGGAGATCGGCCGGGGGAAGGTCGCGGGTCAGGAGGCGCAGCAGGTCGGCGCGACGCAGGCAATGCGGGCATGCCTCTTCCCCCCAGAACGCCGTCTCGTCGATGGCGAAGAGGAGGCGCCCGCTCCCGGTGCGGTATTCGCGCCGGCGGACGGGCGAGCCGACCCTGCGCAGGGCGTCGCTCAGGCCGAGCTGCCGCAGGGCTTGGACCGCGTTTCCCGGCAGATTGATGGCGAGGCCCGCATCGGCCGGCGTCCGTCGTCGCTCCAGGGTCAGCGAGGGAAGGCCGCGTCGCTGCAGCGCTCGCCGCATGGCAAGGCCGGCGATGCCGCCCCCGGCGATGAGCACCCGGCGTGTTGCGCTGTCGTCCATGCCGTCTCGCCTCGTTGCCCGGATCGTCGTCAAGAGCGCGGCGCCGTCGCGCGCAGGGCCATGCTGGAGAAGACGCCATCCCGGCGGATCAGCCCATGCATCAGGGCGGCGCCGAGATGAGCGAGGATGAGGCCGAACAGGGCGTAGGCCAGCACCGAGTGGACCGGACGCAGCCAGGCATAGATCGCGGGATCGCGCGGCAGGATCGGCGGGAGCACCACCGAGCCGCCGAGCCCGATGGGATAGCCGGCCGCCGACAGCATCGCCCAGCCGATCAGCGGCAGCCCGAGCATCAGGCCGTAGAGCAGGCGGTGCGAGGCGTGTGCCGCCTGCCGCTGCCAGCCCGGAAGGTCTGGCGGCAATGCCGGCGGCGGATGGCGCCAGCGGTTGACGAGGCGCAGCACCGCGAGGATCAGGATGCCGATGCCGAGGGGGCGGTGCAGCGCCACGAGCGCGTCATAGTGCGCGAGGGAGGTCACCATCGCCACGCCGATGAACAGCATGGCCAGGATCATGCCGGCCATGGTCCAGTGCAGCAGCCGGGCCGGCCGGTTGAAGTGCGTGGTGTTGCTCATAATCCGGCTCCTGCAACGGGGGCATCGTGGACGGCGCTCGGCGACTTCGGTTCACCGGCGCGGCGCGTGAAGGACTGCGCGTACGCCGCCGAGCGGGCGCCGAGCAGCGGGTCGTCCCCGCCTTCGATGCCGGCGGGCAGAACCAGGGGATCGAAATTGACGTCGCGGCAATTGCCGTCCGCCTCGGCCTCCGTCTCCGAAACGATCACCGTCCCGGCATCGAGGCTCGGTCTCTCGGATGGCCAGGCCCGCGTCGCATCCGCCGTGGGGTCGCCAGGCTCGCCGAGCGTGACGACGAGGTGCCAGCGCACGGGCGCGCGACGGACCGCGGACGCGAAACCGTCGAACAGAAAGTTCTCGTCCGCGCGGCCCCCCTGGGCCGGGCTCTCCGCCGTTGCGGCGTGCTCCGGCACGAACGCCCAGCGCACCGGCGTCTGCCTGCCGTCCCTGGCGACGAACCGGAACGCGTTCAGGCCCCGGAAGGTGTCGTCGGCGAACCCGGCGGTGAGGGTCCGCGCCTTGATCAGGGCCGCCGCCTTCACGCTGTCGGGGTTCGCGGCGAAGAAGGCTGCGAGCGCCTCGGGATCGGGCTTGCCCGTGGCCGGATCGGGTTTGGCGGCGAGGAGCTGGGCGTAGAACGCCTCCGGGGTCCGCACCGGGAAGACCGGGATGTCGTTGTTGCCGGTGCGCCATTCCTCGCCGTCTGGGAGGTGGAAGCGGAGCGCGAGGCTGCGCACCGTGGTGGCCGCATCGGCGGCGTAGGGCCGCCCGCCCGCGAGGGCGATGCGCCCGGTGACCGGGGTGATCTGGCCCGGGGCGAACAGCGACGCCTTCGACAGGCGCTCGCCCCGGCCGCTGCTCTCGAAGCGGCCGGCGAGGCAGAGCCCCTTGGCGTGGTTACGCCGGAACCCCGGATGCGGTCCGTTGACCCGCTCGAAGCGGTCGAGGATCCGCGCCGGGGTCAGGTCATGCGGCGAGAGCCAGCCGCCGGCATACGCGAAGGCCCCGGCGGTGCCGGCGACCAGAGCCGCGATGGCGCCGAGCCGCAGGATGACGGCGCGCGGTCTCATCGCCGGACCGGCGCCGGCGAGGTCGTCGAGGAGGGACATGGCGGGCCTTCAGATGGCTTTGGGGCTGGTGGCGCGGCGGATCGCGTCGGCGAGCGGGTGCAGGACGGCCGGGTCGGCCGCTCCCACCAGGCTGTAGCCGAGCCCGTCCTGGGCCCAGGCGTAGCCGTTCGACGTCCCGGAGGTGTGCGGCTGCATCGGTGCGTCCCCGGGCACGGACATGGGCCGCATGAGCATCACGAAGCGGGCGCCGTGCCCGTCGTCGTACATCAGGAGGCCGGCGGGCCCCTGCTGCGTCGCGACGAGGCGCCCGCCCATGAGGCGATAGCCGGCGCCGCTCAGGTCCGGCACGCCGACCGTTCGCTTCAGCCGGGCCGAGAACCAGCCGGCGAGTTCGTTCCGGTCGGCGGCAGCGAGTTCGACGGGCCGGGTGTGATCGGGGGCATAGACCGCGTAGTTCATGCTCGCCGCCTGGGCCAGCGCCGCGATGCCGGTCGGCACCGGCGAGACCACGTCGCGCAGTCCCCAGCCTGCGGCCCCGCCGAGAAGAAGAAGCAGCCCGGCCGCCATCGCCTGCCAGACTGGACGTTGCGGGCGACGGCGTGCCTCGACGATCCGCGTCAGGTTCAGCCGCGCCGGAACCGGCTCGGCGGCGATGGGGGCGAAGGCGGCCCGCATCGCGTCGCCCATGTCGACGAGGCGGTCGACGCGCGCCCGCGCTTCGGGATGGTCGGCGAGATACGCTTCGACCTCGCGCCTCCGGGCGGTATCGAGCCGTTCGTCCACGAAGCCCTGGAGGTCGTCTTCGCCGATCGGACGCATGGTCATTTCACCCTCCGCAGGAGCGGGCGCTTGGCCGGAACGGCCGCCTCGGCACCGTCCATCGACTGGATCATCCGGTCCCGGGCCCGGGACAGGCGGGACATCACGGTCCCGGTCGGGATGGCGAGGATCTCGGCGGTCTCGGAATAGGACAGACCCTCCACCGTCACGAGCAGCAGGACGCTGCGCTGCTCCTCCGGCAGGGCGTCGAGCGCGCACATCAGGTCGCGGTGGCGCAGGGCGCTCTCCTGCGTCGGCGCCACCGCCAGGGTGGCCTCCGCCATGTCCTCGATCGGCATGTGGGCACCGCGGCGGGCACGCTGGCGCATCTGCGTCACCGCCAGGTTGTGGAGGATGGCGAAGAGCCAGGTCCGCGCGTCTCCGCCCGCCTGACGCTGGTGCCAGCGGCCGACGGCGCGCTCCAGGCAGTCCTGCACGAGGTCGTCGGCATCGGCGGGATTGCGCAGGAGGGCGCGGGCGTAGCGGCGCAGGGCCGGGATCAGCGGCGCGATGAGGCGCATCATGTCCGTCATGTCCGATCTCCTGGCATGGCCGGGGCTCCTCCGTGTGCAGGCCGACCGGTGCGAGCCTGATCCGCGGCCGATGACAGCCGACGACAGAGGCATGGACGCCGCCGGTCCGGGATTATTCCACGCTCGCACCAAACTTTCTCACGCGCGCACCGGACACCGAGTCTCTGGGGGACGGCGCTCAAGACGAGAACCGAATTCTTCGACGGCATGGGGAATAAGCGGCCGAAGACGTCGTCTGTCCGGCATCCCTGCTCGGCGCCGTTCGATCGGGCGGGAAACACCGGAGATCCGACATGACGATGCTCAAGACCGTCTCTGCCGTCGCTTTCGCGTCCGCCTGCACTCTCGCTGCTCTGACCGGGGTCTCCCAGGCCCGAACCGTCACGCATTCGCTGGAGAGCCCGGCGATCACCGGCTCGATCCGGCCGCAGGCTCGGTCCGCGGACTGGCTCGGCGGCCCGGACCTCGACAGCGGCAACGCCCGGAACCCGGCCCTGCCGGGCTATGCCCAGGGGCGGGGCGAGGAGACCGGGGGGCCAGCCCGTGAGCTGATCCCGAACTAGCTCGGCACGCCCCGAGCGCGCAAACGCCCGCGCTCGGGAGTTCTCGGCGACATCGAGCCCACCGGCAGGGCACAGGCACGATGGCCTGGCCGCGTGAACGGCATGCCATCCGGTTCGTGAAACCTCCGTCGTCGAGACCGCCGCGGTGGAGTTCGACGTGCGGATGACAGCCGGGCCGAGCGCCCCTTGCCGCGAACGGCAGCGCGGAGGGTTGTCGCTGCTGGCCTCGAGACCCCCGTGCGCTCGGGCGATTGCGACGCGACGTGGGCGAAGGTCGGAGCGCCGACGATCCGGCCCGGGTTTCCGGCCTCGGACCACTCGCGCTCGGATGCCGGTTCGTGCAGTTTCCCGGAAGCCCTCTGCCGGCGCTCCGCCGCGGCGGATCCGATAGGCCGCGCAGTCGCATCCCGACGGAAGGAGGCCCCCATGCCCGAGTCCAAGCAGACGATGGGAGCCGCGGGAGAACCCGATCACGACGCGCTGCTCCGCGCGAACCTGGAGCGTGTCTTCAACGAGCGCGACCCGCTCCGCCGGGCCTCGGCGCTGACCGACCTCTTCGTGGAGGAGCCGGTCATGTACGAACCGACGGGCGTCGTTCGGGGACGCGCGGCCATCGCGACCGTGGCGGGCAAGCTCCTGGATCAGTTCGGTCCGACGTTCCGGTTCACGCCCACCCGCAAGGCCGTCGGCCATCACGGTTTGGGTTCGCTGCAATGGCAGGCAGGTCCGGAAGGCGGGCCCGTCCTCGTGACCGGAGCGGATGTTGCCGAGATCGTGGATGGTCGGATCGCGCGCCTTTGGGTGCTCCTCGATCCACCCGCGGTTTGAGGTCGTCATGCGGGACTGGCGCGATCCGGATGTCGCGACCGCCGGGACCTCGCCCCTCGGACCGATGCGCGGGACGGGGCAGCGAGCGGCATAGGGGCGGCGACAGTCGAGGTCCCGGATGAGCGCAACGCTGCGGACCTCCGCGGCCCGGGCGAACGGCGGCCGTTTTCATACGGCCCGCCGCGAGTGGACCGGCCGCCGGTGCCCCGCCTTTGCGAGCGAGCGTTCAGCGCCGCCTGCCGATAGGCGCGGTGGCGGAGCCACAGCCCGGAAGCGATGCTGCCGAGCGGCACCGGTATGAGGCAGCACCATATGAGGATGGGCCAGACGATCACGCCCCCCGGCGATACTCCGGAAGGCGGGAGCGCACGTCTGCCGCCCATGAACGAAGCTCTCCCGGTGCAGGGCGCGCCGCCCGGCTCCGTTCAGGCGGACCGCGCGTCGGCGTCCGCCCGCAGGGACAGGATCGCGTCGGCGAGGCCGTCGACCTGCGCCGCGTCGTGCGCGGCCGAGAACGCCACCCGCAGGCGGGCGGTGCCGGCCGGCACCGTCGGTGGGCGGATGGCGACGACGAGGTAGCCGCGCGCCTCCAGGGCCGCCGAGAGGGCCAGGGCCGCCGGGGCCTCGCCGACGTGGATCGGCACGATGGGACTCTGGGCCTCCGGCAACCCGAGGCGGGCGGTGAAGCGGCGCGCGAGGGCGAGGGGCCGGGCGGCCCGCGCGGGCTCGGTCTCCACGATGTCGAGGGCGGCCAGCGCCGCCGCGACGGAGGCCGGGGGCAGGCCGGTGGTGTAGACGAAGCTGCGGGCCCGGCTCGTGAGGAGGTCGACGACGGCGCGCGAGGCGCAGACATAGCCGCCGTAGGAGCCGAGCGTCTTCGACAGGGTGCCCATTTCGAGGGGCGCGCGGGCGCCCGCCTCGACCACCCCGAGGCCGTGGGCGTCGTCGACCAGGGTCCAAGCGTCGTACGCGGCCGCGAGAGCCAGGATCTCGGGGAGCGGCGCCCGGTCGCCGTCCATGCTGAACACCCGCTCGGTGAGCACCAGCACCCGCCCGTGCCGGGCGCGGCGCGCCGCCAGGATCGCGCGCAGGTGGGCGACGTCGTTGTGGCGGAACCGCAGCAGCGTCGCGCCGGAGAGCTGCGCCCCGGCGAACAGGCAGGAATGCCCGAGGGCATCGACGAGGACGAGGTCGCCCGCCCCCGCCAGGGCCGGCACGATCCCCAGATTGGCGAGGTAGCCGCTGCCGAAGACCAGGGCCGCCGCCTTGCCCTTGTGGGCGGCAAGGCGCGCTTCGAGGGCGGCGAGCGGCGGGTGGTTGCCGGTGACGAGGCGCGAGGCCCCCGCCCCGGCGCCGTGGCGCGCGAGCGCCGCCTGCCCCGCCGCGATCACCCGGGGATCCTGGCTGAGGCCGAGATAGTCGTTGCACGAGAACGATACGAGGCGGCGCCCGTCCCGCTCCGCCCCGGCCTCCGGCGCCCGCGCCGTCGCGACGAGGCGCCGGCGCAGGGCCTTGGCGTCGAGCTCGGCGAGGCCGGCCTCCGCGAAGGCGTCGAGGCTGGACGGGTCCGGGCCGGGTGTCTGGGGGCGCAACATGGGGGCTGATGGCACCCCCGGCCCACGCCTTGTCAAGGCCGCACCGGCCCAAGCCTTGTCAAGGCGGCCCCGGCCGCGGGCGCCTCAGGTCCGTCCCGAAGTCTGGTCCCAAGCCCCACTCCAAGTGCCGCCCTCGCCCTGCGGCCGGGACGGCGCCCGCTGCGGAACCCGAACCCGCGAAAGGGCGCAACCCCGGGCGGCCGGGGCCGCGGCCGAACGGGCCGGGACTCGCCGGGCCGACGCGTCCGTGAAACCCCACCCGCACGGGATCGGCGCCGTCGCGGGTGATCCGATCGAGGCGGACCGCCAGGGCGTCGAGCATGGCGTAGCGACGGCGATACATCGCGCGCTTGTTGGCCGGGATCGCGCCCGCGGGCCGCCGCGCATCGGCCAGGGGCAGGGCGTAGAAGCCATCCGGCCGCAGCGCCCCGCCGCGTCCGTGCCAGAGCGCATCGTAGCTCAGATGGGCCGCCGTCGAATCCGACCGGCGCGCGAAGTAGGCGCTGCGGCGATGATGGATCGCGTCCGAGACCGCGAGAAGGCGCGTCACGCCGAGGCCGCGACAGAACACCCGGAACAGGTCGATGGTGAAGTCGGTCGGCCGCAGGCCTTCGGCCTGCTTCGTGAAGCGGCGGTAGCGGTCGAGCACGCCCGCCTCGCTGCGCCCCTGCAGGCCGCCGACATAGGCCGTGAGACCGTCGCCGTCGAAGGACAGGCAGTAGGATAGCGAGATCAGCCGGTCCGCGCCGTCCCACAGGCTGAAGGTGGCCTGCCCGTCGCGCAGGAGCCAGTGCGGCTGGTCGAGGACGATGCGATGGGCGGAATCGATCTCAGGCAGGTCGAGCAGGTCGACGAAGGCGTCGAGGGGCGTATCGAGCAGGGGGCCGAGCCGCTCGACCGCCGCGCAATGCCCGGCGATGCGGGTCAGGCGTTCGGCCGCGCTCCAGCGGGCGCAGAGGTAGGGCGTGGCGACCATGCCCCAGACCTCCGGGCGGCCCCTCAGGAGCCGGCCCAGGGCGCTGTTCGGCCGGGCTTCGCGCAGCGGCCGCAGGGCGACGGGATGCCGGAGGAGGCCGGACACCGCCAGGGCGATGCCCCGGGGGGAACTCGCGAGCAGGCGTTCCCAGAAGGGGTGACGCAGGACGAGCGTCATGGGCGATCTCTCCGGTGAGGTCGGGGGAGCGGGGGCCGGGCAAGCGGGCGCGCACCGAACCCCGAGGCACGCCCAACCGTGTACCGGCGACCGGCCCGCTTTAATCCCTATGCCATTCGACGTTTGCCCTAACGCCTTCGGTGGATGGCTCCCCCGGCCGGCCGACGCCCGCATTCTCCGAAAGACGGTGCGGATGACCGGGGATGCTCGCGCCGCGCATCCGCGGCCGCATCGCGGAGAGGACCCGGGGCTCGGGCCGTCAATCCGTCGTGGATTGCGCGCCTCGTTCGGCCTCGGTCGTCCCGGGCACGATGCCCTTGGCCGTCACGTGCCCCACGAAGGCATCGACCCACCCGTCAAAGCAGGCCATGGCCTCGGGCTCGCGAACCATGTCGTCGGCCTGATCGTCGGCGTAGGGCTGGCCGAGGCCGACGGAGGCGTGGCGCCAGAGGTCGTCCGGCACCTCGATCCCGCTGTAGCGGCATTGCCAGACGAGGCCCTGGTAGGCGTTCCGCTCGTCGCCCTGGTACGGCTCTCGGGCCGGGTCGAACCACGCCTTGTGGCGTAGGATGCGCGGACGACGGTAGTCGTCGAGTTCGTTGCCACCTTCGTTGCCGTAGCAGAAGAACCCGGCGGTGCGCCCTTCCAGGTGGTTCCGGGTCAGCTCCTTCCAGAGCGGGCTCTTCTCCAGGGCCTGGGCCTTCAGGGTGCTCTTCTTGTCGATGAGGTCGGGGCGCGGGTTGCCGCCGCTCATGCAGACGAGCCGGTCGAACATCGCCTTGAGGTTGGTCGAGGGCCCGTACCACCAGACAGGGCCGATGATCGCCCAAGCGTCGGCCCGGGCGAGACGCTGGTAGAGCTTCTCGTTCCACATCAGGTCGGGCTGGTGGTCGCTGTCCGGACCGTAGCAGTTGCAGGGCCAGACGCAGAGCGCCATTGAGGAGCCGACGCAGCCGTTGCAGCCCTGGATCTTCGGCTTGCCGTGCGCGTTGCCGATGTCGACATGGTCGACCTGCCAGCGGGGCGGCAGGCGCCCGAGCATCCGGTGCATGAGGAAGCGGGCCTTGCCGTCCATGCCGGGGCATCCGTCGAGCCGCCTCGCCGATCCGGCGATCACCAAAACCTGGAGCGGGCGTGTCTCCAGCGGCAAGGTCTCTGCTTCGGCTACCAGGTTTCCCAAGATCGTCCGCCTCCGGATCGCAGACTTCATTCGGCCCAGACCCGCACCGCACTCCCGCGCGATCAGGTTATCGGACGTTCGTCATATCGGCGCGGTACCCGAGCGTCCCTTGACCGCCACCCCGTGCTGAAGAATGCTGCGGCTTCCCGTTTCGGGTGCACGAAGATTGCGATGCCGCGTTATTTCTTCGACCTCAAAGGCTGCCATCACGAGCGCGACGACGAGGGCGTGATCTGCGCCGATCTTCAGAGCGCCGTGCGCGAGGCCAAGAAGCTGCTGCCCGTCATCGCACTGGACGAAGTTCCGGCCGACGGAGAGCACCATGCGGTCACGGTTCTCGTCTCGGACGAGGACGGACACGTGGTCTATTCGGGCGTGCTGTCCTTCGTCGGAAACTGGCTCATCCGCTAAGCAGGTCTTCGACGCAAGACCGGTGACCACTTTCGCGAAACCTGCCGCGGGTCCGGCCCCTTCCCTGGGCCGTGGCGTCGGGATCAGACGTCCTCGGCACTGGCGAGTTGCCGTTCGATCCAGTCCTGCGCCACGTCGAGATCGGCGAAGGTGGGCGGGTTCGCATGCTCGACGCGACCGAAACCGGCCTCCAGGAACCACCGGCCCGCCTGATCGCCACGCTGCGCGCACAGCTGCACCAGGATCGCGACGAGGAAACCGTCGTCGAAGACGAGGCGGCTCTCGCTGTCGGAACTCCCCGTCGCAACCTGCACGGGCTGGAAGAGGAGACTCATGCGGCGGCACGACCGTCCAGGTGCAGGTACGCGGACCGGAACTCCGCAAGCTGCTTCAACCGATCGAAGTTCAGGATCTTCAGGGACCGACCCCTCATTTCGATGAGGCCGCGCCGGCGGAGTTCCTGCAAGCTGCGATTGGCGTGAACGATCGTGATGCCGGCGGTGTCGGCCAGCTCCGACTGCGTAATCGGCAGACCGTAACTTTCGTCATGGACGAACCCGACCACTTTCATGCGTAGGTAGAGCTCGCAGAACAGGTGCGCCAGCCGCTCCAGGGCGGACCGGCGGCCGACGTTCAACAGCCATTCGCGCAGGGTCGCCTCGTCCACGAGGGTCGTCATGCGCATCGCCCGCGCGAGTTGCGGATGGTTGCGCATCAGCTCGGCGATGAGGTCCGGCGCGATATGAACCACCCGGCACCCGGACAGGGTGCTGATGGTGTGATCCATCGCGCTCAAGAGCGCCGCGTCCAGGTCGCAGAAATCTCCCGGGAGCAGGTAGGCCAGAATCTGGCGCGCCCCGTCCCTGCGCTGTTTGTAGCGGCAGGCCATGCCGTCCATGATCAGGAATACGCCCCTGGGGGTATCGCCTTCCCGGATCAGGTCCGTCCGCGGTCCGACGATGCGCGGAGCGGCGCTGATCCGTTCCAGGATCGCCCGGTCCGCCTCCGAGAGCGCGACGAAGCCCTCGAGCTTGCGCACGAGGGGATTGCCCCTTGTCTCCGCCGGCCGGGCGAACCCGACGGGCAGGGCCTCGATCCGCGCCGACGGAGGCGGCAGGAACGCCAACTCGTCCAGGAGGGCGATCAGATCCTCCGGGAACGCCGGCTTGCAGATCCAGGGCACGCCCTGAAAGCCGATGGCCTGGGGCTCGTTCGGCAGCAGGCTCGAGTGGACGAGGCAGGGAATGCCACGGTGGCGCAACTCCTGCCCGAGGGCGGTGCAGACGCCGTCCTTGAGTTCGACGTCCACGACGGCGAGGACGGGACTTTCGCGCTCCAGGGCATCCAAGGCGTCGAGGGCCGTCGCGTAGGGACCGATCACACGGTAGCCCGCCTGCACCAAAGCGTCGCCGAGGTCCACGCCGACCAGGGCGTTGGCTTCGGCAAGCAGCACGAGGGGCTGCTGGGCGGTGAGATGCATTCAAGGCTCCAGAATTTGTGGCACTTGACCGCCACGGGCGCGGGCAAGGCTGGATGCCCCAGCTATAGGCAGCTTTTATGCCGCACGAAAGTCTACTCTCACGTCCGGTGCGCTATCGAACCTCCACAATATCTAGGACTAACCTAGATTTATCCGTCAATAACCTATGTCAATTCGTTTTTATTCTCCAAAATCCGTATTGTCACTTGTCGGAGACGATCCTATCTTCTTCCCATCGTCCGCATACGGATCAGAGCGTGGGCGCTTGGGAGACAGCGCGCGCTCTTGCTCCGAGGTGGAGACGAGGGCTCATGACTCACGGTCGACACTGCGATGCCCACAATCGCCTGCTGAAGGTCATGCCGCCCGAGGATTTCGCCCGCCTCCGACCGCACCTGGAGCCGGTGGATCTCCTGACGGGACAGATCCTGCTCGCTCCGAACGCGCGGACCGAACACATCCATTTCATCGAGACCGGCATCGCGTCCATCACCGCCGAGGGGGCCAACGGCCGGGTCGAAGTCGGGATCATCGGGCGGGAGGGTGCGGTGGGCATCACCCCGGTGCTGCTCGGCTCCGATCGGATCCCGCACAACCACTTCATCCAGATGCCGGGCAGTGCCCTGCAAATCCGAACCGATGCCCTCACCGCCGCGGTGGAGGAGAGCCCGACACTGCGCAAGCTGCTCCTGCGCTACGTTCTGACCGAGATGATCCAGGTGCGGCAGACGGCCTTCATCAACGCCACCCACGAGATCGAAGCGCGCCTCGCGCGCTGGCTGCTGATGTGCCACGACCGGGTGGACGGCGACGAGATCCTACTCAAGCACGATTTCCTGTCGATGATGCTCGGCGTGCGACGCTCGGGCGTGACCCTGGCGATGCAGCAGCTCGAAGGGGCCGGCCGCATCCGAGCCAGACGCGGGCGCATCACCGTGGTGAACCGCGAACTCCTGGAGGAGATGGCGGATGGCGGCTATGGCACGCCCGAGGCCGAGTATGCCCGCCTGATCGAGGGGGCCTGAGATGCCGCGCTACTTCTTCCACCTCCGGTACGGGCGCGGGACCGAAAAACTGGCCGTCGACCCCGAGGGCGATGAGCTCGCCGACGACGAGGCGGCACGCCGGCACGCCCTGCAATGCGCCCGCGACCTGGTCGCCGGGTCCCCCTCCTTCGCGGTGCGCGATTGGTTTGCCTGCTCGTTCGAGATCGAGGACGAGCGGGCGCGGCGGGTTCTGATGGTGCCGTTCGGCGACATCGTCCCGGAGGAGGACGACGAGGACCGGACGGGCTGACCCCGCGCGCTCGGCGTCGGTGCCGGCAGTCGGTGCCAGGACATGACCTGTATCAGCCACATGAGTGGATCCCCCATGAAGACCAAGCGGCTGAACGACTCCGCGATTCCCCGGGACCGGGCACCGGACAGTACGCTGTCGCTTCTCTCCGAAGGCTATGCCTTCATCCCGAACCGTTGCCGACGGTACGGATCGGATGTGTTCGCGGCCCGGCTCATGCTGAGTCCCGTGATCTGCATGTCCGGCCGGGAGGCGGCGTCGCACTTCTACGACGGCGATCGCTTCACCCGACGACACGCGCTGCCGCCGACCACCTTCGCGCTGATCCAGGACAATGGGAGCGTCATGGTCCTCGACGGCGACGCCCATCGCCACCGCAAGGAGATGTTCCTGTCGCTCGTCGGGCCGGACGCCCTCCGGCGCTTCTCCGACCTGCTTGCCGAGCATTGGCGCCGCGCCGTGCTGCGCTGGGCGACGATGGACAGCGTGGTGCTCCTCGACGAGGCGCACCGCGTCATCACGGCCACGGTGTGCGCTTGGGTGGGCCTCGCCCTGCCCCCGGACGAGATCGAGGCACGGGCGGCCGAGTTCGCCGCCATGGTCGCCGGCACGGGGGCGATCGGACCGCGCAACTGGCGGGGGCATCTCCTTCGCGCCCGCACCGAGCGCTGGGCCCGGCGCATGATCGAAGACATCCGGAGCGGTCGCCGCGACGTGCCCCCGGGCGCTGCCCGGACCGTCGCGACCCACCGCGACGCCGATGGGCGTCGTCTCGACGTCAGGACGGCCGGCGTCGAACTCATCAACCTGCTGCGCCCGACGGTCGCGAACGCGCGCTACGTGGTGTTCGCCGCCCTGGCGCTCCACGAGAACCCGCACTGGGTCGCGGCACTCGCCGACGCGGACGCGGGCACGCGCCAGCGTTTCGCCTGGGAAGTGCGGCGCGCCTTTCCGTTCATCCCGTTCATCGGCGGGCGGGTCCGCGAGCCCTTCGCCTGGCGAGACCATGCGTTCGAAGTCGGCGACTGGGCTCTCATGGACCTCTACGGCACCAATCACGACCCGAGCCGATGGCCGACGCCGGAACGCTTCGATCCGGACCGTTTCGGCACCGAAGCCCTCGATCCGTTCGACCTGATCTCCCATGGCGGCGGCGCGGCGGTGGACGGACACCGATGCCCCGGCGAGGGCATCACCCAGACCCTGCTGATCACGGCGGCCGGCCTGCTGGCGACGTCGATGCGCTACGAGGTCCCGCCCCAGGATCTCGGGATCGACCTCGCCGACATTCCGGCGCGCCCGAGGAGCGGCTTCGTCCTGCGCGCCGTACGCCCCGTCTGAGGCGCCGGCGCACCCCCGGTCCCGACAGGTACACCCGGTCCCGACAGATCCGCCGGTGGACCGTCGGAGGGCCGGTGCCGCCGGAGCCGTGCCGGCAGCGTCGTGGCAGGATCGGGCGCGAACGCACCGCCTTGACCCGAGCGCGTCCGGCTTCCATCGAAGCCGCATGAGCGAACCCCGGCGCGACCACCTCTGGCGGCCCTACACGCAGATGAAGACGGCGGTGCCGCCCCTGGAGGCGGTGCGAACCCATGGGACCCGCATCGTGCTCGCCGACGGGCGCGAACTCGTGGACGGCATCGCCTCGTGGTGGACCGCGGCGCACGGCTACAACCATCCCCACATCCGCGCCGCCGTCGCCGCCCAGCTGGAGGCGATGCCGCACGTGATGTTCGGCGGCCTCACCCACGCGCCGGCCGAACGCCTCGCCGCCCGCCTCGCCGCCCTGCTGCCGGGCGACCTCGACCACGTGTTCTTCACCGATTCCGGGTCGGTGGCCGTCGAGGTCGCCCTGAAGATGGCCGCCCAGATGTGGCTCAACCGGGGGGTGGAGGGGCGCACCCGCTTCCTCGCCTTCCGGGGCGGCTACCACGGCGACACGATGGGGGCGATGTCGGTCTGCGACCCCGAAGACGGCATGCACCGGCGCTTCGGCGCCTACCTGCCGGAGCAGATCTTCTGTGACCTCCCGACCGATGCCGAACGGATCGCGGCCCTTGATGCCTGCCTCGCTCGACACCGCGAAACCCTCGCGGCGGTGATCGTCGAGCCCCTGGTCCAGGGCGCCGGCGGCATGCGGATGCACGCCCCCGACGTGCTGGCCGAGGTGGCGCGCCTCGCTCGGGCCCACGGCCTGCCCCTCATCGTCGACGAGATCTTCACCGGCTTCGCCCGCACCGGCACCCTGTTCGCCTGCGAGCAGGCCGGCCTCGTGCCCGACATCCTGTGCCTGTCGAAGGCGCTCACCGGCGGCACCCTGCCGCTCGCCGCCACGGTGGCGACGGGCGCGGTGTTCGAGGCCTTCCTCTCCGACGACCCCGCCGCCGCCCTCATGCACGGGCCGACCTTCATGGCGAACCCCCTCGCCTGCGCGGCCGCCAACGCCAGCCTCGACCTGTTCGAGACCGAACCCCGCCTCGCCCAGGTCCGGACCATCGGGGCGCGCCTGGCGGCGGGCCTCGCCCCCTTGCGCGGCCGACCCGGCCTCGCCGACGTCCGGGTACTCGGGGCCATCGGGGCGGTGCAGTGGACGCAGGTGCCGGACCTCGCCGACCTGAAGCGGCGCCTCCTCGCGCGCGGCGTCTGGGTCCGCCCGTTCGGCGACATCGTCTACCTCACCCCGGCTCTCACCATCGATTCGACCGACCTCGACCGGCTCGTCGAGGCGGTCGTCGCGGTGGTGTGCGACGTGACACGGACCTGAGCGCTGCAACTCCCGGCGCGCTTTCTCGTTGGACCAGGGTCGGGAGCGGCGCACGACCCCGTGGAACGTTACGGGCCGCATCCCATGGAACGGGCGGAGGGTGCATCGTGGTGGATGAGACAACGGGCCCAGGCGACGATCGGCCGGTGATCCTTCTGGTCGAGGACGAGGCGCTGACCATCATGGACCTCGGCGACGTCCTGGAGAACGGTGGCTACGAGACGGTGCAATGCGCCTCCGCCGAGCGGGCGCTCGGCATCCTCAAGGCCCGGCCCGACATCTGCGGCCTGGTCACCGACGTGGAATTGTCGGGCAAAACCAACGGGTTCGAGCTTGCCAACGCGGTCGCGGCAGCGCGTCCGCAACTGCCCATCGTCATTGTCTCGGGACGGGCCGCGCCGGACCCCGAGCGGATGCCGCCGGGCGCCCGCTTCATCGCCCGCCCGTGCACCGGCGAAGACATCCTCAGTCAGCTCAAGGGGTTACTCCCCTGCTGAGCCGGCTGCCCCCGAGACGGTTCCGCCACCAACTCAGGGTGTCGTCGAGGCCGGTCTCCAGGGTGAAGCGCGGCCGGAACCCGACCTCTCCGGAAAGGCGCGCAACGGCGGCTTCGATCGCGGCCGGCTCGGACGGACCCAGCGTCCGGGCCCCGTAACGCACAAGATCGAACCGGCCGGTGCGTGTGGCCAGACCATCGAGAAGGGTCCGCACCGGGACCGCTTCCCCCGAGCCGATATTGACGGCCCCCGTCACCGGACCGTCGAGGAGCGCGGCCAAAGCGCTCGCCGCATCAACGACATGCAGGAAATCACGGCGCTGGTGGCCCGGCGAGGTGGGGAACTCTGCACCCGTCAGGAGGGCGTGGGCGGCGTCGGAGACGAGGCGGCCGCGCCGCTCGCCGGGACCGTAGAGGTAGAACAGGCGCCCCCACGCGAAGGACAGACCGACGCTCTCGGCGTAGGCCGCGAGTATTCTCCGGGTCCCATCCTTGGCGGCCCCGTAGAGGGTCGCGGGGCGGCAAGGGCTCGTCGCCTCGTCGAAGCGGGGATCGCCCCAGGTGTACTCGGCGCAGGTGCCGACGCCGACGAAGCGACGCCCGCCAATGTCGTGAAAGCTTCGGGCGAGGTCGAGGCTGGCTGAGACCCAGTCGAGGTTGCTCGGCGACGTCCAGTATCGACCGGGTTCGGCGTCCCAGGCCAGATGCAGGAGGTGGCTCGGCGCCACGTCGGCGAGGAGGGCCCGCCGCTCGGCCGCGTCGAGCAGGTCGGCCGCATGAACCACGGCCCCCGGAATGGGACTGCGCGCCACGGCGTGGACCTCGAACCCGCGCGCCGCCAGGGCCGGCAGCGCGTGCCGCCCGACGAAGCCGGACGCGCCGGTGACGAGGACCTTCACGCGCTCCAGTCCGGATAGGCGAGATCGCGCTCGGCGATCACCGTGACGGGCTCGGGCCAGGTCACGTCGAGGGCCGGGTCGTTCCAGCGCAGGCCTCTGGCGCTTCCGGCGACGTAGGCGCGGTCGATCATGTAGAGCACCTCGGCCGCGTCGGTCAGGGCCTGGAAACCGTGGGCGAAGCCGGCCGGGATGTAGAGGGCGCAACGGTTGCCCGCCGTCAAATCGGCGGCGAAGCTCTTGAGATAGCTCGGAGAATCCTGCCGCAGATCGACGATGACATCGCGGATGGCGCCCCCCGTGCAGCGCACGAGCTTGGTCTCGGCGTGGGGCGGAACCGAGAAGTGCATCCCCCGGACGGTGCCGCGCCGGGCGTTGAACGACACGCTCGACTGCGCGAAGCCCCCCACGAGACCCCGGGCGGCGAACTCGTCCGTGCAGGTGGTGCGGGCGAAGAACCCGCGATCGTCGGCGATGGGTTCGGGCCACACGCGGTAGGCCCCGGGCAGCGGCGTTTCCTCGAACCGCATGGCGTCAGGTCACGGTCAGGTGCGGGATCGCCGTGACGAAGCGGCCGCCCCAATCGCGGATGGCGGCCATCTCGCGGGCGATCTCGTCCTTGAGGTTCCAGGGCAAGATCAGGACGTAGTCCGGCCGTAGCGCCAGCAGGTCTTCCGGCGAGACCACGGGAATCCGGCTGCCGGGCAGCAGGGTGCCCTGCTTGTGCGGGGACCGGTCGGCCACCGCTGCCACGAGTTCGGGGCCGATGCCGCAGTAGTTGAGGAAGGTGTTGCCCTTGGCCGCCGCCCCGTAGGCGCAGACCTTCGCGCCCTTCACGCGCAGATCCGCCAGGAATGTGAGCGTCGCGCATTTGATCGCCACCACGTCCTCCGCGAAGGCCGCGTAGCCATCCGGCGCGAACAGGCCCCCGTCGCGCTCGGCCGCCCGCACCCGGTCCACTGCCGGGCTCGTGGGGTGGCCGGCCCCGGCATGGCAGAAGAACACCCTGAGGGAGCCGCCATGGGTCGGCAGTTCCTCGACGTCGAACACCCGCAGGCCGTGTCGCTCCAGGATGCCCGAGACGACGCCGAGGGAGAGGTACGAAAAGTGCTCGTGGTAGATGGTGTCGAACTGGCGCTCCTCGATCATCCGCAGGAGGTGCGGGAACTCGAAGGTGCCGGCGCCCTCCGCTTTCAGCAGGATGCGGAACCCCTCCACGAAATCGTGGATATCGGGCACGTGGGCGAGAACGTTGTTGGCCGCCGTGAGATCGGCGGAATGACCCTGCGCCACGAGGCGCCGGGCGGTCTCGGCGCCGAAGAACGCGACCTCGGTCGGCACGCCGCGCGAGACGGCGACCTTGGCGACATTGGCCGCCGGCTCGACGCCGAGCGCTGGGATGCCGCGCGCGACGGCGTATTGCAGGAGGTAGCCGTCGTTGCTCGCCACCTCCACGACCTTGCTGTCGGGTCCGAGGCCGAAGCGCGCCTGCATGCGAGCGACATAGGCCTCGGCATGCGCCAGCCAGCCCGCGGAAAAGCCCGAGAAGTAGGCGTAATCCGAGAAAATCGCCTCCGGCGTCTCGAACGCTTCGAGCTGCACGAGGAAGCAGACGTCGCACACGAAGGCGTGGAGCGGGTGGAACATCTCGCCCCTTCCGGCACGGTCTGCCGGCACGTAGGCGTTGGCCAGCGGCGACAGGCCGAGATCGGCCACGGTGCGGGAGAGAGGCGCGCCGCAGGCGCGGCAGGCGGGTCGGGTCACGGTGCTCACGCTCCCAGGGTCTCGTAGGCGCCGATCTGCGCCAGGGTGAGGTCGAGGGCCGAAGCCCCCTGCGCCTGGGCCCGGTGCCAGGCCGTGGTCCAGGCGAGCGCCGCGTCGAGGCGCAGGCGCCGGTCCCATCCGAGATAGGCGCGTGCCTTGGAGGCATCGACCTTGAGGAAGGTCGCCTCGTGCGGGTGGGTCTTCTCCGAGAGATGCCACGCGGCGCCCTCGCCCCATTCCCGCGCCAGGGTCTCGACGATGGACGACACAGGGCGGCAATCCTCGTCGGCCGGGCCGAAATTCCAGGCCTCGGCGACGGCCGCGCCGTCTTGCGCGCACAGGGCTTCGGCGAGGCGCAGGTAGCCGCTCAGGGGTTCGAGGACGTGCTGCCACGGCCGGGTGGCGTGGGGCGCGCGGATCTCGACGGAGCGGCCTTCCAGGAAGGCCTGCACGATGTCGGGGATCAGCCGGTCCTCGGACCAGTCGCCGCCGCCGATGACGTTGCCGGCCCGGGCCGTCGCCACGTGGCACGCGCGTTCGGCGAGGAACGAGGCGCGGTAGGCGCTCGTGACCAGCTCGGCGCAGGCCTTGGAGCTGCTGTAGGGGTCGTGGCCGCCGAGCGCCTCGGTCTCGCGGTAGCCATAGGGCCATTCGCGGTTGGCGTAGGCCTTGTCGCTCGTCACCACCACCACGGCGCGCACGGACGGAGTGGTGCGCACGGCCTCCAGCACGTGGGCGGTGCCCATCACGTTGGTGGCGTAGGTGGCGAGGGGATCGCGGTAGGACGGACGCACCAGCGCCTGGGCGGCCATGTGGATCACGATCTCGGGGCGCGTGGCCGCGAGGGCGTCGCGCACGGTGTCGGCGGACCGGATGTCGCCGAGCCGGGAATCCATCCGCCCGGAGAGGCCCGCGAGGTCGAACAGGTTCGGGCTCGTCTCGGGCGGCAGGGCGAGGCCGCTCACCCGCGCGCCGAGGCGCTCGAGCCACAGGCTCAGCCACGCGCCCTTGAAGCCCGTGTGCCCGGTGACGAGCACCGAGCGTCCGGCCCAGAAGGCGGGGTCGGGGTTGCGGGCGCCCGCGTTCGGCGGCGTATGGATAGGAGTCTGCAAGCCGTCGTGTCTCCGGATCGCGCCTCCCTACACCGGGACGGCGCCGGTGTCAGTTCGCGCCTACCAGCACTTCCACGGCGCGTGGCCCCCGGCCCAGAGGGCCTCGAGGTGGTTCTTGTCGCGCAGGGTGTCCATCGCCTGCCAGAAGCCCGTGTGGACATAGGCCGAGAGTTGCCCGTCATGGGCGAGGCGCTCCAGGGGCTCTGCCTCCCAGACGGTGGAATCACCGGCGATGTGATCGAGGACGCGCGGCGACAGCACGAAGAAGCCGCCGTTGATGGTCGCCCCGTCGCCCGCCGGCTTTTCGCGAAAACTCCGAACCACACCATCGTCGAGTTCGAGGGCGCCGAAGCGGCCCGGTGGCGTCACCGCCGTGAGGGTGGCCAGACGCCCATGGGACTTGTGGAAGGCGGCGAGCGCCGTGAGGTCGACATCGGCGACGCCGTCGCCGTAGGTCATGAAGAAGTCGTCGTCGCCCAGATACTCGCGCACCCGCTTGAGGCGCCCGCCCGTCATGGTGGTCTCGCCAGTCTCGATGAGGGAGACGCGCCAGTCCTCGGCGGCGCTGCGGTGGAAATCGACATGGCCCGCCCCGACGTCGATGGTGACGTCGGAGAGATGCAGGCGGTAGTTCAGGAAGAACTCCTTGATGACGTAGCCCTTGTAGCCGAGGCAGATCACGAACTCGCGCACGCCGTGGGCGGCGAAGATCTGCATGATGTGCCACAGGATCGGGCGTCCGCCGATCTCCAGCATGGGTTTGGGCCGCGTCACGGTCTCTTCCGACAGACGCGTCCCGAGACCGCCCGCGAGGATCACTGCCTTCATGGTTTCCCGCGTCCGCCCTCGTTCCGCGGCCCACGATTAGTCGAGGGGGGCTTACCCGTCCAGGCAAGGCGGACGCGGGCGGAAACCGTGGCTCGTGTCACATCGGCGTCACGACTCCCCTGGCAGATGCCGGTTCGGCGGTGGACGCGTCTGGAAACCCCGGCGCCCGACCGCCGATTGCGCGCTATGATGTGAAGAGGACGCGGCAATGCAGGCGGCTGACGAGCGAACGGAGGCGGTCCTGGACCGCGCGCCATCCCCCGCCGGCCTCTCTCCTTCCCTTCACCTCCCCAAGGCTACCGAGCGGACCATGAGCAAGTCGGACAAGCGCATCCGCCCGCCGGGTTCGAAGAACGGCCCCGAAAAGACCGCGCCCGGGTCCAAAAGCGTCCCTGGATCCAAGAGCGTCCCTGGATCCAAGAGCGTCCCTGGATCCAAGAGTGTCGGCTGGGCCCTGGTCCAGGCGGCCCGACTTCACCGTTCTCGGGTCGGCGACCGGCTGGCGGCCCTCGATCTGTTCGCGGGCCAGGAGCAGGTGGTCCAGGCACTCGCGGCCTCCGGCACCATGACCATGGGCGACTTGGCCGCCACCCTCCGGGTGCGCCCGCCGACGGCGTCGAAGACGATTTCGCGCCTCGCTGCCCTCGGCTTCGTCGAGCGGCGGGCCGAGGCTGGCGACGGGCGGATCGTACGTGTCCGGCTGACCGAGATGGGGCTTGCCAAGGCCGAGGCCATCGAGCGGATCGGAGACGAGGTCGAAGCGGAGCTGCTCGCCGGGTTCGACGGCAAGGAGCGCCGCCGCTTGCGCAAGCTCCTGCGCAAGGCCGCGCGCAATCTCGCCGAAATCTCCGGCGCCCTCGGCCACGAGGTCGAAGGCGACGCAGAGATCGACGAGGACGAGGCGGACGCCGACGCGATCGCCCCGGCGCTCTGAGAGCGGCTCCACTCGATCAAAGCGGAGCCCGGATCGGCAGGCCCGCGCGACGCCCGCATCCGCCATCCCGAAGGGATCGAACGGATTTGGTCCGAGCCGCCCTACTGCATCGCGTCCTGCGCCAGGCGATACGCACGCCCGTGCTCGCGGTACCCCTCGACGACGCGGGTCATCATCGCGCGCTTGTCCTCGTCGAGGGGACCTAGAACCCGGGCAGGTCGGCCGCCCCAGAGGTGGCTGCCCTCCAGCAATTGGCCCGGCTCGGTGGTGGCACCGGCCGCCAGGAGCACGTCGTCGGCCACCACGGTGCCGGGCGCGACGACGCAGCCGATCCCGATCAGGCTGCGGGCGCCGATGCGGCAATCGGCGAGCCGCACGTTGTGGCCGATGGTGGTGTCGCGGCCGATGACGACGCCTTCGGATCGGGCACGGATCACCGTGTTGTCCTGGATATTGGTGTCGGCGCCGACCACGATGGCACCGCCCTCGGCCTGCAGATCGCACGAGAAGAACACGCTCGACCCAGCCCCCAGAGCAATGCGGCCGCGCAGGCGGGCCGTGCGGGCGACGAACACGCTCGCCTCGATCTCGGGGGTGTCGGCCTCGGGCAGAGGAGGAAGGTCGCCGGACGCCTCGCGCAGACGCTCGGCCCGTTCGGCGATCTCCGGCAGGGAGATGGGGCGGAGAGGCTTGGCCGGGCTCCCCGCATAGGCAAACCCCGCCGCCAGATGCGCGCGCGGGAACACCGTCGCGCCGGCCTCGATGAGCACGCCGTCCTCTACCGTGGCCCCGTCGAGGACGATGACGTCGTCCTCGATCACAACGTCCGAGCCGACCGTACAGGCATGCACCACGGCATTGCGGCCCACGGTGACCCGGTCGCCGACGACGGTCGCGTAGGTGTTGGTGGCGATGTGGACGGTGGAGCGGTGGCCGAGCCAGAAGCGTTCACCGACGGTCACCACTTGGCCGTCGGCACGAATCACGCTGTCGTCCCCGAGCCAGGCCTGCGCCCCGAGGGTGGCGGTGCCGATCACCGTACTGCCGCGTCCGCACCAGACCGGACGGGCGGAGAAGACCGGGAGGACCCCGTCATGGGGCAGGATCAGGTCGGGGGTCACGCGGACGGTCTCCTTCGAAGCCCGGTGGCGCGGACCGGGACGAGGGGCATATAGGTCCTTTGGGACCGGGCGGACATGCCCGGCCACGAAGCGGCGGATAAGGGCGTTCGGGACACGGGTCGCGTGACGCGCGGGCTTTAGCAAGCTCCTGTCGCCGCGCCTCGATCAACCGTCATGCCGCAGCGAGCTTCCATGACTGCACAGATCCCCGACGTCAGCATCCAGGCCGAGCCCTTCGACGTGGCGCACGAGATCGCGGTTCTGACCCGCGACCTCCACGGCCGGGCCGGGGCCATCGTGACCTTCACCGGCCTGTGCCGCGACGAGGACGGGCGCCTCGCAGGCCTCGAACTCGAACATTACCCCGGCATGGCCGAGGCGGAGATCGGCCGGGTGGTCGAGGCCGCCCGCGCCCGCTGGCCGCTCCAGGCGGTTCGGGTGATCCACCGCCACGGCCTCGTGGCGCCGGGCGGCGGCATTGTCCTCGTGGTGGCAGCCGCCGGTCATCGGATCGCGGCCTTCGAGGCGGCGAGCTTTCTCATGGACTACCTCAAGACGCAGGCGCCGTTCTGGAAGCGCGAGCACCTCGTCGGCGGCGCAATCGGCGGCTGGGTCGAGGCGACGCAGGCCGACGACGCCGCCGCCGCGCGATGGGCCTGAACCGGTTTTTGTCGCAGAATCGGAACCCGCTTTCGCGCGGCCTGCTCTGAGCATCCACAGGCAACCCGACGGATGGACCTTGTGCCCGCCGGCCCCGCATGCGCCGGGTTGCGCCCGATCCGAAGGAGCTCACCCGATTTCCATGTCCAGCCTCAGGCCCGATTCCCAAGCGGCTCCCCAGGGTGCCGGCCCGCAGCCGCGGGGCTGGTCTCATGCCGTCTCGGGCATCGCCATCGTGGCGTTCGCCGCCTTTCTGGCGCTGGCCTGGAGTGCGGTCTCGACCCTGTTCCTCGTCTTCGCCGGCATCCTGCTCGGGGTGTTCCTCGATGGGCTCACGCAGCTCCTCGGCAAGGTGATGCCCGCCGGCCGCGGCCTGCGCCTCAGCCTCGTCAGTCTCGCGCTCGCGGGCTTGAGCCTGGCGATGATCGCGTTCGGCGGCGCCACGGTGATGCAGCAGGGCCGCGAACTCGGTCAGACCGTGGCCTCGCAGGCCGGCACCGTGCGCGATCGTCTCAAGGATTACGGCATCGACGTGCCGGGCCTCTCCGCACCCAAGAAGGCGCCGGAGGGGCAGGCCGCGCCTGAGGGCGACAAGGATTCCACCGAACCGAAGGGCCAGAAGACCGGTGGCCTCGCCGGCCTCGCCTCGGGTGCGATGGAGAGTCCGGGCTCGATCCTCTCCGATGCCGGCAGCGTCCTCGGTCCCGCGGCCAGTGTGGTGATCGCCCTGTTCAGCGCCCTGGGCAACGTCCTGGTCATCGTGTTCCTCGGCCTCTCGTGCGCCGCCGATCCGGCGGCCTACCGCGACGGGGCCGTGCGCTTCGTGCCGCCCCGCCACCGGGAACGGGCCAGGGCCCTCCTCGACGGCATGGGCGAGACCCTGCGGCACTGGCTGTTCGGCCAGCTCATCACCATGGCGGTGATCTTCCTGTGCACCTGGGCGGGCCTGAGCTTCCTCGGGATCGGGGGGGCGCTGATCCTCGGCCTCCAGGCCGGCCTCCTCGCCTTCATCCCGACCATCGGGCCGCTCATCGCGGGCGTGGTGATCGTGCTGGCGGCCCTGGCCTCGGGACTCACGGCTCTGCTCGGCGCCATCGGCGTCTACCTCGCCGTGCAGACCCTGGAGAGCTACGGCCTGACGCCGTACATCCAGAAGCGGGCGCTGGACATCCCGCCCGCCACCATCTTCGCCGGGCAGCTCATCCTCGGCGTGCTGTTCGGCCTGTGGGGCATCGCGCTCGCCCTGCCCCTCATGGCGGTGATCAAGGTGCTGCTCGCCCAGCTCTACATCGAGGACACCCTGCACGAGGACGCCGAGGCCTGAGCCGGGCGAGCGTCCTCGCCGGGGCAAGCCGCCTGCTGGCCAAACCTCGCGATCACTCCGCGTCCTCGGCGTCCGACAGGGGGTGGAGGTCGCGGACCATCCCCTTCAGGCGCTCGTCGAGGACGTGGGTGTAGATCTGGGTCGTGGCGATGTCGGCGTGCCCGAGGAGTTCCTGCACGATGCGCAGGTCCGCGCCGTTCTGCAGGAGGTGACTGGCGAAGGCGTGGCGCAGGACGTGCGGGCTGACCCGGTCGGCACGAAGTCCGGCGAGGGTGGCGACATTCTTGAGGTCGCGCGCGAAGGCCTGCCGGGTGAGGTGGCCGCTCTCGCTGTCGGCGGGAAACAACCACGTGCCCCCGAGGGCCAGGTGGGCAAGGTGGTCGCGCATGGCGCCCCGCGCCATGTCTGTCAGCGGGACCAGACGCTCGCGCCCGCCCTTGCCCTTGACCACGAGGTAGCGTTCCCGCGTCGATCCCGCCGCACGCGGCAGGGCGATGAGTTCGGAAACGCGCAGGCCCGTGGCGTACAGGAGTTCGATGAGGCACAGCATCCGCCGGCTCCGCCCCGTCCCGTCCGCCTCGGCCAGATTTCGGGCCGTGGCCAGAAGGGTATCGACCTCGGAGACCGACAGCACCTTGGGCAGCGTCCGGCCCTTGCGGGGTGCGGCCACGGGCGCGCTCGGGTCGCCTTCGGCGAAGCCTTCCGCGTAGAGAAACCGGTGAAAGCCCCGGATGCAGGACAGCCGCCGCGCGGCGGACGCCGCGGACAATCCCCGCGTCTCCAGATCCGCCATGTAGGTCCGCACGGGGCCGGCCTCGAGGCGGACGGGATCGTGCCCGTCCCGTGCCAGGGCGGCGAGGTAATCGATGAGGTCGCGGCGGTAAGCGCTCACGGTGTTGGCCGCCGCCCCACGCTCGGCGGCGAGCATGTCGAGGTAGCCCTGGATCAGCGCCTCGCCCGACGGGTCTTCCGGCGAGGACTCTTCCGAGGATGACGCCGCGCTCACCGGCCCGGCGGCTGGAGCTTCGAGGCGGGGATCGTCACGCTCATCTCGCGCGGTGTCGGCACCACCAGGGTCGCCAGGGCGAACAGGCCCGCAAAGGCGAGCCCACCCAGGATGGCGAGGGTGGCGAGGAAACGGAACAGGGTCGGCACTCGGACGAACCTCGGTCGCGGGGCGTGAGGGGAAATGCGGCGCGGAGTGCGCAATGAAAGTCATCGGTTGCACCATGCAGGACGCGCCGTGGCAATGACTTCCCGGCCACAGGGTGCGCCGCATTCGCCGGGGCCGGCGCACAATGACGGGACCGGACCAGCCCCGGGGTTTTCGTGCGGCGCGCACGCGCACCGCTTCGCCCGCCTCGCAAAACGCGCTAAGACCGGCGCAACGATGCGAAGAAACCGATGACCGAAGCCGAGCCTCAGGGCACCCCGCCCCCGGGCGACCCCATCGAACTGCGCCTGCGCCGTGCCCTGGGCGATCGATCCATCGTGCTCGTCGGCCTCATGGGAGCCGGCAAGAGCACGGTCGGGCGACGCTTGGCCTCGCGCCTCGGCCTGATGTTCCGGGATGCCGACATCGAGATCGAGACGGCGGCCAAGCTCACGATTCCGGACATCTTCGCCATCTACGGCGAGCCGAGCTTCCGCGATGGCGAGGAGCGGGTGATCGCCCGGCTCATGCGCGAGGGCCCCCTCGTTCTCGCCACGGGCGGGGGCGCTTTCATGCGGGCGAGTACGCGCGAGCGGATCGCGGAGCGCGGCGTCTCCGTGTGGCTCAAGGCCGAGCTCGACGTGCTCATGCGCCGGGTGCGCAAGCGCGGCGGCCGCCCCCTCCTCCAGACCGAAGACCCCGAGGAGACCCTGCGCGGATTGATGGAACTCCGGCATCCGGTCTACGCCGGTGCCGACGTGGTGGTCCTCTCCCGCGACGTCGCCCACGATCGGGTGGTGCAGGACGTGATGGAAGCCCTCGACGCCCATCTGAGCGGGCGCCCCGCCCAAAGACACGACCCGCAAGGAATCGCCGCCCAGTGACCGATCGCCTGACGGTGGACGTCCCCCTCGACCAGGGCCGTGCCTACAGCATCCTCATCGGCCGGGGCCTCCTGGACGAAGCCGGAACGCGCATCGCGGCCCTCGGCGCACGCGCTGCCGTGATCGTCACGGATTCCAACGTCGCGGCTCTCTACGCGGACCGCCTGCGCGCGAGCCTGGAGGCGGCGGGCCTGCGCGCGGGCCTCGTCACCGTGGCGCCGGGCGAAGCCTCGAAGAGCTACGCCACCTACGCGGAGGTCTGCGACGGGCTCCTCGCCCACAAGGTCGAGCGCGGCGACATCGTCGTGGCCCTGGGCGGGGGGGTCGTCGGCGATCTCGCGGGCTTCGCCGCCGCCACCCTCCGGCGCGGCGTCCGCTTCGTTCAGGCCCCGACCTCGCTCCTCGCCCAGGTCGATTCGTCCGTGGGCGGCAAGACCGGCATCAATTCGCCCCTCGGCAAGAACCTCATCGGGGCCTTTCATCAGCCGCGCCTAGTGCTGGCCGACACCGGTACCCTCGACACGCTCTCGGAGCGCGAGATGCGCGCCGGCTACGCGGAGGTCGCCAAATACGGCCTCATCGCCGACGCGGCGTTCTTCGACTGGTGCGAGGCGAACTGGGCCGGTCTCTTCTCCGGCGGTCCGGAACGCGACGAGGCCGTGGCGATCTGCTGCCGCGCGAAGGCCGGCGTGGTGGTGCGCGACGAGCGCGAGGACGGCGAACGCGCCCTGCTCAACCTTGGCCACACCTTCGGCCACGCTCTCGAACGCCTGACGGGGTACGAGTCCGCCCGCCTCGTCCACGGCGAGGGCGTCGCCATCGGCCTCGCCCTCGCGTTCCGGTTCTCGGCCCGCCTCGGCCTGTGTCCGGGCCAGGATGCGGGCCGCGTCGCCAACCACCTCGCGCTCGCAGGCCTGCCCACCACCCTCGGGGCGGTGCCGGGCGGTTGCGGCGACGCCGATGCCCTCCTCGATGCCATGGCCCAGGACAAGAAAGTCCGCGACGGGGCCCTGACCTTCATCCTCGCCCGCGGGATCGGCCAGAGCTTCATCGCGCCCGGCATCGACGCCGGCGACGTGCGGGCCTTCCTCGCCGACGAACTGCGCGCCGGTTGAGCCGGTGACCACGGCTTCGGGCGCAGATCTTCCGCACGCGTATCCATCCGGACAAGCCGCCTCGGCGCGGGGCGACACGGAGATCGAGGCCCTGCGCCGCCGCGTGCGCGAACTCGAGGCCGAGGTGACACGGGTGAGCGAGTCGCCCCTCGGACAGGAGACGGGGGATCTCCGGCTCCTGTCCGACGCCCTTCCCGCCCTGGTCGCCCAGATCGGGCCCGATTACCGGTACCGCTTCAACAACCGGCACTACGAGACGTGGTTCGGGCGCCGTGCCGAGGGTCTCACGGGGGCCCACGTCCGCGACGTCCTCGGCGAGGCGGCGTTCGCCGAGCGTCGTCCCTTCATGGACCGGGCGCTCGCGGGCGAGGCCATCACCGTCTCCGGGTTTCTGCCGGATGGCGGCGGCCGGCGCCGGCCCTGTACCATCGACTACGTGCCGCGCCGGAACGCGGCCGGAACGGTCGAGACTTTCTTCGTCATCGTGGTCGATATCGGCGAGGGCCACGCCGCGGAGAGCCGGCGCCTGGCGCTGTCCGACCTCGGCGACCGCCTGCGCGACCTCGACGATACGGCCCAGATGGCATTCGTGGCGGCGGAGATTTTGGGGCGAACCCTCGGGGTGAGCCGCGCCGGCTACGGCACCATCGACCGGGCCACCGAAACCATCGCCATCGAGCGCGACTGGAATGCACCCGGCATCACCAGCCTCGCCGGCATCCTGCGGTTTCGCGATTACGGCTCGTATATCGAGGACCTCAAGCGCGGCGAGACCGTCATCTGCGTCGATGCGGAGACCGATCCGCGTACCGCCGCCACGGCCGAGGCGCTCAAGGCGATCTCGGCCCGGTCCTTCGTCAACATGCCTCTGACGGAGCATGGCGGCTTCGTCGCCCTGCTCTATCTCAACCACGCCACCGAGCGCGCCTGGCCGGCGGAAGAACTGGCGTTCATCCGCCAGGTCGCCGAGCGTGTCCGGGCCGCGACGGAGCGCGTGCGTGCCGAAGCCGCCCGCCGCGCCAGCGATGCGCAGTTCCACGCCTTCGCCCAGGCCGTGCCCAACCACGTCTGGGCGGCGACGGCGGAAGGACACCTCGATTGGTTCAACGCGCAGGTCTACGCCTATAGCGGCGCGGGGCCGGGCGAGCTCGACGGGGCGGCCTGGGGCAGCATCATCCATCCCGACGATCTCGGTGGCGTGGTCGTGAGCTGGGGCGCGGCGCTCGCCTCGGGTACGCCCTACGAGACCTCGTTCCGCATCCGCCGCGGGGACGGGGTCCATCGCTGGTTCCTGGTGCGCGCCGAACCGATCCGCGCCGATGACGGAAGCATCGTCCGCTGGGTCGGCACCAACACCGACATCGACGATCAGCGCACCGCATCGGCCGAACTCACCCGCCTCAACGCCCGCCTCGCCGATCAGGTCGAGCACCGCACGCGCGAGCGCGACCGCATCTGGGAGACCACCCACGATCTGATGGGCACGGCCGGCCTCGATGGCTACCTCAAGGCCGTGAATCCGGCCTGGAGCCGGACCCTCGGCTGGTCCGAGACGGAGCTTCTCGCGCAGCCTTTCCTCGTCCTCATCGATCCGGCGGACCACGCCGAGACCGCGACCGTGGTCCGGCGCCTCGCCGCGGGCGAAACGGTCACGGGCTTCGTCGACCGGATCTTCTGCAAGGACGGCCGCCAGCGCTTGGTCATGTGGAATGCGGCCCCCGGCGGCGACCACTTCTACATCGTCGGGCGCGACATCACCGAGCAGCGCCAGACCGAGGAAGCCCTGCGCCAAGCCCAGAAGATGGAGGCCGTGGGACAGCTCACCGGCGGCCTCGCGCACGACTTCAACAACCTGCTGACCGGCATCTCCGGCAGCCTCGAACTGCTGCAGACCCGGATGAGCCAGGGGCGGCTGACGGATCTCGACCGCTACATCAACGCGGCCCAGGGCGCCTCGAAGCGCGCGGCCGCGCTGACGCACCGCCTGCTGGCCTTCTCGCGCCGCCAGACCCTCGACCCGAAGCCGACCAACATCAACGGCCTCGTCGCCGGCATGGAGGAGCTCATCCGCCGCACCGTCGGCCCGGCCGTCACCATCGAGGTGGTGGGCGCAGCCGGCCTGTGGACGGCGCTCGTCGACCCGAACCAGCTCGAGAACGCCCTCCTCAACCTGTGCATCAACGCCCGCGACGCCATGCCGGCGGGCGGGCGCATCACCATCGAGACCGCCAACACGTGGGTGGACACCCGCGGCGCCCGGGAGCGCGATCTCGAGCCCGGCCAGTACCTGTCCCTGTGCGTCACCGACACGGGCACGGGCATGACGCCCGAGGTGGCGGCGCGCGCCTTCGACCCGTTCTTCACGACGAAGCCCCTGGGCGAGGGCACCGGTCTCGGCCTGTCGATGATCTACGGTTTCGTCCGCCAGTCGGGGGGGCAGGTCCGAATCTATTCGGAAGTCGGACAGGGCACGACCCTGTGCCTCTCCCTGCCGCGGCATTACGGACAGGCCGAGGCTGCCGAGACGCCGGCCGATCTCGCCGATGCGCCCCGGGCCGAGCAGGGCCAAACGGTGCTCATCGTCGACGACGAACCCACCGTGCGCATGCTGGTCACCGAAGTCCTGGAGGATCTCGGCTACACGGCCATCGAGGCGGCGGACGGGGCGGCGGGCCTGAAGGTCCTGCGCTCGGACGTGCGCCTCGACCTCCTCGTCACCGATGTCGGCCTGCCAGGCGGCATGAACGGCCGGCAGATGGCCGATGCCGGCCGCGCCGTCCGCCCCGGCCTCAAGGTGCTGTTCATCACCGGCTACGCCGAGAACGCCGTGCTGGGCAACGGCACCCTGGAACCGGGCATGCAGGTGCTGACCAAGCCTTTCGTCATGGAGTCCCTGGCCGTTCGGATCCGGGACCTGATCACCGAAGTCCAGGCATGAGGCGGCATTCGATGCCTGCGTGTTTCGCCACGGAAAGCGCATTCACCGTATCGGCATGACATTCTCGTGATCTCTCGGGAAAGGAGCCGAGGCGGCACCGTTGCTTTGTTTTCGCGAAGGTAGATCGAGCGTCTTCACGATTGCGCTGCGCAACCTGCTCGTGCAAGCGAAGGCAGTCGAAAGCCTCGTGGCTTGGAGGCGAAGGCCTTGCGGCTTGGAACTGATCGATGCGGCTCGATGCCCCGACCTTGCTCCTGGTAACGGTCATCCTGACTTTCACGGTCGGGATCCTGTTTCTTCTGTCGTGGAGCCAGGCCCGACGGATGCACGCCCTGGCGATCTGGGGGCTCGCCCACCTCGTCGGCGGCGTGGGCTCGGCGCTCCTCGCCCTGCGCGGACTGATCTCGGATCCGCTGTCCATCGGGCTCGCCAACGCCCTGATCATCGGCGCGTATGGGATGATCTGGAACGGCATCCTCGCCTTCGAAGGGCGGCGCCTGCGCCCCCGGCCGGTCATCCTCTGCGTCGCCCTGTGGAGCGGCGCATGCCTGGTGCCGGATTTCTTCGCCTCCGTTCCGGCGCGCATCGTCCTGGCCTCCGGCATGGCCGCGAGCTTCTGCTTCGCCATGGCGGCCCTGATCTGGAAGAAGCGAACCGAGCCCCTGGTTTCCCGCTACCCGGCCGTCTTTCTGCTGTTGGCCTATGGGGGGATGTACGCCGTGCGCGTTCCCATGGCCCTCCTCATCCCGCCCCAACCCGTGGGGGTGCATCCCCTGCAGACGAGTGCGTTCGCCATCCTCGCCTGCCTCGGGATGCTGTTCACCCTGGCCCTGGCCTTCGTGTTCATGGCACTCACGAAGGAACGCGCGGAGCGGCTGCAGCGCCTCGCCGCCGACACGGATCCGCTCACGGGCATCGCCAGCCGACGGGCCTTCGTGGCAGAAGCCCAGTCGGCGTTGAGCCGCTCGAACCGGACCGCGACCCTGCTGCTGTTCGATCTCGATCATTTCAAGCGCATCAACGACACCTACGGCCATGCCGTCGGCGACGCCGTGCTCGTCGGATTCTGCCACACCGCCGGTGCCCTGGTGCCCCCCGGCACGATCTTCGGCCGCATGGGCGGAGAGGAGTTCGCCTGCCTGCTGACCGGAACCGAGGATGCGCGT
Source organism: Methylobacterium sp. Leaf112 (assembly GCF_001423295.1). Classification (GTDB taxonomy): domain Bacteria; phylum Pseudomonadota; class Alphaproteobacteria; order Rhizobiales; family Beijerinckiaceae; genus Methylobacterium. The sequence goes on along the minus strand of NZ_LMNG01000034.1, from coordinate 248,853 downwards.
GCCCGCGCCGAGATGGTGCGCCGGGCCGTCGCGAGCCTCGCCGTGCCGACCCTGCCGGACCTGCACGTCAGCGTCAGCGTGGGGTTGGCGACGACGGAGGCCTGCGGCCACGACCTCGACGGACTCATGCGAGCGGCCGACGCGGCCCTCTACGCGGCCAAGCGCAACGGCCGGAACCGGGTCGAGAGCGGTGGTCCCGGCGGAAGCGCGCCGGCCCCCGACGGTGGCCTACTCGATCCGCACCATGACGGAATCGGAAGCCCCGCTGGCGTCCACCACCGAGATGCGAGCGAAGCCGGCGCCTTCGGGGCGCCACGCGGCCTGGCGCCGGGCACCGCCGGCGACGGGCAGGCCGTCGACCATCCAGGTCAGGGGTGGAACACCGCCCAGAGCCTTGAGGGCGAGGCTCGCACGGAGTTCCGTGTCAGGCGCGCTGCCCGCTAGATCGCCTTCCAAACCGGTGTCCGGCACACCGAGATCGATCCGGGCGCCATCGGGCGGGTAGGCGATCTTGAGGGTGGCCCCCAGGGCGGCCGAGACGGTCTTCGCCGCGTCGCGGCGGAGGTGGCGCAGCGGCGGCGGCAGGCCGGCATTGGTGGTCACCAGGGCGTCGGCCGGACGCGGCACGGGCTCGGGCTCGCCACCGAAGCGCGCGAAGGCGTCGAACAGGACCGGGGCGGCCACAACCCGGCCGACGAGGCCCGGCACGGCGTTGCCGTCCGGGCGCCCGGCCCAGACCGCCAGGGTGACGCGCCGGTCGAACCCCACGGCCCAGGCATCGCGATAGCCGTAGGACGTGCCCGTCTTGTAGGCGATGCGGTTGGGAAGAGCGTTCTCGGGCGGGGGGGCTCCCCGCAGGGTATCGGCCACGTACCAAGCCGCCACGGGTTCGGCGATGCGGGCATCGGGAGAGCCGAGGGCGGGACCGTCGAGGCGGCGCAGGAGGGGCGGCACCAGACCGCCGCGCGCCATCCCGGAAAAGAGCCGCGCGAGGTCGGTGAGGGTAATGCCCAGGCCACCGAGGGCCACGGGCAGGCCCGGGGCGGTGTCGCGCGGCAGCTCGATGCGCGCCCCCGCCGCCCGCAGGCGGGCGATGAAGCGGGCCGCCCCGACGGCCTGAAGCAGCTCCACCGCCGGCACGTTGAGGGAGAGCTGGAGGGCGCGCCGCGCCGTCACCGTACCCTGGTAGCCGAGGTCGAAATTCTCGGGGGCGTAGGCGCCGGAAAAGCGCACGGGCCGGTCGTCGAGCTGGGTCTCTGGATGGGCGATCCCCTGCTCGAAGGCCAGCGCGTAGATGAAGGGCTTCAGGGCCGAGCCCGGCGACCGGATCGCCACCGTCATGTCGATGGCACCCGACCGTGAGGCATCGCCGTGGCCCGGGCTGCCGACCTGGGCCAGCACCGCGCCCGTGCGGTTGTCGAGGGCTAGGATGGAGACGGACAGGCTTGGGCCCAGGGCGGCGGCACGCTCCGTGGCCAGTGCCTCGAGGCTCGCCTGCAGGCGCCCATCGAGGGTGAGGCGGATGCTCCTCGAAGTGGGATCGGCCGCGACCGCCGCCTCCGCCGCATGGGCCGCCAGCATCGGGAAGGGCTTTCGCCTCTGCGGCACGGGTTCGGCCTTGGCCGCCTTCGCCTCGGCCGGCGTGATGATCCCTTGCGCGGCCACACGGTCGAGGACCCGGTCGCGGGCACGCCGGGCGGCCATGGGGAAGCGGTCGGGCCGACGCGCTTCGGGGGCCTGTGGCAGGGCGACGAGCAAAGCCGCCTCGGCGAAGGAAAGCCGGGCCGGGTCGCGCCCGAAATAGGCCAGACTCGCCGCCCGCAGGCCCTCCACCGGGCCGCCATAGGGGGCGAGCGCAAGGTAGAGGTCGAGCACCCCCGCCTTGCCGAGGCGGCGCTCCAGTTCCACCGCCCGTACCATCTGGCGCAGCTTGGCGGTAAGCGAGCGCGCGGCGCGGGGCTCGACGAGGCGGGCCACCTGCATCGACAGGGTCGAGCCGCCCGAGACGATTCGGCCGTGCCGCAGCCATTGCCCGGCGGCGCGGAGCGTGGCGGCCGGGTCGATGCCCGGATGGGTGTCGAACCCCTTGTCCTCGTAGGCCGTCAGCATGGCGAGTAGGCGCGGATCGACCTGCCCTGCGGAGAGCGGCAGGCGCCAGCGCCCATCCACGGTGGCGAACGGGCGCAGGAGTCCGCCGTCGCGGTCGAGGACCACGGTGGAGCGCAAGCCGGCTTGCGTCAGATCGAGGGGCGGGAGGATGGCGACGAATCGCCAGAGGGCGAGGGTGACGATGGCGACCGTCGTCAGAAAGAAGACGAACAGCCCCGCGACAACTGTCCTCGTCGATCGCCTGGACCGCGACAGGCCCTCTCTCCTGGAAGGAGAGGGTTGGGGTGAGGTGTGGTCCATCTCCGGAAAGGTTACACACCTCACCCTGTCCCTCTCCCCCCAGGAGAGGGGACCCGCGCCGGCCTCGACATGACGGCCATCGCCCGCCGTGGAGGAGGCGTGAGCGTCCTCGACGGCTGAGGAACCGAAGGGCGGACCCTCGCGCGTCATCGCCCTACTTCGCGCTCACGACCACGGACCCGAAGCCCGTGCGCCCGAAGCGCTCGGGCCGGTACATGTCCTCGATGGTGGCGGCCGGGTGGACGTAGGTGCCGGGCGAGACGGCGCGCACGGTGTAGGCGACGCGGAAGAACGCCGACTGCTCGGTCGTCCGCTCGTAGGCGGCGACGAACCGGTCGTCGCGGAACGCCGTGTACACCGGTGCCACGTCGGACTTGGCGAAGGCGAGACCGGTGAGCGCATCGGCGTCGAGGAGCTTCGGGTTGTCGATCTCCAGGCCGGCCGGCAGGCGATCCACCAGCAACAGGCGGCCGGGGCTGGACTTGGCTTCCGTCACCTTGAGAACGACTACGAGGCGGTCGTTCTGGCGAATGCCCTGCGCGAGATCGACGGGGCTGCCGTCGAGGCGGTGATAGGTCCGCTCAAGGGCGTAGCCCCGCGATTCGGCGGGCTCGGGCGCGATGGGGTTGCCGATCACGCTCACCACCATCTGCGCCGTCGTGGTGCCGGCGTTGACGATGGCGACGGGCTTTTCCGCCAGCGCATCGCCGCGATAGAGCCGCGCGAGGGCACCGGTCGCGGATGCGCCGTCGATGGTGAAGCGCAGGGCGTCGGAATCCTTGGCCAGCCCCTGCGCAGCCATGACCATCCAGGCGTTCTCCTGGGTGCTCGTCGGGCGCCCCGCCTGGCGCTCCTCGGCGATGACGGTCGCCAGGGGCTGGACCGCGTCGCGGGCGAGCCCGGTCTCGGCGGCCAGTGTCAGGAGGCCGGCGCCGTCGCGCAGGCGCGAGCCGTAATCCGGCCTGTCCGTGGGTCCCGGTCCCTTGAGTGCCGTCACCGCCGAGGCGAAGGCCTTGGCCGCCCGGCCCCGGTCGCCCAGCAGGGCGAGGGCCGCCGCGATCTGGCCGCGCCCGAGGGGGGTGGCGAAGGCGTCGAGCTTGGTGTCGGCGAGGTAGCGCAGATCCCCCATCACCGGTCGGCCGTTGCGGGCGAGCACGTAGGCCGCATAGGCGATGTCCATGCCGCCGTCCCGGACCTCGCTCGTGTTGGCCACCGCGTTGCGCAGGCTGTCGAGGGCGCTGGCGAAGGCGGTGGGTGGCACGGCAAAGCCTCGCTCGCGCGCCCGGGTGAGGAAGTCGGTGACGTAGGCGTTGAGCCAGACATCGGTCTGGCCGCCGACGGACCACAGGCCGAACTCGCCCGACGAGCCCTGGCGGGCGAGCACCCGGTCGATGGCCTCGCGGATGCGGATGTCCACGGCGTCGTCGACGCCCATCCGGTCCCCGGGCGCCGCGCGGCTGAGGGCCAGAAGCGGCATCGCCCGGCTCACGGTCTGCTCGGAGCAGGCGTAGGGGTAGCGCTCCAGGGCCTGGAGCAGGGCCGGCACGTCGAGGCCGGCGAGCGTCGAGGCCGTGACCGAGACGGCCCCGGTGCCGGGCAGGATGTCGGCGAGGAGTTCGTCCGTCACCCGCAGGGTCGCGCCGGGCGCGAGCGGCTGCACCGTGCGGCGCGCGAGGGGCCCGGTGCCGGCGCCGATCCCGAGCGCGAAGCTCTGGCCGATGCCGGGCGGCAGGCCGGGGCCGGTGAGTGTCACGTCGAGGCGCGTCGTGCCTGGACCGGCGGCGGTGATGGGAATCACCAGGGCCCCCTTGGCCCCCGCCTCCAGTCGCAGGGTCTTGTGGAGGGCCTCGGCCCCCACCACCACGGAACCGGTCAGGCCGAGATCGACGGTGTAGTCGCCCGCCGGCCCCTCGACGTTGTCGATGGCGATGTGGAAGCGCGAACGGTCGCCGACGTTGAGGAAGCGCGGCAGGGTGCCGGTGAGGATGACGGGATCGCGGATGATCACGTCGGCCTGGGCCGCGCCGACCTTCGACCGGCTCCAGGCCGTGACCATGACCCGGCCGGTGCCGTTGAAGGCCGGGAGCGGGAAGCTGACGCTGGCCCGGCCGTCGGGCCCGACGGTGACGGGGCCGGAATACAGCGCCAGGGGCGCCTGGGTCGGGGGCGTGTCGGCGAGTTCGGCCGCACCGCCGTCGCCGCCGGAGCGGATGGCGCCAAGCGTCCCCTGCATGCCGTCGATGAGGTAGCCGTAGACGTCGCGGATCTCGGGGCCGAGGGCCTTCTGACCGAAGAAGTGCCGGAACGGATCGGGGGATTCGTAGCGCGTCAGGTTGAGGATGCCGACATCGACGAGCGCCACGCTGACTCGGGCCGTCTCTCCGGAGCCGAGGCCCGCGAGGCGGATCGGAAGCGTGAGGGTCTCGCGGGGCCGCACCTTGGCGGGCGCCTCCACGGTGACGGCGAGGCTGCGGCTCGCCGGATCGACGGCGAACCACGCCACCCCGAGGGCCCGGCCCGGCAGGCGCTTGGCCGCCTGGTCGAGGGGCCGGTAGGCGGTGGCGACGAGATAGGCACCGGCACCCCATTCGGGCTTGACCGGGATGTCGACGGTGGTGCCGCCGCTCGGCACCGCCACAGTCAGCACGGCGTGGACCTTGTCGCTCACCACCGCCAGGGTCGCCTGACCGGCAAAGCGCGGCTGAAGGCGGGCCCGCAGGGTTTCGCCGGTGGCATAGGACGGTTTGTCGAGGCGCAGATCGAGGAGGTCCGGCACGTCCGCCGTCTCGCCCCCGCCCCAGCCGACCGTGAAGGTGACGCTCGCGGTGGCCTGCGGCCGGCCCGGCACGCTCGCCTCCAGGCGATAGGTGCCGTAGCTCACCACGGAATTGATCCGCCCGAGGGTGTCGGACGCGAGATCGAGTTTCCCGTCGGCGATGCGCCGGGTGCTGGTGACGGGCTCGAACGACCAACGCCCGCCCTCGCGGTACCATTGGTAGGTCTTCTCGACCTTCTGCAGGGTCCAGGCGACGCCCGCTTGGGACAAGCGCCGGCCATCGGGCGCCGCCATGGCGACCTCGAAGCCGGCGGTGCCGCCCTCGGGCAGGTCGCCCGAGAAGGTCTTGCGGATCGCCAGCACCGGGCCTTCGGGCAGGATCGGCAGGGTGAGGGTGCGCGAGAGCGCCCGGCCGCCCGGCTCGCCGACCTGAAGGGTGATGCGGGCCTCCGTGGGGCGCGGGGCAGCAAGCGCCGGCACCGGCACGGTGAGGCGGGCGGCCCCCTGCGCGTCCGTGGTGGCCCGCGCCTCGATCTCCTGGGAGACGGCTTCGACCCGCTCGTCGTCGAGGCCGACGGAGAAGCCCTCCAACCCCTTGATGCCGCTGCCCGCCGCCTGCTGCACCAGCACGGTGCCGGAGACTTCGAGCCCCGAGCCCGGCGCGCCGTAGAGGTAGCGCGCCGCGACATCGATGGTGGCCGGCGCGTCCCGGACGAGGCTCGGGGTCGCGCTCGACAGCGTCACATCCAGGCGCTCGGGCACGTAATCCTCGACGAGGAAGCTCGCCTCGCCGATGGCGGGCGCCTTGGGGTCGGTATAGGCCGAGACCCGCCAGGTGCCGTGCATGGCCCCGGCCAGGAGGGGCACGGCGAGCGAGCGCCCGCCGAGGCCGGCATCCGGCACGGCGACGCGGCGGGCCTCGACGCCGTCGGGGCGCTTGAGCACGAGCGTCAGGGGCAGGTCGGGCACGGCGACGCCCACGGCGTCGCGTAGGAGGGCGGTGAGGTTCACGGTCTCGCCCGAGCGGTAGACGCCGCGCTCGGGGAACACGTAGGCCTCGACGGCCCCGGGCTGGGGCCGGCCCTTCACGCCGCGATCCGTCAGGTCGAAGGCGGATTGGTTCAGGTCGAGGAAGCCGTAATCGTCGCCCATCTGGGCCACGACGAGACCCGGCGCGATCCCGCCCTCCCCGCGCGCGAGACCGGCCGCGAAGGCGGCGTGGCCCTGCGCGTCGGTTCTCGCCGTGGCCAGAACCTCGTTGTTGCGGGCCACCAGCCGGATTTCGGCGCCCGCCACAACGGCGGCCGAGGCGAGGGACCGGGCGAAGACATGGACCCCGTCGCGGCCCTTGAACACCGTCAGCCCGAGGTCCGAGACCACGAACCACTGCGTCGCCTGTTGCTCGTAGCCGCCCTCCTCGTCCGTCGCGCCGGCGACGCCCGTGGGCTGGGCCAGCATGACGTAGAGACCGGGTTCCAACTTGCCCACCGCCTGCAGCACGGGGAAGGCCGTGACGGCTTCCGCGTTCAGCTCGGCCTTGGCCGTGTCGAGCACGCCCTTCCAGACCCGCTGGCCCTTCTGCTCGGCGATGGTCTTCGCCGTCGAGCCGTTGAGCTGGGAAAGGAAATCTTCCGAGCGCAGCGACGGCAGCAGGCCGCGATCGCCGATGCGCAGGACCTCGACGTCGAGCTTCGCTGCGTTCACCGAGACCAGGGGCACCCCGGCCTGACCCGTGCGCGGCAGGACGTAGTTGCGCCCGGTGAACCGCACCTGGGGCGAGCGGTCCCGGACATAGACCTCGTAGTCGAACGACTTCAGCAGGGTCTCGCCGGCCGCAGACGGAATCCCCTGGCGCAGGACGAAGGCGTAGCGCTCACCATGCTTGAGTCCGTCGACGCAGACCTGCTGGCCGCTCCCCGTGACGGCGGCGTTGGCCGCGCCCGAGACGGCGACGAAGGGGGTGAAATCGGTCTTCGGGGCCAGCCCTTCGGAGAACTGGAAGCAGACGCGCGGGGCGGCGGCATCGGAATCGACCTTGTAGTCGAGGACACGGAAGCCGTGCTCGGCCCGCAGCCCCTCGTAGGTCTCGCGCACCTGCACGTCGTCGGCGAGCGCGAGGCTGGCGCGGTAGGCTTCCAGGGACGGGCGCCACTCGGATTCGGCGGCCTGGACTTCGCCGAGGGTGGCGAGCGCCTCGGCCTCGGCGGCGACGGTGGCCGCGCGCAGGTAAGCCGCGTAGGCGGCGGCCCTTGCGTTGCGGCGCAGACGCATGCGGCTGCTGTAATCGCCGGTCTCCCCGGTGCCGACGGCGCTCGCGGCACGGGCGTAGGCGAGCCAGTTCTCGGGGTTGCCCGGCTCGGCGGCGATGGCGGCCCCGAGGGGCTTGAGCGCCTCGAGGGGCTTTTCGGCCTCCATCAGGGCCGCGCCCTCGGCCCGTGCCCGAGCGGCCGGGCGCGGCGGGCCGGCCTCGGCCTTGAGAGCGGCCTCGAGGCGTACGCCGTCGCTGGCGAGGGGTTCACGCTGAAAGGCCTTGGGGGCCGGGGCCTTCAGGCCCGTCCTGGTGGGTTGGCCCAGGGGTGCCTGCGCCTGCGCAGGCGGGTCGAACAGGCCGGCGAGGAGGAACGCGCCCGCTGCCACGAGCGCCGTGCGCCTGTGCCCCGTCGATCCCGCCATCGCCAACCCCATCGACTCGACCCCGCCCGCACGGCGCTCCGGGCCGGGACCGTAGCACTTCGCCTCCCGCCCGCAATCCGGGATCGACGCCCTGGAATTCACGCGGCGCCTCTGCCAAGCTCCATCCCGCGTTTCGGAGGCACGGATCGATGGTGCGACGGGTTCGGGCCGGTTTGGGAATGGGCTGCGTCGTGTTGGGTCTCGCCCCGGCGCTGGCCCTGGCCCAGGCAACGAGGCCCGCCGTGCCGCCTCCGCGGGCGGCTGCGCCCGACCCGGCCTTCGAAGCGGCCAAGGCGGCGTACGAGGCGTTGCCGGAAGCCGAACGCAAGGCCCTCCAGGACGCCCTGGTCTGGACGGGGGATTCCAACGCCGTCGTCACCGGCACGTTCGGGAAGCGCACCTACGACGCCTTGAACGCCTACCGGGCCCGGACGGGCGGCGGGGGCGGCCTCCTCGACGCGACCGGCCGCGCGGGGCTGCTCAAGGCCGGTGCAGCCGCGCGCGCGGCGGCCGGCTTCCTCATCAAGCCCGATCCGGGGAGCGGCACGGTTCTGGGCCTGCCCGAGCGGTTGCTGCCCAAGCGCGGAGCGATCCCGGGCGGCACCCGCTGGCAGAGCGCGGATGGCCGCATCACCGTGGAGACGAAGTCGTTCGCCCCCGGCGAGACGAGCCTCGAAGCGATGTTCGCCCGCCTCACCGCGCCGACCCCCGAGCGCCGCGTGACGTACAAGCTTCAGCGGCCGGACTTCCTCGTGGTCACCGCCGAGACACCCGCGGGCAAGTCCTACATCCGCTACTCCGCCGGGGAAGCCGGCCTGCGCGGTCTGACCCTGGGCTACGACAAAGTGCTCTCGGAGACGTTCGACCGCCTCGTCATCGCCATCGCCAACAGCTTCGTGCCGTTCCCGGACGCGGCGCCCGCGGCTCCGGTCGCCCGCGCGGCTCCAATCCCGCCCCCCCTGATCGACCGTCCCGCCGCGCCCTTCGCGACGGGGCTGCTGGTGGCGCCGGGCCGTGTGCTCACGAGTGCCGCCGCCCTCGACGGCTGCGCCATCCCGCGGGTCAACGGTGGGGCCGCCCGCATCGCGATGCGCGACGGCGGCCTGATGCTTCTGGATGTGTCGGGCCCGTCGAAGTCGGGTGCCCCGCCGGCCCTGCAGGGGGCAGGCGCGACGGCCTCGGGATCCGTGCTGGTGATGGGGGCGGAGGGGAACGGCGCCGTGGCGGCGGCGCCCGGCTTTCTCGCGAGCGACGGGCGAATCGAGGCGCCTCTTCAGCCGGGCGCCGGGGGGGCACCGATCCTGGACGCCAGCGGGGCGCTCTCCGGACTCGTTGCCAGCTATCCGAGCGCGCCGCGCAAGGTGGCGGGGGTGGTGCTGCCAGCGCGGTACGGAACGGTTGCGGCCGACCGGATCGGCGCGTTCCTGACTTCGGCCGGCGTGACGACCGCGACCGCTGGGAGCAGCACGTCCGGAACCGTCGTTGCGCGGCTGGCAGGCGCCGTGGTCGGAATCACCTGCCAGCCTTGAACGCAGCGACCCGAACGGCGAGCTTCGCGTTCGGGCCGATAAGCCGACAAGTCCCAAAGATCTCGCTTGGCTAGTGTCTCAAGACGAGGTTCGGAAGCTCAGAGTCGTCCGGTCACCAGCAGCACGATGAGGATGATCACGAGGATACCGCCGAGGCCGAAGCTCTGTCCGCGATAGGCGCCGCCGCCGAGGAAGTTGCCGCCGCCGAGAACCGCGATGATGAGGATGATGAGAAGGATGGTGGTCAAGGTCATGGAACGGAACTCCGGGGCGCGCTCAACCGCTTCGGCTTGAGCTTGACCGTTCAAACGCCCCGCATCGGATTCCGTTCAACCGGACGGGACCGAGATTTTCTCGAACTCGCAGATTTTCACTTAATCCCGTCCGCCGACCGGCCCCACTCCGCCTCAATAGAGCGGCGGAACCTCGACATTCGGGATCGGGAACGGGCCGAGCATCACGCGACCGTCGGCGATCCGCAGGGGCGGGAGGGCTTTCAGGGCCGGGTCGGCCGGGGGCACCGCGTCGGGTGCCGCCGCCTCCGCCCGGGCACGGCGGCCGCCGCCGAGGAACTGGCCGACGAGGTTGCCGATGAGGGCGCCCTTCTCGGCGCCGAAGCGCTGGCCCATGACTTGGCCGACGATGGCTTCGACGCCGGCGGCGCGCACGTCGATCTGGCCTTCCGGACGATGGCTCGGATCGAGACTCAGGCTGCCGTGGGCCTGGGCCCGACGATTGCCCTTGGCGAGCGACAGAAGGGCGATGTCGAGGCTGCCGCCGGCTTGGCGCCAGGCCTCCAGTTCCCGCGCCACCGTTCCCGTGTGCAGGGTCGCGGCCCGGTTCACGGTGGCGTCGAGGGCGATGTCGGTCGGGTCGGCGTTGCCGACGTAGGGATCGATGAACGGCACCGCCGCCTTGGCGACGCGCAGGCTGAGGTCGACGGCTCCCTCGGCGGCGAAGCGGCCGGGGGTCGGCCGGCCATGGGCCTCGAGGTGCTGGGCGTCGAAGGCGATGTCGGGCTGCCCGGGTCCGCGCACGGTGCCCTTCAGGGCGTCGACCACCACGGAGGCGCGCACGAACGCCTCGGAGGCGCCGTGGAAGCTCGCCTCCAGGGACGTCCATGTCACGTCGCCGGTGAGGTCGCCCTGCTCGACGTGGAACGGCCCGGCCACCTGCAGGATGCCCTGGCGCGGCTGATAGACCTGAACCACGGCGGTGACCGGCCCCAGGGTGAAGCGGCTGTCGGCGCGGGCGAAGGCGAGGGACGCGCAGCGGAGTTCGATGCGGAACGGATAGCCGGAGATCGACCGGTCGGCACAGGTCCAGGTCCGGCCAGCCGCCGCCTCCCGGCCGAGCCAGGCATCCATCTCGCGGCCCGCCCGGTCGCGGACCCAGACCCATGCGGCGGACCACAGGACCACGAGGGTGGCGAGCAGGATGAAGGGGACGAACAGGCCTTTTCGTGAATGCGCGCGGGGCGCGGCCGGCGTTGTCGTCGTTGTCATCGGGTCCCCGCCGCCGTCGATCTTTCGGAGGCGGCCCCTCTGCAGGCCCGCCACGTTCGTCCGGCATGGCCTATCAGGGTCTTGGCGGCGAAAGCATGGCCGATGGGTTCAGGCGTCGGCCATCGCGTCGGCGTCGAAGTCGGCCACGATGGCGCGGCGCTCGGCCTCGGTCTCGGCGAGGCGGTGGACGTGCATCTCGTTGGCGCCGCGATGCCGGGCGCGGACCAGCCAGCCGCGGGTCAGGCGCTCCCGCGGGCTTTCCCCGGCGGAGGTGACGCTGACGAGCTCGCCATGCCCGTCCGCGTCGCGGCGCACCGCCAGGATCACCGCGTCGTCCATGTCGTCGAGTTCAGGCTCGACGAGATCATGGATGCCGACGATGTAGCGACGGCCGGACCGGCCACGCCATGCACTCAGCAGCAGGGCGGGGGTTCCACGCAGACCGGCGGTCGTTCTGAGGCGTTCTTCGCGCATCGGTCGTCTCCGTGCTCGGGCATCCGCGAAGTTCCGCTGGGAGCGGACCGGGACAGGACCCTTCGTTCGCTGTTTGTTCCAAATTATTCCTAACAAAGGGTTACCGTCAAGGCCGCCGTTCCCGGGCGAGAACGTTCGGGCACCGGCGACCCCATCCCCGCGATTCCATGCTCGCGACCCCATGAAGGTGTCGCCCGGGTGCCCGCCGATGCCGGAGCGCGCCCCGCAACGCCTCAGGCGGTGGGCGACGCGCTTTGCACCGGGGCCGGTACGGTGTGGCCCCGGGCCGCGAGGTCGGCCCGGCCGGCGCTGAGAAGGGCGTCGGAGGCGCCCTCGATGCGCGCCTGGACCGTGTCGAGGAAGCGGGCGCGGTCGAGGCCGGGCGGGATCGGGGGAAGGAACTCGATCACCGTGGTGCCGGGCCGGCGCATCAGGCTGCGGCGCGGCCAGTACAGGCCGGTGTCGAGGGCCACGGGAAGGCAGGGCACGCCCAGGGTCGCGTAGAGGTGGGTCAGCCCGAGCTTGTAGGCCGGCGGGGCGCCGGGTGGGCGGCGCGTTCCTTCGGGGAAGATGATGAGCTGGCGTCCCGCGCGGATCACGTCGGCGGCGGCCTCGTTCATCGCTGCCATGGCGCGCGTGCCCTTCGAGCGGTCGATGGCGACCATGCCGGAGCGCGACAGGAACCAGCCGATCAGGGGAATCCAGAGGAGCTCACGCTTGAGGATGTAGGCGAAGTCCGGGAACACCGTGACGAGCGCCAGGGTCTCCAGAGCGGACTGGTGCTTGGCCGCGACGAGGACGGGGCCCTGCGGAATGTTGGACAGGCCCCGGAACTCCACGGCCACGCCGCCGATCACCCGCAGGAGCCACAGGGTGACGTTCGCCCAGGCTTGAGCGAGGCGGATGACGGCCCGGCGGGAGACGAGGGCGGGCAGGCCGAGCACCGCGATGAGCGTCGTGGCGAGGTAGAAGGCGAGGCTGAAGGCGATCGAGCGGAGAATGACCATCGGGACTCAAAACTTATGGGACGGCAAGAGTTATGGGACGGGAAGAACGGCTGGCGGCAAAAACAGCTGGCGGCAAGAACGCTGAATGACAAGAACGGCGGCGTGGCAAGAACCGATCGCCGATAAAAACGAGGGGACGGCCAACCGGGCGGACGCTCCCGCGGGCGATTCTCGCACAGCTTGAACCCATCGGCCGCCGGGGAAAACGCCCACCCGAACAGAAAACGCCCGATCGGGGTGAAAACCTCTGCCCACGGGGGAAACATTCGCCCCGGCGCATGCGGACCGGAATCGGGCCCGCCCTGGCTCCCGAACGCCGGACCGGCCCGGCTCGCCGACGCGACCGACTTCGTTGACTTCTCTCGCGCAGGCTCCTTAACTCGACCCGCAACGGCGACAAAAACCGGAGGGAACATGGGGTCACTACGCGTCACGGGCCATGGCCTGGACCTCGGCGAAGCCCTGCGGGGCCGGGTCGAAGAGCGGATGGCGGCGACCCTCTCGAAATACCTCGACAGCCACATGAACGGGACCTGCTCGGGCCACGTCACCCTGCGGCGGGACGGGACGGCCTACCGGACGGATTGCGTGCTGCACCTCGTCTCCGGCCTGACCCTGGAAGCCTCGGGGGCCGCACACGATGCCCATGCGAGCTTCGAGCAGACGGCCGACCGCCTCGAGAAGCGCCTGCGCCGCTACAAGCACCGGCTCAAGGACCACGGTGCGGCCGCCCACGAGGGCGCCACCGTGCAGGCCGCCTACGCGGTGTTCGCGTCCCCGAGCGAGGCCGAGTCGGCGGACGACGACGACCGCGACGCGGAGGATCTCGACGGCGATCAGCCCGACGATGGAACGGATCATCCCCCCGTGGTGGCCGAGAGCACCAAGACGCTCAAGCGCCATTCGGTGAGCGAGGCGGTCACCGCCCTCGATCTGACGGGGGCGCCGGTGATCGTGTTCGTTCATGCTGGCACCGGGCGCATCAACGTCGTATACCGCCGCAGTGACGGAGCGATCGGCTGGGTCGATCCGGCGGACGCCAACGCTTGAGCGCCTGACCGGAACTGACATCGGAACCCAGCGATTGATCCTTAGGTGATCTTGGACCGTGCGCGGTCCGACCTTTTACTCCGCGGTGGCCGTTCCGGTCACCGCCGAAGGGGCGGCGGTCCTTCATGCCAGTGCTGGAATTCCTCAATCCGGATTCCGTGGTGCCTTCGCTGCGCGCCCGCGCCAAGAAGCAGATCCTGCAGGAGTTGAGCGCCCACGCCGTGCGGCACCTGCCGGCTTTGGACGAGCGCGAGGTGTTCGAGACCCTGCTGCAGCGGGAACGACTCGGCTCGACGGGCATCGGCGACGGGGTGGCGATCCCGCACGGCAAGCTGCCGGGCCTGGACCGCCTGTTCGGCCTCGTGGCCCGCCTGGAGCGGCCGGTGGATTTCGATTCCCTGGACGGCCAGCCCGTGGACATCGCCTTCCTGCTCCTCGCCCCCGAGGGAGCGGGCGCCGATCACCTCAAGGCCCTGGCCCAGGTGGCCCGGCTCCTGCGCGAACCCGGCATCCTCGAGCGCATCCGCGCCGCCCGCGACGCCAGCGCCCTCTATGCCCTCCTGACCCACACGTCGGCGTCCCAGGCGGCGTGATCCCGATGCCGTTCCTTTCGCGATTCCGGTCGGCCGCCGCCGCTGGCTGTCTCCTGGCCCTGGGCGTCCCGGCCGCGGCCGGTCCGACGGACACCGCCTGCGCGCGCGACGTCCTCGTGGCGAGTTCGATGCAGCGCCAAGCCATCGACCAGCTCGAACAGACGGGCAGCGACGAGGCCGAACTGTGCCGAATCTGGCGTCGCCACGTCGAGACCATGCGCCGGGTGGCCGGCGTCTACGGCCGCTGCCTGTCCGGGGCCGAGCGCAGCGAGCGGCTGGCCCAGGTGGTGGGCTCCGAGAAGGAGTTCTCGGGGCTGATCAAGAGCCGCTGCAAAGGCGTGTGAGCCGACGCGCCACGCTCTGGCGGGGCCGCGGGACGAACCGATTGCCCAGGGGCCCCGGACGATTCAGTGCTGGCCGCGCAGGAGAAGCGGTTCGGCCACGACCTTGATCGGTTTGCCGCGCCCGATGAGGATCGCCGCGCGGGACCGCTCGGGGTCGTCCTCGAAGCGAGTGCGGACCCAGGCCACCAGGAACTTCAGGTATTCGGAGGCGAGGAGCCGGGCCGCGGACGGTTGCTGCCACCAGCGACCGGCATCGAACCCCTCGGTCACGACCGGATACGGCACCACGCGGTCGATGCCCGGCAGGGCATGATCGAGCTCCACCAGGGTGCGGGGCATGTGGTAGTTCGACGTCACCACCGCCACGGTGCTGAAGCGGTGCAGGCGCATCCAGCGCCGGGTCTCGATGGCGTTGCCGATGGTGTTGCGCGCCCGGTAGTCGAGATCGACGCAGCAATCGATCCAGTGGCGCTGATTGGGATTGAGGCGGGCGATCTCGTCGCGGCTGGTGCGCTCGTTGACGCCGGTGATGAGCAGGCGCCGACCGTAACCGTTGGCCAGGAGATCGATGGCATCGCCGATGCGCTGGGCGCCTCCCGTCAGGGCCACGATGCCGTCGGCCCGGCCTTCCGGCGCACGCTGGTCGCGCTCGACGCAGGCGACGAAGGTGAGGAAACCACCGAACAGGACCGCTCCGCCGAGACCGGCGAGCCCCAGGACCGCCTTCATCGTGCGCCCGGGGGATCGCACCGATAGGCGAAGGGCGGGCTCCGCACGCCGGGGTGCATCGGTCCAGGCCCAGCCGAAAGCCTCGGAGGGCCTCGTGGTGTGGCTGCCTGACATCCGCGTCGTCATTCTCCGTGAAGATAGCCCCGATTGAGGCCGTGACGAGGCAAGTATCTCCTCCCGGAAAGGTTCACGGAGGGTTAACGCGATCCCGTGAGGTGCGCCCCGGACATGGTCAGGCCAGGAAGCGCCGCACGGTGAGGCGCGAGACGATGCCGGTGACCACGGAGGCGATCACACCGATCAGGAGCACGCTGGCATAGCCGCGCCAGCCAATGTGGAAGGCGCCGAACAGGGCCTCGATCTCCTCGCCGGCCGGTCCGGAGCGCCAGGCGCCGGCGGCGAAGCCGGCGATCGCGAAGGCGATCAGGGCCGCCACGGAGCCGATGATGCCGCCGCGCAGGCCGAGGCGGAAGAACCGCCGCTGAAACGCGCGGGCGATGAAATCGTCGTCGGCGCCGACGAAGTGCAGCACTTCCACCACCTCGCGATTGCCCGCCATGGCACCCCGGGTGGCGAAGACCACCGCGAGGCCCGTGGCGACGAGGACGAGGGCGACGAGGCCGACGCCGACGCCCACGAAGGTGTTGGCCATGGTCGAGAGCCGGCGCAGCCACAGGGCGTGATCGTCGAGGCTCGCGACGCCGGGGAGCGCCTCCGCGAGCGACGCGCGCAGGGGCTTCAGGTCGGGCCGGGCGGATTCGGCGAGGCGCAGGGTGACGAGGCGCGGCACCGGCAGGTCGGACAGATCGAGGCCGCTGCCGAGCCAGGGCTCGAGCAGCCGCTCGGCCTCGGCCTTCGAGAACACCCGGGCGGCGGCGATGCCGGGCGTTGCCTTGGCCAGGCTTTCCGCCCGGGCGACGTCGGCGTCGAGGTCGCGCCCGGGGCTCGGGCGGACCTGGATCGTCACTTCCTGGGCGACCGCGCCCTGCCACTGGTCGGCGCTGGAGGCCACGATCTCGGCGGCCCCCGCGCACAGGGCGGCGAGGAAGGTGAGGATGGCGATGACGGCGGCGAGCGCCCGGCTCGCCGAGGAATCCGTCGGGACCAGGGGGGCGTTGCGCCGCAGGGTCGCGGGCAGCGGGCTCGGCGGAGGCGACGCCGTGCGCGGCGGGGAAACGGGTCGGCTGGCGGCGGGGGCGACGGATCGGCTCATGGACGCTCCACGGCGAGGCGGCCGTCGCCGAGCACCAGCCGGCGGGCATCGACGAGATCCATCAGGGCGAAATCGTGGGTGGCGATGAGCACGGAGGTCCCGAGGCGGTTGAGCTCGATGAACAGGCGCAAGAGGCGCCGTCCCAGCCCCGGATCGACGTTGCCCGTGGGCTCGTCGGCGAGGAGCAGTTCGGGTCGCGCGATGAGGGCGCGCGCGATGGCGGCGCGCTGCTTCTCGCCGCCCGACAGGAGCGGCGGCAACACGTGCATGCGCTCGCCGAGGCCGACCCAGCGCAGCAATTCGACCACCTCGGCCCGGTAGCTCGTCTCGGCCCGGCCCTGGACGCGCAGGGGGAGCGCGACGTTCTCGTAGGTGGTGAGATGGTCGAGGAGGCGGAAATCCTGGAACACCACGCCCATGCGCCGGCGCAGGCCCGTCAGCGCCTCGCTGGAGATGCCGCTGACCTCCTCGCCGAACACCGAGACCAGTCCCCGCGTCGGGCGCACCGACAGGAGGATGAGGCGCAGGAGCGTGGTCTTGCCCGCCCCCGACGGCCCCGTGAGGAACTGGAACGAGCGCGGCGCGATCTGGAAGCTCACGTCGCTGAGCACCTCCGGACCGAGGCCGTAGCGCATCCCGACATTCTCGAACTGGACCACCGGCTCTTCCGCCCCGGACAGCAGGCTGCCCGTGTTCACCCGATCCGCCACGCGCACCCCATCACTCTTGCCCCATCACGCGCTCTTGCCTCATCACGCTTGCCCGATTGCGGTCGCGCATCCCCTCGGGAACGCGGCGCACGCGTCCGGCGCCACCGCTTCACGGATGGTTAACCGCGTTCGCGCAGAACCGTGTGAGTCTTTTTGACCGAGCCGGCAACTGCCGATCGAGACCCCGAGGCGCCGATTCGCCATGCTGATCGTCTGCCCATCCTGCGCAAGCGAATATGTGATCGACACCGATCGCGTCGGCGCGGAGGGACGCTCCGTGCGTTGCGCGGCCTGCCGCGAGACCTGGTTCATCTCCCCGGACGATGTCGCGGCCGCCCTCGAGGCCGAGATGACGGCCGCCATGATGGAGGCGGTCCAGGCCGGCCCGGAGGACGCCAAGGCGCGGGCCGAGGCCCAGGCCTCCCTCGACGCCTGGGAGGCGGCGATGGCGGAAGAGACAGGGGCATCCGATTCCGGGCCCGCATCGGCCACGGCGGAGGCGCTCCCCTCCGAGCCACGCGCTCGCCCGAGACCGAAGGCCCCGGTCAAGTCCGTCGGGCGGCCACGCTTCTCGCCCACCGCCGCCATCGGCCTGTCCGTGGTGGCCGGGCTCGGCCTCGCGGTTCTCGGACGCACGACCGTGGTGCGGGCGATGCCCCAGACCGCCGGGCTCTACGCCCGCATCGGCCTGCCGGTGAATCTCCGCGGCCTCGACCTGCGCGACGTGGTCGCTTTTCAGACGCAAGGCGACGGCGCCCAGCTCGTGGTCGAGGGCGACGTGGTCGGGGTGGCGGCGGACGGCGCGGCGGTCCCCCCCATCGAGATCGAGGTGCGGGACGGGCGCGACCAGCCCCTGTATCGCTGGAGCGTGGTCCCGCCGCGCCGCAGCCTCGAGAACCGCGAGACCGCGCGGTTCCGGGCCAGCCTGTCGGCGCCGCCCGCCGAGGCGCGCGCGATCCACGTGCGTTTCTCGCAAGCCCCTTCGGTGCAACGGGCCGACGCGGTCGCCAAAACCGATGGCACCCGCGGCCACCCGTGATATGAGGTGTCCATGACGACTCCTTCCCGACGCGTCCGCGTCCTGTTCGACGAAGCCGCCATCGCCCGGCGCACCGAGGAACTCGCCGCCGCCATCGCGGCGGCCAAGCCCCAGAACCTCCTGGTGGTGGCGGTGCTCAAGGGCAGCTTCATGTTCGCCGCCGATCTCCTGCGCGCCCTGCACCGGGCCGGTCTGGAGCCGCAGGCGGAGTTCGTCCATCTGTCGAGCTACCGCACCGCCACGGTCTCGTCGGGACAGGTCGAGATCCTGCGCGACGTCGAGAGCGAGGTGCGCGGGCGCGACGTGCTGCTCATCGACGACATCCTCGAATCCGGCCGGACCATCGTGTTCGCCAAGGATCTGCTGATGGCGCGCGGGGCCAAGCGGGTGCTCACGGCCGTGCTCCTCGAGAAGCCGGGCAAGCGCGCCGTCACCATCGACGCCGACTTCGTCGGTTTCACCTGCCCCGACGTCTTCGTGGTCGGCTACGGCATGGACGTGGCGCACGCCTACCGGCAATTGCCCTTCGTCGGCCTCGTGGATTACGACAGCCCCGAAGCGGACCTGTTCGGCGGCACCTGATCGAGGGACGGTCGCCGGAGCGGACCACCCGGCGAAGACTACGGTCCCGGCACGAAAAAAAGTCCGCAGGCGCATCCGTGTGGCGCTCTGTCCCTTGACAGGGCGCCCGCTCGCTTGCGTGACTGAAATCCCTTCCCTTGCGAGAGAACCTGACGAACGATGGCGCGCATCCTGCTCGTGGATGACGAAGAGACGGTCCGGGGATTCCTCAAGCGGGGCCTGGAGATCGATGGCCATGCCGTGGTCACCGCCACCGATGGCAGCGACGGGCTCGACCGTCTCATCGAAGCCGACGGCGCCTTCGATCTGATGCTCACGGACATCCGCATGCCGCTGATGGACGGGATCGCCCTGGCACTGGCGGCCAAGCGCGATTTTCCCAACCTCACCATCCTGCTGATGACGGGCTTCGCCGATCAGCGCGAGCGCGCGCGCGGCCTCGACGCCATCGTCACCGATGTGCTCACCAAGCCTTTCTCCCTCGCGGATCTGCGCTCCACCGTGACCCGGGCCCTGGCCCTCGCCGCCTGACCATGCGGCGCTGAGGCGCCGACCACGCGCCGGTCTTTCGGGAGCACCCACCTCCGGCTGGGCTCGCATGTGCCCGATTCGATCAAAACAGCCGAATTCCGCGGCTCCGCGATTGCGCGCCCTCCATTCTGCGTGACGCACGCCCCTGTCCGAAGTTTCGGACAGGGGCCGGACAATACGTGCGGAATGCCGCACTGCCGCAAAACCCAAAAATCATTCAAGTCATTGTTTCAGTGATTTAATTTAAATGGACTGGACTTGGTCCACTTCCTGCAAAATCATACTGACAAAGAGCGGGCAAACGCGTCTGATCCGCTCAAGAAACACTAGGGAGGATACCATGGAGCGTAGCCGCGACCTCGATCCCGTCGAGACGCAGGAATGGCTCGACTCACTCGATGGCGTCCTCGACGTCGACGGGCCGGAGCGGGCGCATTACCTGATCGAGCAAGTCATCGACGGAGCCCGCAAGAAGGGCGCCCCGGTCCCGTACTCGGCCAACACTGCGTATCTGAACACGATTCTGCCCCAGAACCAGGATCCGCATCCGGGCGACCGGGCCATCGAGCACCGCATCCGCTCGGCGATCCGCTGGAACGCCATCGCGATCATCCTGCGGGCCAACAAGGATTCCTCGGAGCTCGGCGGCCATATCGCCAGCTTCCAGTCGGCCGCCACCCTCTACGACACCGGCTTCATGCATTTCTGGCGCGGGGCCAACGCCGACCACGGCGGCGACCTCATCTACGTGCAGGGTCATTCCTCGCCCGGCGTCTACGCCCGCGCCTTCCTCGAAGGGCGCCTGACCGAGGAGCAGCTCCTCGGGTTCCGCCAGGAAGTCGGCGGCAAGGGCCTCTCCTCCTATCCGCATCCCTGGCTGATGCCGGATTTCTGGCAGTTCCCCACGGTCTCCATGGGCCTCGGCCCCCTGATGGCGATCTACCAGGCCCGCTTCCTGCGCTACCTGCATCACCGCGACCTCGCCAAGACCGACGGCCGCAAGGTCTGGGCCTTCATGGGCGACGGCGAGATGGACGAGCCCGAGAGCCTGGGTGCGATTGCCCTGGCCGCGCGTGAAAAACTCGACAACCTCGTCTTCGTCATCAACTGCAACCTGCAGCGCCTCGACGGGCCGGTGCGCGGCAACGGCAAGATCGTCCAGGAACTCGAGGCCGATTTCCGGGGGGCCGGCTGGAACGTCATCAAGGTGCTGTGGGGTTCGGGCTGGGACGCCCTGATCCAGAAGGACAGCACCGGCATGCTGGCGCGCCTCATGGAGGAATGCGTCGACGGCCAGTATCAGGACTTCAAGTCGAAGAGCGGCGCCTACGTGCGCGAGCACTTCTTCGGCAAGTATCCGGAGACGGCGGCCCTGGTGGCCGACTGGACCGACGACGACATCTGGCGCCTGACCCGCGGCGGCCACGACCCGCGCAAGGTGTTCGCGGCCTACAGCGCCGCCTCCAAGCACAAGGGCCAACCGACCCTCATCCTCGCCAAGACCGTCAAGGGCTACGGCATGGGCGAGTCGGGTGAGGCTCAGAACATCACCCACCAGCAGAAGAAGATGGGCGAGGCGGTGCTCCGCCAGTTCCGTGACCGCTTCCAGATCGACCTCACCGACGACCAGCTGAAGGAGATCCCCTTCATCCGGTTCCCCGAAGGCAGCCCCGAGCACCGCTACCTCATGGCCCGGCGCGAGGCACTGGGTGGTCCCCTCCCCCTGCGGCGTCGGAAGTCGCATGCCCTGGAGATCCCGCCACTCTCGGCGTTCTCGGCCCAGCTCAAGGAGACCGCGGGCCGCGAGATCTCCACCACCATGGCGTTCGTGCGTATCCTCAACACGCTGCTGCGCGACAAGAACATCGGCAAGCGCATCGTGCCGATCGTGCCCGACGAGAGCCGCACCTTCGGCATGGAGGGCATGTTCCGCCAGTTCGGCATCTTCTCCCAGGTGGGCCAACTCTACCGGCCGGAAGATGCCAACCAACTGATGTACTACAAGGAGGACAAGAACGGTCAGATGCTCCAAGAGGGCATCAACGAGCCGGGCGCGATGTCGTCCTGGATCGCGGCCGCGACCTCTTACTCGCACTCCGACGCGCCGACGATCCCGTTCTACGTCTACTACTCGATGTTCGGCTTCCAGCGGGTCGGCGATCTGGCCTGGGCGGCGGGCGACATGCGCGCGCGCGGCTTCCTCATCGGTGGCACCGCCGGGCGCACCACCCTGAACGGCGAGGGCCTGCAGCACGAGGACGGCCACAGCCACCTCATCTCGTCGACCATCCCGAACTGCGTCTCCTACGACCCGACCTTCTCCTACGAAGTCGCCGTGATCGTGCAGGACGGCCTGCGCCGGATGTATGCCGAGCAGGAGGACGTGTTCTACTACATCACCGTGATGAACGAGAACTACGAGCACCCGGGCATGCCCGAGGGCGCGGAGGCCGGCATCATCAAGGGGATGTACCTGTTCAAGGAAGGCCCTGCGGAAAAGACCAAGGGCCACCGGGTGCAGCTGCTGGGCTCGGGCACCATCCTGCGCGAGGTCATCGCGGCGGCAGACCTGCTAGAGCAGGATTTCGGGATCGCGTCCGACATCTGGAGCTGCCCGAGCTTCACGGAGCTGCGCCGCGACGCCATGGCGGCGGAGCGCTGGAACCTGCTCCACCCCCTGGAGGGCAAGCGCCTCTCGCACGTCGAGACCTGCCTCTCGGGTCGCACCGGCCCGGTGGTCGCCGCCACCGACTACATGCGCCTGTTCGCCGACCAGATCCGCACCTGGGTTCCCGGACGCTACCGTGTGCTCGGCACCGACGGCTTCGGCCGTTCGGATTACCGGGCCCGCCTGCGCGACTTCTTCGAGGTCAACCGGCACTGGGTCGTGGTGGCGGCCCTGCACAGCCTCGCCGAGGAGGGTGTGATCCCGGCCCAGACGGTGGCCGACGCCATCGCCAAGTACGGCATCGACACGGACCGGCCGGCACCCTGGACCGTCTGATCCGCGCCCCGTCGGCCGCCGCATCCCGGCGGCCGACGCCTTGAGACTTCCCGACCCTTTCCATCGACGGACCGCACGAGGGAGCCCGCGAGAGGCTCCGACTCAACCAGGGAGATTGCGCAGTGGGTATCGAGATCCAGATTCCGGACATCGGCGACTTCAAGGACATCCCGATCATCGAGATCCACGTGAAGGAGGGCGACACGATCGGGCCCGACGATCCGCTGGTCTCGCTCGAATCCGACAAGGCGACCATGGACGTGCCCTCGCCGAGCGCGGGCGTGGTGGAGCGGATCCTGGTCAAGCTCGGCGACAAGGTGAGCGAGGGTTCGCCGCTCCTCGTGTTCAAGGGCGAGGGCGCCAAGGGCGACACCGCCGCGGCCGAGAAGGCCGCCGACGCGCCCGCGGGCGCCGACAGCGCCGCACTGCTCGCCAAGCAGGAGCCGGCCCCGAACGCCGCTCCGAGCCCTGCCCCGGCAGCCCCCGCCCCGGCAGCCCCCGCCGGCAGCATTCCGGACTTCTCCCAGGTCCATGCCAGCCCGGGCGTGCGCCGCCTGGCGCGCGAACTCGGGATCGACCTCACCACCATCAAGGGCACCGGCGAGAAGGGCCGGGTGACCAAGGAGGACGTGAAGGGTCACCTCACGCGCTCCGCCGCGCAGGCGCCCGGCGCCTCAGGCACGGCCGCGTTCTCGGGCGGCGGGATGGGCATCCCCGAGATCCCGGCCGTGGACTTCTCGAAGTTCGGCCCCACCGAGACCCGGCCCCTGTCGCGGATCAAGAAGATCTCCGGCGCGCACCTGCACCGGTCCTGGCTCAACGTGCCGCTCGTTACCCACCAGGACGAATCGGACATCACCGAGACCGACGCCTACCGCAAGGAACTCGACAACGCGGGCAAGGAACTCAAGGACAAGGGCTACCGCGTCACCCTGCTGGCCTTCCTGATCAAGGCGGCGGTCTCTGGCTTACGCAAGCACCCCGAGTTCAACGCCTCGCTCTCGCCCGAGAAGGACGCGCTGATCCTCAAGCAATACTACAACATCGGCGTGGCGGTGGACACGCCGGACGGCCTCGTGGTCCCGGTGATCAAGGATGCCGACCGCAAGGGCATCGTCGAGATCAGCCGCGATCTCGGCGCGATCTCGGCGAAAGCCCGCGACGGCAAGCTCAGCGCCGCCGACATGCAGGGCGCGACCTTCTCGATCTCCAGCCTCGGCGGCATCGGCGGCACGTCCTTCACGCCGCTCGTCAACGCCCCCGAGGTCGCCATCCTGGGCGTCGCCCGCTCCAAGATGACGCCGGTCTGGAACGGCACGGAGTTCAAGCCGCGCCTGATCGTGCCGCTCTCCCTCTCCTACGACCACCGCGTCATCGACGGCGCGCTCGCCGCGCGCTTCGCCCGCCACCTCGCCCACGTCCTCGAGGACGTCCGGCGCCTCGTCGTCTGACGAGACCCGGCCAGCGCGAACTCAAGTGAGGTGACACGATGAGCAGCAACAGCATCCATCTGCCGGATATCGGCGACTTCAAGAACGTGCCCGTCATCGAGGTCAGCGTCAGCCCCGGCGACGTGATTTCCGTCGACGACGTCATCGTCGTGCTGGAATCCGACAAGGCCACCATGGACATCCCGTCCCCGGTTGCCGGCACGGTGGCCGAGGTGCGGATCAAGGCGGGCGATACGGTCAGCCAGGGCGACCTGATCCTGGTGATGGCCGAGGCCGCCGCCGCGACGGGCACGCCGAAGCCGAGCCCGGCCGGCACGGGCGCCGCCGCAGCCCACGCACCGGGCGAAGGCCAGGCCGGCTACGGCTCGGCCGCGACCCAGGGCGGCCACGGTGCCGCCGAGGCCGCCGCACCGAAGGGCGCGGTGCCGGTCTCCGGCGAGGAGATGCGGGCGCAGGTGCTCGTCATCGGCGCCGGGCCCGGCGGCTACACCGCCGCGTTCCGGGCGGCCGATCTCGGCCAGTCGGTGGTGCTCGTCGAGCGCTGGCCCAGTCTCGGCGGCGTCTGCCTCAACGTCGGCTGCATTCCGTCGAAGGCCCTGCTGCACGCCGCGAAGGTCATCGACGAGAGCCACGCCATGGCGGCGCACGGCATCTCCTTCACCGCGCCGCAGATCGACATCGGCAAGCTGCGCGAATGGAAGGACGGCGTGGTCAAGCGCCTCACCGGCGGCCTCTCGGGTCTCGCCAAGCAGCGCAAGGTCACGGTGGTGACGGGCGAGGCCCGCTTCGTCAGTCCGAACCAGGTCGCGGTGGAGCACGAGGGCCGGACCCGCGTGATCGGCTTCGACCACGCCATCATCGCCGCCGGCTCCGAGCCGGTGCAGATGCCGTTCATCCCGCACGACGACCCGCGCGTCATCGACTCGACGGGGGCGCTCGAACTCGACGGCGTGCCGGCCCGCCTGCTCGTGATCGGCGGCGGCATCATCGGGCTGGAGATGGCCACCGTCTACCACGCGCTCGGCTCCAAGGTGACCATCGTCGAGCTGATGGACCAGATCATCCCCGGTGCCGACAAGGATATGGTCACGCCGCTGATGAAGCGGATCCAGAAGCAGTACGAGGCCATCCACCTCAAGGCCAAGGTCACGGCCGTCGCGGCGACGCCGGAGGGCCTGAAGGTGTCGTTCGAGGGCGGTACCGCGCCGGCGACCGACATCTTCGACAAGGTGCTGGTCTCGGTGGGGCGGCGCCCGAACGGCAAGCGCATCGGCGCGGAGGCGGCGGGCGTCGCCGTGGACGAGCGCGGCTTCATCGCCGTCGACAAGCAGATGCGCACCAACGTGCCCCACATCTTCGCCATCGGCGACGTGGTCGGCCAGCCGATGCTGGCCCACAAGGCGACGCACGAGGGCAAGGTCGCGGCCGAGGTGGCGGCGGGCAAGAGCAGCGTCTTCGACGCCAAGGTGATCCCGTCGGTGGCCTACACCGACCCGGAGGTGGCCTGGGTCGGCATGACCGAGAACGAGGCCAAGGCGAAGGGCATCAAGGTCGGCAAGGGCGTGTTCCCGTGGGCGGCCTCCGGGCGCTCCCTGGCGCTCGGCCGCGAGGAGGGCCTGACCAAGGTGCTGTTCGACCCCGAGACCGACCGCATCCTCGGCTGCGGCATCGTCGGCCCGTCGGCCGGCGACCTCATCGCGGAGGCGGCCCTCGCCATCGAGATGGGTGCGGATGCCGAGGATATCGGCCTGACCATCCACCCGCACCCGACCCTGTCGGAGACGATCGGGCTAGCGGCCGAAGCTTTCGAGGGCACCATCACCGACCTCTACATGCCCAGGAAGGACGGGCCCAAGAAGGCCCACTGACCTTATCGAACCGGCGCGGCGACCCATTTGGGGGCCGCGCCGACAGGACGACCCAGCCTCCGTGCCATGTGGCACGGGGGACGGGGACGGCCGTGCCGAGCACGGACAGGGGGTGTGGCCCGCGACCGGCCTCCTCGCGTCCCCCATCAGCAACCGACGCGTGGACCGTACGAGATCATGAGCAACGAAGCAGACCTGCGGGCGCCCGGCGCCGTCGCCAATGCCGATGCGGGCACCGAGGCCGCCCTGGAGCGCGCCGCCCTCGACTATCACCGCTTTCCCACGCCCGGTAAGATCTCGGTCCAGCCGACCAAGGACATGTCGACCCAGCGCGACCTCGCGCTCGCCTACTCGCCCGGCGTCGCGGCCGCCTGCATGGCGATCAAGCACGACCCGGAGGAGGCCTACAGCCTGACCTCGCGCGGCAACCTCGTCGCCGTGATCACCAACGGCACCGCCGTGCTGGGTCTGGGCAACATCGGTGCGCTCGCCGGCAAGCCCGTGATGGAGGGCAAGGGCTGCCTGTTCAAGAAGTTTGCCGGCATCGACGTGTTCGACATCGAGATCGACGAGACCGATCCCGAGAAGCTCATCGAGATCATCGCCAAGCTGGAGCCGACCTTCGGCGGCATCAACCTCGAGGACATCAAGGCCCCCGAGTGCTTCACCATCGAGACCCGCCTGCGCGAGCGGATGAAGATCCCGGTGTTCCACGACGACCAGCACGGCACCGCCATCGTGGCGGCCGCCGCCCTGCTCAACGCCCTGCAGGTGGTGGGCAAACTGATCGAGCAGGTCCGCCTCGTCTGTTCGGGCGCCGGTGCGGCGGCCATCGCCTGCCTCAACATCCTCGTCGGCCTCGGACTGGCCCGTGAGAACATCCTCGTCTGCGACAGCCGCGGGGTGATCTCCACGGACCGCCTCGGCGCCCTCGACGAGCAGAAGGCGGCCTACGCGCGGGACACCCAGGCCCGCACCCTGGGTGACGCCATCGTGGGGGCGGACATCTTCCTCGGCGTGTCGCAGGGCGGCGTGCTGAAGCCCGAGATGGTCGCCGGCATGGCGGAGAGGCCCATCATCCTGGCGCTCGCCAACCCCGATCCGGAGATCCTGCCCGATCTCGCCCGCTCCGTGCGGCCGGACTGCCTCATGGCCACGGGCCGCTCGGACTACCCGAACCAGGTCAACAACGTCCTGTGCTTCCCGTTCATCTTCCGCGGCGCCCTCGATGTCGGCGCCACCGAGATCAACGAGGCGATGAAGCTCGCCGCCGTGCGCGCCATCGCGGACCTCGTCCACGCCGAATCCTCCGACGTGGTCAGCGCCGCCTACGGCGCGCAGGACCTGAGCTTCGGCCCGGACTACCTCATCCCGCGCCCGTTCGATCCGCGCCTCATCACCTCCGTGGCGCCCGCCGTCGCCAAGGCCGCCATGGACAGCGGCGTCGCTGCCCGGCCCATCGCCGATCTCGACGCCTACCGCCGCTCGCTCCAGCGCTTCGTCTACACCTCCGGCACGGTGATGCAGCCGGTCTTCGCGGCGGCCTCCGAATCCGGCCTCAAGCGGGTCGCCTTCGCCGAGGGCGAGGACGACCGGGTGCTGCGCGCCGCGCAGGTGGTGGTCGACGAGCGCCTGGCGTTCCCTGTGCTCGTCGGCCGCTCCGATGTCATCGCGGCCCGGATCAAGTCCCTGAGCCTGCGCCTCAAGGTCGGCGAGACCGTCGAGGTGGTGGGAGCGGAGGGGAACGCCACCCGCGCCGCCGCGACTATGCTCCGCGAGGGCCGGGTGGATGGCCTGCTCTGCGGCACCCTCGGCCCCTATGCGGGACACCTGACCCAGGTCTCCGAGGTGATCGGCCGGGCAGCGGGTGCCGAACACCTGGCCGCCAT
Source organism: Methylobacterium sp. Leaf112 (assembly GCF_001423295.1). Lineage (GTDB taxonomy): Bacteria > Pseudomonadota > Alphaproteobacteria > Rhizobiales > Beijerinckiaceae > Methylobacterium. The sequence goes on along the minus strand of NZ_LMNG01000034.1, from coordinate 221,477 downwards.
GGGCCTGCTGCAGCTGCCGCGCCACACGGTCTTCATCTGCGATCCCTACATCCACGCCGATCCGAGCGCGGAGGAAATCGCCGGGATGACGGTGCTGGCGGCGGCCGAGATGCGCCGCTTCGGTCAGACCCCGCGCGTCGCCCTGGTGTCGCATTCGAGCTTCGGCAGCGCCGACGACGCGGAAGCCCGCAAGATGCGGGACGCCCGCGCGCTCATCCGCGCCCGCGCGCCCGACCTCGAGATCGACGGAGAGATGCCGGCCGACGCGGCCCTGAGCCGGACGATCCTCACCCGGCTCAAGCCGGAGACCACCTTGAGCGCCGAGGCCAACCTGCTGATCATGCCCAATCTCGGGGCCGCCAACATCACCTTCAACGCCCTCAAGGTTGTGTCCGGCCAGGGCGTCTCCATCGGCCCGATCCTGCTCGGCGCGGCGAAACCCGTGCACATCCTCACGCCCACCACCACCGTGCGGGGCATCGTCAACATGACGGCCCTGACGGCCGCCTCGGCTGCGTCGGACGACTGACCGGGGGCGAACCGAGACCCAACTTTCGCCGCCCGGAACCGGGCGGCGAAGGCGACTCGCCGGGCCGTCAGTCGGCCATGGTGGGAGCGATCCGTAGGGAGAAATGCGCGCCCGGGCGATCGGTGGCGATTTCGAGGGGGCCGCCGAGTTGGCGCGCGAGGCTGTTGACGATCCGCATGCCGAGGCTGGCGCGGCGCGCCGCCGTCGGGTCGAACCCATCCGGCAGGCCGACGCCGTCGTCGCAGACGGAGAGGTGGAGGCCGCCCGCAGCACCGTCGTCCGCGCCGACGTCGCGGACCGTGATGCGGATCTCGCCGGCACCCTCCGGGTAGGCGTACTTGATGGCGTTGGTCACGAGCTCGTTGACGAACAGGCCGAGCGGGATCGCGAGGTCCGCCGGGATGTTCACCGTCTGCGCCCGGCAGACCAGGGTGTGGTGCGGTGCGCTCTCCTGCAGGCGGGCGCAGAGCGCCTCGAGGAACCCCGCGACGTCGATGGCCTCCAGGCTCGGCTGGCGCCAGAGCTGGTCGTGAACCTGGGCCACCGCCTCGACCCGGGTGCGGGCGTCGGCGAGCGCCGCCTTCACGTCCTCGTTGTCGGAGCCCCGCGCCTGGAGCCCGAGGAAGCCCGCCACCACCGCGAGGCTGTTCTTCACCCGGTGGCTCATCTCCCGGGACAGGAGTTCCTGACGCTCCACGGCGGCCTTGAGCCGGGCCTCGGCGCGCTGGCGCTCGATGGCGCCGCCGACGAGGTTGGCGAAGCCCTGCATGAAGGCGATGTCCGCCTCCTCGAACTGGCCCTCGCGGGTGTCGTCGACTTCCAGGACGCCGTAATTGCCGTCGCGGTTGGCGATGAGCACGTTGATGGCCCGGCGGATGCCGTGGTCGGCCATGAGCTTCGGCGTACGGAACCGCGTCTCGTCCTGGAGGTGATTCGAGATCACCGGCCGGCCGGTCTTGAGGGCGTAGCCGGCCGGCGAGGCGAGGTCCGCCCCGATGATGGCCGTGCCGACGGCATCCGCCGCCCAGCCGACGCCGGCGCAGACGAGGAGGCAATCCTGATACGGCTTGTATTCCAGCGCCTTGCAGAACTGGGCCTCCATGCCTTCGGCGCAGAGTTCCGTGGCCCGCTGGAGCAGGGGCAGCAACTCCGTGGCCCGCAGGGCCTCGACGCCGAAATCGGACAGGATCGCCTGCTGGCGCAGGCGGATCGCCAGGGCCTTGGGGGCGAGTTCGGGCATACGATCACGGGTCCGGACTTGAGATGGGGCGTTCAGGCTTCTTCTTGCGGCCCTTGGCGGCGCCTCGCAAGGGCACGAACCCGTGCCCGCCGCGGCGGTGCCCCTGCTTCGGCGCAAATCCCGGGCGCGCAGCTTCGATTCTCATCGCCCCTCGACCGGGCGCCGCATCAGATCTCGATCTCGGTCCCGACTTCTACGAGCTGGCGGGTCGGCACGCAGAAATGCGCGCCCGTGCGCTCGGCGTTGCGCAGGAGGAACGCGAACAGGCCCTCGCGCCAATCGGCCATGCCGCGATGGTCGCTCTTCGGGATGATGGTCTCGTGGCCGATGAAGATCGTGAGATCCTCCACCCATTCGGCCGGCAGCTTGCCGGCCTCGACGGCGCAGGCCAGCCCCTCGGGGATCGACGCATCCTCCATGAAGCCGTACCGCAGGGTCAGCCGGGTGATGTCCGGCGTCACTGCCGAGACCTGGGCCCGCCCGTCGCGTGGCACCACCGGCGCCTCCTCGTAGAGGGCGGTGACGATGAGGATGCGCTTGTGCAGGGCGTGGGACCGCTCGACGAAGCGGGACATGTGGAGCGGGATGCCGCTCGTCGCCGAGGACAGGAAGGCGGCGCGGCCCGGCAGGATGAGCGGGGGATCGCGGCGCAGCTGCTCAAGGAACTCGGCCTCGGGCTGGCGCAGATGGACCCGCGCCGCCTCCACCAGTTGGGTGCCCTTGCGCCAGGTCAGCATCAGGAACGCGACGAGGCCGGCCAGTAGGAGCGGAAACCAGCCGCCCTCGAACAGCTTCACGCTGTTGGCGCTGAGGAACACGAGATCGATGGCGAGGAAGAACCCGTTGACGGCGAAGACCGCCACGGGGTTGTAGCCCCACTTCAACGCCACGAGGGCGGCCAGCAGGGTGGTGATGGCCATGAGCGAGGACACGGCGATGCCGTAGGCCCCCGCCAGGGCATCGGACGAGCCGAAGATCAGCACGGCGCTGATGGTGGCGGCTGCGAGCAGCCAGTTCACCACCGGCACGTAGATCTGCCCGCGCTCGTGCCGGGCGGTGTGCACCACCCGCATGGGCGGCAGGAATCCGAGCTGGATCGATTGCTGGGTCAGTGAGAACGCGCCCGAGATGATCGCCTGCGAGGCGATGACGGTGGCGAGCGTCGCGAGCCCGATGAGCGGATAATGCGCCCAGTCGGGGGCAAGCCGGTAGAACGGGTTCTCGAGGGCGTCGGGCTCGGCGAGCAGGAGCGCGCCCTGCCCGAAATAGTGGATGACGAGGGCCGGCAGCACGAGGCCGAACCACGAGACCCGGATCGGGCCGGCGCCGAAATGCCCGAGATCGGCGTACATCGCCTCGCCGCCGGTCACCGCCAGGAACGCTGCGCCCAGCATGGCGAAGCTGACGTGCCAGCCGGCATGCAGCAGGAAATCGACGGCGCGCAGGGGGTTCACCGCGCCGAGGATCTGCGGCGCGTGCACGATGCCGCCGAGTCCCATGAGCGCGAGGACGAGGAACCAGACCAGCATGACGGGCCCGAAGATGCGCCCGATGAAGGCCACCCCCTTGCTCTGGACGAGGAACAGCCCGACCAGGATCGCCAGGGTGATGGGGACGACGAAGCGCGACAGGCCGGGCGCATCGACCTTCAGGCCCTCGACGGCGCTCAGCACCGAGATGGCCGGCGTGATCGCCCCATCGCCATACAGAAGCGCCGCGCCGACGAGGCCGACGACGAGGAGCACGCCGGCCCACGAGCCCGGTTTCGCGTGGCGCGCCCCGAGGAGCGCCAGCATGGCGACGATGCCGCCCTCGCCCCGGTTGTCGGCCCGCAGGATCAACACCGCGTACTTGATGGAGACGATGAGGATCAGCGCCCACAGGATCAGCGACACCGCGCCCGTGACGGCGATGGGGGTCGGCGGGGCGCCGGCGCTCGCCGCCCGCACCGCCTCCTTGAAGGCGTAGAGCGGGCTCGTGCCGATATCGCCGTAGACGATGCCGAGGGCGCCGACGAGCGCGGCCGGGCGCACTAGCCCCGCCTGCCCCGTCCGGGTCCGATCTCGCGACCGGGTCTGATCTTGGGACAAGTTCGGATCTCCGGCAGGGCGCCTCGGCGACGCCTCTTCCCCGCCGAGGTAGGAGGATCGAAGGCCTGCGTCCAGGGATGAGAGCGAGCATCCGGACGTGTCACGCAGGTCCGGCTGAGCCTCTTACGCGTCCGTTCGGATCAGCGCGGCGAGATCGTCGGAACAGATGCCACCGCGCGCGATCCCGTGGACCGGAACGGCGACGCGCCGGCGGATGGCCGACGCCACCGTCTCCAGACCCGTAGGGGCGTCCGGACTCTCGCACACGACGACCCCACGCAAGGCCACCCCATGGCCGCGCAGGGTCTCGGCGGCCGTCAGGGCATGACTGATGGCGCCGAGATAGGAGCCGGAGACGAGGAGGGCGGGTACGGACAGGGCCTTGAGCCAGTCGAGACCGGTGTGGTCGTCCGTCACCGGACTCATGAGGCCGCCGACGCCCTCGATCAGCAGTGTCGTGCCCGGCGGCGCCGCACTCATCTCGGTCCGGCACCAGGCGACGAGATCGGCCAGCGCCAGGGTCCGGCCTTCGCGCGCGGCGGCGAGATCGGGGGCGAGGGGCGCGGTGAAGCGCCAGGGCGAGCAGGCGGCGACGCTGCCGGGCGTGAGGCCGAGCCCCTGCGCCTCCAGGAGGATCGCCGTGTCGCTTTGCCGAAACGCCGGATCATCGGCGGGCGGCACCCCGCTCGCCACGGGCTTGAGGGTGCGGATTCCGTGCCCCTGCGCCCGCAGGCACCGGGTCAGGGCCGCGGTGACGTAGGTCTTGCCGATCTCGGTCCCGGCGCCGGCGACGAAGACGGCGCGGCCGCTCACTTCTCCACGAACGCCTTCTCGATGACGTAGTGGCCGGCCTCGCCGTGATTGCCCTCCTCGTAGCCCCCATCGGTGAGGAGCTGCCGGGTGTCGCGGATCATGTCGGGCGAGCCGCAGAGCATGAAGCGGTCGTTCTCCACCGACATCGGCGGCAGGCCGATATCCTCGAACAGCTTGCCGGAGGTCATCAGGTCGGTGATGCGGCCGCGGTTGCGGAAAGGCTCGCGCGTCACCGTCGGATAGTAGATCAGACCGGCGCTGATCACCTCGCCGAGGAACTCGTGGTTCGGCAGATCCTGCGTGATGGTCTCGCCGTAGGCGAGTTCCTGGACCTGCCGACAGCCGTGAACGAGGACGACCTTCTCGAAGCGCTCGTAGGTCTCCGGGTCCTTGATGATCGACATGAACGGGGCGAGCCCGGTGCCGGTGCCGAGCAGGTAGAGATTCTTGCCCGGCATCAGGTTGTCGAGCACCAGGGTGCCGGTGGGCTTCTTGCCGACGATGATCGGGTCGCCGACCTTGAGGTGCTGCAGCTTCGAGGTGAGCGGGCCGTTCGGCACCTTGATGGAGAAGAACTCCAGCTCCTCCTCGTAATTGGCCGACACGACGCTGTAGGCGCGCAGCAGCGGACGGCCCTCGACCTCGAGGCCCATCATCACGAACTCGCCGTTGCGGAAGCGGAAGGCGGGATCACGGGTGGTGCGGAAGGAGAACAGGGTGTCCGTCCAGTGGTGGACGGAGAGCACGCGCTCCTCGTTGAACTTACTCATCGCCGGGTCCGTCTCGAATCTCGAAGCTTTGCGGGGTCTTCTCGCACCTGCGGCGCCCGCGTCAAGGCGGTCCGGGCGCGCAGGTGCCCCGCACCACCCGAGTGCGGACAGTTCGGCTGCAACCGTTTGGAATCGCTCTGAATTAATCCAAAGGCTCCGGATGCGCCCGGGTGCCGGGTCAGAGCGGCTTCAGCCCCGCCTCGATCTCGGCGCGGCGCCCTTCGAGGAAGGGCGGCAGTGCCAGATGCTGCCCCAGGGTCTCCAGGGGCTCGTCGGCGGTGAAGCCGGGGCCGTCCGTGGCGATCTCGAACAGGATGCCGTTGGGCTCGCGGAAATACAGGCTTTGGAAATAGAACCGGTCGATGGGGCCGCTCGTCGGCATGCGCTTCACCTTCAGGCGGTCGGCCCAGGCTGCGTAATCCGCATCCGGGATCCGGAAGGCGACGTGGTGGACGCTGCCCGCCCCCTGGCGCGCAGGCGGCAGGTCCGGCTGCGACAGGAGATGGAGTTCGGCGGCCGGTCCCCCCTCCCCCATGCGCCAGACACGGACGGCGCCCTCCGGCAGTTCGTAGGTGCGGTCGTGACTCATCCCCAGAACGTCGGCCAGCACCGCTTCCGTGCGCTCGCCCTGTGCCACGGTGAGGCGGATCGGGCCGAGGCCGCGGATCTGGTGCTCGGCCGGCACGGGGCTGTGCTCCCAGGGGTGGGCCGGGCCCTCGCCGCCATCGTCGACGAGCAGGAAGCGCTGCCCCTCCGCGTCCTCGAAATCGAGGCTAAGGCGCCCGTCGCGCTCCACCGGCACCGCATGGGCGACGCCCTGCCGGGCGAGGTGCGCACGCCACCATTCGACCGATGCCGTCCCTGCCACGCGCAGGCCCGTGCGGGTGATGCTGTTGGTGCCGCGCCGCTCGGGCGCCGCCGGCCAATCGAAGAAGGTCAGGTCCGTGCCGGGCGACGCGAGGCCGTCGGCGTAGAACAGGTGGTAGGCCGAGACGTCGTCCTGGTTCACCGTCTTCTTCACCAGCCGCAGGCCCAGCGTCCGGGTGTAGAACGCCGCGTTGTCGGCGGCCCGCGCCGTGACGGCGGTGAGGTGGTGGATTCCGGTGAGTTGCATCGGGCGGGTCCGGCCTGTGGCGCGAGGAGAGTTGGGGATCAGATGGGGCCGGCCGCCGCGAATGACAAAGCCGCGGGGTGGCCTGGACGGCGATCCCCTTATCTCGGCGGGTGGGCGATCCCATCCCCTGTAATCCGCGCCACGCCTGTGCTGGCGGCGGATCCCGCGGGATCCGCCGCGAACCCACGGAACGGCACGACTTCGCACAGGCAGAAGCCGCACAGGCACAGCATCTCACATCTACGACCCCGCACAGGCGCGACCACCGGCTCGCTCCCATATCGCCGGGAAGCCTGCTGTTCCGCGGGAGGCTGGCGGCGGCGCCCGGCAAGACCCGTTCAGGGGGCGCGCCGAAGCGGATTCCCTGGCCGTGATTCCGTGGTGTAGCGCCCTCAGAACGCCCCGACGAGGAGACCCAGGCCAGCGGCGGCAAGGCCTGCCCCGGCAACCCGAAGCGCCGGGCGAGTCTTATGGTGCGTGACCGTAAAGCCGAGGCCGAGCCCGGCGGCATGGAGAAGCGCGGTGGCGATGAGGAAGCCGAGGCCGTAGGCCAGCCCCGAGGCGGCGCCGGGCATCTCGGCCCCGTGCGCGAAACCGTGAAACACCGCGAACGCCCCAACCAGCGCCATGGCGCCAGCGACGGGCGGCACGGCGCCCAGGGCCAGGACCGCCCCAAGGACGACGACCGAGAGGGCGATGCCGGTCTCCACGTAGGGAAGGCTCAGGCCGGCGGCACCGGCCGCGCCGCCGACCGCCATCATGGCGAGGAACGCCGCCGGCACGAGGAGGCATGCCCGCCCGCCGATCCGCGCCGCGATGAGCCCTACGGCCACCATGGCGAGGACATGGTCGAGGCCGCCGAGGGGATGGAGGAAGCCCTGCTGCAGGGTCGTCGCCTCGTGCCCCGGATGAGCCAGGGCGGGTGTGGCGATCACCAGGGCCAGGGGTAGGATCGCCGCGCGGGCGAAGAGCGTCGGCAGGGCAAAGAGCATCGCGGATCCGGGGAGCAGTGGCAGGCGAGCGCAGTGTAGCAACCGCCATGCCTCCGGCGCCATCCTAGAAGTCCGTGGGCCGGCCGGCGGCCACGACCAGCATCTTTCCGTCGGCGAAGGTGCGTGCGCCGGCGCGGCGGATGTCCGCCTGGGTCACGTTGGCGACGAGGTCGTTGCGGCGGGCGATATAGTCCATGCCCAAGCCCTCGAAGGCGATCTGGGCGAGCTGGTGGGCGATCTTCGTCGAGGTGTCGAAGCCCAGCGCGTAGGAGCCGGTGAGGTAATCCTTGGCCTTCTGCAATTCCTCGTCGGACGGCCCCTCGGCGATGAGCCGGCCGATCTCGTCGCCGATCACCGACAGGGCCTCGGCCACCCGCTCGTTCTTGGTGGCGGTGTAGCCCCAGGTCATGGCGGAAGCGCGGTGGCTGACGAGGGAGGTACCCACCGAATAGGCGAGGCCGCGCTTCTCGCGCACTTCCTGGAACAGGCGGGAGGTGAAGGAGCCGCCGCCGAGGATATGGTTCAGCACGTAGGCCGGGATGAAGTCGGGGTCGCGCCACGGTACGCCGCCCATGCCGAAGCGCAGGACCGATTGCGGCACGTCGATATCGACGACGTGGCGCTGGCCGAGGTTCTGCACCTCGGTCTGCGGCACCGCCGTGAGGGGCTCGGCGAGATCGAGACGGCCGAAGGCACGCTCCAGGGCATCGGCGAGGCGCGCAGCGTCGATGGCGCCCACTGCCGCGACCTTCACGGCGCCGCGGCCGACGAGCTTGCGGTGCATGGCCACGAGGTCGTCGCGGGTGATGGCGGCGATGCTCTCGGCCGTGCCGGACGACGGCCGGGCGTAGGGATGGCCGCGATAGGCCTCGGCGAAGAAGCGGCGCGAGGCCATCACGCCGGGGTCGTTCTGCTGGTAGCGCAGGCCGGCGAGGGTCTGGGCCCGCACGCGCTCGATGGCGTCGGGGTCGAGGCGGGGCTTCGCCAGCGCCAGGGCCAGGAGATCGATGGCCTCGTCGGCGTGCTTGACCAGCATCTTGAGGGAGCCGCCCAGCGCATCGGCCCCGGCATGGAACGACAGCTCGATGGCACGCGCCGCGAGGCGCTCCTGGAACGCATCGGAGACGAGGTCCCCGGCGCCCTCGTCGAGGAGGCGGGCCAGCATCTGGGCGACGCCGGCCTTGCCCTCCGGGTCCTGGGCCGCGCCGCCCTCGAAGGTGAAGGCGATGGCGATGAGCGGCACCACCTGGGATTCGACGTGCCAGGCCTCGATGCCGGCGGCGGTGGCGACGGGCACGGCCTGCGTCGGCGAGTTGGCCGAGCGGATGGCGGTGTCGACCAGTTGGGGAGCCATGGTCATGGAAACCTCGTTGTGCTGGGTCGGGCCCGGCGCGCGCGTCGCGCCACGGCCCTGAAATCCGGGCGGGACGCCTTGTTCAGGCGTCGGCGTCGCGGGACTCGGTATCGCGGGACTTGGTGAGATAGCCGGTGACGGAACGCTGCGGGACGAGGTAGCGCTCGGCCACGGCCGCGAGGCGGGCCTGGGTCACGCCCTCGATGTCGGACGGCCAGCGGCGCACCTCCTCGATGGTCTCGCCGATGGCGAGCGCCGAGCCGTAGATGCGAGCGAGCGACGACTGGCTGTCCGACGAATAGACCGTCTCGGCCACAAGGCGGGTCTTGGCCCGCTCGATGGCCTCGGGGGTGAGGGCCTCGGACGGCGCGCGCCGCAGGACGCGGTCGACCTCCTCCTCGAGCTTCTCAAGGCTGATCCCCTCGGCGGGGATGGCGTAGACGGAGAAGCGGGTGTCGTCGATGGCCGAGCCCATGTACCAGGCGCCGGCATTCACGGCGACGCCGAGCTCCATGACGAGCTTGCGGTAGAGGTAGGACGTCGAGCCGCCGCCCATCACCTCGGCGAGCAGTTCGAGGGCGTGGCACTCGCCGTCCTTCGCGGTGATGCAGGAAGGCGTGAGGTAGAGCCGCTGCAGGGTCGGCTGCTCGACCTTCGGATCGGCCACGGCGAGGCGGCGGAGCGCCTTTGGCTCGGGCTCCCGGGCCCGCACCCGCACGGGCCGGGCGCCCTGGGGCGTGACGCGGCCATAGGTCTTGTCGGCCATGCGGCGGACGTCGTCGGACGTCACGTCGCCGGCCACCACCAGGATGGCGTTCTCGGGGGTGTAGAAGCGCTTGTAGTAATCGAGCGCGTGGGTGCGGTTCAGGTCCTCGATCTCGTGCATCCAGCCGATGATCGGCGTGCCGTAGGGGTGGTGCACGAACAGGGAGGCGGCCATGGCCTCGGAGAGCTGGGCGGAGGGGTCGGTCTCGACCCGCATGCGGCGCTCCTCCAACACCACGTCGCGCTCCGGCGCGACTACGGCGTCGTCGAGGACGAGGCCGGTCATGCGGTCGGCCTCGAACGCCATCATGGTCTCGAGGTGATCGCGGGCCACGCGCTGGAAATAGGCGGTGTAGTCGTAGCTGGTGAAGGCGTTCTCCTGGCCGCCGAGGCCGGAGACTGCTTTCGAGAACGCACCCACGGGGTGCCGCTCGGTGCCCTTGAACATCAGGTGTTCGAGGAAGTGGGCGATGCCGGACTGGCCCAACGGATCATCGGCCGAGCCGTTGCGGTACCACACCATGTGGGTGACCACGGGGGCGCGGTGATCGGGCACCACGACGACGTCGAGGCCGTTGTCGAGGGTGAAGGCGCCGACATCGGGACCGCCGGCCTCCGAGCGCCCGAACGGGGCGGCTTCGGCCCGGCCCGCGCTGGCATGGCGGCGGGTGGGACCGAGGAGGGGCACGTCCTTCCGGAACAGATGCATCGAAGAGCTTTCCTTCAGCGTTCGGTCCGCACGGGACCGTCCGTCTCGTTGAGCGTCACACCGGGCTCTGGCACCCGCCGCAACAGCCGGGCCACGCCCGTGGACCGGCCCGTCGCCGGCGCGGAAATCAGTTCCGGCTACGGATATAGGCACCCGGATCGGATTCCTCACGCTCGCGCGAGGGATTGTTGATGGGGTCGCCGTTCGTCTTGGCGACCTTGCGGGGGGGCTTGCGGTAGCCGGTGGGCGGATCGGTCAGCACGTCGCGGTCCGGCTCCGCCAGGGACGGCTCGGCCACCGCGTCGGACCGCAGGCCGAAGGGGTTCGACCAGAACGAGTTGCGGTCGGCATTCTCGCCCTCGGGCCGGCCCGTCTCCGTCCGCACCTGCGCGTCGGCGCGGCGTCCACCGCGCATCTCGTCGATGGACAGGGTCATGTTGTTGTCGTCCGTGCGCCCCTGCGCACCGCGCACGATGGGCTTGCGCGCCTCGACGCGCTCACGCTCGCGCTGGGCGATCTCGGGGTCCTTGGGCCATTGCGGCGAGGCTTCCGCCTTGCGCGGCTGCGGCAGGGCCTTGCCGTCGAGCTTCGGCGGCATCACCAGGGGTGCGCGCTCGCGATAGGTGATGGCCGGCTTCTCGGGCTCGATCAGGCCGATGTTGCTGAGCGCATCCCGCATGAACACGCCCTGCTGCGCCTGCGCGCCGCTGACGCTCGCGCTGACGCCTACCAGGATGCCCGTCACGGAGTAGAGGAACCCGCGCTGTCCGATCATGCCGCCCCCGATGCCTGCCCGGTCTTCGCGCCCCGTGTCCGGGCTCGAATGGTCGCGTTCAAGGAGCGATCCTGATCCGGCCTCGAACGCCTGATCCCGGTTTCGGGCGATCGTATGGCGCCTTGACCGCAGGGCGCCAGTCTCGGGCCCTTGACCATCCCCCAACGATCCCCGATGTGGTTTACACATCACACGATCGGAGATGTTGCCGGGTGGTGGAACGTCGGCCTTAAGGGTGCGGCGTGGTGGTCCCGTTGGGGGGCGTGGTCTCGTTGGCGATCGTGGTCTTGTCGGAGGCTTTGGTGTTGCTGGGGGCCTCGCCGCGCAGGTCCGGCAGCAGGCTGTCGAGGACGAGGCCGACGACGCCCGCGACGATGGCCGCGTCGGCCACGTTGAAGACGTACCAGGACCAGGTGCGCCAGTGCAGGTGTACGAAGTCGAACACCGCCCCGTACATGGCACGGTCGATGGCGTTGCCGATGGCGCCCCCGGCGACGAGGCCGAGGGACAGGGCCAGCAGCCGGGTCTGGGTCCGGGACATCCACACCACGAGACCCGCAGCCGCCACGACCGAGACGGCGACGAGGAGCCAGCGGCCGATCCCGCCATCCTGTTGGAACAGCCCGTAGGACACGCCCCGGTTCCACACCACGAGGAACTCGGCGAACGGCGCCACCCGCCAGGGCTGCGTCAGCACCAGATCGGTGCCGAGATAGAGCCAGAGCTTCGACGCCTGATCGAGGCTCAGGGTGGCGAGGAGCCCGAGGAGGCCGAGGCGGAACGGGGTCATGGTCGGCTCCGCCGCGGCGTTCGCCCCCGTTGTGGGGACGTGAGGGTCGATGATCGTCGTGGCCTCACGCGGCGGTGCCGTGGGCGGCATCCCATTCGCGCAGGGCCTGGGCGTCGCGGGGCGTCACGTCGGGATAGGCCGCATCGGTGCCGACATCCGGGGCGACCCGCCAGGAGCGGGCGCATTTGCGTCCCTCCGCCGGGGCCGGGACCACCGCGACGCCGCGCACGTCGTCGAGGCGGAAGGCGTCGGACGGGCCCTCGCCCGACGCGATGCGGATGTCGGAGGTGATGCACACCTGCGCAAAATCGACCCCGTCGAGGGCGGCCAGCAGGTCCGCGTCGGCCACGTACACCGTCGGCGCGGCTTCCAGGCTCGCCCCGATGCGCTTGGCGGCGCGCTCGATCTCCAGGGCGCCGGTGACGACCCGGCGCACGCGGCGCACCTTGTGCCAGCGCGCAGCCAGGGCCTCGTCGCGCCACGCGGACGGTGTTTCCGGCAGGGTCTGAAGATGCACGGAGCCGGCCTCCGAGGGATACCGGTCGAGCCACGCCTCCTCCGCCGTGAAGGCGAGGACGGGGCTGAGCCAGATGGTGCAGCGCCGGAGCGTCTCGTCGATGACCTGCAGGGCGGCGCGCCGGACGGGCGACGAGATCGGGTCGCAGTAGAGCGCGTCCTTGCGCACGTCGAAGTAGAACGCCGAGAGGTCGCCGGTCATGAAGCCGTTGAGCAGGGCCACGACGCGCTTGAGGTCGAAGCTCGCGTAGGCCTCGCGGATCTCGCCATCGAGTTCCGACAGGCGGTGCCGGATCAGACGCTCGAGTTCGGGCAGCTCGGCGTGCGGGATCTCGGGGCCGGGCTCAAAATGCGCGAGGGAGCCGAGCATCCAGCGAAGCGAGTTGCGCAGCTTGCGGTAGGTCTCGGCGAAGGTCTTGATGATCTCGGGGCCGATGCGGAGATCGTCCGTATAGTCGGACGCCGCCACCCACAGACGCAGGATGTCGGCGCCGGAATCCTTGATGATGTTCTGGGGCGCGACGACGTTGCCCTTCGACTTCGACATCTTCAACCCCTTGGGGTCGAGGACGAACCCGTGGGTGAGAACGATGTCGTAGGGCGCACGGCCGCGCGTGCCCGAGGATTCGAGCAGGGAGGACTGGAACCAGCCGCGATGCTGGTCGGAGCCTTCGAGATACATCACCGTGTCGGCGCCGCCGTCGCGCTTGCGCACCACGCCGGCCAAGCCCGGAAACTGCTCGGGATCGTCGAGCACGAAGGCGTGGGTCGAGCCGGAATCGAACCACACGTCGAGAACGTCCGTGACTTTTTCGTAGTTCGCCGGATCGTGGTCGGGCGCGAGGAAGCGGGCGCCGTCCGCATCGGTGAACCAAGCATCCGCGCCTTCCGCCTCGAAGGCCGCGACGATGCGGGCGTTCACGCGCTCGTCGCGCAGGACCTCATGGGTGCCCTTCTTCACGAACACCGTGATGGGCACGCCCCAGGCGCGCTGGCGCGACACCACCCAATCGGGGCGGTTGCCGACCATGCCGTTGATGCGGTTCTTTCCTTGTGGCGGCACCCACTGGGTGTCGTCGATGGCCTGGAGGGCCGTCTCGCGCAGGGTGCGGTTGCCCAGCGACTCCACCGGCCGGTCCATGGCGATGAACCATTGCGGCGTGTTGCGGAAGATGACCGGCTTCTTCGAGCGCCAGGAATGCGGATAGCTGTGCTTGAGGGTGCCGCGCGCCACCAGGGTGCCGGCCTCCGTCAGGGCCGCGATGACCGCCTTGTTGGCGTCGCCCTTCTCGCCCTTGTGGTTAAGAGCGAGTTTTCCCGTGAAACCGGGCGCGTCCCCAGTGAGGGACCCGTCGGCATCCACGGTGTAGGGGATGCGGGTGTCGATGCCGCGCTCGGCGAGCGCCCGGCCATTGGCCATCCAGACCTCGAAGTCCTCGCGGCCATGGCCCGGCGCCGTGTGGACGAAGCCGGTGCCGGCCTCGTCGGTGACATGATCGCCGTCGAGGAGCGGGACGGCGAACTCGTAGCCGGGGATATGGCCGGCGAGGGGATGCGCCAGGGTGAGGCCGGCAAGCTCCGCCGGCGTCACGTCGCGGAGGCGCTCGAAGCTCTCGACGCGCGCGGCGGCGAACACCGAACCCGCGAGGGTGTCGGCCAAGAGATAGGTATCGCCGACCTTGGCCCAGTTCTCGACCGCCGCCGCGGTGACGCGGTAGAGGCCGTAGGCGACGCGCTTCGAGTAGGCCACGGCGCGGTTGCCCGGCATGGTCCAGGGCGTGGTGGTCCAGATCACCACGCGGGCCGAGGCGAGATCCTCCGCCGCCCCGGCAATGGGCCGGAACGCCGCGAAAATGGTGTCGCTGACCACATCCTCGTACTCGACCTCGGCCTCGGCCAAAGCCGTCTTCTCGACCACGGACCACATCACCGGCTTCGAGCCGCGATAGAGCTGGCCGGTGGTGGCGAAGGTCATCAGTTCGCGGGCGATGGTGGCTTCGGCCGGGAACGTCATGGTGGCGTAGGGATGGTCCCAGTCGCCGGTGACGCCCAGGCGCTTGAACTCGGCGCGCTGGGTGTCGAGCCACTGGCCGGCAAACGCCCGGCATTCCTGGCGGAACTCGAGGACGGGCACGTCGTCCTTGTTCCGGCCCTTGGCGCGGTAGGCTTCCTCGATCTTCCACTCGATGGGCAGGCCGTGGCAGTCCCAGCCCGGCACATAGTTGGCGTCGAAGCCGAGCGCGCCCTGCGCCCGGACGATGCAATCCTTGAGGATCTTGTTGAGGGCCGTGCCGATGTGGATGTTGCCGTTGGCGTAGGGGGGGCCGTCGTGCAGCACGAATTTCGGCCGGCCGGCGGCCTGGGCCCGGATCTGCCCGTAGAGGTCCGTCGCCGCCCAGCGCTCCAGCAATACGGGCTCGCGCACGGGCAGGCCGGCCCGCATGGGAAAGTCGGTCTGCGGCAGGAACAGGGTCTTGGAATAGTCGCGGACGGGGGCGCCGGCGGACTCTGTGGGATCGCTCATGGGTCTCTGTCGGTCTGGGCGCTTCAAGCGGGGGCGGTCCGTGGGGACCGGTGGCGGAAGGGGCGATCGATAGCCCTCCCGGCCTCCGCCGAGGCGCGCGCCGCGGCGGCCCTCAGACGGAGGCCGGGCCTGTAATTCGCAGGCGGCCGGGGACTCGCACGGAGTCCGGGCCGCGCGGATCGGCCTCAGCGCACATGCGCCGGCTTCTAGCAGCGCCGGGTGCGCGAGACCAGCGAGCTTTCGCGGGGGATCGTGCCGGGGACCTTTTCCAAGCTCGGCCGTTGACAACACCCGCCGAAAGGCGATCGCATCAACGGAGAGACCCGCCATGAGACAAGCCCTGCTCGCCGCCACCCTCGTCCTGTCCGCCTTTGCCGTCTCCGGCGCCGCCGAGGCCCAGGGACTTCCGGGCGGCGTCCGCCGCGGTGCGGCCGAGGGCGACCGGGTCGCCGGACCCGTGGGCGGCATCGTCGGCGGTGCGGTCGGCGGCGCCGTCGGCACCGTGAACGGGGCACTCGGCATCGATCCTGGCCGGCGCGCCTACCGCACGCGGCTGAAGTCGCGCCGGCACCACCGCCATCACCGCTGAGGCTGCGTCCTGCGGCGGTCCTGCATGAGCAGATAGAGCCCGGAGCCCACGACGATGGACGCACCAACGAGCGTCCATCGGTTCGGCACGTCGCCGAAGACGAGGTAGCCGAGGATCACCGACCACAGGAGCTGGGTGTAGATGAAGGGCGCCAGCACGTTGGCCGGTGCCCGCGCATGGGCCAGCACGAGGAGCCAGTGCCCGAGGGTGCCGAACAGGCCGACCCCGACGAGGAGCGCCCAGGCGAGCCACGTCGCCGGTGCGGTCCAGATCCACGGCAGCAGGGGCGTCATCAGGGCGAGGCCGGCGAGCCCCGAATACACCATGGTGGTCGCCGTCGAATCGTGGGCCGCGAGCTTGCGGGTGGTGAGGATGTAGAGGGCGTAGCACAGCATGTTGCCGAGGCTCAGCAGCACCGCCGGCTGCACCGGCCCGACACCCGGCCGAACGATGACGAGCACGCCGAGAAAGCCGATGCCGATGGCGACGAGGCGCCGGGGCGAGGTCCATTCCCCCAGCACCGGCCCGGCGAGCAGGGCCACCGCCAGGGGCGCGGCGAACTGGATCGACAGGGTCTCGGCGAGTTGCAGATGGCGCAGGGCCAGGAAATTCAGGGCGGTGGAGCCGAACAACAGCAGCGAGCGCAGGATCTGCAGCCGGAGCCGGCTGGTGCGCATCACCCCCGGCGAGGTCACGGGGTTGATGACGAGGGAGATCGCCACGACGCTGACGGCGTAGCGCATGAAGGTGGTGAGCAGGGGATCGACGCCGAGGCGGGCGAGGCTTTTCGCCGATGCGTCGAGGCAGGCGAAGAACGCCAGGGTCCCGCACATCAGCGCGATGCCGACGCGCCGGCGCGCCGCTTCCTGATCCGTCACCCGCGTCTGCCCCGTCCCTGCCTGCGCCCTCCCGTACGCCACCCATCGGCTCGGGATAGGGGCCTTCGGGCACGGCTGGCATGCCATGCCCGAGGACACGATCAGGTCACGACGCTGGGGGCGTCCCGGCCGGTGAGCCGGGCGATGTCCGCGATGGCCTCGGCGGCGGCCACCGCCGAGGCCAGCACCTCGGCAACGGGGCGGTCGAGACGGTCGGGGGCGGCCTCGAATCGCTCGACATAGACCCGAAGGGTCGCCCCCGCCGTGCCGGTGCCCGACAGGCGGTAGACCACGCGCGCGTCCTCGGCGAAACCGATGCGCACGCCCTGCTGGGCCGTTACCGAGCCGTCGACGGGATCGACGTAGCGGAAGTCGTCCGCCGTCGCGACGGTCAGGTCACCGAACGTTTGCCCCGGCAGGGTACTGAGCTTGCCCCGCAAACCCTCCATCAGGGTCTTGGCGGCCTCTGCGTCGATCTCCTCATAATCGTGTCGGGTGTAGTAGTCCCGCCCGAAGCGGGCCCAGTGCGCGTGCACGAGTTCGTGGGCCGGCCGGCCCGTGGCGGCGAGTACGTTGAGCCACAGGAGCACCGCCCAGAGCCCGTCCTTCTCCCGCACGTGGTCGGAGCCGGTGCCGGCGCTTTCCTCGCCGCACAGGGTGATGCGGCCGGCATCCAGCAGGGTGCCGAAGAACTTCCAGCCGGTCGGCGTCTCGTAGGCGGGGATGCCGAGCGACGCTGCCACCCGGTCCACGGCCCGGCTCGTCGGCATGGAGCGGGCGACGCCGGCGAGGCCCGACGCGTAGCCCGGCGCCCGGTGGGCGTAGGCGGCCAGGATCGCGAGGCTGTCGCTCGGGGTCACGAACAGGCCCTGCGCCACGATCATGTTGCGGTCGCCGTCGCCGTCCGAGGCCGCGCCGAAATCCGGCGCATCGGGGCCGAGCATGAGGTCGTAGAGGTCGTGGCAATGCACCGGGTTCGGATCGGGATGATGCCCGCCGAAATCCGGCTGCGGCGTGCCGTTGACCACGGTGCCGGGCGCCGCGCCGAGTTCGCCTTCGAGGATGGCGTGGGCGTAGGGGCCCGTCACAGCGCTCATGGCGTCGAAGCGCATGCGGAAGCCGCCGGCGAACAGGGCGCGGATTGCATCGAAATCAACCAGCGTCCGCATGAGCTCGGCGTAGTCGGCCACGGGATCGAGGATGGACACGACCATGTCGCCGATGCGGGCCTCGCCGACGGCGTCGAGGTCGAGGTCCGGCACCTCGACGATGCGGTACGTGTCGATCGTGAGGGTCCGGGCGAAGATCGCCGCCGTGACGTCCTCCGGCGCCGGCCCGCCGTTGGTGGTATTGAACTTGATGCCGAAATCGCCGTCCGGCCCGCCGGGATTGTGGCTCGCCGACAGGACGAGGCCGCCGATGGCGCCGTATTTCCGGATGACACAGGAGGCGGCGGGCGTCGAGAGCAGGCCGCCCCGCCCCACGAGCACCCAGCTAAAGCCGTTGGCCGCCGCCATCTTCAGGGCGGTCTGCACCACCTCGCGATTGAAGAAGCGGCCGTCGCCACCGATCACCAGGGTGGCACCGGCGCGCTCGGGGATGGCGTCGAAGATCGCCTGGACGAAGTTCTCGACGTAGCGCGGCTGACGGAACACCACGACCTTCTTGCGCAGGCCGGAGGTGCCCGGCTTCTGGTCGGGGAACGGGGTCGTCGCCACGGTCTGGGTCGCCACGCTCTTAGCCGTCATCGTGCTCATCTCTCCGCGCCGGCCGCGGGGCCGGATCGGACAGAAGCTTAGAGCCCAACCGTTCCCGAGTTCAAAGGGCCTGCGGCACCATCGCGCGGGCCCGTCCCCGGCCTGCGGCAAACAGGGGACAACCCGATTCGATCGGGAGCCCGGCGCGGACCGGCGCGTTCCTCCTGCCCAAGGCAAAAAGAACAGGGCGGACGCATCCTCGATGGCTAAGCGCAGGACCAAGACGGCCCCCGCCCACCACGATTCCGACGTCGCGCCCCTCGTCCCCACGGGCGCCCTGGCGGTCTCCCTCCTCGACCGCGAGGCCGACGCGCGTCCCCTCGTCCACATCGCCCGGGAACGCCATCGCCTCGGCGCTCTGGCCGACATCCTGCGCGCGCTGGCGCCCGAGCGCAGCGTCGCGATCTATCCCGAATGGGACTGCCTGCCGTTCGACCGCGCCTCGCCCTCGCGCGGCACCATGGGAGCCCGCACGGGCGTCCTGCGCTGGCTGACCGACGCGAAGAACCTGCCCGACATCGTGCTCACCACCGCGCCGGCCCTGATCCAGCGGGTGCCGCCGCCGGAGACCTGGGCCGACGCCCATCTGGAGATCCGCGTCGGCGACCGCCTCGATCCGCAAGCCTTGATGACGGACCTCCAGCGCCTCGGCTACATCCTCGACGACCGGGTCGACGAGCCCGGCGAGGTGGCCGTGCGGGGACGCACCGTCGACGTGTTCCCGGCCGCCGCCGAGCGCCCGTGCCGGATCGAGCACGACGACGCCCGCGTCACCGCCATCCGCTCCTACGATCCCGTGTCGCAACGGTCGCTCGCGGATGCGGCGGTCCTGGTCATCGATCCGGCCACCGAGATCGTCCTGCCCCGCGACACCGGCACGGCCCTGCGCCCGTTCACCGGCCAGGAGCATGGGCTGCCCCGCCTGTACCCGCACCTCGTCACGCCCCTCGATTACGTGCCCGGCGCCCGCCTGGTGATCGAGGCCGGAGCGCAGGACCGCGCCGCCGCGTTCTTCGAGCAGATCGCGGAAGGGCGCGAGGGTGCGGGCCGTGCGGCCCCCCTGCCCTACGACCTCTATCTCACTCCCGGCGAATGGACCGCCCTCCGGAGTGCGCGCCCCGTCGCGACCGCCTCCGCGGCGGATGCCGAGTCCATCGCCCTGCCGACCTTCGTCACGAAGGCGCGGCCCGGCCCGGCCTTCGCCGAGGCGTTGCGCGGCCACGTCGCGGCGGGGGAGCGCGTGCTGCTCACGGGACCGACGGAGGCCCTGCCCCGCCTCGTGCGCGCCGCCGAGAAGGCGCTGTCCCGCAAGGCCCGCAAGGTCGCGGGCTGGGCCGATGTGGACGCTGCGCCGGCCGGCGACCTGCTCGTCCTCGCCGCGCCCATCGAAGCGGGATTCCGCGTACCCGACCAGGGCATCGTGGTGATCGCGGCGGCCGATCTCTTCGGCAGCCGGGCGGCCGCGGCGAGCGGCGGGCAGGCCGCGATCCTCCCCATGGGCGAGGTCGATCTGCGGGTGGGCGACGTCGCCGTCGACCGGGACAATGGCCTGTGCGTGTTCGAGGGTCTGGAATCCGTCGGCACGGGCGAGGGCACGGAGGACGCCCTGCGCCTGCGGTTCGCGGGCGACACCGTCCTGATGGTGCCGGTGAGCCAGGCCGACCGCATCTGGCGCTACGGCTCCGAGCCCGACGCCGTGACCCTCGACCGCCTCGACGGCGGCTCGTGGGGGCGCCGGCGCCTCGAAACCGAGGCGACCCTCGCCAAGGCCGCGCGCCAGATGCTGAAGGATGCCGAGGCGCGCAGCGCCGTCACGGCTCCGGTGCTGGCCCCACCCGAGCGCGAGATGGAGCGCTTCGCCGCCGGCTTCGGCTTCAACCTCACGGCCGATCAGGCCAGCGCCGTCGAGGGCGCGCTCGCCGACCTCGCCTCGGGCCGCCCCATGGACCGGCTCGTTTGCGGCGATGTCGGCTTCGGCAAGACCGAGGTGGCCCTGCGCGCCGTTGCGGCCGCTCTGTTTTCCGGCAAGCAGGTCGCCGTCGTGGCCCCCACCACCGTGTTGGTGCGCCAGCACGTCCAGACCTTCCAGCGCCGCTTCAGTCGGTTCGGCATCGAGGTCGCCCATCTGTCGCGGCTCGTCTCCCCGGCGGAGGCCAAGCGGGTGAAGGCGGGGCTCGCCTCCGGCGCCATCCGCCTCGTCGTCGGCACGCAGGGTCTGGCCGCCAAGGGCGTCGCCTTCGCTGATCTCGGCCTCATGGTCATCGACGAGGAGCAGCGCTTCGGGGCCAAGCTCAAGCAGAGCCTGCGCCAGGCGGCCGGCGACGGCCACGTGATGACCCTCACGGCGACCCCGATCCCCCGCACCCTGCAATCGGCCCTCGTCGGCCTGCAATCGCTGAGCGTCATCGCGACCCCGCCGAGCGTGCGCCAGCCCATCCGCACTGTGCTCATGCCGTTCGACGACGGCGCCGTGCGGGCCGCGCTGATGCGCGAGCATCGGCGCGGCGGCCAGAGCTTCGTCGTGTGCCCGCGCGTCGAGGACATCGCCCCCATGGCCAGGCGTCTCGCCGCCCTGGTGCCCGAACTCGAGACCCTGGTCGCCCACGGCGACCTCAAGGCCGCCGAGATGGACGACGTCATGGTCCGTTTCGCCGACGGCGAAGGCGACGTGCTGCTCGCCACCAGCATCATCGAGAGCGGCCTCGACGTTCCGCGCGCCAACACGATGCTGGTGTGGGAGGCCGAACGCTTCGGGCTGGCCCAGCTCCATCAGCTCCGCGGCCGGGTCGGGCGCGGGCAGCGGCGCGGGGTGGCCTACCTTCTGAGCCGGCCCGAGAAGCCCCTGACCCCGGCGACGGAGAAGCGCCTGCGCACCCTGGAGGCCCTCGACCGCCTGGGAGCGGGCTTCGCCATCAGCGCCCGCGACCTCGATCTGCGCGGGGCTGGCGACCTCGTCGGCGAGAACCAGGCCGGGCACGTGAAGCTCATCGGACTCGGCCTCTACCAGCATCTGCTCCAGCTCGCCCTGCGGGCCGCCAAGGGCGAAACCGCCGAGGATTGGACGCCCGAGATCCGCCTCGGACTCACCGGCAGCGTGCCGGCCGACTACGTGCCGGAACCCGAGCTGCGCCTAAGCCTCTACACTCGGCTCCTGCGCCTGCGGTCCCTCGAAGAGGTGGAGGCCCTGCGCGGCGAGGTCGAGGACCGGTTCGGCCCCCTGCCCGCGGCGGTGGACGACCTCTTCACCCTCGCCCGGCTGCGGGTCGGCTGCTGCGCCCTCGGGATCGCGCGGCTCAGCGGCGGTCCCCAGGGACTGGCGGCCGACCTCCATGCGGATGCCCCAGCCCTGCTCGTGCCCGTGGCCGATGACTTGATGCGCAAGGATCGCCGGGTTCTGCTGCGTCGCGGGAGCGAATGCGCGGCCGAGCGCGGTCGCCTCGCCATCGGCTTCCTCGAACGCCTTGGAGAGACGCGTCAGCGCGGTTGAATACCCAACGGTTGCGTCAGCCGGGCGATTGCCTGTGATCCCACCGCCACGGTTGTCGAAAGACGATCGGGGAGGTCTTGCATGGCGGCGGGCCGGGGCTTAGCGGTGCTCGATAAGCCGTTGAAAAACAACAGTTTATCATAATTCTAAACAACACGCTGTGCCCTCCCGCGCGCCCTTAGGCGCACGCGATGACGCGTGCCTGCGCGACGGAGAGTTCGCCATGTCCGCCCTCGTGACACCTGCCCCTATAGCCTTTGCCCCTGCGGCCTCCGCCATCGCCCGCCTCGCCCTCGCGGGTGTCTCGCTCCTCGCCCTCGCCGGCGTGGCCGAGGCCCAACAGAGCGCCGTCACCCTCGAGACTCTGAGCGTCGAGGGCAGCGGCGCCGGCCCCGGTGGCGGCGGCGCGCCCGGGCGGAGCCAGCCCGAGACCGCGCGGGGCCCCGTGCCCGGCTACGTCGCCAGCCGAAGCGCCACGGCGACGAAAACCGACACGCCCCTCATCCGCACGCCGCAATCCATCAGCGTCATCGGCGCGCAACAGATCGAGGCGCAGCGCTCGCAGACGATCTCGGAGGCCGTGCGCTACACGCCGGGCATCTACGCCAACCAGTTCGGTCCCGATACCCGCCTCGACTGGTTCCTCATTCGCGGCTTCTCGGCCACGGAGACCGGCCTGTTCCGCGATGGGTTGCAGCTGTTCCAGACCGCGTTCGCGAATTACCGCATCGATCCGTTCGGTGCCGAGCGCATCGAGGTCCTGCGCGGACCGGCCGCGACCCTGTTCGGCGGCTCGCCCGTCGGCGGCCTCGTCAACATCGTGTCGAAGCGCCCCACGACGGAGCCGTTCCGCTACGTCGAACTCGGCGGCGGCTCGTTCAACCAGCGCTACGCCGCCTTCGACGTCGGCGGCCCGGCCGACAGTTCCGGCCACTGGTTCTACCGCCTGACGGGCAAGCTGCAGAACAGCGACGCCCAGGTCCGGTTCGCACCGGAAGACCGCTACTACATCGCGCCGAGCCTCACCTATAAGCCGGACGGCGCCACCACCTTCACGGTGCTGACGAGCTTCCAGCGCGACGACACCGGGGGGGCGGGCCAGTTCCTGCCCTATCTCGGCACCGTGCGCCCCAACGCCTCGGGCCTGCGCATCGACCGCAAGCTCAACGCCAGCGATCCCCTGATCGACGGATACACCCGCAACCAGGCCAATCTCGGCTACGAGTTCGAGCACCACGTCGACGACGTGTGGACCGTGCGCCAGAACTTCCGGTTCTCGTTCACGGAGGTGCGCGACCAGCGCTACGTCGGCAACGGCTACGCCGACACCGCCCAGACCGAACTCGCCCGCTACGGCTTCCTCACCACGCCGCGCGCCGGGCTGTTCACCGTCGACAACCAGGCCGAGGCCCGGTTCAACGATGGAACTTTCGGCCACACCGTGCTGATGGGCGTCGACTACAAGCGCTACAGCCTGTCGGACAATCAGGGGACCACCTTCCCGGTCGCCTCCCTGAACATCCTGTCGCCGCGCTACTTCCAGGCCAGCGCGCGGCCCCTGCCCTACCGCGTCATCGACCAGCAACTCCAGCAGGTCGGCCTCTACGCCCAGGATCAAGTGGCGCTCACGGAGCGGCTGACGTTCCTCATCGGCGGCCGCCAGGACTTCGTGACCAGTGATCTCCAGGACAAGCTCGTGCCGGGCAATTCCACGACCCAGAACGAGAGCGCCTTCACCGGGCGCCTGGGACTGATCTACAACTTCGACAACGGGCTGGCGCCCTACGTCACTTACGGCACCTCGTTCAACCCGACGCCGGGCGTCGATGCGGCCAACCGGCCGTTCAAGGCCGACAGGGGCGAGCAGATCGAGGTCGGCGCCAAGTGGCAGCCGGTGGGCTGGGACACCTTCTTCACGGTGGCGGCCTTCGACCTCGTGCGCGCCAACGTGCTGACGCCCGACCCGAACTTCGCCTTTCAGAACGTTCAGCTCGGCAAGGTCCGCTCACAGGGCTTCGAGGCCTCGGCCACAACCAGCCTCGCCGAGGGCCTCAACCTCATCGCGTCCTATACCGTCTACGGCCTGCGCACGATCGAGGGCACGGGCGAAGGCGTCGGCCGGGTGCCGGTGGGCATCCCCGAGACCTTCGCCTCGCTCTGGGCCGACTACACGATCCCCGTCGGCGACTGGAAGGGCTTCGGATTCGGCGGCGGCGTGAACTACGTCGGCCGCTCCTACGCCGACGTCGCCAACAATCTCACGGTGCCCGAATACGTCACCTTCGACGCGGCCGTTCATTACGAGCGCGACGGCTGGCGCGCGGCGGTCAACATCCAGAACGCGGGCGACAAACGCTTCGTCGCCTCGTGCTCGAACGCGAATTCGTGCTTCTACGGCACCCAGCGCCGGGTCGTCGCCAGCCTCGGCTACCGCTGGTAGAGGGGGCCGCGGGCGAAGGCACGGGCCTTCGCCCCTTCCGCAGTCTTCCTGAGACAGGGCGCCAAACGACGACAGCCGCGAAGGCGGGCGCCGGATTTCCCCCAATGGGGACGCCGGAGGCCGCTTTCGCGGCTGTCGCATGAGCCGTTCGGGGCGTGGACCGGGCTCACCCCCGGTCCCGCCGCCCCGCAAAAACTATTCGCAGACGCGGACGCGGCGGATGTGCTCGTCGCCGTAGGCGTCGATGTAGCCACGGCGTTCCGTGTGGCAGACCTCTTCCTCGACATAGACCGGGCGCGGCTCGCGGTAGACCGGGCGGCCGGGGTAGTAGCCGTTGTTCTGCGAGGAGGCGATGGCGCCCCCGATGGCGAGACCGCCGAGCACGCCGAGGGCCGCGGCGCCGCCGGGGCCGATGCCGTCGCGGGCCTGCGCCCCGGGCGTCATCGTGACGAGGAGCGTGCCGGCCATGGCCACGCCGAGGAGGGTCCGCTTCATGACGTCGTGTCCTTCGTGATTCTCAAGCATCGGGCGTTAGGGTGAAATCTGGACACCGAACGGTTGATGAATGGTAAGCGCGCGGCGTCCGCCCGGGGGTGATCCCGTGCGGTGTCGCACCGGGGACACGCGGGCGGAGGCATGCAAGCGGGTAGAGTCACGCTGGCGGGTAGGTGTGCTCGTCGGCGGGGAAGCGCCCGGCGCGGACCTCCTCGGCATAGGCCGCCACGGCGCCCTCGATCTGGGCGCGCAGGGAGCCGAACTGCTTGACGAATTTCGGGACGCGGTCGCTCAGGCCCAGCATGTCCTCCAGCACCAGTATCTGACCGTCGCAGGCCGTGCTGGCGCCGATGCCGATGGTGGCCGCCGTGATGCCGGGCGCCGTGGCGATGGCGCGGGCCACGGGCTCGACGATGCCTTCGAGAACGATGGCGAAGGCGCCGGCCTCGCTGATGGCCCGGGCATCCGCCAGGAGGCGCTGCTCGCCGTCGGCCTCGCGACCCTGCACCCGGAAGCCCCCCATGGTGTTCACCGATTGGGGGGTGAGGCCGATATGGCCCATGACCGGAATGCCGCGCTCGACCAGGAAGGCCACCGTGTCGGCGAACTTGGCGCCGCCTTCCATCTTGATGGCGCCGGCGCCCGTCTCCTTCAGCACGCGGGCGGCGTTGAGGAAGGCCTGCTCGCGGCTCGCCTCGTAGGAGCCGAACGGCATGTCCACCACCACGAGGGCGCGCGACGTCCCCCGGATCACGGCCTGGGCCTGGACGATCATCATCTCCAGGGTCACCGGCAGGGTCGATTCCATGCCGTGCATCACCATGCCGAGGGAATCGCCGACCAGGATGAAGTCGCAATGCGGATCAAGGATGCCGGCGGTGTGGGCGTGATAGGCCGTGAGCGCGATGATCTTGACGCCCGCCGCCTTGCGCTTGGCGAGATCGACGGCACGGATGCGGCGCGACTGGACAACTTGGGACATCGGACTCCACCGGGCTCACGGCCCCCGCAGGGCGGGCGCAGGGCACCCCTCGCGGGTGCAGGGCACCCGCCAGAAGGAAGCGGGCACAGGCGGAACGAGTCATACACCCGCACGGCACGAAACGCGCGCTCCCGCGCGAACGAAGCGCAGAGTTTGAAAGGTTTTTGTGATGTAAATTACTTGGACAACACTGAGCCTCACCCGCTGCGGTGACGGGCGATGGCGTCGCCGTCCCGCACTCTTCGGTGGGCGTTCCCTCCCTAGACTTGGGGCGCCGTGTGCGCGCCTTTCTTCCGCCACAACCCGGCCGGTGTCAACTGCGAACAGGGTCCCGGCTTGAAATCCGTCCGTTCGAAGCCATGACCCACGTCCGGAAGCCCTGGACCGCTTCGAGACGGTGGGCCCTCAATCGAGGTCCATGGTCCGCTCGAAGGCGCTGGCGCTCGATTCCTGTCCCTTGGGATCGATGACGAGGATGTCCTTGAAGCCGCGCCGGGCCAGTTCCCAGGTCTTCTCGAGGGCCTGATCGGCGGTGCCGCACGCGAAGGTCGCGCTCCGTCCGAGGTGATCGTTCGCCTTTACCTTGTACAAATCCGGTCTCCCGTGTGCCTGGCGCGCAGCATACGCCAGCCGGCGGCATCGCACGAGCGGCGTGAACGATCCCCCACCGTCGAACGGGCCGAGGCCCTAGCGCTGGGCCTCGCTGCGGCCCCGCGCCGCCCAGGCCGGGTCCTCCTTCACCACGGTCGTCTCGTGTGTCTCCTGCCAGCCCTCGATCCCCGTGGGGAACCAGTGCACGCCGGTGTAGCCGGCCTGGACGAGGCGCTTGCCGGCGTTCCAGCTGCCCCAGCAATCGGGGCGGCAGAAGGTGACGATGGCCTTTGCCTTGTCGCCGCCCGTCAGTTCCGCGACGCGGGCGAGGAACAGGGCTTCGTGCGCGGGGTCGAGGGGGGCGGCCCCGGCGCTGGGCATCCATACGGCGCCGGGGATGCTGCGATGGGCCGGGAGCCACGGCTTGTCGGCGGCCATGCCGGCGGGGCGCCGGTCCGCCAGGGCCACGTCGATCAGCACGGGCTTGGCCTCGGCCACCACCCGGTCGAGGCCGTCGATGTCGAGCACCACCGCGCCCTTCAGGGTCGGCGGCGTGTAGCCCTGCTGCGGCCCGGTGTGGAAGCCCTCGGGCTCGGGCACGTCGACGGGCGAATCGGCCGGGGCCGCCGCCATGGTCCCGAGGGCGAGGAAGGCAGCGGCGGCGAGGCGAGGAAGGAACATCATGCCGGACCTCCCGCTCAGTTGCTCGGGGCCGGCACGGGGAAGCTGTGCTCCCAGCGACCGTCCTGGTTGTCGGAGGCGACCACCGTCACGGGCGCTTGGCCCTCGGGCAGGAACGCGAAGTTGATCACCGGGTTCGACGCGATGGAGATGTCGCCGTCCAGGGTCAGGATGTTGCGCCCGCCCTGCGAGACCACGACCTTCTGGATGTAGCGCGCCGGAGTGTAGTCGCGGGTCACCTGGTTCATCTGCATGCCGGAAAAGTTCGGATGGCGGATCATCAGCGTCGCCTCCGTGGATTTGGCCCCGGGAGCTCCTTCGGCGAACTTCATCCGCATGTCGCCCATGCCCTTCATCGCCTCCTCGTCGCTCATCCCCATGGGGGCCGAGCAGCCGCCGGAGGCTTTGACGAACTTCGTCGTTTCGAACAGCCCGCCATCCTTGGTCCGCACCACGGCGTGGACGTTGGTGTAGTTGTTCACCCGCACCCGGAGCTTGATCTCGCCCGGATCGGCGGCGGGGCCGAAGGTGATGTTGGCCGCGTAGGGCGACGGGTTGTCGTCGATCACCAGGGACACGCCCGCGACCTTGTCCTTCTCCGGCATGGTCAGGGTGATGGGCACCAGGGCGGCGTCCAACGCCCGGACCGGGGCGTCGACTTTCACCAGGGTGTCGGTGGGCTGCACGGCCTTGTCGCCGAAGATCGAGGTGCGGATCTCGTTCCAGCGCGCTTGACGCTCGGCGTCCGTGTCCGAGGCGCCGGCGGCGAGAACGGGACCGGTCAACAGGGCGGCGGCCGGGAGCGACGCGGCGAGCGACAGGGCGAGGGCGGCGGTGAACGGCTTCATGGCGTGTCTCCTCTTGAGGGTAACATGGGGTGGGATCACTCCCATTCGAGTTCCTTGAAGGCCTGGGTCACGTTGCGGCCGTTGTAGAGGTCGAACAGCGCCCACTTGTCGGCCTCAGACCGGCCGATGGTGGCCACCGCCTT
Organism: Methylobacterium sp. Leaf112; assembly: GCF_001423295.1. GTDB lineage: Bacteria > Pseudomonadota > Alphaproteobacteria > Rhizobiales > Beijerinckiaceae > Methylobacterium. The sequence goes on along the minus strand of NZ_LMNG01000034.1, from coordinate 193,605 downwards.
CTCGATGGGCATGTCGCCGGCCAGCGCCTTGCGGGTCTCGTCGCGCAGGGTGGCGAGGTAGCGGGTCAGGTCGGCCAGGGCGGGCGCGAACTCCACCAGGGTCGGGCCGTGGCCCGGCACCGCCTTCGTCGCCCCCATGGCTTTGAGCACCTCCGCCTCCTTCAGCCAGCCGACGAGGCTGCCGTCGAGGGACGGAATGCGGGTGACGAACAGGAGGTCGGCGGGAAACAGGATGCCGGAGGCCGAATCCCGCATGGAGAGGTCGCAATTGGTGTGCGCCACCCCGTGGGCGTGGAAGGTGAGCCGGCGCCCGCCGAGATCGATCTCGGCGCGATCCGCGACTTCGAGGGTCGGATACACCACTCGCCCGGCCTTCTCGGGCCCCAAAATCTCGACGAGGCGGGTGCGGTAATAGTCGCCGCGCGCATCCAGGGCCGCGCGCAGGGCATGATGGCCGATGAAGACCGGCTTGTCCGCCGCGAACGCCTCGGCCCCGAAGCAATGGTCGGGATGGACGTGGGTGAGCACCACGTGGCTGATGGGCTTGTCCGTGCGGGCTCTGATCTGCCCGCGCAGCCATTGCCCGTCGGCGAGACTCCCGCCGGATTCGGTGACCAGCACGGAGGTCTCGCCGACGATGAAACCGATATTGGCGATGGCGTCGTCGTTGTCGGGCGACGCCTCGGCGTCGGGCCCGCGCCGGATGAAGATGCCGGGGCCGACCTCGTCCAGGGCGAACCCCTCCGCCGAGCGCCCGAGGGTCGGCAGGCAGCACAGGCACAGGCCGCCGAACAGGGCCAGCCCGCCGCGCAGGGCCTGGCGCCGGTTCGATCGAAGGCTTCGCGCAATGGGGCGCGGATCCACGAGGCCATCCTGGGCCGGCATACGGGACGTCCTCCGCTTGTTTTCTTGACTACCATTTAGTAGGTAGATTTATTCTGCCGTCAATGGCACATTTTCGCGACCTTTCCTTTCCTGCCTGCGAATACGTTCCTCACGCACCCCCGAAACCGGAATTATTCCTCGTCCCATTGCCGCGCTGGAATTCGAGCCGCGCTGGAACTTGGCTCGCTCAGGAAATTCGGCTCGCCCAGGAGATTTGCCCCGTCCATGAGAGACACGCGTGCGGAACTGCTGCTTCAGGCCGAGCCCCTGATCCGGGGCCGGGGGTATTCTGGCTTCAGCTACGCCGACCTGGCCGCGGTGGTGGGTATCCGCAAAGCGAGCATCCACCACCATTTCCCGACGAAGGCCGATCTCGCCCTCGCCCTGGTGGGGGCCTACGACGCCCGCTACGACGCGGCCCTCGCGGCGATCCTGGCCCAGACGACCGACGGGGTCGCGCGGATCGAGGCCTATGGCCGGCTCTATCTCGGGGGCGTCGAAGATGACCTCGGCTGCCTGTGCGCCGTGCTGGCGGTGGAGCGCGACACTCTGCCGGAGCCCGTCCGCATCGCCGTCACCCGGTTCTTCGACAAGCACATCGCTTGGCTGGAGGCTGTCCTCGCCGACGGGCTCCGCGATGGCGGCGTGCGGGCGGACGTGATCCCCGCCTCATCGGCCCGGCTGGTGGTGGCGACCCTGGAGGGCGCGCTTCTCCTGGAACGCGTGCTCGCCGGCACGACGGGATTCCGGGAAACCCTCGGCGCCCTGTGCGACGCCTTGCGGCCGCCCCGTGCCGGTCGAGTGGCGCGAACCTGACGGATGGCACGCGCTCGAAGCGTTCGAGACGGGTGGGGTCGTGACTGTCCGGGCCCGAGCGAGAGGGGAGGGAAGCAGCAGCCGAGGTCGCCGCACCGACTGCCGACCCTTGTCGGAGGCGCAACGTCAGCCCCCGCCCCTCGCCCCTAGGCCGAAACAGGCAAGGATGACCGCGGTTTCCGTCACGTCACCCGCCGGGTCCGTGCGGTGAGCTTGTTTCCGTCCGGATCGCGAAGGTAAGCGACGAACGCCCCGTTCGGGCGCTCTGCGGGCGGGCTCTCGATCGCGGCACCGCCATGCTCGGTGCCGGCCCGGTGCCACGCGAGAACATGCTCGCGGCTCGCTGCGGCGAGACCGATCGTCCCGCCATTGGCCGCGGTCGCCGGCTTGCCGTCGATGGGTTTCGTGATCATCAGTCGCCCCCCCTCATGGGCGTAGATCAGCCTGCCCCTGGCATCCATCTCGCCGGGCTTGCCTCCCAGCGCGGCGAATGTGGCGTCGTAGAAGCGACGGGCCTGCTCCAGATCGTTGCTGCCGATCATGACGTGCGTGAACATACGTTCTCTCCGGGAAGGGGCGGCACGCGATCGCCGTGCTCGAATGGCCGAGACGAACGTTCGCCGCGTGCCGATGCACCCCTATGGGTCTGCCGAACCAGTCCTTCCCAATCCGGGCTGTGTGGAAACCTCGAGGTTGTCACTGGGTGGGGAAGGGTTTTTCCAGCCCCCCGGTTCGCGCGGCCGACCCGCCATCCGCGGTGCATGGAACGTCATCTGAAATGCCAGGATGGGCGCCATGCCGAAGGCCGTTCGACACGTCCGGCCCCGAAACATCTGCTCACGAACCTGATTTCCGGTCGGGAACCATCAGCAGTCCGATGAGGACGAAGGCCGGCACGAGCACGCACCAGAAGGACATGGCGGCGATCCCGAAGGCTCCCGCCAGTGCGCCCGCCGCGAAGGCCGCCACGGCGGACAGCGTACGCCGCAGGCGGGTGCTGACCTGCTCATCGAGCTTCGCCCCGCACAGGCGGTCGGTCACGTCGATCACGGCCTGCGTGACGTTCACGGTCATCACCGTCGTCGCCGCCAGGTGGCCGATCACGAGACGCCCGATGCCGTTCTGAATGCCCATCGCGGCAACACCGAGCATGCCGACGCCGATCGCCTTCGCGCCATCCGGTGAGCCGAGCGGCGACATGGCCACGCCCGCGATGGCGAAGGCGATCAGGACGGTGGCTTCGAGCGCCAGCAAGGGGCGCAGCGGCGGCGATCCTCTTCTCTCCAGGGCCAAGGCGATCAGGCGCGTCACAGCCACGGCGAGGATGAACACCGGTAGGGCGAGCAGCTTGGCGAGGACGCCCGTCGAGGTGGAGACCAATTCCGCACCGATCAGAACGAAGTTGCCTGTCACATGAGCCGTGAAGAGGCCGGTCAGGGCGATGAAGGCGGCAGCGTCCACGAACCCCGCGGTGAACGCGAGCCCGACCCCAATCAAAGCGTCTTTCCCGGCACGAATGGGCATGGTGCTTCGGTCCCCTCGCCGCTCCGAGCCAACGTCGAACAGCGACCGGTAAATGTCGGCTTCGAAGGAATGCTAGCGAACTTCAGCATGCCTGACACGGGTCGCATGCGGCCTCGGCAGCGGGGTAGCGAGCCTCGGATGTCCGCGACGAACGTCGCCACACGGGGCGTCGACAGTGCGGGCGCCGCCTCCAGTCCCTCCTCCAGGCTACGGACCTCGCACGGCGGGATACCACCCTCGCGCGCTCCCTCACCTCCTCGCAGACGATCGCATTCCTGGATTTGAACGCGACGCGGCCCTCCTCGCCGGTGGGGAGCGACCGCGTGTGCCTGTCTCCCTGCGGAGGCCGGCGGACCCCCATCGCCCCCGCTCCACAAGGGAGAAGGAGGAGCCCGTACCTCGCTCGGAGCGATCGACGCTCTCGCCGATGTATGGATCCATCAGCCCGCAGCGAGGAAGCGAAGGTTGGAGTAATGCGCCGGCCGAGCCGGGACGGCCTTCCATCGCAAGGCGATGATACAATATAACACCCCGACACCCGGCCAAAGCCGTCCCCGGAAACCCGAAAAGAGCCGCCATGTCCGAAAGCCCGAACTCCGACAGCCCGAACGCCGGCGCCCAAAAAATCCCCGTGACCGTGCTCACGGGCTATCTCGGGGCCGGCAAGACCACGCTCCTCAACCGCATCCTCACGGAGAACCACGGCAAGCGCTACGCGGTGATCGTCAACGAGTTCGGCGAGATTGGCATCGACAACGACCTCGTCATCGGCGCCGACGAGGAAGTGTTCGAGATGAACAACGGCTGCGTCTGCTGCACCGTGCGCGGCGACCTCATCCGCATCATGGACGGCCTGGTGAAGCGGCGCGGCAAGTTCGATGCGATCATCGTCGAGACCACGGGCCTCGCCGACCCAGCCCCCGTGGCCCAGACCTTCTTCATCGACGAGGATGTCGGCGGCGCCGCCCGCCTCGACGCCGTGGTGACGGTGGCGGACGCCAAATGGCTCTCCGACCGGCTCAAGGACGCCCCCGAGGCCAAGAACCAGATCGCCTTCGCGGACGTGATCCTGTTGAACAAGGCCGATCTCGTCGAGCCGGCCGACCTCGACCGCGTCGAGGGGCTGATCCGGTCGATCAACCCCTACGCCAAGGTTCACCGCACCAGCCGCTGCGACGTGCCCCTCGATCAGGTGCTGGACCGCAACGCCTTCGACCTGTCGCGCATCCTCGACATCGAGCCCGACTTCCTCGAGGAGGGCCACCATCACCATCACGACGACGAGATGCAGTCGGTCTCGGCCAAGATCGACGGCCCGGTGGACCCCGAAAAGTTCATGCCGTGGATCTCGACCCTGACCCAGGTGCAGGGGCCGGACATCCTGCGCTGCAAGGGCATCGTCGCGTTCCCGGAGGAGCCCCAGCGCTTCGTATTCCAGGGCGTCCACCAGATCCTCGACGGCGACCTCCAGGGTCCGTGGAAGGACGGCGAGGCCCGCGTGTCGCGGGTGGTGTTCATCGGGCGCAAGCTCGACCCGGAGGCGATCCGCGCCGGCTTCCTCGACTGCGCCGCCTGAGACACCATGGGCCGGGCGAGGTCGGAGGGCTCCGGCCCACGCACCGCGGCCGGTTGCCCGACCGGAGGGAGCGCCCGCTGACCCGTCGCCTCGCCCTCGCTTCCCTCCTGACACTGGCGGCGGCGTTGCCGGCCGGCACGCCCGTGCAGGGCGCGCCCCGGGACACGGCGCCGGCCGCGCGGCGGAACGACGGCTTCGCCCATCCGTGCGAGCCGCCACTCAAGTTCGCGGCCGGCACCTGCGTCCGGGACTGCCCGGCGGGCTATCGCGATACCGGCCTGGGCACCTGTAGCTTCCAGCGCATGGGCGATTGAGCGACCGGGCGACGCGTCGGAAGGGATACGGGCGTGACGCCCATCCGAACCCGGCCCCGATTTGGTCACGGTGAGGCGTCACACGAGCCTTTCGAACCCGATGTCCCACATCGGGACACGTCCGGCGACGCGCCCTCTTCGCGCCGCCTCGCCCCCCGGGGCGGACGCTGGCAGCCCCCGTCGGAGAGGTCCGAGCGATGAAGAAACGTGTTTTGGGCGGGATGCTCCTCGGCCTGCTGGCGGTGCCGGCGACCGTGCAGGCGGCGAGCAACACAGTAGTCGGCGTCGGCACGGGCGCCGTCGCGGGTGCCGTGGTCGGCGGTCCCATCGGGGCCGTGGTCGGCGCGGTGGTGGGCGGCGTCGTCGGCTCCAATTCCGAGCGGGCTCGGCCCCGCCGCGTCCGCCGGGCCAAGGCCGTGCGCACACGGCGCCAGGCGGCGCAGGCCCGGCCCGTGAACGTCGCCGAGCGGGGCGAAGAGACCCGCCGGCCGATCCCGGCCGCGGCGACCACGGGATCGGTGACGGCCCCGCGCCAGCCCGCCACCACCTGGCAGAATCCGCGCTGAGCGAACCGCCCGGCGGGGGTGCCGGAGCGGGGGCGGCCCGTGCTATGGGCGGCGCCCCAATCCCATCCGCCCAACGGATCGAGCCCCCATGCGAACCATCGTCTACGCCGACGGCGGATGCGACCCCAATCCCGGCCCCGGCGGCTGGGGCGTGGTGATCCAGGCCGAGACCGGCACCATCGAGCGGTGCGGCGGCGAGCGTTCCACCACCAACAACCGCATGGAATTGACGGCCGCCATCAGCGCGCTCTCCCACTTCCCCGAGGGGGCCGCCATCGAGATGCGCTGCGACAGCCAGTACGTCATCAAGTCGGTGACGGAATGGATGAAGGGCTGGAAGGCCAAGGGCTGGCGCACGAGCACCGGCCCGGTCAAGAACGTCGATCTCATGCAGACCCTCGACACCCTGGCGGCCCGGCGCGACGTGCGCTGGACCTGGGTGCGCGGCCACACCGGCGAGGCCGGCAACGAGCGGGCCGACCGCCTCGCCGCGCAAGGACGCCGGCAGGCCCTGGCGGCCCCCGCCGGATCGGCCGCCGGGACGACCACGACCACGCTTCCGGCCTCGGCTTCGGCCGCGCCGATCCCGAGCCCGCCCGCCCCGGCCCGCCTCACCGGGACGGCGGCGCTGGCCGCCGCCATGGCGGCCCCGCCCCGCACCACGCCGATTCCCGTCGATCTGGCGCTCGGCCTCGACGTCTCCCGCGCCGCCAAGGCCGCCGGCCTCACGGCGCCGGCCTTCGTCGAGGAAGCGATCCGCGTCGCCCTCCATCTCGGGCCCGAGGCCTTCGCCCGCGCCCGCGAAGCGGCCAAGGGCGCGAAGCTCCCGTGACCGAAGCGGCGCTGCCGGCGGCCTTCTTCGCGCGGCCGGCGGTGCAGGTCGCGCGCGATCTCGTCGGCTGCGTGTTGCGGGTCGACGGGGTCGGCGGGCCCATCGTGGAGACGGAGGCCTACGACCGGACCGACCCGGCCTCGCACAGCTTCGCCGGCCCGACGCGGCGCAACGCCAGCATGTTCGGCCCCGCCGGCCACGCCTACGTCTACCGCTCCTACGGCCTGCACTGGTGCCTCAACCTCGTCTGCGAACCGGGCAGCGCCGTGCTCCTGCGCGCCCTCGAGCCGCGGTACGATCCGGCGACGATGGCGGCACGGCGCGGCCTCGACGATCCGCGCCGGCTCTGCGCCGGACCGGGCCGTTTGTGCCAGGCGCTCGGCGTGACGGACGCGCAGGACGGCGTTCCACTGGACCGTGCGCCGTTCCACCTCGCCTTCGGCGCGCCGGCCGGCACGGTGGTGGCCTGCGGCCGCATCGGCCTCACCCGCGCCGTCGAGACGCCCTGGCGCTTCCTCGTCGCGGGATCGCGCTTCCTCAGCCGGCCCGTCCGCCCCCGGCCCCGGCAGGGGGACTGACACCGCAGCCCCAACGTCATGCGGGCGCCCACCGGGACCGATTGATACCGGCTGCCGACCCTGCGCATGATCCGCCGCCTCCGGCCAAGATCGGCCCGGTTGACCGCAACTCGACGCCCGTCCGCCTGTCACGCGGAGGTGCGAGGATGGTTCGAGCGCGTGAAAGGATCGACGATCATGGGCAGCGAAGCAGCCACGGCCCTGGCCAGTGCCCAGGCGCGCTCGATCCGCGACGACCTCCTGACGGCTGCGGCCGCCGTCGTGGATCGGCGGGACGGCCCGGGCGGATTCGTGCGCGACCTGTTCGGGCGCACCTCGCCGGAGGATCTGGCGCCCCATACACCGGACGCCCTGGCCGATCTGGCGCTGGCCGCCCGTCAGCATCTGGCCGCGCCGCGCAGGGCCGGCGCCCCGTCGGACCTGCGCCTGTCCGATCTGACCGTCGACCGGGACGGCCGGCAACGTGAACTCACCGTCGTCGAAGTGGTCAACGACAACCGGCCGTTCCTCCTCGACTCGACGCTCGCCGAGTTGACCGAACAGGGGCTGACACCGCACCTCGTCGCCCACCCGATCCTCGGCGTGGAGCGCGACGCGGACGGCGAACTCGTGCGGGTGGTCGGCGAGACCACGGCGGACGCCCACGCGGCCTTCACGCGCGAGAGCTTCATCCATCTCCACCTCGACCGTCTCGATGCCGGCGAGGCCCGCGACCGCCTCGAGGCCGGCCTCACGGCCGTGTTCCGCGATGTCGCCCGCGCCACGGACGATGGAGACGCCATGCTGGCGCGCCTCGCCGCCCTGGCACAGGATTACGCGACGGGACGGACATCCCTGCCGGAGGCTGAAGTCCGGGAGGCGCACGCCTTCCTCGAATGGCTGCGCGATGGCCACTTCACGCTGCTGGGCCTGCGCGAGTACGACCTCACCGGCGGCACCCATGCGGTGGTGCCGGAGGCCAACCGGGGCGTCCTGCGCGACCCCGCCGTCGAAGTCCTGCGGCGCGGACGGACGCTCGCCGACGACACGCCCGAGATCCGCGCCTTCCTCGAAGAACCGCAGGCGCTCCTCGTCACCAAGGCAAGCGTGAAGTCGCGGGTCCACCGCGCCGCCCATCTCGACTATGTCGGAGTCAAGCTGTTTTCCCCGGACGGGACCTTGTCCGGCGAAGTCCGCCTCGTCGGCCTGTTCACGGCCGCCGCCTACACCGCCCTGGCACGCGAAGTCCCCTACCTCCGCGAAAAGGTCGCCGCCGTGGTCGCGAAGGCCGGCCTCGACCCGACGAGCCACGCCGGACGCAGCCTGCTCAACGTCCTGGAGACCTATCCCCGCGACGACCTGTTCCAGATCACCGTCGATCGCCTCCACCGCTTCACACTCGCCATCGGCAGCCTCGCGGAAGGGCCGCGCATCCGCGTCCTGTCCCGGCCCGACCGCTTCGGCCGCTTCGTCTCGCTCCTCGTCTACGTGCCGAAGGACCGCTACGATTCACAGGTCCGCCTGCGCGTCGGCGCCTACCTCGCCAGGGAATACGGCGGCCGGCTCTCGGCGGCCTATCCGGACTTCCCCGAAGGCCCGCTCGCCCGGACCCACTACATCATCGGCCTGCCCGAGGACGGCGCGGCCGAGCGCGACCCCGCCACCCTGGAGGCGGGGATCGGCGCCCTGGTGCGAACCTGGAGCGACGACCTGCGTCTCGCCCTCGCGGAGGCGATGCCCGGCCGGCAGGCCCGGGCGCTGGCAGCCCGCTACACAGACGCGTTCTCGGCCGCGTATCGCGAAAACTTCGCGCCCGCCGTCGCCATCGCCGACATCGCCCTCCTCGAAGCCCTGAGTGAAGCGCGCCCGCGCGCCGTCGATATCGGCCGGCGCGACACCGACCCGGCTCACCAGATACGCCTCAAGGTGTTTTCGCGGGGGGCATCGCTCTCCCTGTCCGACCGGGTGCCGGCTCTGGAGAATCTCGGCTTCCGGGTGATCAACGAGCGCACCTACCGCGTCCGCACCGGGGACGGGCCGGACGGTGGACAGGTCTGGCTCCACGACATGCTGCTGGAGCGGGCCACCGGGGCGCCCATCGACCGGGACCGGCTGGAAGCCCCCCTGGAAGCCGCACTCCTCGCCATCGCGGCGGGCGAAGCGGACTCAGACGGCTACAACCGCCTCGTGCTGGAGGGCGACCTCGGCTGGCGCGATGTCGCCCTCCTGCGCGGCCTCGGGCGCTACCTGCGCCAGCTGCGAATCCGCTACGGGCAGGATTACCTCGCCGCGACCCTCAGCCTGCATCCGGCCATCGCCGGCCGGATCGTCGCCCTGTTCCACGCCCGGTTCGATCCGGCGGGACAAGAGGAGGCCGGGAAGGACCGCACGGCACGCGAAGCCGCCATCCGGGCGGAGATCGAGACGGCGCTGGGCGAGGTCACCAGTCTGGACGAAGACCGAATCCTGCGCCGCTTCGTCAATCTGGTCGAAGCCGCCGTACGGACGAACTTCTTCCAACGCCGCGACGACGGCGGGATGCGCGAAACCATCGCGTTCAAGTTCGCCTGCGCCAAGGTGAACGGCATGCCCCTGCCACGCCCGTTCTTCGAGATCTTCGTCTACGCGCCGCGCCTGGAGGGCGTGCACCTGCGCTACGGCTACGTGGCCCGCGGCGGCCTGCGCTGGTCCGACCGGCCGGAGGATTTTCGGACCGAGATCCTGGGCTTGGTGAAGGCCCAGCAGGTCAAGAACGCCGTCATCGTGCCGGTGGGCGCCAAGGGCGGCTTCTTCCCCAAGCGCCTGCCGCCGGCCTCCGACCGCGAAGCCTGGCTCGCGGAAGGCACAGAGAGCTACCGCGTCTTCATCCGCACCCTGCTGGAGCTCACCGACAACATCGTCGACGATGCGATCCGGCCGCCGGCCGACACGGTGCGCCACGATTCCGACGACGCCTACCTCGTGGTGGCGGCCGACAAGGGCACCGCCACCTTCTCGGACATCGCCAACGCCCTCTCCCTGGAGCGCGGCCACTGGCTCGGCGACGCCTTCGCCTCGGGCGGCAGCCAGGGTTACGACCACAAGCGCATGGGCATCACCGCGCGGGGCGCCTGGGAAGCGGTCAAGCGCCACTTCCGCGAGATGGATGTCGACGTCCAGGCCGACCCGGTCACCGTCGTGGGCGTCGGCGACATGTCGGGCGACGTGTTCGGCAACGGCATGCTGCTGTCGCGGAGCGTCCGGCTCGTCGCGGCCTTCGACCACCGCGACATCTTCCTCGACCCCGCGCCCGATCCGGCCGCGAGCTTTGCCGAGCGCCAGCGTCTGTTCGACCTCGGGCGTTCGAGCTGGCGCGACTACGACACCGGGCTGATCTCGACCGGCGGCGGCGTGTTTTCCCGCAGCCTGAAGACGATCCCCCTCTCGCCGGAGATCCAGGCCGTGCTGGGGTTCGAACGCGCCGAGGCGACGCCGGCCGAGGTGATGCAGGCGATCCTCAAGGCCCCCGTCGACCTCCTGTGGTTCGGCGGCATCGGCACCTATGTCCGCGCCGGCTCCGAGACCGACGAGGAGGCCGGCGACCGGGCCAACGACGCCGTGCGCATCACCGGTTCGGTCCTGCGTGTCAGGGTCGTCGGCGAGGGCGCCAATCTCGGCCTGACCCAGCGCGGGCGGATCGAGGCGGCGCGGGCCGGAATCCGCCTCAACACCGACGCCATCGACAATTCGGCCGGGGTGAACACCTCCGACGTCGAGGTGAACATCAAGATCGCCCTGATGATGCCGGAGCGCGACGGACGCCTCGACGCGGCCGCCCGCAACGCGCTCCTCGTCGGCATGACCGACGAGGTCGCGGCCCTGGTCCTACGCAACAACGAGCTCCAGACCCTGGCCTTGTCGCTTGCCCTGCGCCGCGGCGTCGGCGAGACCGGCTTCGCGGTTCGCACCCTCCAGTCCCTGGAGGCCGAAGGTCGCCTCGACCGGGCCGTGGAGTTCCTGCCCGACGATGCCGCCATCGCCGAGCGCATGCGCCGGGGCGAGGGTCTGACGCGGCCGGAATACGCCGTGATTCTGGCCTACGCCAAGCTGTCGCTCTACGACGCGATCCTGGCGAGCCCGGTGCCGAACGACCCGTATTTCGACCGCGAACTGCAGCGCTACTTCCCGCAAGCCCTGCGCCGGCAGTTCCCCGACGCGGTGAAGGGCCACCGCCTGCGCCGCGAGATCATCGCCACGGCGCTGTCGAACATCATCATCAACCGGGGCGGTCCCTCCCTCGTCACCCGCCTCATCGACGAGACCGGGGCCGACGCGGCCACCATCGCCAAGGCCTACGCGGTGACCCGCGACGCCTTCGGCCTGATGGAGCTGAATCTCGCCATCGACGGTCTCGCCGGCGCCGTGCCGGGACAGGCCCAACTCGACCTCTACGCCGATGTGCAGGAACTGCTGACGGGCCGCATCGTCTGGTTCATCCGCAACCTCGACCTCTCGGGCAGCGTCGCCCCTCTGGTGGCACGCTACCGCGAAGGCATCGCCGCCGTGATGGCCGCGCTTCCCGAGATCCTCGGCCCGGAGGCGAAGGGCGCCCTCGACGCCCGGCAGGCGGAACTCGTCGGACACGGCCTACCTCCCGAGGCCGCCCGACGCCTCGCCTCCCTGGCAGCGTTGGCCGCCGGCCCGGACATCGTCCGAGTGGCGGAGGATGGCGGGCAGCCGGTGGCCGGCATCGCGGCGACGCATTTCGCCCTCGCCCGGCATTTCAGCCTCGACGATCTCGTGGCCGCCGCGCGGAAGGTCCCCGTGGACGACACCTTCGACCGGGTCGCCCTGGAGCGGGCGATCTCCGGACTCTCCACCGCCCACCGCCGCCTCACGGCCGAGGTGGTGGCCGATGTCGGAACGGGGCCGGAGGCCGTCGAGGCCTGGAGCGCCGCGCGTGGCCCCGCCCTCACCCGCATCCGCAGTGCCGTCGAAGCCATCGCGGCCTCGGGCCTCACGGTGTCCAAGGCGACGGTGGCATCGAGCCTGCTCGCCGATCTCGCCCGGCCCTGACGGGGCGTTTGGAGCGGCCGGACGTTTCTCGTATCCCACCTCCGATCGTGGGATGAGGAACGGCGTTGGAACAGGCCCTACTGAGATGGATCGGCGACATGCTGTCGATCCGGTCCGAAGTCTTCGCCGTCCTCGGGCTCGGCCTGTCCGTCGTCGTGACCATGCATGTGCTGCTGCGCAAGCGCGAGGTCGGGGGCGCCATCGGCTGGATCGGTCTCGCCTGGCTCTCGCCGATGTTCGGGGCCGGGCTCTACGCCCTGTTCGGCGTCAACCGGGTGACGCGCCGGGCGCACAAGCTGCGCATCCGGCCCACACAAGCCGCCGGGTCCGCCGTCTCGTCCGACGACGATCCGACACCGCCGCCTCTGCCCCAAGCCTTCCGGCCCCTCGACCACGCCGTACGGCTGATCACCCGGCTGCCCCTGCGGCCTGGCAATTCCGTCACCGTGCTGCGCAACGGCGACGCCGCCTATCCGGTCATGCTGGCGGAGATCGCCGCGGCTCGGGCCTCGGTGGCGCTCTCGAGCTACATCTTCCGCGACGACGCGACGGGCCGGGCCTTCTGCGACGCCCTCATCGAGGCGCATGGACGCGGCATCGCCGTTCGGGTGATCATCGACGGCATCGGCGGCGGCTACTTTCCACCCGGCATCACCCGGCGCCTGCAACGGGCCGGCGTGCCGGCGGGCCGATTCATGCACTCGGCCCTGCCCTGGCGCATGCCGTTCCTCAACATGCGGACCCACAAGAAGCTCCTCATCCTCGATGGCCGGACCGCCTTCACCGGCGGCCTCAACATCGCCGACGGCAACCGGGTTTCGCAGGCCCCGCCCCATCCGATCCGCGACACGCATTTCCGTCTCGAAGGGCCGGTGGTCGACCAGCTGGCGGCGGCGTTCGCCAGCGACTGGATCTTCGTGGCGGGCGAGGACCTGACCGGCGAGGCATGGTTCCCACGCCTCGCACCGGCCGGTACCATCCCGGCGCGGGTCGTCACCTCGGGACCGGACGCGGACCTGCGCAAGATCGAGCTCGTGATCCTCCAGGCCGTGGCCTGCGCCACACGCAGCATCCGCCTCTCGACACCCTACTTCCTACCGAACGAGATCCTGACCAGCGCCCTCTGCCTCGCGGCCAACCGGGGCATCCGCGTCGACATCGTCATCCCGAAGGTCAGCGACCACCGCTTTGTGGATTGGGCGACGCGGGCGCATGTCGATCCGCTCTTGCGCAGCGGGGTCCGGATCTGGCTCGACGCACCGCCCTTCGACCATTCGAAGCTCCTCGTCGTGGACGGGACGTGGTGCTTCATCGGCTCGGCCAACTGGGACATGCGCAGCTTTCGCCTCAACTTCGAGGTGAACGTCGAGCTGTACGATCCCGATCTCGCGGAGGCCCTCGACGCCATCATGCGCGCCAAGATGGAGGTCCGCCTGACGCGCGAGCATCTGGCTGCGCGCGCCTTGCCCGTGCGGCTGCGGGATGCGGGCGTCCGATTGGCCCTGCCGTACCTGTGATCCAGCCTGGCTAGGGCCGGCGCGCGCGGCCCCTGAGGGACGCCGAGATCCGCATCGCGAACCGATCGAACGAGCTCCGTGTGGCGTCGCGGTCCGGCCGCCGTGCCTGGAGAGGCGTGGGTGCCAAGTGGACGATGATGGGGCGGTGGTCCGAGGGGCCGCGCGGCAGGACCGCCGAGGCGTGGCAGGTGAGCCCACGCACGAGGCATCGGTCGAGTCGCAGGGGGACCAGGCGGGCCATGGCATGGGTCGGAAGGCGCGGCCCGACATCCCGGAACCCGGCCAGCATGGGCGGGCCGACGAGGTTGTAGTCGCCGATCACCGCCGCGCAATCCGGTAGGTTCTCGGCGATCCGGCGCAACTGACGCCGGTTCAGCATCTGTCCGTGGGAGAGGTGCACATTGGCGACGCCGAACCCGCCGAGGTCGAGGATCTGGCAGACCCGGTCGAACATCGCCCCCGACGGCAGTTCGACGATGATCGGTGGAGCGAGGAACGGCGTCGGGCTCCAAAGAGCCGGTCCATGGATTCGGCCCGGCAGAGGTGCCCAAGCATAATCCCCCCCCAGCCGGTCCTTCAGCCCGGCGATCTCCTTCGTAGCCTCCTGCATGAGCACGAGGTCGGGTTTCTCGCGCTCGATCAGGGTGGCGAGCACGGCGACGTTGGCCCCCGTGCGCCGCAGGAGATTCCAGCTCAGGATCTTACGCAAGCCGGGCCGATCGACCATCGGACTGGGATGATCGGGGCGGCGCAGGGCGCGCTGCGCGAGGCGACGATCGTTGAGCATGGCGCCTTAACTGGACCGGGGCGTGACTTTGGGAAGGTGGCGCGCCAGTTCGACGGCCACACCGAGGCCTCAGCGTGCCTTGAGCACAGCCCGGCACGCCGCCGGCAGCGCCGCCATGGTCATCGGCGGCCGGGGCTTACTGGGCTTCGTCGATTTCGGCGGGTTCAGCACCGCGTCGCTGAACCAGTAGGCGAGCTCCTCGCCGCAGCCGTCGCCGCCGGGCGGTGGGGCCTGGTCGCCGCACTGGTCCTGCCCCGCCGGGCAGGCGAGGCGGATGTGGTAGTGGTAGTTGTGCCCGTACATGGGCCGCACCTTGGACAGCCAGGAACGGTCGCCACCGGCCTCGCGGCACAGGGCCTTCTTGATTGCCGGATTGACGAACAGGCGCGCCACCTCGGGCTGCTGCGCCGTGAGGCGGATGAGCTTTAGGTGCTCGGGCGCCCACACCCCTGGGTCGATGTCGAGGCGGTCGGCCCGGACGACGTTGGTGGCGGAGGTCTCTTCGCGCTCGCGCCGGCTCATACGGTGGTCCGGCATCGGGGTCAGCCAGATGTCGGCATCGAGACCGAGCTGGTGCGAGGCGTGGCCGGTCAGCATCGGGCCGCCGCGCGGCTGCGACATGTCGCCGACGAGGAGGCCGGGCCAGCCGACCCGCGGCGCCTTGGCGGCCAGCCGCTCCAGGAAGTCCACCAGGGGCGGGGTGCCCCACATGCGATTGCGCGACAGGCGCATCACCTGCCAGGTCGGCCCGTCCACCGCCAGGGCTTCGCCACCCGAGAAACAGCCCTTGGCATAGGAGCCGTACGCATGCGCGGGGCCGGGCGCCGGCGATGTCGCCCGGCCGAACAGGGCCTTGGCGGGGGTGCCGGGCGCGTCGGGATCGGCGAGGGGCGGCAGGGGCTTCGGGTCGAGGGTTCCCCGATCCTGAGCCTGCGCGGCCGTGCCGAGGGCGAGGATCGCGAGGGTCGCGAGGCGGATCGGACGAAGGGACCGGCGAAGGGACAGGGGCTTACGCTCCAGGCACGGGAATGAAGGGTGGGTTCGCGAGGCTAGCCCATCGGCGGCGGCGGCGCGACCGCGTGTGCGCGACAAAACCTTCGGCGCGCCGCGGCACGCGGGCCGGAAACCGACATCCGATCGAGGGGCGGCGCGGGACGTTCACTCGGCGGGCGCGACGGCGATGCGGATCGTATCGGCCTCGGCCCCGCTCACCACGATGGTGATGGGCACGGCGCCGAGCTGGAAGCGAACGCTCTTGGCGAGGACCGCGCAACCCGGTCGCATGGTGTGGGCCACCGGGGACCGCAGGGTCTTGCCATCCTGGCTGACATCGATCCAGGCGCGGTCGGACAAGGTGACCTGATACAGGCCCGGCGTGACCGGAGCCGGAACGGTCAGCACGCCGCCATAGGTCCCGGGCTTCGCCTCGCGGGAGGGCGGAAACGGCGGTACGACCTCCGCCTGCGGCTTCAGACCGAGCAGGGCGCCCGGCATCCCCACCGGCAGGGTGCCGCCGCTCGCCACCTGCGGCAGGCCGGGCGCCGCGAACCACGCCTGCTCGCGCAGGAGCGCCCAGTCGAAGCCCGTGCAGGCCGCCGAATCGGCCGAGGCGCCGGGTGGTACTTCGGCGGACCGGGCCGGCTCCTGTGCCTCGGCGGTGCCCGCTGCGAGGAGCAGGACCGCGACGGCGACGCGCATCCGCCTCAAACCGACGCCACGGATAGATTCGTCCGGGTGCCGATCTGGTTCTCCGGAATATCGCATTCACCAAGCCCCATGAATCCCGGCCTCCGCCCGCCGGCCCAGGTCCGACGTTTCCCACGCGAGACCGCCTGCCCACGCGAGACTGCCGCGAGGGCCGGCACGGCACAAGCCCGCGACCGACGTCAGCCCTCGCCGTCCGTTTCCCGGTCGGTTTCCTCCTCGGAGATCAGCCGGCGCACGCCCCAGGCTCCCAGGGCCGCATTGAGATCGTCGAGCACGAAGTGGCGCGCGCTGTCGCGATCGTAGCCGTCGTCCAGGAGGGCATCGTAGTCGGTGAAGACATGCCGGCCATAGGCCACGAGGCAGAGCCAAGCGGCCGTCTCCGGAGCCGCCCCGCGCAGACTGGGACTCGCCAGTGCCCGGTCGAGGATCGCGCCGGCCTCGAATTCGGGCAGGCGGGGCGCGAGGCGCAGCAGGGCGGCCGCCACCGCCTCGCGCCGGTTCAAGTGCCGGTCCATGAAGCACTCCAGGAACCAGTCCGTGGGGCGCTCGCCCGGTTCACCACTCGTGGTGCCCGGCGATGGTTCGGTCGGTGAGGGCCATGAGCAGACCCGAGACCACGAAGACCATGTGAATGCCCACCAGCCAGTACAAGTCGCGATCGCTCATCGCCTTCAGGTCCATGAACGCCTTCAGCAGCGAGATCGCCGAGATGGCCACGATGGAGGAGACGAGCTTCAGCTTGAGCCCGGTGAAGTCGATGGTGCCCATCCAGGCGGGCCAGTCCTTGTGGTCCGCATGGTCGATCTTCGAGACGAAGTTCTCGTAGCCGGAGAACATGACGATGATGAGCAGCGAGGCCGTCAGCGAGAGGTCGACCATGGTCGGGACGCCGAGCACCACCTGCGATTCGGTGGCGTCCCACATGTGCAGGACGAAATGGGCCAGCTCCCGGAGGAGCTTGACCAGCAACACCACGATGCCGATGCCGAGGGCCGCGTAGAACGGGGCGAGAAGCCACCGGCTCGCGAACCGCACCCGCTCGAAGATCCGCTCCACCATCCGTGCTCGTCCCCGCCGCGATCGAGCCGGGCATGTGGCATGGGGGTAAGGACCCGGCAAGCCTGCCGCGCCGGCAGCGGATCGCCGGGGGCCTTGGGAAGCGGACCGGGCCAGCACAAGCCCTGGCCCGGCCTTCGCTTGCCCCAACGCGAAAACCCGGGCGCGTGAAACATTTTGTAGTGAAGTGTTCGATAATGATATTGATAGAGGTGACAGTTCGCCCGTTTCGGGACTGGAACGTGCGCCATTGCGAGCGGACGCACGCGTGACACAGGAATCCTCCGTTCTCGTCATCTCGGACCGCCCGGAGCAGGCGGGTCTCCTCGTGCAGGCGATCGACACCGTCGTCGCCTGCCGGCAGATCGCGGCCGGGGCGGGAATGCCGGCGCAACGGCCCCTGCTCGCGGTGGTGGACGTCAGCCGCGATGAGGCGGCGGCCGAGGCCTGGGTCGCCCGCCTGCATGGCCTGCGTATCCCGAGCCTGCAACTCGCCCTCCAGCCCATCACGACGCGCCCGGCCCCGACGCGGTTCCTGCCCACCGACACGCCGCGCAAGACCGTGCTCGCGGCGGTCTTCAGTCTCATGGATGTCGTCCAGACCGCCCGGACACGGGCTTTCGACCGAACGGCCCGCTTTACCGCCAAGGCCGATCTGGCCAATCGCGCCGTGGGCGAGGCCTTCGATGCGGCACGCCGCGGTGAAGCCGTCTCCCCTGCCGCCGTCGATGCCGGCACCGAGGTGATCCTCGAAACGATCTCCGAATGCGGCATCCGGACCTGGCTCGAGGTCATCGGCAGTTACGACCAGCAACTCTACCAGCACTCCCTGAGCGTGGCCGGCTATGCCGCCGCCTTCGCGGGCGGGTTGAAGCTCGCCCGGGCCGACCAGATGCGTCTGGCCCGCGCCGCCCTGCTGCACGATATCGGAAAATCACGGATCCCCCTGGCGATCCTCAACAAGCCCGGCCGGCTCAGCCCCGACGAGATGGCGGTGATGCGCACCCATCCCTCCGTCGGCGCCAATCTCCTGGAAGCGCAGGGGGGGTTCGACGCGAACATGCTCGCCGTGGTGCGACACCACCACGAGATGCTCGACGGCAGCGGGTATCCGGACGGCCTGTCGGCGCACGAGATTCCCGACCTCGTGCGCCTCGTCACCATCTGCGACATCCATTCCGCCCTGACGGAGCGGCGGGCCTACCGCGATCCGCTGCCTCACGAGGAGGCGCACGAGATCATGCGGGACATGGGTCCGAAACTCGACGTCGACCTCCTGCGCGCCTTCCGCAGCGCCGTCGTCGCGCCCCTCGCGAAAGTGCCGGCCACGTGAGGGGCCGCGCCCTCGCGCGGGTTGACCGATCGGACCGCGAGCGCGTACGGAACACGCTGCCGTGGGAGGATCACAGTAAGTCATGAGGCAGAAAGCGTATTCATTCTTCTCGATACGCTCGCGACGTATTCAAAAGCTGTTCGATCCCGGTTATTATACTGCCCAGTACCCTGATGTCAGCGATTACGGCGGCGGTCCGCTGGATCATTATCTCCGGCACGGATTCCGCGAGGGCCGCGACCCGGCGCCGAACTTCTCGACCCTGTACTACAAGGACAGGTACCTCAAGACCGCCGGGATCGAGCGGAACCCCCTCGAAGCCCATGTCGAGTCGGGGGCGGCCCGTGCCGGCCGACAGACCTGGCCGGCAACGCCCGAGGCGTTCCACGCCGTGCAAGCCGATGTGGTCCGCCCCTATTTCGACGCGCGGTACTACGGCTCGCTCACGGGTATCGTCGATCCCGAAACGGCCCTCCTCGATTATCTGGCGGTGGGGTGGCGGCGGGGCCTCGACCCGCGCCCGGATTTCGACGGGACCGCCTATCTCCACGCCCACCCGCAGGTCCGCCTGCTGAACGTCAGTCCCTTCTATCATTACGTCTCGACGAATACGGCACCGGCCTTCGGGCAGGCCCATGGCGACCGGACCCCCCTCTCCGACATCGTCGCGGCCATTCGACCGGAGTTCGATGCCGCCCATTACCGGGCGAGCTACGCCGACGTGGCGGCCTCGGGGATGGACCCCGCGACCCACTATGCCAGCCACGGCTGGAAGGAGGGCCGCGATCCGACGGAGCTGTTCTGGACATCGTACTACGTCAGGACCAATCCCGATCTGATCCTCAGCGGCACCAATCCGTTCTTCCACTACCTGCGCTTCGGCCGGGCGGAGGGGCGCAAGCCCAACCCCCTCGGCAACACCAAGTGGCCACCGACCCGGGCACCCAGTGCCGCCGAATGGGATGCGGTCCCGGCCGCCGCCGCCCTCGACGCCGCCCGGGTCGTCGTGGTGGTGCCGGTCTACAAAGGCTACGACGAGACCTTGCGCGCGCTCCACGCGGTGCTGGCGGAGCCGCAGGCGGCGCCCTTCGCTCTCCTCGTGCTCAACGACCGCAGTCCCGATGCGCCCCTGACGGATGCCTTGCGGGCGCTCGCCGCGCGGGGCCTGTTCACCTACTACGAGAACCCAACCAACCTCGGCTTCGTCGGCACCATCAACCGCGCCCTCGACATGACGGGCGCGCGGGACGTGATCCTGCTCAACAGCGACACCATCGTGTTCGGCGACTGGATCGACCGCCTGCTCGCCCATGCGGCGCGCGATCCACGGGTCGGCACGATCACGCCGTTTTCCAACAACGCGACGATCTGCAGCTATCCCGATTCCGACCGCAACAACACGGTTGCCCTCGAACTCTCGCCCCGGGCCCTCGACGCAGGGGCGGCGGCCGCCAATGCGGGCCGCTGGGTCGAGGTGCCGACGGGTGTCGGCTTCTGCTTCTACATGCGCGGATCGCTCATCGCGCAGCTCGGCCCCCTCGACGCGGACGCCTTCGGCAAGGGCTACGGCGAAGAGAACGATTACTGCATGCGCGTCCTCAAGGCGGGCGGACGCAACATCCTCGCGGCGGACGTGTTCGTCTACCATTCGGGCAAGGTGTCGTTCTCGGAGGTCTACGATTCCGAGTATACGCAGGGCCAGGCCGCGCTGCTTGCCAAGCACCCCGATTATACCCTGCGCATCGAGCGCTTCGTCGCCACCGATCCGGCCGCCGACGTGCGTCTCAACCTGGATCTCTACCGTCTGGCGCGGGCGGCGGGACCGCGCGCCGCGGTGTTCGTCGTCCACGCCAAGGGTGGGGGCGCCTCGGTCCATGCCGATCACCTCGCCGGGCGCCTCGCCGACGAGGGGGTCCGCGTCGTCACCCTCACGGTGACCGAGGGAGCCTACGTCGAGGTCGGGCTTTTCGGCGCGGAAGGCCCCTACACCCCATCCCTGCGCGCCTTGTCGGTGCACGACGACTACCGCATCCTTGCGCGATTCCTTTCCTGGCTTGGCCCGCTCTTCATTCACGTTCACTCGTTCTACGGCCTCGACGGGACGGCCGTACCCGTCCTGATGGACCTGATCGAGGCCGCCCCCGGGCAGACCGTCGTCACCCTGCACGATTACTCCAGCGTCTGCCTGCGCAACCATCTCGTGACCCGCGAGGGGCTGTATTGCGGATTGCCGGGCGGGCGCCCCTGCGCCGATTGCGATTGCGCCGAAGCCAGACCGGGCCAGGACCGGATGGCACGCTACGGCGCGTTCTACCGAGCGGCCGACCGTCTCCTCGCCCCGTCGCAGGATGTCGCGACCCGCATCGAAGCGATCTTCGGGCCGCTCGCCATCACGGTCGCCCCCCACGAGGAAGATCTGCCCACGCCTGCCCCGCGCGCGGCACCGCGCGGTGGTTCCGTCCGCCGGATCGGGGTGCTCGGCGCCATCGGCGCGCACAAGGGATCGAACGTGATCCATGCCCTGGCCCGCGACGCCAGACGGCGAGGTCTCGCCATCGACTTCACCATCGTCGGCTATTCCGACATTCCGCAGAAGATGGACGCCATCGGCATCGCCGAGACGGGGCGCTACGCGGGCAGCGAGGAAGCCCTGGCCCTTCTCGCCCAGCACGAGATCGACCTGATCCTGATCCCATCGATCTGGCCGGAAACCTACTGCTACACCCTGTCCATCGCCTTGGTTTCGGGACTTCCCGTAGCGGTGTTCGACCTTGGTGCACCGGCCGACCGCCTGCGCGCCGCGGGCGCCGGCCATTGCCTCGATCCCGCCCTCGCCAACGATCCAGGCCGGCTCAACGATTGCCTGCTGTCCCTCGATCTCTCCGATACTTCGTCGGCAAAAGTGCCGACCAACATCAGATTTGCCAGCTATCGGTCCCTGCTGCGGGACTATTATTCGGTCACCGGGGACGATAAGGCTGCGCCACCGCCGAGGGCGAAGGACATCACCGCATGAAGATCGCCATGATCGGCGCCGGATATGTCGGGCTCGTCTCCGGGGCCTGTTTTGCCGATTTCGGCCATACCGTGTGCTGCGTCGACACCGATCCGGCCAAGATCCTCGCCCTCGAGGCCGGGCGCATCCCGATCTTCGAGCCGGGCCTCGACGCCCTCGTGGCCGACAACGTCCGCCACAACCGGCTGACCTTCGCAACGGATGTCGCGCAGGCCGTGGCCCAGGCAGAGGTGGTGTTCATCGCCGTCGGCACGCCGTCCCGGCGCGGCGACGGTTTCGCCGACCTGTCCTACGTTCACGCCGCCGCCCGCGACATCGCCGGCTCGCTCTCCGGCTACACCGTGGTGGTGACGAAATCGACGGTGCCAGTGGGAACCGGCGACGAGGTCGAACGCATCATCCGCGAAGCTCGGCCCGACGCCGCGTTCGCCGTTGTCTCCAACCCGGAATTCCTCCGCGAGGGCGCGGCGATCTCGGATTTCAAGCGGCCCGACCGCATCGTCATCGGCGCCGAGGACGAACGCGCGGCATCGGTGATGCGCGAAGTCTACCGGCCGCTCTACCTCAACCAGGCCCCGATCCTCGTCACCGGCCGGCGGACGGCCGAGCTGACGAAATACGCCGCCAACGCGTTCCTCGCCACCAAGATCACCTTCATCAACGAGATCGCGGATCTCTGCGAGCAGGTGGGCGCCAATGTGCAGGAGGTCGCGCGCGGCATCGGTCTCGACAACCGCATCGGCGGCAAATTCCTACATGCCGGGCCGGGCTACGGCGGCTCGTGCTTCCCGAAGGATACCCTGGCGCTGGTCAAGACCGCGCAGGATTGCGGCACCCCCCTGCGCCTCGTCGAAGCCGTCGTGTCCGTCAACGACCAGCGCAAGCGCGCCATGGCCCGCAAGATCGCGACCGCCTGCGGCGGTTCCGTGCGCGGCAAGACCATCGCGCTCCTCGGGCTGACCTTCAAGCCCAATACCGACGACATGCGCGACGCGCCCTCCCTCGCCATCGTCGCCGGGTTGCAGGATGGCGGCGCCAGGGTCAGGGCCTACGATCCGGAAGGCATGGCGGGCGCCCGCGCGCTGATGCCCGACATCGCCTACGCCGAGGATCCCTACGCTTGCGCGGCCGGAGCGGACGCCCTCGTCATCGTGACGGAGTGGAACGCGTTTCGCGCCCTCGACTGGGCCCTGCTCTCCGAGCGCATGCCCGGCCGCACGGTGGTCGATCTGCGCAACGTCTACCGACCGGACGATGTCGCTCGGCACGGTTTCCGCTACGTCGGGATTGGCGTGCCCGGCGCCGAGGCCGCCACCGGTCCCTGACGGTCTTTCGGACAATACCCCATGTGCGGCATCGCCGGGATCGCCGATCCACGCCTCTCGCCCGGCCGCCTCGCGGATGAAGCCGGCCGCATGGCCGATGCGCTCAGCCATCGTGGGCCGGACGGACGGGGCGTGTGGGGCGAGGGTGGCGTCGCGCTCGGCCATCGGCGCCTCGCCATCCGCGATCTCAGCCCCGCCGGGGCCCAGCCCATGCCCTCGCGCGACGGTCGCTGGGTGCTGACCTACAATGGCGAACTCTACGGAACGCACGACGCGCGTGCCGCGCTGGCCTCGGCCGGACATGCCTTCGCCGGGCAATCCGACACCGAGATCCTCGTCGAACTCATCGCCCGGCACGGCGTCGCCGGAGCCCTCGCCGGGGTCGAGGGCATCTTCGCCTTCGCGGCCTACGACCGGGCGGAGGGCTGCCTCTGGCTCGCCCGCGACCGGATGGGGGTGAAGCCGCTGTTCTACGCGGCAACGGGCGAGCGCCTGCTGTTCGGCTCGACCCTGGCGGCCCTGACGGCCTGCGAGGCTGCGGATTTCACCATCGATCCAGCGGCCGTGTCGAGCCTGCTGCGCCACGGCTACGTGCCGGCACCGGGGTCGATCTATCTCGGCGTCAGGAAGCTCGAACCCGGTCACCTGCTCTCATGGCGTCCCGGTGAGGCTCCCTCCGTCGCTCCCTATTGGAGCCTCGACGCGGTCATCGCGGCCGGTCGCGCCGATCCGTTCGCGGGCTCGGACGCCGACGCCATCGAGACACTCGAAGGCCTGCTCACCGGTGCCGTGCGTCGCCAGATGGCCAGCGACGTGCCGCTCGGTGCCTTCCTTTCGGGGGGCATCGATTCCTCCCTCGTCGCCGCCCTCATGGTCGGCGCCCGAGAGGCGCCCAGAACCTTCGCGGCGGGCTTCACCGACGATCCCCGTTTCGACGAGAGCGGCCACGCGGCGGCCGTCGCCCGCCATCTCGGTACGGACCACACCACCATCCCGGTGCGCGAGGCCGACGCCCTCGCCCTCGTCGCCCGCCTGCCGGAGATCTACGACGAGCCCCTGGCCGATCCCTCGGGCCTGCCCACCGCCCTCCTCTGCGCCGCGACCCGGCGAGCGGGCCTCACCGTCGCCCTATCGGGGGATGGCGGCGACGAGCTGTTCGCCGGCTATGACCGCTACGCCCTGGCCACCCGCTTCGCCGATCGCATCGAACCAATTCCGAGGTTCCTGCGGCGAGCGGCGGCCGGGGCCGCCGGGCGGATGCCGCAGGCCGCCCTGGCACTCGCCGCGCGCGCCCTTCCCCCTCCGTGGGGCGGCCCCGACGCCCCCGACCGCCTGCGCAAGGCCGCCGCACAGCTGCCCGGCGACGGCTTCGCCTTCTATAGCCGGCTTCTCACCCTCAATCCGGACGCCCGCACTCTGGCGAATGGCGTGTCCGGTGTCCCGAGTCCGATGGACTGGCCCGGCGCGGGCTCGCTCCTCGACCGGATGCGCCGCCTCGACACCCTCGCCTACCTGCCCGACGATGTGCTGACCAAGGTCGACCGCGCCAGCATGGCGGCGGGGCTCGAGGCCCGGGTGCCCCTCCTCGACCGTTCGGTGGTCGAATTCGCGTGGCGCCTGCCGCCGCACCTCCTCGTGCGCGATGGCCGCCGCAAATGGCTCTTGCGCGAGGTGCTCGCCCGGCACGTGCCCCGCATCCTTTTCGAGCGGCCGAAGCAGGGCTTCGCTCCGCCGCTGGCCTCCTGGCTGCGCGGCCCCTTGCGGGCCTATGCCGGAGACCTTCTGCTGAGTCCCGACCTCGGCGGCGGACTTCTCGACCGAGCACGGGTGCGCGCCCTGTTCGCGGAGCATCAGACGGGCACCCGCAACCATGCCGTCGGCCTCTGGCCGATCCTCGCCTTCGAGGCATGGCGGCTGGCGTCGGGCGCGCGCCCGGCCCACAAGGACGGATAGCGGAACGAGCGGGGATCGCCATGGGCGAACGGATCACCATCACGGCCGGGGACGGCACGCAGGCGGTCATCGCCACACACGGCGCCGAGCCGGTCTCCTGGCATGTCGGCGGCACCGAGTACCTCTGGAGCGGCGACCCGGCCCACTGGGATCGCCACGCCCCCTGGCTCTTTCCCGTGGTCGGCGCCTCGACCAACGGGGCGGTGACGGTGGCGGGCCAATCCTACCCCATGGCCCAGCACGGCTTTGCCCGCGATCTGCCGTTCACGGTTCTGGAGCGCACGGACGACAGCGTGACCCTGCGCCTCGAGGAGAGCGCGGCGACGCTCACGCATTATCCGTTCCCGTTTCGCCTGGACATCACCGCCCGGGTCGGCCCCGGCATCCTCGACTTCGAGATCTGGATCGAGAACACCGGCCCGGCACCGATGCCCTACGCACTCGGCTTCCACCCGGCCTTTCCGTGGCCCTTCGCCGGCGGCGAGCGGGCGGCGGACGGTGGCTACCGCGTCGATTTCCAGAATCCCGAGCGCCCCCTGGTGCCGGAGGTCGGCGGGGGCGGCCTGCTCTTGCGCAAGGAGCGGGCGATCCCCCTCCAGGGCGCGACCCTGCCCCTCGCCCCTGACCTGTTCACCGAGGCCCTGGTGCTGCGCGACGCCGCCAGCGAATGGATGCGGTTCAGCGCGCCCGACGGCAGCGCAATCCGTATGGAAGTCTCGGATTTCCCGCATCTCGCCGTGTGGACGAAACCGACCGCGCCGTTCCTGTCCCTCGAATGCTGGACCGGTCATGCCGATTGGGCCGGCTATGCCGGAGAACTGGCGCGCCGCGACTCCCAGCGCCTCCTGGCGCCGAAAGGCCGTGCCCGCCACGGCGTCACCCTGTCCCGCGAGGCCGCCGCCCCATGAGCACCTTTTCCGCCGACGCCTGGGCCGCCAATGCAACGGCCTACGAGACGATCCGCACCATGCCGTTCAACGCCGAGCTCGCCGCCGGAACCTTAAGCCGGGCCCGGTTCACCCATTACATCGTCCAGGACGCACATTATCTCACGGGTTTCGGTCGGGCTCTCGCCCTCGCCGCCGCCAAGGCGCCGCATCCCGACCGCATCGTCCAGTTCGCCCGCGCCGCCGAGACCGCCATCGTGGTCGAGCGTGCCCTGCATGGCGGGTTCTTTCGCGATTACGGCATCCAACCCGAGACCTTCGCGGCGACGCCCCTGTCGCCGCCCTGCGATCACTACGTCTCCTACCTGCTCGCCACCGCTTACGCCGAACCCTACGAAGTGGTGCTCGGCGCGCTCCTGCCATGCTTCTGGATCTATGCCGAGGTCGGCAAGGATATCTTTTCCCGGGCCGGGGCCGACAACCCGTATCGGGCCTGGATCGATACTTATGCGGGCGAGGAGTTCGGCGAGGCGGTGGCCGCGATGATCGCCGCCACCGACGAGGCGGCGGTCGACGCCTCGCCGAAGATCCTGGCCCGCATGCACCACGCCTACGCCCAGGCGACCCGCCTCGAATGGCTGTTCTGGGACGGGGCCTACCGCGAGGCGGTCTGGCCGGTCTGAACCGCCTCGTATCTCAGGCGATGGAGCGCAGCACGCCGCCATCGACCCGCAGGGCGGCACCGCTCGTGGCGCTCGCCGCCGGGCTGCAGACGTAGGCAACCATGTTGGCGACTTCGTCCACCGTGGCGAGGCGGCCGATGAGGGAGGTCGGGCGATGCTCCTTGACGAAAGCACGGCCCAGCGCATCGAGGTCTGCTTCGCCTGAGCCCGGCGCCATCGCCTTCATGAAGTCGGCGACGCCTTCCGACAGGGTCGGGCCGGGCAGGACGCTGTTCACCGTGACACCGGTGCCGGAGACGGTCTCGGCCAAGCCTCGCGAAATCGCGAGCTGGGCCGTCTTCGTCATCCCGTAGTGGACCATTTCCACGGGGATGTTCAGAGCGGATTCGGAGGCGATGAACACCACCCGCCCCCAGCCGCGGGTCACCATGCGGGGGGTATAGGCGCGCGACAGGCGAACGCCACTCATCACGTTGGTGTCGAAGAAGCGCTGCCAATCCTCGTCCGGTATCTCGAAGAACGGCTTCGGCTCGAAGATGCCGGTGTTGTTGACGAGGATGTCCACGTCCGGGAGGCCCGCGACGAGGCGGTTGGCTCCATCCGCCGTCGAAATGTCGCCCGGGGCCGCGATGAAGGCGTGGGTTCCGGTCTCGGCCTTCAGACGCGTGATCGCGGCAGCGACGCGGTCCTGGGCCCGCCCGTTGATGGCGACGGTGGCACCGAGTTCCGCGAGGGCCTTGGCGATGGCGTAGCCGATGCCACCGGTCGAGCCGGTGACGAGTGCGCGCTTTCCGGTCAGATCCAAGTTCATGGCAGGTGTCCTTGCTTAGGAGGATGCCGGGTCAACGCACGAAAGTGGCGGTGTGTGCGGAAGTGGGCGTCATCGGCACGGCGGCCATGCACGGATCGGGGACGGGAGTGTTTCACATGAAACACTCTGTTGACCATACGGGCTTCACTCGCCGCGCTGGCGCCTCAGAACGCTCGCGATGGCCCCGAAGGCAGCCAGCCCGGCCGCACACCAGAGGGCCGTCGTCACGGCATCCGCGGCTCCACCATGAAACACACCGAAGACCACGGCGACGCCGGCCGCGCCCAGGGATTGCCCGGTCAAGCGCGCCGTCGATTGCATGCCGCTGGCGCCTCCGCTGCGATCGCGTGGAGCGCTGGTGATGATGATGCGGTTGTTGGGTGACTGGAACAGACCGAAACCGAGACCGCACAGGGTGAGGCGCCAACCGATATCGAGGGCGCTGGGATCGGCCGGCAACAGGGCGACGGCGACGAGGCCGGCGGCCAGGATCGCGAGACCGATCCCTCCCAACAGGCCGGGCGCGTAGCGATCGGACAGGCGGCCCGACAGCGGCGCCATGATCGCGATCGCAATGGGCCAGGGCGTCATCAGGAAGCCCGTCGTGGTTTCCGAGAGGCGCATCACATCCTGAAAGTAGAACGGCAGGGCGACGTAGGCCATCATCTGCGCTCCGAACGCCGCGATGGAGGTCGCCATCGACAGGGCAAAGGCCGGAATGCGCAGGAGGTCGACGGGCAGGAGCGGCGCCGGGAGACGCAGCTGGTGGCGGACGAACACGGCTCCAATCGCCAGGGCGGCGGCGATCTCGGCCAGGGCGAGCCAATGCCCGCCCGGCTCACCGAGCCCGTCGACGCCGATGATCAGGAGGCCGAAGGTGAGCGCGTTGAGTACCGCGCTGCGATAATCGAACCGCGCGCCGCTGCGCGGCGTCACCGGCAGGGTACGGGCGCCCACCGCCAGGGCAACGAGGCCCACCGGCAGGTTGACGAGGAACAGCCACGGCCAGTTCGCCACGGACAGGATGGCGGCGCCGACCGTCGGCCCGGCGGCGGACGCCATCGCCACCACGAGGGCGACGTTGCCGACGCCGCGCCCGATGAGCTTGTGCGGATAGATGAACCGGACAAGCGCGATGTTGACGCTCATGATCCCGGCGGCACCCAGTCCCTGGGCGATTCGGGCGGCGACCAGCAGGGGCAGGGATGGTGCGAAGGCGCAGGCCACGGATGCGAGGGTGAACACCACCAGCCCCGACAGGTAGACCCGGCGATACCCGAGGATGTCGCCGAGGGACGCCAGGGGCAGCAGCGCGGCCGTGACCGCGATCTGGAAGGCGTTCACCACGAAGATCGCCGCCGAAGGGTCGACCTTGAGATCCCGGGCCATCACCGGCAGGGCGACGTTGACGATGGCGCCGTCGAGCACCGCCATGGTCATGGCGAGCCCGATGGCGAAGAGTGCCAGCATGCGCGCGCGCACGGGCAAACCGTCCTGGGTCGGATCCGGGGGAAGCGCCCCGAGGACGGGATTCGGAGCCGGCTCGGTCATGTGCGCACCCGCGACGGTTCCCCACCCGGTGACAAGTGCTCTATGTCACCTCGCAACGATCCCGCCGCGGATGACATTCGTCCCGGTCGCCTCAGAGGTCAGCCGAATGCGCGCGTCCCCATTTCTCGTCGCCTGCGGACTCGCCCTCGGCCTCGCAGGCACGCCCCTGCCTGCGCTTGCCGCCGACGAGCCCCTCGGGATCGCCCTGGAAGGCTTCGCCTATCCCTACCCGGTCTTCTACCTCGCCCTGACTCGGGACGGCGAAGCGCAGCGTCTCGCCTACATGGACGTGCCGGCGGGCGGCACGCCCAACGGGCGCACGGTCCTGTTGCTGCACGGGCGCAACTTTCCGTCGAGCTATTGGGAGACCGTGATCGCGGCCCTGACGGCGGCGGGCTACCGCGTGGTGGCACCGGACCAGCTCGGATTCGGCAAGTCGTCGAAGCCGGTCGGCCCGTTCACGTT
This sequence comes from Methylobacterium sp. Leaf112, assembly GCF_001423295.1. Lineage (GTDB taxonomy): Bacteria > Pseudomonadota > Alphaproteobacteria > Rhizobiales > Beijerinckiaceae > Methylobacterium. The sequence continues at coordinate 164,389 of NZ_LMNG01000034.1, read as the reverse complement.
CGATACCCTGGCGGCCGACACGACGGCGCTCCTCGATGCCCTCGGCCTGCCCCGTGTCGATGTGGTGGCCCACTCCATGGGCGGAATGCTCGCCGTGCGTCTCGCCCGCACCGCGCCCGAACGCGTCAACAGCCTCGTGCTGGAGGCGCCCATCGGCCTGGAAGATTATCGCTTCACCGTTCCGCCGGTGCCGACCGAGCGCCTCCTGCGCATCGAGGCCGATGTGACCGCTGATGTCTATCGCCGCCAACTCATGACGAGCTACAGCCTGTCCCTGCCGGAGGCGGCCATCGAGCCGTTCGTCTCCCTACGCGAGCGGGTGAAGGGCTCGGGCGAATATCCGCGCTGGCTGCGGTCGTTCGTGAATTCCTACCAGATGATCTGGGGCCAACCCGTGGTCCACGAGATTCCATTGGTGCGGGCGCCGACCCTGTTCGTGATGGGCGAGAGGGACCGAAACGCGCCGGGCCGCGCCTTCGCACCGGAACCCCTGCGCGCCAGCATGGGCGACAACGCCGCGCACGCTCAGGCACTCGCGGTGCGGATGCCCGACGGCCGAGCCGAAGTCTTTCCGGGCATCGGGCATCTCGTCCACATGGAAGCCCCGTCGCGCTTCAACGCGACGGTGCTGGACTTCCTCGACGGGCACTGAGCCTCGCCGGGTGCCGACCCTCAGGTCAGCACCACCACGCGGCTGCCGATCTCGACGCGGCCGTAAAGGTCGATCACGTCCTGGTTGATCATGCGGATGCAGCCCGACGACACGCTGCGACCGATGGATTCCGGCTCGAGGGTGCCGTGGATGCGGTAGAGCGTGTCCTTGTTGTCCTGCCACAGGTAATGCGCCCGGGCGCCCAAGGGATTGCGCGAGCCACCGGGAACGCCGAGCCCGCTCTGGAGCTGGCTCACCTGCCGGGCGAGCTTGGGCGTGCGGGCGATCATCTCCTTCGGGGGATACCAGTCCGGCCACATCTGCTTGGAGTTCACCGTCGAGACGCCCGACCACGAGAAGCCCTGCTTGCCCACACCGACGCCGTAGCGTCGGGCGCGGCCGTTGGCCTGGACCAGGGTGAGGTGATGGGCGCGCGGATCGACCACGATGGTGCCGGCAGGCTCGCGGCCCGTATAGGCGATCTCCTGGCGCAGAAAGGCCGGGTTGGCCTTGCGCCAGTTGAAGGCGTTGACCGGGAACGGCTCGTCGGTGATCGCCGCGTAGGCGCGGGCGTGGTCGATGGGACCGTCATCCACGGGGCGGCTGGCCTGGGTCGGCTGCGTCGGCTGGCCCGGCGCCGGACGACGGCGCAGGTCGGGCTCCTCGTAAGCCGGATCGACGGGCTCGCGGCGCGCGGCGCGCGGGTCCACCCCGCGCTCCGAATAGGGCTCGTATCGTCCGCCGCGGCGCCGGTAGAGACGTCCGTCCTCGTCGCGGTAGAGGCGCTCGTCGTCGAAGGGGAGATCCCCATCGATTCCGTCGTCGAAGAACCGCCCACGTCCCTGCGCGAGGGCACCGCCCGGCCCCGCGAGGAGGGCGAGGCTCGTGGCGGCACCCGTGAGAAGGATGCGGCGGGTCGGAGGGGCTGTACGGGACATCGGGTCGCTCGGGCCGTCTTCTTGGGTTTGGGGGAGGCCGGCCGACCGCGAGGCTTTGGCTCGCCCCGGGGTCAGGCCTGACTTCGAAAGGCTTGGGCGTGGGCCTAGCAAGACCGGACGCCCACGTCACGCCGTGCAGATGACTTATCAGCTCTGCGTCCCGCGTTCGGGCAAGTTTCGACCGGCGGACGAATACCGTTCTGAGCGCAGTCTTCACCATATCGATGCAAATCGCCGGATCCGGCGATTGCCCAGAGCTTTGCCATTGCCACGAGCTTGGCCGTTGCGACATAGACGTGGAAGGCCATCCCCGACGCGGTCCCTCCGGACCCTCGCGCGACGGGCCGTCTCCCATGATGGATCACTCCCCGTGCCGGCCTTTGCGCGCCTTCTGCTCTCCTTCCTCGCTCTCTTTGGCGTCCTCCTCGGCACCTTGCCGGCCGAGGCGGCTGGGCCGGGCCGAAATGATCCCCCGGCAGGCCCCGCCCGCCCGGATGGGCCGAGCACCGCATGGACCTCGGCCGAGCCGGAACCCCTGGCCTGCACCCAGGCCCGGCGTAAGCTGTGGCGGGCGGGCGAAGGCTGGACGGTGCGGACCGTCACCACGTGCCGGTGAGCGTGCACCGAAGCCCCTGAGGCTACGCCGGGTTCATCGAACAGCGGCGAGGTGGGGACGACGCCGGGCCCACCCCTCGAAACCGGGCGCGCGTGCCGCTACAAGCCTCCCTTCGGTTCGGCGGGCGTAGGCTCGCCATCCTCGATCGGGTGGGCTGACCCGCCCCGGAGTTCGCGCGTGATCCGCGTCCTGCATACGGGCGACTGGCATATCGGGCAGACCCTGCGCGGCTACGGCCGCATGCGCGAGCATACCCTCGCGTTCGCCCATCTCGAACGGATCGTCGCCGAACGCGAAGTCGATGCCCTCGTGGTGGCCGGCGACGTGTTCGACAGCCAGAATCCGTCGGGCGAATCCCAACGCCTGTTCTACGAGGTCCTCATGCGCCTGAACCGGGCGCGGCCAGGGATGACCATCGTGATCACGGCGGGCAACCACGATGCCGCCGGCCGTTTGGAGGCGCCGCGTCCGCTCCTGGAGGCCATCGGGGTCCACGTGGTCGGCAACGTGCGCCGCCGCGACGGCGTGGTCGACCTGCAGCACCATCTCGTACCCCTGCGGCGCGGCGGCGAGATCGCCGCGCAGGTGCTCGCGGTCTCCTATCCCACGGCGGCCTGCCTGCCCCCGCTCCAGAGGGCGACGGAGGGTGGCGGCTCGCCCATCGTCGGGGCCGTTCGGACCCTCTACGAACACCTGTTCTCGGCGGCCCGCCCCCACCTGTCGGGTCTGCCGCTCGTGGTCACCGGGCATCTGCACGTGGCCGGCGGCCTCGAATCGGAAGGGGCCGAGCGGCGCATCCTCGTGGGCGGCGAGCATGCCGTGCCGGCCGACGTATTCCCGGAGGACGCGCGCTACGTCGCCCTCGGGCACCTGCACAAGGCGCAGCGGATCGGGCGCGACAGCGTTCGCTATTCCGGTTCCCTGATCCCGCTCTCGGCCGCCGAGCAGCCCTATGCCCACGCGGTCACCCTTGTGACCTTGGGCGACGGGCCGGCCCACATCGAACTCATCCCGATCCCGCGCCCCCTGCCCTTCCTACGCGTGCCGGCCTCGGGAGACATGCGCCTCGGGGACCTCAGCGACCACCTCACCATCCTCGTGCGGGACCTCGGTCTCCCGGCGGATCACCCCTTGGATGAACGGCCCTTCGTTCAAGTTCGCCTTGCGCGGCACGGCCTCGGCGCCGGCTACCGCGCCGAGATCGACCGCATCGCCGACGGCTTCCCCGTTCGCGTGGTCGACGTGCGGGTGGCGCCCCTGCCCGAGGGCCTCGAGACTCAAGCGACGGCGGGCCCGAACCTTGTGCGTCTCGCCGAACGCGACCCGGAGGAACTGTTCCGCCTCGCCTTCGCCCGCACCCGGGGCGAAGCACCCGGCCCGGAACATCTCGCCGTGTTCCACCGCGCCCGGGCCGAGGCGGAAGGCATGGCGACGGCCGGCTGAGACGGGAGTATGAGCGCTTCATCGGCGCTCGCAGGAGACGAGGGGCCGCCGAATTGTCTTTCGCGGCACGCCCCGCGCGGTAGCATGCACCGACCGTTTTCGCGTAGGAAGACAGCACAAGGCGCCATCGGCCAGCGCCGAGTGATGCGGGCAATGCCTGATTCGGTCTGCCGCCCGCGAATGAGAGCCCGATGAGTTCGCCCAACGACGAGGCCGCACAGCAGCACGAGGTCGAGGCCCGCCGCAACGCCCTCGCTCAATACGACATCCTCGACACTCCCACCGAGGAGGCCTTCGACGACCTCGTCAAGGCCGCTTCCCTGGCCCTCGGCATGCCGGTCTCGCTGATCGTCTTGCTCGAGGCCGATCGGCAATGGTTCAAGGCCGCCGTCGGCTTCGACGGTCCAGAGCCGCCCCTGGCCCAATCCATCTGCGCCCACGCCGTACGCCAGCGCGACCTCTTCGTCGTTCCCGACACCGCGCGCGATCCGCGAACGGCGGGAAACCCCCTCGTGACCGGCGCGCCCTTCGTGCGGTTCTATGCCGGGATGCCGCTCATCACGGCGGAGGGCGTCGCCATCGGCACCCTGTGCGTCCTCGATACGCAACCGCGCAGCCTCACGGAGGCCCAAGGCTTCCTCCTCACCACCCTGGCGCGCCAGGTGATGGCGCAGCTCGAATTGCGCCGGGCCCTCAAGGAACGCCGCGCGCGGGAGCGTCTCAACGCGGCGATCATCGAGAGCGCCGTCGATTACGGCATCCTCGCCACGGACCTCGACGGCCGCGTCACGAGCTGGAACATCGGAGCGCAGCGCATCCTCGGCTGGAGCGAGGCCGAGATGCGGGGCGTGGCCGCCGATCGCATCTTCGTGCCCGAGGATCGGGCCAGGGACACGCCGGCGCGCGAGATGCGTCTGGCCCGGGAGATGGGCCGGGCCAGCGACGAGCGCTGGCACCTGCGCAAGGACGGTTCGCGCTTCTGGGCCATGGGCGAGATGATGCCGCTCAAGGGCGAGGACGGTGCCCACGAGGGCTACGTCAAGATCCTGCGGGACCGCACCGCTCAGCGCCGGGCCGACGAGGCCCTGCGCCAGCAGACCGCCCTGCTCCAGACCGTGACCGATCATCTCAGCGAAGCGGTGTTCCGCCTCTCGGCCGACGACACCATCACCTTCGCCAACCCGGCCGCCGAGGCGATGCTCGGCTGGCCGGCCGGCACCCTGATCGGGCGCAACCTCCACGCGACCGCCCATCACCACCACGCCGACGGCCGCCCTTTTCCCCGCGGGGATTGCGCCGTGGTGCAGGCCCTGGAGGCCGGCGTGGCCCTGCGCCACCGCGAGACGGTGTTCTTCCGCCGCGACGGCACGCCCCTCGACGTGATCACCTCCAACGCACCGATCGTCGAGGACGGCGTGGTCGGTGGTGCCGTCCTCACCGTCACCGACATCACCGAGCACAAGGCCACCGGCCTGCGCCTGCGCCGCAGCGAGGAGCGCCTCGCACTCGCCCTCGACGCCGCCGGCCTGATCGGCACCTGGGACTGGGATCTCGCCACCGACACGGTCTACGCCGACGCGAATTTCGCACGCATCTACGCCGTCGACGAGGAACGGGCCGCTCGGGGCGCGCCGATCGAGGATTACGTACGCAATTTCCACCCCGACGACCTGCCGGCGTTCCAGGCGGAACTGGACCGGATGCTCGCCGGCACGGGAACCGGGCGGCTCGATACGGCGGGACTTCAGCGTGAGGGACTTGCGAGTGGGAGTGAGGCACTCACGACTGGGGGACTCGCGGCTGGGGGATCCGCGACCGAAGGAGCCGGCGCGCAGGGAGACGACTTCGCCTGCGAGTATCGTATCGTCCAAGCCGATGGCGGGCATCGCTGGCTGCTGGCGCGCGGGCGCCTCGTGCGCGACACCGACGGCACCCCCCTGCGGCTGCCGGGCGCCTCCATCGACATCACCGAGCGCAAGCGCGCCGAGGAGCGCCAATCCGCCTTCGTCGAACTCGGCGACCGCCTCCGCGACGTGCAGGATCCCGTCGCCATCGCGTACACGGCCGCCGAGATCGCCGGGCGGACCCTGGGCCTTGCCCGGGCAGCCTACGGGTCCATCGATCCGACCCAGGAACACCTCGACATCGCCCGGGACTGGAGCCGGCCGGGCGTCGTCGGACGCGAGGGCCGGTATCGCTTTTCCGATTACGGCACCTATCTCGCGGAGCTGCAGGGCGGGCAGGACGTCGTCATCACGGACGTGACGACGGACCCGCGCACGGCGGGGCACACGGACGTGTTGGCCAGCCTCGGCGTCCGAAGCATGATCAACATCCCGCTGATGGAGCGCGGGCGCATGGTGGCGGTGTTCTGCCTGCAGGACGACCGGGTCCGGGCGTGGACCGCGGATCTCGTCGATTTCGCCCGCAACATCGTCGACCGGACCCGCGTGGCACTGGCGCGCCTGCGGGCGGAGGAGGAGCAGGAACTCCTCAACCGCGAACTCAGCCACCGGATGAAGAACCTGCTCGCGATGGTGCAGTCCATCGCCACCCAGACCATGCGCTCGGCCGTCGACGTGGACACGGCCAAGGAGGTGCTGGCCGGCCGCCTCATCGCCCTCGGACAGGCCCACGACCTGCTCATGGGCGGAGCCCTCGGCTCGACCCTCATCGGCCCCGTGGTCCGCGGCGCCCTCAAACTGCACGAGGACCGGCCGGGACGCTTCCGGCTCGACGGTCCCGACCTCGAGATCGGGGCGAAGCCCGCCCTGTCGCTGGCCCTGATGCTGCACGAACTCGCCACCAACGCGGCCAAGTACGGTGCCCTCTCCCGCGAGACCGGCCATGTCGCGATCCGCTGGTCGGTGGAGTATGCGGACGACGCGGACCAGCTCACCTTTTCCTGGCAGGAGATCGGCGGACCGGCCGTGACGCCACCGGCCCGCAAGGGCTTCGGCTCGCGCTTCATCGAGCGGGGTCTGGCCGGGCAGGTCGGCGGCACCATCGCCCTGGCCTACCCGCCCACCGGCGTGACCTGCGGCATCACCGCCCCCCTGGCGGCGTTCCAGGCCGACGGCTGAACGCGGGGCCGCCAGGCCCGGTTATCCTCAGCCCGCAGGACCCGCCGGGGGGACACGCCGCACGCGGCGGCCTAGAACAGGGGCCGTCCATCCCCCGCTTCAGGTGACAGCGTTTGCGTATCCTCGCGATCCGGGGCGAGAACCTCGCGAGCCTCGCGGCTCCCTTCGACATCGATCTCGCGAGCGGCCCCATCGCCGCCACAGGCATCTTCGCCATCACGGGCGAGACCGGCGCGGGCAAGTCGACCATCCTCGACGCCCTGTGCCTCGCGCTCTACGGGCGCTATCCGCGGGTCGCCTCGGGACGGCGGGAGGATACACCGGACCCCAGCGGCGAAGCCGTCAGTTCGAGCGACGGACGCGCCATCCTGCGGCGCGGGGCGGCGCAGGGCTGGGCGGAAGTGGATTTCGTCGGCCAGGACGGCGTCGCCTATCGGGTGCGCTGGGAAACGATCCGCGCCCGGGGCAAGGCGGACGGGCGCCTCCAGGCCGACCGGCGCACCCTGCACCGCCTCGCCGACGGCAGTGCCGTGGAGGGGGGCAAGAAGACCGCCGTGACGGCCGCCGTCGAGGCGTTGACGGACCTCACCTTCGACCAGTTCCGCCGGACCGTGCTCCTGGCGCAGGGCGAGTTCGACGCCTTCCTGCTGGCGGCCGAGGGCGAGCGTGGCGAACTCCTCGAAAAGATCACCGGCACGGGCATTTACACGGAGATCTCGAAGCGGGTTCACGCAGGCGCCGAGGCCGAGCGCGCCGCCCTGAAGATCCTTGAGACCCGCCGCGACGCCGTCGGGCTCCTCGACACCGAAGCGCGGGAACGGATCGGCACAGAGCGTGCCGCCATCGCGAAAACCCTCGCGAACCTGTCGGACCACCAAGCCGCGCTCCGGGCCGCCCTCGACGGCGCCGCCCGCCTCGCCGAGGCCCGGCTTCAGGTCGCCGCCGCGGAAACCCGGCTCAGCGAGGCCCAGGCCGCCGAGGCGGCGGCGGTGGCCGACAGGCGGCAATTGATGGAGCTCGATGCCGTCGAGTCCTTGCGCACGGTCTCCGATGCCGTCGCCACCACGCGGGCCGAGGTGGAGGCCGCCGACATCGCCCTGACGATGACGCGCGCGCGGCTCGCCGAAGCCGAGACCCGTGCCGCGGCGGCGACGGAGGTCCAAGGCCGGGCGCGGATGGCGGACGAAGCGGCCGAGACTTTGTTCAAGGCGTTCGCACCCGTCTGGACCGAGGCGGCACAGCTCGACGTCGTGATCGTCGAATCGACCCGCGAGGCCGCGCAGGCCGAGACCGGGGCTGAGGCCGCCACCGGTAGGGCGGAGGCCGTCGAGGCCGAACTGTCCGATCTGCGTCAGCGCCACGATGCGGCGGAGGCCACCCGCGCCGAGGTGGCGGCCCGGCACGACGCGGATCGGGGTGGTGCGTATCTCGCTGGCCGGGCCGAGGAGGTCACGGGCCTGTTCGCGAAGCGCGCCGCCCTGCGGTCACAGCTCGCCACGACGATCTCGGAGCGGGAGCGGGCGAAAGCCGAGGCGGAACGCGGAGCCCGCGTGATCGCCGAAGCCGAAGCGCAGATCCGCGACGCTCGAGAGGCGCGCACCCGGACCCTTGCGCAGCGCGCGGAGCGTTTGGCCGGTCTCGCGGCCCTCGACGAGCCGGCCGCCCGCCGGCGGTCGGCCGTGCTCGACGAGGTTTCGGACGCCCTGCGCGAGGCGCTGCCCCTGGCCCGACGCCATGCCGAAGCGGTCCGAGAGGCGGCGGCGGCGGAGGCCGAGGTCGAGGCGGCCCGGCAGGCGACGCTGATGGCGGAGACCGAGGGAGCCTCGGCCCAACGGGACGAGGCCGAAGCCATGGGCGGGCGCCGCGAAGTCGCCGCCATGGCCGAGCGCGCCGAGGCCAGCGTGTCGGAGCGGGCGGCCCAGCTGCGCAGTCTCCTCGCCGCGGGCGAACCCTGCCCGGTCTGCGGCGGCATCGACCATCCGCACGCCCATGCGGACGATGCCTTGAGCCGACATGCGGAAACATTGCGCGCCCGCCGTGCCGAACTCGAGGACGCCCTCGCGCGAGCCGGCGCTGCGCGTGCGCGTGCGGCCGGGGCCGCGGCGGCGGCGGCGGCCCGCCACGCTGAAGCCCTTCGGGCGGGGGCGACCGCGCGGACCAACCTCGACGGCATCGCCAGCGCCTACGAGGTGCTGCGTCCGGCCCTGGTGGCAGGCAGCACCGGCGCCGGAATCGCCCTACCGGTTCCGGTGCGGCTCGCCACGGATGCCCTCACGGCCCTGGCGGCGGCGGCGCGCCAAGCCCGCGAGGCGTCGAGGGGGACGTTGGATGCGGCGGAAAGCCTGCGCGGCGACATCGAGACTCTCGGCCGGGCCGCCGAGGCGGCCGGAGCGTCGATGGAAACGGCGGGGGCGTCGGTCACCGAGGCGCGCACCACCGTCCAGGCGGCCGAACTCGCCGCCGAGGGGGCGCGGACCCGTGCCGAGGGCTTGGCAGAGCGCATCGAATCTCTCGGGCGCGAGGCCGCCTCGGCCCTCGCAGCGGCCGACTTGACCCTGGCCGACCTCGACCGCGACGGCGCGGCGGCCGTGCGCCGGGTGGCGGCGGCGGTCGCGCAGCACCGGGCTCTCGGCGAACGCCGCCTCGCGCTCGAGGCCGAAGTCCGCACCCTTTCGGAAAAGAAAGCCAGCGCCGTATCGGCCCTCGTCGGTGCCCAGTCGATCCGCGAGACCACGCGAGCCGCCCTCACCGGCCGGATGGCAGCCCTCGCCGAGGCCCGGGCACGGCGCGCGCCTCTCCTCGATGGCGAGGACACGAGCGTCCATCGCAGCCGGATCAACAACGACCGGCTCGCGGCGCAGAATACCCTCAAGGCCGCGGCGGAGGCCCATGCGTCGGCCCTGGCGGACCTTGCCGGCGCGCGCAGCTCCGCCGAACACGCGACCGCCCGGAGGGAGACCGCCATCGCCCGCCACACGGCGGCCCGCGCCGCCTTCGCCACGGCATGCGGGACGCGGATGCCCGAGGCAGTCGTCGCCCTGCTCACGCAGGACCCTGCGATTCGAGCTGGCCTGCGGCGGGACGCGGATCAACGCGACCGGGACGTCGAGGCCGCCACCACCGCCCTCGCCACCCGCCGCGCCGACCGCGACGCGCATGGCGCGGCCCCCGAGGTCGATGTCGCCGCGACCCGGGCCGAAGCGGAAGCGGGCGCGGAAGCCATCGCGCAGCACCAGCAGCGCCTCGGCGCCATCGCGGCGGATCTCGCCCGCGACGACGCCGCCCGGGCGCAGGCGGTGGGCCTGGGGGAGGAGATCAGCGCGGCGCAGGCCGTCTTCGAGACCTGGGACGCGGTGAACGACGCCGTCGGCTCCGCGGGCGGCGACAAGTTCCGGCGTTTCGCTCAGGGCGTGACCCTGGAGCACCTCGTCCACCTCGCCAACGCGCAGCTCGCGGCCTTGAGTCCACGCTACCGCCTTGCGCGCGGCACCACGTCGGATCTGGCGCTCCATGTCCTCGACCGCGACATGGGCGACCACCTACGGGCCACCCGCAGCCTGTCGGGCGGCGAGCGCTTCCTCGTCTCCCTCGCCCTGGCGCTCGCCCTGTCGGGCCTGGAGGGTCGGGATTCGTTCGTCGACACCCTGTTCATCGACGAAGGCTTCGGCTCCCTCGATGCCGAGACCCTGGATCTCGCCGTCGATGCCCTCGAAACGCTGCAGGGACGGGGCCGCAAGGTCGGCGTCATCACCCACGTGGCGGCGATGATCGAGCGCATCGCCGTGCAGGTGCGGGTCGAGAAGCGGGGCAACGGCCGCAGTGTCGTGCGGATCGTGGATGGCGGGATGCCCACGAACTAGGCAGCCTGCGGGTTGGACCGCATCGCCAACGCTTCGCGGCCGGTGGTCGGCGCGGCCGAGGCCCTCGCCGTGGACGCTCGACCGCTCGTCTCAAGTCTGGCACGGCCGATGCTTTCTCGTTCCCGTTGCCGTTACGGCGGCAGGCAGGGCAACGGCGCCCCGCGAGGCGGACGGCGCGAGTCCGAATCCCTTGGCATCAGCGACCGCGCGCCGCGCGGACCCGCGAACCTCGAGACGAGCACTCCATGGCCAGTTTCAAGACCGTGATGAAATCCGGTCACCCCCCGACCCTGTTCGCCGCGTTCCTATACTTCGATTTCTGCTTCGCGATCTGGGTCCTGAACGGCGCCATGGGGCCGTTCATCACCGAAACCTACGGGCTCAGCCCGGCCCAGACCGGGTTCATGATCTCGCTGCCGATCCTGGCCGGCGCGATCATGCGTTTTCCGCTGGGCATCCTCGCCCAGTATATCGGCCGCAAGAACGCCGCGGTGACCGAGATGTCGATCATCATGGCGGCGATGGCCTACGGGTTCTTCTTCGTCCACACCTACAACGACGTGCTCGCCATGGGCGTGCTCCTCGGCATCGCCGGCGCCTCGTTCGGTGTCGCCCTGTCGCTGGGGTCGGGCTGGTTCCCCAAGGAACACAAGGGCTTGGCCATGGGCATCGCGGGGGCCGGCAATTCCGGCACCGTGCTCGCCGTGCTGTTCGCGCCGCCGCTGGCCCAGGCCTATGGCTGGCAGACGGTCTACGGCTTTGCCGGCTGCGTCATGGCGATCCCCCTCGTGGTGATGATCCTTTTCGCCAAGGAGCCGCCGGATGCCGAGCACCAGTCGTTCAAGGAGCACATCGCCTGCCTGTTCCAAAAGGACGGCTGGTCGTTCAACCTCATCTACATCATCACCTTCGGCGGCTTCATCGGCCTGTCGAACTTCCTACCGACGTTCTTCTACGAGCAGTTCGGCGTCACCAAGGTCGAGGCCGGGCGCCTGACCATGCTGGCCGCCCTGATGGGCTCGGGTATCCGGGTGGTGGGCGGCTACTACGCCGATCGCATGGGCGGCATCCTCGTCCTGTCCGTGGTGCTGCTCGCCGCCGTCGCGTCGTTCCTGCTGCTGACCGCGACGCCGTCCCTCGTCGTCACCACGCTCCTGTTCATGCTGTGCTTTGCCGCCCTCGGGGCCGGCAACGGCGCCCTGTTCCAGCTCGTGCCCCTGCGCTGGCCGGCCAACACCGCCGTGGCCGGCTCGATGATCGGCGAAGTGGGCGCTCTCGGCGGCGCGATCCTGCCCAACGTCATGGGCCTGTCGAAGCAGTATACCGGCTCGTTCGCCTACGGCTTCGTCGGCTACGCCGCCTTCGCCGCGGTGGTGCTCGGCTGCCTGCTCCTGTGGCAGCGCAAGTGGGTCGGCGCCTGGGTCGGTCCGCGCGGCAAGGTGCTGGAGCCGGCGTCGCCCGAGGCCGCCAAGGCGAGGCGTCTCGATCCCGTCACCGCCTGAAGCAGAGGCGGAAGCACGATTCGGGGGCCTTCGGGCCTCCGTTTTCGTCTCACGATCAGAGGGCCTCGCCCGCCACCAGGGCGAAGGTGAGCACGTCGACCTTGGCCGCTCCGGCGCGCAGGAGCACGCGCGAGGCGGCGTTGGCCGTGGCTCCGGTGGTGGTGACATCGTCGATGAGAAGCACGCGCCGGCCCTGGAGCCTCGGCCGGGCGGCCTCCGGCACCCGGAAGGCACCCTGGAGATTGCGCGCCCGGGCGGCCCGGGAGAGACCGACCTGAGAGCGCGTCGCCTTCACGCGGGCGAGGGCCTGCACTTCGACGGGTAGCCCCGTGAGCATGGAGAGCCCCTGGGCGAGAAGAGCCGCCTGATTGAAGCGGCGGCGCCAGAGGCGCCAGCGGTGCAGCGGCACCGGCACGAGGCAATCGGCCTCTCGGACGAGTTCGGCGCCGGCACCTGCCATCATCCGGGCGAGCGTCGGCGCAAGATCGAGGCGGTCGTCGTACTTGAGGCGATGGACGAGATCGCGGGCGATACCATCGTAGAGCACCGCCGCCCGGACCCGGCCGAAGACCGGTGGGTCCGCCATGGCACGGGGCGAGAGCAGCGGCCCTGTCCCGTGATCGACGGCGAAAGGTGTGCCGAGACGCTGGCAATAGGGCCGTTCGATGAGCCTCAGCTGCGACCAGCAAGCGGGGCAAAGGGCGTGAGGCTGGGCTGTGGCGGCTCCGCAACCCGGGCAGATCGGTGGATAGACGAGGCCCAGGGCGATGCCCCGAGCGGCACGCAGGCCAGCGAGGACGCGGCGGAGGACGGCAACCATGCCGTGCAGCCTACGCCGTCCTCCCTTCCAGGGCGACCGCCTTGTGGGCGGTCGCGGCCGGTCTTCAGCGGGCGGGCGGCGGGGTCTGCTGCTGACGGTCGCGCTTGTTCGCCTGATGGCGACCGACGGCGCAACCGGCGGCCGCGCCAAGGACGCCGTGGCCGGCGACATGACCGGCGACACCACCGACGACGGCGCCCTTGAGGCAGCCCTTCGCCTCTGCGCCGGAGGTGCCGACCAGGGCAGCGACGGTCAGAACTGTCCCGAACAGAATGGATCTCATGGCGATACTGCCTTCCGGTGAACGTGTGAGACTGAGAACATCCGGGGCGGCCTCGGCGTTCCGTCGCCGCGAGCGCTGGTCCCCGGGCGGGTGAAGCGCCATGTTCGGGCACATCACCCTGATGCTCGGGATACGATGACGCGACCGCCGCCCCTGTTCGACACCGCCCTCGCCCGGACGCGCCTCGCCCGCGCGCGACGGGCCGGCTACGCCGATTTCCTCCTTGCCCGAACCATCGACGACTTGGACGACCGCCTGGGCGCGGTGCTGCGCCGGTTCGACCGGGCTCTCGATCTCGGATCCCCGACACCGGACGCCGCCCTGCGCTTGCGGACGAGCGGACGATGTCAAACGGTTCTGCGTCTCGCACCCGGTCCGGAGACGGTGCCGGGCGTCGGGCTCTCGATGGGTGATCCCGAGGCTTTGCCGTTCGCGCCGGGCTCGTTCGATCTCGCCGTGTCGCTTCTCGCCCTCCAGCACGTCAACGACCTGCCGGGCGCCCTGGCGCAGTTGCGCCGGACCTTGAAGCCGGACGGGCTGTTCGTCGGCTGCCTCCTCGGTGGGCGCAGCCTCACGGAACTGCGCCAAGCCTTCGGGCAAGCGGAGAGCGAGATCGAAGGTGGGGTCAGCCCCCGGGTCGCGCCCTTCGCCGAGGTGCGCGAGATGGGCAGCCTCCTGCAACGGGCGGGCTTCGCCCTGCCGGTGACCGACGTCGAGACGCTCACGGTGCGCTACAGTGATCCCTTCGCCCTCATGCGGGACCTGCGTGCCATGGGGCTGACCAACGTGCTCACCGAGCGCCGTCGCACCCCCCTGCGTCGGGCCACCCTGATGCGGGCGGCGGCACTCTACGCCGAGCGCTTCTCGGATCCGGACGGGCGCGTGCGCGCCACCTTCGAGATCCTGTGGCTCTCCGGCTGGGCACCGCATGCGAGCCAGCAGGTGCCGCTCAAGCCCGGCAGTGCGCGCACCCGGCTGGCCGAGGCGCTCGGCACCACGGAACACGATCCCATGGGGAGTCCATCATGAAGCAGCCGAGCCCCGAGCATCCCATCACCCTCGCGCCCCATGCCGGACGGGTCCGCGTGCGGGTCGCCGGCGTGACCGTGGCCGAGACCGGGGCCGCCCTGGTCCTGACCGAGGCCTCCTATCCGCCTGTGCTGTACATCCCGCGCGGCGACGCGATCTGGAGCCACTTCGTGCGGAGTTCTCGCCGGAGCCATTGCCCGTACAAGGGCGACGCCAGCTATTTCGGCCTGTCCGTCGATGGCACCGAACGGCCCGACGCCGTGTGGAGCTACGAGGCCCCGTATCCGGCGGTCGCGGCAATCCGCGATCACCTCGCCTTCTATCCCGACCGGGTCGATGCCATCGAAGTCGTGCCGTAAGGGCCTGAGGCTCCGAGCAAATCCGGGTGATCCCTTCGGGATTGCGGATTCGGGCTTCGCTCAAGCGCCGCGCGGGCTTCGTGATCCTGCGGCCGCTTCGATCAAGCGGCCGCAGGATCACTCGCGCACCATCACTCGTGCACCCGCGACCAGAACGCGACCTTGCGGCCATGGGTCTTGCGCAGGGCGGCGCGATACGCCGCGTGGTCCGGCACCAGGGCGCCGGGGTCGAGGCGGGCGTCGAGGGCGTCCAGGGTCGCGAGGTGGCGCGCGCCGTGCCCGTAGGCGGCCGAGCGCCCGCGCTCCAGGATATCGTCGACGAGGAGGCGGTAGAGCCGAGCGGCGGCCAGGGGCTCGCTGGCCTCCAGGGCCTCGGCCGCCGGCACCAGGATTTCGTAGCGGCCCCCGTCCCAGGTGTGCGCGGCCACGAGGCGCGCAGCCCGGTCGGGTTTGGGCCAATGGGTGAAGAAGTGCAGGGCGCGGTAGGGGTCGGGATGGGCGGCGGCGTGGGCGAAGGCGCGCTCCAGGGCCTCCTCGTCCTCGAAATCCGGCAGCTTGGCGAGGTGCGCCCTGAGCATCCCGGCATCCAAACTGCGCTCGAACTGCCCCCAGCGCAGGCCTTGCGCCTCCGCGCCCCGCCCGAGGGCGTCGAGGATGCGGATTTCGAGTTCGATCCGGGCGCGGTCGGGCGCTTCCGGGTCGAATTGGCCGGTGACGATCTGCTCGCGGGTGACGACGACGAGACCGCGCTTCTGCGGGCGGCGCACCCAGTCGAGGGCTTCGTCGAGGCGCCCGGCCCCGAGGAGGCGTTCAGCGATCTCCGTCCGATCGGGGCGCTCGGGCGCGACTTCGCGTTCCAGAGCGACGAAGGCATCGACGTCGCCGCGCCGGTCGGCCAGCATCTGGCGCAGGCGTAAGGTCCGGCCGCGCGCCACCTGCTGTCCCCAGGCCTGGGCGCCTTTCGCCTTGGCCGGGCGCGGCGGCACGGCTTCGGCCAGACCCGCGTCGAGCCGGGCGCAGGCGGTCTCGGACAGCCCCGGGATCAGGCCA
The DNA here is from genome assembly GCF_001423295.1 of Methylobacterium sp. Leaf112. GTDB lineage: Bacteria > Pseudomonadota > Alphaproteobacteria > Rhizobiales > Beijerinckiaceae > Methylobacterium. Next base: position 148,754 of record NZ_LMNG01000034.1, on the reverse strand, counting down.
TGGAGCAGATCCTCGACAAGGCCGTAGCCGTCCGCCTCCAGCATCGGCACGAGGCACAGGGCGAAGGCCGCCGCTTCGGCGGGATCGAGGCTCTTGCCCAGGGCGGCCGCCGCCTCGGCCGCGCGGTCGAAGACGCCGTGGACCTGCCCGTTCGAATCGTCGACCCGCTCCAGCACGCCGGGCGCGGCGGCGAGGAAGCGCAGCAGCCGGTCGAGGCCGGCCCGCGCGTCGAGGGGGGCGAGTTCGGTCACCATGGTGGTCAGCGTGGCGTCGAGGTCGGCCGCGAAGACGCGGCGCTTCTGCCAGTCGATATAGCCGGCGGCCCGCTCCAGGGCGGTGAGGCGCCGGTCGATGAGGGCCGCCACCGCTTCGGGTCCCTGGAGCCCGGCCACGGCCGCCGTGACCAGCTTCTTGAAGGCCGGGTTGCGCCCGGTCTCGTCGAGGACGAGGCGGATCAGCCGGTCCAGGCCGAGTTCGGTCAGGGTCTCGGGACTGGGCGCGGTCTTTCGCGCGGCGCGCTTGGGTCTGGCCGCCGGCTTTACGGCCGACTCGGGCGCCGCCTGCTTCGTCGCCGCCTTGCGCGCCATACTCGCATCGCCCTCCCGGTCAGGCCCGCACGATGTCGCGGGATGCCTGTGACATCAAGGCCCCGGGACCCTTCAGGGTCCCGGGGTCCCTTTCAGGGTCCCGGAGCCCCTTTCAGGGGCCCAGGAGATCGACGAGGAACGGGATCAGCGGCGCGTCGGCGGGCGGCATCGGCTGGTCCTTCAGATCGCGCGGGCGCACCCATTTCAGGGCCTGCCCCTCCATGGAGCGCGGGATCCCGTCCCAGCGCCGGCAGACGTAGAGGGGCATGAGGAGGTGGAAGTCGGGATAGGCGTGGCTGGCGAAGGTGAGCGGCGCGAGGCAGGCCTCCTTCACGGCGATGCCGAGTTCCTCGTGCAGTTCGCGGATCAGGGTCTCCTCCGGACGTTCGCCGGGATCGACCTTGCCGCCGGGGAACTCCCACAGGCCGGCGAGCTGCTTGCCCGGCGGGCGCTGGGCCAGGAGCACCCGGCCGTCCGTATCGACGAGGGCCACGGCGACGACGAGGAGGATGCGCAACGGCGTGGGTGCGGGGGCGCTCATGGCGCGATGGCGAAGGTGGCCGACACGTCGGCCGCCGTCTCGATGGTGCCGGCGACGAGGGGCACGGGGGCGCCCCGGCCTTTGGAGCGCACCGCCATCGGGGCGGGCATCGGGGCATAGGGGGACGAACCGGCCTCGGCCGGCGAGCGGATGGCGACGACGCGCCCGAGGGTGACACCGGCGGCTTCGGCCAGACGCGTCGCCTGCATGGTCGCGTCCTTCATCGCGGCGACCCGCACGGCCGCCTCGGCGGCGTCGGGATCGCGCAGGCCAAAGCTGACGCCCTCGATCCGGTTGGCCCCGATCTCGAGGGCGCGGCGCATGAGATCGCCGAGGCGGCCCATGTCGGCGAGCCGCAGGCGGATGGTGTTGGCGGCGCGGTAGCCGTCGGCCCGCTCGCTGACGCTGCCGTCGGGCTGGCGCACGCTCCGGGTCACGGGCTGGAGGGTCACCGCCGTGGTGCCGATATCGGCCTCCGGCACCTTGAAGGTTTCGGCGAGCGCGATGAGCCCCTTGGCGGCGGAACTCGCTGCATCGAGGGCGACGGCTGGCGTCGCGCCCTTGGCCTCGACGCCGATCTCCACGGAGGCGAAGTCCGGCGCGGTCTCGGTCCTGGCCCGCCCGACGACATGGATGCGACCGTCCTTCAGGGTGGGCGCCTCCTCGGCGCCCGCAGGGGCGATCCAGGCAACGGCGAGGGCGGCGAGCGCCAAGGTGCCGACGCGGGCGCTCACGAGCGGTAATCTCCGTTGATGGCGATGTAGCCCTGCGTCAGATCGCAGGTCCACACACGGGCCGTACCGTCGCCGAGGCCGAGTTCGACCCGGATCTCGATGTCGGATTCGCGCATCACGGCGCTCGCCGCATCCTCGCTGTAATCCGGATCGCGGGCGCCCTCGCGGGCGACCCGGACATCGCCGAACCAGATGGCGAGGCGATCGCGGTCGGCGGGCTCGCCGGCCTTGCCCACCGCCATGACGACCCGGCCCCAATTGGCGTCCTCGCCGGCCACCGCCGTCTTCACCAGGGGCGAGTTGGCGATGGATAGGGCGATGCGATGGGCCGAGGCGTCGCTGGTGGCGCCTTCCACCCGCACGGTGACGAACTTGCGCGCGCCCTCGCCGTCCTTGGCCACGAGCTGGGCCAGTTCCACCAGGAGATCGTCGAGCTTGTCCCGGAAGTCGGCGAGGCGCGGGTCGGCCGCGTCGGTGATCGCAGCGTTGCCCGCAGCACCCGTCGCGAACAGCATCAGGGTGTCGGAGGTGGAGGTGTCGCCGTCCACCGTCACGCAGTTGAAGCTTTTCACGGTTCCAGCGGTAAGCAGCGCCTGCAGCACCACTTGCGGCAGGGCGGCGTCGGTGAAGGCGAAGCTCAGCATCGTCGCCATGTCGGGGGCGATCATGCCGGCGCCCTTGGCGATGCCGTTGAGGGTCACCGTCGTGCCGTCGATGCTGGCCTGGCGCGTGGCGAGCTTCGGGAACGTATCGGTGGTCATGATCGCCTGGGCCGCCGCGCTCCAGGCGGCGGCACCGCCCTCCGTGCGGGTGGCGCAATCGGCGAGCACGCCCTCGAACTTCGTGGCGTCGAGGGGCTCGCCGATGACGCCCGTCGAGGCGATGAACACCGCCTCCGGCGCACACGCCGCCGCCCGCGCCGCGATGGCGGCGGTCAGCTCCACGGCCTCGCGGCCCCGTGCGCCCGTGAAGGCGTTGGCGTTGCCCGAATTCACCACGAGGGCGCGTGCGCCCCGGCTGTCCAGGGCGTGCCGGCACCAATCCACGGGAGCGGAGGGGCAGCGCGAGCGGGTGAACACGCCGGCGGCCTCAGTCCCCTCGGAAAGAGCGACGTAGAGCACGTCCGTGCGTCCGGAATAGCGGATGCCGGCCTGCGCCGTGGCGAGACCGACGCCCGCGATGGCCGGGAGATCCGGCTGATGCTTGGGCGCCAGCGGCGAGACGGGAACGGTCTTGGCGGATGCCATCGGGGTCGGTCTCCGGCTGTCGGCCGCTTCGAGCGCGGGTGATCCCGGGCGTCGAATCGAGCGGCCGGGCGGTGTTGCCCCGACGGGGCTCTCGCCGTCAACGGCGTACCTGGGGGAACGAGTCGACCGGCTGGCGGATTGCCTCATCGGTGACCAGCTGGAAAGCGCGAGTTGGGCTTGTGTCGCCGGCCCGGCGTGGCTTAGCATGTTGCAATGCAACCCATTCGAGGTGTCGATCACGGTATGGCCAGGCGCGCATGGGGAGTCTCGACCATGGAACAGGCCGCCTCGTCCGGTGGCGCCTACGGCGTCCAAGTCCTGATAGCGGGGCGCCAGAAGCATTGGCGCGATGACGTTGCTGCTCAGATCCGCCGTGCCGGCTACGCAACCACGACGGTGGATTGCGGTGTGGACGCCATGACCGTTCTGGCACTCGGCCTGCCGGTGGATGTCCTCGTCACGGATCTCAGCCTCACGGGTGAACTCGGCTGCGTGCAGCTCGCCCTGGAGGCGCGCGCCCTGCGCCCCGACCTGCGCATCGTCTTCGCCAGCGATGCCCCGCATGTCGATGTGGAAACGACCGGTCTCGATACGGATGATCTCTACGTGGTCGCTGCCGAACGCACCGATGCGGTCGCCATCACCGTGCGCGAGGCCCTGGCGGCCCGGACCTGAGTCGGTCGGCCCCACCTCCACGATCTCGTGACGATCGACGGTCGCGTCCAAGCGGCCTCGGCTTCAAGCCGCAATCTTGCCGAGGGCCATGGCCTGTTCATCCGCGGACAGGTGACGCAGGGTCGGTCCCGAAGTCCAGACCAGCATCGGCACAATGCGCCGCCCCGGAAAGATCTGGGCGAGAAGCGCGGCATAGAGGGCGATCTGGCGGGTTTCGGCCTCCGGCAAGGGTGCATCCTCGGCCGGGGCACGACCGGTCTTGAAATCGGCCACCACCACCGCATCGGGACCAATGGCGAGGCGGTCGACCCGGCCGAAGACCGGGCGCTCGACCCCGTGCACCACGACGCGCCCGGACAGGGTCACCTCCGCCCGCGCACCGTGGGCGAAGAGCGGTTCCAGATCGGGATGATCGAAGAGCCGCATCGTGGCGGTGACGATCGCTTTGCGCGTCGCATCGTCGAGGGTCGGCGCACGCGCATGTACGAACCGGGTCGCGGCGGCCCGGCGTTTGCGTGGATCGAGACGCGGCAGATGCTCGATCAGCGAGTGGATGAGTACGCCCCGGCGCCGCGCTTGCGCATCGCCGAGACGCCGTCCGGGCTCACGCCTCGGATCGGCTGCCGCAAGGGCTCCGGACGGGCTCACGGGGGGAGGAGCCTCGGCCTCGTCGGGGACGGGGGTTTCGAGCCAGGAGGGTACGGACTCGGCCTGGGGCCCTACGATCGCGACCGCCGCCGGGGATACAGCGGTGCTGCCTTCGTGCCAGACGGTGACGGGGCCGTAAGGCCGTTCCAGTGTGGTGCCTGGTCCGATATCCGCCTCGACGCCCCGCCGGATCATCTCGCACCAGGGGGTCTCGGTCCCGGAATCATGGCCGCGATAGGGCGCGACGACGAGGCGGTCCGCCGCCCGGGTCATGGCGACGTAGAGAAGGCGATGATGCTCTTCGCGGGCCCGGGCCTGGAGGCCGGCCCGGGCCGCGCCGATGGGTTCGCTGTCGTAGGTCTTGGCGCTCGACCACACCGGCGGCAGGCCCCCCGCGAGGGTGAGAAGCGGGGGATCGTTGCGGCCCAGCGGCTCGCTGCCGTCGATGATCACCACCAAGGGTGCTTCCAGGCCCTTGGCGCCGTGAACGGTCATCACCCGGACCTCGTCGCGTCCCGATTCGAGGTCGCGCTTCACGGTGTGTCCGGCCTCTCCCCGCCCCGGCACCGTGGCGTAGCGGGCGAGGAACCCGCCGAGCGACGCCGCCTCGCCGGCCTGCTCCGCCTGGGCGGCGGTCGTAAGGAACACATCGATGGCGTCGCCCGCCTCGCCGCCCAGCCGCGAGACCAGGGCGCGGCGCCCCCCATGGGCACCGAGGATGGCGGCGTAGAAGCCGAACGGGCCTTCGCAGCCGGCCAGGCGAATCCACAGGCGCAAGGCGTCCTGCCCCCGAATCGCCGCGGGGTCGCCGGCGGCGGCATGGCGGGCCAGCGCGTCCTCCAGGGTCTCGGATTCGGCGCGCCGCGCGGCGATCCGCACGAGATCCTCGTCGTCGAAGCCGACCAGAGGTGTCTTGAGGGCGCCCGCCAGCGTCAGGTCGTCGGCGGGCAGCAGTCCGGCGCGGCCCACCGCAACGAGGTCGTTGACGGCGATGTGGGCGGCGATGTCGAGGCGATCCTGGCCGGCCACGGGCACGCCCAGCGCCTTCATGGCGCGGATCACCTCCTCGAAGGCGACGGAGCGCTTGCGCACGAGGATGAGGATGTCGCCGGGACGCCAAACCCGCCCGGTCTCGTCGCCCGCGGTGGTCCATGTCGCGGCCGCCCGCGCAACGCGACGCGCGGTGACCACCGCCGGAGCGCTGGCTTCGGGCGCATCGACGGGCGCGGCCCAGGCATCGGGCTCGACCTCGGGCTGTGGTTCGGCGACCGGCCAGAGTTCCAGGGCGCCGGGCGCGGTGGCCCGTGCCGTCGAGTGGACGGTGCCCACGGCCGCGTCCTCGAAGGACAGCCCGTCATAATGCTCGGGGATCTTGAAGGTGGCGTCGACGGCTCCGAGGACGCCGCGCGTCGAGCGGAACGACAGGGTGAGATGCACGTCCTCGAAGGGTAGGTCGGCCGCCGCCGCCGCCTTGATCCATTCCTTGCGGGTGGTCTCGAACTCACGGGGCTCGGCGCCCTGGAAGCTGTAGATCGACTGTTTGGGATCGCCCACGGCGAAACGCGTCCGCACCACGTCGCGGGCGCCTTCGCCGGCGGCGAACTCGGCGGTGATCCGGCGCAGGATCTCCCACTGAAGCGGATTGGTGTCCTGGGCCTCGTCGACGAGGACGTGATCGACACCGCGATCGAGCTTGTACAGCACCCAGGCGGAATCGACCCGGGCCAGGAGGTCGAGGGTCTTGTGGATCAGGTCGTCGAAATCGAGGGCCCCGAGGCGCGCCTTCTCGGCCTCGACCCGGCGGTGGATCTCGACCGCCAGGGTGAACAGCGCGCGCGTGCGCTCCAGCGCGCGCGCGCTGCGCAGGGCATCGTCGAGGGGGGCGATCCGGTCGCGCTCCTCGATGAGAGCCTGTCGAACCTCCTCCGGCACCGCCTTGGTGCCCAGGCTCCGGTCGGCCTTCGGACTGCCGTCCTTGGTGAAGAATACGGCGCGGTACGCACCGAGCCGCTCGGATCCCTCCGCCGCCTCGGCTTCGCGGAGCTTGTCGGCCAGTCCCTCGTCCGTGGACTTGCCAGTGCGCAGGCGGGCGGCGAAGTCCGTCAGATCGCCGAGGCCACCCGCGAGAATGCGGGCTTCGACATCCACCACGGTCTCGCCCGCCTTCAGGTCGAGGGCACCGGCGAGCGCCGCGAACGACCGTTCGAGCCCACCGCGTTCGGCGAGCACGCCGCGTGCACGCATGGCGGTACGGAGGGTGCGGCGGAGGGTGTCGCCCGTCGCCTCGGCGCTGACGATGGCCCATGCGGCCGAAAGGGCGTGGTCCGCGCGCGCCGAGATCGCCGCGGCGTAGACCGCATCCACCGCCGCCGCGAAGGCCGCATCCGCGTGATCGTCGTCCAAGACCTCGAAGCGGGCCGGTACGTTGGCCTCGAACGGGAACATGTGCAGCAGGCGCTCGCACAGGGCGTGCAGGGTTTCGATCTTGAGGCCGCCCGGCGTCTCCACGGCGCGGGCGAACAGGCGCCGTGCCGCCTGCAGCGTCTCGCGCGAGGGTGGCGCGCCGGTGAGCGCCGTCAGCTCACGGGTCAGGGTGGCCGCATCGAGGGTGACCCAGCGGCCGAGCACCCGGAACACCCGGATCGACATGTTGGCGGCCGCCGCCTTGGTGAAGGTGAGGCACAGGATGCGCGCCGGAGGAGCGCCGTCGAGCAGCAGGCGCACCACCCGGTCGGTGAGCACCTTGGTCTTGCCCGCCCCCGCATTGGCCGAGACCCAGGCCGACGCCCGCGGATCGGCGGCACGGCGCTGCGACGCCTGGGTGAGATCGTCGACGACGAAAGAGCTTTGCGAATGCGCCGTCATCAGGCTTCCTCTTCCCCACCGAGCGACCATTCGAGCACCCGAGCGAGATGGTCGTAATCGCCGTAGGACTTGGCGAATTTCGGGTAGGGGCGCGAGGTGTAGGCCGCCTCGCCGGTGAGGAAGCGGGCGAGGAGACCGCGCAGGCGGCCCTCGTGCTCGGCCACGATGGCGGCGACCTCGCGGTCCTCGCCCTTCGGGGGCTTCACGGGGAGCGGCTCGAACGGTTTGCGCCCGCCGGACGCGTACACGTAGAGGAGGTCCGGCGTGACGGGCGTCCGGGGCAGCCCGTCGAAGGCGCCGTGCATGAGCATGGCCGCCTCCAGGGTGAGCTGGGGCGAGAATCCGGCGAAGACCTCCTTGTTGCTCGGCGGCTGGCCGGTCTTGTAGTCGACGATGCAGGCGGTGCCGTCGCGGCCAAGTTCGATCCGGTCGGCGCGGGCGCGCAGGGTGAAGGTCTCGTTGCCCAGCGGAATCAGCCACTTGCCCGAGACCTCGCCGTGCACCCGGGTGAGGCCGCCCCGGCGCGCGGTCTCCCATTCGAGGAACCGCGTCGAGAGCCGCTCGTAGCGTGGCCACCATTCGGCATAGAGCGCCGGATAGGTCTTGGAGATCGTCGCGAACTCATCCCTGGCGATCGCTCCGAGCCGATCGCGGGCGATGTCGGGCTCGGGCAAGGCCTCCGGATAGGCCTGCGCGAACTTTCCCAAGATCTCGTGGACCAGGGTACCGCGCTCGCTCGCACCGGGCTGCGCCGCCACGGGTTCCAGGGGGTCGAGGCCGAGGACGTGGCGCGCGAAGATGACGTAGGGGTCGCGTACCAGGGTCTCGATCTCGGTGACGCTGAGGGTCCGGGGGAAGAGGGCCGGGTCCGGCCGTGGCTTGGGCTGTCCGAGGCGCGGTACGGGACCGCCGCCGCGGTCGAGGTGGGCGGCGTAGGCCGTGAACCGCCTGCCGCCCGCAACCGCCCGTTCCCAGCCCGCGTCCCCGACGAAGGCTGCCAGGCGCTGGAGGAAGCGCGACGGCACCGTCGGCGCGCCTTCGCGTTTGGCCGCCCGGGTGATGACGGCGTCGCGATGGCCCAAAGCCTGGACGAAGTCGTGGGCGCTCTGGCCGATGCGGCGCTCGGGCGGATTGAGGCCGACACGCTCGCGCATGGGCCGGTTGAGGAAGGCATCGGTGACCGTCTTCATCGGCCACACACCCTCGTCGAGGCCACCGAGCACGATGCGGTCGACGCTCATGAGGCGGGCCTCCAGGAGGCCGAGGATGCGCAGGCGCGGGTGTGGACGTCCGTCGCCGCAGGCCACCGGCCGCTCGCCGGCCAGTGCGGTGAAGAACGCCGGATAATCGGTGAAGTGGCCCGGCATGTCGCCGGGCTCCGCCATTCCAAGATCGTCGAACAAGGTGTCCAGGACGTCGAGGGACGCATCATCGAGGGGCTCGGGCGCCCCGTCGGGCGGCTGGGCCAACAGTGCCTCGACGGTGGCACGGTGACAGGCGGCGTAGGCGACGAGGTTGCCGACGCCGTCGTGGTCGGTCGGTAGGAAGCCCGCGAAGGCGGCCTCCAGGCGGGTGAGGATGTCCGACGCCAGGTCCCAGTCCTGATCGACGAGGCGGCGCTTGGCCCGGGGGCGGCGTCCGGTGGCGCTCCGCTGATCGGCGACCGCGCGGTGCAGGCCGGCGAAGCCCGGCGCGGGGGCGGGGCCGCGCAGGGCACCGATTTCCAAGGCGGCAGCGGCCCGCACCACGTCGCCCCGGGGCAGGCCGAGCCGGACGAAGGGATGGGCCAGGAGGGTGATGATCCGGCGCGGGCATAGGTCGGCGGCGCACTCGGCGGCGAGGCGCGCGAGGCGCCCGGCCCGGCTGCACGACAGGGCTTCGCCGGCGGAATCCTCGGCGACGATACCCCAGCGGGCGAGCTCGGCCGCGACCCGGACGGCGAGGTTCCGATCTGGCGTGACGAGGGCGGCGGTGGCGCCGAGCGTCTCGAGGGTTTCCCGCAGGGCGATGGCGATGCTCAGGGCCTCCTCGCGCTCGTCGTTGGTCTCGATCACGACGAGGCCCGCCATGCCGGCCTCGCCCAGCGCCAGGCGTGCGTCCGCGTCGAGGTCGGCCCACGCCTCCGTGGTCTCGGCCGGGCGCAGGGCCTGCGAGAGGAGCGCCGCGCGGGCGCGCGCCGCCGTGCCGGGCTCGCCCAGGACCACGACCGCAGTGCGGGGCATGTCGAGGCCGGTGGGACCGAGGAGCCGATGCAGGATCGCTTGCGGATGGCCGTGGGCGATGGTCTTCGAGAACCCCGCGCCGGTCTCGATGGCGTCCCACCCGGCCGCGTCGAGGTCGGTGTCGAGGCCCGGCAGCACCACGGCGCCGCGAGGCAGGCCGGCCACCGCCGCGATGAGCCGGGTGGTCGCCGGGACCGAGCCGGTGGACCCGGCGATGATCACCGGGTCGGACGGGCGGTCGCGGCGCAGGAGATCGGCCTCGGCGACGACGAGCCTGCGCGAACGCGCCACCGGGTCGCTCATGTGCCGATCGGCCAGGATCTTCGGCCAGTGCTCGGCGGCGATCTTCACGAAATTCAGGGTCAGGCCGAAATAGCGCGAGTACTCGACCTCGACGGCGCCGGCGATCTCCTCCCAGGGCAGCCCCTCGACGGTGAGCGCATCCATCAACCGTTCGAGATCGGCCGCAAGCGCCACGGCGTCGGAGGGCGAGGACGGCACCAGGAAGGGCACGTCGTCGTCCATGGGCAGGAGGGTGCGATCCACGGCCTCCGCCCATTGCTGAACGAGGCGGGCGAGGATCAGCCTGCGCTCCAGGGCCGGCATGGCGGGCGCGAGCACATCCGGTCCATTCTCGAGGAGCGGCGTTGTGGCGAGATCGAGTTCGGCCTCGTCGGCCTCTCCGAGCGGGATCAACCGGGGCAGGAGGGCGGCCTGCCTCAGGCGCTGGGCCAGAAGCGCCGAGAGTGCCTTCGTCGCCCGGCGCGTCGGCAGGTAGAGAGTCACGGCGGCGAGCGCGAAGGGGTCGTCGCCGAGATCGCCCACCAGCCGCCCCGACAGCAGGGCGTCGGCAAGCGTCGGCAGGAACGGCGCACCGGGCGGAATCGTGAAGACGTGGGACGGCGCGGCCGATTCGTCGTCGTGCACGGGGGTCAGGTCATTCACCGTCGATCTTCACGCCGCGGGCTCGTTCGCTCCGCGTTCCAACCGGTTGGAACGCTCAGCAAACCGTCGGTCACCATAGACCCGGGGCCGGCCCTTGCAATGCGGCGGCGTGAAGCCCGCTACGGCACCGGCGCGCTGGCCTTCACCCGGGCTTCGGCCGCGACGATGGCCTCGGGTGTGCCGACATGGAGCCATTGGCCATCGAGGCGCAGACCGTAGAGGCGGCCGGCCGCGATGGCGCGATCGAACAGGAGGTTGAGGGAGAAGGCGCCGTCGGGCGTGTCCGCGAACAAGCCGGGCTTCAGGATCGCGACGCCGGCATAGATGAAGGGCGCAACCTCGCGCTCGGCCCGCCGCTCGAGGCGACCGCCCGAACCCATGGCGAAATCGCCCGCCCCCTCGTAGCCGAGGCTGGTGGCCGTGGGGGCGACGAGGAGAAGGATGTCCATGGTCTGCGGCGACCACGCGGCGACAAGGCGGCCGAGGTTCGAGTCAGGCCCTTCGAGCCAGAATGAATCCGCGTTGAAGACCACGAACGGATCGCCGCCGAGCAGCGGCAGGGCCTTCTTCACGCCGCCGCCTGTTTCCAGCAACCGGTCGCGCTCGTCGGAGACGACGATCGCGGGCGCGGTCCGGCGCTTGCCGACATGCCCCTCGATGAGGTCGGCGAGGTAGTGGACGTTGACCACGGCCTGGGTGATCCCGCCTTCCGCCGCGCGGTCGAGGGCATGGTCGAGGAGGGCGCGCCCGGCCACTTCGACGAGGGGTTTGGGCACCGTCGCGGTGATCGGGCGCATGCGCTTGCCGAGGCCTGCGGCCAGGACGAAGGCGCGGGTGATGGGAGGCGTTTCGGACATTCCAGCGGGGTCTCGCATGGCGCGTCTGGGCGCGGGAGGAATCGATGAGGACGATCCGGTCCCCCGGGTCAAGGTGGCAGTCGGACCGTGCCGTCGGCCAGGGGAAGCAGGCCGGGGTTCCAGGCCACCTCCCAGAGCGCCCCGTCGGGATCGGCGAAATAGCCCGAATAGCCGCCCCAGAACGTGTCCTGAGCCGGCTTCACCAACCTGGCGCCGGCACGCACGGCATGCGCCAGCACCGCGTCGGCGTCGTCCCGACTCGCGGTGTTGTGGGCGAGCGCAAAGCCACGAAAGCCGCTGCCGTCCGGCGGTACGCCGGCATCCTCGGCCAGGGCCGCGCGGGGGTAGAGGGACAGGACGAGGCCGCCGAGTTGGAAGAAGGCGACGCCCTCCGACGCGTAGGCCGAGCGCGTCCAGCCCAACGCTTCGTAGAAGTTCACCGCGCGGGCGAGATCCGCGACGCCGAGGGTGACGAGGGTGAGGCGCGGATCCATCGGCTCAGGCCTCCTCGGGCGCCGGCTCCGGTGCGGCCTTCGGTACGAGATCGGGCAGGTGCTCGATGTGCCAGAGGCGCAAGCGGGTCAGGGCCGGGTGGGCGAGGTTGCGGGTGAGGTAGCCTTCGATCCGCGGCAGGTGGGCGAGATAGCCCGGCTTGCCGTCGCGGCGGTCGAGGCGGGCGAAGATGCCGAGGATCTTGGTGGCGCGCTGCGCCGCCAGCACCGCGTAGGCGCGGGCGAAGCCCTGCATATCGAAGTCCGGCTCGCGATTGCGGCGCTCGCGGACGTAGAGGCCGAGCAGGCGCAGTTCGAACTCGGCGGTGGCGTCGACCCGAGCGTCCTGGAGCAGGGAGGCGAGATCGTAGGCCGGGTGACCGAGCACGGCATCCTGGAAATCGATGAGGCCGATGCGCTCCAGACCTTCACGCTGGGGCAGCCAGATCAGATTCGGGGAGTGATAATCACGCAGGGTCCAGGTCGGCCGCTCAGGGATGACGCTGCCCAGGACCTCCGCCCAGAGCGCGACGAATTCCGAGCGGGCCGGGCCGGGCAGGTCCGCGCCCCGGATCGCCGGGCAGTACCAGTCGGGCAGCAATTCGGTCTCGAACACCAGGGCTTCGAGGTCGTAGGGCGGCAGGACGTGGTCGATCCCGTCCGCCACCGGCAGCACGCCGGGCAGTTCCGTGGCATGGAGCTTGGCAAGGAGCCGGACGGCTTCGGCGTAGCGCTCGGGGCGTGGGCCGCTCGCATCCGTGACCGGCTCGGAGCCGAGATCCTCGATGATGAGGAGGCCCTCGGCGAGATCCTCGCCGTAGATGCGCGGGGCCGAAAAACCGAGGGCCCGCAATCCGCGATCGACGCCCACGAATGCGTGGACGCTCTCGGCGAGCTTGACGATGGCGCTGTAGGGCTTGCCGTTGCGCACGGGGGGGCCGTCGCTGCGAGGCGGCGACACCATCAGCACCGCGCGGCTCCCGTCGGGCTTCATCAGCCGCTCGTAGGCGCGCGACGAGGCATCTCCCTGCATCGGGGTGCGCACGGCCTCGTCCCAGCCGCTGCGCACGAGCAGGATGCGCAGGGCCCGCGCCCGCTTCAGCCGGGCGGCCATGCCGCCTGAGCCGTCGATCCGGGCAAAGCGCGCGCCGTCGCCGAACTCGGCCCGCAGGGAGAGATCCACGGTGAGGATCGGTCCCTCACGGTGGCCCAGACGCTCGGGCCATTCCACCAGGGTGATGGCCGTCTCGGTCATCTCGTCGAAGCCGAGTTCGACGAGTTCGTCGGGGCTGCGCAGGCGGTAGAGGTCGGCATGGACGATCTGGCGTCCGCCCGCAGCCTCGTAGGGCTGGATCAGGGTGAAGGTCGGGCTCGGCACGTCGAGGTCGGGCGTACCGGCGAGCTCGCGAATGAGGGCACGCGCCAGGGTGGTCTTGCCGCCCCCGAGCCCCCCGGACAGGGCGACGAGGTCGCCGGGCTCCAGCAGTTCGGCCAGGAAGCGGCCGAGATCCTCGGTGGCGCCCTCGTCGGGAAGCATGATCTCCCAGGCCGATCTCGCCTCACGCTGAAGCGTGTCCGCACCGTCCTCGTTCAACACCCAACTCCTACCGTGGCCGCGATCCGTCGCGGGGCCGCACGACGTCCAACATCATAGACGCGCATCCTTAACCAAAACCCCGGGACGGCCGAAGGGTCCCGTGGAAGGCTTACGAATCGGATGTGCCCGCTACTCGGCGGCCGCCCGGCGGGTCGTGCCGGTGGCGATCGGGAAGGTACAGGTGACGCGGGTGCCGACGCCCGGGGCGGATTCGAGGGCGACGCGTCCGCCATGCAGCTCCACGAACGAGCGCACGATGGACAGTCCGAGGCCGACGCCGCGGTGACGCGTCCCCAGGGTGTTGCTCTCGAACCGGTCGAACACCCGGGCGGCGACCTCCTCGGGGATCCCCGGACCGTGATCGACGACGGCCAGGGTCAGCTCGGTGGCGCTGCGGCGGACCTCGACGCGGACGGGCTGGCCCGGCGCGGAGAAACCGACCGCGTTGGACAGCAGGTTGAACAGGATCTGGCGCACGCGCTTGCCGTCGGCGACGAAGCTGCCGATGTCCTCGGGTACGTCGAGGTCGAGGACGATGGCGGCCTCGGCGAGGCGATCCTCGAGACCGCGCACGGCCGCCTCGACGGTGGCGCGGACATCGACCACCTCGCGCGACAGCTCCAGGGAGCCGGCATCGATGGAGGCGAGATCGAGGATGTCGTTGATCATCACCAGAAGCGCGCCCGAGGAGCGCATGATGTGGCCGGAATACTCGCGCTGGCGCTCGTTGAGTGCGCCCACCGTCTCGTCGCCGAGAAGCTGGGTGAAGCCGATGATGTTGGTGAGCGGGGAGCGCAGCTCGTAGGAGACGTGGTTCACGAAGGTGTCGCGCAGTTGCGAGGTGCGCTCCAGGGCGTCGTTCTTGTCGGTCAACGCCCGCTCGACGTTCACGCTCGCGGTGACGTCGATGAGGGTGAGCAGGGTGGCGCCCTCGGGCAGGGGCTGGGCGGCGCAATCGAGGACGGTGCCGTCCACCACTTCCAGGCGACAGGTCAGGCCGGAGCGGCTCTCCAGGCCCGTGATGGCGCCGCGGATGTCGAGCCAGGGCTCCTCGTCGGGCGAGAGGGCGCGGCAGGCCTCGATCACCGCATCGACGCGGGGGCGCTCGGACAGGGTCGCGGCGTCGAGGCGCCACAGGGTGGCGAAGGCGCGGTTGGCGAAGGTGAGGCGGCCGTCGGCGCCGAACACCGCCACGGGCTCCTTCAGGGTGTCGAGGGTCTCGGCCTGGACCCGCATGAGCGCGTTGTAGCGCGATTCGAGCTTCATGTTCTCCGAGACGTCGTCGAACAGGTAGGTCAGGCCGCCCTGCGGATTGGGATCGGCGACGACGCGCAGGGACCGGCCGTCGGGCAGGTACCACCACGCCTCGCTGGCCTCCACGGCGCGGTAGGCGGCGAGCACGTCGGCCTTCCACGACTTGAAATCGGCCTGCTCGGGCAGTTTTCGCGACGCGCGCAGGCGGTCGAGGATCTCGCCGTCGAGGGGCCGGGCCTCGAGGAAGGCCTGGTCGAGGTCCCAGAGCTGGCGGTAGGCGGCGTTGTGGAAGATCAGGCGCTGGCGGGCGTCGAACATCGCCACCGCCGTGGGCAGCTGGTCGAGGGTGCGGACGTTGGCGTCCATCTGGCGCTGGAGGTCGGCGCGCACGCTCTCCAGTTCGGACACGTCGACGGCGATGCCGACGCGCCCGGCCTCCACCGCGCTCTCGGTCACGTCGAGGATGCGCAGGCCGCCGGCGACCACGGCGGAGAGGCGCAGGGCGGGGCGGGCGCCGGTGGGGGTCCGGGCTCCGTCGTCGCGGGCGATGAGGTCGCGGGCCTGCCGGTCGAGGAGTTCGAGGCCGAGCGCCGCCTCGCGGCTGTCCGCTTCCACGGCCGCCACGTAGGCGGTGTTGACCCAGGCCAGCGCCCCGTCGCGGTTGCGCCGCCACAGGGGCTGGGGAATCGCGTCGAGGAGGCCGCCCAGCGCCGAGAGGCCGCGCCGCGCCTCCTCGAGGGTGAGGCGCAAGTCTATGAGTTCACGGCGTTCTTCCGTGGTCTCGCGCAACCGCAGGAGGGCGCGGCCGGCGAGCGCCTGACCCTGCGCCTCGACGAAGCGGCCGTCCTGGGTGCGCAGGCTGAGGCGAAAGCCGGTGCCGCGGGCGCGCAGGCCCTCGATGGCGGCGGCGAGGTCGCGCGCGTCGGAGGGCTGGAGCCAGGTGCCGAACTGGAGCAGGTACGCCGGATCGTCGGCCGCGACGCGCCGTCCGTCGAGGGCGAGGCCGGTGTCGCCCTCGACGAGTCCGGGGCCGCGCCCGGTCCAGGTGACGATGACCTGGCGCTCGGAATTCAGCAGCATTTCGGCGCGATCGTTGGCGCCGCGCAGGTGGGTGAGTTCGTGGGTGAGCTCGGCCTCCCGGGCGCTCCAGCGGGCGCGCTCGCGCATGTGGAGCAGGGCGAGGATGGTGGAGAACACCGTCAGCCCGATGAGGATCGCGAGGCCGGCGGCATTGTGGGTATGCGGTCCGAGGCCGCTCGTCCAGGCGGACGGGTCCGTTCCGGGACCGGCGGCCTGCGCCGTTCCACCGGCGGTTGCGACGACGACAGCACCGGCGCACACCACGGCGCGCGCCGTTCGATCGACCCTCATGATCCGGTCCGCCCCCAAGAATCCCTGACGCGCCGCGCATCGCGACCGCTTCCCCGCCGGCCCCGGAGGGCGTCGGCGGATCACCCCACCTGAGGAATCGACCCCACACTAGCGCGAGGCGGAATCCTCCCGGAAGAGGGTTAAGCCGGACTTATCCGGTTTCGGGCACGCGGGCCGCCGAGGCCGCAGAAAAGTCACAGTACGGTCAAGCTCGGGCGGCCGGGCGCGGAGGGGCGGGCATGAAAAAAGCCCGGCGGAAAGCCGGGCTTTTTCACGAAACCGCGAGGGATGGGGGCGCCCCCGCACGGGGGCGCCGTCCGACTCAGTAGCGGTAGTGGTCGGGCTTGAACGGGCCGGTCTCGGCGACGCCGATATAGGCGGCCTGCTCAGGGCTGAGCTTCGAGAGCTTCACGCCGATCTTCTCGAGGTGGAGGAGCGCCACCTTCTCGTCGAGGGCTTTCGGCAGGGTGTAGACCTGCTTGTCGTACTTGCCCGGGTTGGTCCAGAGTTCGATCTGGGCGAGCGTCTGGTTGGTGAACGAGGCCGACATCACGAAGGACGGGTGGCCGGTGGCGTTGCCGAGGTTCACCAGGCGGCCCTCCGACAGGAGGATGATGCGGTGGCCGTCCGCGAAGGTGATCTCGTCCACCTGCGGCTTGATGTTGGACCACTTGAGGTTCTTGAGACCCGCGACCTGGATCTCGTTGTCGAAGTGGCCGATGTTGCAGACGATGGCCCGGTCCTTCATCGCCCGCATGTGGTCGAGGGTGATGATGTCCTTGTTGCCCGTCGCCGTCACGAAGATGTCGGCGCGGGGCGCGGCGTCTTCCATGGTGACGACCTCGTAGCCTTCCATGGCGGCCTGGAGGGCGCAGATCGGATCGACCTCCGACACCAGCACGCGACAGCCGGCGTGACGGAGCGACGAGGCCGAGCCCTTGCCGACGTCGCCGAAGCCCGCGACCATGGCGACCTTGCCGGCCATCATCACGTCGGTGCCGCGGCGGATGCCGTCCACCAGCGACTCGCGGCAGCCGTAGAGGTTGTCGAACTTCGACTTGGTGACGGCGTCGTTCACGTTGATGGCCGGGAAGAGCAGCTTGCCCTCCTTGGCGAGGTTGTAGAGGCGGTGCACGCCCGTGGTGGTCTCTTCCGAGACGCCCTTGATCGAATCGGCGAGGCCGGCGAACCAGCCCTTGGGCTTCTCGGCGAGCTTCTTCTTCAGCAGGGCGAAGAAGATCTCTTCCTCTTCCGATTCGGGCTTGTCGAGGAAGGCGGTGTCGCCGTTCTCGGCGCGCAGGCCGAGGTGCACGAACATGGTGGCGTCGCCGCCGTCGTCGAGGATCATGTTCGGCATGCCGCCGCCGTGCCAGTCGAACAGCTTCGACGTGTAGTCCCAGTACTCCTCCAGGGTCTCGCCCTTGATGGCGAAGACCGGGATGCCGGCGGCCGCGATGGCGGCGGCGGCGTGGTCCTGGGTCGAGTAGATGTTGCACGAGACCCAGCGGATGTCGGCGCCGAGCGCCGCCAGGGTCTCGATGAGCACGGCCGTCTGGATCGTCATATGGAGCGAGCCGGCGATCTTGGCGCCCTTCAGGGGCTGGCTCGCGCCGTACTCCTCGCGCGTCGCCATGAGGCCGGGCATTTCGGTCTCGGCGATGGAGATCTCCTTGCGACCGTACTCGGCCAGCGCGATGTCCTTGACGATGTAATCCTGGGCCATGGGGGTTCCGTCTCTCTGCTGCGTGTTGGCGGGGGCTATAGCAGGGGACGGGATGCGAGGCAATCAAGACATAAAGATGTCTTTATGCGAGGCATTCCAAGGTGGCGGTGTCGGGGCCGCGCGCGGTCGGCGCGCCGCATCCCCTTCCGCCCGGGCTGCGCCCGCCGATCCGGCGCGGGCCAGCACCGCTCCACGCGGCGATCGGTCTGTGCCGTCTTTCAGGGACGCCGACGCCAGCTTCGGGACGGGCCTGTCCGTCCGCTCCACGACCAATTCGGGCGGATTCTTGTCGGTCCGCTCTCGAGAGGCTGTGTCGCAGGAACGGGCGTTCGCTCAGGGAACGCGAGGGGGCTACTTCACGCACCGATCGGTTAGTGTGCCGAACGCAGATGCCCTTTTTGCAAGGAGAGAAGCCGTCTCCGGCTCGGCCCGATGGTTGTCCGATCTCATTGCGCGCCCGTGGCGACGAGCCAGTCGACGAATGCCGTGAGGGTCGACGTCTTGTCCGCGTCGTTCGGAACGAGGGCCACGTAGCCGGGGCGCGGGACGAGGATCTCCGGGAACGGGGCGACGAGCCGTCCGGTCGCCAGGTCGCCGGACAGGACGGGCAGGGGACCGAGGCCGTAGCCGAGCCCGTCCGCCGTCGCCTGCAGGGCGACGAAATAATGGTCGAACGTCCGGCGGCTGCCCGTATCGGGGGAGAGGCCGGCGGCGGCGAGCCAGTCGCTCCAGTCACCCGGACGCGTCTCGCTCGTCAGCAGCGTGGCGCCTTCGAGGTCGTGCGGTGTGCGCAGGGGGCGGGCCGCGAGCAGGGTGGGGCTCGCCACCAGGGTGTTGGCCTCCCGCAGGAAGGGGACCGCGCGGTAGGCGCCCCAGGGATGGTGCGCTCCCGTTCCGAGGCGCGGCTCGCGCCGGACCGCGAGGTCGAAGCCGCCGCGCAGGGCGTTGTGCAGGGTCGTGGTCGTCGTGACGACCACCTCCGCCTCCGGCCGCGCCGCGTGGAAGCCGTCCAGGCGCGGGATCAGCCAACGCATGGCGAAGGTCGTGGGCGTGTTCACCCGCAGGGTCCGCGGCGCGAGGGGCCGGCCGCAGATCTCGGCCGCCGCGTCGAGCCTGTCGAAGGTGAGGCTGACCGCTTCCGCGAAGGCCCGGGCCGCGGGCGTCGGGACGCTTCTGCGCCCGACCCGCACGAACAGACGCTGGCCGAACCACGCCTCGAGCACGGCGACCTGACGGCTGACGGCCCCGTGGGTCAGCCCGAGTTCGGCCGCCGCGGCGGCGTGGCTGCCGGCCCGGGCGGCGACCTCGAAGACGCGCAGCGCATGGAGGGGTGGAAGACGGCGCATCGGACCTCCGGGCTCGCATCCGTGAGCTTAGCGCACGGGTCGCGTGAGTCGAACGGTCCTCATCGCCGGATCCTCACGGGTGTAGCCGTTACGGCGTCGGCGGCGGGTGGCTGTGGAAGGATGAGCGATGACGACGACCACGGCGGAACCGGACGGGCGGGCCACGGGCGCGACGGATGGGGCGGGCGACACCCGCGCGCCCCGGCGGACGCGCACCCTCGCGACGATCGGCGTCAACCACGCCCTGCACGACGGCTACACGGACCTGATCTACGTGCTGCTGCCGGTCTGGCAGGTGGAGTTCGGCCTCGGCTACGTCGCCCTTGCGCTGGTGCGCTCGCTCTATGTCGGCGCGCTGGCCGGCCTGCAGATGCCCGCCACGGCTCTGGCTCGGACGCTCGGGGCGCGCGCGGTTCTGGTTCTCGGCACGTTGCTGGGTGCGGGCGGCTACGCGCTGGCCGGCGCCTCGGGCGGTGTCACCGGCCTCTGCGTCGCCCTGGCGCTCTCCGGCGCGGGCAGCAGCACCCAGCATCCCCTCGCCTCGGCGGTGATCGCCCGGACCTATGGGACGGGGGCGAGGGGGCCGCTCGGCACCTACAACTTCGCCGGCGATCTCGGAAAGGCGGCGCTGCCCGCACTCGCCGGGCTTCTCCTCACCCACCTCGACTGGCGCCTCGTGCTCTGGCTCGCCGCCGGCCTCGGGGTCGTCGTCGCATTCGGGGTCGCCACCCTGCTGCCCCGCGAGCCCGTCCCGCGCGAGGAAGCGCCGGCGCGCCCGCACGCGGCCATGCCCGGCGCCGGCTCGACGGACCGGACCGGCTTCGGGCTCCTCGTCGCCGTCGGCATGCTCGACAATGCCGCCCGCCCGGCTTTTCTCCTCTACCTGCCGTTCCTGCTGCAGGAGAAGGGGGCGGTCCTGGCGACGGTGGGCGTCGCGTTCGGCCTCGCGGCCGTCGGCGGTGCGCTGGGCAAGGCGATCTTCGGCCGGCTCGGGGAGCGCTTCGGGGTGACGCGCTGCGTGATCCTCTCCGAGGCGGGCACGGCGGTGGCGATCCTGCTGGTCGTCGCGCTCCCGCTCGCCCCAACCCTCGCGGTGCTGCCCCTCCTCGGCCTGATGCTGAACGGAACGTCCTCCGTGCTCTACGGCACCGTGCCGGAACTCGCGCCGCACGGTCGCGTCGAGCGCGCCTTCGCGGTCTTCTATACTTGGACGCTCGGCGGCAGCGCGGTCGCGACGCCCCTGCTCTACGGCCCGCTGGGCGATGCGGTCGGACCGCGCTGGGCCGCCGTCGCGGCCGCGGCCACGGCCTTCGCCGTCGTCCCGATCATGCTCGTTCTGTCGCCGCACCTCGCGCGGAAACCATGAACTCCGTTCAAAACCCCGATGCCACCGATGGCGACCGCTCGGATGCCTCTGACGCACCTGACGCCGCACGAACTGCACCCGTGATGCCGATCACCGGCGGCCGCCGTGGCATCGGGACCGCGACCGTGCGTCTTGCGGCACGGCGCGGCTACGACGTCGCCTTCAGCTACCTGTCGAACGACGCGGCGGCTGAGGACCTGAGCGCTGCGATCGAGATGGAGCGTCGAGGCGCGATCGCCGTACGAGCCGACAGCGCCGATCCCGCCGAGGTCTCGCGGATGTTCGACCGCGTCGACCGCCGGTTCGGTGGGCTCGATGTCCTCGTCGACAATTCCGCCATGATCGCACGACCATCTCGCTTCGAAGACCTGGACCATGAGCGCCTGCGGCGCGTCTTCTCGGTGAATGCAATCGGCCCGATCCTCTGCGCGCAGCAAGCCGTGAAGCGCATGTCGCATCGCCATGGCGGGCGTGGGGGCGCGGTGGTCAATGTCTCCTCGGCCTCCGCTCGCCTCGGCAGTCCCAGCGAGTCCGTGGACTACGCGTCCTCAAAGGGCGCAGTCGAGACCATGGCGATCGTCTTCGCAAAGGAGGTCGCGCGCGATGGCATTCGGAGGAACTGCGTGGGGCCCGGCCACATCTACACCAAGATGCACGCGAGCGGCGGCGAAGCCGGGCGCGTGGATCGCGTGAAGGACAGCATTCCAATGGGAGGGGGTGGCGAGCCCGAGGAGGTCGCGCGAGCGATCCTCTGGCTGGCCGGCCCAGAGGCCTCGTTCGTCACCGGTACCTTCCTCGACGTGACGGGCGGCAAGTAAGCGCGACCGCTTGTGGAGCGCCGCGATCCATGGCGGACAGGCGGTGTCTCGCTCAGCGTCCGCTCCCGGGCGTCGGGTCAGATAACCCGAACGACTGGGTCGGGTCGGGACCCGTCCGTCCACTCTGCGACCGGGTCGGGTGAAAAGCGGACCTACCGCGTACCGGGACGATCTGTGAGAAGGCGGTATGGTCACGTTCTTCGCTTACGCGGGCGCAGCGCTCGCTGAAATCGCCGGGTGCTTCGCCTTCTGGGCTTGGCTGCGCCTCGACAAGTCGGTGTGGTGGATCGCGCCGGGAATGGTCTCGCTCGGGCTGTTCGCCTACTTGCTGACACTGGTCGATAGCGAGGCGGCCGGGCGCACTTACGCCGCCTACGGCGGCGTCTACATCGCAGCCTCGATCGTGTGGCTCTGGCTTGCCGAGGGGCATCAGCCCGACCGCTGGGACTTGAGCGGCGGGGCTATCTGCGTCGCAGGCATGGCCGTGATCCTCTTCGGCCCAAGGGGATGAGCGTTCCGTACGCCAGAGTCCGCCGAGGTTGGATCGTCGTCGGCTGGCTTTCGGGACGCTCATGAGCGTGTGCGCTGATCGATCAATCCGAGGCGGGGTACGACCGTCCTGGGAGCAAGGATGGCACCAGGGGCGACAACCGCGTTCGCGCCGATGCGGCACCCATCTCCGACGAGCGCGCCGAACTTCAGCGTGTCCGACTCTATCGTCTTGCCGCTATAGTTGATCCGGAGGCGAGGATCGGCCAAATCGTTCCGGTAATTCGCGATAATCGAGCCGGCTTCGAGATTGATATCACTGCCGAGAATGCTGTCCCCAACGAAGTTGAAATGAGCGAGCTTCGACCCTTGGAACATGAGGGTCGTCTTGAGTTCAGCTCCGGGCCCCACGATGCAGTCGCTGTCGATCCAGCATCCGCCCCTGAACAAGCATGCCGCTGCAACAAGGCAATTTGGCCCGACGATCAGGGGGCCCTTCATCACGGCACCGGTCTCGACCGTAGTCGTGCGATGAACGGCGATGTCGCCCTCGATCTCGTAATCCGCGTCGAGTGTCGCCAGAATTCCTGTGACCAAACCTGCCGCGTTGGCCACGATATCCCACGCCTCTTCCGTCGCCCGCTCGCCAAGGGGCGAACTACACCAAGATGCGATATGCGCATCAACAATGCTCATTCGGCACGCACGCGTTTTCCTTACAGCTCCGTGGTCCTTACAGCTCGGAGAGTGCCGTACCGTCTACGGCGTGCCAGCCTCGGTCAATCGTTCGCCACGAGTTCGGATGGCAGGCTCCGGGCGATGCGACGGCATTGTTGAACGTCCGGGTTGGGTCCAAGGCCGTGTCAAATTCCGGAGGTGAGGGCTTTTGCGGTTGGGTGACGTCCCGGTCTGGCGAGCAGGGGGTGTTCATCGCATCGAACGGGTTCCTACGGTCGGGAAACGGCCGGTTTTGGTTCGAGCTCCCCTGGACGGCTTCCCGGCCTATTCGGCGGACGATCGAAGCCCGCGCTCAGGTGGGGGATCGTCCGCCGAGAGTTTGCGGCTTCCCAGAATGTTGAGACCGCGCGTCAAATTTTAGGCCAGGACCTGAAGCGCCATAGCACGTCTTCATGCTCCCACCGCGTCACCCGCCGCTCCTTGCCCGTCGTGCAGGACGCCTTCTTCGGGCAGGCAGCGCGTGCATTCGTCCAGTACCGATGCAGCGTCAGGCCATTCTCCACCGTGGTGCAGCGGTGGGACAGCCGAACGCTGGCGAGGGATGCGACGCCGAACTCCGGGGAGCCCGGCATCCGCGCCATCAATCGAGCGTGAGGACGATCTTGCCGATCTGCTCGTTGGATTCGAGGAATCGGGTCGCCTCCCGGATCCGGTCGAACGGGAAGGTCCGCGACACCAGCGGATCGAGCTTGCCGCTTTCCAGTCCCGCCAGGATGAAGGCCTTCGCACGGGCAAGCGCCGCGTCGTCGCCGACGATCTCGGTGTAGAGGTATCCCTTCAGGGTCAGGCTCTTGCCGAGCACGGAGAACTGCGGGAACGGACCCTCGTCCGGGCTCAGGGCACCGTACTCCAAGAGAATGCCGCCCACGGCCATGACTTCGGCAAACTGCGCGATGGCAGGGCCACCGATCGGATCGAACACCACGCGGGCCCCCTTGCCCCCGGTGATGTCCTTAACGCGCGCCGCCAGGTCGCCCCCGTCCGTGGCGATCACATGGTGCGCGCCGGCATCAAGCAGCGCCTGCGCCTTGGCTTTCGTGCGGGTGGTCGCGATCACCGTCGCCCCGACGCTGCGGGCGATCTGGAACGCCGCGATGCCGACGCTGCTCGACGCCGCCGATACGATGACGACATCGCCGGCGGTGAGTTTCGCCTGATCGATGAGCGCGCCCCAGGCGGTGACGTACTGCATCCAGGACGCGGCGGCCTGCTCGAACGACAGGGCGGCCGGATGCTTCACGACGGAACGCGCGGGAATGTTGATGACCTCGCCGTAGGTGGGCCAACGCGACATATCGAGGGTCGGGATGACGCTGACGGCATCGCCTTCGGCGAACCCGGACACATCGCGGCCTGTCGCCTTGACCGTACCGGCGGCTTCGTAGCCGAGCTGCGAGGGGAAGTTCGCTTCCTGCAGGTAGGCGCCCTTGCGGAACATCACCTCCGCACGGTTGAGGCCGATTGCGCGAACCGCAATCTGCACCTCATCGGCGGCAGGCCCGGGAACCTCGATGTCCTCGATGCGCAGCACATCTGCGGAACCGTATTCGTGAAAACGTACAACGCGGGTCATGGGTCGTTTCCTTATCTTGCGTGCACCGGTCAGATGTCAGAGGCAGATCGCACGCGCGACGCGAACGCCGAACTCGGCATCCGGGTTGGTCCGGCCGTCGCCGACGCGCTCCTGGACCACCGCCACCACGAGGTCGCGCCGCTTGGGCAGGCGGGCCCTTTCGGCTGCCGCGAGCGCGCCCGGCATCTCGTCACGCGTCAGATCCGTGCAGTAGCCCGGCGCCCCGGGTTGCTGGCGCCACGACTCCGCCAGGGACCCCGCGTCGAAGGCGTCGAAGCCGGTCTCCTCAACGAGACGCAGGCCGACGCGGCGGTCTTCCTCGCGGTCGGCCGCGACCGGGATGGCGATGCGTCCCGGCGTTCCGGAGGGTGAACCCTTCTCGGCCAGCGAGCCCGAACCGATGGCATTCCAGGCCTTGACGATGGGCCGTCCGAGTTGCTCGGAGACCCACAGGCTCTCGACCTGGCCCGCCTCTATGGCGTCGATGGCCCCGTCGCGCATCGGGTAGTAGTTCGAGGTGTCGATGACGACGGTCTTGTCGGGTATCGCCCGGATCAGAGGGGTGATCTTCCGGATACCGGTCGGCGGGATGGAGAGGATGATGACGTCGACATCCGCGGCGGCATCCTGTGCCGTGACGGCGCGGGCGCCCGACGAAAGTATGTCGGCCCCGATGGTCTCGGGACCGCGTGAGTTGGCCACCTTCACATCGTGCCCGGCCGCGCTGAGCTTCGTGACCAGGGATTTGCCGATATGTCCGATACCGATGATGCCGATCTTCATGCCCTGTTCCCTGAACGCGTCGGTTGCGATGCAGCAGGAACTATGGGTAGGTAGAGGGATCAGCAAGAACCTACCAAAAGGTGGGTAGCCCACCTGGAGGTTAGTATGAATGCGGGGCGCGATTGGTTCTGCGAGGACCCGAAGCAGCAGCTCGTGTGGGCGGCGGCGACCAGCGAGACCCTGCGGGTGCTGGAGGGCAAGTGGAAGATCGTCATCATCGTCCAGCTCTTTGCCGCAAAGGTGCCGCTACGGTTCTCGGAGCTGGAGAAGCGGATCGAGGGCGTGAACCAGAAGATGCTGATCCAGCAGCTCAAGGAGTTGGAGAAGGACGGCATCGTCACCCGGACGGTCTACCCTCAGGTGCCGCCGAAGGTCGAGTATGCTCTCAGCGCAATGGGGGTTGCGCTCGGGCCATCCATCGAGGCGCTGATCGACTGGGCTTTCGCCCGCCGGGAGGCGATGGGCCTCGCGTCCGCAGACGTCGCCGGCTGATGCATTCGGGTTGGAGGCGGAACGTCCGGTTCCGGGCGAAGGGCCAGGGTCCGGCTCCCACCCCCGAGCCGAAGTTGCCCGAGGGCAGCTTTCGGGAACACCCATGGCAATCCAGGGTCTGGACTCGATCAGCACCAGAAAGCGATGACGGCAGCGACTGCGATGGCCGAGGCGTAGTTTCGGGCCAGCTTGTCGTAGCGGGTGGCGATGCGACGGAAGTCCTCGAAGCGGTTGAAGGTCGCTTCAATCCGCCAGCGTTCGCGGTAGCGGCGTTTGTCGTGGCGGATCTTCCGCTTGCGGCCGCGCTTGCCGGGGATGATCGGCGTGATGCCTTTTTCCCGTAGGCTGGCCCGGAGCCAGTCGGCGTCGTAGCACTTGTCGGCGGCCAGACGACGGATCCGACCGGGAGCCTCGGCGAGCACGGCTGGGGCGGCGGTGACGTCGCTGGCGTTGCCCGGCGTCAGCAGGAGGACGCCGGGGCGGCCGAGGACATCGGTGAGAACGTGGATCTTTGTTGTCTGGCCCCCGCGTGACGGGCCGATGACTTGCACACGAGCCCCCCTTTACCGCCGTGCGCCGAGCGGTGGGCCTTGATGTCGGTGCTGTCGATGGCGGCCGCCTCGCCCGCCCATCCGCTCTTGGCCAGCGCCCTCGACATCGCCCGCCAGAAGCCGCGACGGGACCAGCGATCGAAGCGGTTGTAGACGGTCGTGCGTGGACCATAAGCGGCTGGGCAGTCGCGCCAGCGGCAGCCTGAGGTGAGCACGTGGAGGATGCCGGAACCGAAGGACCGCGCAGCGAGATGACTTGCCGATCATCGTTCCGCTCTGGCCCGGGCTGGTTCGTGGGCATGAACGGCTCCATCACCGCCCACTGCTCGTCGGAAAGCCAGAACAGGTCTGCCATCGCCGCCTCCATGCTGCAAACAGCGTCTCAGAATCACGAAACGAGAGCGCTCGCACCACCTTAGTTCGGTTCACACCCTAATAAACCTTAAGTTAATACAGCAAATGATTCAACGATCCAACGAATTAACACCACAATTGTAGGGGTAGATCTACGATCTGCTCACGGGCCAGTAAAGTCAACAGCGTTCACTGCCAGCCACGGAAGGCACAAAGATGAACTCAGAATATCTTAAAAAATCTTATGGAAAAAACTTCTATCAAATAATAGATGGGGATACAAATTCTCAAAAATTACCAAAATTATGGCAGAGCTTGGCAAATAACGACAAAAATACCCGGTTAAAAAAACTTAACAGTTTATTTGTCGATATATTCAGACACATGCCAAAAACACAAGCCCATCTCAGAGAGACGACAATCGACGCCTATGTTATTTTTATTGAAAAAATAGGCAATATTCTTGTCGCTGACCGGGCTATGAATGGTCAAATATTTTCATATCGGAGTTTTGAGCCGCATGCGAGCAGCAAATTTGGCGGGAGCGTTGGTGATTTCTATTCTAAACTGAATGGTTTTTCTGACTTTCTTTCGATGGGCGGACTCGTGCCACAGTCAGAGATTTTGCCGCTCGGAGAAGACGAATATGAATATTGGACCGCTCCTTCTTCGGAAGTCGCAGAAAAAAACAAGAATTCGTCTTATGAGCTTATATTTAACAGTGGCGGCAAAGGAAAGGGGTATGTGAATGTCGATAGTACATTTAATAATAATCCCCTCGCTTTAATACTTTGGCTTGACGACACTGAGCCGTTGGAGGAAATGGAATTTTGGGACACTTACGACAACTGGACTTTTATAGGAATGCAAGCAGGTTAAAATTTCTTAATAGTAATTCAGCGAGGTTTAAAATGATTGAGTGGCTATCTCTGCCCCAAATTTTGCTGAGTTTTAGGACTC
This sequence comes from Methylobacterium sp. Leaf112, assembly GCF_001423295.1. Taxonomy (GTDB): domain Bacteria; phylum Pseudomonadota; class Alphaproteobacteria; order Rhizobiales; family Beijerinckiaceae; genus Methylobacterium. Next base: position 121,527 of record NZ_LMNG01000034.1, on the reverse strand, counting down.
GTTTGATAACGATGTCTTACGATTAGTGAACGGCAAAAATGTTCGAACATAATCTCTTTAATATACCTAGAAGCGGATCAAGTACCTCATGTTATCTCCCACCATCGAGGTAAAAGTGCCCATGCCGAGTGATCCCGTATTATCTAAAGATGTCATCGTGAAGCTCGACGAACTTCTTCAGCAATCGGGAGAGGCTGAACGTGGAGGAGATTTAAATCAATCACTTACACAAGGCCAAGTTGCCTGGGATATTCTACCTGAGCCCAAAGCGTCTTGGGATTTTTATCCACAGATTATTGCGCGAGGTATGTTACGCAAATTTACAGCGAAGCGTGATATCGATCAGGTTAAGGCTTGGCTGCAACTCACTTACGAGGCATATGCAGATAGTGAGCACAACAACCATTTTGTGAATATGCTGGAAGGAAGCGTTTGGCGTTCACTTGGCGATGATGATAATGCCTACACTATTTTTGAAAAGATCTATGATCGCGAGGGTCGAAATGGGTTTAGAGGTCAAAATGTCAATCACCTTGAATGGTTCTTGAAACAAAGAGCGCAGCGCCGTGGATAGTCTGTTGCCTGACGCAATCTTTAAAGACGTGGAAGATTTGTCCGAGTGCGGCAATACGCACATGCAGGCCGGTCTCTATGATGCTGCTGTGGTCGTTTGGCAACAAGCGCTTCGCCTGCTGCCTCCACCTCAAGCGCAATGGGATGCTGCCTTGTGGCTGCACGCGTCTATTGGAGACGCTTTTCGCGCGAAAGGTGAGATCGCGGCAGCGCTCGACAGTTTTCAGAACGCCGCACGGTGCGCTGATGGCGCAGTCAATCCGTTTGTCTTGTTTAGTATCGGGGCTTGTAATGTAGATTCAGGCCATGAAGATGTTGCTGTCGACCCCTTTCTGCGAGCCTATATGCTGGAAGGCGAGGGGATTTTCGAGGGCCAAGATCCAGAATACATCAAAGTGCTACAGAAAAGAAACCTCATCGACTATTGACACCTTAATTTAGAGGCACACCGATCGGAGCTCGTTCCGGACATCTATGAAACGATCGCGGTGAGCAGGTGTCCGGGTGAGCACGTCTTCGGACGTGTGCCGCTCGCCCTCGGCGCCGGTGCCGGTCTGGGGCAAGGCGGACGACGAGGAGAACTGCTCGCGTTCCGCTCGGCCTGCTCGGGTGTGCTGTAACCGAGGGCCGAGTGGATGCGCTGCCGATTGTCGTATCCTTCGATGGAGGCGAACAGGTCGCGTCGGGCCTCGTCCCGGGTCACCCATCGGCGCTGGTGGACGAGTTCGACCTTGAGGGTGTGGAAGAAGCTCTCCATCGGGGCGTTGTCGCAACAGCGGCCCGTTCGGCTCATGGAGGGTGTCGCCCGCGTGTCGGCGAGCTGGTTTCGGTAGGCTTCTGCCGCGTATTGGCTGCCGCGATCCGAGTGACAGATGAGGCCGACCCCCGGTCGCTGCCGTTGGGTGGCCATCGTCAAGGCGGCCGATGTCAGCTCGGTCCGCATATGATCGCGCATGGACCAACCAACGCTCTTGCGGGTGGCGGGATCGAGTATGGCGGCCAGGTGGAGCCAGCCCTCGCCGGTGGGCAGGTCGGTGATGTCCGCCAGCCAGACCGTGTGGGGCAGGGCAGCCGAGAAGAGCTGCTTGAGGAGGTCGGGTGCGACCGGCAGATCGTGACGGCTGTCGGTCGTGCAGGGCCGGAACCGACGCCCAGCCAGGGCCCGGATGCCTTGGCGGCGCATGAGGCGCTCCACGCGTCCGCGACTGGCTGTTCGGCCCTCCGCGCGCAGCGCGGCATGCACCCGAGGTGAGCCGTAGCGCCTATGATGCCCGGCATGGATACGCTGGACGTCGGCCAAGAGCTGACGGTTCGACGCTGACCGGGCGCTCTCGGGGCGTGACCGCCAGCCGTAGTCGCCGCTGGGGGAGACTTCGAGCACGCGGCACATGAGACGCACCGGCCAGGTGCTCGCATGCTGCTCGATGAAGGCAAACGTCACATGGGCATCTGCGCGAAGATGCCGATCGCTTTTTTTAGGACGTCGCGCTCCATGCGCGTCCGGTCGAGTTCACGCCGCAGCCAGGCGATCTCGGCGGCTTGGTCGGAGGGAGACGCCACCGGGCTCGCAGGCGCGGCTCCCGGTGACCCTGCTCTCCGCGGTGGTGGGGAGCCACCCATCAGCGCCGAGCGCCACGGCCTCAGCATCGAGGGTTGGATCCCGANCGCAGGCGCGGCTCCCGGTGACCCTGCTCTCCGCGGTGGTGGGGAGCCACCCATCAGCGCCGAGCGCCACGGCCTCAGCATCGAGGGTTGGATCCCGAGCTCGGCTGCGATCTGTATCTGCGGCCCGCCGCTGCTGTCCAGCAGGGCCACCGCCTCGCGTTTGAACTCGGGGGTGAACGCGTCTCGTCTTGGCCCTCAAACACCTTCCCAGCCCGCAAGGAGCGTATCAAAGGTGTCCGTGAAAGCGGGGGAGGATCAGTGCACCGCTCCCGACATCGGCCAACGCGTTGCCGGTGGGACGCCCGGCTCGTCGGGAGCATGGCCCGACATGGATCGAGCGCCGCGATCCGGCCGGATCACGACGCGCGACGGCGGTCCGCATTCGGCAGGATTACGGCGGGACGCGATGCCCCCGCCGACCCTCCGGGTAGCCGCTCAACCCTTAGGCGAAGAAATCGTAGCTGAACCCACTCACCCCGACCAGCAGCAGGCTGCCACCATCCTCGAACACGACCTGGGTTCCGGCCGACGTCGCGATGGCGTTGAAGGCCTGGCCGGCGAAATCGAGCCGGTCGCCTTCCGCAGCGTTGAAATCCAGGATCGTATTGGCGTTGTCGCCCGCAAAGGTCACGAACCGATCCGCGCCCGATCCACCCGTCAGGATGTCGTCGCCCTTGCCGCCGATGAGGATATCGTTGCCTTCATTGCCGAAGATGCGGTCGGCTCCGCCATTGCCGTAGATCGTGTCGTTGCCGAGACCGCCGAAGATCACGTCGGCGGTGTCTTCGGGATTGACGAAACCGGTGCCGCCGAAGATCAGATCGTCGCCGGCATTGCCGTAGATCGTGTCGCTTCCCTCGCCGCCAACGATCACATCGGCCTCGTCCGTGACGTCGCCGGGGCCGGTTCCACCGTAGAGGGTGTCGTCCCCGACGCCGCCGAAGATCAGGTCGCGCCCGGCCCCACCGTAGACGGTGTCGTTTCCTCCGTTCGCGAAGATCGAGTCGTTTCCGGCGCCGCCGTCGATGATATCCGCTGCGTCGGTCGGGTCGGCCTGTCCATCGCCGCCGTAGATCACGTCGTTGCCATCCTGGCCCGAAATCAAGTCCGACCCCTGGCCGCCGTAGAGCTGATCGTCTCCCGGTCCGCCCTCGATGGTATCGTCACCGGTTCGGCCGAAGAGTTGATCGTTGCCGGGTCCGCCGTAGATCTTGTCGTTGCCCGATCCACCGTCGAGCGTATCGTCGCCCGGGCCGCCGTTGAGGATGTCGTCGCCCCCGAGACCGAGCAGGGACCCGACCGTCCCCGTGACGACGGACAGCACGTCGGACCCTTCGCCTCCGGTGAGGAGCCCCACATCGGCGACGGCCGACACGACGCCGTTGGGGCCCAGCAGAGCGAGTTTCCCATCGACGTTCAGGAGTTGGCCGACGCCGATCGAGGCGGCGACATCGGCCACGGGGGTTTTCAGCGCTCCGGCGAGGCCAAGCGAGTCGAGCAGTGAAGGGTAAGCCATTGTCTTTCTCCAGCGACGCGAGAACATAACGCGCAGGAGTAGAAATGTTCAACTAGTCTAATCAGGGATCAGCTTTGCTTCGTTAGGAGTTCATTGCCGAATGCATAAAATTCGACTGAATTGAATCATCACTGCCCGAGAACCGCTCCTGTTTGTAGGGATATCGCCCGCGCCGAGACTGGGACGCTCGGCCGAGTTCGGCGCTTGGGCGCCCCGGAATATCGCGCTGAGCGCGACTGAACGGGGCCGTTCACTGCTTTCCCCGGCGAGGGGAGGCGCCCAGGGGCGGAGCTTTTCCCCAAGATCACGGCACGGCACAGACCCGGCCGGGTCGGTTTTTCGGATCTGTTGCTGGATTGTTGCTGCGATCCGCGCCGGGATCGTGCCAACTTTGCGGCGAGGTCACCGAGATCCGCGCCCGATCACCTGTTGGGTCTCGGACCCGAGCCCGTCCGGCCAAAAGCCGGGCGGGCTTTTCGCCGTCAGCCCCCGAAGTGCCGTCAGCCCCCGAAGTAGAGCGTCAGGTCGTGATCGTTGGTGATCCGCGACGACGGCGTGATGTCGATGGTGCCGTACAAGTTATCGATCGCCGGGAGATCGTTGCCGAGCGCCCTGAACGCATCGACGATCGCGAAGTACTGGGTCTTGAGCGTCTTCGAGGCAGGATTCAGGTTCGTGACACAGACCAGGCCCGTCGGAGGACAGTCGACGTAGACGAGGCGAAGGTCGGGCCGGTACGTCTGCAGGATGGGAATGATCTTCCAGACATCTCCGGTCCAATGATAGGGGAAGCGGGTGTTCACCCCGAGGTGGGCAGACACCTTGGCGTTCCGCTCCGCCATTTCCGCATTGAGGGGCAGGCAATCGTGCAGGACGATCAACGTCCGATCCGACGCGATGGCTTCGGCGTTGTAGAAATCCCGCAGCAGGTACTCGAAGGTATGCATGCCGTCGAGGAAGATGAGATCGGGCGGACCGCCGGCCAGGGCTGCGTAATCGTACTCCGCAAAGAAGGTGTCGCTCGGCACCTGGACCAGTGTCACGATCGTCTTGCCGTGCGAAACATTGAAGGTGATGTCGAACGACGGGTCGACGCCGATGGCCGTTCGGGTGTGGATCTGGGACATGAGGTGTCCCTGACTGACGCCGACTTCGAGATAGCGCTTGCTGTCGCGGGCACGGCTCACATGAGCCATGAAATCCATGTAGTGCAGCCCCGGATGGCTCTCGGGCAGATGGCGTGTCGGTTCAGGCGTGCTCATGCGTTCTCCCGTTGCTCGTGATGTGTCCCGCCTCGGTTTACTCGCATCCGCCCTCTCGTCACCCGTTCGGACGGTGGCGGACGTGAACCCGCCACGCGGCCGGGGTCATCCGCCACGTCGCACGCCATGGGCGATGATTGCCACGAGCAAGCGTTCGCCGCGCAAGGTCGGGGATGAACATTTGAACGCTGCATGGCGTTGCTTCATTCCATGATAGGAGCAGCCATGAAGACGTTCATGCTTTCGACCTGTGTCCTGGCGCTGTCGTCCCTCGTCCTGGTGCAGATGGGCACGAGCGCGGACGCACGGTCTCGCCCGAAGAAACGTGGGATCGGGGTGGTCACCGCGCCCAACAGCACCGGCAACCGCCCGACCCGGACCATCTCCCGCGGGGCGACGGGCGCCGATACGATCACGAACAATTCGGCAGCGGGCGGCAACGCCGGCCGGCCCGAGCAGGCGGTGCCGAACAGCAGCGCGGGCGGAAGCAATCGCTGATCCGTCGCGACGGACGCGGCGAACGATCCCCGGTCCCGACATCCGCCCGGCGCCGGCTCCGGCCGGCCGCCCCTAGCGGAGCAGGTAGAGCGACACGCCGACCACCGTCGGGATGAGGAGGGCGACCCCGACGAAGGCCGGCATCACCCAGGCGTTCCGGCCGTGCGGCTGCGCCGAGTCGCGCACGCGCGGCGGGGCCGCCTCGGCCTTGCGCGCCAGGGCGACGCGTTCGGCCGAGGGCGGGTTTCCGGCGGCCTCGTCGTCGGTGCCGAGCTGCGACAGGCCGGGATCGTAATGGGACACCTTGTCGCCGGTTCGTCCGCTGTCGATGTCGGCCTTCAGCATCGCCGTCGTCGGTTCTCGCGAATCCGGCGGCGTTTCGACGGCGATGTTGCCGGGTGCCGGCGGGTCTTCGGATCGCAGGACCATGGGTCGTCTCCTCACGTCGTCTCGGGATCGTCTGCTCGCGCTGTTGCAGAACCGACCTGTCGCAGGACAACGCGGGACGGCGTCGGCCGTTACGCCGCGGCCTGCGCTTTCCGACGCACCGTCGGGTTGCCCTCGGCACCGCGTCGGCGCGGCTCCGGGGGATGCCGGGCCCCGGTGCGAGCCCTACCGCGCGAGACTCGACGGGGCCTGCCACGCGACGCCCGCATGTTCACGCACGTCGCCATCCTTCGCACCCGTGTCCGCGTCGCTCGTCCAGTCGCTCGGCTCCACCACGTCGACCACCTCGTCGTCCGGGTAGGCGGCGGCCAGGAACAGTCTGGCCTCGCCCTCGGCGGATGCGCGGACGGTCACCAGGGGCCTGTCGCCCTCGGGCGAGCGGATGTTGGCGATGAAGAGCTTCGACATGTCCCATTCCCTCCGGCGGGCGGTGCGGCGCGCCGAAGGGACAACGCGCGCCGATCCCGGAGGGCGGCGGGGCGCGGGAGAATCTTGGCATTCAGGAGAATTCTGGGGCGCGGGAGAGGTGCAGGGCTCGGGCGCCCGGCCGGCCTCACGGCGTCCCGGGGGCGTCCCACTGCCGGCGGATCGCGGCGCCTAGGGCGGCGTAGCCCGGCAGCGCGAGGTGCACCGTGTCGGGTGCGAAGGCCGGGCATGGGTCCTCGTCGCAGCGCAGGGCGAGCTCCGCGCCGTCGACGATCACGGCGTTGCCCCGCTCGGCCAGGAGCGTCGCCCATTCGGCGTTGAGGCGCAGGCGCTCGGCATCGCGAAACGCGGATTTTCGGCCGCGCGGGAGAATGCCGACCACCACGAGCCGGGGCTTGCCCCACACGGCGTCGAGGCGCTCCAGCACCCGGCGGAGCCCCTCCCGGATCGCGCAGACCTTGTCGCCATAGCCGAGGTTGTTGGTTCCGAGCATGAGAAACACCGTGCGGGGTGCGAGCGCCGCGTAGCGGGCGTCCTGCAGGCGCCACAGCACGTTCTGCGTCCGGTCGCTGCCGACGCCGAGGTTCAGCACATCGGCCCCGAAGGTGTCCCGGACCGACGCGTCGGGCCAGAGCTGCGTGAGGCTGTCCCCGAGGAGGACGACCTCCACGCCCCGTCGCTGCGAGGCCGCGGCCGCGATCGTCTCGGCGCGCCGATAGGCCAGGGCGCTCTGCGGCGGCACCGGAAACGTCGTCACGGTCGTGTCGGCGCTGTCGCATGCCGCCTCGTCGGCCCGCGCCGGCGCGCCGGCGAGGAGGCCGAGGGCCACCAGGGCGCCGGCGCGGAGCCTCCGCCTCACGCGGCACCGCCCACGTCGTCGGGACGAACCGCAAGGCGCAGGAAGCTCACGGCGCTGGCGACACCCGCGAAGGCGCCGCCGAGCCCGAGGGCGAGGGCCGGCCCCTGCGCTTCCGCGAGGGTGAAGCACGCCGCCACCAGGGCCGCCCCCAGGGTCTGGCCGAGGAGGCGGGAGGTGGCGACGATGCCGCTGGCACCGCCCGACCGGGCGGCCGGGGCGCTCGTCATCAGGGCGCGCAGGTTCGGCGCCTGGAAGAAGCCGAAGCCGGCGCCGCAGAGCGCCATCCGCCAACTGATCTCGAACACGGTCGGGTTCGCCGGCAGGGCCGCGAGCAGCCCCATGCCGAGGGCGAGGACGGCGAGTCCGAGGCCGCCGAGCAGGCCCGGCGGGTAGCGGTCCGAGAGGCGTCCGGCCACGGGAGCCAGCACGGCGACGAGCACGGGCCAGGGCGTCATCAGGAACCCGGTCTCGACCTGACTGCGTCCGAGGGTGTGCTGGAACAGGAACGGAAGGGAGACGAAGGCGAGGCCCTGGGCCGCGAACGAGCACAAAGCCGTCATCGCCGAGAGGGCGAAGAGTGGACGCCTAAGGAGGTCGGCGGCCAGCATGGGGGCCGGATGCCCCGCCTGCCGGCGCAGGAGCAGGGCGAAGCAGGCGAAGGCACCCGCGACCTCCGCCCCGATGTGCCAGAGCGGCGCCTCATGGGCGGCCTCGCCGAGCCCGAGGATGAGAAGCGCGAAGGCGGCGGCGTTCAGGAACGCGCCGGGAATGTCGAACCGATTGCCGGAGCGGCCGGTCTCCGGAAGGGCGGTCCAGGCCAGCGCCAGGGCGCCGAGGCCGATGGGCACGTTGATGGCGAACAGCCACGGCCACGGCGCCGTCACGAGGATCAGGGAGGCCACGGTGGGGCCGACGGCGAAGCCGATTCCGACCACGAAGGCGTTGAGCCCGACGCCCCGCCCGAGCTGGTTCGCCGGGTAGATGAAGCGGATGAGGGCGATGTTGACGGCCATCAGGGCGCTCGCGCCGATCCCCTGGAACACCCGCGCGGCGACGAGGGTCGGCAGCGACCAGGCCAGGGCGCAGACGAGGGAGGCCGCGGTGAACAGCACGAAGCCGCCGATGTAGATCCGCTGCTGCCCGATGATCTCGCCGAGCGCCGCGATGGGCAGCAGGGTCGCTACCACGGCGAGCTGATAGGCGTTGACGATCCATACCGAGTCGCCCGCATCGACGCCGAGGCTGGCCGCGATGGTCGGCAGGGCCGTGTTGGCGATGGCGGTGTCGAGGGTGGCGAGGCCGACGCCCGTGAGCACCGCCACCATCGCCCGGCCGCGCTGGCCCGGCGGGAGGCCGTCCCGGACGGGCGGGGCCGGCATCGGGATCGATGGAAGCATGGGGCTGGACTCGCGGCGGCGACGGGATGCTGCATGCGTCCGCCGCCCAGGCTTGGCAAGGTCTTCGACCGGCGCCACGGCCGAGTCTTCGACCAGATCCCCCGAAGGCAGGCGGTGCGAGGACAGGCGGTGCCGGACGGCACGATGACGCCGCACGCCTCTGCCGTAGGTTCCGGGGACATCCTAGATCAGGGATCTCGCGCTTTCCCCCACCATGAGACCTCCGTGCTCCGCATCGCCCTCCTCGTATTCGCCGTCGTGTTCCTCGCGCCGATCGCGGTCTCGGCCGCCCTCTACTACCTCAGGAACGACATCGCGGACTGGCGCTCGGCCGACCGCTCGAGCGCGGGCCTGCTGCCGCCCGCCGCGCGGAACCCGCAGGCCGTCGTGCGGGTGTTCTCGGCCCGCACCGTGAGCTGGCGCGGCATCGTCGCGAGCCACAGCTGGATCGTCGTGAAGGGGGCGGGCGACCGCGCCTACCAGCGGTTCGACTACACGGCCTGGGGCATGCCGATCTGGATCGACCGCTTCGTGCCGGACGGGCGCTGGTTCGGCAGCGCCCCGGAGGTGATCTTCGCCGCCGACGGGGGGGAAGCGGAGCGGATGCTGCCGCGCATCCGGGCCACCATCGCCAATTACCGCTACGCCAAGGTCGGGGATTACCGGCTGTGGCCCGGTCCGAACTCGAACACCTTCGTGGCGGCGGTGATGAGTTCGGTGCCGGAGATGCGGGCGAGCCTGCCGGCCACCGCCATCGGCAAGGACTTCCCCTATGACGGCCGCTGGTTCGGCACGACGCCCTCGGGCACCGGGATCCGGATCAATCTCGGCGGCTATCTCGGGCTGACGCTCGGCTGGGTCGAAGGGCTGGAGGTCAACATCCTCGGTGCCGTCGCCGGCCTCGATATGCGCCGCCCCGGCCTGAAGCTGCCCGGCCTCGGCCGCGTCGGGGTCTGATACTGTCTTCGGATGATCCATTCGGAGACAGTCTCAGGCAGCCCGCGCGGCGCCTGAGCGAAGCCCAAATCCGCATCGCGAAGCGATCGACCGGATTTGGTATGACCGGCCGGCGCCGGACCGCGTCTCCCGCGGTCAGCCGGTCGACAACCGCGGCGGTCGGCTGGCATGAAGCGCCGTCTTGAAGTGCCGTCCTGCCGGCCGGCTCCCGCCACCCCGCCCGTCCGAGCCCCCCATGCACGCCACCGAAACCGACAGCCTGTGGTTTCACGACAACCCCGAGCGGCAGTTCCGGCTTCGCCGCCAGACGCCCGCCGAGATCCGGCAATGGCCCGTGCCGCCCGATGCGACGCAGACCGCCTGGTGCGTCATCCGCCGGGAAGACGGGGCCCTCGAAGCGTTCGGCCTGGCCGAAGGGGACACCTGGGACGATGCGGACGACGAGCTGGCCCCGTTCTTCGCCAAGCTCCGGGGCGACGGGCCCTGACCCCCGGGCGGACGGGCGCACGAACGCCGCCTCGTGCCGGCCGCGTCCCGCCGCTAACCCTTCTCGGCCGCCAGAACGTGCGCCACCAGGGCGTTGGCGTGGCCATGGCCCATGCCGTGCTCGGTCTTCAGCAGGGCGACGAGGGCCATGTGCTTTGCCGGAAGATGCCGGCGCACCAGCGCCTGCCACTCCGCGATGGGACGTCCGTACCTCTTCTCGATGGACGGGAAGTAGGATGCCGGACCCTTGATCGCCGCGTCGCTCACTGCCGCTCGTGCTCCGGTTCGTCGGGACCGGGCATCAGTTTCGCCGCGGCGTCTCGGAAGCGCAAGATCGGGCGAGGCCGGCGATCCGGTCCGGCGGGGCGCTTCCGGCGCCGGCGAACAGGCGGTCCACCGCCGGCACATCGTCCCGCGCCGGCCCGTGCGAACCCGCTCAGTTGTCGACGGTCAGCGAGGCCTTCGAGACAGGCATCGCCGCCGGCGCCGCATCGGCGACTTGTCCGGTGATGTCGAGCTGTCCGGCGATGGTGTGGGCCGGTACGGCGCCGAACCGGTCCTTGGCGATCTGCCCCAGAACCATCACGAACAACAGGGCCATCAGCGCGTTCGCGGCGATTCGGGCCGGACGCGCGGCGTCGCGCACGGAGAGCAGCAGCGCATCCGTCGCGTCGGAGGCCGGGCCGGGCAACGGGCCGGAACCGTCGGAAATCGGGAGCAGCCACGGCTCGCTCGGCAGGGCGGAGGCGCCTCCCATCTCGTGGGCGCCGGGCAGGTTTTGGAACAGTCCGGTCGACATTCCATCCTCCTGTGGAGTTGCGGGGCAGGCCAGTCTGGCGGGCCGTTCGTTCATGATCCGTTAATCAGGAACACTGTGTTCATTTTGCGTTCAGGAAGGCGGAACGGCAAGGGCCTGCCGCGCGGTGCCTGCCGCGCGAGGCCTGCGTCGAGGCGGCGCGACCCTTTGGCAGGGGCGGGTTCCATCGGGGCTCGGAGCGCTACTTGAGGCGTTCACCCAGGATCATGCCGTGCCCCAACCCAAAGCCGACCCGCCGCGCCTGCTGATCGTGTTCTACTCGCGATCCGGCTCCGTCGAAACACTGGCGGTCACCGCCGCGGAGACCGCCCGGGCGTCCGGTGCCACGGTTCGGCTCCGCCGGGCCCGCGAGGTCGTCGACCACGACACGATGGCAAAGGTCGAGGGCTGGGCCGAGAGCGCGACGCGGCAGAACGCGCTCTACGAAGCGCCGACGCACGAAGACGCGGAATGGGCCGACGCCATCCTGTTCGGCACGCCGTGCTATTTCGGCGCCATGGCGACGGAGCTGAAAGCGTTCCTCGATCGGCTCGGACCTCAGTGGAAGCGCGGAGCCCTGGCGGGAAAGGTCGGCGGCGCCTTCGCGACGGCGTCCTGGCCGCATGGCGGGTCCGAGGTGGTCACGCTCTCGCTCTACGCGCCGATGGCCCATCTCGGCATGGTCATCCTGCCCACGGGCTACACCGACGCGGCGATGCTGGAGGCGGGCTCGCCCTACGGCGCTTCGTCCATCGTCGGCGCCGAGAACCGTGATCCGCGCCCGGAGGACCTCGACGCCATCCGGCACCAGAGCCGGCGCACGGTGGCGATCGCCCGGGCACTCGTGGCCGCCGGCGAGATGCCGAGCCGTCGCGACTGAGGGGCCGGAGCCGGTTCAGACGAAGTGCCGAAACACGACCTGTGCCGGGGCCTCGCCCGCCGGCTCGCCCGTATCGGCGGAGCCACTCCGGCCGGCGCCGGAGAGACCCGCCGGCGCGGCGACGAGGGCGAGGAGCGTCAGCAGCCAGCGGATGGGACGGGCGACGGGCATGGGGGCCTCACGGGCTGGATCGGGATCGGAGCGTCGCCTTCGATAGGGCTTGCGCATGGCAGGGATGTTTCCTGCAGCGATACGTCCTGCGCCGATGTTTCATGCCCCCGATCCGTTCGTTTCGCGGTGCCCGAACGCACCCGATGCGGCGCGTCCTCGCCCCCCGGGCCGGCGCCGGGGCCGCCTCAGCGCTCTGCCTCCTCAGCGCTTGGCCACCTTGGTCGCTTTGGTCGCCTTGGCGGCAGGCTTCGGGGCGGCGGCTTCCTCGGCATCGCGGGCCAGGCGCTCGGCCTTCAGGCGCACGATCTGGTCGTCGCGGGCCGTCTCCCGTGCCTTCACTTCTTCCCAGACCTGTCCGGCCGTGTCGGCCCGCTCCGCGGCCCGCGCGGCCCTGGTCTCGGCGCGATCCTGGCTGCCGCTCTTGTCCTGTGTCATTGGCGATCCTCCAAATGGTGCGCCCCTCGGGGTCCGTGTCGCCTTCGCGGAACCTGGGGGTCCCGCGAGGGTCATGGACGGGGGGCGGGGGTCGGGGTCTGCGGCGTGGGTGCGGGCACCGGCTGCTGCGGGTTCGTCGTCGGTGCGGCCTGATCGTCCGACAGGGTCTGGTTCGCTTTGGTCTGCAGCTGATCGGCCGTCTGCTGGTTGATGAGTCCATACGAGACCGCGGCCGCGAGCGCGACCGCGATGATCGCACCGATGATCGTCTTCGAGAGCTTGCTCTGCATGGTTTCACCTTGTCCGGGCCGTGGTCCGGGCCGTGTCACGGAGGGTGACCTGCGCCGATCGCGGACGGTCGGTTTCGAGGAGGGGGCGAGACGTCGGTCGCGATCCGGATGGAGCGCCGGGACACCAAGCCTCCGGCGCGACGAAGTTCTGACGACACGGGATCCTTACGAGAAAAAGCCCCGCCGCGGCGTGCGCGGCAGGGCCTTCGAAGTCACGGATCGCGCCGTTTCAGTAGCCCCGGCCGTAGTAACCCGGTCCGCCGCGATCGTAGGCGCCGGCAGCAGCCGCGCCCGCCGCGACGCCCGCGATCCCGAGGCCGACGGCCGCTCCGGTCGACAGGCCGCGCCGGTCCCGGCGATCGCCCCGTCGGTCGTAGCCGCGATCCCGATCGTAGCCCCGGTCGATTCCGCGCCCGTAGCCGCGGCCATAACCGCCATCGCGGTCACCGCCGTATCCGTAACCCTGTGCCTGAGCACCGGTCGCGCCAAGAGCTCCGAGAGAGAGCGTAACGGCGGAAATGAGAGCGAGCTTACGCATCGATGTCTCCTTCGCTGTTGCGTTGGGGAGCCAACGTGACGCGATGCGAAGTGTTCCGATTTCCGGGCATGTTCGAATGTTGGGCCGGGAAGCGCCCGGAAGGAGCTGCGCTTCACCCCAGGCGCGGGTCGGGGCCGTCGTCGCGGGGCGTCCCATCGTAGCCTTCCATCCAGGCCGCCCGTTCCTCGCTGTCGCGCGGGTAGGGACAGGCATCCTTCGGACGGCCGTGGATCCGGGCCTGGGCGCCTTCTTCGATGGGATCGGGGCGTGAATGACGGGTCTGGGCCATGGCGACGACTCCGTGTTCGAAACACATCGCTTCAACGGCTCCGCGCGGGGCAGGATCCCGCGGCATAACGGGCCCTCCGGTCGGCGGCGCCCGTCAGGGCCGTTCCCGCTCCCGGTCGCCCGACCGGGCACGGTGTCTGCTGGCCGCCCCACGGTTCTGGAGCTGCGCCCGACCACGTCGGGTCGGGCGCAGCTCCTGGCTCTTGTCTCGCCGCGCTCCTATCCTCCGGACCGGTATCCACTTCGGCAGAAGGCGTTCTAGCGCGGCTTGAACTCCACGGACGACCGCTTCGCGATCTCGGTGCGCACATGCTCACGGAACAGGCGCACGCGTGCGGGCAACTCCCGCCCCGCCAGGCTCACCGCCCGCAAGGCTCCCCCGGTGGTCGCCCACGGTTCGAGCACCCGCACCAGCCGCCCCGCCGCGACGCTCCGTGAGGCGATGAAGCTCGGGAGGTGCCCAATGCCCGCCCCCGCAAGGGTCAAGCGAAGCGCGGTCGCGAAATCGCTCACCCGAATGGCCGGCCGGAGGCCGACCTGCTCCATGCGCCCCCCGCCGTCGTCGAGCAGGATGCCCATCACGCCGGCTCGCTCGCGCGCCAGGATCACGTCGTGGTCCGCTAGGGCCGCCGGGTTCGCGAGGGGCGGCTTCGAAGCGAGGTAGGCGGGCGCCGCATAGAGCCCCAGCCAGACGTCCAGGATCTGGGTGGCCCGGTAGCCGGTTTCCTCCACGTCCCCCAGGCGCAGGGCGAGGTCGATCCGGTTGGCCGCCAGATCCAGGCGCGTGTCGGTGTTCAGCATCTCGACGGTGATCTGCGGGTACGCCATCCGGAAGCTGGCGACGATCTCGGGCATCACCTCGATGCCGAAATCGACGGAGGTGGTGATCCGCAGGTGCCCTGCCGGCACCGTCGATGCGCCACGGGCGGTCTCCGCCGCCTCGTCGAGGAGCGCCAGGCATTCCTGGGCCTTTGCGTAGAAGGCGAGACCTTCCGCCGTCGGTGAGACCGCGCGGGGGTGGCGGGCCATCAGGGTGGCGCCCAGGGCCGCCTCCAGTCGCGAGAGCCGTCGGCTGACGCTGCCCTTGGTCTCCCGGAGGCTCGCCGCCGCCGCCGTGACCGTGCCGAGATCGATGACGGCACAGAACGCCCGCAGATCGTCGAGATTGCCGCCGAAGGTTTCCGATTTCGCAACCATGTAGTGCCGGATAGCAGGCTCTACGGGACCGGCCAACGGGACTATCCGGACCTTCGTCGGGTCGCGGCGCCCTCCCGACCCCCTCGCGCGCGTCGCGACCGCCCACTCACGTTTCGGAGACGATCATGAAACTCCTCCTCGCTTCCGGCCTCGCCCTCGCCGTCGCCCTCGGGGGCGGCGCGTCGTCCCAGACGCCGCCGACCCGGGACCCCGCCCAGATCCAGGCCGGCACCTACGCCGTCGATCCCGGCCACACCCAGGTCGGCTGGCGCGTGTCCCACATGGGCTTCTCGAACTATGCCGGCGGCTTCTCGGACGTCTCCGGCACCCTCGACCTCCAGCCCAAGAACCCGGCCGCCTCGAAGCTCGCCATCAAGATCCCCGTCGCCTCGGTGACGACCACCAGCGACAAGCTCACCGGAGAACTCAAGGGCGACCAGTGGCTCGACGCGGGCAAGTTCCCCGAGATGACCTTCGTGTCGACCAAGGTGACGCCCGACGGCAAGGACAAGGCCAAGGTCCTGGGCAACCTGACCCTTCACGGCGTGACCAAGCCCGTGACCCTGGACGTGACCCTCGTCGGCGCCGGCGTGAACCCCCTCAACAAGAAGGTCACGGTCGGCTTCGAGGCGGCCGGGACGCTCAAGCGCTCCGAGTTCGGCGTGAAGACCTACGTCCCGCTGATCGGCGACGACCTGCACCTCACCATCGCGGGCGCCTTCGAGCGCCAGGACTGAGCCCGAGGGAGGAGGAGGGCCATGGGACCCGGCCCGCCCGCGCGGCGCTACACCGTCGTGGCCATCCTGCTGCACTGGACGAGCGCCTTCTGCGTGCTCGCCCTCATCGGCATCGGCCTGGTCATGACCCATGCTGGGCTGGCGCCGATGCGCCAGTTCCAGCTCTACCAGTGGCACAAGTCCGTCGGGATCACGGTCCTGGCCCTGACGACGCTCCGTCTCGCGTGGCGCGCCTTCCATCGGCCGCCCCGGCACCCGGTCGGAATGCCGGCTCCCGCACGCCGGGCGGCCGGCGCGGTGCACGGCCTGCTCTATCTCCTGCTCGTCGGCCTGCCCTTGACCGGCTGGGCGATCGTGTCGCTCTCGCCGTTCCAGATCCCCACGGTGCTGTACGGCCTCGTGCCCTGGCCACACCTGCCCCTGGCGGCGTTCCTCACGGATGCAGCTGCGGCCGAGGAGGTCGCGAAGCGGGTTCACGCCTACGGGGCGTGGCTGCTCACGGCGCTGCTCGCGCTGCACGTGGCGGCCGCACTGCGTCACCACCTCATCCTTCGCGACGACAGCCTGCGCCGCATGCTGCCCGCTGGCCGCCCCCCGACATCCTCCGAGCACACGGAAGCGATCCGATGACCACGCCTGCCTTCCGCTTCCGCGTCGCCCACGCGCGGTTGGCGCTCCGGAGAGCCCCCTTGCTGGGCACACTCTTGGGCACTCTGTTGGGGGCCGCCTCGCCGGCCGCCGCCGCCGAATGGGTGATCGATCCGGCGAAGAGCGCGATCCGGTTCTCGGGCGTCCAGGTCGGCGCCCCGTTCTCGGGACGCTTCGAGCGCTTCGACGCGACGGTGACGTTCGATCCCGCCAAGCCGGAGGCCGGGCACGCCACGGTCCTCATCGATCTGGCGAGCGCGCGCACAGGAGACGTCCAGCGCGACACGGCCCTGCCGCAGCAGGACTGGTTCGACGTGAAGGCGGCGCGCCAGGCGCGCTTCGAGGCCACGGGCTTCGTCGACAAGGGCGGCGGCGACTACGAGGCGGTCGGAACCTTGACCATCCGGGGCACGAGCCGCCCGCTCACGCTTCCGTTCCGGCTTGCGCTCGCGGAGGACCAGGCCCGCGCCACCGGGCATGTCGGCCTCGTCCGCACGGCATTCGGCGTCGGGCAGGGTGCGTGGGCGTCGGGACAATGGGTGGCCCTGGAGGTCGGGGTCGACGTGGACCTCGTCGCCACGTCCAAGGCCGGTCCCTGATCCGGGACTTCAACCCTGGGACTTCCACCCCGGACTCCCGCCCCCAGGGCCGCTCTCCCGAGCATGGAACGTGGCGTTCCGGACGCCCTTATCCATTCGCCTCGGCCGCGTCGCGGTCCGGATCGACCGGTTCAGGCGGGGCCGGACCCTTCGACGTCATCGTAGAGGCGCCGCGCCTCCCGAACGCGTCGGTGGCTGTCCTCGGCCCAATCCACCGGCATGTCCAAGGGAACGAGGAAGGAGCGACCCAGCTCGGCCAAGCGATACTCAAAGCTCGGAGGGCTGGTCGGGTACACGTGGCGCGTGATGAACCCATCGCGTTCCAGGTGACCCAGGCATTGCCTATACGAGCGTCCTCCGGGCCGATACGTCGCCCCTTGTACGTCGCCCCTTGGTCTGGCGGAGGAGCACCGCGCGACCGAAGCCGCGTCGGGCGTGCCGCACGTGCTGCTGCGCAATGGATGGTACACCGAGAACTATGCGGCCTCGATCCCGGCCGCGCTGGCGCATGGGGTCTTCCTGGGCGCCGCCGGGGAAGGCCGGGTCGCCTCGGCGGTGCGCGCGGATTACGCCGCGGCGGCCAGCGCCGTGCTGGCGTCGGAGACCGCTCAGAGCGGCCGCATCTACGAGTTGGCCGAGACGAGGCCTACACGCTGGCGGACTTCGCGGACCTCGTAGCGCAGGCGTCGGGCGAGCCGGTCGGCTACCGGACCCTGTCGGAGGGGGAGTTCGCGGTCGCCCTGATCGGTGCGGGGCTCCACGAAGCGTTCGCCGGCCTCCTGGCGGACTCCGATGCGGGAGCACCAAAAAGGGGGCCTGTTCGATGCAGGCCATCAGCTGAGCGGTCTCATCGGGCGCCCGACCACCTCACCCGCTTCGGTCATCGCCACCGCCCTCGCGGGATGATCCGCCGGTGCCACCCTCTTGCCGGGCGACCTTCTGCCGGGCGACCTTCTGCCGGGCGACCTTCTGCCGGGCGACCTCCGTTCGGGCGACGGGAGCGCCTGTCCGGTGGTCGAGGCCCGTGTCCGGGGAGCGGACAAGCGCGTTCGGCCCCTGCGGATCACGGACGGAGGCCAGGTCAACCGCCGCAGGACACGGGCCTCACGCGTCGGACGCCATCCAGGCGCGTGTCTCGTCGAGGATCTCGTCCGAGAGCGCGGGATCGTCGACCGCACGCGCAAGGATCAGGGCGCCGATCAGAGCCGCGTAGGTGCCGATGGCCTCGCGGCGGCGGTCGGCGGCGTCGGGGACCGCCTCGGTCAGGCGGTCGATCTGTGCGCGGATGCCCGTCGTCATGGCGGCCCGCGCTGCCGCCGGCCGGTGACGAACGTCGGCGGCCAGGGCCGCCATCGGGCACCCGTCCGCCGCGTCGTCCCGATGCGCGGGCGAGAGATACGTCGCCACGAACGCCGGCAGGTCCCCGCCCCTGCCCGCGACCTCGGTCGCCGCCTGCGCGATGGCCTGCGCCATCAGGTCCTCCTTCGAGGCGAAGTGTCCGTAGAAGCCGCCATGGGTGAGGCCCGCGGCCTTCATCACCTCGGCGACGCCGACGGCGTCATACCCCTTGTCGCGATAAAGACGGCTCGCCGCCGCCAGGATGCGGCGGCGGTTCTCCCGCATCTGCTCCTGCGTGACACGCATCTCGAAAATTCCCCATCGACCCCGTTGACACTCATATGATCGCGATCATATTTGAGATCAATCATGATGATCATCATGATTGCTCATCAGACACGCAGGGGCGAATCCCATGGCCACCCAGAGTTCGGTTCTCATCACCGGCGCCTCGACCGGCATCGGCGCGACCTATGCCGACCGCTTCGCCCGGCGCGGCCACGGCCTCGTGCTGGTCGCCCGCGACAAGGCACGGATGGACGAGCTCGCCGACCGTCTCCGCCGTGACTACGGCGTCGCCGTCGACGTGCTTCCGGCCGACCTCACGGCGCCGGACCAGATCCGGGCCGTCGAGACGCGGCTGCGCGACGACGACGGCATCGGCATCCTCGTCAACAATGCCGGCGCCAACGTCGGCGGTGGCTTCGTCGAGCAGGCCACCGACGACGTCGAGCGCCTCGTGACCCTCAACACGACGGCGCTGGTCCGGCTCGCCAGCGCGGTGGCACCCCGCTTCGCCGGGGCCGGCGCGGGCGCCATCGTCAACATCGGCTCCGTGGTCGGGCTGGTCCCGGAATTCGGCATGTCGGTCTACGGCGCGACCAAGGCCTTCGTCCTGTTCCTGTCCCAGGGCCTGAGCCACGAGCTGTCCCCCAAGGGCGTGTACGTGCAGGCCGTGCTGCCATCGGCCACCCGCACGGAGCTGTGGAGCCGGTCGGGGGTCGATCCCGCCGCGCTGCCGCCGATGATGGAGGTCGGCGACCTCGTCGACGCCGCCCTCGCGGGGTTCGACCGCCGCGAGTCCGTGACGATCCCGCCGCTTCACGACGCCGGGCAGTGGGACGCCTTCCAGGCCGCCCGGCTGGCGATGATCCCGGGATTCGCGCAGGTTCACCCGGCGCCGCGCTACGCGTCCGCCGCGTGATCCCCGCGTGATTCGGAAGCGGCCGCGAGAAACCGATGGCGTGGTCGGAGCTCATAAGGTGGCGGCATGTGCTCTGTGCACAACAGGCATGGGCATTCCCCCGAGGCCCGCCTTGCCGTTGCTGGGGAGCCCCGGCCGGTTACGGGGCCGTTTCCGATAGAAATACAAGACGTTGCGGCGGCGCGGCGCCGTCATCTTTAGAGCTCATCTAAAGTACTGAGATGCTTGCATAATTTCCGATTGACTGCTTTCTCCGACCGATCGAGATTCCGCGATGTCGCGATGATCGAGGAGTGATTGGAGCGGGGGCCAAGCATGCAGTCGACATCGATCGAGGCGCTGCATCGGAGCGAAGGCGTCAGGCTTCGGCGCTTCCTGATGCGTCTGCTCGGCAGCGCCGACGCCGCCGCCGACGCCCACCAGGAAACCTACCTGCGGATGCTGGGCGCGCTGTCCCACACGCCGATCGAACACCCCTCGGCCTTCCTCTTCCAGGTCGCCAACAACGTCGCCCTGCGGATGCGCAACCGGCAGCGCCTCGAAGGCACCCTGTTCCGCACCATGACGGACATGGACCTCGCGGAGATCGCGGACGGGTATGCCCTGCCGGAACGCCAGGTGATCGCACGGCAGGAGCTTAGACGGCTGGCCGCCGCCATCGACGCGCTGCCGCCCCGATGCCGCGAGGTGTTCCTCCTCGTCCGGTTCGAGAACCTCTCGAACGGCGACGTCGCCGCCCGCCTGGGCATCAGCCGGAACATGGTCGAGAAGCACCTCATCAAGGCGCTCCTGCACTGTCGCCGGTGCTGCCACGATTGGGTGTGAGGCCTGTCTCCTGTTCGTGGCGCGGCTCTTGTTCGTGGGGCGACGTCAGGATCTTGCCGGTTCGTTGATCTGAGGGTGTAGGAGCATGGGGCTGGGCCGTCCGGGCTCGGTGATTCCGGATGGAGCATGGCTGTGGCCAGCGGCGACGACACCGACGCGCATGCGGCGGAGGGGGACGATCCGGTCTACGAGGCCGCCGCCGGCTGGGTCGCGCGCCTCGCCTCGCCCGACGCCACGGACCGGGACCGGAACGCCTTCGCGGCCTGGTGCGCGGCCGATCCGGCCCATGAAGCGGCCTATGCCGAGCTGGATGCCCTGTGGCGCAAGCTCGGCCGTGTGCCCGATCCACGGCATCGCCGCCCGCCCACCAAGACGCTGACCGGGGTCGCCGTCGCCCTCGTCCTCACCACCGCCCTGGCCTTCCAGCTCGGCCTCGTCGACTGGCTCCGCGCCGACCTCTGGAGCGGGGTGGGCGACATCGTCCACGCGACCCTGGCCGACGGCAGCCGAATCGACCTCAACACCGACACGGCGGTCGCCCTGCACTTCGGCGCCACGGAGCGCGGGGTCGCGCTGCTGCGCGGCGAGGCCTTCTTCGAGGTCGTGTCCGATCCCCAGCGCCCGTTCGTCGTGCGCGGCAACGGCCTGAGCGTCCGCGCCGTCGGCACCCGCTTCTTCGTCCGGGCCGACGGCGCCGGCGGCGAGACGGGCGGCGTCGAGATGGGCGTCGTCGAGGGCAGCGTCGACGTCGCGACCTCGGGGCGGCCCGTGCGGGTCTCGGCGGGCGAGGCGGTCCGACGCACGGAGGGCGCCTCCCTCGCCGTCACGGGCGCGGACCTGGCCCGGACGACGGCGTGGCGGGAGGGCCGCCTGCGCTTCTCCGGCGAGCGGCTCTCCGTCGTCCTCGCCGAGCTCGACCGCTACCGCCACGGTCGCATCGTGCTCCTCGATGCGGCCGCCGGCGAGCGGCGCGTCACCGGCGCCTTCGACCCGCGCGACACCGACGAGGCGCTGGACTCGATCGCCGCGACGATGGGCGTGGGAATCACCCGCCTGTCGCCCTTCCTCGTCCTCGTCGGATCGCCCGTTCGAAAATTCTGAAGGAAAGTTCGTTCCCGGACGTCAGGAGATCGCGGCTCCGTTGATCTCAATCGGTGGGGACAGGCTGCCGCGAGGCGCCCGTCTCCGTCTGAGCGAGGGACGGACAGAGAATGGCGACGCGCGGGCGTGGTGTTGCGGGTGAGCGGTTGGCCGGATCGGCCCTGGCCGGCGTGTCGATGCTGGTGATGGTGCCGGCGGCCGTCCAGGCCCAGGACGGGCGCCGGGCGCAGCCGGATCGGGCGCGGACGGCGAGCATCCTCGCACTGGCCTCCGAGGCTTCGGCCCCGCAAGCGGTGGAGCGGGTCGCCCTGACGATCCCGAAGGGACCCCTCGAAGCCGCCCTCGTCGCCTTCACCGAACAGGCCAAGGTGAAGCTCGTCTACGCCACGGACCTGACCGCACGGCTGACCACGGGCGGCCTCGAGGACGTGGTCGAGCCCCTCGACGGCCTCGGCCGCATCCTGAAGGGCACCGGCCTGACGTTCCGCGCGGCGGGTCCCTCCACCATCACCCTGGTCAATCCGCGCTACGTTCAGCTCGGCGGCGAGGCGGCGGGCTCCGTGGCCCTCGAGGAGCTGCACGTGGCGGGGCAGCCCCAGGCGCCCGGGGCGCCCAGGAGCCTGCCGCCCCGGTCCGGAACCGTCGGCCAGCCGCCCGTCCCCTATGCGGGCGGCCAGGTCGGCAGCGGAACGCGGGTCGGACTCCTCGGCAACCGCTCCGTCCAGAAGACGCCCTTCAACGTCACCGGATACACCGAGAAGCTGATCAACGATCAGCAGGCGCGCTCCGTCGCCGACGTCGTCCTGAACAACCCGTCCGTCCGCAGCGACGCGCCGCCCTACAGCGAGCGCGACTCGTACTTCATCCGCGGCTTCTCGGTGACCAACCTCGACACCGCCTTCGACGGGCTGTTCTACATCGCCAACCCGCGCCGCAGCTTCACCGAGGGTCTGGAGCGCGTCGAGGTCCTACTCGGTCCGACGGCGCTCCTCAGCGGCGGCACCGGCCGCGTCGGCGGCACGATCAACCTCGTGCCGAAGCGCGCGTACGACGAGCCGCTGACGCGGGTGACCACGAGCTACTTCAGCGACGCGCAGTTCGGGACGCATCTCGACCTCGGGCGCCGCTTCGGCACCTTCAAGGAATGGGGCGTGCGCTTCAACGGCGCCTACCGCAACGGCGACACGCCGCTGGACAAGAACGCCATCGAGGTCGGCGTCGCGGCCCTCGGCATCGACTACCGCAACGACCGGTTCCGCGCGTCGTTCGACTTCAATCACTCGACGCAGAACATCACCGCGCCGACCTCGCTGTTCAACGCGGTGGCGCCCGGCATCCCCGTGCCGCGGGCGCCGAACGCCCGCCGCAACACCGCGAACGCGTTCGAGTACAACGACAGCCGCTACAACATGGCCGCCGGCCGGGTCGAGTACGACGTGCTGCCCGAGACGACGATCTACGCGGCCGGCGGCCTCAGCCGCTACAACGAGGACTTCCTGACCTCGAACTATCGGGTCACGAGCCCGACCGGGCTGGCGACGAACTCCCTCGCGATCCAGCCCCTGGAACTGCAGGGCTTCACCGGCGAGGTGGGCGTCCGCACCAACTTCCAGACGGGCTTCATCAATCACCAATTCAGCGTCGCGGCCGTCGAGGCCGTCAACAAGAACTTCTCGCGCGGCTTCGTGCCCTTCGCCCTGCCGGCCTACCCGATCAACATCTACAACCCCGTCGACCTGCCGTTCGGCTCGGTTCCGACCATCGCCTTCCCCCGCTCCGACCGGCAGCCGATCTTCTCGGAGCTCTACGCCCGCAGCGTCGCCATCGCCGACACCCTGTCGCTCGGCGACGACCGCGTCCTGCTGACCCTGGGCGGACGGTTCCAGGAGATCGACCTGCGCAGCTACGTCACCCGTCCGGGCCCGACCCAGGGCACGCCGGCGACGGGGTACCGCGAGGGCCGGTTCAGCCCCGCCATCGCCCTGGTGGTCCGGCCGTTCGAGAACCTGTCGTTCTACGGAAACTACATCGAGTCCCTCGATGCCGGGCCGTCCGCCCCGGTGACGGCGATCAATTCCAACGCGGTCTTCGCCCCCGTGGTCAGCCGGCAGAAGGAGGTCGGCGCGAAGTATGATCTCGGCGCCGTCTCGGTCACGACCTCGCTGTTCGAGATCGAGCAGCCGAGCGCGTTCACCGATCCGGCCACGCGGCTGTTCTCCGTCAGCGGCCTGCAGCGCAACCGCGGCATCGAGTTCAACGTGTTCGGCGAACTCGTCCCGGGCGTGCGGCTGCTGGGCGGCCTGACCCTCATCGACGCCAAGCTCGTCAACACCGTGGGCCGCCAGTTCGACGGACGGGCCGTGCCCGGCGTGCCCGACACGGCGTTCAACCTCTACGGCGAGGTCGACCTGCCGCCGTGGCTGGCGCCCGGCCTGACCCTGACCGGACGGGCGATCTACACGAGCAGCATGTTCTACGATCAGAGCAACACCCAGTCGGTGCCGGACTGGACGCGGTTCGATGCCGGCCTGCGCTACGCCTTCGAGGGCGTGAACGGCAAGCCCGTGGTGATGCGGGCCACCGTCCAGAACCTGCTCAACGATTCGTACTGGGCCTCCGCCGCGCGCGGCTTCCTGGCCGTCGGCGCGCCCCGGACGTTCATCCTGTCCGCAACCGTCGATTTCTAATTTGACCCCGGTGCGCCAGGCCGCCGACTCCGGGACGCGGGCCACGGACGAGGCCCCCATCCTCGTCCCTGGTCCCGTACTCGACGTCGGTCCCGTCCTCGGGACCGCCATGCCGGAGCGCGCGCCATGAAGGGACGTTTCCGCCAGTCCATGGCGTGGCTGCACACCTGGTCCGGCCTCGTGGTCGGCTGGGTGCTGTTCGCCGTCTGCCTCACCGGGACCGCGAGCTATTACCGGGCCGACATCTCCCGCTGGATGCGGCCCGAACTCGGCCTCGCCGCGCCGATGTCGGGCCCGGACCTCGCCGCCGCCGCCGAGCGGGCGGTGACCTATCTCGCCACGCACGCCCCCAAGGCCCGGACCTGGTTCATCGGCATGCCGCAGCCGGAGAAACCGGTGCTCGACCTGTTCTGGCGTGCGGGCCCGGGCGAGCCGCCGGGCCATGTCCACCTCGACCCCGCGACCGGGGCCGAGGCGGCGGTCCGCGACACCGAGGGCGGCGACTTCCTCTATCGCTTCCACTTCGAACTGCACATGGCGCCGTTCTGGGGACGCTGGATCGTCGGCATCTGCGCGATGATCATGCTGGTGGCCCTGGTCTCCGGCATCGTCGTCCACCGGCGCATCTTCGCGGATGTCTTCACGTTCCGGCGGGACAAGGCACCGCGTCGCAGCTTCCTCGACGCCCACAACGTCGGCGGCGTCCTCGCGCTGCCGTTCCACCTGATGATCACCTATACGGGGGTCGTCACCCTGGCGACGTTCTACATGCCCTGGGGCGTGACGGCGGCGTATCGCTCAAACACCCAGTCCTTCTTCGCCGAGGCCGCCTGGATCCCGACGCCGCGCCGGCCGGCGAACCGGCCCGCCGTGCCGGCCCCCGTGGGGCCCCTCGTCGCGCGCGCCGTCGCGATGGTGGCGGAGCCCCTGGAGCGCCTGACCCTGGTGAACCGGGGCGACGCCAACGCGACCGTGGTCGCCGTGTTCGCCGAGCCCCGCGGCATCGCCCGCGACCATCCGCAGATCGCCTTCGACGGCGTGAGCGGCGCGCTGCTCGAGGTGCGGGGCGTCGACCTCAAGCCCGCCGCCAAGACCTTCACGACGCTGACCGGCCTGCACGAGGCGCATTTCGCCGCGCCCGCCCTGCGGCTGCTGTTCTTCCTGTGCGGACTCATGGCCTGCGCCACCGTCGCGACCGGGATCGTGCTGTGGTCCCTCGCGCGCCTGCCGCGACCGGGCGAGGGGGCCTTCGCCGGCCTGCGCCTGGTCCAGGCCCTCAACGTCGGGAGCGTCGCGGGCCTGCCGGCGGCGGTGGCGGTGTACTTCCTCGCCAACCGGCTCCTGCCCGCGGACCTCCCCGGCCGGGCCGAGTGGGAGATCCGCGCCTTCTTCGCGGCCTGGATCGTCGCCGCCCTGGTGCCCCTCGCGCGTCCCGGGCGCCGGGCGTGGTGCGAGGGGCTGGCGGCGGTGGCGGTCCTCTGCCTCGCCGTGGCGGCCGCCGACCTCCTCACCGTGCCCCAGCATCCCCTGAGGCGCTTCGGAGGCGACCCCCTGTTCGTCTGGTTCGACGGGACGATGATCCTCGCCTCGGCCCTGTTCGCCGTCGCGGCCCGCAAGGTCGCCCGCTACGCGGCGCCGGAGCGCCGGCATCGCACGGCCTCCGCGTCGCCCCCCGCCTTTCGAGCCCCCGTCCCGACGCACGGCCCCTGAACGGCGGCCTGGGCGGGTCGAGCGCCCAATACACACACAAGTGTAGACCAAGAACAATTCCAATGAAAAACCGATCCTTCGGTTTTTTTGGCAGACCTATTGACCGAGACACCGAATATACGCGACACGCTGCGCATATCTAGAAGACCATGGAACATAATCGTCCAGTCTGTGATTATGAGAACGAACGTGAATAGCCCCTCTTGCGACGCAAGCGCGATCGAATCAGGGCATCGCGCCGACATCGACTGATCGAATACGAAGGATCTGGCATGCAGTGCCGGTCCTTTGCCGCACAGTCGGCATTCCAGGGCTCGAACGAGGTTCGGTCGTCATGCCACCATCGTCCCAGCACGTTGCCGAAGCGGCAGCCTTCCGCAGCTTCGCCAACGGCTACCTGCGCGAGATCGACCCCGGCATCCGGGTCCGTCACGCCCGCTCCGACGGGCCGCCCGCCGCGTGCGTGGAGTGGAACCTGGGCCGCCGGCGCATCGCGATCCGCGCCGAGATCCGGTCGCCGTCCCTGTGCGGCGCCCAGGGCTTCGGCATCCTCTGGACCCGCCACCTCCACGAGCCGCGCTGGCGCCGCGTCGCCCCGATGCAGGCGCTCCAGGACCTGCTCGCGGAAGCCTACGCCCGCGTCGATGCGGGCCGGGACGAGTCCGCCCGGGCGCACGAACTGGAACTCCTGGGACGCGTCCTCGACAGCTATCGCGAGACGGCGCGCCAGCTCGACCTCGCCCGGGGGCCCGCGGGCGAGAGCGCGACGACGGACACGAGCTTCATCGGGGCCGAACGCTCCCTCGTCTACGGCCACTGGCTGCATCCGACGCCCAAGAGCCGGCAGGGCCTCTCCACCTGGCAGGCGCGGGTCTATGCGCCCGAGGAGGCCGGCGGCTTCCAGCTCGCCGTGTTCGCCGTCGAGGCCGGACGGGTCCGCCACGATTCGGCCGCCCCCCGCTCCGCGCCGGAGATCGCCCTCGAACTCCTCGGCGCCGATGCCGGGCGGCTGCCCCTGCGCGCCGGGGAGATCGCCCTCCCCATGCATCCGCTCCAGGCCGACGCGCTGAAGCTGGACCCGGACATCGCCGCCCTCATGGAGGCGGGCCGGGTGCGGTGCCTCGGTGCGTTCGGCCCCCGCTACACCGCCACCTCGTCCGTACGGACGGTCTACGCCCCCGACAGCCCGTGGATGGCCAAGTTCTCGCTGCCCGTCACCCTCACCAACTCCCTGCGGGTGAACCGCTTCGCCGAGCTCGAGGCCGGCGTCGCCATGGCGCGGCTCCTGGCGCGCAACGGGTTCGGAACGCGCCATCCCACCTTCCGGATCGTGTCCGACCCGGCCTATCTCACCTTGCACTGCCCCGGCCGCGACGAGAGCGGGTTCGAGACGGTGCTGCGCGAGAATCCTTTTCGTGATGGGGCCGAGCGGGGCGTCGCGACCCTGGCGGCGCTTGCGGCCGAGCCCCTGCCCGGCCGCCCCTCGCGCCTCGACGCCCTGCTGCGCCGCCTCGCCCCCGAGGACGCCGACGAACGGGCGCGGACCGCGCGGACTTGGTTCGGCCTCTACCTGGACTGCATGCTCGAGCCCGTCGTCGCCCTCTACGACCGCCACGGCATCGCCCTCGAGGCGCACCAGCAGAACGCCCTCCTCGACGTCGCCGCCGGCTGGCCGCGACGGGGGTACTACCGCGACAATCAGGGCTTCTACCTGTCCGAGGACGCACGGCCCCGGCTCCTGCGCCAGGCACCGGAGACGGCCGCCATCGCCGCCCTCTACTTCCCGGACGACGAGATCCGCCGGCGCCTCGCCTACTATCTCGTGGTCAACCAGATCTTCTCGGTCATCGCCCGCATGGGGCATGACGGCACGATCCGCGAAAGCGTTCTCCTCGACGATCTCGCCCGCCGGCTGGAGGCGATGGCGCGCCGCATGACCGGCGCCGGACGGGCCTTCGCCCGCTCGGTGCTGGACGGGCCGACGCTCTGCACCAAGGCGAACCTGCGGGTCCGCCTGGCGGACCGCGACGAACTCGCCTCGGGCGACGGAACCGGCAACTACATCGACATGCCGAACCCCCTGCGGGCGCGGGCGGCGGCGTACTGCGAGGCGGGCCGTGCCCTTGCCTCCTGAGCCTCACCCGTCCCGCGAACCGCCGGAGGGGCGCGTCCTGCGCCAGCTCGCCGAGGCGGTGCTGTTCGAGGGCCTCGCGGATCTCAGCCCCCCGCGCCGCGACGCCCCCGGGCGGCTGGCGTGGCGCCTCGGCGCGCGACGGTTCCGCGCCGACGGGGTCCTCGGCCCGTTCGGCCGTCCGCGCCTCGTCCCCGCGACCCTGGAAACGGCCGGGCCGGACGGCGCCTGGCGCGCCGCCGACCTGTCCTCCCTGGTGGACGCCCTCCCGGCCGCCCCGGAGCCTCGGATGCGCCTGCTGGCGGAACTCGGCCAGACCATCGAGCTCTGCCGCTGGAACGCCGAGACCCTTCGCGCTCCGGACCGCCGCACCCTGCCCTTCGCCGCCCTCGACGCGGCGCTCTGGGAAGGCCATCCGTACCATCCCTGTTTCAAGACACGCACGGGCTTCACCCTCGACGACCACCGCCGCTACGGGCCGGAGGGCGCCGCGCCGTTCCGCCTCGAATGGCTGGGCGTCCGCCGGGACGCCGTCGCCCTCCGGTTCCCGGGCACGGAGGCCGACTTCCGGCGCGCCGAACTCGGCGTCGACCTGGACCGGCTGGAGCGCCGCCTGCACGCGGCCGGGCATTCCTTCGCCACCCACGCCGTCCTGCCCGTGCATCCCTGGCAGATGCGCCACCTCGAAGCCGGGGCCTTGCGGCCCTGGCTGGCGGAGGGCCGCGCCGTGGCGCTGGGGGCCGCCGGCGCGCGCTACGGCGCAAGCCAATCCCTGCGCACCCTGCACAACCTCGACGATCCGCACGCCGCCAGCGTGAAGCTCGCCCTCAGCGTCGTCAGCACGTCGAGCCTCCGGACCCTCGATCCGCATTTCGTGCTGACGGGGCCCGCCCTGTCGGACTGGCTGGCGGCGATCGTCGCCGGGGACCCGCTCCTGCGCGGCCCCTATCGGGTGGACGTCCTGCGCGAGTACGCGGCCGCCCTGGCGGACCGGGACGGCCCGCTGGCGGGACAGGTCGCCGCCCTGTGGCGCGAGAGTCCGCGGCTCGCGCCCGGCGAGGCGGCGGTGCCGTTCAACGCCCTGATGGCCTGCGAGCCGGACGGATCCACCTTCGTCGCCCCCTGGCTCCTGCGCCACGGCCTCCGGGCCTGGCTCGACCGCCTGGTGGAGGTCGCGGTCCTGCCCGTCTGGCACCTCCTGGTGGCGCACGGCATCGCCGTGGAGGCGCACGGCCAGAACATGATCCTCGTGCATCGCGACGGGTGGCCCGAACGGGTGATCCTGCGCGACTTCCACGAGAGCGCCGAGTACGGCGTCGACTTCGTGGCCGACCCCGCCCGCGTGCCGGATTTCGGCGCCATCGATCCCGCCCATGCGGGTCCGGCGGACGACCGCTTCCACGCCATGCGCGCGGCCCCGGTCCTGGCCGAACTCGTCACCGACAGCCTGTTCGTCTTCAGCCTCTGCGAGGTCACCCACCTCCTGGGCCGGCGGCACGGGCTCGACGAGGCGGACTTCTGGCGCGGCCTCGGCCTTCGCCTGCGCCGCCACGCCGTCGCGCACGGCTTGGAAGCCCGCCTCGCCCGCCTGCAGGTCGACGCCCCCCGGCTGCGGGTCGAGGCCCTGCTGTCGCGAAAGCTCGGCCTCGACCCGGCACGGTGCTGCCGCCGCGTGCCCAACGCCCTGCTGTCTGCCCCTCAAGATTCCCCGGGAGAGGTCATGATCGAGATCGACGGACGCCGCATCGGCGCGGACGAGATGGAGGCCGCGATCCGGCGCGTCGAGGCGCGGGCCGGCCTGACCGGCGGCGACGGCGAGCGCGTCGCCGCGCGGTTCGGCGACACGCCCACGTGCCTCGCCTTCATCCTCGCCGCGCGCCGCCGTGGCGCGACCCTGCTGCCGATCCATCCGGCCCTGCCCGATGCGGGCGCGCGGCGGCTCGCCGAACGGGCCGGCTGCCACCGCCTGTTCCTCGACAATCTGGACGGCGAGGTTCTGGCGGGCGCCCCGCCCCCGGTTCCGGGCGAGGGCCAGCTCCTGCAGATGAGCTCCGGCACGACGGGCGAGCCCAAATGCATCGCCCGCGCCTGGAGCGCCGTGGAACGCGAGATCGAGAGCTACGTCGCGGCCTTCCCGGAGCCCGACGGGATGACGCCCGTCGTCGCCTGCCCGATCACCCATTCGTACGGGCTGATCTGCGGGCTGCTCGTCGGCCTGCGCCGCGGCCGGGTGCCGGTGATCCTCGACACCACCAACCCGAAATACCTCCTGCGGCGCCTGCGCGAGATCGAGAGGCCGCTGCTCTACACAGCGCCCGCCCTGCTGCACACGCTGAGCCGGCTCCTCCCGGAGGGCGAGCGCATCCACGCGGCCATGACCTCCGGCACCCTCCTGCCGGGGCCGTGGTTCGGCGCCATCCGTGCCCGGGTCGAGCACCTCTTCCAGCAATACGGCTGCTCGGAGACCGGCTGCATCGCGGTGAACCCCGACCTGCGCCGAGCCGACGTCATCGGCCGCCCCCTGCCCCATCACCGCGTCCGGGCGGGCGAGGACGCGGACCATCCGGCGGAGATCGTCGTCGAGGGCGAGGGCGGCGCCGTCCGCACGGCCGATCTCGGGTATCTGGGGCCCGACGGCATGCTGGTCTTCGTGTCCCGCCTCGACGACACCATCAACGTGTCGGGGTTGAACGTCTATCCGGGCGAGGTCGAGGACGTGGTGATGGCCATGCCGGGCGTCACCGACGCCGTGGCCTTCGCCCGACCCGACCCCTTCGCGGGCGAGCGGGTGACGCTGCTGTTCAGCGCCGAGGCGCCCGTGCCGCCCCGCGACCTCCAGGATTGGTGCCGGCGCTGGCTCGCCGGCCATCAGGTGCCGGGCCAGGCGGTGCAGGTGAGCGCGATCCCGCGCCAGGCCAATGGCAAGATCTCCCGCCGGGAGGTGGCCGAGCGCTACTGCAGCGGCGCCCTCGCGGAGGCCCGGGCATGACCCGCGACCATATCGTCGAAGCCATCGGCGCCATCCTGCGCGAGGAGATGGACCATCCCCACCTCGACCGCTTCGGGCCGCAGGCGCGGTTGAACGAAGACCTCTACCTCGATTCCGTCCAGCTGCTTCAGCTCATCCTGTCCCTCGAGATGCGCTGCGGGCTGTCCATCCCCGAGGCGGCGATGAACCGGCAGGACGTCTCGACGGTGGCCGATCTCGCCGCGCGCCTCGCCCCGGGCGCGCCGGCTGAGGCGCCCCCGGACCCCGCCGCGCCGCCGGAGGCGCCGGAGGGCGTCCACGGCGAGCTGCCCTACGACCTCAAGATCCACTGCTTCGTCAGCTGCGTCTGCGACGGGCTGAAGGCGCGCGGCATCGACCACCGGCCGTTCTACTTCCTGATCTGGGACGCCGAGTTCGCCATCACGGAGGATGTCCGGCTCGCTTACCACTCGGACGCCATGGACCACGAGTCGTTCCGCTACTGGTTCGAGCGGCTCTACGGCGTGCCGCTCTTCTCCTGGTACGACCATGCGGCCTCCAAGGACGCCAACGTCGCCACCCTCGTCGACCTCCTCGAACGGCGGGCGCCGGACGAATGCGTCATGGTGATGCTCGACATGTTCCACCTGCCGGAGCGGGAGAACAAGTTCAACCAGAACCCCTTCCCGCACTACCTCCTGCTGGCGCTCACCGAGGACCCCGCGCTGTGGCGGGTGCGCGACCCCGACTTCCGCTGGGAGGGCGTCATCGCGCGCGAGACGCTCCTGAACGCCATCCGCCAGCCGAGCGTCGCGGGCGGCTACCGGTTCGATCCCGCCCGCGCGCATCCGCCGGCGGACGCGGACCTGGCGGCCTTCTTCGCGGCCTGCTTCCGCCCCGACGCCAACCCGTTGATCGACGCGGTGCGCGCCATCGTCTCGGCCCATGCCGAGGCGCGCGGCGGCCTCGCCCTCGCGGATGTCGGCATGGCCCTGCGCGAACTCCCGGTCATCACCATCCGCAAATGGGCCTACGAGCACGGCTTCGCCTTCTTCTGGCGCGCCCTGCGCTGGCCGGATGCCGAATTCCAGCGCATCTGCGACGCGATCGAGGCGCTGGTGAACGGCCTGACGGCCCTGCACTACGACGTCCTGAAGCTCGCCCGGACCGGGGACGCGGCCCTCGTCCCCGGCGTGCTGGCCGCGCTCGACGCCCTCGACACCGCGGAATTCGCGATCAAGCGGCAGCTCGCGGCGGCCTACGACGCATGGCGGGACACCCGCCCCCAGGACTGGGCCGCCCCCTCTCACGGAAGGCTCCCCTCGCGCGAAAGGTCCTCGCGCGAAAGGCTCCCCGTACGCGAAAGGCTTCCCGCATGAGGCTCTCCCTCTGCACCATCACCTTCCGCCACCACCTGCTCTCCATGGGCGAGATCGCCCGCTTCGCCCGGGGCAGCGGCTTCGACGGCATCGAGCTGTGGGGGGTCCATGCCCGCAACCTCGGCCCCGGGGACCATGCCGAATGGCTCGCCGCCTACGACCTGCGCGTGCCCATGCTGAGCGACTACCTGCCCCTCGACGCGAGCCCGGAGGTGTTGATCGCACGCATGTCCGACCTCTGCGGCCTGGCGCGGAACTGGGGGGCGCCGCGGCTGCGCACCTTCGCGGGGACGAAGGGCAGCGCCGCGACCTCGGCGGACGAGCGCTCGCAGATCGCGAGCCGCCTGCGGCTGGCGGCCGCCTATCTCGCCGACCACGGCCTGAAGCTGCTCGTCGAGACGCATCCCGGCACCCTGGCCGACACCACGGCGTCCCTCGTGCGCCTGCTCGAGGAGATCGATCACCCGGCCCTCAAGGTGAACTTCGACACGCTCCATGTCTGGGAAGGCGGCGACGACCCCTACCGCGCGCACGACACGCTCGCGGAGCACATCGACTACTATCACCTGAAGAATATCCGCGACCGGTCGGACCTCCCGGTCTTCGAGCCGGCCAACGTCTACGCTGCGGCCGGGCGGCGCGACGGGATGACCGGCCTGTTCGAGGGCGCGCTGGACTACGAACCGTTCCTGGAAACGCTGCCGGCGCATGCCGAGGCCTCCCTCGAATGGTTCGGCGGCGCCTGCTTCACGGTTCTGCCGGCCGACCTGTCGCGGGTCCGAGACGTCACCGCCGACCGCACCGACGAACCGGCGTTCCGCCTGCACGTCGCCGAGTGATCCAACCGCGCGTGATCCAGCCGCGCGTGATCCGGGGCATGGCCCCGTGCGACGCCACCCGCCCTTCCGGCGAGCCGACCTCCACCTCAGGAAAGCAACAGCCCATGCCCGAGAGCAGCGCCGTCGTCAGGACGCCCCATGCGAGCCGCTACCTGCAGCAACTCTGCAAGCACTGGTCCCACAAGTTCGAGACGGAGTTCGACGCCACCCGCGCCCGGATCGTCCTGCCCCTCGGCGAGACGCGGCTCAGTGCCGATGCCGAGACCCTGACGATCGTGCTCGCGGCCGAGGACGCTGCCAGGCTCCCCGATTTTCGCGACGTCGTCGTGCGTCACGTCGAGCGCTTCGCGTTCCGGGAAACGCTGCGCTTCGAATGGTCGTCGTGAGGTCGAAGGCCCGGCGCCGATCCGGGGTGGGCGTTCCCCGGGCAGGACGTGTCGCGAGACGGGATGGATGAGGATGACGGGCGGGATGACGGAAATGAAACACGCCGGGCGCAGCGCGGATGTCGGCATCCGCGCCATGCGCGACACCGACATGCCGGGTCTGTTCGAGATCTACAATCAGCCGGCCTTCCGCCTTGGAACGCTCGCGCTGCCCTACGAATCGTACGAGACGGTCAAGGCCTGGGCGGAGCCGCGGTCTCCGCGGGACCTCCATCTCGTCGCGGATCTGTCGGATCGCGTCGTCGGCGCGGCGGCGCTGCGTCCGTTCTACGGGCGGCGGGCGCATGCGGCGGAGTTCTGGATCGCCGTCCATGCCGATTTCGCCGGGAACGGGATCGGCTCCCGCCTGCTCGCCGCGATCATCGACACCTCGGAGCAGTGGCTCAACGTGACCCGGATCGAAATGACCGTGTTCACCGACAACGCGCCGGCGATCGCCCTCTACAAGAAGTTCGGGTTCGCGATCGAGGGGACGCACCGGGCGGCGAGCTTTCGCGATGGCGTGCTCGTCGACGCCTACTGCATGGCCCGCCTGCGGCCCTCCCCCGCGGCCGGATGAGCCGACCGTCGCGGGACGCGGCGGACGAGCGGAGCGGCCGATCCCGCCGCGACGGCAAGCGCATCCCCGCGGTCGCGCGCGAACCCGATCGCCACGAGCGCAAGCCTCCGGACAGATGGAGCATCGAGGACGGAACCGAGCGGGCAATCTGCCGAAGGCCCGGGATACGAGCCTGGCGCACGCCGTGACGCGTCAAGCCGTACGTCGGGGTTGCTCGCGTTCCATATCCGGGTTGGAAGCTTTGGTCGGCAACGCGGCCTCATGGGCTCGCTCGCTGCTCGATGTTGTTGGCGCGCCCGAAAGGATTCGAACCTCTGACCCCCAGATTCGTAGTCTGGTGCTCTATCCAGCTGAGCTACGGGCGCGTGCCGGGCCGGTGGGTCTCAGAGGAGACGTGCCGGCCGCGAGCCGGTGTTTAGAAGCTCCCTTTCCGGCTGGCAACCCCTTCCGGACAAGTTTTGCGGGCAAAGGATGCGGCGGCGGCAGGCGGGGTGAATCCGGGCCGGAAGGGCTGGCTGGCCACACCCCGCGGGACGGGCGGAAGGTCCCTGCGGGACAGGCGGAAAGCCCCCTGCGGGACGGCCAGCCCTACGGGACGGCCGCGAGGGCGGGGGCCGGGCGGATGGGTGCGCCGCGGCCGAGCCGGGGCGGGAGGACGATCTGTTGGCGCTCGCGGGCGATGAAGCTCGTCGGCATGACGGCCTGCATCTCGGCCTCCATGCGGCGCAGGGTGTCGTCCGTGTGGCACGGATGAAGGTGGATGATCGCCAGGGCCTCGACGCCGGCGGCGCGGGCGAGCTCCATGCCCTTCTGCCAGGTGGAATGGCCCCAGCCCCGGCAGACCGGGTACTCGCCCTCGGTGAACATGCCGTCGTAGACCATGAGGTCGGCCCCGCGCACGAACTCGAGGAGCGCCGGGTCGGGCCAGGGATCGGAATGCTCGATGTCGCTGATGATGCACAGGCGCCGGCCGGCATGATCGAAGCGGTAGCCCACCGACCCTTGCGGATGGTTGAGCAGGATGGTGTCGACCCGCGCGCCGTCGGCGAAGGCCAGGGTCTCGCCGGCGCGGAAGCCGTGATGCGCGAAGCGGCACGGCAGCACGTCGAGGCTCACGGGAAACAGCGGCGGGGCGAACAGCCGGTCGAGGGCGGCGGCGGCACTCTGTCCGTCGAGGTTGCCGCACCAGGTGTTGATGGTGCGGCCGGCGTCGAGCACCACGGGCTTGAAGAACGGCAAGCCAGCCGTGTGATCGAGGTGGAGGTGGCTGAACAGGAGGTCGATGTCGCCCGAGAGGCCGTCCCGGTGGTGCCGGCCGCAGGCGTTCAGGCCCGAGCCCGCGTCGAGGAGGAACAGCCGCTCGCCGTAGCGGATCTCCATGCACGGCGTGCTGCCGCCGAACTCGACGTAGTCCGGCCCGCTGACCGGGGTGGAACCGCGCACGCCCCAGAAGCGTAGGGAGAGGCCCTCGTCCGATCGAACGAGGCCGTCGTCGGGCTGGGTGAACCCGTTCTGCGCGTGCGACCCGTTCGAGCGTGTCATGGTTCGCTTACCAATTGCCCCGATCCGCCTCGGGCCCGAGGGCCGCCTTCGACCTGCGAGACCGTAGGGTCGCCGGTGGTCGCGGCCGAGAGTGTGCCAGGATTGAAGTGGAACGAGTCTGAGGTAAGCAGCCCCTCGGACTACCGATGTGCGGGTTCGCACATGGTCGGGCGCCGGTTTCAGCGCCGGGCGAGATACGCCGGACCGGCCGAAGATCCTGAGGTTGTCGAAGAACCGGGGCCGGCCCAATGTCCGGGCGGGGCGAGCCCGGCGGTGTCCCGGTCCATCGCATTCAGGCGCGCGAGGCCCTCGGGCGGCGGCAAGGTGCCGGCAAGGCTGGCCCGCACCAAGCGCGGCAGTGCGTCCGCATAGGCGGTGAGCAGCGGCCCGAACCGCGCCGTCGCGGCCGGCCGCGACAGGTTGGCCGTGCGGGCGAAGGCCATGCGCAGCTCCGGCCCGGCCCAGCGCGACCACACGGCCTCGGCGACGACCACGCGGGGGCGGGCCGGGATCGTCACCACTTCCAAGCCCGCATAGGCCAGGGCCTCGGGCCGGCTGACCTCGCCCAGCGACCCGCCCCGCGCGGCGTGCGCCGCCCAGAACGCGTGCTGCCCGCCATCGGAATAAGTCGTGCGCACGGCCGCACTCCCATCCTCCACCGCCTGGGCGATGCGGCCCTCCTCGTCGGCCCGGTGGGCGGCGACGCGGGCCTCGCGGACGGGGTCCCGGTCCGGTGCGAAACTGTAGCGGCCGGCGACCACGCTCACGGCGGGCTCCTCGCCCAGGGCCTCGAACCGGTCGGAGCCGACCTTGAGCTGGCGCCAGAAGTCGATGTTCGGGTCGGTGCGGTGCCGGGCCATGTTCTGGGCCGTCATCCGGAACGGGTAGGACTGGAACTGGAACGCCGCCTGCCCCCCCGCGAAGGCCTCGCGGGCGATGGCGTAGATCTCGCCCACCACGGCGTCCGTCATGGCGAAGCAGCCCATGGACGAACACACGCCGTGGACCATCACGGCCGAGCCGGTGGAGCCGTGGGCGCGGTCGTAGGCGTTGGGGTAGCCGACGTCGAAGGAGAGGTAGTAGCTCGAATTCGGGTTCATCTGGCGCTGGGGCACCGTGTAGAACCCCTCCGGGGTCTGGCGGTCGCCGGTCTTGCGCTTGGGGCCGAGCTGGCCCGACCAGCGGCAGATGGGAAAGGTCTTCACGTGGACGAAGCGGCCAGACCCGGCCCGCTTCCACACCTCGATCTCGCTCTCCTTCTTGTAGGCGCGAAACAGCACGGGCGCCTGGGCGGTGGTGCCGCGCGCCTGCATCAGCGCCAGGGTGGCGGCGGGGATCGGCGCGAAGGCCTTGCCGGTGGCGGCGAGGGCGGGCGCAGCGAGGCCCATCGCGAAAAGCGCGGCCCAGAGGAACGGTCGAAGGGGTAAGACCATGCGCGGCCCGAGGATGGAGCGACCCGTCCGGCGCGGATGCCGTGCGATCAATCTCCCTTGCGTATCGCATCCCATTGCGGCCGCAAGTGGGGGATTTTTTCCCGGTACTCCCCTACCCCGCCACCACGGTGTTCCGTTCCACCCGCAGCACGGTATCGAACGGCGCCGCCCCATCGAGCACGCCGGCGTCCGGCAGGCACACGATGAGGCCGCGGCCGGCGCGGGCGGCGCGCAGGGCCGCGAGGCGGGGGCGGATCTCCTCGGGCTTGCGATCCTCCAGCGCGATGGCCACCACGGCGATGTCGGGGCGGCGCACGAGGCAGCGGGCGAGGTCGATGGCTATGCGCTCGCGCGGGCCGATGGCGTTCTCGCCGAGACTCGCGCCGCCGCCGCCCATCCCGGGCTCGACCCGGCTGTCGAGGCCGAGGCGGTAGACCGTCGGCTCCAGGCCCTCGTCGGCGAGCACCCGGCGCACCAGGGCGCGCACCCGCGCCTCGGCCCCGGCCTCCTCACCGTTGATGCGGCCGAACAGGATGTTCTCCTCCAGGCTCGCGGCGGCCGTGAGGGTGGCGGGATCGTAGAACTCGACGCTGTCGCGGAGCGAGGGCGGCATCAGCCGGGCGAAGGAATGGCGCGCGGCGACGATGCGGGCCTCGAAGGCGGCGTCGACGAGGCCGAGGCGGTGACGGGTCTCGCTGTAGCGCAGCGCCAGGCCGATGAGGCGCTTGCGGTCGCGCTGGCCCGCCGGCCCGCGCCGCCAGCCCTTGGCCTCGGGCATGCGCGCGACGAGATCCTCGAAGAACCCGCGCTCGGAGGCCGGAAACAGCGA
Source organism: Methylobacterium sp. Leaf112 (assembly GCF_001423295.1). Classification (GTDB taxonomy): domain Bacteria; phylum Pseudomonadota; class Alphaproteobacteria; order Rhizobiales; family Beijerinckiaceae; genus Methylobacterium. Next base: position 83,871 of record NZ_LMNG01000034.1, on the reverse strand, counting down.
GAACGCGTCGAACAGCGGATGGTCGTCGGGCAAGTCCGAAAAGATCTCGCCGAGGCTGCGGGCCACCTGCAGGCCGACCTCGGCCAGGGCCCGGACGAGGTCCTCGGCCTCCAGCACGGCGCGCAGGTACGGATGGGCGGCGATGCGCTCGGGCGCGAAGGCCGGTCCCACGGCCTCGCCGAACAGGATGTTCTCGCCGACCGTGGCCTGGTGGTTGTAGCGGGCTGGGTCGAACGGCTCCACGAGGCGGCCGGCCTTGTCGGCGGCGAGCGCCGCCCGCACGGCGTCGCGGGCGGCCACCACCGCACGGGCGACGGCGGGCTCGGCCCTCGGATCGACGGTGCCCTCGAGGCCGCGCGCGTACACAATGGCGTCGAGGCCCGTGAGGGCGAGGATCGCCCGCAGGTCGTCGGGCTCGCCCTCGGCGGCGTGGAGCGGCGCCGCGCCGTACAGGATGTTCTGGCGCAGCGACCCCTCGACCAGGATGGCCTCGGCGCCCGCGAGCGCGATGCGCCGGGCGCGCTCCTCGGGCGCGAAGGCCCGCAGGTCCGTCCCCCCGTAGGTGACGGCCCCGGCCGTGGGTTCGAGCTGGCCCGCGAGCAGGGCGGCGAGCGCCCGCCCGCCGCCGCCGCGCTCGCCCAGGATCGCTACGTGGCCCGGCATCGCGACGGTGAGATCGACGGCGGCGAGGCGCTCGCCCGTCACCGGATCGTAGGCGCCGACCCCCTGGGCGCTCAGGGCGCCGCCCTCGGGAAAGGCGGCGACGCGGGCCGGACGCGGCGGGGTGCGGGCCTCGAGGGCCGGCAGGGCCTGGGCGATGCCCCGGAAGGTCGCGAGCAGGTCGCGGTGGACCGTGTGCAGGTGGAGGGCGACGGCGAGCGCCACCACCGCGAGGGCGAAGCCGCCGCCCGCCGCCACCAGGGCGCCGGGCGCGACGGGCGCCCCGTCGCGCCACAGGGCGACGGCGACCACGATGGCGGGCAGGAGGATGCCCAGCGCCATGGAGGGCGCGCGGGCGGAGGCGAGGGCCGATTCCGAGCGCTCCAGATGGGTCCGGGCGGCCTGCCCCTTGGCGGCGAGGCGGGCGCGCTCGAAGGCGGCAGCGCCGTGGGCCCGCACGGCCGGCATGCGGCGGATCAGGTCGGCGAGCGCCCGCTCGAAGGTGGCGCCGGAGCGCAGGCGCAGGGCCGTGCGCGCCCGCATCCGCCGCTGGATCAGCGCGCGGGCGAGGCCGGCGGCCAGCAGCCCCACGGCCACGGTGGGCACGAGGCGGGGCGCGGCGAGCCAGGCGAGGCCCAGCGCCAGGAGGGCGGTGCCCAGCGCCATGGCGGGCACGAGGAGGCCGAGGCCGAACAGGGTGTCGATGCGGGCGAGGAGATCGCCCACGGACTGCGCCACCGCGCGGGCGTCGTCGCGGGCGGCGGGGGGCGCGCGCAGGATCGCCTCGGTGACGCGGGCGTTGAGGCGCTCCACCGTGCGGCTCTGGGCGACGAAGCACAGGCGGGCGACGCCCCAGCCGAGGGCCGCCGAGGCCAGGGCCGCGCCCGAGAGCAGCACGAGGGCGAGGCGCACCCGCTCGGCCGGCGCCAGGGGCCAGCCCGCGAAGAGCACGAAGGCCCCCTCCCCCGGCGGGCGCCACGGCAACAGCGCCGCCACGCGCAGGAACGCGTCGGCGTGGTCGGGCGCCGCCACCAGGACGCCGACGAGGTCGCGCAGGCACAGGAGGGCGAGGAGGGCGAGGGGGCCGCCGAGCCCCAGGGTGAGGGCGATGGCGGCCCCGTGTTCCGCCGGCGCGGATCGCCAGGTGAAGACGATCGGCTCGCGGTCCATCGGCATCCTTCGCGTCCCGCCCCGCGCGCCGGAGCCTCGGCGCCGGCTTAGAGGATCGGGACGATGGGTGAAAGCGCGGGGGCGCACGTCGCGGCGCAGCCCCGGCGGGCGAACGGCACGTCGACGGTCTGACCGCCCCTGCTGCGGCGCCCCGGGCAAGGATCGCCCAGGGGTTTCGGGGCACATCCGGTCGCGAGGGGATGGCCGGAACGGGTTCGCATCGCGACCCCCATGGTTCGCCGCGCGGCCCGGAGGCGGATGATCTAGGCGAAGACAAACTTTATCTGCTACCTTTCGTGGAAGACTTGAGAAAGGCGGGTTGTTTTTAATTATTACAATTCTTGTTTGTTGAATTATTGTCACATCTCGACCATCACAGATTAAAGTCCGGAACCTTTTGTGCCTCACCCGCTTGCGGCCTCCCCGGTGCGGGTGCTCAACGGCGGCGTTGACGGAGCGCCGGGGCGTCCGCCGCAGGTCGGAGGGGGACGCGATGCCGAAGGTCTACGGGGATGGATGGCTGCGGGTCGCGACCGTTCTCGGCGGCCTGACGCCGCTCTGCGTGGCCGGCGCCGTCGCGCAGCCCGCCGGTGTGCCGGAGGAGGTGGCTCTGTCGGAGCTGTCGGTGGCCGGCTCCGGGCTCGGCACGGGCGAGCGCGCCACCGGCCCGGTGGTGGGCTACCGCGCCACCCGGTCGGCCACGGCGACCCGGACCGACACCCCCTTACGCGACACGCCCCAATCCGTGCAGGTGGTGCCGCGCGAGGTCCTGGAGGACCGCCAGGACGTCCGGCTGTCGGATGCGCTCGCCAACGTCAGCAACGTGCAGCCCGGCGGCACCCTCCAGGGCCGCTCGGACACCTTCCTCATCCGCGGCTTCCGCACCCAGACCTACGCCGTTGACGGCGTGCTGTTGAACCAGGCCAACAACTTCCTCTCGACCCAGCGCGACCTCGCCGACGTCGAGCGCATCGAGGTGCTGAAAGGCCCGGCCTCCGTCCTCTACGGGCGCGGCGACCCCGGCGGCCTCGTCAACATCGTCACGCGTCGCCCCACCCTGGCGCCGTCCGGCGACCTCACCGTGCAGGGCGGCAGCTACGGCTTTGCGCGGCTCCAGGGCTCGGTCTCGGGGGCGCTGCCCGGGACGGAGGGCTTCGCCGGCCGGGTCAGCTTCGCCGCGCAGGACGACCCGACCTTCCGCAACTACGGCGACGACCGGAGCAATTCGCGCTTCTTCGTCGCCCCGGCCTTCACCTGGACGCCCACCGCCGACACCCGCGTCGAGTTCCTGGCCGAGATCACCCGGCAGGATACGCAGTACGACGAGGGCTTGATCGCCCGCAACGGCCGAGTGCCGCTGGACGACATCGCCCGCTTCTACGGCACCACGAATTCCCGCTACGCCGGGGCTTCGAACTTCGCGACCCTGCGCCTGGAGCACGACCTCACTCCGGACGTGACCCTGCGCCAGATCGTCAACGTCCAGTCGGGCTCCTTCGACGTGTTCGCGGCCCGCGCCACGGCGGTGAACCCCGCCGGCACCCTGGTCACGCGGCGGGGCTCCCTCGTCAATTCGGACTTCGCGTCCATCGACACCCAGTCCGAGGTCGTGGCGAAGTTCGACATCCTCGGCCTGCGCCACACCTTCCTGGCCGGCTTCGAATACACCAACGGCTACCGCCGGCCGATCTCGCAGCAGACCGCCGCCACGACGACCACGAGCTTCCTCAACCCGGTGCCGCGCATCGCCTACGGGGCATTCACGTTCCAGAGCGACCTGAAGCAGCGCAACGACCTCTACGGGGTCTACCTGCAGGACCAGATCGACCTCGGCGCCGGCCTGCAGCTGCTGCTGGGCACGCGCATGGATTTCGGCAGCCAGTTCTTCTTCAGCCGCACGCCGACCTCGCGCACGGTGCCGCCCGAGCAGGAGCTGTTCGGATTCTCGCCGCGCGTCGGCCTCGTCTACCGCCCCGTCGAGCCGCTCACCCTGTACGCGAGCTACACGAACTCGTTCAAACCGCAGACCGACAACGTGCTCGGCGCCACCAATCCGCCGCCCGAAACGGGCGTGCAATACGAGGTCGGCGCCCGCTACGACCTCGTTCCGTCCCTCCTCACGATCAGTGCCGCCGCCTTCCGCATCGAGCGCCAGAACGTGTCCGCCGCCGATCCGGTCAACACCGGCTTCTCGGTGATCACCGGCGCCCAGCGCTCGGAGGGCGTGGAATTCGACATCGCCGGCGAGATCCTGCCGGGCTGGAAGATCATCGGCGGCCTGGGCTACCTCGACGCCAAAATCGCCCGGGACACCACCTTCGCGGTGGGCAACCGCCTCGTCGGCGTGCCCGAGTTCAGCGCCAGCCTGTGGTCGACCTATCAGATCCCCGACGGCCCATGGCGCGGCCTCGGCGTCGGCTTCGGCGCGACCCATGTGGGCGCGAGGTTCGGCGACCTCAACAACAGCTACAAGGTCGGCGCCTATACGCGCCTCGACGCGGCTTTGTTCTACGATTACGAGCGCTACCGCTTCGCCATCAACGCCCGCAACCTCACGGACGCGCGCTACATCGAGCAGCCGTTCAACCAGTTCAACAACCAGCCGGGCTCCCCCCTGACGGTGCTGGCGACCATCACGGCGCGGATGTGAGACGGGGCGCTATCCCGGGTGGGCGGCAGCCCAGCGGGCATTCTGGGTGCGGCCGCCGTAGCCGTAGGCGTCGCCGTCGACCGCATGCACGAACGCGTAGCATTCCGCGTGCAACGGGCCGATCAACCTCTCCATGCCGGCGAAGGCCGCCTGGACGAAGGCGGTGGTCTCGGCCTTCGTGTTGGTCCCGGCCGTGATCTTGATGTCGAGCCAGAACGCCGACAGCCCCGCCTCCGTCGGGCGCCGTCCGGCGATGAACCACCCCTGCGGATCGGCCTCCTCCACCAGCACGGCGGTGACGTCCGGGTCCTTGCCGAGCCGCTCGGCGCCGAGGCGGGTCGCCAGCCGGGCGATCTCGGACCTCAGGTTCTCGCGCGGCGATGCGGTGACGTAGCGGACGGTGATCATGGGCATGGGAGCCTCCTTGGGCTTCGGGGTGCGGAGGAGACTTTGGCCCTGTTCGCGTCGGCGCAGAACGCTATGATGCGCACGCTTCATCATAGCGGTTCGATATCATGCTCGACCTCGTTTCCGTCCGCCTGTTCATCCTCGCGGTGGAGTTCGGCAACCTGACCCGGGCGGCGGAAGTGGCCGGGACGGTGCAGCCGGTGGTCAGCACGCGCCTCAAGGCGCTCGAGGCGGCCCTCGGCCGCAAGCTGCTCGACCGCACGCCCCGCTTCGTTCGGCCGACGGAGGACGGCGTGGCCTTCCTGGCCAAGGCACGGGCGCTGATGGCGGCCCACGACAGCGCCGCGTGCTTCGACGACGCGCCGACCATGCGGTTCGCCATCGGGGCGAGCGACCACGCCCTCGGAACCGGCCTGGAACACGTGATCCGCCACGTCCGTGCCGCCCTCCCGTCGCGCAGCGCCCTCGAGCTGCGCAGCGGGACCTCCCTGCAGGTCCGCGCGGCGTTCGACGACGGCGACCTCGATGCGGTGATCGTCCGGCGGGAGGCGGGCGGCGCGGAGGGGGAGGTGCTCGGGCTGGACCCCCTGGGCTGGCGATGCGGGGACGACGACGCCCTCGCGCCGGACCGCGCCGTCCCCCTGGTCACCCTCGGGCCGGCCTGCGGGGTGAGGGCCGTCGCCGTCCGGCGTCTCGACGCGGCCAACCGCCCGTGGCGGGAGGCCTTCATCGGGGGCAGCTGCAGCGCGCTCCTGGCCGCCGTGCGCGCGGGGCTCGGCGTCGCCCCCATGGGGGCCGTCGCCTCGGGACGCATGGGCGACGTCGGACCGCGCCTCGGCCTTCCCGACCTGCCGCCCTCCGAGATCGTGATGCTGGCCCGCACCGGCTCCCCGACGGCCGCCGCCGCGGCCCGCGCCCTCGACGCCGCCGTCCGGACCCTGCTGCGGGAGGCGTGACGGGCGGGACTCCGCCGACCTGAGCGCCCCCTAACCCGGCACGGTCAGCACCACCGGCCCGTTGCGGGTGGCGACGACGGTGTGTTCGTACTGCACCGTGAGGGCGCGGGGGCGGCTGTAGAGGGTCCAGGGGTCGTCGCCGTCCTCCGCGAAATCGGCGCCCAGGGACAGGAACGGCTCGACGGTGAACACCAGCCCCTCGCCCATGATCCGGCGCTCGGAGGCGTCGGGCCAGGTGGCGATCTCCTTCGGCTCCTCGTGCAGAGACAGGCCGACGCCGTGGCTCGCGAGGTTGCGCACCAGGGTGTAGCCGTTCTTCTTCGCGAAGGCGCCGACCGCCTGCCCGATGCCCGAAAGCGGCTTGCCCGTGCCGACCTGGCGCAGGCCGGCCCACAGCGCCCGGCGCCCGTCCCGGCACAGGCGTTCGACGGCGCGGGTCACCGGCGGCACGGCGAACGACGCGCCGGTGTCGGAGAAGGTGCCGTCCTTCTCCGCCGAGACGTCGATGTTGACGAGATCCCCCGGCGCGATCCGGCGCGCCCCCGGGATGCCGTGGGCGATCTCCTCGTTGATGCTGATGCAGGTCGCCCCGGGAAAGCCGTAGGCGAGCTCGGGCGCCGGCCGCGCGCCCGCGCCGGCGAGGAACGCCCGCCCGATCCCGTCGAGTTCGGCCGTGGTCATGCCGGGCTCGATGGCCCGGCCCATGGCCTCCAGGGTGTTGGCGACGATGCGGCCGATCCGCTTCAGCGCCTCCAGCTCGTCGTCGCTCGACACCGTCATGCGGTTTCCTCATCGCGGAGCCGGACGCGGCTCGGGGCAGGACGGTTCTGCCAGCTTCGGGGGAGCGGGCCAAGAATGCCGATTCCCATGCGGGAGCCGCACCGAAAGCCGGTCGGCCTGAGGATGGCCTGCCCCCAAATGCGAAATCCGGCTTCCCCGGGCCACGGGCGGACCAATATAGGTTAGACCGCGCAACCGGTTCCGCCGGCCGTCCGTTTCCGCCTGCCTGCGTCCGCCCGCTCCGCCCCGCCGCCCGTCCCGACCGGAACTCCCCGAAATCCCATGTGCGAACTGCTCGGCATGAGCGCGAACGTGCCCACCGACATCCGGTTCTCCTTCGCCGCCCTGGCGCGGCGCGGCGGCGAGACCGGCCCGCATGCCGACGGCTGGGGCATCTCGTTCTACGAGGGACGGGGCACGCGCGCCTTCCACGAGCCGGAGCCGAGCGCGCAATCGGAGCTGGCCCGGCTCCTGCGCCGAACCCCGATCAAGAGCCGCATCGTCATCGCCCACGTGCGCAAGGCCAATCGCGGCCGGGTCAACCTCGAGAACACCCACCCGTTCAGCCGGGAATTGTGGGGCCGGCGCTGGACCTTCGCGCATAACGGCCAGTTGAAGGGTGTGAAGAAGTGGCCGCTGACGTGGTTCAAGCCCGTGGGCTCCACGGACAGCGAGCACGCCTTCTGCTGGATGCTCGACCAGCTGCAGCAGCGCTGGCCCGACCTGCCGAGCCCGGCCCGCCTCGACCGGGCCGTGGCGGATCTGTGCGCCGAACTCCACGGATTGGGCGTGTTCAACATGCTACTCTCGGACAGCCGCACCCTCTACGCCCATTGCGGCAAGCGCCTGTGCTACCTCACCCGCTGCGCCCCCTTCGGCACCGCCACCCTGGTGGACGAGGATTGGCGCGTCGATTTCGCGCAAGAGACCGGCACGGACGACGTGGTGACGGTGATCGCCACCAAGGCGCTGACCCGCGACGAGTGCTGGACCGACGTCGAGCGCGGCCACGTGCTCTCGCTCCGCGACGGCGCCGTCCGCATCCTCAAGCCCGACGGCCGGGCCTCGGCACAGGTGCCCTCCCCCTGCGGCTGCTGAGCGACTCTTTTACAGGACCAGCCCTTGGCCGGTCCCAACGGCGGATGGCGCGCCGAAGAGGTGTTCGAGCGCGGTGCGTAGGGCCCGCCGCGCTCCCTCTCCTTTCGGGCGGGGCGATTGCTCCCTTCGGTCAGGGCGATTGCATATGCCGTTTGGGACCGTTTGAAGTCCCGCCCCGCTTTGTCATCCCGGGGCCGCGGAGCGGAACCCGGACCCCGGAGACACGGGTTTGGCCAAGTCTTGCTCTGCCGGCGGCTCTGGATTGCACGCCTCCGGCGCGAATCTGGATTCCGGGTTCGCCTGCGGCGCCCCGGAATGACGCAGATGGTCGAATGCGATCGCCCTGCCTGGACGGAGAGGAAACCCACGCTGCCCGCGCAAGGCATCGGACCGCGGGGCTGTTGATGTGGACGATGGCGCAACCCTGACGGTTGCGGGCCGGGATGCGTGGCCGGGCGGGATGCGCTACAACGCGTCCACACGACGGGCGTCGCGCGTGTTGTCTTCCACGCGCCGGACGCTCTCCCCCGCGATCGACCAGAATACGACGAGCCATGACCCGCGACGCGATCGACACTGCCGCCGACCTCGACACCGCCGAGGATGCCCGCCCGAACCTGTCGTCCAACATCCGGACGCATCTCGGCGAGCACCTGCGCACGGTCTACGACCGCCTTCCCACGGACGAGCAGCCGACCCGCTTCGCCGAACTCATCGAGAAGCTCGAAGCCGCCCTCAAGGCGCGCGGCGAGGCCATCGAGCCCGAGTTCCGCAACGGATTGCTCGCCGCCGTGCCGTCGTTGCGCGCCTTCGCCCTGTCGCTGACGAGCAACCCGGCCCGCTCCGACGACCTCGTGCAGGACACCCTGCTCAAGGGCTGGCAGCACCGCGCCCGGTTCCAGCCGGGCACGAACCTCAACGCGTGGCTGTTCACCATCCTGCGCAACATCTTCTACTCGGACCACCGCAAGCGCGTCCGTGAGGTCGAGGACCAGGACGGCTCCTACGCCGCGCGGCTGGCCACCGCCCCGCACCAGGGCGACCGCCTCGACGTGGAGGACCTCCAGACGGCGCTGGGCAAGCTCCCGCCCGATCAGCGCGAGGCCCTGGTGCTGGTGGGTGCCGAAGGCGTCTCCTACGAGGAGGCCGCCGCCATCATGGGCTGCAAGGTCGGCACGGTGAAGAGCCGCGTCAGCCGCGCCCGCGGGCGCCTCGCCGAACTCCTCGGCTACGACGAGGAAGACCTGTCGTCGGACCGGCTGATCCAGTCGGCGATGCCGAAGGACTGACGCGCCGCCCGGATCGAAGGGCGGCCCGGGGCGGAGAACCGCCCCGTGGTCGCCCGCGCTTTGCCGTTCCCAGGTTTGCCGTTCCGGGAACGCCCGCAACGGCCGACGGTCGGACGCGCCCGTCACTTCCCCAGCGGCACGCCCTTGGTGGTGAAACGCGGCGCGCCCGGGTGGCGCCCGGGTCGCGGCTGGCCTTGCCCCTTGCCGCCCTCCTTGCCCAAACCCGTTCCCGGCGGCTGCGCGAGCGGGATGAGCTGGTCCGGCCGCGGCCCGATGAGATCGGCGCGGCCCATGGCCCGCAGCGCCTCGCGCAGCAGGGGCCAGTTCTCGGGGTCGTGGTAGCGCAGGAACGCCTTGTGCAGGCGGCGCTGCCGCATCCCCTTGATCGCGTCGACGGGCTCGCTGCCACCGCGCCGCACACCCTGCAGGGGATTGATCTCGGTGTGATACATGGTCGTGGCCGTCGCCATGGGCGAGGGCAGGAACGTCTGCACCTGATCGGCGCGGTAATCGTTCTTCTTCAGCCAGACGGCGAGGTTCATCATGTCCGCGTCGGTGGTGCCGGGATGCGCCGCGATGAAATACGGAATCAGGTAGTATTTCTTGCCGGCCTTCTTGGCGGCGGCGTCGAACATCTCCTTGAAGCGGTCGTAGGTGCCGATGCCCGGCTTCATCATCAGGTCGAGGGGCCCGCGCTCGGTGTGCTCGGGCGCGATCTTGAGACGGCCCCCGACGTGGTGGGTCACGAGTTCCTCGACGTATTCGGGGCTCCGGACCGCCAGATCGTAGCGCACGCCGGAGGCGACCATCACCTTCTTGACGCCCTCCACCTCGCGGACCTTGCGGTAGAGGCGGATCAGGTCGTCGTGCGAGGTGTTGAGGTTCGGGCAGATGTCCGGAAACACGCAGGACGGCAGGCGGCACGCCGCCTCGATCTTCGGGTCCTTGCAGGCCATCCGGTACATGTTGGCCGTGGGTCCGCCGACATCCGAGATCACGCCCGTGAAACCCGGGGTCTTGTCGCGAATCAGCTCGATCTCGCGCAGGATCGAGCCCTCCGAGCGATTCTGGATGACGCGGCCCTCGTGCTCGGTGATGGAGCAGAAGGTGCAGCCGCCAAAGCACCCGCGCATGATCGTCACCGAGAACTTGATCATGTCCCAGGCGGGGATCTTCGCGTCGCCGTAGGCGGGATGGGGCGCGCGGGCGTAGGGGAGGTCGTAGACCGAATCCATCTCCTCGCTGGTGAGCGGGATCGGCGGCGGGTTCAGCCACAGGTCGCGGTCGCCGTGGCGCTGGACCAGGGGGCGGGCGTTGCCGGGATTGGCCTCCCGGTGCAGCACCCGCGAGGCGCGGGCATAGGCCTCCTTGCAGTCCTTGACCTCGTCGTAGGCGGGGAGCCGGATCACGGTCTCGCCGGGGCGGCGCATGGCGGCCTCGTCGGCCGAGTCGAGATCGTCGGCGGGCAGCTCCGTGTAGTGCTCGGGCACCCGGCGGAACAGGGCGACGCCCCGGACGGAATCGAGCTCGTGCGGCTTCGCGCCGGCGGCCATGCGGTTCGCCACCTCGACCACGGCGCGCTCGGCATTGCCGTAGAGGAGGAGATCGGCCTTGGCATCCGCCAGGATCGAGCGGCGCACCTTGTCGGACCAGTAATCGTAGTGGGCGATGCGGCGGAGCGACGCCTCGATGCCGCCGAGGATGATCGGCACGTCCTTGTAGGCCTCGCGGCAGCGCTGCGTGTAGACGATGGTCGAGCGGTCCGGGCGGGCGCCGCCTTCCCCGCCCGCCGTGTAGGCGTCGTCGCTGCGCAGGCGCCGATCCGCCGTGTAGCGGTTCACCATCGAATCGAGATTGCCGCCGGTGACGCCGAAGAACAGCGTCGGCCGGCCCAACACCTTGAACGGCTCCGCCGATTGCCAGTCGGGCTGCGCGATGATGCCGACCCGGAAGCCCTGCGCTTCGAGCAGGCGGCCGATGATGGCCATGCCGAAGCTCGGATGATCGACATAGGCGTCGCCCGTCACCAGAACGATGTCGCAGGCATCCCACCCGAGCCTGTCCATCTCGGCCCGGCTCATGGGCAGGAACGGCGCCGCGCGTCCGGGGCGCGGCGGCTTGCAGGCGAGGGGCGCCACCGATCGGCTCGCGGAAGCCTGCAGGGGGGACGCCTGGAGGTGGGAAGTTTCGAGGTGGGAAGCTGGGAGGTCCATGGGATCCGTGCATAGACCGCCGAGGCCGCGAGCTCAACGAAGCGCGCGGGGCGCCGCGCCTTTCACCCGGCGGGACCGGCGACCGTGCCGGATCGCGCCGGCCGGTCCCAGAACCGGTGCGGCGGATCCGAGATCAGTTCCGCGCGCCCTGGGAGGCGCCGATGCCGCCCAGCCCGATGCCGGTGTTGGCGCTGCGGCCGGACCCGCCGCCCATGTTCCCCATGCCGCCGTAGAGGCTGCTGACGCCCTGCCCGCGCAGGATGCCGGTGGGATCGCGCCGGGTGTTGCGACGCGGACCCTCGATGACCTGCTCGGGCGCCTGGTAGGTCGGCGCTTGGCTGAGGGCGTTCCAGGTCCGGGATTGTGCGGTGGCGCCGCTGGTCCCGACGACGAGGAGCGGCGCGGCGATGAGGAGGGCGGCAAGACGCATGTGATGCTCTTCTGTGCGAGTGGACTATTAAATAATCAACGTCCCACCCAGACAGCCTAATCCGCAGGCTTAACTGCTCAGCGAGTAAGCATCGTGCCTTCCCACACATCACCGACACGGACATCGTCGCGGCTCGGGATGATCGCCCCGAGTCTCCCACGGAAGGAGACGGGATTTCACCGCATCCCTTTCGGGGGGTCGCACGTTGAGGCCCCGAACCCGCGGTGCTTCACGGCGTCGCGGGACAGCCTTTCGGGAGACCCGACCATGAATCTCAAGACTCTTCTCGCCGCTTCGGTGCTTGCCCTCAGCCTGCCCATGGCCGTCCAGGCCCAGGGCCTCGTGCGCGGGGCCGAGCGCGGCGCCCAGGACGGCGCCGATGCGGCCGGCCCCCTCGGGGCCATCGTGGGCGGCGCCGTCGGCGCGGCCACGGGCACGGTGGGCGGCATCCTCGGCATCGACGACCGTCCGCGCTTCCGCCAGTACGTCACCCGCGAGCGCCGCTCGTCCTACGCCTATGACGGCGATGTCCGCGTCGGTACCGTGCTGCCGAGCGCCGGCGTGACCTATTACGACGTGCCGGACGAGTACAACGCCCGCGACTCGCGCTACACCATCGTCAACGACCGCCCGGTCCTGGTCGACCGCAGCCGCCGGATCGTCGAAGTCATCGACTAGGCTTGAACCGTCCTCTGACCTGATCGTTCGGCCTGGCCGGATTTGAGAAAGCCCCCGGCGACGGGGGCTTTTTTGTCGAGGGGCGGACCGTCATTTGTGAGCACCGACGCAACACTTGCCCGGGCCCGACCGTTGTGCAGTCTTGAACCGACGGGAGACTTCCAGCCGTGAGCGACCACCCCCACGATGCCGCCCTGCCGGAGCCGGTGCGCGATCACCTCGGCCAGCAACTGCGCTCGGTCTTCACCACGGACGAGGCGGTGCCGGAATACCTCGGCGACCCGGTGACGCCCCAGGCGTTCGGCCCTCAGCTCAAGCGCCTGGAAGTGCGGCTGAAGACCCACGAGGAGGGCACCGGCGCCGTCGAGCACGCCCTCGACGGGCTCGTGGAGGATCTCACGGGCAAGCCTCCCCAGCCGTGAGGCTGGCGCAGCCGGGAGGCCGGCGCGGCCCTAGACGGCCGGCTTCGTCGCCAGGAGGTCGCGGATCTCCGTGAGGATCTTCACGTCGGCCGGCACTTCGGGGGTGGGCTTCGCCTCCTCCTTGCTGACGAGGCGGTTCATCGCCCGGATCACGAGGAACAGCACGAAGGCGACGATCATGAAGTTGATCGCCACGGTGAGGAACTGGCCGTAGCCGATCACCGCGCCCTGCTTCTTCGCGTCGGCATAGGCCGCGCCCTTCTGCACGCTCGACGACAGGGCGATGTAATAGTTCGAGAAATCGAGGCCGCCCGTGATGGCGCCGATCATCGGCATGAACACGTCCTGCACCGCCGAGGTGACGATGGCGCCGAACGCCGCGCCGATGATCACGCCGACCGCGAGATCGACCACGTTGCCGCGCAGGGCGAATTTCTTGAATTCTTCGAGCATCGTGGGCCTCCGCGCCTGATTCTTCGCGCGAAGACTACGGGATGCCGGTGCAGGGCGACAGGCGGGCGCCTCAGCTGTCCACGGCGCGATCGCGCTCGGAGCCGCCCGGATCGCGGTCGTCCGGCGCGGGCGCCGGCAGGGAGGCGGCGGCCCGCGCCTCGGCCTTGGCCCGCCGGCGGTACTGCGCCGCCCCGATGGGCAGGGTGACGAGGTAGCCGAGCGCCAGCGCCACCATGGCCTCGAACGGGAACGAGATCAGCAGCCCGAAGGCCGCGACACCCACGAGGAAGATCGGCAGCACCGCTTCCCGCGGCACGCGCTTGCCGACCGTCTTGCCCGAGAAGGTCGGCACCGTGGAGACCACGAGGAGCGCGATGCACAGCATGTAGCCGAGCACCACCGGGGCGGCCCAGCGCTCCAGGGGCAGGCCGAGGAAGTGCAGGTAGAGCGGCAGCAGCACGGTGAGTGCGCCCGCCGGCGCCGGCATGCCGACGAAGAAATCCTTCTTCCAGGCCGGGCGGTTGGGATCGTCCAGCATGGCGTTGAAGCGAGCGAGGCGGAGCGCCATGGCGATGGCGAAGATGAGGGCCACGATCCAGCCGACGGATTTCAGCTCCTTCAGGGCGAAGCCGTAGAGGATCAGCGCCGGGGCGCAGCCGAAATTGACGAAGTCGGCCAGCGAATCGAGCTCGGCCCCGAAGCGCGAGGTGCCCTTGAGCATCCGCGCCACCCGCCCGTCGATGCCGTCGAGGAAGGCGGCGGCCACGATGGCGATGACGGCGGGCTCGAACTTCCCCTCGAAGGCGAGGCGGATGGCGGTGAGCCCGAGGCACAAAGCCATCAGGGTGATCATGTTGGGCGCGATCATCCGGAACGGCACCGGCTTGAACCGGCGCGGCCGGGGCTCGTTGGCGTCGGGCGCGAAGGGCGGGAACAGATCGTCCATGCTCATCCCTCAGATGCGGCGGAAGGCGCGCTCGGGCCCGCCGGCGAGGTCCGCCAGCACGGTCTCGCCCGCCACCGCCTTCTGGCCCAGCCCCACGAGCACGCGGGTGCCGACGGGGAGGTAGACGTCGACCCGCGAGCCGAAGCGGATGAGGCCGAAGCGCTCGCCGACGTTCAGCGTGTCGCCGGCATGCACCCAGCCGACGATGCGGCGCGCCACGAGGCCGGCGATCTGCACCACGCCGATGCGCAAGGGCGCGCCCGCGTGCGTCGTCTCCAGCACGAGGCCGTTGCGCTCGTTGTCGTCGCTGGCCTTGTCGAGTTCGGCGTTGAGAAAGAGCCCGGGCGTGTAGTGGATCTGCCCGATCTTGCCCGTCATCGGCACGCGGTTCACGTGGCAGTCGAACACGTTCATGAACACCGAGACGCGCAGCATCGGCTCCTGCGGCAGGTCGAGCTCGGGCGGCGGCAGCACCGTGGCGATGAGGTTCACCCGCCCGTCGGCCGGCGACACCACCAGCCCGTCGCCCACCGGGGTGACGCGCTCGGGATCGCGAAAGAAGTAGCAGACCCACAGGGTGAGGATCAGAAAAATCCACCCGAGGAACTGGGCGAAGTACCCGCCGATCACCGTCAGCACGATGCCGATGAGGATGAACGGATAGCCCTCCTTGTGGATCGGCACGAGGGTTCGGCGAATCGTCTCGAGGAGGTCGGACATGCGGTCTTTCAGATCGTGGCCCGGCGCGGGCGCGAACGGGAATCCGGACCCCGCGCGATGGCAGGCGGGGGGGCGCGCGTCAACCTTTGGGGGGGGGTTGGCGTAAGGTTGGGGCGGCAACGAAAGCGACGCCACCAGACCGGATGAGGTCGAGCGCGGGTCCCCTCTCCTGGAAGGAGAGGGACAGGGTGAGGTGTGTGACCTTTCCGGAGATGGACGACACCTCACCCCAACCCTCTCCTTCCAGGAGAGGGGGCCTGTTGCGTCCGCTCGCCCTGATGCGAACACTGGATTCGGCAGGAGGCCTACGCCCAACGCCAAGGTGGGGGAGATAATGACCGATACGCAATCCAGATGAAGAACCCGGCCCATCCGGGCGAGTTCGTCCGCGAACTGTTGGAAGAGTCCGGCCTGTCCCGCGCAGACGCCGCCGTAGCCCTTGGGGTGCCCCACCCGACCCTGTCCGATCTGGTCGACGCACGGGCCGCCCTGTCGCCGGACATGGCGTTGCGCATCGAGAAGGCGTTCGGCGTGTCACGGGAGACGCTGATGCGGATGCAGGACAACTTCGCTGTTGCTCGAGCCGACCGACAGCTTTGAGTCCCCAAGGCTTTGGGACTTGGCCGCTTCGGCTGTCTGTAGGCCCGCGCACCCACTCGTTCAGCGTCACGGCGCATCCGGCATGGACGCCGGGTCACGGGCGGCATGGCGGACACCGATGATGATCAACTCGGTGTCGGTGACACGGTAGAAGATCAGGTAGGGATAGGGTCGCACCACGATGCGACGCAGCGTCGGATGGTTCGTGCGCTGGCCGCCGTGAGGATGCTCCGCGAGGAGATCGATGGTCTTCAGGATGCGCGACCGGACGCGACGCGCGCCCTGTGGAGACTGGTCCGCGATCCCATCGAGGACGCCGGCGAGTTCGGCCACCGCCTCCGGGGTGTAGCGCAGTCTCAAAGGCCGTGCTTCGCCCAGACCGCCCGCACCTGTTCGTCCGTCGCGAACTCGCCGCGTTCGGCCTGTTCGAGGGACTTGGCGAGCGATGCCTCTTCGGCCGGCGTGAGGTGATAGACGGCTTGGTCGTCCTCGTCGCCCGCAAGGTTCAGCAGGACGCGGGCGAACGCGTCCTGTGTTTCGGGCGGGAGGGCGCGGACGCGCTCGATGGCGTGATCCAGAAGCTCGGTCATGCCCTCATTATGCATGTGATACCCGCACCAAACAAAATGAAAATGAATCGGCCGTTTCGGTCTTGTGCAAGATTCCCAACCTATGCAAAATAACATCTCTGGCTAGGGATTGTTTCAACGCTCAGCTTTGGCTGAAATTATTTCTGTAGCATATGAATCATTGCTCAGCTTAAAACTCTTTAATAATCTGCTTGCAGGGCTTTATTGTAATAATTGGGGGCGGACGCCCAGGAGAAAATCGTGAACGACATTGAACAATTGAAAGAAGAATTAGAAGATTTAACGAATGTCGAGGATGCGGATGAGGACGTATCAACCACCGGCGATTTGTTCTCGATTTCTTCATTCGGCGTCGACTATCCGGTCGAGACACTTGTTTCACGAATGGGAAAGAAGCTTTTCTACATTCCTCCATTCCAGCGCGCTTTTGTCTGGTCCCAGAACCAGTGCTCTCGTTTTATAGAGTCACTCCTTCTAGGCCTCCCCGTCCCCGGGATTTTTCTGTTTAAGGAAGCCGAATCCGGAAAGCACCTTGTGATTGACGGCCAGCAACGCTTGAAGTCACTTCTATATTTTACCGAAGGTGTTATAAATGGAAAGGAATTTTTACTAACTGGAATTGAAACAAAGTTCGGCGGACGGAGCTACAAGACACTAGATGAGGCTGATCGCGCACGCCTAGATGATGCAGTGATCCACGCCACGGTATTTAAGCAAGATTTGCCCGAGGGTGAAATCAATAGCGTCTACGAAGTTTTCGAGCGAATCAACACTGGCGGAATCAAGCTTTCGCCTCAAGAGATTAGATCATGTATTTGCCATGGTAGATTCAATGATTATCTGCACAATCTCAATGAAAATGCGGAGTGGCGGAAGGTATACGGCCCCAAAAGCAAGCGCCTTAAAGACGTAGAACTCATCCTACGATTTATGGCCTTCTATGAAAAGGGCGCCGAATACAAAAGCCCTATGAAGCATTTTCTTAATAATTACATGAAGGAAAAACGAAGCCTGCCAGATGCGCAGCTGCAAGAGCTAGGTGAAATTTTTCTTAAAACAGTAGGGTTTGTTACAAAGGCACTGGGCGCTCGAACCTTCCGCCCTGACCGCTCTCTTAACACCGCAGTCTTTGACGCGGTGACCTGTGCGCTCGCCCATCGCCTCACGAAAAAAGCGGACCCCAAAGCTGTAGCAGCACTATCTGCCTACAACGAACTATTACAGAACGAGCGCTTCATCGAGGGCTATATAAGGGCCACTGCTGACGAGGAAAACGTTAAGAAGCGCATGGAGGAGGCCGAAAAGGCCTTTGCTAAGATATGAAGCGGCAAGAGCTTCAAGCCGAGTTTGATCGCCTAAAATTTCAGATAGCTATCATCAAGGCCGGGTCTGGAAAAGATCGGGATGAACTTATATCCTTATCAAGCCAACAAATCTGCGTTTCTATTTGCGGAAGCCTTGAGCAATTGCTTAAGCGCATTTTTATTGAGTATGCCAAGCAAAGGTCAAATAGCCGCATCTACAGGCCCATCGAGAAAATCTGCGAAAGCTACCAAAACCCTAAGACTACTAAAATTCTTGAACTCGTTGGCTTATTCGATTCGGCGTTCGAAGCGGAATTAAAGCGTCAATGGGACAATGAGCTTGATGCTGAGAAGCAGCATCTCGATAATATGGTCGACGACCGCATTACGATTGCTCATCGAAAGAAGGTTCATGTAGATGTTTCGTCAAGCAAACTTCAAAACTACTTCAATGCCTATAGCGGACTACTTGACCGAGTCTACACGCATTTTTTAGGCCCCGCGTGATGTACAAAGCATCATTCTATAAACTCATAATCTAGATCCAACTCAGGAAAGGTAATCGATACTTAATTCGACCCATCTCAAGACTCCAAATCATTTAAGTAACGCAATTTATGTTACTCCGCCGGTACAGCCTCCCGCCCAACCCCCACACGCCCCCGCTCACCGTCCGCCCCCTGCAAAACCGCCAAAGCCGCATCAGCCTCCCGCTGCCGGCTCCACAGCGACGCATAGACCCCACCGGCATCCAGCAACCCCTGGTGCGCCCCACGCTCGACGATCACGCCCTTGTCCAACACCAGAATCTCGTCGGCGTTGACCACCGTCGAGAGGCGGTGGGCGATGACGAGGGTGGTGCGGTTCTGCGAGATGGTGTCGAGGGCGTCCTGGATCTCGCGTTCGGTGAAGCTGTCGAGGGCCGAGGTCGCCTCGTCGAGGACGAGGATCGGCGGGCCCTTCAGGATGGTGCGCGCGATGGCGACGCGCTGCTTCTCGCCGCCGGACAGCTTCAGGCCGCGCTCGCCCACGGGGGTGTCGTAGCCCTCCGGCAGGGCGGAGACGAAGCGGTCGATCTGGGCGAGTGCGGCGGCCTCGCGCACCTGGGCGTCGGTGGCGTCCCAGCAGCCGTAGCGGATGTTGTACCCGATGGTGTCGTTGAACAGCACCGTGTCCTGCGGGACCATGCCGAGGGCGGCGCGCAGCGACCCTTGGGTGACGCCGGCGATGTCCTGGCCGTCGACCAGGATGCGCCCGCCCTGCGGCTCGTAGAACCGGAACAGCAGCCGCGACAGGGTCGACTTGCCGGCGCCCGAGGGGCCGACGATGGCGACGGTCTGGCCCGCCGGCACCGTGAAGGAGACACCGCGCAGGATCGGCCGGGCGGGATCGTAGGCGAAGCGCACGTCCCGGAACTCCACCGTCCCGCCCTGGGCTCGCAGCGGGGTCGCGTCGGGTCGATCGGCGATCTCGGGGTTGCGGTGCAGGATGAGGAACATGTCGTCGATGTCGATCAGCGCCTGTTTGATCTCGCGGTAGATCATGCCCATGAAGTTGAGCGGCATCGAGAGCTGGATCAGCATGGTGTTGACCAGCACAAACCCGCCCAGCGTGGTGCGCCCGGCCATGATGTCCCGCGCCGCCAGCCACATCACCACGGTCATGCCGATGGTGAAGATCACCGCCTGGCCGGCGTTGAGCACGGCGAGCGACACGTAGGTTTGCGTCGAGGCCTTTTCGTACTTGGCCATGGAGGCGTCGTAGCGCTCCGCCTCACGGCGTTCCGCGCCGAAGTACTTCACCGTCTCGAAGTTGAGGAGCGAATCCACCGCCTTGGTGTTGGCGTCGGTGTCGGAGTTGTTCATCCGGCGGCGGATCTCGATGCGCCACTGCGTCGCCTTCCAGGTGAAGCCGAGATAGGCCGCCACCATGACGAACACCACGGCCGAGTAGACCCAGTCGAACTCGTAGGCGAGGACGCCGATGACGAGGACGAACTCGACGATGGTGGGCACCAGGGTCAGCACCATCAGGCGCGACAGTTCCTCGATCCCGCCGCGGCCGCGCTCCAGCACCCGGGTCAGGCCGCCGGTCTTGCGCTCGAGGTGGAAGCGCAGGGAGAGCCGGTGCATGTGATCGAAGGTCTGCAGGGCGAGACGCCGCACGGCGTGCATCGCCACCTTGGCGAACAGCCCGTCGCGCACCTGCGTCAGCCCGGCCATCGCCACCCGCGACAGGCCGTAGAGTCCGATGAGCACCATCGGGGCGGCGAACACGCCGGTGGGAATCGCGGCGCCGGGCTTCGGGTCGGTCAGGGCCACCAGGGCGTCGGTCGCCCACTTGAAGGTGAACGGCGTCACCATGGTGACGAACTTCGCCACGATCAGCAGGCCGAACGCGAGGAACACCCGCCGCTGCAGGTCGGGCCGGCCGTACGGCCACAGGTAGGGCCACAGCCGGCGATAGGTGGCGACGAGGCCGGGGCGCGCGGGCGGTGCGCCGTCCGGCGCTTGCGCGGGATCGGGTGTCATGCCGTTTCGATTCTCGGTGAAGGCTGGATTTGGAACGGATATAAGCCGGTCCGCGCCCGATGACAGCCGCGCCTCGGCGCAAGGCCGCCCCGCGCCGGTGCGTGGGGACCGTGCGCCGTGCCACCCTCGTGGATGCGCCGTTCCAGAAAGCGGGTTTTCGGGGGATGGACCGTTCCACGCGGCAGGGCGTGGAACGGGCTCAGCCGCGCCGTTCGGTGCCCGCCACCGCCGCCGTTCCGTCGCTCGGCAGCACGAAGATCTGGCCCGGATAGATCCGGTCCGGGTTGCGGATCTGCGGCTGGTTGGCGTCGTAGATCACCGTGTAGCGGGTGCCGCGCCCGTAGATGCGCCGGCTGATCTGCCACAGGCTGTCGCCCCGCACGATCCGCGCCGTGCCGACCTCCGGCACGAACACCGTCCGGGGCGGCTCCGGCTTCGGGTCGGGAGTGGTGCCGGGATTGAGGTCCGGCGTCGTCGCCGCCGGGGTCGGGGTCGCCGCAAGGGAGGGCCCGGCCTCGCCCGGTGGTCGGGCTGCGGCCGGGCTAAGCGGTTGTTCCAGAACGGCGATTCGCGCCGGCGGTGCGGCTGCTTCGGGCGTGGCCGCGGGGGTCTTCACGGTGGGTCGGGGCACGGCCGGCTTCACGGCCGGCACGGAGAACGCCACCTCGGAGCGGGTCTTCACCTTGCCCGAGACGGGGTCCACCTGATCGACCCGGATGGTGTAGGCGCCCGGCTGGACGCCCCGCCCGATGGTGAAGGCGACGCGCCCGTCCGCCCCGGCGCTGCCCGGCGCCACCAGGGTGTCGTTGAGGTAGAGCCGCAGAGTCGCGCCGGGCTGGGCCTGGCTCGTGACGTAGAGCCGGCCGCCCTCCTCCGCCTCGACGCTGACGATCTTGACCGGGCTCGCGCCGGCGGCCCGCTCCGTCTCCGGGGGCCTGCTCTCCGGCGCCTTGCCCTCGGCCACCTTGCCCTCGACCACCTTGCCGGCCTCGGGTTTCGCCTCCGCCCTCGCGGTGTCGGACCCGGTCTTGGGCCCCGTCCTGGCCCCGTCACGCGCTCCTGCGGCGACGGCGGCCGGGGGCGGCGCTACAAGCTCGGGGTGGGACAGAACCACCGTCGGCCTGTCGGGAGACGTCAACGCGATCAAGGGCTTGGTGTCGCGCTTCGATGCGACGACCACGGCGACGGAGTCGCGCGAAACCACGGATCGGCCATCGGCCCCCGTGGACCGCAGGGTGATCTCACTGCTGCCGGGGGACAGGGCAGGCGGCACGATGGCGAACTGGCCGGACGGGTCGACGAGCGCACGGGCAATGGGCTGATTGTCGCGCAGCAGCTCGACGGTGGTGTTGGGCGCAGCCCGCCCGGCGATGACGGCCTCGCCCGACGGCTCGACGCGGATGATGTCGAAGGTCGGCGCCGACGCCTCGGTGCCGGTCGCCGCCGGAGTGTCCCGCGATGCCTGGGCGGGCGTCCGCTCCGGCAGCCGGTCCGGCTCCGGCAGCCGGTCCGACCGGGGCTTTCCCGGCACCGGCAGCGCTCCCTCCCCGGAGCCCGCGAGCGGATCGGTGACGAGGGGTACGGCCCGGCCCTCGGGCGTGCCGAATCCGTGCTTGAACAACTCGCTCGCGCCATAGAGGGTGACGACGAGGGTGAAGCCGCCCAGAAGCCCCACGCAGGCGAGGAAGATGCTCCGTCGCAACTCCGCCTTCATGACGCACCACTCCCTCTTCCATCGTCCGGGCGGCGAAACCGCGATCGACCCTGACCTGCCCCGGCGACAAATCGGCACTTGACGGCGACATATTAACGAACATGACCGGAACACCAAATCCCGACGGCCTTTTCAAGGCCGGATCTCCCGTAAAATCAGCACTTTGGCCCGTGGACGGCACGCGCCCGCGCGGCCGGACCCGGAGGGGAAGCGGCACATGGCACCGGTGAGGACGGTCTGCGTCTATTGCGGCTCCGGGTTCGGCGGCGACCCGGCCTTTACCGCGGCGGCCGAGGCCCTCGGCAAGGCCCTGGCGCAGGCCGGCCTCGGCCTCGTCTACGGCGGCGGCAATGTCGGCCTCATGGGTACGGTGGCGCGCGCCGTCCTCGAGAACGGGGGCCATGTCACCGGCATCATCCCGAGCTTCCTGAAATCCCGGGAGCGCATGCTCGACGAGATCCAGGAGACCATCGTCGTCGAGGACATGCACACCCGCAAGCGTCTGATGTTCGAGCGTTCCGACGCGTTCGTGGCCCTGCCGGGCGGCATCGGCACCCTGGAGGAGTTGGTGGAGCAGCTCACCTGGGCGCAGCTCGGCCAGCACAACAAGCCGATCCTGCTGCTCTCCGTGGCCGAGTTCTGGACGCCGCTCCTGACGCTCCTCGACCACATGCGAGCCCAAGGATTCATCCGGGAGGGGCTCGACCTCAGCTATCTCGTCGCCAGCGAAGCCGGCGACGTGGTCGGGATCCTGCGCGACGCGGCGGCCGCTTCGCCGCCCGCCCCACAGGCCGAGGCGTTCGTCACCGAACGGCTCTGAATCGCCCTCAATCCGCGTCGGTCGACATCGGCTGGGAATGCAAAGGTCTTCGACAGGTCGCCCGTGACCTCCTTCTCGACCCGGTCCACCAGGACGATCCGCCGATTGAGTCCTCGGAGCGTATCGAGGATGCCGGCCGCCGCGAGCCGGATCAGCGGCCCGGCATCGGCGACCACGATCGGCTGGCGATCGGCGGGGGCGATCATGGGGTCACGCTCCAGACGGTGCCGTCCTTGCCGTCCTTCACGGTGACGCCCATGGCCAAAAGCGCGTCGCGGACACGATCGGAGGCGGCCCAGTCCTTGGCGGCGCGGGCCGCGCGGCGCACTTCGATCAGGGCCTCGACCTCGAGTACGTCCAGCCCGGCGGCCCGGATGCTGCCCTGGTCGCGGGCCGACTTGGTCTGCGTGAGCAGACCCATCAGGTTGGCGCCCGCCTTGAGGCCGGCGGGATCGTCGAGGCGGTGGAGTTCCGCGAGTGCCGAAGCGGTGTTGAGATCGTCGGTCAGGGGTTCGAGCAGCCCGTCCGGAATCACCGGAGAGGCTGCACTATCGCCGACGATCACGTACCAGCGCTCCAGGGTCCGGGCCGCTTCCTCCAACCCCCGCACCGTCCAATCGATGGGCTGGCGATAGTGCGTCTTGAGCATGGCGAGCCGGGCCACCTCGCCGGGCCAGTCCTTCAGCACGTCGCGGATGGTGATGAAGTTGCCGAGGGACTTCGACATCTTCTCCCCCTCCACCTGCAGGAAACCGTTGTGGAGCCAGACGTTGGCCATCACGTCGGTGGAGAAGCAGCAGCGCGATTGGGCGACCTCGTTCTCGTGATGCGGGAAGATGAGGTCGATGCCGCCGGCATGGATGTCGAAGGTTTTTCCCAGGTGCTTCCACGACATGGCGGAGCACTCGATGTGCCAGCCGGGACGGCCGGGCGCGGGCAGGCCGCACGGCGAGGGCCAGGACGGCTCGCCGGGTTTCGAAGGCTTCCACAGGACGAAGTCGAGGGGCGAGCGCTTGTAGGGGGCGACCTCGACGCGGGCGCCGGCCTCCATCTCGTCGAGGGGCCGCTTCGACAGGCCGCCGTAATCGGGCATCGAGGGCACGTCGAACAGCACGTGGCCATCCGCAACGTAGGCGTGACCGGCCGCCACCAGCCCTTCGATGATGGCGATCATCTCGGCGATGTGATCGGTGGCGCGCGGCTCGACGAAACGCGGACGCTCGCCCGCCACGTTCACGTCCTCGGGCATCAGCACGCCGAGGGCACGGATGTCGTCGTGAAAGGCCGCGAGCGTCCCATCCGTGAGGTCACGGATGGTGATGCCGCGCTCGGCCGCGCGGGCGTTGATCTTGTCGTCCACGTCGGTGACGTTGCGCGCGTAGGTGACGTGCGCCGCGCCGTAGAGGTGGCGCAGGAGCCGGAACAACAGGTCGAAGACGATGATCGGGCGGGCGTTGCCGATATGGGCCGCGTCGTAGACCGTCGGACCGCAGGCATACATCCGGACATGGCTCGGATCGATCGGCGCGAACGCAGCTTTCTGCCGCGTCAGCGTGTTGTAGAGCCGCAACATCGGGGCCATGAAACCGTCCCTCGTCCCTCGAGCGGATCGCACAGCTCGACCGCCCCTAGCGCCTTGGTTCTTCGCCGCTTCCCGGCGTCGGTACCCCGTGGCGACCGACACGTCCAACGGCGGGGGTGCCGCGCTGCAGCCGGCGCCTGTTGCACGAAGGCGACGGTGCCGTCGGCCGTCCTGGGCTACCCCGAACCCATGAGCAATTCGAGAACAGCGCCGCTCCGCCGCCTATCGAAAGCGATCCAGGGCGGAAAGGGTTTGTTTACCTGGACCCTTGAGATTTCCCCCAACCCGAATCCCTCCATCGAGGTTCTGCCCATGCGCCGCCCGGCCGCCGAAATCGGCACCCTCCTCGCTCTCGCCTTGATGATTTCCTCCACCGCGCTCGCGGGCGGAGACGGCGAGACTCCCACCAAAGCGGTGTCTCAGGTGGAGAAGACGTTCCTGATCCCGGCCGGCGAGGGCTACGGCGTCGGCGATTGCCTGAGCAATGGCGAGAGCAGCTGCGGACAGGTGGTCGCGAATGCCTGGTGCGAAGCACAGGGATTCGCCTCCGCCGGTTCCTTCGGCGTCGCGGCGCAGGACGAGTACACCGGGGCGATTCCCACCTCTCCCGTGATCAAGCAGGCCGAGCGTCCGATCCGCATCACCTGCCAGGATTGAGCGACCGGACCGGATCAGCGCCGGCCATCGGATTTCAGGATCCGTGGCCGGACCGAGCGTGTTTGGAAGCTTATTTCTTCATGGCATCGGCGCATCGCGGCGGCGGCTCCGTGCCCCACGGCATGAGCGGCACGGCCGAGGTTGAGTTCTTGGGCGAGCCCTGGATCACCTTATCCGAATAGACCATGTAGATCAGCGTGTTGCGCTTGGCGTCGCATCCGCGCACGATCTGCATCGACTTGAAGATCAGCGAGCGGCGTTCGCTGAACACCACCTCGCCCTGACCGAGCTTGTCCTTGAACTGCACGGGACCGACCTGACGGCAGGCGAGCGAGATGTCCGAGACGTCCTCGGCCAGCCCCAGGGTGCCCTTGATGCCGCCCTTCTCGGGCTGGGTGTACCAGCACGCCACACCGGCCACGGCCGGATCGTCGATGCCGTAAACCACGAGCTTGTCGTTCGGTGTAAGGGGGCGCCAGACCGTCGATTTGTCGAAGATCCGATCGGCATCCTCCGCCTTGGCGGACACCGCGCCGGCGAGCGCTCCTGCCACGACGGCAGCAGCGGCCATTCCCCCTGTGAGACCCCGAAGCCACATCATCCTGCATTCCCCCCCAACTCGGCTGGGGCGCATGTGGGAAGGCTGTCGCCCCCGCGCGAGGGCGAGTACAAAACTTCCGCTTCGCCGCCGCTCCGATTCCCGTCGGCGGCAAGGTTCCACTCCCGATCCTGTCAGGCCATGCCGCTGATCCTTCCGCAGATCCGCACGCTCGTCCGGGCGCTCGCCATGACCCTCGTCGCCCTCGGGACGGTGGGGACGGCGCAGGTGCAAGCCTCCGACGCCTGCCTGCGCTACCGTTCGGAGCTCGCCAACCTGAGCGACGGAGCGAACACGGCGCGCGCGCTGCAGAACGAGATCGGGCGGCTGAATGCCTATTATCGCACCTTGAATTGCGAGGGCGGCCGGTTCCTGTTCTTCGATTCGCGTCCGCCGCAATGCGGAGCCGTGGAGCAGCGCATCCGCGCGCTCAATGCGGGTTACGGCGCCGAGAACGGGGAAGTCACGGCCGCGCGCCGCCGGCAGCTCACGGCGGCCGTGGCCTCCGCCTGCACGGATACGGCGAGCCGCGTGGCGCTCAACGCATTGGATGGAACGCCGCGCGAGCAACGCGCCCGGGGCGGAGCCCAGGTTGTCTGCGTCCGCACCTGCGACGGCGCCTATTTCCCCATGGCCAACCTGCCCGACGGGCGCGAAGGCGCCGACGACCTGTGCCAGGCCCTATGCCCCGGCGCCGAGGCCGTGGCCTACTCGATGCCGCACGGCGACGACGCCCTGAAACACGCCGCGACGCTGCGGGGCGCGAAAGCCTACGTCTCGCTCGCCAACGCCTTCAAGTTCCGCACGACCTTCACCCCGAACTGCTCGTGCAAGCGCGAGGGCCAGAGCTGGGCGCAATCGCTCGTGAAGGCCGAGAGCATGCTGGTGCGGCACAAGGGCGACATCTTCGTCACACCCATGCAGGCCGAGGCCCTGTCGCGGCCAAAGGTTCGTCTGACCCTGGTCGGGCGGGCCGACAAGACGGCGGCGGGCTTGGCGGCCGACGCAGCCACCCGCACGGGCCTCGTGACCAACGAGACCGGTGCTCCCACGGAACCCGCGGCCCCAGTCGCCGGCGAGGAGCGCCAAGCCGTCCGGATCATCGCACCGAACCTGTTCCCGGGGCAGGGGCAGGGCCGCGCGACGACGCCCTGACGCAGGCCGCCGGTGGCCCTGGCGGGTTCGCGGTATCGTTCCGAACGGGAACCATCCTGGCCCCACTCTGTTCCGAAGGCCTCATCCACAGCCGTGAGTGCCTTCGATGCGGATCATCCGCCTGCTCCTTCTCACCGGTACGATCCTGCCGACTCTGGCGCTGTCCGGCCCTTCCTGGGCGGATCCGGCGGGGATGGGAAAGATGCAGGTCGCGCAAGGCGGACCCGACAGCGAGGGACAGCGTGGCGGCCCATCCCCGGGCCGGGAACGGTCCGAACCCCGTGGAGAGCGCCAAGACAGGCCGGAGCGGCCAGACCGTCAGGAGAGACCGGCGCCGCGCCAGGAGCGGCCCGAGCCGCGTCAGGAGAGGCCTGAGCGCTCTGCCCCGCGTGAGGACCGGACCCCGGCCGAGCGCCCGGCACCTCGACAGGAGCGGCCCGACCGCCAGGACAGGCCTGACCGGCAGGAGAGACCCGAAAGACAAGAGCGGCCCGACCCGCAGGAGCGGCCGGCCCGTCCGGAACGTCAGGAGCGGCCCGACCGGCAGGGGCGCCCCGATCGACAGGAAAGCCCTGAGCGACAGGACCGTCGTCCGGATCAACGCGGACCGACCGAGCGACCCACTTCGCCGGCACAACGCGATCGTACCCCTGACCCGACACAGCCGTCGGAGCAGGCCCCGGTCCGGGGCGCGGAGCCAGAACGCCGGACACCCGGTGCCGAGCCAGTCCGTCCAGACGCGCCCGGACGACGTGGACAGGACACCGGTCCGGCCGAGCGGCAGCCGTCGCTGAATCCGGCCCAGCCGACCGCTCCGACGCAGCCCACACGGCCTGGGCAGCCGGCCACACCACCCGCGGCTGCACCGGGGGCGCCTCAGCCGGTTTCACCTTCTCCGCAGGTCGCACCACAGGGCGCTCCCCAGACGGCGCCTCAAGTCGCGCCCAATGCCAGGCCGGGCGTTCCCGGACGTCCCTTCACGCCTCCCGGTGCGCCGGGTGCCGAGGGTCGAGACGAGCCGACCGGTACCGGGCGTTCGAACGAACGCGGGCAGGATACGGCGCCGGATCGGATTGCCCCCCGTGGCCCGCGCGATCCGGATGCGGCCCGGGACCAGAGCAATCCCCGTGACCGTGGCGACCAGCCGGGGCTGCGCGACGACGGTTTGCGCGGAGGCGACCGCCGGAGCGGTGTCGATGATGATCGCCAGGATCGCGAGCGACGCGACGCGTTCGAGCGCGGCGGTCCGCGCCAGGGCTTCAACGCGCCGGGTCGCCCCGGCTACATTCCGGGTGGCTTCCGCGACGACGATGAGACTCGCGACTTCGACCGTGTCCGCCGCGACCGGCGTGAATTTCAGGAGGATGGCCGGACCTACATCCGCGAGCCCGGTCGCATCATCGTGCGCGATCGCGACCGCACCTTCATCCGCCACGATGAGAACGAGCGGTTCCGCGATCTGGGCCGCGGCGGCTACCGCAGCGAGCGCCGCGGCGGCGACACCGTCACCTATCTCGATCGACCGGACGGCGCACAGATCGTCACCATCGTCGACGACGACGGCCGTCTCGTGCGGCGCTCACGCCGGTTCCGTGATGGTCGAGAGGTCGTGATCATCGACAACAGCTTCAGCGGTCCGCGACGCCCGATCTACGAGGATGTCGTCGATCTGCCTCCGCCCGATATCCGCATTCCGCGCGAGCGCTACGTCGTGGATTACGAGGGAGCCGACGAGCGCAGTGTCTATGAAGCCCTCTCGGCCCCGCCGGTCGTGCCCCTGGACCGGCGCTATACCCTCGATCAGGTACGCTACAGTCCGCAGTTGCGGGCCCGTATGCGCAGCGTGGACATCGACACCATCACCTTCGAGACCGGCTCGTTCACCGTGACGCCGGATCAGGCGTCGCGCCTCGCGACCATCGCGGCGGCGATGAACCAGGCCATCCGGGCCAATCCGCAGGAAGTTTTCCTCGTGGAGGGCTACACCGACGCGGTGGGCTCCGATGTCGACAACCTGTCCTTGTCGGATCGGCGGGCGCAGTCGGTGGCGACGGTCCTGACTCAGAACTTTCAGGTTCCGCCCGAAAACCTCACGACCCAGGGCTACGGCGAACAGGCGCTCAAGGTGAACACACAGGGGCCGTCCCGCGAGAACCGCCGGGTCACCGTGCGGCGGATCACCCCGCTGATCCAGCAGCAGGCCGGCGGCGGCACGCCGCCGCGGTGACGATCCGACGGGCCGTGTCATCCCTGGCACGGCCCGTCTCTCCCCGACCTTCGCCTTCACGGAAGTGCGCGTGTACTGTTCCTCCCCCACATGCCGGGCATCGTCCGGCGCGGTCGTCTTCGGATAGCGTCGGCTCCGTTCGTCGCGCCGCAGCACCGCAGACCATCGCCTCCCATAGGAGCCGACATGGACGAGGCAACGCCTCGCTTGATCGAGGCCGGTACGCCGGCTTTCCGGCGCACCACCCTGGCGCTCGCGGCAGCGGGGTTCTCCACCTTCGCGGTGCTCTACGGCGTGCAACCGCTGCTGCCGGTCTTTGCCGATCAATTTCACGTCTCGCCGGCCGAGAGCAGCCTGGCCCTGTCGCTTCCCTGCGCCACCCTCGCCCTCGCGCTGCTCGTGGTGAGTCCCCTCTCCGAGGTGTGGGGACGCAAGCCCGTCATGGTCGCGTCCCTGTTTGCGTCGGCGATCCTCACCATCGTCGCGGTCATGGTGCCGAGTTGGCACGGCTTCCTCGCTCTCCGTGCCCTGACGGGGTTGGCCGCGAGCGGTCTGCCGGCCGTGGCCATGGCTTATTTGAGCGAAGAGATGCACGGACGCGCCATCGGCCTATCCATGGGCCTTCTCATCGGAGGCAATGCCCTCGGGGGAATGATCGGCCGGCTGGTCGCCGGCATCATCGCCGATCATGCGTCGTGGCGCTGGGGGCTCGGCACCATCGGCGTTTTGGCTCTGGTCGCGGCGATCGCGTTTCTCATGAGCCTGCCGGACTCGCGGCGTTTTCGAGCCAACCGGATGCGGTGGCGCGAAGTGCCCGGCACCTTCGGCCAGCATTTCCGCGATCCCGGCCTGCCATGGCTGTTCGCCGAGGCGTTCCTGCTCATGGGCGGATTCGTGAGCGTCTACAATTACATCGGCTTTCGGCTGCTCGACCCGCCGTTCGACCTGAGCCAGACCGCCATCGGGGCGATCTTCGTCGTCTACCTGTTCGGAACCTTCTCCTCGGCAGCGACCGGTGAGATCGCAAGCCGACTCGGCCGACGCAAGGTCCTCTGGCTCGCCATCCTGCTGGGCCTGGCCGGCATCGCCCTGACCCTTTCGGACCGCCTCTGGCTCATCATCTTGGGCATCGTCGTCGTCACGGTGAGCTTCTTCGGCGCCCATTCCGTCGCCAGCAGCTGGATCGGCCGCCGGGCCCTCCGGGACCGCGCCCAGGCTTCTTCGATCTACCTATGCCTCTACTACCTCGGCTCGTCGGTGCTCGGCACGGCAGGGGGCTGGTTCTTCGCGCATTCGGGCTGGGTCGGCGTGGTCGCGTTTTTCGCAGCCCTCTACGGACTGGCGCTCGTCATCGCGCTGCATCTGTCGCGCCTTCCGCCGTTGGTCCCGACGGAAACCTGAGCGAGGCGGGCTCGCGGGCAGCGAGACCGCCGCGTCGCTTTCAGATGTGGATCGCGCGCTTGGCGACTGCCAAGGCGGCCTCCTTGACGGCTTCCGTCAGGGTCGGATGGGCGTGACAGGTGCGAGCGACATCCTCGGCGGAGGCGCCGAATTCCATCGCCACAGCGACTTCTGCGATGAGATTGCCCGCATCCGCACCGACGATATGCACGCCGAGCACCCGGTCGGTGGTGGCGTCGGCCAGGATCTTCACGAAGCCGTCCGTGGTATGGTTCACCTTGGCGCGGCCGTTGGCGGTGAAGGGGAATTTCCCGGTGTTGTAGGCGATGCCGTCCTTCTTCAACTCTTCCTCGGTCTTTCCGACCGAAGCGACCTCCGGATAGGTGTAGACCACGTTCGGGATCACGCCGTAATTCACGTGGCCCGACTGGCCGGCCAGGAGCTCGGCCACGGCGACCCCTTCGTCCTCCGCCTTGTGGGCCAGCATCGGCCCGCTGATCACGTCGCCGATGGCATAGATGCCCGTGACGTTGGTGGCGTAGTGGCTGTCCGTCTGGATGCGGCCCTTGTTGTCGAGGCCGACCCCCACCGTCTCCAGGCCGAGGCCTTCGGTGTAGGGTACGCGGCCGATAGCCACGAGCACCACGTCGGCCTGAAGCGTTTCGGCCTCGCCGCCGGCGGCGGGCTCCACCGTGACGGTGGCGGCGCCATCCGCCACTTCGACGCCCGTGACCTTGGACGAGAGTTTGAACTGTACGCCCTGCTTGCCGAGGATGCGCTGGAACTGCTTGCCGACCTCGCCATCCATGCCCGGCAGGATACGGTCGAGATACTCGACCACCGTGACCTCGGAGCCGAGGCGGCGCCAGACCGAGCCGAGCTCGAGGCCGATGACGCCGGCCCCGATGATGAGAAGCTTGCCCGGCACCTTCTCCAGGGCAAGCGCGCCGGTGGAGGAGACGACGATGGTTTCGTCGATGGTGACCCCGGGGAGCTTGGTGACGTCCGAACCCGTCGCGATGACGACGTTCTTCGTCTCGAGAAGCTGGTTGCCGCCATCCTCGGACAACACCTCGACGCGGCCCGCACCCGCTAGGCGCGCGGTGCCCCGATACGCGTCGATGCCGTTCTTCTTCAGCAGGAACTCGACGCCCTTGGTGTTGCCGTCGACGCCGTCCTGCTTGAAC
Organism: Methylobacterium sp. Leaf112; assembly: GCF_001423295.1. Taxonomy (GTDB): domain Bacteria; phylum Pseudomonadota; class Alphaproteobacteria; order Rhizobiales; family Beijerinckiaceae; genus Methylobacterium. The sequence goes on along the minus strand of NZ_LMNG01000034.1, from coordinate 52,632 downwards.
GTCATCATCTTGGCGAGGTCGAGCTGCGGCGCGCTGACGATCACGCCCATGTCGGCGAAGTGCTTGCCCGCCTCCTCGAAGGCCTCCGAAGCATGGAGCAGGGCCTTCGATGGGATGCAGCCGACGTTGAGGCAGGTGCCGCCATGGGTTGCCCGCTTCTCCACCACGGCGGTCTTGAGGCCGAGCTGAGCCGCCCGAATGGCGCAGACATAGCCGCCGGGACCGGTGCCGATGACGACGAGATCGTAGGACATGGGATTCTGACTCGCTGAAGTGGGCGGCGGGTCATGCCCCACCATCGGATACGAAGCGCGCGGAAGCGTCCGGCAGCGTGGATCGCGGCCGGCGGACGGTTAGCTGCCGGGCCTTAGAGGTCGAGCACGAGGCGTGCCGGATCCTCAAGCGCCTCCTTGACGCGCACGAGGAAGGTCACGGCTTCCTTCCCGTCGACGATGCGGTGATCGTAGGACAGGGCGAGGTACATCATCGGCCGGGCTTCGATCTTCCCGTTCCGGACCACCGGTCGCTCTTCAATGCGATGCATGCCGAGGATGCCCGATTGTGGCGCGTTGAGGATCGGGGTCGACATCAGCGAGCCGTAGATGCCCCCGTTGGTGATGGTGAAGGTGCCGCCCTGCATCTCTTCGATGGAGAGCTTGCCGTCGCGGGCCTTCTTGCCGAAGCCGGAAATGGTCTTCTCGATGCCCGCGATGGAGAGGTCGTCGGCGTTGCGCACCACCGGCACGACGAGGCCCTTATCGGTGCCGACCGCGATGCCGATGTGGTAATAGTTCTTGTAGACGAGGTCCTGCCCGTCGATCTCGGCATTGACCGCCGGTACGTCTTTGAGCGCGCCGATCACCGCCTTGGTGAAGAAGCCCATGAAGCCGAGCTTGGTGCCGTGCTTCTTCTCGAAGATGTCCTTGTACTGGCTGCGCATGGCCATCACGGCGGACATGTCGACGTCGTTGAACGTCGTCAGCATCGCGGCCGTGTCCTGCGCGTCCTTGAGACGGCGGGCGATGGTCTGGCGCAGCTTGGTCATGCGCACGCGCTCTTCGCGGGCCGCATCGTCGGGCTTCGACGGGACGCGCGGGGCGGTGGGCTTGGCCTCCCGGGCGGGGGCCGCCGCCGGTGCTGACGGCCCCTTCGCCTTGGCCTCCAGCATATCACCCTTGGTCACGCGGCCATCCTTGCCCGAGCCGTTCAGGGTCGCGGGATCGATGCCGGATTCCCGGGCCATCTTGGAGACCGCCGGGCCGTTGTCGCCGGATTCGCGAGCCTGGGCCGGGGCACCGTCACCGTGATTGCCGTAACCGGCCGACGAACTCTCGGCCGGGGCCTCGGCGGGCTTCTGCTCGCCCTTGTCCTCGGCGGGCGCCTCGGAGCGGGTCTCGGCCTTCTGCTCGGTCTTCTTCGGAGCCGCTGCCTTGGCACCGCCGGTGGCCTCGACGATGGAGCCCAGCAGGGCGCCCGGCTCCACGGTCTCGCCGTCCTTGACCAGGATCTCGCCGAGTTCACCGGCCGCCGGTGCGTTGACTTCGAGGGTGACCTTGTCGGTCTCGAGTTCCACCAGGGGCTCGTCGGCGGCCACCGTATCGCCCGGCTTCTTGAACCAGCGGCCGATGGTGGCCTCGCTGACGGATTCGCCGAGCGTCGGGACGAGGATGTCGGTTGCCATGGTGTTTGTCCGTCCGGGTGGTGTCACGGCGCCGTTGGCGGGCGCCCTCAGATCAGGAAGGGCTGCGAGGGACCGACGTCAGACCGCCAGCGCCTCGTTGAGGAAGGCCTGGAGCTGCGCCTGATGCTTCGAAAGCAGGCCCACCGCCGTGGAGGCCGAAGCCGGCCGACCGACGTAGCGCGCGCGCTTCACCGAGGACTGGGCCTGGCCGAGCACCCATTCGAGGTAGGGCTCGACGAAGGCCCAGGGGCCCATGTTCTTGGGCTCCTCCTGGCACCACACCACCTCGGCATTGCGGAACCGGGACATCTCGCCGGCCAACGCCTTGAGGGGGAACGGATAGAGTTGCTCGACCCGCAGGATGTAGACGTCGTTCAAGCCGCGCTTCTCGCGCTCGTCGTAGAGGTCGTAATAGACCTTGCCCGAACACAGAACGACACGACGGATCTTGTCGTCCTTGACGAGCTTGGTGGCGTCGTCCTCGCGCTCGGCATCGTCCCACAGCACGCGATGGAAGCTCGATCCCTCCGCCATCATGTCGATGCCGGACACGGCCCGCTTGTGACGCAGGAGCGATTTCGGCGTCATCAGGATCAGCGGCTTGCGGAACTCGCGGTTGAGCTGGCGCCGCAGGATGTGGAAGTAGTTCGACGGCGTGGTGCAGTTGGCCACCTGCATGTTGTCCTCGGCGCACATCTGCAGGAAGCGTTCCAGACGCGCCGAGGAATGCTCCGGCCCCTGGCCCTCGTAGCCGTGCGGCAGCAGCAGGGTCAGGCCGGACATGCGCAGCCACTTGCGCTCGCCGCTCGAGATAAACTGGTCGATGACCACCTGCGCGCCGTTGGCGAAGTCACCGAACTGCGCTTCCCACAGCACCAGGGCATTGGGCTCGGCCGCCGAGTAGCCGTACTCGAAGCCGAGCACCGCCTCTTCGGACAGCATCGAGTTGATAACCTCAAGGCTGGCCTGCCCCTCGCGGATGGAGTTGAGCGAGGTGTAGCGCTGCTCGTTCTCCTGATCGATCACCACGGCGTGGCGCTGGGAGAAGGTGCCGCGCTCGACATCCTGGCCCGAGAGGCGGACCCGGTGCCCCTCCAGAAGCAGCGATCCGAAGGCGAGTGCCTCCGCGGTCGCCCAATCGATGCCTTGGCCGGTCTCCACCGCCTTTGCGCGGTTGTCGAAGAAACGCTGGATGGTGCGGTGGAGGTGGAAGCCGGGTGGCGGCGTGGTGATGCGCTGGGCGATCTCGCGCAGGATCTCCGTCGGTACGCCGGTCTTGCCCCGGCGCGGATCGTCGACATCCTCACGCACGGCCTTGAAGCCGGACCAGCGTCCATCGAGCCAATCGGCCTTGTTGGCCTTGTAGTTGCTGGCGACTTCGAGCTCACCATCGAGGATCGCGCGGAACTCCGCCTTGCGACCGTCGAGCTGCTCCTGGGAGAGGACGCCCTCGGTGACGAGCTTCTTGCCGTAGGTCTCCAGCGCCGTCGGGTGCTTGCGGATGCGCTGGTACATCTTCGGCTGGGTGAAGGCCGGCTCGTCGCCCTCGTTGTGGCCGAAGCGCCGATAGCACAGCATGTCGATGACGACGGGCTTGCCGAACTTCTGCCGGTACTCGATGGCGATCTTGGCCGCGAACGTCACGGCTTCGGGGTCGTCGCCGTTGCAGTGGAAGATCGGGGCCTCGACCATCTTCGCGACATCCGACGGATAGGGCGAAGACCGCGAGAAGCGCGGATCGGTGGTGAAGCCGATCTGGTTGTTGATGATGAAGTGGATCGACCCACCCGTACGGTGCCCCTTCAGGCCCGACAGGCCCAGGCACTCGGCGACCACACCCTGTCCGGCGAAGGCGGCGTCGCCGTGGATGAGCAGCGGAACGACGCTGGTGCGGTGGACATGCGGGTTGGCGCGCTGGTCCTGCTTGGCGCGGACCTTCCCGAGCACCACCGGATCGACGATCTCGAGGTGGGACGGGTTGGCGGTGAGCGACAGGTGGACGTTGTTGCCGTCGAAGGCACGGTCCGAGGATGCGCCGAGATGGTACTTCACATCGCCTGAGCCCTCGACCTCGGCCGGATTGGCCGAGCCGCCCTTGAACTCGTTGAAGATCGCCCGGAAGGGCTTGGCCATCACGTTGGAGAGCACGTTGAGGCGGCCGCGATGGGCCATGCCCAGCACGATCTCGTGGGCGCCGAGCGCCCCGCCGCGCTTGATGATCTGCTCCAGCGCAGGGATCATGGCCTCGGAGCCGTCGAGGCCGAAGCGCTTGGTACCGGTGTACTTCAAGTCGAGGAACTTCTCGAAGCCTTCGGCCTCGATGAGCTTGTTGAGGATCGCGCGCTTGCCCTCGGGGGTGAAGGTGATCTCCTTGCCCTTGCCCTCGATGCGCTCCTGAATCCAGGCCTTCTCCTCCGGATTGGAGATGTGCATGAACTCGACGCCAAGCGTCTGGCAGTAGGTGCGCTCGAGGATCTCGACGATCTCGCGAACCGTCGAGAATTCGAGGCCGAGTACGTTGTCGAGGAAGATCGGACGGTCCCAGTCCTTCTCCTCGAAGCCGTAATGCTGCGGGTGCAGTTCCTCGTGGTCCCCGCGCGGGGCGAGACCGAGGGGGTCGAGCTTCGCATGCAGGTGGCCGCGCATGCGGTAGGCGCGGATCAGCATGATCGCGCGGACCGAATCCTTGGTCGCCTGCTCGACCGAGATGCCGGGAGCGGAGGCGACGACGACGCCCTTGACGGGCTCCTTGGCGGTGTCGCTCTTGGCGCGAATCTTATCGCCCATCGCCTTCTCGACGGTGGACCAGTTGCCGTCGAGGGCCGAGACGATCTCGCCGTTGGCGTGGACCGGCCAGTTCGGGCGTCGCCACGAGGCGCCGGCGGCATTCTTCTCGGCGGCGCCCTTGTCCTCGTTGAGGGAGCGGAAGAAGTCCTGCCACGCGGGATCCACCGAATTCGGATCGCGGGCATGAGCGGCCTGCAGTTCCTCGATGTAGGCGGCGTTGCCGCCGTAGAGGAACGAGGTTTCGAGCGCGTCCTGGCGTGCCATCGTTCAGGTCATCCTACCGCTTGGCTCAAGGCCACCCCATCCGGGGCGACCGCCGCCCGATCCGGCGCCGGGCGCCGGGGATCGGATTTGGAAAGTCGGACGCAGGGTGAGCCGCGCCCGTCGGATCTCATATGGGTGCCCGAGCCTGAATGCGGCGCAACACAGGCCCGCGCACCGCAAGCGTCAGCCCTTGAGGACTTCGACGAGGGTGCTGCCAAGGCGGGCCGGCGAGGGCGAAACCCGGATGCCGGCCGCCTCCATGGCGGCGATCTTGTCCTCGGCGCCGCCCTTGCCACCCGAGATGATCGCGCCCGCATGACCCATGCGGCGGCCTGGGGGCGCCGTGCGGCCGGCGATGAAGCCGACCATGGGCTTCCTGCGGCCGCGTTTGGCCTCGTCGGCGATGAATTGCGCCGCTTCCTCCTCCGCCGAGCCGCCGATCTCGCCGATCATCACGATGGACTCGGTCCTGTCGTCGGCGAGGAACAGTTCGAGCATGGAGATGAACTCCGTGCCCTTCACCGGGTCGCCGCCGATGCCCACGGCCGTGGTCTGGCCCAGCCCCGCGTTGGTGGTCTGGAACACCGCCTCGTAAGTCAGCGTGCCCGAGCGGGAGACGATCCCCACCGAACCCGGCTTGAAGATGTTGGCCGGCATGATGCCGATCTTGCATTCGCCGGCGGTGACGATACCGGGGCAATTCGGGCCGACGAGGCGGGACTTCGAGCCTTCCAGGGCGCGCTTGACGCGGACCATGTCGAGCACGGGAATTCCTTCCGTGATGCAGACGATGAGCGGGATCTCGGCCTGGATCGCCTCGCAGATCGCGTCGGCCGCGCCAGGCGGCGGCACGTAGACGACCGAAGCGTCGGCGCCGGTGGCCTCGCGCGCCTCCGCCACCGTGTCGAAGACCGGCAGGTTGAGGTGCTTCGAGCCGCCCTTACCGGGGCTGGTGCCGCCGACCATCTTGGTGCCGTAGGCGATGGCCTGCTCGGAATGGAAGGTCCCGTTCTTGCCGGTGAAGCCCTGGCAGATGACCTTGGTGTTCGCGTCGATCAGGATGGACATGGGTACTCTCAGCCCTTCTTCACGGCGGCGACGATTTTTTGTGCAGCGTCGTCGAGATCGTCCGCCGGGATCACGTTGAGGCCGGAATTCCGGATGATCTCCTTGCCCTTCTCGACGTTGGTCCCTTCCAGGCGCACCACCAGGGGCACTTCGAGGCCGACCGCCTTCACCGCCGCGATCACGCCGTTGGCGATCACGTCGCACTTCATGATCCCGCCGAAGATGTTGACGAGGATGCCCTTCACCTGCGGATCGGCGGTGATGATCTTGAACGCCGCCGTGACCTTTTCTTCACTCGCGCCGCCGCCGACATCGAGGAAGTTCGCCGGCTCCTCGCCGTAGAGCTTGATGATGTCGAGGGTCGCCATGGCGAGGCCGGCGCCGTTGACCATGCAGCCGATGGTGCCGTCGAGGGCGATGTAGGCGAGATCGTACTTGGAGGCTTCGATCTCCTTGGCGTCCTCCTCGGTCTCATCGCGCAGCGCGACGATGTCGGGGTGGCGGTAGAGGGCGTTCGAATCGAAGGAGATCTTGGCGTCGAGGCACTTGAGATGGCCGTCGCCGGTGAGCACCAGAGGGTTGATCTCCAGCATGCTCATGTCCTTGGCGGTGAACGCCTCGTAGAGCTTGGTGGTGAGGTCGCCCGCTTCCTTGGCCTGGGTCCCGGACAGGCCGAGCGTCTTGGCGACGAGGCGGCCGTGGTGGGGCATCACGCCGGTGGCCGGATCGACCGAGAAGGTGACGATCTTCTCCGGGGTGTCGTGCGCCACCGTCTCGATGTCCATGCCGCCCTCGGTGGAGACGACGAACGCGACCTTGCCGGTCTCGCGGTCCACCAGCATCGAGAGGTAGAATTCCGCCTCGATCTGGGCGCCCTCCTCGATGTAGAGGCGGTTGACCTGCTTGCCGGCCTCTCCGGTCTGGATCGTGACCAGGGTCTGGCCGAGCATCTCGCCCGCGAACTGCTTCACCTCGTCGAGGGACTTGGTGACGCGCACGCCACCCTTGGCGCCGGCGGGCGCGCCCTTGAACGAGCCTTTGCCGCGGCCGCCTGCGTGGATCTGCGATTTGACCACCCAGACCGGGCCGCCGAGTTCGCGTGCCGCCGCCTCGGCCTCTTCGGCCTTGAAGATCGGCACGCCGCGCGAGACGGGCAGGCCGAACTCCTTGAGAACCGCTTTGGCCTGGTATTCGTGGATGTTCATGCCAAACTCCTCCCTCGTCCCGGCCGGACCGGGCCTCCCGGTTTCCTTGTAGCTCGGCTTGAGCGGGCCGCTCGCACGACCCGCCGCCGAATCTTATGCGTTGTTAGGCGAGCGCCGGATTGATGCCCTTGCACGCCTCGATGAGGCCCTTCACGGCCCCGACCGACTTGTCGAACATCGCCTTCTCGTCGTCGTTGAACGTAACTTCGAGGATGCGCTCGACGCCGTTCGCGCCGATGACGATGGGGACGCCGACATACATGCCGTTGATGCCGTACTCGCCGTTGAGATAGGCGGCGCAGGGCAGGACACGGCGCTTGTCGCGCAGGTAGCTCTCGGCCATGGCGATGGCGGACGCGGCGGGCGCGTAGAAAGCCGAGCCGGTCTTCAGCAGGTTGACGATCTCGCCGCCGCCCTTGCGGGTGCGCTCGACCATGGCGTCGAGCTTCTCCTGGGTCGTCCAGCCGAGCTTGACCAGGTCGGTCAGCGGCACGCCGGCGACGGTGGAGTAGCGCACCAGCGGCACCATGTCGTCGCCATGCCCGCCGAGCACGAAGGCGGTGACGTCCTCGACGGAGACCTTGAATTCGTCGGCGAGGAAGTGGCGGAAGCGGGCGGAGTCGAGAACGCCGGCCATGCCCACGACCTTGTGGGTCGGAAGGCCCGAGAACTTCTGGAGCGCCCACACCATGGCATCCAGGGGATTGGTGATGCAGATCACGAAGGCGTCGGGCGCGTGCTGCTTGATGCCGTTGCCGACGGCTTCCATCACCTTGAGATTGATGCCGATGAGGTCGTCGCGGCTCATGCCGGGCTTACGCGGTACGCCGGCGGTGACGATCACCACGTCGGCCCCGGCGATGCCGGCATAATCGCTGGCGCCCGAGTAGGCCGCATCGAAGCCGTCGACGGGGGCGGATTCGGCGATGTCGAGGGCCTTGCCCTGAGGCACGCCGTCGACGATGTCGAACAGGACGACGTCGCCGAGTTCCTTCAACCCGGCCAGATGCGCGAGGGTGCCACCGATCTGTCCGGCGCCGATGAGCGCGATCTTGCTGCGTGCCATGGGTAAAACGAGCCTCCGGTGATCGGGATAAGTGGGCGGTGTTCCGCTTGTGTGACGGGGTCCGACCTGCGGCGGCAGGATCGCACCGCCAAGCCTTCGTGTGGGTTCTGTGCGCTGCGGCGGTGTGTGGCGGAAAAGGCCCAGAGCTTCAACCGATGCTGGATCGGCATTGCAGGGTTCGGGCCACACGTTCCCGACAATGCAGTTCGGGAGCATCGGCGAAAACACAGATGTTCGAAGGCGTTAGGAGTTCGAAGTCCCGCACCGTGCGGGAAGATTCCTTCGGTGACAGGAAAAACGTTCTGTCACGGAGGCTCAGAGCGCACCCGTTCGAAGGACCCGCTGAATGGCGAGAATCACGGCGCCGAGACGCGCCTCGATCAGGTCGGCCGGCAGATCCGCATCGTGTTGGATCGCCAGGGGATGGGTGAAGCGGTAGCTCGCGTCGAAGATGTAGGCGATGGCCCGCTCCCGATCCCGTGCCACGAAGGCACCCGTGGCCATGCCTTCCTCCACCACCCGCTCCACGAGCCCGCGCAGACGAACCCGATGGCGCCGGGCGATGGGGCGCGCGCCGACAGCCGCATCGAGATGGACGGAGAACAGGTTCGGCTCGTTGGCCAGGGTCAGGCGCTGGGCCGAGGCCAGTGCGGAGAGCAGCCGCTCGATCTTGTCGTCGGCGGGATCGGGCGCATCGGCGATGCGGGCGAGTTCCGCCTCGACGTCGCGCAGCCAGCGGCCCGCGACGGCGTCGAGCAGCGCGTCCTTCGAGGGGAAGTAGCGGTAGACGTTGGCATGGGTCATCCCGGCCTCCGCCGCCACGGCCACCACCGTCACCCGCTTCGGGCCGAGGCGACGCAGATGCTCGGTGGCGACAGCCAGGAGGCGCGCATCGACGGCGATCGGTGCCGTACGCGGCACGGAGCGACCGGCTCGGCTGGCCGAGGAGCGATCGGAGGATGGCTTCCGGGGCACGTCGTCGAGGAGCCCGTCCTCGAGAGCGTCACCTGCGGCAAGACCTTTCCCAAACACGAAGGGCGGGCCGGGAGGCTGCATCGTTCGGGAACACCGACCACGGTTCGAGAGGAAGCGGGGGCCCCTCACCAAATCGCCAGCGTCGCTCACCACGACGTGCACATTCGCGAGCCCCGATGTCTCGCAGGTGCGAGACACTGGCCAAGCCCTTTAACGGGTCAGAACTTATTCTTCCAGGCCCTCAATGCAGTAAAGACGTGTACGGGCTCGGTTCCGGGTGCAAGATCGACCGCATGGGCCAAGGCGGGCTCTCCTGCCCGCAGGAACGGGTTGGTCGCCCGCTCCTCTCCCAGGGTTGTGGGAATTAGGAAGCGGCCTTCGGCTTTGGCACGTTCGGCCTCCACCATCCGCGCCGTCAGCTTCGCGTTGTCGGGATCGGCGGCCCGCGCGAATCCGGCGTTGGACAGGACATAATCGTGCCCGCTGTAGACCTGCGTGTCATCGGGCAGGCGGGCGAAGCGAGCGAGCGAGCGCCACAGGACGCTGGGCTCCGCCTCCATCACCCGGCCGCAGCCCAGGGTGAACAGGGTATCGCCGGCGAACACCAGGCCGGCCGCCTCGAACCAGTACGTGACGTGGTCGACGCAATGCCCGGGCGTCTCCCAGACCTCGGCCGACAGCGCCCCGACCCGCACCACATCGCCCTCGGATACGGCGACGTCCACCTCCGGCACGGCTGCGCCTGCCTTGGCCGGAGCCGTCACCCGAGCGCCCGTGCGCCGCTTCACCTCGGCGATCCCCTCGATGTGATCCGCGTGCCGGTGGGTGACGAGGATGTCGGTCAGGGTCCAGCCCGCCTCATCGAGGGCGGCGAGCACGGGGCCCGCTTCCGGCACGTCGATGGCCGCACAGGCGCCCGTCTCGGGGTCATGCAGGAGCACGCCGATGTTGTCGCTGCGGCACAGGAAGGTCCGGATGTCCGGTCGGGGAGCGGGCATGGCATTGTCCTCGGCTGAGGGGTCCGATGTCGGCGGGGAACCGGGCCGGGTGCGGTCCGGTTCCGGCCGGGATGCCCGGCCGGCCTTCGCGGATCGGGCTCGGCGCATTCAGCTTGCCGGATTGAGCTTGGCGGATTGAGCTTGGCGGGGTTGCCGGAGTCGCCTCAGGACCCCATTGATGCGGGTGCGCGCTGCCGTTCCCTCAAATCAAGCACACCGGCCGCGCCGGACCCTCGCCCATGCGCCTCGACGTCACCGACCTGCGCGCCTTCTACGCCAGCCCCTTGGGCGGGGTGACGCACCGCATCGTCGCCCGCGCGATCCATGGCTTTCTCGGCTCGGTCTCGGGCCTGCGGGTGCTCGGGCTCGGCTACGCCACGCCCTATCTCGGGCCCGTCCACGTCATCGCCGAGCGGACGCTCGCCTTCATGCCGGCGACCCAAGGCGTGGTGAACTGGCCCGGCAGCGGGCGCTCGTGCTCGGCACTGGCCGACCCGACGATGATGCCCCTGCCCGAAGCCGCCGTCGACCGGGTGATCCTGGTTCACGCCCTCGAATCCGTCGAGAGTCCCACCGAGTTGCTCCAGGACGTCTGGCGGGTGCTGACGCCGGGGGGGCGGATGATCCTGGTGGTCCCCAACCGCCGCGGTGTCTGGGCCCGGCGCGACGCGACGCCCTTCGGCCACGGCCAACCCTACAGCCGCTCGCAGCTCGCGCGGCTGATGCGAACGACGCAGTTCTCCCCCGAAGGTTGGGCGGAGGCCCTGTACATGCCGCCGGTGCAGAGCCGCGTCTGGCTGCGCACGGCCGGGGCCTGGGAGCGCCTCGGCACCGGCCTGTCGCTGCCCTTTGCCGGCCTGCACGTGGTGGACGCGACCAAGCAGCTGTATCGACCCGTCGCCGTCCGGCGGGTCCGGCGGGCGACCCGCCTCGCCCCGGCCCGCGCCCTGGTGCCGGCCCCCTCCCCCGGTTGATCCATGCTGTCCATCTTCGCTCCCGAGGCGACGCTGCAGAGCTTCGTGCTGGCCCTGTCGAGCCTGTTCTCCATCGTGAACCCCATTGGGTCGGCGCTGATCTTCGCCCAGGTCACCGCACAGAACTCCCATGCCGACCGGGTGGAACTCTCGAAGCGCATCGGGTTCTACGCGGCGCTGATCATGCTCTCGGCGCTCTGGGCAGGCGCGCCGATCCTCAACTTCTTCGGAGTCTCCCTGGCAGCACTCCGCATTGCCGGCGGCCTCGTGGTGGCGGCCTCGGCCTGGACCCTGCTGACGGCTCCGGAGGCGCGCGAAGCCCGCAAGCACGCCGAGGCGAAGGGCAGCACGCCCGACAACCTCGCCGAACTCGCGTTCTTTCCCCTCACCCTGCCGTTCACCACCGGCCCCGGCACCATCGCGGTGGCCATCGCGTTGGGTTCCAATCGTCCGGAGGCGGGGCCGGACCGCATCGGCTTCTATCTCGGCATGTCGCTTGCCGCCCTCGCCATCGCGGTGATCGTACGGTTCGTCTACGGCTCGGCCGACCGGGTGGTGACGCTGATCGGCCCCGTCGGCGCTCGGGTACTCGGGCGGCTCTTCGCCTTCCTGCTTCTCTGCGTGGGCACGCAGATCACCGTGAACGGCGTCACGGACGTGCTGGGACCTCTGCTTCCGCCCCGCTGAGGCCGAGGCCGGTCCGCCCCGGCGGCCTTCGCCTTGGCAGGTCTGGGCGCCTTGGCAGGTCTGGCCCGAGGCTGTACCGCAGGGCTCCAATCGTTCGGGAAGGACACGGGGATGCGGCTCGTGGTGGTCGGCGCCGGTGGGCGCATGGGGCGGATGCTGATCCGCGCGGTGGCGGAAGCCGAGGACTGCACCCTCTCGGGGGCCATCGAACGCGAGGGTGCCCCTGTGCTCGGCCAGGATGCCGGGGTGCTCGCCGGTCTGGCGCCCCTCGGCGTCGCCGTCACCGACGATCCCCTGCCGGTCTTCGCCGCCGCCGAGGGTGTCCTCGACTTCACGACGCCCACCGCCACCACCTTCTTCGCCGAGCTCGCCGCGCAGGCCCGAATCGTCCACGTGGTCGGCACCACCGGCATGGAGGAGGCGGATCTCGCCAAGCTCGCGGCGGCGGCCCACCATGCCCGTATCGTGAGGTCGGGCAACATGTCCCTCGGCGTCAACCTCCTCGCCGGCCTCGTGCGCAAGGTCGCCGCGGCCTTGGGCGAGGAATTCGACATCGAGATCGTCGAGATGCATCATCGCATGAAGGTCGACGCGCCCTCCGGCACCGCCCTGTTGCTGGGCGAGGCGGCGGCGGAGGGACGCGGGGTGGCGCTGGCCGACACGCGTGTCTCGACCCGGGACGGGCATACGGGGGCCCGCCGGCCGGGCGACATCGGCTTCGCGACCCTGCGCGGCGGCACGGTCGTGGGCGACCACAGCGTCGTCTTCGCCGGCGCGGGCGAGCGCCTGACCCTGAGCCACCACGCCGAGGATCGGGCGATCTTCGCCCGCGGCGCGGTGCGTGCAGCGCAATGGGCCTTCGACCGGCCGCCGGGCCTCTATGGCATGGCCGACGTCCTCGGGCTCTGATAAGGCCCCGTCGTCATTGCGCGTTCAGCTTGCGGCGCGCACACACCGCCCGGCCCAGCCCGATGCTGCGCTGCAAGAGAATCAGATTCAGGGGATCGATCCGCGATGGAGCGCCTGCTTGTCCTCGCTCGCCACGGCCAGAGCGAATGGAACCTCAAGAAGCTGTTCACGGGCTGGCGCGATCCGGAGCTGACGGAGCTCGGCATCTCCGAAGCGCGCACGGCCGGGCGCTGGCTTGGGCAGCAGGGCCACCGGTTCGATGTCGCCTTCACCTCTAACCTGCGCCGCGCCCAGCGCACCTGCGCACTGATGCTGGAGGAGATGGGCCAGCCCGACGTGGAGACGATCCGCGCCGAAGCCCTCAACGAACGGGATTACGGCGACCTGTCGGGCCTGAACAAGGACGACGCCCGCGAGCGCTGGGGCGACGCCCAGGTGCACCAGTGGCGCCGCTCCTACGACATCCCGCCGCCCGGCGGCGAGAGCCTGAAGGACACCGCAGCCCGCGTGCTGCCCTACTACATCCAGACCATCCTGCCCCGCGTCATGGCCGGTGAACGCGTTCTGGTGGCGGCCCACGGCAACTCCCTGCGCGCCCTCGTGATGGTGCTCGACGGCCTGACCACGAAGACCATCGCCAGCCTCGAGATCGCCACGGGCATTCCGCTGGTCTACCAGCTCAAGGCCGACACCACGGTGGAGAGCAAGTCGGTGCTGGAACGCGACATCGACCACGACGAGTGATGGGGCTGCCGGCGGAGCTCCGGCCCGTCGAACTCCTGCCGGGACTGATCCACTACCCCGGCTACCTCGACGGACCGGCGCGGTGCCGGCTGGCGGCGGACCTCGCCGCCCGCCTCGCGGACGCTCCCCCCTACCGGCCCCGGATGCCGCGCACCGGCCGGCCGTTCTCCGTGACCATGAGCAATTGCGGCGCCCTCGGCTGGGTCTCGGACCGGTCCGGCTACCGCTATCAGGCCCACCATCCCGAAACGGGCAAACCGTGGCCGGCGATCCCGGACCTCGCTTTGCGCGCCTGGGACGACCTGTCGGGTTATCCGGCCCTGCCCGAGGCGTGCCTCGTCAACCTCTACGACGCCGACGCGCGCATGGGCCTGCATCAGGACCGCGACGAGGCGGCCCTCGACGCGCCGGTCCTGTCCCTGTCGCTGGGTGCCTCCGCCCTGTTCCGCTACGGCGGCCCGAACCGGAGCAACCCGACGCGCTCGGTCCGCCTGCACGCGGGCGACGCCCTGATCATGGGCGGGGCCGCGCGTCTCATCCACCACGGCATCGACCGCATCCTGCCACCCGCGCCGGATCTCCTGGACTCCGCCGAACCCGGCCCGGGCTTCCTCCCTCAGGACGGGCGATGCAATCTCACCTTGCGCCGCGTGACGCGGCCCGGAGATGCGCCGACGGCTTGACACGGACAGGACTGGGGCCGACCCATCGGGATTGATCGGTCCGGTTTACGGACGACAGAATGCCCGGCGCGACGAGACCGGGCACCCCGCGGAGAAACAGCTCGATGCGTCTGCGTAGCCTCGCCCGTCCGGCCACGATCCTGGCCCTCCTCCTCGGCCTGACGCAGGCGGGCCTGGCAGCCGATCCGATCTTCCCCGCGAGTTCACGTTTCGGCTTCGAGCCACCGCCGGACATGGTGTCCTCGAAGCGGTTCTCCGGCTTCGAGCGGGTGGAGGGCGGTGCCACGGTTTCGGTGGTCGAGTTGCCGCCCAACGCCTTCGCGGAACTGGAACAGAGCTTCACCGACGCGAACCTGAAGCAGCAGGGCTTCATCGTGTCCAACCGCCAGGCGATCAAGGTCGCGGGCGACGTCGATGCGGTGCTGTTCACCGGCGAGCAGCCGGCGGCCGACCCGAGCACCGGACCGGCGATCAAGAAGTGGATGCTGCTCGTCGGCGATCCCACGGTGACGGGCATCATCATCGCCCAGACCACACCGGACGCCGAGACCGACGAGAGCATGGTGTCGATGCTCACGGGCGTCCGAATCCGCCCCGAACTCACCCTGGACCAGCAGGTCGCAGCCCTGCCGTTCCGGATCGGCGACCCGGCGGGATTTCGGCCCGTGCGGGTGCTCGCCGGCAATTCCGTGCTGATGACCCAGGGCCCCGAGGACCAGATGGCCGCCCTGGAACAGCCGATCCTGGTCCTCGCCCAGGCCGTGCAGCCCCCGCCCCAGGCCGAGCAGCGCGAGGCCTTCGCCCGCACGGCCCTGGCCTCCAACCAGACCATGAAGGACTTCATCGTCGAGCGGTCGCAGAGCTACCGTCAGAAGGGCGTCGATTGGCACGAGATCGTGGCGCGGGCCACGGATACGCCGTCCGGCATCCCCGTGGTGGTCTCGCAGACCATCCGCTTCGCCCCGGACGGGTATCTCCGGGCCGTCGGCGTGGTGCGGGCCGACCACCGCGAGGGCGTCCTCGCCCGCTTCCGCGAAGTCGTCGACAGCGTGCAGATCAAGTAGGCGTTCGAGGGTCGTAAAAAAGGCGACGGCGCCCTCGGCACCGTCGCCCTGTCGGTCGAGCCCCGTCGTGAGGCGCGTGTCAGGCCGCGTCGGCCGGGTTGGCGGCGACGGGCTTCGGACCGCCCTTGGCGACGCCGACCAGGGCCGGGCGCAGGGTGCGGTCGCCGATCACGTAGCCGGACTGCATCACCTGAACCACGGTGCCGCTCGGCACCTCGGCGTCGGGAACCTCGAACATGGCCTGATGGCGGTTCGGGTCGAAGCGCTGTCCCTTCGGATCGATGCTCTTCACGCCGTGACGCTCCAGGGTCTTGCCGAGGTCGCGCTCGGTCAGTTCGATCCCGTCGAGGAGCGCCTTGAACGCACCGGTGGCCCCGGTGCGCTCGGCCTCGGGCACGCTCTCCAGGGCACGCCGGATGTTGTCGGCGGCGTTGAGCATGTCGCGCGCGAAATTGGTGACGGCGTAGGTCCGTGCATCGGCGACCTCGCGCTCGGTCCGCCGGCGCAGATTCTCCATCTCGGCGAGCGTCCGAAGGACGCGGTCCTTGAACTCGTCGCGCTCGGCCACGAGGGTGGCCAGCGCCGCCGCCTCAGGGGCGCCCTCCGGCGTCGCTTCGGTCTGCGTGGTCTCGACCGTGGGGTCGTTCTCCATGTCGTTCGCCATCGTCACTTTTCGTCGGATCGGGGTTGCCGGGGATTGGCGCTGATATCAGGCGCGCGCGCCACGAAATCAACCGTGCAGCGTGCGGGGGATCCCGTTCCCGGGCCCAGGCCTTACGCTTCGCGCGGCGGCGGGGATTCGAGGAGGGCGTCGAGACCCTCGGCCCGCATGGCGGCGACGTCGCTGGCGAACACCTCCATCACGGCGGAGCGGATCGCCACCTGCCGATCGGGCTGGGTCACCCGCGTGCCGGTGAGGTCGGTGACGTAGAACACGTCCACGGCGCGCTCGCCGAAGGTCGCCACATGGGCCGAGGTGATGTTGAGGCTCAGCCGCCCCAGCGCCGCCGTCAGTTCGTAGAGCAGGCCCGGCCGATCGAGGCCGGTGATCTCGATGACCGTCTCGCGGCTCGACAGGGCATTGTCGATGGACATGTCCGGTGGCACCAGGAACGTCGGCGTACGCTTGTCCGGGGGATGCCGGTCGGCGACGAGGTCGGCGATGCGGATCTCGCCACGCAGCGCCCGCTCGATGGCCGTCGTGATGCGCTTGGCCCGGCGCAACTCGTCCTCGTCCCGCTCGAACGCCCGCGACAGCAGGATCGAATCGAGGGCGAAGCCGTCCGTGGTGGTGAAGATCTGTGCATCGACGATGTTGCCGCCCAGCGCCGCGCAGGCCCCGGTGACGATGGCCAGCAGCCGCGGATGGTCGGGCGAGTAGATCGTCAGCTCGGTGATGCCGCGCACGGGGTCGGTCTCGTCCGCGGTGGCGACGGTTCGGCCTTCCTCCATCAGGGTCTCGAGGAAACCCGCATGCTTGAACTGGCGCGTCGCATCGACCTTGAGCCAGTAGGCCTGGTTGTGGCGGCCCGCATAGGCATCGAAGGCCTCGGACCCCCAGTCGGCGAGCTGCTCGCGCAGACCCATCTGGATCATGCGGACCCGGTCCGTGCGGGCGATCTCGGAATGGCCGCCGGAAAGCACCACCTCGGTCTCGTCGTAGAGGGTACGCAGCAGGGTGCCCTTCCACGCGGTCCACACGCCCGGCCCCACGGCACGGATGTCGGCCACGGTCAGGATCATCAGGAGCTTCAGCCGCTCCAGGGTCTGCACGATCCCGGCGAACTTCTCGATGGTCTTCGGGTCCGAGAGGTCGCGGCTCTGGGCCGTCATGGACATGAGCAGGTGATGCTCCACCAGCCAAGCCACCGTCTCGGTCTCGGCGGGCTTCAACCCGAAGCGCGGCCCGAGCTTCTCGGCGATGGCCGCACCCGCAATGGAATGGTCCTCCGGGCGGCCCTTGGCGATGTCGTGCAGGAGGACGGCCACGAACAAGGCCCGCCGGTTGGAGATCGAGTCGATCAGGCGCGAGGCCAGCGGATGGTCCTCTTCCGTGCGGCCGGATTCGATGGCGGTGAGGACGCCGAGGGCGCGCAGCAGGTGCTCGTCCACGGTGAAGTGGTGGTACATGTTGAACTGCATCATCGCGACGATGCGGCCGAAATCCGGGATGAAGCGGCCGAGCACGCCGGCCTCGTTCATCAACCGCAGGATGGTCTCGGGCGAATTCTTCGAAGTCAGGATGTCGAGGAACAGCCGGTTGGCCTCCTCGTCGGCCCGCAGGGAATGGCCGATGAGGCGCAAGCTCCGGTTGGCCGCACGGGTCGCATCCGGGTGGATCGGCAGGTTGTGGCGGTCGGCGAGCCAGAACAGCCGGATCAGGTTCACCGGATCCTTCACGAAGGCATCGGCGTCGCGCAGGT
The DNA here is from genome assembly GCF_001423295.1 of Methylobacterium sp. Leaf112. Taxonomy (GTDB): domain Bacteria; phylum Pseudomonadota; class Alphaproteobacteria; order Rhizobiales; family Beijerinckiaceae; genus Methylobacterium. Next base: position 35,104 of record NZ_LMNG01000034.1, on the reverse strand, counting down.
TGATGCGGCCGTTGTCGTCCACGAAATCCTCCGCCTCGATGGCGGTGGCACGGAAGCGGTCGCGGAAACGTCCGATCCAGCGGTCGAGGACCGGCGTCCGCTTGGCGTGGCGCGCCTCGAGAGCGGCGCACACGATGGCGGTGAGGTCGCCCACATCCTTGGCGATCAGGAAATAGGCCTTCATGAAGCGCTCGACACCGGACAGGCCGCCGCGTGGCTCGTAGCCGAAGCGCTCGGCGACCTTCGGCTGCAATCCGAACGACAGGCGTTCCTCCGAGCGGCCGGTGATGAAGTGCATGTGGCAGCGCACGCGCCACAGCAATTCCTCGCAGCGCTCGAACACCCGGTACTCCTCCGGGGTGAACAGCCCGGCGGGCACGAGCTCGCTCTGATCGCGAACCCGGTAGGTGTATTTCGCGATCCAGAACAGGGTGTTGAGGTCGCGTAGACCGCCCTTGCCGTCCTTGACGTTGGGCTCGACGAGGTAGCGCGAGGCGCCCGCCTTGGTGACCCGCGCGTCGCGCTCGCGCAGCTTCGCCTCGACGAATTCGGGCGCCGTCCACATCACGAGTTCGGTATCGAACCGGGTCACGAGTTCCTCGTAGAGCCCCCGGGTACCGAACAGGAACCGCGCCTCCAGCAACGAAGTGCGGATGGTCATGTCGGCGCGGCCCTCGCGCAGGCACTCCTCCACCGAGCGCGTGGCGTGGCCGACCTTCAATTTGAGGTCCCACAACACGTAGAGCATCGCCTCGACGACGCTCTCGGACCAGGCCGTCTGCTTGTAGGGCAGCAGGAACAGGAGATCGATGTCGGAGCCCGGCGCCATGGTACCCCGGCCGTAGCCGCCCGTGGCCACCACCGCGAGCTGCTCGCCCGTCGAGGGGTTGTCGTTCGGATAAAGCCGCCAGACCACGGCGTCGTGGATTGCGCGGATCACTGCGTCCGTGAGGTTGCTCAGGCGCTGGGCACAGGCGAGGCCGTCGCGCTCCTCGATGAGGCGAGCCTCGGCATCGGCGCGCCCGAGGTCCATCACGCGCCGCAATTCGGGCACGAGGACGGCCCGCAGCCGCGTCGCCTCCCGGGCGTCGCGGTCGAGCGTCTCGAGAACATCGGCGAGGGCGGCAACGGCGTCGAACATAGTCAATCCCGTTAGCACGTTGGCCGATCGGCGCCAGGGGCCTCGCGGAGGCCGGGCGTGGGGCGCGGGATCGCCCAGCATCGGGCGCGGGGCTGTTCCGAGCCGGAAACCGGGTCCCATCGGGCGAATGCGCGGCCAAACCGCGCCGATCGCCGCGTGCGGAGCCGCGCGTTCCCTCGATCTGGCCGCCATCCCACGAAGGCGTTAGGTTCGGGACCAACACCCATAAAACACACGAGGAAACGCCCATGGACTCGTCGGCCCTGCGCTCGCTCCAGGCTCCGCTGAAGGATCAGTACCGCACCGACGCCGACTCCGCTTTGGTGACCCTGCGCGCCCGGGGCAGCCTCGACGACACATCCATCGCCTGCAAGGTCGAGACCGGACGCGCGCTGGCGGTGGCCGGCCTGCACCCGGCCACGGGGGGGTCCGGCGCCGAACTCTGCTCGGGCGACATGCTGCTGGAGGCCCTCGTCGCCTGCGCGGGCGTCACCCTCAAGGCGGTGGCGACCGCCCTGGAGATCGAGCTGCGCGCCGGCACCGTGAGCGCCGAGGGCGATCTCGACTTCCGCGGGACACTCGGCGTCGACAAGGGAGCCCCCGTGGGCTTCCGGGCGATCCGCCTGAGCTTCGCCCTCGACACCGACGCGCCCCAGGACAAACTCGACCAGCTCCTGAAGCTGACGGAGCGCTACTGCGTCGTGTTCCAGACCCTGAACCACAAGCCGGACCTGTCCGTCTCGAACACGCGGGGCTGAGTCCCGAAGGGGAGATCTGCGAAGGGGAGATCTGCGTTTCGGGCGCACCGGCCCTATCTCCCCTTCACATGATGATTTTCGAGTGGATCGTCGGCGTCCTGTTCGGCGCCGTCCTGTTGGCCGCCCTCGCCCGGCGCGTGGGCGCGCCGTATCCGGTGTTCCTGGCGCTCGGCGGCATCGCCCTGGCCTTCATCCCGGCGGTACCGAACCTCGTCCTCGACCCGGAACTGGCGCTCGCCCTGTTCCTCGCCCCCGTCCTGCTGGACGCCGGCTACGCCACCTCGCTCCGGGACCTGCGCACCCATTGGCGCCCCATCGCCGGCCTGGCGCTCGGCGCCGTGGTGGCCTCGACCCTGGCCGTGGCGTTCGTGGCGAAGCTCCTCCTTCCCGACATGCCCATCGCGGCCGCCATCGTGCTGGGCGCCATCGTCGCCCCGCCCGATGCCGTGGCGGCGCTGTCGGTGCTGCGCCACGTCGAACTGCCGCACCGCCTCACCACGATCCTGCGCGGCGAGAGCCTGCTCAACGACGCCGGCTCCCTGCTGATCTACCGCCTCGGCGTCACCGCGGCCGTCACCGGGACATTCTCCATCGCCGAGATCGGCCCGGCCTTCCTCATCGGCATCCTCGGCAGCGTCGTCGTCGGCCCGATCCTGGCCTACGCCTATACCCGGGCCATGCGGCCGGTCACCGACGCGCCGAGCGTCATCGTCCTGCAATTCGTCGCCGCCTTCGGCATCTGGATCGGGGCCGAGCACGTCCACCTGTCGGGGGTGCTGACCGTAGTCACCTTCGCCATCACGGCGGCGCGCCTCACGGCCGGGCGCACGCCGCCGCGCACCCGCATCGTCTCCTACGCCGTGTGGGACACGGCGGTGTTCGTCCTCAACGTGCTCGCCTTCGTGCTCATCGGCCTGCAGATCGGCCCGATCCTCGAGCGCCTGCCCCGGGAGCAGCAGATCTCCTACGCGCTCGTGGGCGGGGCGGTGTTCCTCACCGTGGTGGTGGTCCGCATCGTCTGGGTGCTGTCGGCCAACCACTTTTCACGATTGGGGGCCGAGGGCGAAACCAGTGATGACCGCGGCCCGGGCGCCGCGACGGCGGTGGCCTGGGCCGGCATGCGCGGTATCGTCACCATCGCGACGGCGCTGGCGCTTCCCGAGGGTGATCCGGGGTTTCCCTACCGCGACCTCATCGTGCTCACGGCCTTCTGCGTCATCATCGGCACCCTCACGGTCCAGGGCCTGACCCTGCGCCCGCTGCTGGGACGCCTCGGACTCAAGGACGACGATCCGGTGGGCCGCGAGATCGGGTACGGCCGCACCCAGGCCTACGGCGCGGCGCTCCACAGCCTCGAGGGCGAGACCGGCGCCCATGTGGACGCCCTGCGGGAGGAGTTCCGTGCGGCCCTCGACCAGGCCGGCAGGCAAGAGGACGGGTTCGCCTCCGAGACCCTGCCGGCCGACGCCGCACGGCGCAGTACCATCGAGGCCGCCCGCGACCGGGTGCTCGCCCTGCGCCGCTCGGGCGAGATCGGCGACGACGCCTATTACGTCCTGGAGGAGGAGTTCGACTGGGCCGAGCTCAACGCGACGCCGCGCGCCGAGCGGTGAGGTTCAGGCGGAGAGCACCGTGCTCACGCGGGCTTCGATGGCGTCCCACACGGACACCGCGAGATCGGGGCCGCCCAGGCGCTTGATCGCCCGGATGCCGGTTGGAGACGTGACGTTGATCTCGGTGAGGTTGCCGTCGATCACGTCGATGCCGACGAGGATCAGGCCGCGCCGCCGCAACTCGGGACCGATGGCGGCGCAGATCTCCAGTTCACGCGGCGTCAGGTCGGAGGCCGCCGCTGCCCCGCCCCGCACCATGTTGGAGCGGATGTCGTTGAGGGCCGGCACCCGGTTGATAGCGCCCAGGGGTTCGCCGTCGACGAGGATGATGCGCTTGTCCCCCTCGGTGATGCGCGGCAGGAAGCGCTGCACCACCCATTGTTCGCGGAACGTCACCGAGAACAGATCGAACATCGAGCCGAAATTCGCGTCCTCCGGCAGCACCCGGAACACTGCCGCGCCGCCGTGGCCATGGAGCGGCTTCATCACGATGGCGCCGTGCTCGGCCCGGAACGCCTCGATCTCCGCCTTGTCGCGGGTGATGAGGGTCGGCGGCATCAGGGCGGGAAAATCGAGGACGAACAGCTTTTCGGGCGCGTTGCGCACTTCGGCCGGGTTGTTCACCACCAGGGTCGAGGCCGGCAGCCGCTCCAGCATGTGGGTCGCGGTGATGTAGGCCATGTCGAAGGGCGGGTCCTGGCGCATGAGCACCACGTCCACCTCCGACAGGTCCATGCGCTCGGGGACACCAAGGATGGCGTGCGCACCCTCGACGTCCTGCACCGTCAGGGTTTCCACCCGTGCGGTCACCCGACCACCCTGGAGGGACAGCCGGTCGGGTGTGTAGTGCAGGAGCCGGTGCCCTCGCACCTGCGCTTCGAGCAGCAGGGCGAAGGTGGTGTCACCTGCGATACGAATTGCCCGGATGGAATCCATCTGGACCGCGACGGTCAGGGCCATGGCTCTCGAACTCCGGATCTCGAAAAGGGTGGAGAGCCGCCCCCGGACGCTACTTCTTGCCGCCGGTGCGCTTGTCGTAGTCGCCGATGGCGGCCTTGCACTCGGGCGACAAGCGGGCGCGGTTGCGATCCATGCAGGTCTCTGCGTCCTTGCTGTTGGGATCGACACCGGCGCAGAGGCGGAAATAGTCGTTCGCGCAGCCGAGCTGCAATCCCTGATCCTCGCGCTGGGCCTGGGCCGGACCGGCCGCCAGTACCATCAGGGCGAGCGGCGCGATCTTCAGGGCCGTCGAGAGGCTCAAGGGTCGTGACGTAACCACACGCATCCTGCGGTGTCCTTCGTTCGGGGAAAGATTGAAAGGGGCATATCGGGCCGCCCCGGCGCTTAGCAAGCGCGCGAAAGCCCACGCTTGTTCCCGTGCCTCGCGACACGGTCGGACGGCCGCAGTTGATGGCCCCGACAAAAAACCCCGCTCGCGCGAGCGAGCGGGGCCGAGTTCAAGGGAGGGATTGCCCGCCATGGGCGGCAAGGCTCATGCAAGCCATGCGCCACCCAATTTCCAAGCCATGCGGCATCCGAGCCACACCGGACGCCCGTGATGGAAAGGCGGCGTCGGTCGAGCCGTTCGACCGCTCTCGCCCCCGCCTTGGCAACAATCCGTTAACCACCCCGTGATGATCTCGGCCCACGAGAACGCCGATCGGACGACCCCGCAGGGTGTCTCCTCCTTCGGTCGAGACGGCACGGGGAGCCCGTGGCGCGCAAGAGCAACGGGACGGGATCGCAGCCGATGAACTTCGACAGGTCATCTTATACGGGGGGTCCCGAGCGTCCGACGGCCACCGTCGTGACCTTCCCGAGTGACGGACGCCGCCGCTTCCGGCGCAGCGCCGACGCGGCGCAGGACCCGCGCGGGGCGATTCTGCTGTTCACCGGTATCCGCTACGAGCGCATGACCGAGGCCAGCACCCCGATCGGACCCGAGACTCCGGCCCCCCGCCTGCGTCGGCGCTCCTGAGGCGCGGCCTCGCGAGTCCCCGGCGACCGGACCCGACGATGGCGATGGCGATGGCGGCCGATCCTCTCTCCCGTCGCATCGCGACGATCACGGCGATCCTCGTGATCGTCACCGGCTGCGCCCAACAAGGCGATTTCGGTCGCCCGAAGCCGGGAGCCTGGAACAGCCTGATCGAGACCACCGGCACCCTGGCCGCGCGCGAGCGCGGGGAGCCGGCCTCGGCCTTTCCCTTCACGGATGACGAGATCACCCTGCGCGACCGGGCCTGGCGCTTCCTGATGCCGGCGGCGGGGCACGATGCCTTCACGGACGCCCTCGCCAACCTGACCCGCAGTCGCGTGCTGCCGCGATCCTGGCGCCCGGACGACCCGGCGGCGTACTACGCCACCCTCATGGATGGTCCGTTCCGCTCGCCCGTATCGCGCTATCACCGTCTGTCGGAGGATATCGGCATCGATGCGCGCCTGCTGCCGGTCTTCGCCGCCATCGCCGCGCGGGTGAACCAGGCCGACGCCCTCCGTCTGCGTAGCCTGCCCTTCGCCAAATCCCTGGACGACCGCGACGTGCGCCAGGCTGCCATGCGGGTGGCCGAGAACCGCTGCCTCGTCGCCTGGGTCCGGACGGAGACGGACCTGCGGATCGCGCGCTACCGCTACGCCCTCGAACACCTCCTCGTCGCCGTTCCCTCGCCGGAGGCGGCCCTCGTCGAGCGGACCCTGCGGGCCCTGGAGGAGCGTCGTCCCCTCCTCGTGCCCCTGGTCCCACCGGCGACGGAGGAAAGCTGCGGCGGCTGGGAGGAGCGTGCGGTAGACGCTGCCCCCGCCCCGAGGCCCCTCGTCGTCAAGAACTGAGGACCGAGTCGAAGGTGCGTCGTCCCGTGCGACGCCTCGGCCAGACCGATCCGGATCCGAACACGCGTCCAAGTCGGATTCTCCACGATCCCTGAGCGGGGAGGACAGTATGGGGCGTTTGCAATGTGCCGAACCGTTGGGCGGCATTGACGGTCTCGGGCGAGGGTCGACGCACGCCGGAGCGCCGGACGCAGGGAGATGGTGGCGTGCGCTCGCGTGGCTGACGTTTACGGTGATCGCCGCCCTTGTCGTGGTCGGCCGCCCCGATCTCAGGATCGACGATGCGTACATCACGCTCCACAACGCCCGAACGCTGCTCGCCGGCGGCGCGGACCCGGCCTATGCCGGTTCCACGGCGCTGACGGGGGCGACGAGCGCCGTCCATCTCTTGGCGATCGCGGGTCTCGGGCTTCTTCTTCCGCTGGAGACCGCGAGCGATCTCGTCGGTCTCCTCGCCATTCTGCTCTACGTGGCCGGCCTCGACCGTATGGCCGTGCAGGCGGGATGCAGCCGTGTGGTGCTGATCTGCCTCGGACTCCTGGCCGGATACCAGACGCTGCACCTTGTCAACGGCCTTGAAACCGGGCTTGCGGCGGCAGCCATCGCCTGGAGCCTCGTTCTACGCGACGCGCGGTGGCTGCCCGTGCTGTGCGGAACTCTGCCCTTCCTCCGGCCGGAACTCGCGTTGCTGGCCCTGCCCCTCCTCGTCCGGCAGTGCTGGCTGGTGCGTGGGGCTCCCTCGCAGGTGCTGCGGATCACGGCCCTCGCGGCCGCAGCGGCGATCCCCTGGGTGGCGTTCTCATGGATGATGACCGGCAGTCTCGTCCCGGCGACGGGCGGCGCGAAGATCGCGTTCTTCGCGGAGGCGCCCCTCCCCCTCGCCGACAAGCTCATGATCGCGTCCTCGGCGATCCTGCACTCCGCGCTCCTGATCGTCGCCATCGGCGGCATCGGGTTGTGGCGCAGGCGGGCGGGATGGTGTGGAGCCATATTCCTTCTCGCCTGGCTCGGGTCCGCGACCTGGGTTTTCCCCGGCGGCCTGTCGCACAACTACTGCCGGTATCTCGCGGAAGCGGTGCCGGTCCTGCTCTTCGGTGCGGCCGGCTTGCTCACAGCCGAGCGGCGACGGGTGGCCTGCGTCGCGGTGCTGTGCCTCGTGGGCCTGCAGGCGAGGACCCTTCAGGCCGCTTGGGAAACGCAGCGGATGGCGCAGGCTCGCGAAGCGATGGTGGCCACCCTGCGCGCGACGGTCCCGGCGAACGCGCGCGTGGCGGTGCATGACGCGGGTTACGTGGCCTGGCGCCTGCCCGAACTCCGCCTGACCGATGTCGTCGGCCTGAAAACGCCGTCCAGTGCGCTCGCGTTCGTGCGTCATCCTGTCCGGAACGAGGATCGGGGACCCGCCCTCGCGGCGATCCTCGCATCCTCCGAAGCCGAGTATTTCGTCTACCTGACAGGTGATCCGTTCTGGTCGACCCTCGCCACCGACCTCGCACGCGTCGGTCAGTCGATGGAACCCCTCGGGCAAGGCGGAGCCTACACCGTCTTCCGCCTCGGAGTGCTGCCGACGGCGCCCCCCTGACGGGCTTTCAGAGTGCCTCACAAAACGCCCGATCACCGCCGGTTCTCACCCTGAGTCCGACAGCGCAGCGGGAGTTTTGTGAGAGACACTCAGCCTCCGGCCTTGTCCTCGGCGGGCACGTCCACCGTGCAGGACACGGCCTGCACCGCCGTGTTGGCCGCCGGCCTCTGGCTCGGCAGGGCGGCGATCACCCGCACCACCACATAACCCTTGGCGTCCGGCGCCACGATGCGGACGTCACGGGTGACGTCGTTCTCGTCCGCGTTGGCGAGCGCCTCGTCGTACTGGGCACGGGTGAGCACCACGAGATCGAGGGCACCGCGCACGGCCGCCTGGTCGGTGACCGCGTAGAAGGCGCCGCGCCGGCCGTGGACGGCGAGGGACAGCATCAGCGGCCCCGTGCGGGCAGAGACCCGCATGGGGCCATCGGCGAGATCGTAGGCGCAGATCCCGACCGCCACGGCCGGATCGGGAATGGGCAGCCACGCCTCGGGGGGCGAGGGGGTGTCGCCGGTGGCCAGCGTGTAGACCGGCATGGCGTGATCGAGTGTCTCGCCCGTGCGTGCCCGCGATAGGGCATCGGCTTCCGACAGGCGGGGGATCAGGAGGACGGCACCGATATGGACGAGCCCCGCCAGCACGAGACCCGTGGCGGTGGCGAGGAGGAAGCGGCCGCGGGACGTCATGCGGCGCATCCCGTGCGGGTGATGGCCGGCAGGGACGTGCGATCGAGGGTCCCGGCGCTCGCGGCCACGGGCGTGTCGTAGAGGCGCAGTGCGAGACGCACCGGCCCGCTGGCACGCGGCATCGCCAGCCAGTTGCCCGCTTGGACCTCGGGCGAGAGGGTGATGACGAAGCGCCCGTCGCGGTCGCGTAGGATCTCCGTCGAGGTGTAGCCCTCGCGTACGATGGTGCGGGCGGGATCGCGTGGGCCGCGCCCGGCGACCGTCACGGTCCAGGCCCGGGCGGGCGGTGTGATGCCCGCGATGCTGTAGGTACAGGTGGCGTCCAGGGTCTGCCCCTCGTCGTCCTGGGCGGCGGTGAGCAGCATCCCTTCGCCGACCGCCAGGGGAATCTCGCCCCGGCGGGCGTTCACGGCCCGGGCATAGGGATCGGCCCCCACGGAACCGGTGCGGGGCCACGCCGTCCATGCGCCGACGGCGACGCCCCCGAACGGGTACCCGCCCCGGGTGGCGTAATCGGCGGTGGCGAGCCCGATCCCTGCCCCGAGGGCGAGGGCGTAGAGGACGAGGCTGACGGTGGAGGCTCGGCGTACGCCGTCACGCGCCACGGCGGCGATACGCGCGCCGATGGTCCGCACACCGGCGTTTCCGGCCTCCGGGCGGGCGGGCGCGACCATGTCGGCGGCTTTCATCGAACCTGAGCTCTCACGCTTACGGAGTGGCGATGCGGCCGAATGCCGGGCGTGTCCCGTCGGCCACGTTGCCGGCCGCGCGCGGGGACGCGCCGCTGGCCTCGACGGTGCGGAACAGGCCGTTGACGCCGCCGATGACCTCGAAGGAACGCCGCGACAGCTTGCCGGCGGCGCTGGCCGCCGGATTGATCGGGGCGGCAGTCGGTGTCTGGGCCACGGCGCGCCCGACCTCCTTGAGGCCCGGCATCGGCTTCAGTTCGATACCCTGGTGGGCGATCTCCATCACATCGTGCCAGGCCATGGCGGGGAGCGAGCCGCCGGTCATCTTGTTGGTGGAGGTGTGGTCGTCGTTTCCGAACCAGACCGAGCCGACATAGTTGCCCGTGTAGGCGACGAACCAGGCATCGCGATACGCGTTCGTGGTACCGGACTTGCCCGCGACCTTGATGCCCTCGAGCTGGGCGCGCTTGCCGGTGCCCTCCTCCACCACCTTGGTGAGCATGTAGTTCATGTCGGCGACCACCTGGGTCGAGAGCACCTGCTCGACCGCCTCGTCGGCATGGCGGTAGATCACCTCGCCGGACGAGTTCTTCACCTCCATGGCGGCGTAGGGCTTGGCCTTGCGCCCGCCGTTGGCGAACACCGCGTAGGCGGCGGCCTGATCGATCACGTTGACCTCGGCCGAGCCGATGGGCAGGGACACCGAGTTCGTCGGCAGCGGCGTCGTGATGCCCATGCGGTGGGCGGTCTCGACGATCTTGACCCGGCCGGCGGTGGCGGCCGCGAAATCCCCCTTGATGCCCATGCCCTTGCCGATGGCGATGGAGATCTGGATCGGGATGGTGTTGATGGATTTGGCCACCGCCACCGTGAGGTTGGTCGGGCCGGAGAACGAGCGGCCGTAATTCTGCGGGCACCAGTCGCCGAGGCAGACCGGGCGGTCGACGACCCGGGTGTCGGGCCGGTACAGGCCGGACGCGAGGCCTGCGGCGTAGACGTAGGGCTTGAACGAGGAGCCCGGCTGGCGCAGGGCGTCGGTGGCGCGGTTGAACTGGCTCTCGCCGTAATCGGCCCCGCCCACCATGGCACGCAGCGCGCCATCCGGGTCGAGGATCACCATGGCGGCCTCGTCGACGTCGTACTGATCGCCGTAGCGGCGCAGGGTGTTCTGCACCACCTCGTCGGCGCGCTTCTGGATCGTGAGGTCCAGCGGCGTCTTGACCGTGAGCACGCGGTCGCTGCGGAAGCGGCCCGCATCGGCCATGCCCTTGATCTCGCCGAACGCCCAGTCGAGGTAGTAGTCCGCCGTGATGTCGCGGGTGCGGGTCACCGGAGTGGCCGGGTTGCGCAGGGCCGTCTGGATCTGGCCCTCCGTGACGAAGCCGGCCTCGACCATGTTGTGCAGCACGTCGACGGCGCGGGCGCGGGCGGCGGGCAGGTTGACGTGGGGCGCATACTTCGTCGGCGCCTTGAACAGACCGGCCAGCATGGCGGCTTCGGCGAGGGAGATGTCCTTGAGCGGCTTGCCGAAATAGTAGTCGGCGGCCGCCACGGCGCCGAAGGTGCCGCCACCCATATAGGCGCGGTCGAGATAGAGCTTCAGGATTTCGTTCTTGGTGAGGTGGCTTTCCAGCCACAGGGCGAGGAAGGCCTCGTTGATCTTGCGCTCGAGGGAGCGCTCGTTCGTCAGGAACAGGTTCTTGGCGAGCTGCTGCGTGATGGACGAGCCGCCCTGCGTGTTGCCGCCGCCGCGCGAATTCGAAACCAGCGCGCGCGCCGTGCCGATGGGGTCGATGCCCCAATGCTCGTAGAAGCGCCGGTCCTCCGTCGAGACCAGGGCCTTGATCATGATATCGGGGAAGTCGTCGAGCTTCAGCGAATCGTCGTGCTTGATCCCGCGCCGTCCCACCTCGGCGCCGTAGCGGTCTAGGAAGGTGACGGCGAGATCCTGGGTCTTGAGCCAGTTGTCGCTGGTCTGGTTGAAAGCGGATTGCGCCAGCGCCAGCATCAACACCGCGCCGCCGGTGCCGAGCGTCATCGCCTCGCTGGTCAGGTCGAGGACACCGCGCTTCCAGCCCCGCACGGCGAAGACGTTCATACGCTCCTGGAAACGCTCGTAGGTCTCGCCGGCCGAGCGGCCGCTGTCGTAGAGACCCGCGTTCACCCAGGCGTCGAAGGCCAGGGCCGCACGCTTGAACCGCGTCGTCAGGGAAGTGGCGTTGGGCAAGCGCACGATCTGTTCTTCACGTCCCTGGAGGGCAGCCCGATCCGGTCCGCACCGCGGCATTCAGTCTATCAAGCCGCGCATCGGTTCGCGAGACACCCGATACCATGCGCAACGCGCCGGCGGCATGGCACGTCGCCGCGTGCACCGGCTCAAGATCGGATTAACCTTGACGCGGGAATGGGGCGCGCCGGTGGCGCTTGCTCATTGGGACGCGTTGCGGCAAGGGAACCCTTCGCCCGTCCCACCGCACATCCTGACCTTGGGGTTCCCGAATGCGGGATCGCACGCCCGCACGCCCGTCCGGGCCGCCGGCCTCCACCGAACCGTTCTGGCGCACCAAGACGCTGGACACGATGACGCCCGCCGAGTGGGAGAGCTTGTGCGACGGTTGCGGCCGTTGCTGCCTCCTGAAGCTCGAGGACGAGGACACGGGCGAGGTCTACCATACGGATGTGGGCTGCACCTTGCTCGACGGGCACGGTTGCCATTGCCGTGATTATCCCCGCCGGCAGAAGCGGGTGCCGGATTGCGTGCGCCTGACGCCGGAGGCCGTGCGGACGATCCCGTGGCTGCCGCCGACCTGTGGGTACCGCCTCGTGCGCGACGGCGAGGACCTGCCCGACTGGCATCCCCTGGTGAGCGGCCGGGCAGCCAGCGTCCACGAGGCCGGCATCTCCATCCGCGGTCGCGTGTCGGGCAACGAGGAGGAGTTCACCGCCGACGAACTCCTGGACCGCATCGTGACCTGGCCGGCCCGCACGCCCGAGACCGAAGACCCCGAAGACTGAGTTTTTCGCGGTTTCTCGGCTTCGCCAAGCTTCAGGGCGCCAGGGTGAAGCGATCGACGTCGCGCAGGAGTTCGAGGACCGCGCGGGCGCCGTGATCGAGGGCGGCGTGTCCCGCCTCGGCCGTCCCGAGGCGCGCATCGCCGATGGCCCCGGCCGGGTTGAGATCCCCCGCCTTCCAGGCAAAGGCCGCCGGGCGCCCGGCTCGGAGGTGCGTGAACGCCTGCTCCATCTCGAGGGTGCGCGGTGTGAAGTCGGCGATGCGGTCGATCCGCACGCGGTCGGGGCAGAGCGCCAGCATCAGGGCGGTCTCGATGCCCCCGCCATGGATGCCGTGCCGGATCTCGGCTTCGGGAAACAGGCCCTCGGGATAGCCGAATCGGCTCCAGGCGGTGGTGACGGCGACCATGTCGAGGCGGGCGCGCAGGTCGGCGGCCACGAGATCGATGAGGCCGCTGTTGCCGCCATGCGCGGTGACGAGGACGAGCTTGGTGCAGCCGGCCCGGTGAATCCCGGTGCCGATCTCGCCCCATGCACCGAGCGCCGTCGCGCTCGTGAGGCTCAGGGTCCCCGGAAACGCGTCGTGCTCGTCGGACTTCCCGATGGCCTGCACGGGCAGGACGAGGACGTCGAGATCGTCGGCCGGCAGAGCCATGAGCCGGGCGAGGTAGCCCTCGGCGATGTCGAGATCGGTGGAGAGGGGGAGGTGCGGGCCATGCTGCTCTATGGCGGCCACGGGCAGCACGGCGATGGTGCGGCACATATCTCGATGCCGAAACTCATCGGTCGTCAAAGCGGACCATGGACGAATGGACATCTGGCTGGTCTCCTCGGTCTCATTCCTCCGCCGGAAAGCGGGCTGAACCGGTAAGATCCTCAGTACAGTAACGAACCCTTATGGTCGCGTGACCTAAGGTTAATGGAAACGACGCCACGACCGGTCCTGCATGAGCCCGACATCTCGCACGCGCAATCCCGGACCGGCCAAAGATCGGTCGAGTCCGGAGCGAAACGCCCGACGCCAGAGATTCGGCGCACTCATCGATGCACCTGCCGATACGGAACGGCTGCTGCAGGAGATCGCTCGCCTGCGCGCGATGCTCGACACCAATTCGGACTGGATCTGGGAGGTGGATGCCCAGGGGCGCTACACCTACGCCTCGCGTCATTCCCTGGTGCTTCTCGGCTACGAACCGCACGAGATCATCGGCCGGACGCCGTTCGACTTCATGCCGCCGGACGAAGCCAAGCGGGTGGGGAGCGCCTTCGCCGAGATCGTGCGCGAGAAGCGTTCCTTCGCCGGACTGATCAACCGCAACCGCCACCGGGACGGCCGCATCGTCGTCCTCGAGACGAGTGGCGTGCCGCTCTTCGACGCCGACGGCGGGCTGCAGGGGTATCGGGGGATCGACCGGGACGTCACAACCCAGGAAACGGAACGGACGCGATTGCATCACCTCGCCCGCCGGGACGACCTGACGGGGCTCGGCAACCGGCTGGCCCTGCGCGAGCGGTTGAGCGAGGCCATGACAGAGCCGGCGACGGACTTTGCCGTGATCCTGTTCGACCTCGACCATTTCAAGCCGATCAACGACACCCTCGGCCACGCCGCGGGCGACCTGTTGCTAACCCTGCTCGCCGGCCGAATCGCCTGCCTGGCGGCACCGGCGCGGATGTTCCGCCTCGGCGGGGACGAGTTCGTCATCGTCGCGCCGGACGGGTCACTGGCCACCGCCATCGTCGAGCGCGCCCGCGCGGGCCTCGCACAGCCGTTCGAGGTGTACGGAGCCTCCCGGCGGATCTCAGCCAGCTTCGGCATCGCCACCCGTCCACCGAACGCGGTAAGCCCGGAGGAGGTTCTGGCTCGAGCCGATACGGCCCTGTACGAAGCGAAGGCCCGGCGCCCGGCACCCGAGGCTGAGCGCCACGTCCCCACCGGGGCGTAGCGAGCGCCGGCGAGACGGGTCCGGCTCGCCTCAGCGTGTCCGGCGCATGAGCCACCCGGTGGCGAAGGCGGCAGCGGCGACCACCAACAGCGTGGTGTTCCGGTTGTCGTCGGCTCGGGCTGCGATATCCCGTCCCCGCCGCACCGCTTCGTCACGGTAGCCACGGCCGCGTTGCCGCAGATCCTCGGCACGATCCTGGACCTCGCTCGCCACAGCTCGACCTCGGCTGCGGGCCTCGTCGATGAACTGCGTGCCGTCGCGATGCAGGCCGTCCGCGGTCTCGCGAGCCCGGCCATACCCGTGCTGGAGCGTCCCGGCGACCTGATCCACCGCGCCGTCGATCTGCTGACGCGGGCGCCCGGTCACGGCGCCCAGGGCCGTCCGGCCGCGGCCACGCAGGTTGCGCAGGCCGCCCTCGAATTGATCTCTGTTCATTCCGGTTCCTCTCTGCCGCAGCGGACCCGATGTCCGCGGCGCTGAATGCCCCGGGCCAGGCACGGCCCACCGATGGGGCTCCGATCAGATCTTCTTCACGGCGTCGGCTGCGCTCTGCGCCGCGTTCTTGATGCCGTCCTTGGCATCGCCGACGGTCTTCTGCGCTTCGCCCTTCAATTCCTGGGCCCTGCCCTCGGCCTGGAGCTTCTCGTTTCCGGTGACGGAGCCGACGCCCTGCTTGATGTTGCCGACGGCCTCGTTGGCCAGACCCTTGATCTTGTCCGTCGTGCTGCTCATCGAACTCTCCGTGAATGGGCCAGGATCTGGGCCGACCGCCAAGGAGGCGACCGTCTGCCACAGGCCAGGCGCAACCGCGCAGCACCCGGAAATGTTCCGGTCCAGGCCGGCCCGGCGGCTCAGCCCCCCGTCGATTGCTGCGATGCACGCTTAGTCCTTTGCATCGCAAGATCACCGTCCGTCATCGCTGTTTGACGACAGCTGTCTCAAATTTTTTACATGGGTGTCCAAAAAATTTTACAGAAGAGCGCAAGATGGCGCCATGGCGAAGCTGCTTGAATTCAAAATAATTGCGGTTAGAACCGTGCGGCATTACCAAAAGTTGATCCAAGGACAACGCCATGACCGCGCGCACCGCTGCGCCCGTCCCCGGTGGGACCGCCTACGCCGCCTCTCCGACGATCGCCGCCCCCCCGTTCGGCCGCTGGGGCCAACTCGTGATCGGCGTCATCTGCATGGTGATGATCGCCAACCTCCAGTACGGCTGGACGTTCTTCGTCCCCGACATCCAGAGGAAGTTCGGCTTCGACCGGGCCGCGATCCAGTGGGCCTTCACCCTGTTCGTGCTGTTCGAGACCTGGCTCGTCCCCGTCGAGGGCTGGTTCGTCGACAAGTACGGCCCGCGCGTCGTGGTGNGCGATCCAGTGGGCCTTCACCCTGTTCGTGCTGTTCGAGACCTGGCTCGTCCCCGTCGAGGGCTGGTTCGTCGACAAGTACGGCCCGCGCGTCGTGGTGCTGTTCGGCGGCCTGCTCTGCGGCATCGGCTGGGTCATCAACTCCTACGCCGAGACCCTCAACATGTTCTACCTCGGCCAGGTGGTGGCCGGCATCGGCGCGGGCGCCGTCTACGGCACCTGCGTCGGCTCGGCCCTGAAGTGGTTCCCGGACAAGCGTGGCCTCGCCGCCGGCATCACGGCCGCCGGCTTCGGCGCCGGCTCGGCGCTGACCGTCGCGCCGATCCAGTGGATGATCGCCGAGAACGGCTTCCAGTCCGCGTTCTTCAGCTTCGGCATCGGTCAGGGCCTCATCGTGATGGCGCTGTCGGTGTTCCTGGTCTCCCCGAAGAAGGGGCAGGTCGCGGAGGCCGCGAGCAATGCCAGCGTCGCCCAGACCCGGCGCAACTTCACCCCCGGCGAGGTCGCGCGCCAGCCGATCTTCTGGCTGATGTACTTCATGTTCGTCATCGTGGGTGCCGGCGGCCTGATGATCACCGCCAACCTCAAGCCCATCGCGGCCGATATCGGCGTCGACAAGGTGCCCGTCACGATCATGGGCATCACCATGGTGGCGATCACCTTCGCGGCCACCATCGACCGCATCCTCAACGGCCTGACCCGCCCGTTCTTCGGCTGGGTCTCGGACAAGATCGGCCGCGAGAACACCATGTTCATCGCCTTCGCCATGGAAGGCTTCGGCATCTACATGCTCTACCTCTGGGGTCACGATCCGCTGTGGTTCGTGCTGCTCTCAGGGTTCGTGTTCTTCGCCTGGGGTGAGATCTACTCGCTGTTCCCCTCGACCTGCACCGACACCTTCGGCACCAAGTTCGCCGCCACCAACGCCGGCCTGCTCTACACCGCCAAGGGCACGGCGGCCCTCTTGGTGCCCGCCGCCAACTACCTGCAGCAGAGTTCGGCGAGCTGGGACGGCGTGTTCCTGGTCGCGGCCGGGGCCAACATCCTCGCCTCGCTGCTGGCCATCGCCGTGCTGAAGCCCTGGCGGGCGCGCTACATCGCCCGGAACGCCTGAAACCATGGCGCGCTGGCTCCGCTACACTCATGGCGGTCGAGGCGGCTTCGGCCGCCTCGACGGGAAGAACATCGCCGTCCACGAGGGCGATCTCTTCTCCACTCCGACTCCCACGGGCGAGACCCTGCCGCTCGCCGACGTCACCCTCGACCTCCCCTGCCGGCCCTCGAAGCTCATCGCCCTGTGGAACAACTTCCACGCGGCGGCCGAGAAGCAGGGGCTGGAGCGTCCGGAAAATCCCCTGTTCTTCGTCAAGCCGCCCAACACCTACCGGGCGAGCGGCGACACCGTGGCGATCCCGGACGGGCTCGGCCGCATCCTGTTCGAGGGCGAACTCGGCATCGTCATCGGCCGGCGCGGACGCGACCTCACGCCCGAGACAGCGGCCGCGCACATCTTCGGCTACACCTGCGTGAACGACGTCACGGCCCTGGAAGTGCTCAAGGCCGATCCGAGCTTCGTGCAATGGACCCGCTCGAAGGGCTTCGACGGGTTCGGCCCGTTCGGCCCGGTCATCGCCACCGGCCTCGACCCTGACGCCCTCTCGGTGGCCGTGCGGGTCAATGGGCGCGAGCGCCAGCGCTACCCGCTCGCCGACATGATCTTCAAGCCGCGGGAGATCGTCGCCCTGGTCTCGCGGGGCATGACCCTGGAGCCCGGCGACCTCATCGCCTGCGGAACCTCCAACGGTGCGGGTCCGATCCCGAAGGGCGCCACCGTCGAAGTCGACATCGAGGGCATCGGAATCCTGTCGAACGCGTTCGCGTGACGGGCCTGACGCACAGACATCAGAGGACAGCCACATGAGCATCGCCATCGTCGGCGCCGGCGCCATCGGCGGATTTTTGGGCGTACGCCTCGCCAACGCGGGGGAGAACGTCACCTTCATCGCGCGCGGCGCCAACCTCGACGCCATCAAGACCAACGGGATGCGCCTGATCGAGGAGAACGGCTCCGAGATCCACGTGAAGAACCTGTCGGCCACGAAATCCATGGAAGAGGCCGGCGTGCACGACATCGTGCTGCTGACCGTCAAGGCGCATCAGGTCGGCCCCATCGCGGCCGATCTGCACCACCTCATCGGACCCGAGACCATGGTGGTGACCATGCAGAACGGAATCCCGTGGTGGTACTTTTCCGGTGGCCACGGCGGGGACCTGACCGGCACCCACCTGGAGACGGCCGATCCGGCCGGCCTCATCGCCCAGCACCTCGATCCGAAGCACGTCATCGGTTCCGTGGTCTATCCGGCGGCCGTGCTCACGGAGCCCGGCGTGGTGCAGGTGATCGAGGGCCACCGCTTTGGTCTGGGCGAACTCGACGGCACCATGAGCCCCCGCGTCCAGTCGCTCGCCCAGCGCCTCATCAAGGCGGGGTTCCGCGCGCCCGTGACCTCGGACATCCGGGCGGAGATCTGGCTCAAGCTCTGGGGCAACCTCAGCTTCAACCCGATCTCGGCGCTCAGCCACGCCACCCTCGTGGACATCTGCCAGTTCCCCGAGACCCGGGCACTCGCCGCCGACATGATGCGCGAAGCGGAAGCGATCGCGGGCAAGCTCGGGATCACGTTCAAGCTCGGCATCGAGAAGCGCATCGCCGGGGCCGAGAAGGTCGGCGCCCACAAGACCTCGATGCTGCAGGACGTCGAGGCCGGCCGCCCCATCGAACTCGAGGCCCTGGTCGGCTCGATCATCGAGCTCGGGCGCCTTACCGACACCCCGACGCCGCATATCGGCACCGTCTACGCCCTGATGCGCCTGCTGTCCCAAAGCCTGGACCGGGCGCAGGGACGCCTGTCCATCACGGCCGCCTGAATTTTTCGAGCGATTTCAAGGACACATCTTCCATGGCCGAGAACGCCACCACCCTCCACGCCTTGATCCAGGCCGGCGCCGACGAGGCCACCGCCCTGTCGAGCCCCGGCGGCGTGCCCCTGAGCTTCGGTGCGCTCCGCGCCCTCACGGAACGCACCATCGCGGCCCTCAACGCCCAGGGCATCGGCCGGGGCGACCGCGTCGGCATCGTCCTCGACAACGGTCCCGAGATGGCCGCCGCCTTCATCGCCATCGCGGCAGGCGCCACCTCGGCACCGCTCAACCCGAGCTACAAGGCGGACGAGTTCACGTTCTACCTCTCCGACCTCGACGCCCGGCTGCTGGTGGTGACCGAAGGCTCCGAGACGCCGGCCGTGGCCGTCGCCGAGAAGCTCGGCGTGCCGGTGGTGCGCCTGCGGCCGACCCCGGAAGCGGGGGCCGGCTCCTTCACCCTGGCGTTCTCGGGTGAAGCCGTCGCGCCCGCCGCCAACGGTGGCCCGGCGGAGCCCGACGACATCGCCCTGGTGCTTCACACCTCGGGCACGACCTCGCGCCCCAAGATCGTGCCGCTGAAGCAGTCCAACGTCTGCGCCTCGGCCCGCAACATCCGGCAGGCGGTGGCGTTCACGGCGGCGGATCGCGGCCTCAACATCATGCCGCTGTTCCACATTCACGGCCTCATCGCCGGCATCCTGGCGCCGCTCTCGGCCGGCGGTCAGGTGTCGTGCACGCCGGGCTTCAACGCCCTGAAGTTCTTCGGCTGGATGGGTGAGGTCCGCCCGACCTGGTACACGGCGGTGCCGACCATGCATCAGGCGATCCTCGGCCGGGCCAACCGCAACCGGGAGGTCATCGAGGCGAACCCGCTGCGGTTCATCCGCTCGTCCTCGTCCTCCATGCCGCCGCAGGTGATGAAGGAAATCGAGGACACCTTCGGCGCCCCCCTGATCGAGGCCTACGGCATGACCGAGGCCGCCCACCAGATGGCCTCGAACCCCCTGCCCCCGAAGCCGCATTACGCCGGCTCCGTCGGCCTCGCCGCCGGCCCCGAGATCGCCATCGTGGACGAGGACGGCGAGCCGCTTCCCGCCGGCGAAATCGGCGAGATCGTCATCCGGGGCGACAACGTGATGGCGGGCTACGAGAACAACGACAAGGCCAACGCCGAGGCGTTCACGAAGCAGGGCTGGTTCCGCACGGGCGACCAGGGCTCGCTCACCCCGGAAGGCTACCTCTCGCTCACCGGACGCCTCAAGGAGATCATCAACCGGGGCGGCGAGAAGATCTCGCCGCGCGAGGTCGACGAGATCCTCATGGACCATCCGGCCGTGTCGCAATGCGTGACCTTCGCCATGCCGCACGACAAGCTCGGCGAGGATGTCGCAGCCGCCATCGTCCTGCGCGAAGGCCAGACGCTGGCGGAAAAGGATCTGCGGGGCTTCGCCCTCGAACGTCTGGCGGCCTTCAAGGTGCCGGCCAAGATCCTCATCCTGGACGAGATCCCCAAGGGTGCGACCGGCAAGCTCCAGCGCATCGGCCTGGCGCAGAAGCTCGGGCTCGTGTGAGCCCGCCCTTCCCGGGCTGAAGCCTCAGGCGGCGGGCGGCACCTTCTCGGGTGCCGGCCCCGGCCGGGCACGGCCGAAATCGGCTTCGGCCGTCTCCTGGCCCATGGCGACGATGCCTTTTCGGATGGTGCGGGTGCGGGTGAACAGCTCGTGCAGGGCGTCGCCGTCGCCCCAGCGGATGGCGCGGGCGAGCGCGGCGAGATCCTCGTTGAACCGCCCAAGCATCTCCAGCACCGCGTCCTTGTTGGTCAGGAACACGTCCCGCCACATGGTCGGATCGGAGGCGGCGATGCGGGTGAAATCGCGGAACCCGCCGGCCGAGAACTTGATCACCTCGGACTGCGTCACGGCCTCGAGGTCGGCGGCCGTGCCGACGATGTTGTAGGCGATGAGGTGCGGCACGTGGCTGGTGATGGCGAGCACGAGGTCGTGGTGCTCGGGCGTCATGGACTCGACGATGGCGCCGAGCCCTTCCCAGAAGGCCTGAACCCGCGCGGTGGCCGCAGGGTCCGTGTCTTCGGGCGGGGTGAGGATGCACCAGCGCCCCGAGAACAGGGTCGAGAACCCGGCATCGGGGCCGGAATACTCGGTGCCCGCCACCGGATGGGCCGGCACGAAGGCGACGCCCTCGGGAATGTGCGGCGCCACGGACGCGACCACCGAGGCCTTCACGGACCCGACATCGGACACGATGGCGCCGGGCTTCAGAGCGCCGCCCATGGCCTCGGCCACGGCCCCGACGGCGCCCACCGGCACGCACAGGATCACGAGGTCCGCCCCCGTCACGCCGGCCGCGACGTCGTCCGTGGCCGTATCGGCGAGGCCGAGGGCCCGAACGCGCTCCAGCACGCCCGGATTGCCGTCGATGGCCACGATGGTCCGGGCGAGGCCGTACTGGCGTGCGCCCCGGGCGATGGACGAGCCGATCAGCCCGAGCCCCACGATGGCGAGGGTGTCGACGACGGGTGTGGCGAGCTCAGGCACGTGGGGCGGCCCCGAGGAAGTCGGTGAGCGCGGCGAGGAAGGCCGCGTTGGCCTCGGCGCTGCCGACGGTCACGCGCAGGGCATGGGGCAGGCCGTAGGACGAGACCCGCCGGGTGATGATCCCCCGCGCGGTCAGGAACGCGTCGGCCTCCGCCGCCGAGCGGCCGGCTTCATCGGGGAAGTGCACCAGCACGAAGTTGGCGACGCTCGGCGTCACGGTGAGTCCCAGGGTTGTCACACCCTCGACGAGCCGGGCGAGCCACGTGTCGTTGTGGGCGATCGCCCCCGCCACGTGCACCTCGTCGGCGATGGCCGCCGCCCCCGCGGCGATGCCGGGGCCGGACAGGTTGAACGGCCCGCGGATGCGGTTGACCGCGTCGGCGACCTCGCCCGGGGCGACCATCCAGCCGATGCGCAAGGCGGCCAGACCGTGGATCTTCGAGAAGGTCCGGGTCATCACCACATTCTGGGATTCGAGCACGAGGTCGAGGCCGGCACTGTAATCGTTGGCGCGGACATACTCGGCATAGGCCCCGTCGAGGACGAGAAGCACGTGCGGCGGCAGGCCCGCGTGCAGGCGACGGACCTCGTCGAACGGCAGGTAAGTGCCGGTCGGGTTGTTGGGGTTGGCAAGGTAGACGATCTTCGTGCGCGAGGTGACGGCGGCCAGCATCGCGTCGACATCGGCCGTGAGGTCGCGCTCCGGCACCACGACGGGCGTGGCGCCGGCGGCCAGGATGGCGATGCGGTAGACGAGGAAGCCGTGGGCGCAGAAGATCCCCTCGTCGCCCGGCCCCAGATAGGCGTAGGCGAGGAAGGACAGGAGTTCGTCCGACCCGGCGCCGCAGACGATGCGGGCGGGATCGAGGCCGTAGCGCCGGCCGATGGCATCGCGCAGGCGCGCCGAGGTGCCGTCCGGATAGAGTTCGAGCTTGCCCGACGCTTCCCGCAGGGCGGCCAGGGCCAGCGGGCTCGGCCCCAGGGGCGTTTCGTTGGACGAGAGCTTGTGGATCTTGTGCGCCCCCGGCATGCCGCTCTTGCCAGGCACATAGGCCTCGATGGCGAGGACGCCCGGGCGGGGCACCGGGCGGGTGGAGACGGGGGTCTCGGGGGACAGGGCGGAGGACATGGAACGGGCCGGGGTGATCGCGAGGGGCACCGTCTAACAAAGCTTGCCGGGCTTGACGAGGCGAGGCCGCGGTTCAGCGGCCCTTGCGCAGGGGTCGGACGAAGCCGGGGCCGCCCGGGGTGAAGCCCGTGGCGCGGCAGAAATCGGCAAGGTCGGCGGAGTCGGCCGACGCTACGACCTGAAGGGTGTCGCACTCGGCCATGCGGGCGGCCTGCGAAGCGGCCTTGAGCAGGAGCCGTCCGATGCCGCGCCGGCGCTGCTCGGCTCCCACGAACAGGGTGGTGATCTGGGCGACGGGACGGGCCTCGGCGACGCTCCGGTACCAGTGCAGCACCACGAGGCCGCTCGGCGGCCCCCATTCCTGTGCGACGAGCGCGACACTCGGCCCGGTCCGTATCGCTTCCAGGCGCTCGGCCAGGGCTTCGGCCGGCATCGCAAGCCCGATCTCGGCGAGCAGCACGGCGAGGCCGGGCGCATCGGCGGCGCTCGCGGCACGGATCTCGAGGCCGTAGCGGCTAGCCAAGATGCGATCCGGTTACAGGATGGGGTTCGTTTGTCGGTCCGCCGGCTCGTGCCTCCGCCCAGGCCCGGTCGCGCTCGCCCTGCGCGGTCCGGATTGCGGCGCTCTGCCGTTCCTGCTCGGCATGAAGCGCCCGCAGGCGCCGGGCCTCCCGCGCCGCCAGCTTGCGCCGACGCGCCTCGGCGGCACGCTTCTGGGCCTGCAACTCCTCCACGGTGATCGGGGCGGGCGGAGCCTTCGGCTCAGGCGCAGTCGTGGAGGCGGTCTTGGATGCGCGCCAGGCATTGGAGGGCGCCGGCCGCGTCCTCGGTGCGTCGAACGCCTCCGCCTGCGCCAGGGTCAGACCGGCGGCGGCGGCGATGCGGGCGGCGGCGGCCCGGCCGGCCGCACGCTCGCCCGGCGTCGCACCGCGCTCCATCAGTGCCCGGCACTTGGCGAACCGGTCCCGGTCGAGGGGAGGCCACGCGCTCACGGGCGGCTCAGCGCTTCTTGTTGCCGCGCGGGCCGGTCAGAACGGGCGTGTTCACCCGGTTCTCGTCCAGGAGCTTGCGCCAGCGCGACAGGCGCTCGGGATCGAGACGGCCTTCGGTCACCGCCGCCTGGACGGCGCAGCCGGGCTCGTGCGCGTGGGTGCAGTCGCGAAACCGGCACAGTGGCGCCAGTTCGACGATCTCCGCGAACAGGGTCTCGATCCCGTCCGCCGCGTCGCTCACGTGGAGGGTGCGCATTCCCGGCGTATCGATGACCCAGCCGCCGGCCGCGATGGCGTGGAGCGAGCGCGCCGTGGTGGTGTGGCGGCCTTTGGCGTCGTGCTCGCGGATGCCCCCGGTGAGCTGGGGCTCCTCCACGCCGTCGCCCGCCAGGGTGTTGACCAGGGTCGACTTGCCCACCCCGGAGGAGCCGACGAGCGCCACGGTCCGGCCGGGCCCGCACCACGGCGCCAGGGCCGCGATGGCGTCCGGCTCGCGGGGGTTGATCATCACCACGGGCAGGTCGCGCTGGAGGGCCTCGGCCGCGCGGCGGTAGGTCTCGGCGTCGGCGGCCGTGTCGGCCTTCGTCAGGAGGATCACCGGTTCGGTCCCGGCCTGGTTGGCCAGCGCCAGGTAGCGCTCCAGCCGGGCCGGATTGAAGTCGGCGTTGCACGAGGTGACGATGAACAGGGTGTCGACGTTGGCCGCTGCGAGCTGCGGGACCTTCGAGCCTTCGACGCGGCGCGCCAGCAACGTTCGCCGCTCCAGTCGGCTCAGGAGGGTGCGGGCGGCGGGATCGATGAGCACCCAGTCGCCCACGGCGTAGGCGCCGGTGTTGGTGTTGTGGTCCAGGGCGAGCTTGACGGAGCCCTCCGGCCCGATGGCGCTCATGCGCGAGCGATGGACCATGCCGATGCGGGCCGGCATACCCGGCCTGTCGGCGATCTGATCGGCGAAGAACGGGGACCAGCCCAGGGCGATCAGAGCGTCGGGCAGGGCGTTCACGGGCTCGGGCAACGGTTTGAATTCCTTGGACAGGGCGGCGCGTTGCAGCGGAGACGAAGACGTCCGCCGTAAAACGCTTCACCGCTTCGTCGGGTGGACGACGCCGAGACATCTCTTCGCAACGACGACACCCCCTCGACCTGGCAGGATGTCGATTCACGTCTACACCGTTTCGACGCGGTATGCGGGTTCGACGCGCGTCCATCCCCCGATGACGCACGCCCCGATGACGCATGGTTTCGTTGACGCTCGGCGAGGCGCACACTACCTCCATCTGCGACGCGACGGCTCCGCACGCCGCCGGGATGTCGCCTCCCCTCCTCCGCATGGCGACCGCCCACTTCGTCCCGCGACCTCCCCCGTCAGATCTCCCCCTCATGACCATGTCGCTCGATCCTCCCACCCAAACCCGAGCCGAGGCGACCGATACGGACGGCCCCCCGGTGATCGAGGCCAAGGCGCAGGCCACCCAGGGGCATCTGGCGCAATTCGGCCTGGACGAGCCCCTGGCGACGGATGCCGGCGTGGCCCTCGCGCCGTTCCAGATCGCCTACCAGACTGCGGGTACCCTCAACGCCGACCGCTCCAACGCCGTGCTCATCTGCCACGCGCTGACGGGCGACCAGCATTTCGCCCACACCCATCCGGTGACGGGCAAGCGCGGCTGGTGGGAGACCCTCGTCGGGCCGGGCAAGCCCGTCGACACGGATCGGTACTTCGTCGTCTGTTCCAACGTCGTCGGCTCGTGCATGGGCTCGACGGGCCCGGCCTCCATCGAACCGACGACGGGCCGGGCCTACGGCCTCGATTTTCCCCTGGTGACCATCCGCGACATGGTCCGCGCGCAGGCGATGCTCCTCGACCGCCTCGGCATCGAGAACCTGTTCCTGTGTATCGGCGGCTCCATGGGCGGCATGCAGGTGCTGCAATGGGCGGCCCTCTACCCCGAGCGGGTGTTCGCCGCGATGCCCATCGCCACGGGGGCACGGCACTCGGCCCAGAACATCGCCTTCCACGAGGTCGGCCGGCAGGCGATCATGGCCGATCCGGCCTGGGCCGAGGGGCGCTACCTCGAGGCCGGCACCCGTCCCGCCAAGGGCCTCGGCGTCGCCCGCATGGGCGCGCACATCACCTACCTGTCGGAACCGGCCCTGCACCGGAAGTTCGGACGGCGCTTCCAGGGCGGGTCGGCGCCCACCTTCTCGTTCAACGCCGATTTCCAGATCGAGAGCTATCTGCGCCACCAGGGCCTGAGCTTCGTCGAGCGTTTCGACGCCAATGCGTACCTGTATCTCACGCGCGCCATGGACTATTTCGATCTCGCCGCCGACCATGGCGGCGTGCTCGCCAACGCCTTCCGGGGTACGAAGACCCGTTTCTGCGTCATGTCCTTCACCTCCGACTGGCTGTTTCCCACGGCCGATTCCCGCGCCATCGTGCATGCCCTCAACGCGGCTTCGGCGGCGGTGGCCTTCGTGGAGGTCGAGAGCGACAAGGGGCACGACGCATTCCTCCTCGACGAGCCGGTGATGTTCGGCGCGGCGCGCGGCTTCATCGACGCCGCCGCCCGGGCGCGCGGTCTATGAGAACCTCGCTGTGAAGTCCCACCGCGTCGTCGCCCCGGCCCCGTGGGATGCCGCAGCCTCCCTGCCGCGCGGCGACCTCGGGAGCGCGCGGGTCGATCACCTCGTGGTGCTCAGCCTCGTGGCCCCGGGTGCCCGGGTCCTCGACATCGGTTGCGGCGACGGCACCCTGCTGGCGCTCCTGCGCGACCGGCGCGGCATCGACGGGCGCGGCATCGAACTCTCGCGCGAGGGCGTCAACGCCTGCCTCGCGCGCGGGCTGCCGGTGATCCAGGGCGACGCCGACACCGATCTGGCGAACTACCCCGACGACGCCTTCGACGTGGTGGTCCTGTCACAGACCATCCAGGCGACGCGCAACCCGCGCATCGTCCTCGAGCACCTCTTGCGCATAGGCCGGCAGGTGGTGATCTCCTTCCCGAATTTCGGACATTGGCGGGTGCGTGCGGAGTTGGCCTTTCGTGGCCGCATGCCTGTCACCGCCCTGATGCCGGAAGAGTGGTACGAGACCCAGAACATCCACCACTGCACCATCCGGGACTTCGTCGGCCTGTGCCGGACGGTGGGCGCGCGGATCGAGAAGGCCACGGCCCTCGACGCGCGCGGCCGGCCCATGCGTTTTTCCATGCCGTGGTGGGTGTGGAACCTCATCGGCGCACAAGGCGTGTTCCTGCTGAGCCTGGACGCCGGCGAGACGCCCCCGCAACCGTGAAAGCCGTGGCCCCGCGTCCGCGCGGCCCGATTCAAGGAGGAGAGCCATGGGATACGACGCGGCCTTGACGTCGGCGGGGACCGCCGCCCTCCTGCCGGGAATTCCCACCTTCGAGTCGCCGTTCCTGGATTGCGACGGCTTCGTCCCGGCGATGCGCCCGGAGCACCTGTCCGTCGCGCGCCAGCTGCGCGAGCAGGGTTATGCGGTCATCGACTTTCCCGACGCCGATTTCGACGCCCGCGCCGCCGCGATCCGCGCCGCCCTGGACGGAGGCTTCGACTGGGCGCGGTGGCGCGCCACGGGCTTTGCCGCCAACGAGGGATTGCGGGTTCAGGACGCCTGGAAGACCCAGCCAGACGTGATGGCGCTCGCGGCCAACCCCGCGGTCCTCGATCTCCTGACGGCGGTGTTCGGGCGCGAGGCCAAGCCGTTCCAGACCCTCAACTTCCCCGTTGGCACCCAGCAGCAGACCCATTCGGACGCCTCGCATTTCAGCTCGGTGCCGGAGAAGTTCATGTGCGGCGTCTGGGTCGCCCTGGAGGACATCGAGGCCGATGCCGGGCCGCTGATCTACTATCCCGGCACGCACAAGTGGCCGGTGATCAACAACGAGCACCTCGGCGTCACGGCCCTGCACTTCCAGAACGGCAACGCCTGGAAGCCTGGCAACGCCTACGATGCGACCTGGAACGCCCTCCTCTCCGCCCATAAGCGCGAGCCCAAGACCTTCCTCGCCCGAAAGGGGCAGGCGCTCATCTGGGTCGCCAACATCCTCCACGGCGGCGCGCGCCAGACCAATCCGGACCGGACCCGGTGGTCACAGGTGACGCACTACTTCTTCGACGGCTGCGCCTACTACACGCCGTTCTTCTCGGACCCGTTCCACGGCAACATCCTGTTCCGTGAACCCATCGACATCCGCACGCGGGAGCCCATGCGCAACGTCGTCGGCGGAGCCCCGATCGATCCGGACTTCGTTTCCGAGGCGACGGACCGGGCCAAGCGCGTGGCCGGCGGCCATGAGGCCCACCGCTCGCAACTCGCCGAGGCCCAGGCAGAACTCGCCTACCACAAGGACCGGGTGGAGCGCCTGCGCGCCTCCCTGTCCTGGCGGATCACCGCGCCCCTGCGCAGCGACGCCGTGCAGCGGGTCGGCCGATGGTTCTCCCGCCCGCGGGTCTCGTGACCCCCACGCCATGCCCGTGAGGCGGTGGTTCGGGGGCCGGGCCGCCGCCCTGGCGGCCTTGACCCCGTCCGCCCTGCGCTTCCTGCCGCCCGACCTCGACCCGAGGCAGGTCGAGGCCCTCTGCGCCCTGGTGACCGGGGCGGGGTTCTCGCCCGACGCGTATCGCGCGCAATCGCCGGCCCTTGGTGCGGCGGTGCCGGATGCGCGCACGGCCGTACTCCACCTCCTGAGCTTCTGCGGCGACGAGCAGGTCACCTACCCGCTGCGCCTCGATCCGACCGGGCTCGACACCCTGACGCGCAGCCGCCTGTGGCATCGGCGCGGGCGGGCCCGCCTCGCGGCGAGCCTCGTGAACGCCCACCTCGCCCAACGGCCCGACGTCGTCGCGGACCCGGATTTCTGGGCCGAAATCCTGCCGGCCCTCGCCCGCGTCGGCCGGCCGTACCTTCTCGTCGGCGACAGTCACTCGCGGCTCTACCGGCGGGTGGGGCTGCAACGGTCCGGGCCGATCCTGCCGATCCACGTCCTGTGCACGGCGGGCTCGGCGGCAGGACTGGACAACCCGGCCTCGCGCTCGGGCTACGGCGCGCGCCTCGCACGCCTGGCCGATGCCCTCGCCCGCGCGCCGGCCGCCCGCGGCCTGCCGATCCTGTTCCAGTTCGGGCAGGTCGACATCGAGTTCGTCGCGGCCTTCCGGCGCATCGCGAACGGGGAGCATGCTTTCGACGAGACGGGGTTCGAAACCTTCTGCGACCGCACGGCGGCGGCTTACGGCGCCTTCCTCGTCCGCTGGTTCTCGGGGCTCGGCCCGGTCCATGTCCTATCGGTGTTCCCGCCGGCCCTGTCGGACGAATCCTGGGCGGACGGATACTGCAACGCCCACGTCCTCGCCCTGGAAGACGCGGCGGGCGACCGCACCGCCACGGCTGCGGCCGTGGCGGCCCTGGAGGTCCCGTCCCTCGCCGAGCGCACCCGCCTGCACCGTGCCTTCAACGACCGCCTGTCCGCCCTGTGCGCGCGCGAGGGCTTCGGCTTCGTCGCGCTGTTCGATGCCCTGCTCGGTCCCGACGGGACGGTGGCGCCGCGCTTCATCGCCGGCGCAGGGGGGCGCGACCACCATCTCGACGAGGCGCCCCTGCGGGCACCGACCCGCGCGGCCCTGGAAGCCGCCCTCGGGCGTCGGCAAGGGATGATGCAAGGGATGGTGGATCGGATGATGGATCAGATGCGCCGGATCGTCAGAGTCGCGACGGCGTAGGTCACCCGGGCTCCGCCGGCATCGAACCGGCGCAGCACCCGCCGCAACCCCCCGGGCGTCAGCGGCGGCCGTCCCTCCGGCGTGCCGGCGCCGATGGCGCGCAGGGCCGCGAGGAAGGCGCGCCCGTCCGCATGGGCCTCGACCACGGGCTCGTCCGAGACCGCCACGGTGCAGCCCGGGATGCGCAGGGCGGCGAGGGCCGCCACGGTGGGATAGGCCGGCGTCGCGGCCTCGAAGTCGAGGTCGGCGTGCGCCCGGCGCCACTCGGCGAAGGTGCCCGAGGCCAGGGTCGCCACGGCGAGGTGCCCTCCGGGCGCGAGCAGTCCGGCGAGCCGCGCCAGGGAGCCGGACAGGTCCTCGAACCACTGCGCCGCCAGACTCGAGCAGACGAGGTCGAAGCCGGGCGTGAGGCAGGGCCGTTCCCCGTCCATGACCACGAAGCCGGGCCCCGGCCCGAGCCGGGCGCGGCAGCGCAGGGCCATGGCGGGCGCGATGTCGGTGGCGAGGTACGGGCCCGGCACGATCCGGCGGTGCAGGGCCGCCGTGAGGAGACCCGTGCCGCAGCCGACCTCCAGCACCCGCGGCGCGGGCGCCAGGGGCAGGGCCGCGATGCGCGCGGCCAAGCCCTCGGCCACCCGCGCCTGAATGCCGGCGGCGGCATCATAGCCCTCGGCCCCGTCGAAGGCCCGGGCCACAGCCTGCTTCCAGGAACGCATTGGGGCCGAGGGCTGAACTCCAGGATCGGGTGAGTCGTGGCGATAGCCGTCGGGCGGTTCCGGCTCAAGCGACGCGCCGACAGTGGGCCGCCTTCCCGGGCCTCACTCGTCCAGCGCACCCTCGATCATCCGCGCCATGGCGAGCGCCCGTCCATCGTCACCGAAGCGGGCGATGATCTGCACGCCCAGGGGCAACCCGTCGCCCGGTACCGGCAGGTTGACGCAGGGCACGCCCATGAGGGTCCAGAGGCGGTTGAAGCGCGGGTCGCCGGTGCCGGCGAGGCCAGCCGGAGCGCGACCCGGGGCCGAGAACGTCAGCAGCGCGTCGAACTCCGAGAACACGTCCTTGAGGACGCGCCGGGCGCGGTGCGCCGTGCGGCGGGCCCCGTCGTAAGCGTCGGCCGTGAGGGCCTGGGCGCCGTCGAGTTCGGCCCGCAGCCCGGGCCCGAGGGCGTCGCGGTGATGGGCGTATTCCCAGGCGAGGGCCTGGCGTGCCTCGAAGGCCTGGATGGTTGCCTGAACCGCCCAGGCTTCGGCGAGGGCTCCTGGCAGGACGAGATCGGTGACGGTAGCCCCGGCGGCCTCCGCCGCGCGGGCCGCACGATCCAGGGCCGCCACGGCGTCCGGGTCGGCGGGCCCGGCGAAATCCTGGCGCACGAGGCCGATGCGGGGTGCCGCGAGGCCGCCCTCCGCCAGATCGATGCCAGGGCGATCGGCCAGGAGCGCGAGGGCGTGGGCGACATCGCGGATGCCGGCGCCGAACAGCCCGAGGGTGTCGAGGGCCCACGAGAAGGTCTTCACGCCCACCGTGGGCAGCAGGCGGAACGACGGCTTGATGGCCGCGACCCCGCAGAAGGCGGCGGGGCGGATCACCGACCCCGCCGTCTGGGTGCCCAATGCCAGGGGGACGAGACCGGCGGCCACCGCCGCCGCCGACCCCGACGAGGAGCCGCCCGGGGTGTGGCCGGACGCGTGCGGGTTCACCGTGGCGGACGGGTCGCGGCTGGCGAAGGGGCAGGTCACGGTCTTGGCGAGCGGCACGGCGCCGAGGGCCCGCAGGCGGGAGACGATGGCGGCGTCGGCCTTGGGCCGCCAGCCGGCATAGATGGCCGAGCCCATTTCCGTCGGCATGTCGGCGGTGTCGATGATGTCCTTCAGGCCGACCGCGATGCCCGCGAGGGGGCCATCCCGAACGATCGCCGGATCGGCGGCGATGTGCGCGAGGGCGCCGAGGCCCGGCTCGCGCGCCGCGATGGCTTCACGCGCGCGGGCGATGGCGCCGTGCGGATCGAGGGTGCCGGCACCGAGCCGGGTGCGAAGATCGACGAGGGACTGCATGCCCCTGGAGTCCGATCCGCCGCGCGATCTGTCAACACGTATCCACATCCCGATCTTCCGATCCGCAGCGTTGACGGAGCGTTTACGCAAAGTCGCGCATCGTCCTCATCATGTGGCGTAGCGTTCTCGCGTTCTCCGCCCTTGCGCTGTTCGGCGCGGGGCTCACCGGCTGTGCGCTCAACAAGTTTGAGCAGCGCGAGCCCTGGCGCGACCAGACCGAACAGGCCTGCAACGCCAAGCGCTTGGTCGAGACCGGCGAGTTCATCACCCAGGTGAAGGCCATCGAGGGACCGGGCGTCTGCGGCATGCTGCAGCCCTACCGGGTCACCCGGATGGGCGGGGGCAGCGTCGCCCTCAAGCAGCGCATGACCCTGGCCTGCCCGGCGCTGGCGGAGGCCGAAGCCTGGCTCGCCGACACGATCCAGCCGGCGGCCGCCCTGTATTTCGGCCAGCCCGTGGCCGAGATCAACGCCGGCACCTATGCCTGCCGCGGCCGCAACAACCAGGTCGGCGCCAAGCTGTCCGAGCATTCCTTCGGCAATGCCCTCGACATCATGTCGTTCAAGCTCGCCGACGGTTACGTCATCACCGTCAAGGGTGGCTGGCGCGGCACGGAAGCCGAGCAAGGCTTTCTGCGGGAAGTGTTTTTGGGCGCCTGCGCGCGGTTCTCGACGGTTCTGGCGCCCGGCTCCAACGTGTTTCACTACGACCATATCCACGTCGATCTCGCGCGCCACGACCCGCGCGGCCTGCGCCGGATCTGCCAGCCGCTGATCAAGTTCACCCCCCAGCTCGGCGGCGAATCCACGGCCCGGCCGGTCGCGCGGCCGCGTCCCGTCGAGCGCCTGCCGGCGCCGCCCCAGGCTCCGGTGGACGTGGAAGAGGACGATCCCTACGGCGTCACCCCCCTGTCCCAGGCCACGCCGCAGAACCGGAATGCGCCGCGCCCCGCGCCGTCACATCTGGCCCGTGCGCCGGTGGAGGCCCCGTCACACGCCCGGTCCGCGCCGTCCGCCTACGTCGCCGCGCCGGCCCCCCGGCCCCGCCTCGCCACCACGCGCCCCCTGGACGAGCCGGCCCCGGGATTTGCGCGCGAGCCCCTGTCGCTGCAGGCCCCCGGCCTGTCCGGCCCGATCTACTGAACCCCGACGACCCGGCGGGTCCGCGACTGTGCCCCCCGTACCCCAGGGGGCGTGAAACCGACGGCCGGCGCGGCGGGCAAGCTTGACTCCGACGGGGCAGCGGCCATCGTTCCGCGCAACCGTACGGACTCCAGCAAAAGATTGCCGGCATGCGCCCGAATCGATCCTTCACGACCTTCGCCCTCGGCCTCGTCCTGGCCGCGACCCTGCAGCCGGCGTTGGCCCGCTCGGGCCGCGAGGAGATCACCCCCGCCGAGGAGCGCGAGTTCAACTACGACGCCAACATCCCCGGCTGCCAGGCCTCCGAGGTTCTGGAGCGGCTCTCGACGAACTTCGCCGAGAAGGAGGCGAAGTTCTGGAACTCGTCGCTCACCATCGTGAGCTACGAGCGCATCGAGCGCACGGCCTGGCGCCCCTGGGGCCTCGACTTCGTGCCCCGGCGCTACTGCAGCGCGGTGGCCACCACCTCGGACGGCGTCCGGCGCAAGGTCGACTATTCCGTGCGCGACGGGCTCGGGATCATCGGCGCCGACTGGGGCATCGAGTTCTGCGTCCACGGCCTCGACCGCAACCTCGCCTACGCCTACGCCACGGCCTGCCGCGAAGCCCGCCCGTGACCTTCTTTCGCAAGGCCGTTCTGGCCCTGGCCCTGCTCGCGGGCAGCGCCACGGCGGCCCAGGCCCAGGGCTACGACCAGCGCGGCACGCCGGGGGCGTTCGACTTCTACGTCCTCGCCCTGTCGTGGTCGCCGACCTATTGCGACGGGGACGGCGCGCGGCGCGAGGCCGACGGGCAGTGCCGTCCGGGCCGGGGCCTCGGCTTCGTCGTCCACGGCCTGTGGCCTCAATACACAAGGGGCTACCCCTCGAACTGCTCCAGCGTCGAGCGGTCCCCGACCCGGCAGGCCATGGAGGCGGCCGGCGAGGTCTATCCGAGCGAGGGCCTCGCCCGCCACGAGTGGCGCCGCCACGGCACCTGCTCGGGCCTCGATCCGGCGGCCTATTTTCGCGCGGCCCGCACGGCGCGCGAGGCGGTGACGATCCCCGACGCGTTCCAGAAGCCCGGCGCCGACACCCGCGCCGCGCCCATCGAGATCGCCCGGCAGTTCGTGATGGCCAACCGGGGTCTGCGCCCCGACATGATGGCGGTGGCTTGCGTGCGCGGCCGGCTGCAGGAGGTGCGGATCTGCTTCTCCAAGGATCTGCGCGGCTTCACCCCCTGCCCCGAGGTGGCGCGCCAGAATTGCCGGGCCGGCGAGGTCGCCATCGACGCCGCGCGCTGAAGGTGCTCCCGTGAACTACCGCCACGCCTTCCACGCCGGGAACTTCGCCGACGTCCTCAAGCACCTCGTCCTGACGCGGGTGCTGACGCATCTCCAGGCCAAGGCGACGCCGTTCCGGGCCATCGACACCCATGCGGGCCTCGGCTTCTACGACCTGACGGGCGACGAGGCCGGGCGCACGGGCGAGGCGGCCGAGGGCTGGGGCCGCCTCGACACACCGTTCCCGGAGGCCGTCGAGAGCCTGCTCGGCCCCTACCGCGCGGCGGTGGCGGCGGTTCAGGCCCGCCACGGCGCCACCACCTATCCGGGCTCGCCCGCCCTCATCCGCGAGTTCCTGCGCTCCACCGACAAGGGCGTGTTCGTCGAGCTGCACCCCGCCGACGCCGAAATCCTGCGTGACCGCTACAACCAGGATTCGCGCACCAAGGTGATGCATCTCGACGGCTGGACGGCTTTGGGCTCTCTGATCCCGCCGCCCGAGCGGCGCGGCGTCGTGCTCATCGACCCGCCCTACGAGGAACTCGGCGAGATCGACCGCCTCGGGGCGGCCCTGGCCAGGGCCGTGGCGAAGTGGCCGACGGGCACCTACCTCGGCTGGTACCCGATCAAGGACGTGGCCCTGGTGGACGCCATGGTGGCCGACCTCCACGGCGCCCTGAACCGCCCGGCCCTGCGCCTCGACCTGCTGGTCAGCGAGCCCGACCCGACGCGGCTCAACGGCAACGGCCTCATCGTGATCAACCCGCCCTGGCGGCTCGCCGAGGAGGCGATGCTGTTCCTGCCGGCGCTCGCCGAGCGCCTCGCCCGCCGCGATTACGGGGCCTTTCGCTGCGAGGCATTCGGGGCGGTCGCGTAGGGTCGAAACCCGACCAGCTTCACCGTATGGAACGGCTGAGTCGGGTGGATTTGCGACGGTCCGCTTCTGAGCGAAAGTTGGCGTTAGTAGACATAAGCGTCTCGCTCGCTCACGACCGGTTGCAGCCGTAATCGATCGGAGCATCGGCGCCGTTGCACCAGGCTGTAATCTTGCCTCGAGTAGACTCCGTCAAACGAGTTTTATCAACGCAGATCGAAGACCTGCCGGGCTTTGTTGACGGTACCCTGGTGATCGAATGCCCAGGCAGTCAGAGGCTGTAGGGCCTTGCTGAGTAAGAACCCGAGCGGCGTCAGCGTATATTCCACCGAGGGAGGGTTCGTTGGAAAGACTTCACGAGTCACCAAACCATCCCGCTCTAAGTGGCGTAGCGTCACCGTCAGCATCCGCTGCGATATGCCTGTGACGCGGCGTTTCAATGCATTGAAGCGACTTGGCCCGCCCTCCAACTGAAGAACGACCAGTACGCTCCAGGCATCTCCGAGCCGGTCAAGGACGTCTCGCACAGGACAGGTGCCTTCCCAACTATCTGGGATACTTGCCTGTAGTGGCGAGGCAATCTCGTCTCCACGAACAAGCGATATCTCTGAACGGTCGAGCATTCGGCGGTTCCCTTCATGTGCCTTGGGCATCGGAGGGTGCGTCCTTCACAGTCCTCGCAGCTTGGGGCAAGCAGTTCCGGTTGGTAACTTAGGCTCTGGACTCATAACCAATAACTGACGGTCGCTGCGATGGAGACGGCGGCGAGATAGTTGGTTGCGAGCCTGTCGTATCGCGTGGCAACGCGAC
>NZ_LMNG01000033.1 GCF_001423295.1 Methylobacterium sp. Leaf112 | reverse complement strand
GACAAAAACAGTGGACCATCCAGCCAAAGCCGGATCATCCATCCGATAACGCCTCCAAGAGAACCGGCGCCGCCGCCAAGACCAAAGTCCCGCTGGCCGCCGCCGATGAACAGGCTTCTACGGGCCCATAGCCCAACCGTCAACGGCCAAATGACCGAACGATGCGATTTTCGCGACAGATCAACGACACCCCAGCCAAAGACCCTGGGAACGTAGGGAAACGCCAGCCCAATCCGTCATGGCTGCGGGCCGGCATCAGCCCGCGGGTGAACGGCCCTCGACGATACGGCGCCGAAACCAATCCCGCAGCAGGTCACGCTCGTGGTCGAACGCTCCTTTGGCGAAGCGCGATGCCCGTAACAGGAAATTGAGGTCCGTCACCGTCTCCTCGGCGGCGGCCAATCGACGGCGGCCTTCTGTCAAGGCGTAGCGCAGGCGAAACCGCGGCGGAGAAATGTCGCTGACGACGCGTAGGCCGAACGGCACGTTGGCACCCGGTCGTTCGATGCCAGCGAGGTCGATGCCAGCGAGGTCGATGTCGAGAACGTCGATGGCGAGGGTCCGGCCCGGCGGCAATCCCCGTGTCGCGAGCCCTTCGAAGATGCGGCGGATCTCCCCGAGGGTGACCTGCAGTGTGGCGCCAGACCCGAAACGGTTCTCCGCATCGGTGTAGCGCTCGGGCTCGATGAAGCGGACAGTGACCTGCGCCGTGGCCGCATTGGTCCAGAGGGTCAAAGCAAGGGTGAGAAGCATCAGGCCGGCGCGCATCGTCAGAACCCCTTCTTCACCTGAGCCAACGCCCGCGTGAGTTCCTGCGCGATCTCCTCGCGATCGATCGGCGAGACGTCGCGTGCGACAACCACATACTCACGGCGCGACACCAGGGTCAGGGTTTGGAGGCCGTACTCCTCGTCCTCGATCCGGGTCAGCTTCGTCCACAGGGGGTTGAAGCGCCATTCGCGCCGCTCGCCCCGATGGGTGACACGGGCCAGCATCACCACGAGGGGCGTGATCATCACCTCCTCGAACGACCGTCCCCGACGGAAGCTTGCCTGGAGGGCAAGGTAGAGGCCGATCATATCGAGGCCGAAGAACCCGGCCACGGGCCAGAATCCGGCCCGGATACAGGCGATGGAGGTGACGAGGGAGACGAGCCCGCACCCGATCATCACGTTCCGGAAGCCTCGAGGACTCAAGGATTGGTTCGGCCGGATCGTCGCCCGGAACACCGGACGGTCGAAGCTGTCGGGGTCGAGGCCGTCAGGGTGCATCGGGATGTTGCCGCTCGCCATGCGGGCAATATAAGGCTCGGATGCGCACCCGACAGACGGCCTCGCCGAAGAACCCCCGAATTGTTGCCGCCCTTGTCGAACCGATCGTCGCAGAGGCCGAACCGGTCCGCTCGGTCGTGCCGCCGGATGTGCTTGCGGAAATCTTCGCGCGGTTGCGTGCCGCGGATCCCGAGCCGCGCGCCGAGTTGGTCTTCGGCAACGCCTATACGCTCCTTGTGGCCGTCGTGCTGTCGGCCCAAGCGACGGACAGGAGCGTGAACCTCGCCACCGCCCCGCTCTTCGCCATCGCGGACACACCGGAGAAGATGCTGTCGCTCGGCGAGGAGCGGGTGCGGGATTTCATCCGAACCATCGGGCTGTTCAACACCAAGGCGAAGAACGTCATCGCGTTGTCGCGCATCCTGGTGGAGCGGCATGGCGGTCAGGTGCCGAAATCCCGCGAAGACCTCGAAGTGCTTCCCGGTGTCGGCACAAAGACCGCGAGCGTCGTCCTCAACGTCGCCTTCGGGGTTCCGACCATTGCCGTCGACACGCACATCTTCCGGGTCTCCAACCGCATCCCCCTCGTGATCGCGCCGACGACGGACAAGGTTCAGGCCGGGCTGGAGGCTATCGTGCCGGAGCCCTACCGGCTCAATGCCCATCACTGGCTGATCCTGTTCGGCCGCTACGTCTGCAAGGCACGCAAGCCCGACTGTCCGATCTGCCCCATCGCAGACCTGTGCCGGTATCCAGCGAAGACTGCGCCCCCCTGAGCGCGGCATGTTCCATTCACCGTGCCGCCCGATACATGGGGCCAGCCCTCCCCCGCGCGGATGGCACCCATCCGGCCAACGCGTTGTGCTGACACGCCGCTTCGGGTAGTTTGCGCCACGGTCGCGGAGGCTTTCGACGAACGATGCGTTTTCACGGCCCGACCGCTTCGGCAGTCACCACGCCGCGGATTCCGCATCGTCTCTCGCTGAAAGGAGCCACGGCCCTTGGACTTCCTCAAACCACGGTACACGCCTATGAACCGCCGCCGTCGCATCTACGAGGGCAAGGCGAAGGTCCTCTACGAGGGTCCGGAGCCGGGAACGCTCATCCAGCATTTCAAGGATGATGCCACCGCCTTCAACGCGCAGAAGCACGATGTCATCGACGGCAAGGGCGTGCTGAACAACCGGATTTCCGAGTTCGTCTTCCAGCACCTCAACGACATCGGCGTGCCGACGCACTTCATCCGCCGCCTCAACATGCGCGAGCAGCTGATCCGCGAAGTCGAGATCATCCCTCTAGAAGTGGTGGTGCGCAACGTCGCCGCCGGCTCGCTCGCCACGCGCCTCGGCCTCGAGGAGGGCACACAGTTGCCGCGCTCGATCATCGAGTTCTATTACAAGAACGATGCGCTCAACGATCCGATGGTCTCCGAGGAGCACATCACGGCGTTCGGCTGGGCCACGCCCCAGGAGATCGACGACATCATGGCGCTCGCGATCCGGGTCAACGACTTCCTGTCGGGCCTCTTCCTCGGCGTCGGCATCCGCCTCGTCGACTTCAAGATCGAGACCGGCCGTCTCTGGGAAGGCGACATGATGCGCATCGTCGTGGCCGACGAGATCTCCCCGGATTCGTGCCGCCTGTGGGACATCAAGTCGTCGGACAAGCTCGACAAGGATCGCTTCCGCAAGGATCTCGGCGGTCTGATCGAGGCCTATACCGAAGTCGCCAAGCGTCTCGGCATCATGTCCGAGAACGAGAAGGTGCAGACGGGCGGTCCGCGCCTCGTCCAGTAGCCGTCAGCGTGGCGCGACCGGGCCGGTCATCTGCCAGCCGGATCGCAGCCGCGTGTAGGTGCCGAGATCGGGGTCGAACCCAGAATGATAATGGGGGTCCTGCGCCAGCAGCGGCCCCCATCGCTTTTTGAAGGCCGTGACCTCGCGTTCATGCCGTGCCTTGGCCTCGGGCGTCCAGCGGCGGCTCGCCGCTTCGTCGTGGATCAGGATCGCGCCGCCGACGTAGAGGGTGCGGTAACCGGCCTCGTTCAAACGCAGGCACAGGTCGACATCGTTGAAATCAACCGCGAAGGCGCCGGCGTCGAAACCGCCGACGGCTGCGAACTTTCGTGCTTCGATTACCAAGCAGGCCGCCGTCACCGCTGACACCGCACGGGTGGCGAGCAAGCCGGACAGATAGCCCGGAGCGTCCCCGGAAAAGTACCGATGCGCGTGGGTGACGAGGCCGCCGGGGCCGAGAATCACACCGCCGTGCTGGATGCGCCCGCGCCCGTCGATGAGCCGTGCACCGACGGCGCCGATCTCTGGCCGCAGGGCCTCGCGAACCATTCGGTCGAGCCAGGTCGGATCGGTGACGGTCACGTCGTTGTTGACGAAGGCGAGAACCCGCCCCTTTGCGACGGCCGCCGCCCGGTTGTTCATGGCCGCGAAATCGAACGGGCCGGGACACGGTACGACACGGATGACGCCGTCGGCTGCGAGATCGCCGAGATAGACCATGGTTTCTGGATCGCGACTGTCATTGTCACACACCAGGATCTCGCGGTCCGGCCAGTCGGTGCGATGGATCAGGCTGTCGAGGCAGGGTCTCAGGAGATCGAGGCGGTCGCGGGTCGGGACGATGAGGCTTACGCTCGGTACCGGGTCGGGTAGTGAGCGCCAGAGGGTGATGACGCCGTCCTCGTCCATCCGCGTCGCGACATCGCCCTCCCCCGCGCGCACGAGATCTCGGCGGACAATCGCGAGGCGGCCGGCGCGGCGGCTCCGCCCCCCCTCCCCTGCCGCAACCGCCGCGCCAATGGACAGGATCTGCGGGAGATGGCCGATACTGTCAGAGCCGAACCGTCCAGCGAGGCGCAGCAGAGCATCGAGAGCCGGCGCTTCGGGATCGAGATCGATGATGCCGCCGATCGCATCCAGGGCAGTGCGGCGCACGGCGACGACGGGGCCGATGTAATCCACCGCCCTCAGATACTCTGCATCGAAGGCAGGCCGGAGGAGGGGCATAATCCTGTCCCCCGACACGTCGAGGGCATCGCCATAGAGGGCAACACGGTGCGGATGCGCCGCGAAGGTGCGAACCAAACGTTCTTGGGAGCCCGACACCAGAGTGTGGCCGGGGGTGGTGAGAACGACGAGGTCCCTCTCTTCGATCACCGGCACGACCTCGCTCAGGAGATTGGCGATGCGCCGGTCCCGCCGCGTCAGCCAGAGTTTCCGGTGATCGAGCCCCAGCAGCGCGGCCCGGGCTTGTGCAGCACGGACGCGTTTGCCCATGAGCCGCGCCTTCGCGATGGCGAGGGTGGCGCTGGGGTGCTGCGCGAGGATCGCGACGGCCATGCGAAGGCGCGCGAGGATGCCCGGACGGATGCGGTGGGCGAACAGCAGGGCATCGCGGTGCTCGTCGGTCAGGGGACGCTCTCCCACCGGGGCGCCGTCATTCGAGATCCTCGCCGAAGGTCGTGAGCGACAGACCCGGATGATAGAACGGGTCGTGCCGGATGGTGTCCCGCCAGCGCGCGACGAAGCGATCGGCCTCAGCCTCGAACCGGGCGCGGGCCGGGCCGATGGATGGGCCGCGGCTCGTGGATTCGAGATGGGCGAGGACGGCGTGGGGCGTCCAGACGGTCTTGTAACCCGCTGCGTTCAGGCGAAGACACAGGTCGACGTCGTTGAAGTCGATGGGAAACGCTTCGGCATCGAGGCCGCCGACCGCGTCGAATTTGCGCTTCTCCACGGCGAGACATGCGGCGGTGACGGCCGAGACCTCGTGGGCGACCCGCAGCTGTCCGAGATGCCCGGGGCTGTCCGAGGGGCGCCGGCGCAGGATATGTCCGGCACGCCCACCGAGGCCGACGACGACGCCGGCATGCTGGAGGGTGCCGTCGGCGTAGAGCAGTTTCGCCCCGACGGCACCCACCTCCGGCCGGCAGGCCTGCCGGACCAAGGCGTCGAGCCAGTCGTCGCGCAGCACAGCGATATCGTTGTTCAGCAGGACGACGACCGAGCCCCGCGCCGCCGCGACCCCCGCATTCGTCATGGCGGAGAAGTCGAACGGAGCCGACCAGTCGAGGATCCTGACACGCGGATCACGTCGCAGACGCTCGTAGTAGGCGTGGACGTCCGCGTCGATGGAGCCGTTGTCGACGATGACGAGTTCGATCGCAGGATAGGCTGTGGCGCCGAGAACCCCGTCGGCGGCGATACGGATCAAGTCGAGCCGGTCTCGCGAGGGAACGACCACGCTGACGAGCGGGACGGGCTCGGGGAGGGGCCAGAGCAGATCGGCGATGGCTGGATCGACACGCGGGCGCGACGGAACTTCGACCGCCTTCAGATTTTCCTCGAGGCGTTCGGTGTGCCGCGCCGTGGACTCGTTCGTGGGCCCGCGAAGAAGGACCCGCGGCACGTGGGCGACACGCGCAGGCAACACCGTCGCCGCGGCACGAACGCCGAGATCGATCCGGCAATCCTCGGGTGCGCCGAGGGGCAGATCCAGCAGCCGCGCCAGGAGTACACCCTTATGGAGTGTGAAGCCGGCATAACCCTGCGCCAGAGCGAGATCGGGACTCCAGTCCGGTTTCAGCCGCGGGCATAACGGGGCATCGCCGGTTTCCTCGTCGGCGTAAGCCATCTCGCCGCCATCGGGCGATTCCAGAGCTCTGGCGAGGAGCGCGAGGGCCTCCGGCTGCAGGCATTCCCCAGGGCTGAGAACCCCGACACAGCCCATCTCATCGCCAACGAGATCCCGAAGGGTTCCGCCCGCG
Source organism: Methylobacterium sp. Leaf112 (assembly GCF_001423295.1). Taxonomy (GTDB): domain Bacteria; phylum Pseudomonadota; class Alphaproteobacteria; order Rhizobiales; family Beijerinckiaceae; genus Methylobacterium. The sequence continues at coordinate 207,588 of NZ_LMNG01000033.1, read as the reverse complement.
GGCCATTGCTGGTGGGTTACCCGGGGATCGGTCGCCTCGTCTACATCCGGTCCGTCGACCCAGGCGACGACCGCGCGCCAATCGGCTCCGACCTGGGCGGCGAGGCAGCGCAGGGTTTCGGCGACCCGGGCGTGATCGGCGTGCCGCGCCGGAAGGATCAGGCAGACCGGCAATGCCGAGGTGCCGACTGGGAGGACGGCGTCTCCCCTTCGCCGCGACTCGGCCCAGACGTCGTAGTGCGTCCGGGGTGTCGCGCCACAAGTACCGCGGAGGATGTCCCGAAAGCGGCGCTCGTCACCACGCATCGCATTGTAGAGGGCCGCCGCGGCACGCAATGGACGCTTGCCGAGGCACTCGGCCGTCACGCTCAGATGCGTGCGTAGGCCGACCCGCTCCAGCACGAACTCCGTGCGAGGATCGATGGCGAGGTGAAGATCGGTACAATCCTGCGGCAGGTAACCGAGCCAGGACGCCGCCCCGAGCGCTGACCCCGGCAAGACAAAGTCTTCGTACCGGGCTGGTCCGCGGATAAGGCGGAGCAGGGGCCGGAGCGGGCGCGCCACCGCCCGCTCGCGGTAGGTCAGCACGATCCAGCATCCGCGCGGCGACCCATGCAGGCGCAGGCGCCGACCGAAGACCGGATCATCCTGGGGCTCGAGGGTGAAGGCCGCGGCACGGCCGAGCCATCCACCGCGCGGCGGCGTGGTGCCGTCCCGTGCGCTCAGGAGCCGTGCCCTGGCGGCGGAGTACTCATTCGGCCGTCGCCGGAACAGCAACCGGCGCCTCGGAGGTCGCCAGCGGCGGCGCCGGCTTGCGCTTGGCCGGCGCGCGTTGAGGCGTCCCACCCCCGAGACGAACCTCGATGTCGTAATCACCCGTCTGGGCGACGGGCACCATCAGGTCGTCCTCGATGATGGAAAACAGACCCTGTGCCTCACCCGGCGGGACGATGACGGAGACGCGGCGGGCGCGGGAGACGATCGTCTTGCCCGAGGATTTGAGGGAGACCGTCAGCGGTGCCTCGAACCGGCCCGGCGCCCCGGCGGGGCCGAGGAGCACGTGGCCCTCGATACCGACCTTCACACGGATCGAGCCGTCCTGGAGCCGGTTGCATTCGCGGGCGAGGCGCCCGAGCGTGGTCTGGCTTCGCAATCCGGCGCTGCCCGTCGCACTGGGGGGATTGCGCAGGGCCGCGCCGCCTTCGGGCACATCCACCGTCGGGCAATAGGCCTCGTCGAGGGGCGCGGGCTGCGAGGGCGGAACGGTGGTACCGCCGTACCTGAACAGGTTCGAGAAGGCGTTGCCTTCCTGTGCCCCGGCCCCGTCCGCGGCGACGAGAACCGGAAGACCTACGATCAGGAGTCGCAGAGCGATCCGGCTGGCATGCTTCGACATGATCCGTTCCCGATTGGTGCCGGCGGACTGCCCGGTCCCGTTACTTCAGGCTCTCGAAACCTTGGCCGAACCCCTTCATGGAGAGGGGAATGCCGACGCCCTCCTCCGGGGTCTGGAACACGATGAATGTCGCCTGGGCACCGGCGTTGAACTGCTTGATCAGGCCTTCGTCCATCACGACCTCGGCGACGCAGCCCGTGGTGAGGCAGCGCACGAACCCGGCGCGGCCGACATCGGTCTTGTCGATCTTGAGCCCGAGGCCGGACGGCAGGAGCACGCCGAGCGGCGCCACCACCCGGAGCAGGTAGCCACGATTGTCGGCCGTCTTCAGAACGATCACCACGAGGGTCAGATTGGGGCGGTCCTCGGCGGCGAGATACTGCACCATGGCGCATTGCTCGGCTTTCGCGCCAGCCGGCGTCTCGCAGCGCAACTGCCAGTCCCCGAAGGTGTTGCGGACCATGCCCTGAGCGGCGGCGGGAAAGGCGGGCACAGCGCCCAGGAAACCCGCCGCTAGGGCGAAGCCGAACCAGCGGGCGACGGCACCTTCGCGTCGCAGCATTGCTCGAAACTCCACGCGCCAAACCCTTTCGTGCCGCGTCGGGCGCGGCGAAATCCGGGGCGTTGGGACCATGCGGACGCCGCATCTGTCAAGCGATGACCGTGCCGCGAGGCTCTCCAAACGCGAACAGGCGGCGCCATCGCGCCGCCTGTTCGATCATTCCGGACCTGACCGAGATCGGTCGGCCGATGAACGTTACTTCTTGCCGAACGACAGCGCGCCGAAACGCGAGTTGAAGCGCGAGACACGACCACCACGATCGAGCATCTTCTGCTCGCCACCGGTCCAGGCCGGGTGCGTGTTCGGATCGATGTCGAGGTTGAGGGTGTCCCCCTCCTTGCCGTAGGTCGACCGGGTCATGTAGTCGGACCCGTCGGTCATCACGACCTTGATGAAATGATAGTCGGGATGCTCGGTACCCTTGGCCTTGTCGGCCGCACTCTTTGCCATGACGAATCCTTGAGGTGCCACGCCGACCGGCTCGTCTGGCGGCCCGCGGCCATAGATCACGCGCAATCGGATGAAGGCGCGCCTATACCCCAGGCGTCGCCGCTGGACAAGCGCGCCGTCCCGGGCAATCGCGGGTCCGTCGAATTCCAAGTCCAGAGCAGCGACGTCCAGACAACCGGCGTCCCCAACACCGACGAGGCATGATGGCACGCGGTTCGAAGAAGAAGGCATCCGCCGAGGGACGGCCCAGGGCGCCCCTCGGCTCCCTGCGTCCGCTGGTCCCGTTCGCGGCCGTCTATCGCGGGCGCATCCTCGCCGCGTTCCTGTCCCTGCTGATGGCCTCGCTGGCGACCCTGGTGGTTCCCCTGGCGCTGCGCGGGGTCATCGATCACGGGTTCTCGCCGGAAGGTCAGAGCGTCATCAACGCTTATTTCGGCGGGCTCATCGGCGTCGTCGCCGTTTTGGCGATGTCGAGCGCCGCCCGGTACTACACCGTGGTCACGCTGGGCGAGCGTGTCGTCGCAGATCTGCGAAGCGCCGTGTTCCGCCGCCTCACCGAACTCGATCCGGCCTTCTTCGACCGGTCTCTCTCGGGTGAGATCATCTCACGGCTCACCGCCGATGCCACGCAGGTGAAGGCGGTGTTCGGCGTCAGCATCTCCATCCTGCTGCGCAACGCGTTCCTGTTCACCGGCGCCATCGCCATGATGGTGATCACAAGCCCGAAGCTCTCGATCCTCGTTCTCGTGGCGATCCCCCTCATCGTGTTCCCGCTGATCCTGTCGGGACGCGGCGTGCGTCGTCGCTCGCGCGCTGCGCAGGACCGGCTCGCCGATGCCTCGGCCTACGCCTCCGAGGCGGTGAGCGCGATCCGGACCATGCAGGCCTTCGGCATGGGTCGCTCCGCAGCCGCACGCTTCGCCGAAGCTTCGGAGAACGCATACGGCGCGGCCCGCAGTTCGATTCAGGCCCGCGCGCTTCTCACGGGGGTCGCCATCTTCCTCATCTCGGCGAGCGTCGTCGGGGTGATGTGGTACGGCGCGCAAGGCGTCCTCGCGGGCACCATGACGGCGGGCCAACTCTCGCAGTTCGTGCTCTACGCGGTGTTCGGCGCGAGCGCTTTGGGCCAACTGTCGGAAGTCTACGGTGAACTCGCCCAGGCGGCCGGTGCTGCGGAGCGCCTCGGCGAAATCCTGGCGGCCAAGCCGGCCATCGAAGCGCCGGCGGACCCCGTCGCCCTTCCGACCCCGCCGCGCGGCGAGGTCGCCTTCGAGGCCGTCCGCTTCCTCTACCCGACCCGACCCGAGCATCCGTCGCTCGACGGAATCAGCTTTACCATCGCCCCCGGCGAACGCGTCGCCCTCGTGGGGCCCTCGGGGGCCGGCAAGACCACGGTGCTGCAACTGCTCCTGCGGTTCTACGACCCCCAGAGCGGCACGATCCGCGTCGACGGCATTGACATCACCCGCACCGACCCGGATGCCCTACGCGAACGCCTGTCCCTTGTCCCCCAGGACCCGACCGTGTTCTCAGGCTCGGTCCTGGAGAACATTCGCTACGGCCGTCCGGACGCGACGGAAGCGCAAGTCCAGCGCGCCGCCGAACTCGCCCATGCCGACGGGTTCATCCGCGCCCTGCCCCAGGGCTACGCCACCACGGTCGGCGAGCGCGGCGTCACCCTCTCGGGCGGCCAGCGCCAGCGCGTCGCCATTGCCCGGGCCATTCTCAAGGATGCTCCGATCCTGCTCTTGGACGAGGCGACTTCGGCATTGGACGCCGAGAGCGAGCGGGCCGTGCAGACCGCACTGGACACCCTGATGCGCGGGCGTACCACCCTCGTCATCGCGCACCGCCTCGCCACCATCCGGGCAGCGGACCGCATCCTCGTCCTCGACGGCGGAAGAATCGTCGAGTCGGGCACCCACGAGACCCTGCTCGCGCGCGGTGCGCTCTACGCCCAACTCGCCGCCCTCCAGTTCACCGACGCCTTCGAGGATACCGCCCGCAGCCGCGAGCCGCGCCGCGAAGCGCTGCCAGCCGAGTAGGACTCGCCATGGACCTGTCGCGGTTCCCCCGTCTGCCGCTCCTCGACCTGCCGAGCCCCATCGAGCCACTGGACGGGCTCGCCCGCCATCTCGGCGATGGTCTCGCCGGGGTGCGCCTTTGGGTGAAGCGCGACGACCTCGCGCGGTTCGGGCTCGGCGGCAACAAGCTGCGCAAGCTGGAATACCTTCTCGGCGCGGCCCGGGCCGAGGGCGCCGACACGGTGATCACCGTCGGGGCGATTCAGTCGAACCACGCCCGCCTCACGGCAGCCGCGGCGGCCCGGGCGGGTTTCGCCTGCGACCTGTTCCTGACCCGGAGCGTACCGCGCACGAACGACGCCTATGCGCACAATGGTAACCGCCTCCTCGACGACTTGTTCGGCGCGACGGTGCACGAGCTCGCCGCCGGAGGCGATGCCCTGGAGTTGGCGGAACGGCGCGCCGATGAGCTCCGTGCAGCGGGGCGCCGCGTCTATGTCTTCCCCTCGGGCGGCTCCAGTCCCGTCGGCTGCCTGGGTTACGCGGCCTGTGCCGGTGAAATTTTCGCCCAGGCGGACGCAATGGGCCTGTCACTGAACCAGATCATCGTTCCCAACGGCAGCTGCGGCACCCACGCAGGCCTCGCCGCCGGCCTACGGGCGGACGGGCACGACCCGCGTCTCGCCAAGTCCTACGCGGTGCTGGAAACGGGTGAGCGAGCCGGGGCGATCACCCTCGACAAGGCCAACGCGACTTTGGCAATTCTGGCGCCCGGCCTGACGTTGACATCCGACGACATCGTCATCGACGGCGCGCATCGCGGGCCGGGCTACGGTATCCCCACGGCCGGCATGCTGGAAGCGGTCCGGCTCCTGGCCCGCACGGAAGGCCTGCTCCTCGACCCCGTCTACAGCGGCAAGGCGTTCGCCGGTCTCCTCCACGACGTTCGCGGAGGCCTTTACCCATCGGGAGCGAACGTGCTGTTCGTGATGACGGGCGGCGTACCGGGCCTGTTTGCCTACCCGGACGTGCTCACCGGACAGGTTGAGCAAACTACCGCTCCGTGAGTTTCATCTCGATTCGGCGGTTGCGCCCGTAGGCCTCCTCGGTCGTTCCCGAATCGAGGGGCTGGAACTCGCCGAAGGCACCGGCGAGGAGGTGCTGGGGCGGGACGCCCTTGGCCGCCATGGCCTGCACCACCGCGATGGCGCGGGCCGCCGAGAGGGACCAGTTCGACGGGAACTGGGCGCTGGCGATGGGCCGGGCGTCCGTGTGTCCGTCGACCCGCAGCACCCACGGGATATCGGCGGGGATCTGCCGGGAAAGTTCCAGAATCGCGCCGGCGATGCGGTCGAGTTCCGGTCCCGCCTCGGGCTTCAGTGTGGCGGATCCGGCCGGGAACAGAACCTCGGATTGCAGAACGAAGCGGTCGCCGACGACGCGGATATCCGTGCGTGTGCCGAGGATCTGGCGCAGACGGCCAAAGAAATCCGATCGGTAGCGAGCGAGTTCCTGCACTTTCTGAGCGAGGGCCACGTTGAGGCGACTGCCGAGATCGGCGATGCGGGCTTGGCTCTCCTTATCGCGATTCTCGGAGGCCGCGAGGGCATCCTCCAAGGCGGCGAGCTGCCGGCGCATCGCCGCGATCTGTTCGTTCAGCAGATCGATCTGGGTGGCAGCGCGGGCCGAGCCCGCCCGCTCGGCAGCGAGTTGCCGGTCGACGTCGCCCTGCCTGGCGCCGGCGCCCTGGCCCGATTCGGCCTGGAGCCGGAAGCGATCCCGCTCGGCCTCGGCGCCGAGCAACGTATTGCGCAGCGAAGAGGCGGTGGCCTCCTGCGCCTTGCGGGTCGAGCGTTCCAGGGCGAGGAGATCCGTGAGGTCGGCGATCTGGCGGTTGAGGCGGGTCAGCACCGAATCGCGGCCGGTGATCTCCTGCGACAGGAAGAATTGGCCGACGACGAAGATGGTCAGCAGGAAGACGACGGCGAGCAGCAGGGTCGCGAGGGCATCGACGTAGCCCGGCCAGACGTTGAGGGACCGGTCGCGCCGTGTGCGGAGCGAGGCCATCTCAGCTGCGCTCGCGGCCGAGGCGGTCGAGAACCTGCTTCAGTTCGCGCTCGCGGGTGGCCTGCGCCTCGACCCAGTCGCGGATCATCTGCTGCTCGGCCCGCATGTGCTGAACGAGGCCCTGGATGCCTTCGGCGAGGTTGGTCATCGCCTGTGTCGCCACCCGGCCGTTGGCGCCCTCGGCGATGACAGCCGTGAGGCGGTCTACCGCTTCCTGCAGTTCACGGGCGGAGGCCGGCTCCTGGGCTTTCGTCGGCGCGACCGCCACGGTCTCGCCGGAAACGAGCCAATCCTCCAGTTCGTTGTGGAAACGGGCATGCGCCTGTCCCGCCTGAAGATCCAGGAACCCGGTGACGAGGGAGCTCGCGAGGCCGAACAGGGAGGCGGAGAAGGCGAGGCCGATGCCCGACAGCGGCACGGCGAGCCCATTCTTGAGCTCGTCGAACATCGCCGCCGCCTCGCCGCCGCCGCGCATGGTCTTGATGACAGAGCCCACGGCGCTGAGCGTGTCGATGAGGCCCCAGAATGTTCCAAGCAGGCCCAGCAGGATGAGGAGCCCGGCGACGTAGCGCAGGATCTCGCGGCCCTCGTCGAGGCGCGCCGCCACGGTATCGAGGAAGGCGCGGGTGCCGGGCAGCGTGATCCCGTCCCGTCGGGCGGCCAGCGCGGACGCAAGCGGCGCCAGCAAAGACGGCGCCTTCGTGGGCGTTTCGCCGGCCGCCACGACGTTGACGTAGGCGACCTCGCGATAGAGCCGGATCACCTGCCCGAAGGCGAGCAGGACGGCGATGAACAGAACGCCGAGGATCAGGCCGTTCAGGCCCGGATTGGCGAGGAAGGCCGGGGTGATCTGCCGGAACAGAACGAAAGCGAGAAAGCCCACGAGGGCGAGGAACACCAACATCCGCACGAGGTAGATGCCGGGCTTGGCGAGCGTCGCGGTCGCGGGAGGGGTCGCCATCGGCTCGGACACTCTTCACGCAAAGACTTAAGTGCCTGCTCGACCGAGCGGACACTGGGCCAATCCCGGCCGCACATTGGCTGTAGGTCGAGCGTCGATCAACCCGCCTGCGGTGAACATCCCCCGTTGGCGAGCTAATCCCAGCCGCGCGGCCAGGTTTCCTCGAGGTGCGGCCCGAGGCGCACGGGCCAGACGCCCGTGGCGAGGCCGGTGCGGTCGTCCGTCTCCACCGCGATGCCGCACAGGGTCCCCTCCCCGTGCGCAGCCTCCAAGCGCGCGCCCGGCGTCTTTTGGAGGAAGCGGCGCAGAGGTTCGTCCTTCTGCATGCCGAGGATCGAATCGTAGTCGCCGCACATGCCCGCGTCCGAGAGGTAGGCGGTGCCACCGGGCAGGATGCGGTGGTCGGACGTCGGGGTATGGGTGTGAGTGCCGACCACCAGGCTGGCACGGCCGTCGAGGAAATACCCGAAGGCCTGCTTCTCGCTCGTCGCCTCGGCGTGGACATCGACGATGACCGCATCGGCGACCTCACCAAGCGGACAAGCGGTAAGTTCGCGCTCGGCCGCCGCGAACGGATCGTCGAGGGCGTCCATATAGATGCGGCCCATGACGTTGAGGACGAGGACCCGGGCGCCCTTGGCCGTCTCGACCACGGTGGCACCGCGCCCCGGCGTGCCGGGCGGGTAGTTCGCCGGGCGCACGAGGCGCGACTGCCGGGCGATGAAGACGAGGGCCTCGCGCTGATCGAACGAATGATTGCCGAGGGTCACGGCATCGGCACCGGCCTGGAGCAACTCGTCGCAGATGGCCTCGGTGAGGCCGAAGCCCCCTGCGGCGTTCTCGCCGTTGATCACGACGCAATCGAGACGCCAGCGTTCCCGGAGTTTCGGCAGGCGGTCGGTGATCACGTGGCGGCCGGGCCGGCCGACCACGTCGCCGAGGAAGAGAAGACGCATCGCTTGTTCGTCAGGCTCGTTTCAGCGGGACCGGGCCCGCTTCGGTGATGAGATGATCGAGGGGCTGATCGTGCGATTCGGCAGGGACCTCGTCCACCGCCTGCACGGAAAACGCGATCCCGATGGTCAGCACCGGTCCGTTTCGCCCGAGGCGCGCGATGGCCTGATCGTAATAGCCGCGCCCGTAGCCGATTCGGTGCCCGCGCGTGTCATAGGCGGCAAGCGGCACGATGAGCACGGTGGGATCGAGGGGCGGCAGGCTGTCGTCCGGTTCGCTCAGGCCGAAGCCGCCACGCACCAGGGCGTCACCGGCGCGCCATTCACGGAAGACGAGGCCGTCGGGTGTCACTTTCGGCAGAGCGACCCGCTGGCCGCGCGCGAACAGGCGCTCCATGAGCGGTCGGGGATCGACCTCGCTGCGGATCGGCCAAAAACCTCCGACGATGGGGGCTTCGGCAAGGCCATCGATGCGCATCACGGCATCGGCAATCGCCCGGGCACCGGCACGCCGCACCTCAGGATCGAGGGCATCGCGCCGCCCGAGGGCCGCTTGGCGAAGGGACGCTTTCAAGGAAGCGTGCGAGTGAGAGTGCGGAGCCACATGAGCCGTTGGAGTGTCGATCCCGGGAAACCTACAGTGTAGGTGGGCGCCGTGTTGGCCGAGTCCAGGGACAGGGCCAGGGACAGCTCCCTGGGGAGTCGATAAGGCCCCGGGGAAAGTTCTCCTGACGAACGCGGCAGCCCCGCAGAACCTATGTAGCGTCGGCCAATGGCTGGCGCCAGGGGCATGGTGGCGTCAACCAGCCGAAAGCGTCTTTGCCAAATGCTCGATCCGCTCGGCGCAACGGCCGAGGCCGGCGGCGATGCGGGTCTCCTCCGCGGCACGGGTCGCATCGGCGGTCTCTACCTGGGCGCGCAGGCCGGTGGTCTCGGCCTCCAAGGCGGCGAGCCGACGCCGCGTCTCGTCGAGCTCATCGGCTTGCAATAGCGCCGCCATGACGTGCAGGCGCATGTCGCCGATCTCGCCGAACGACGCCCGCAAACCGGTGATGCGCCCGTCGAGCTCCGTCGCGAGGGCGGTGAGATGCGGCTCCTCGCCCTCGGCGCAGGCCATACGGTAATTCTTGCCATCGATGGTGACGTTGATCTGGGGCATCGAATCCAGGCTAGCGCGCGGGGGAGGATGGGACCAGTACGCCCTCGACGGCGGCGATGGCCCGGCCGAGGCGATGCCCGACGTCGTCGGAGGCGGCCTCCACCGCGGCGAGACGGGCGCTGGCGGCATCGAGCTCCGCGCCCAGGCGAGCGCGGTCTTCTCCCATGATGGCGAGTTCGGTTTCGAGGTCGCTGGGATCGCGCTCGGCCTCGAACCGCTGCCCCACGGCCGCCTCCAGGCGGGTCAGGGCAACTTCGAGCCGCGACAGGGCGTCGTCGATGGCCTCACTCACGAAACGCGTCTCCCAAAGCTCCGCACCGGTCTGCATCCACATGCGACACGCCCCGATACCATGACGTGCGCCGCGCGGCACAGCTAGCATCCGGCGCGGGAATGGAGTCGAATGACAAACAGGCTCCCATGCCTGTGCGCGCAATGCCCGCAAGGCCCGACCGACCTTTGCCGGGCAGATCGAGCATGGTAGAGACCGGCCGCCCGCCAAACCGGATACAGCATTCCGTGACAAGTTCAGGCCCCTCGCGCGCATCGTCCGGTTCCCGGATGATCCCGAATGGCCGGATGGCGGTCGCAATTCATCGTGCGTTCAAACTAGATTCGCACAGAGCGAGCGATAAATCGGGGCTTGTCCTTCGGGCCGGCCGCTTCGATCTCCATGCTGGAGGGCGCCGCAGGGTCGGTGTCCGTTTAACGGAAGGGTTCACGCCGTGTCGGTGAAGGTAGCCATCAACGGGTTCGGACGTATCGGTCGCAACGTTCTACGCGCCATCCACGAGGCCGGTCGCAAGGACATCGAGGTGGTGGCCATCAACGATCTCGGCCCCGTCGAGACCAACGCCCACCTCCTGCGCTTCGATTCGATCCATGGCCGCTTCAACGCCAAGGTCGAGGTGGATGGCGAGTTCATCGTCGTCGACGGCAACCGCATCCGGGTCACCGCCGTGCGGAATCCTGCTGAGCTGCCGCACCGCGAACTCGGCGTGGACATCGCCCTCGAATGCACGGGCATCTTCACTTCGAAGGACAAGGCGAAGGCTCACCTCGATGCGGGCGCCAAGCGCGTCATCGTCTCGGCTCCCGCAGATGGCGCCGACCTCACGGTCGTCTACGGCATCAACCACCAGGCGCTCACCGCCGATCACCTCGTGATCTCCAACGCTTCGTGCACCACCAACTGTCTCGTGCCGGTGGCCAAAGTGCTGAACGATCTCATCGGGATCGAGCGCGGCTTCATGACCACGATCCATTCCTACACCAACGATCAGCCGTCCCTCGATCAGATGCACAAGGACCTCTACCGGGCCCGTGCCGCCGCCCTGTCGATGATCCCGACCTCCACGGGCGCGGCCAAGGCCGTCGGCCTCGTGCTGCCGGAGCTGAAGGGCAAGCTCGACGGAACTTCGATCCGCGTGCCGACCCCGAACGTTTCGGCCGTGGACCTCGTGTTCACCGCCAAGCGCGCCACCACCGTGGACGAGATCAACGGCGCCATCCGGGCCGCGGCGGACGGCCCGCTCAAGGGCGTGCTCGCCTACACGGACCAGCCCAACGTCTCCATCGACTTCAACCACGATCCCCACTCGTCGACCTTCCACCTCGACCAGACGAAGGTGATGGACGGCACCTTCGTACGGATTCTCGCTTGGTACGACAACGAGTGGGGCTTCTCGAATCGCATGGCCGACACGGCCGTGGCCATGGGCAAGCTGCTCTGATCCGTGCGGACTGACGGATCGTCCGCTCCTTGAAGAAACACGATGGTGTGCCCGAGATGACAGAGACCTCCCCCACCGGACGCGACTTCATCCCAGGCACACCTCCGGCCGGGCCGTCGGTAGCCCCGCCCCAGCCCCAGGCGTCCACGCCGGTCGTCGTGGGCAAGGCCGAGACGCTGTCTCCAACCGCGGCTCCGGGTGGCGATCAGCTTGCCCGTATCGAGGACAAGTGCGCCCGTATCGAGGACAAGTATGCTCGCTCGGAGGCGCTGCTGTCGCGTGTCGAGGAAAAGATCGAAGGCGCTGCCGCGCGCATGAACGAGGCCGCCCGACAGACCGATCTCGCCGCCCTGCGCAGCGAAGTCCGCGCCATCGGCGACCGAACCCGGGGTCTGCCGGGTTCCGGCGCCCTGGTGTTGACGGCGATCATCACGGCGGTGCTGACCGTAGCGCTCACCATCGCCGCCCAGCGCTTCCACCTCGACGCACTCATTCCGCCGCGCTGACCCTCGAATCGCCGCCCAATTCCTGCCCGCGAGACCAAGACCTACTCGCGGGACGCCGGTACTTTCCGAGACCAAGGCCCCGATGACCGCTTTCCGTACCCTCGACGATGCCGGCGCCCTGAACGGCAAGCGCGTTCTCCTTCGCGTGGACGTCAATGTGCCTATGGATAACGGTCGCGTCACCGATGCGACCCGGATCGAGCGCATCGTCCCGACGATCCGGGAGATCGTCGACAAGGGCGGGCGCGTGGTGCTGCTGGCGCATTTCGGCCGTCCCAAGGGCAAGCCGGTTGCGAGCGAATCCCTGAAGCCCGTGGTCGCGACCATCGCCGCGCACCTCGGCCGGCCGGTGGCTTTCGCCGAAGATTGCGTCGGCCCCGCCGCCGCCGAGGCCGTCGGTGCCCTGAAGGACGGCCAGGTGCTTCTCCTCGAGAACACCCGCTTCCATGCCGGCGAAGAGCAGAACGATCCGGCCTTCGTTGCCGAACTCGCGGCCAACGGCGACCTCTACGTCAACGAGGCGTTCTCGGCGGCGCACCGCGCCCACGCCTCGACGGAGGGGCTCGCCCACGTTCTGCCGGCTTATGCCGGGCGCCTGATGCAGGCGGAACTCGATGCCCTGACCAAGGGTCTCGAAGCGCCGACCCGGCCGGTCATCGCCCTCGTGGGCGGTGCCAAGGTGTCGTCGAAGATCGACCTGCTTCAGAATCTCGTCGCCAAGGTCGACATGCTGGTCATCGGCGGCGGCATGGCCAACACCTTCCTGCACGCGCAAGGCCTCGGGGTCGGCAAGTCCCTCTGCGAAAAGGATCTCGCCGAGACCGCCCTTCGCATCGTCGAGGCCGCCAAGGCTGCGAACTGCCGCATCGTCCTGCCGGTGGATGCCGTCGTGGCCAGCGAGTTCAGGGCCAACGCGGCGCACGAGACCGTCGCCGTCGATTCGGTGCCCGAGGCGGGCATGATCCTCGACGCCGGCCCCAGAACGGTCGCCGAGATCAACGCGGCCATCGACACCGCCGCGACCCTGGTTTGGAACGGCCCGCTCGGCGCTTTCGAGTTGTCCCCCTTCGACGCCGCCACCGTGGCGGCGGCCCGTCACGCGGCGGAGCGGACCACGGCCGGCAAGCTGGTCTCCGTGGCGGGCGGCGGCGACACCGTGGCGGCCCTGAACCACGCGGGCGTGGGCGAGACCTTCTCGTACGTCTCGACGGCTGGTGGCGCCTTTCTCGAATGGCTGGAAGGCAAGGAATTGCCCGGCGTCGAGGCCCTGCGCATCAGAGCTTGAGCGTCCGCCCACGTGGTCGTGACGGTTCCGACCGGCTTTATCCCGGCGAAACGATCGACAAGGCCGATTACGGTTGCAGTCGCGCCGTTCTGGCTTGAGAAGACGACGAATTCTGAAGGAAGGCGCTATCCGGCGCGTCTGAGCGAACTGCCCCGACGGCGGTCGAAATCGAGGAGAAACCCATGGCCCGCATCACCCTGAGGCAGCTCCTCGACCATGCCGCCGAGTACGAGTACGGCGTGCCGGCGTTCAACCTGAACAACATGGAGCAGGGTCTCGCCATCATGGCGGCGGCGGACGCCACCGATTCGCCGGTCATCCTCCAGGCAAGCAAGGGGGCGCGCGCCTACGCCAACGACATCGTGCTCGCCAAGCTCATCGACGGTCTAGTCGAGGTCTATCCGCACATCCCCGTCTGCATGCACCTCGACCACGGCAGCGACGAGGCCACCTGCGCCACGGCGATCCAGTACGGCTTCACCTCGGTGATGATGGATGGGTCCCTCAAGGCCGACGGAAAGACTCCGGCCGACTATGCCTACAATGTCGAGATCACCCGCAACGTCACCAGGATGGCCCATTGGGCCGGCGTCTCGGTCGAGGGCGAACTCGGCGTGCTCGGCTCCCTGGAGAGCGGCGAGGGCGAGGCCGAGGACGGACACGGCGCCGAAGGCGTGCTGAGCCACGACCAGCTTCTCACCGACCCGGACGAGGCCGTTAAGTTCGTCGAGGCCACCAAGGTCGACGCCCTCGCCGTCGCCATGGGCACCTCGCACGGCGCCTACAAGTTCACGAGGCAGCCCGACGGCGACGTGCTCGCCATGAACGTGATCGAGGAGATCCATCGGCGCCTGCCCACCACACACTTGGTGATGCACGGCTCCTCCTCGGTGCCGCAGGACCTGCAGGACATCATCAACCAGTACGGCGGCCAGATGAAGCCGACCTGGGGCGTGCCCGTCGAGGAGATCCAGCGCGGCATCAAGCACGGCGTGCGCAAGATCAACATCGACACCGACAACCGCATGGCGATGACCGGTCAGATCCGGAAAATCCTGGCCGAGAACAAGGCCGAGTTCGACCCGCGCAAGTACCTCAAGCCGGCCATGGAGGCGATGACGAAGCTCTGCCGCCAGCGCTTCGAAGAGTTCGGCACCGCCGGTCAGGGCTCGAAGATTCGCCCGATCTCCGTCGCCAACATGGCCAAGCGCTACGCGGACGGCTCCCTCGATCCGAAGATCGGCGCGGCACGCTGAGCGCCCGACGCTTCCTGAAGGACCCCTATGGCCGAGCCCCGTACCCGCCTCGCCCTCCTCACCCCGCACCGTATCGAGGCGGGTGACGCCGACGTCCTCGCGGCAGCCCTGACAGCCGCGTGCGCCGCCAGCGACGTCGCGGCCGTGATCCTGCGCCTCGCTCCCGCCGATGAGCGTAGCCTCGTCAACCTCGTCAAGCGTCTCGCCCCCGCGGCGCAGGGCACGGGTGCGGCCTTGGTCTTGGCCTGCACCGGTTTCCCGGGCGATCTGGTGAGCGTCTCGGCGCGTGGCGGCGCCGATGGAGTCCATCTCGACAAGCCGAAGGATGGGATCCTGGCGGACCTGCGCGGACGCCTCGACGACGGGCGCATCCTCGGGGCTGGTGGCCACGAGCAGAAACACGCGGCCATGGAGGCCGGAGAGGCCGGCGTCGACTACGTGATGTTCGGCGGCCTGTACGCCGACGGGATCGCGCCAGAAGCGGCCACGATCCTCGACCGGACGACGTGGTGGACGGAGATCTTCGAAACGCCCTGCATCGCCGTCGCCCACGAAGTCGAGGAGGTGGCGGCCCTCGCCGCGACGGGCGCGGAATTCCTCGGACTCGAAAGCGCCCTGTGGATGGGCAACGACGCGGACGTGGCCGCGATCCAGGCGATGGTGAACGCCGCGGGGTCGGCTCCATGAGTAGTGCCGCCCGTTTGCTTGCGTCGGTCCTGGCGTTGGCCGGCCCCGGAAGCGCGCTGGCACAGTCGCCCCAGCCGGTGATGCCCATCGTCCCGGGGGCGAACGCGCAGGCACCGGTCCCGAAGCCGGCGTCAAAGGAAGTCTTCACAGCGCCGCTGAAGGAATTGCCGACGCCCTACACGCCCGGCGTGATGGGTGCGAACCCGCCGACGTCGAACAAGGAAACCGATGTCGCGTTCGGTGCCTATCAGCGCGGCCAGTACACCACCGCCCTCCGCGAGGCGACGAAGCGGCTCTCGGCTAATTCCAGGGACGCGGCGGCGATGACGCTGCTCGGCGAACTCAACAACCAGGGCCTGGGCATCAAGCAGGACCCGGTGAAGGCCGCCGAGTGGTACCGTCTGGCCGCGGCCCAGGGCGATGTCCACGCCATGGCGTCGCTCGGTCTCATGTCCATCGATGGACGCGGCGGCCCCAAGGACCTGAAGGCCGGTCGGCGCTGGCTCGAACAGGCTTCGGACAAGGGTGACGCCACCGCCTCTTACAATCTGGCGCTGATCCTGCTCGGCTCGGGCACGGAGGCCGATCAAGCCAAGGCCGCGACCCTGTTCCGCAAGGCGGCCAACGGCGAGATCAGCGCCGCCCAGCACGGCCTCGGCGTCCTTTATCTTCAGGGCCGCGGGGTCGCGAAAGACCCGGCGCAGGCAGCCGAACTGTTCCGCCGGGCGGCCGACAACGGCGATCTCGCCGGCGAGGTCGAGTTCGCCATCCTGCTGTTTAACGGAACCGGCATCGCCAAGGACGAGGGCCGCGCCGCCCGCTACTTCCTCCATGCCGCCTCGCGCGGCAACGCCATCGCGCAGAACCGGATCGCACGCCTCTACGCCAACGGTCGCGGCGTACCGAAGAACCTCGTGGAGGCAGCGGCCTGGAACCTGGCCGCCGCGGCGCAGGGGCTCTCCGACGCATGGCTCGACCAGACCCTGACGGGACTCAGCCCCGAGGAGCGTACCCGGGCCGAGCAGATGGCGTCCGAACGCGCCAACGTGAAATAGGCGCATCCCGCCCGTGCTCCGACGGGGATGAGGCCGGCGCCAAACGTGCTATGGCCCCCCTCAGACCTCTCGCGTCTCCGACGCTCTTTGAATCGACCCGGACCCTTCAAGCGATGATCAGCTCACCCCTCATGACCGTCATGGTCGATGCCGTCCGCAAGGCCGCCCGCGGCCTCAAGCGCGACTACGGCGAGATCGAGAACCTTCAAGTCTCGCGCAAGGGACCGGGCAATTTCGTCTCGGCGGCCGATCGCAAGGCTGAGGAAGTCCTGCGCGACGCTCTGATGAAGGCCCGGCCCGGCTACGGCCTCGTGCTCGAGGAATCCGGCATCGTCGAGGGCGCCGACAAGAGCCACACCTGGCACGTCGACCCCCTCGACGGCACCACCAACTTCCTGCACGGCATCCCGCATTTCGCGATTTCCGTGGGCTTGGAGCGCGAGGGCCAGATCGTCGCCGGCGTGATCTACGATCCAGCCAAGGACGAGTTGTTCGTGGCCGAACGCGGCAAGGGCGCCTACCTCAACAACCGCCGGCTGCGCGTCTCAGGCCGTGTCGACATGGCCGACGCCCTCGTGGCCTACGGCTCACCCTACCTTGGGCGCGGCGATCATCCGAAGCTCCTGCGCGAGGTGGCGGCCGTGATGGCCGTGAGCGGGGGCATCCGCCGGTTCGGCTCGGCGGCTCTCGATCTCGCCTACGTCGCCTGCGGCCGCTCGGACCTGTACTGGGAGCGCGACCTGCAGACCTGGGACATCGCGGCCGGCATCATCCTGGTGCGCGAGGCCGGCGGCTTCGTCTCCAGCGCCGATGGCGGCGCCGAGCCCCTCGCCGCGCGTTCGGTGGCCGCCGGCAACGAGAACCTGCATGGGGATCTCGTGAAGCTCCTGCGCCGCGCCAACGCCTGAAACCCACGCCCACTCATCATCGAACTCGACGAAGGCCGCCGCCATGGATTCCCGCCGCCATATCGCGCTGAAAGAGTCGATCCGCTCGATTCCGGACTACCCGAAGCCCGGTATCGTGTTTCGCGACATCACCACGCTATTGAGCGATCCGCGTGCCTTCCGTCGGGCGGTCGATGCCCTCGTGCATCCGTTCGCGGGCGGCCGGATCGATCAGGTCGCCGGCATCGAGGCGCGCGGGTTCATCCTTGGTGGCGCAGTGGCGCACCAGCTTTCGTCGGGCTTCGTACCGATCCGCAAGAAAGGCAAGCTGCCCCACAAGACCGTGTCGATCGCCTATGCCCTCGAATACGGCACCGACGAAATGGAAATCCACGTCGATGCGATCAAGCCGGGCGACCGGGTGCTTCTGGTGGACGATCTCATCGCCACCGGCGGGACGGCCTGCGCGGCGGTGAACCTGCTTCGTCAGATCGGTGCCGAGGTCGTGGCCGCCTGCTTCGTCATCGATCTACCCGAGATTGGTGGCGCGCAGAAACTGCGGGATCTCGACGTCCCAGTGCGGACGCTGATGGAGTTCGACGGGCACTAGGTCCGTAAGACGCGCGGTCCTGCAAGAGGAAATGCATTAGCTGCGCGGAGGTCGTCTCCCTCGACCTCCCGCTCCGCGACCGCCCTCCCCGACACAGAGGGAGGGTCGAAGGCCCTATGCAGCCAAGCTCGCGAACAGGCCGCGCCCGTCCGTGCCACCGACGAGATCTTCGACGAAGTTCTCCGGGTGCGGCATCAGCCCGAGTACGTTGAGCTTCTCGGAATAAATGCCCGCGATGGAATTAAGCGAGCCGTTGCGATTGGCATCCACCGTCAGCGCGCCCGACGCGTCGCAGTAGCGGAACGCCACGCGGCCATCGCCTTCGAGGCGCACGATGGTGTCGGGATCGGCGAAGTAGTTGCCCTCGCCGTGCGCCACACACACGTCGATGACCTGATCCTTGGTGTAGGCCGTGGTGAAGCGGGTATCGGCGCGCTCGACGCGCAGGAGCTGCCGGTGGCAGATGAAGCGCCGGTCGACGTTGCGCATGAGGACGCCGGGCAGCAGACCCGACTCGCACAGAATCTGGAAGCCGTTGCAGATGCCCAGCACCAAGCCGCCGCGCGCCGCGTGCGCGCGCACGGCATCCATGGCCGCCGCGCGGCCCGCGATGGCGCCGCAGCGCAGGTAGTCGCCGTAGGAAAAGCCGCCCGGCAGGACGGCGAGGTCGGTGCCCGCCGGCAGTTCGGTGTCGGCATGCCAGACCTTGACCACTTCGGCCCCGGCCTGAGTCAGGGCACGGGCGACATCCGCGTCACGGTTGGAGCCCGGAAAGACGATGACGGCGGCGCGCATCAGGCGATCTCGATCGCGTAGTTCTCGACCACGGTATTGGCCAGGAGCTTCTCGCAGGCGGCCTTGAGGGTGGCCTCGGCTGCGGCGCGGTCGTCGCCCACGAGTTCGACGTCGAAGACCTTGCCCTGGCGCACACCGTCGACGCCGGACAGGCCGAACGACGTCAGCGCCGCCTCGATCGCCTTGCCCTGCGGATCGAGCACGCCGGTCTTCAGGGTGACGATGATGCGTGCTTTCATGGGGTCGAACTCGGCTGCGCGTGGCGGGGCGCCCCCGCGATAATCGGGAAACGCCGCCCTGGCAACGCGGAGGGACCCTGCTCGTCTAGCGGCGCTGTACGGCGGGGGCGGCGCGCAGGGGTTCGATGCTGATGGCCCGACGCCAGAGCTGCAACATCACCCAAGCGGCGAAGAGGCTGAAGACGGCCATCAGCACGTGGCCGACGGTGTCGCCGAGTTCGAAGATGCCGGCCAGCGCCCATCCGGCCGCAATGGCGACGGCGAAGACTTCCGTGCCCACTAGCACCATCATGCTGACGATCGTGATGAGGTTGCGCGTGTTCACTGGCGTGGCATCCCGATTGTCGTTCCGTCACCGCGCGATCCCGTTGCGCGGGCGGTCGAGGGAAGTAGCGCGATCTGGTCGGACCACGCAACTTCGCCCCTTCCCGTCGTCAGCGCGGCGCGCGTTTGGCCAGGATGCGCTGCAGGGTGCGGCGATGCATGTTGAGGCGACGCGCCGTTTCCGAGACGTTGCGGCTGCACAGCTCGTAGACCCGCTGGATGTGCTCCCAGCGCACCCGGTCGGCCGACATCGGGTTCTCCGGCGGATCGGCCCGCTCGCCCGGCTGGGCCATGAGGGTGCCGTGGATCTCGTCGGCATCCGCGGGCTTGGCGAGATAGTCGAACGCGCCGAGCTTCACCGCCGTGACCGCCGTGGCGATGTTGCCGTAGCCCGTAAGAATCACGCCGCGGGCCTCCGGGCGACGCTCCTTGAGACGGGCGATGACGTCGAGGCCGTTCCCATCTCCGAGACGCATGTCGATGACCGCGAAGGCCGGCGCCCGCGCATCCACCATCGAGACCCCCTCGGCCACGCTCTCGGCGACGTGGACCTCGTAGCCGCGCATCTCCATGGCGCGGGCGAGGCGGGTCGAGAACGGTTTGTCGTCATCGACGATGAGCAGGCTACGATCGGTGAAAGCGGCCAGCGGATCGTTATCGCCAAGTTGCATGATATCGGCGCCAGGCGCCGTTGTACCGGTCTGCGTCTGCATTCGACGCGTCTCCTGCGTTCCTGTAAGTCTTCAGGAACTTATATAGGCGCCGGAACGGTCCTGATCAGGGGTTGCCAGCTCTCCATTCTGTGCATGACGCGCAACCGCGATGCCGCGCTCGAACACGTGCCGCGCCCAGGACACGCGCACGACGGCGCCCGTCGCAGTGGGATCGGGCGCGTTCGACAAGGTGAGTTGCGCACCTGAGCGCTCGATGAGGGTTTTGGCGATGAACAAACCCAGTCCCAGGCCTGCACCCGTGGTCGCGCCGGATTTCGCCCGGTCGTTGCTCCGAGTGGTCACGTAGGGCTCGCCGGCGCGAAGCAGCACCTCGCCGGAGAAGCCGGGACCGTCGTCGCGCATCTCGAGCCAGACCTGCTCATAAGTCCAGCGCGCCTCGATGATGACGCGGGTCTTGGCGAAATCCACGGCATTGTCGACGATGTTCGCGAGCCCAAACAGGACGCCGGGGTTGCGCCGGGTCGAGGGCTCCTGCCCCTCCCCCCTGCTGGTGACGTCGAGGATGATGCCCATGGCGCGCTGGGGCGCCACCAATTCCTCGACGAGGTGGCTCAGGCTCACGGTCTGGAGGAAGCCCCCCCCATCCCCATCGAGCGATGTGAGCTTCGACAGAATGCTGCGGCAGCGATCGACCTGATCGCGAAGGAGCGCGAGATCCTCACGTACGCCCGGCGACGCCGTCGGAGCGAGCTGACGGCTCAGCTCCTTCGTCACCACCATGATGGTGCCGAGCGGTGTGCCGAGCTCGTGCGCCGCCGCCGCCGCCAGACCATCGAGCTGCGAAAGGTGCTGCTCGCGGGCGAGCACGAGCTCGGTGGCGGCAAGCGCCTGGGCGAGGAGCCGGGTCTCCTCGGAGACCTTCCAGGCGTAGACACCGGTGAAGGCCGTACCGAGGAGAATCGCGGTCCATACCCCGGAAATGTAGAGGAACGGCAGTTCGAGGCGGCCATCGGCGAACCACGGCAGCGGCCGGTGGATGAGGGCCAGCAGGGTCGCGAGGCCGATGGCGAGGAGCCCAAGGGCCAGGGTCCGCTCGGGCGGCAGGGCTGTGGCCGAGATCAGCACAGGGGCGAGGAACAGGAGCGAAAACGGGTTCTGCAGGCCACCCGTGAGGAACAGCAGGGCCGCGAGCTGAATGATGTCGAACGCCAGCAACAGTGCAGCCGAATCGTCGCTAAGGCGGTAACTCGCGGGAAACCGGATACGCAGGGCGAGATTCAGCCACGACGAGGCCGCGATGACGAGGAAGCACCAGCCGAACGGCAGTGGCAGCCCAAGGCCGAACTGGGCGCCGACCACGGCCGCGCTCTGGCCGGTGATCGCGAGCCAGCGCAGGCGGACGAAGGTATCGAGCCGGAGGTGCCGGGCGTCGCGCACGAAGCCGGTGGTGCTCATGTCCATCATGTCCATCAGAACGATAGGGCCGCGTGATCCAACGTCCATCCCATCGTGGGCAATCAAGTCTTCCGCACCTGGTTCGAAGCGGACGCTTTCGTTCGCATCGCCACGCCGATCCGTGACAGGACTTCGCTCTCCCGCGTCGGAGGTGGCAAAGCGGCCGGAACGTCACGCACGGGACTTGTCGCCGCAGGTTGCGCCCTAAGTCGGAGACAAGCCCGGGCTGAATGGCGCGGCACGAACCATGCGCCAACCTTCATGCATCAGGCAGGCGCTGCGTTCCGGAACAGGGGGAGGCCATCGTGAACCTGTCCTACTACTGGTATGAGACCGCCCGGATCATGACCACGCCGGCGCGGGTTGCCGCCGACATGGTCAAGCACAGCCTTCAGAACCCAGCCAATCCGTTGTCGTACGGCCCCTATGCCCGCAGCGTCGCGGCGGCCTGCGAGATGTTCGAGCGGATGACGCGTCGCTACGCCAAACCGGGCTTCGGATTCACCGGCACCTGGATCGAGGGCCACAGCGTGCCGGTGAGCGAACGCGTGGTGTGGGAGCGGCCGTTCTGCCGGGCCATCACCTTCGACCGTGGTTTTGTTCGCGGTCCGAGCCAGCCACAGCCGAAGCTCCTCATCGTGGCGCCGATGTCCGGGCATTACGCCACTCTCCTGCGCGGCACCGTGGAGGCGATGCTGCCGGACCATCAGGTCTTCATCACCGATTGGGCCGATGCTCGCATGGTGCCGCTGAGCGCCGGGCGCTTCGACCTCGACACCTACATCGACTACCTCATCGCCCTGTTCACCATGCTCGGGCCCGACCTCCACGTCATGGCCGTGTGCCAGCCGGCGGTGCCGGTGCTGGCCGCCATCGCGGTGATGGAGGCGCGCGGGCACGCCACCGTGCCGACTTCCATGACCCTCATGGGCGGCCCCATCGACACGCGGCGTTCGCCCACCGCCGTGAACTGCCTCGCCCAGGAGCGCGGCACGAAGTGGTTCGAGCGCAACTGCATCACGACCGTGCCGGCTGGGTATCCGGGGGCGTGGCGCAGCGTCTATCCGGGCTTCTTCCAGCTGTCCGGTTTCATGTCGATGAACCTCGATCGTCACGTCGACGCCCACGCGGAGATGTTCGACCACCTCGTCACCGGCGACGGCGATTCGGCCGAGAAGCACCGCGACTTCTACGACGAGTACCTCGCGGTGATGGACCTGACGGCGGACTTCTACCTGCAGACGATCAAGACCGTTTTCGTCGATCACGCCCTGCCGAAGGGCACGATGATGCACGCGGGCACGCGCGTCGACCTCGGGGCGATCCGCACCTGCGCGATCCTCGCCATCGAGGGCGAGAACGACGACATCTCGGGGGTCGGGCAGACGCAGGCGGCCCTCGATCTCACGCCGAACCTGCCGCCCGAACGAAAAGCCTATCACCTGCAGAAGGGCGTCGGGCATTATGGGGTGTTCAACGGCTCCCGTTATCGCACCGTGATCGCGCCGCGCATCGCCGAATTCATCCGCGCGATGCAGGCCCGCCCCGCCATCGCCCAGGAACCGGCGGACTGAGGCGACCTGCCCCCAGCAATTCGCCTTCCCGACGATGGCGGCGCGGCGGCGGCACCGCTAAGCTGCCCGCATGCGATTGGCGCTGCTGCGCGGGCCGGACCCGGACCATCTCGATATCGCCCACGAGGGTGAGACCTTCCGCATCGCCCTGCGGCGTCGACCGACGGCGCGTCGCTTGACGCTGCGCGTGTCGAGCGCCACCGGTGAGGTGGTGATGACCCTACCGGCGCGGACCTCGCTGGCGGTGGCGCAGAAATTCGCGATCAGCCATAGCGGCTGGATCGCCCTGCGGCTGGCCAAGCTGCCGGAGCGAATCGCCTTCGTGGATGGCGCGGTGCTTCCCCTGCGCGGCATCCCCCATCGCATCGTTCACCGGTCGTCGACGGGCGGCCTGACGCGGGTCGAGGCGACGGCGGACGATCCCGTGATCTCCGTTGCCTGCGAGGCACCGCACATCGCCCGGCGCATCGGCGATTTCCTCGAACGGGAAGCGCGCCGGGATCTGACCGCGGCCGTGAAGAGCTATGGGGGAGCCATCGGACAAGCGCCGACGCGCATCACCGTACGCGACACCCGCAGCCGCTGGGGTTCATGCACGGCCCAGGGTGCCCTTAATTTTTCGTGGCGGCTGATCCTGGCCCCGCCGCTGGTGCTCGACTACCTCGTCGCCCACGAGATGGCGCACCTGAAGGAGATGAATCACTCGGCCCGGTTCTGGAGTCTCGTCGGCGCCATCTGCCCGCATGTCGAGGAGGCGGAACGCTGGCTCAAGCGCAATGGATCGAGCCTGCATCGTTACGGCTGAGGACGTACTTCCCGAACGCTCACCCAGCTTCGGCACGAGACGACGGAGAGGCAGGACCCTTTTCGTCAGCCCTTCACCCGCAGAACGCGGCGGCGCGAACCGGGCTCCTCGGGCCAAGTCGGACGGGCATCGACCTGACCCGGCGCAAGGGTGCGCGGCGCGACGCTGTCGCAGACTTCGCGCTGACGCAGAATCACGGGTTGGCCGAACTCGTCCCGGCGGCGGATGATGCCACCCTCGTGGCAGAAGCCGGCGAGTTCGGCGGACGAGCCGGACTGACGCCCACCCGGCGTCCGGGCGATGGGCCGATGCTCGACGACGAGACGGCCGTCGCGGTTCAGGGAGTTCTCGACATAGGTGGTCTCGTCGACCGGAAGCGACCCGGCCTCCACCTGCGCCATCCCGGCGAGGAGCATCAGTGCGGGAAGGGCGCAGAATCGCATGGCGTTCGTCCGTGTTGAAGCGTAGCCGTCAGGATTAAGGCCTGGCTGCCCCTAGCGATAGTCCACTGCGGGAACATCGATTCCGGGACAAGCCTTCGGCCAAACCCGTTAAGAATTCGCTAACCATGCGGATCAACGCGGTATGCAGTCGATGGATCGCATCGGACCGCCGCTCGCGAGCGACGGTCCGGTCACATCCGTGTCAGTTCAGCAGGCGGTTCTGCGGGCGCGTCTCGGCCGCGAGGGTATCGCCCACGGTCAACCCGAGGGGCCCGAGCCGCACCGGCACCGATTCGCCGTCGTGGATCGATCCGGACAGGAGCTGCTCGGCGAGGCGGTCCTGCACCGCCTTCTGGATCACCCGCTTCAGCGGACGCGCCCCGTAGGCCGGATCGTACCCCTTGTCCGCGAGCCAGTCGCGGGCATCGGGCTCGACGTCGATGGTGATCTTGCGCTCGTCCAGAAGCTTCTGGAGACGCCCGAGCTGGATGTCGACGATGGCGCCCATCTCCGACCGCTTGAGGCGGTGGAACAGGATGATCTCGTCGATCCGGTTCAGGAATTCCGGCCGGAAGTGATGGCGCACCACACCCATCACCTCGTCGCGCACGGCATCGGTATCATCGCCCTCGGACTGGTTGACGAGGTACTCGGAGCCAAGGTTCGAGGTCATGATGAGGAGGGTGTTGCGGAAGTCCACCGTGCGCCCCTGCCCGTCCGTCAGGCGCCCATCGTCGAGCACCTGCAGGAGGACGTTGAACACGTCCGGATGCGCCTTCTCGACCTCGTCGAACAACACGACCTGATACGGCCGGCGTCGTACGGCCTCCGTGAGGGACCCTCCCTCCTCGTAGCCAACGTAGCCCGGAGGCGCACCGATGAGGCGGGCAACGGCGTGCTTCTCCATGTATTCCGACATGTCGATCCGTACGAGCGCCGTGTCGTCGTCGAATAGGAACCCGGCGAGCGCCTTCGTCAGCTCGGTCTTGCCGACGCCCGTGGGCCCGAGGAACATGAACGAACCGATGGGCCGGTTGGGGTCCTGCAGGCCGGCCCGGGCCCGGCGCACGGCGGTCGCGACCGCCTCCACCGCCTCGCGCTGGCCGACGACGCGCTTCGCCAAAGCCGATTCCATGGCGAGCAGCTTGTCGCGCTCGCCCTCCAGCATCTTGTCCACGGGCACGCCGGTCCAGCGCGAGACAACCCCGGCGATGTGGGCAGGGGTCACCGCCTCTTCGACCATGCCGTCGCGGCTGACCGCAGACTCGGCCGCCGCCTCGATCTCGGCGAGCTGCTTCTCCAGGCCCGGCACCACGCCGTAGGCGAGTTCGCCGGCGCGCTGATATTGACCCTGGCGCTGGGCGTTGGCGAGTTCCGTGCGGGCCTCGTCGAGCTTCTTCTTCAGGTCGGCCGCTGCCCCGAGCTTGTCCTTCTCCGCCTTCCAGCGCGAGGTGATGGCCGAGGATTGCTCCTCAAGATCGGCCAACTCCTTTTCCAGCCGCACGAGGCGGTCGCGGGAGGCGGTGTCGGTCTCCTTCTTCAGGGCCTCGCCCTCGATCTTCCGGCGCACGATCTCGCGGTCGATATTGTCGAGTTCCTCGGGCTTCGAATCGACCTGCATGCGCAGGCGCGAGCCCGCCTCGTCCATGAGGTCGATGGCCTTATCGGGAAGGAAACGGTCGGTGATGTAGCGGTTCGACAGGGTGGCGGCCGCGACCAACGCCGCATCCTGGATACGCACGCCGTGGTGCTGCTCGTACTTCTCCTTGATGCCGCGCAGGATCGAGACCGTATCCTCCACGGTGGGCTCGGACACGAAGACGGGCTGGAAGCGCCGCGCCAGGGCGGCGTCCTTCTCGACGTGCTTGCGGTACTCGTCGAGGGTTGTTGCGCCGACGCAGTGCAGTTCGCCCCGTGCCAGGGCGGGCTTCAGGAGGTTCGAGGCATCCATCGCCCCGTCGGCCTTTCCGGCGCCCACGAGGGTGTGCATTTCGTCGATGAACAGAATGATGCCGCCTTCGGCCGCCGTCACCTCGGACAGCACGCCCTTCAGG
Source organism: Methylobacterium sp. Leaf112 (assembly GCF_001423295.1). Classification (GTDB taxonomy): domain Bacteria; phylum Pseudomonadota; class Alphaproteobacteria; order Rhizobiales; family Beijerinckiaceae; genus Methylobacterium. The sequence goes on along the minus strand of NZ_LMNG01000033.1, from coordinate 181,635 downwards.
CGCTCTTCGAACTCGCCGCGGTATTTGGCGCCCGCGATCAGCGAGCCCATGTCGAGGGCGAGCAGGCTCTTGTCCTTCAAGCTCTCGGGCACGTCGCCGTCGACGATGCGTAGGGCGAGCCCCTCGACGATGGCGGTCTTGCCGACGCCGGGCTCGCCGATGAGCACGGGATTGTTCTTGGTGCGCCGGGACAGGACCTGGATCGTACGCCGGATCTCCTCGTCACGGCCGATCACCGGATCGAGCTTGCCTTCGCGGGCGGCTTCCGTGAGGTCGCGGGCGTATTTCTTCAGGGCGTCGTAGGCGTTCTCCGCCGTGGCGTTGTCGGCAGTGCGGCCCTTGCGCAGGGCGTTGATGGCCCCATTCAGCGACGCCGGCGTCACGCCCGCGGCGGCGAGCGCCTTGCCGGACTCGGTGTCCTTCTCGACGGCGAGCGCCAGGAGCAGGCGCTCCACGGTGACGTAGGAATCGCCGGCCTTCTCGGCCGCCTTCTCGGCGGTGTCGAACAGGCGCACGAGTTCGCGCGTCGCCTGGGGCTGGGACGAATTGCCGGACACCTTGGGCTGCCTAGCGAGCCATGTCTCGACCTGCGCGAGGGCGACCCGGGACTGCCCGCCCGCACGGTCGATGAGGCCGGCACACAGGCCCTCGGGGTCGTCGAGAAGCACCTTCAGGAGGTGACCCGGCTGCAATTGCGGATGACCCTCGCGCATGGCCAGGGTCTGCGCCGACTGGACGAAGCCGCGGGCGCGTTCGGTGTAGATCTCGAAATTCATGCTCTTTCCACCTCCCCGTGTCGGTCCGGTCCCGCCCGCATGAGGCGGCGCGGCCGTTCCGAGACGTCGTTCCCCGGCTCCGGTCCCATACCTTCACTGCGAGAACCCCGGCGCCATCCAGCCGCCGGTGACACGGATGTGGTGTTGTAAATACGCACCACAAGGGGGTCCGGATCGAAGTGGGGGCGGGATCTTCCGGACCCTTGCAAGCGGCTTCGTCACCGGTCCATGCTCTTCCGATGACGAACGAACTGCACCTCGACGCTCTCCATCGCTACCCCGTGAAGGGCCTCTCGCCCGAACGGCTCGACAGCGTCGATCTGGAGGCGGGCGACTACTTTCCCGGCGATCGCTTGTTCGCCGTCGAGAACGGCCCGTCCGGCTTCGATCCGGCGGCACCCGTGCATCAGCCCAAGATCAAATTCCTGATGCTCATGCGCCACGAAGCCCTGGCCCGCCTCGACGCACGCTACGAGGCGCATACGAACGTCCTGACGATCCACGGTGATGGCGGCGTCGCGGCGCAGGGTGATCTCGGCACGGCGGAAGGACGCGGCGCCATCGAAAGCTTCCTGGCCGGGTACCTGCCCGACGCCCTACGCGGCCCGCCCAAGGTGCTGGGCGCGCCCGACGGCTTCCGCTTCACCGATTCGCCCCGTGGCTTCGTTTCGCTCCTCAATCTCGCCAGCGTCGCGGCGGTCGAGACCCTGACGGGTGCTGCCGTCGATCCCCTGCGGTTCCGAGCGAATCTCCACGTCTCGGGTCTGGCGCCTTGGGCCGAACTCGACCTCGTCGGGCGCACGCTCGTCACGCACGGCGGGGTCGCGCTGCGCGTTCTCAAACGCACGGAGCGTTGCGCGGCGACCAACGTCGATCCGGTCACGGGCATTCGCGACCTCACGATCCCCCGCGCCCTGTCGCAGCACCTTGGCCACACGGATTGCGGAGTCTACGCAGAGGTGGTGGCCGGCGGCACCTTGCGGACCGGCGATCGCCTCACGCTCGAGCCGGCGAACGTCTGAGTAGGCCGACCGTCCGACGCCAACCGAAACCGTGCGTCGACGGAGCAGTCGTGCTGCGAGTGATGCGACGAAGTGGGGATCGACCGGGTTCGCGATCGGCCCCTTCGGCTTCAGATGGCGTCGCGGGGGACCAGGACAACGGCTGCCGCGTAGCCGGCGCGCCTCAGATGGCGCAGATCGGCGTGGCGGCGCTCGCAGGTGATCTTGAGGTAGCGATCGTCGCCTCCGGGCAACCCGGCCGACGCCGCCATGGCCTGTCCGTGGATCAGGCATTCCATCGGTGTTCTCGCGGGCGCGATGATCACGTCGAGGGCTGTTTGGCGGGAGCAGTTCTGAACCAGCATGGTTTGCATGCAGACGAGGGCGACGGACAGCAATTCGGACATGACGGACCTCTTGTTCGAGATGGCGAAGAAGGTCCGCGGAGTGGCTCTGGCGTTCGAGCGGCCGCGTGATTGTTGTCTGGGGCGTTCCTCGAAGATCTGGTTTCGGGTTATTGGTCTTGGTGTCCATCCTCCCCACGCACACCGTATGCCAGGGGCGGATTCTCGAGACGCATCGCGCCCGTGTGTGACGCTTGGGCCACCCTCAGTCCCGGCCCTGAAGCCAGAGAGGCTCGGGCTCGGCGCGCGGCAGCAGCGCCGCCACGGCGTCGAGATCGACGATGTAATGCTCGGTGAGACGGCGCCAGACCTCGGCCGTCGAGGCGGCCTCGGTGCCGATCCGGTGCAGCGCGCTGGCAAGCAGGCCCGGATTCGTCAGGGTCTGGCGGGGGGTGAAAGAATCGGAGTTGGACAACGGCTTAGTCCCTGATCGACGGGACCCAGGATCACGATTCAAAGTTAAGCGGACGTTAAAGGCCCGGTGCCTCCGGCGGAAATCAGTTCCCTCCAATCATCACGCTTCCGGGAGTGTCCGATGGATTGTGTTTCAGCATGCGGTCGCACCCGCAGATGAAGATCGGCCCGTCGTCGCATCGGAGCGCGGAACTCCAGGGGGACGGTGAGCGTCTCACAAGCCGGTCCCGCGACGCCTTCCCGGACGCGGCCGATGACGTTTCCCCCGAAGGACACCATGGACACGACGCCGCTTCCCGCCTCGGCCTTCAAGGCTCCCGCCATCCTGCTCTCCGGTCCCGTGGACCAGTCGATGTACAAGGATTTCCGCCAGCAGTTCGATGCGGCGTCGGATCAGGATTTCGTCGTGGTCGAACTCTCGACCCTCGGCGGTGATCCGGAAGTGGCTCGGATGATGGGCGAGGACATCCGCTTCGCCAGCGAGGTCGATCCGCACCGGCGGATCGTCTTTCTCGGAAAAGCAGCGATCTACTCGGCCGGCACCACCTTCATGAGCTTCTTCGCCCGCTCCAACCGCTACCTGACGCGCGGCACCCGCCTGATGATCCACGAGCGCAAGATCTCGAAGAAGCTGCACATCGACGGTCCGCTCACCACCTGCATCGCCACGGTGACGGCGGCCCTGCACGAACTCGAATGCTCCATCGAGATCCAGAACGAAGGGTTCGCCAACCTCGTCGCGGGATCGACGGTGAGCCTCGACGAAGTGCTGACCCGCGCCCCCTCGAACTGGTACATCGAGGCCGAAGAGGCCCGCGGCCTCGGCCTGATCGAGGCCGTCATCTGACGGACAGACCGGCGGTTGCGCCCGCTGCCGCGTGGCTGGGCGTAAAAATTGCCCGCTGCCTGCTTCGCAGGGTCACATGCCTGCGGTAGAAGCCCGGCGCCGTGCACGACCGCCCGGCACGCATCGAGGAACGAGCCCCACGATGAAAGACCCGTTGCCGAACGTGCACGTGCGTGCCGAAGTCCTGGTTCAGGCCCTGCCGCATATGCAGCGCTACGACCAGGAGATCGTGGTCATCAAGTATGGCGGCCACGCCATGGGCGACCGTGCCGCGGCGGAGGATTTCGCCGAGGACATCGTGCTCTTGGAGCAGTCCGGCCTCAAGCCCATCGTGGTCCACGGCGGCGGCCCGCAGATCGGCCGGATGCTCGGGCGGCTCGGCATCGAGTCGGAGTTCAAGGGCGGCTTGCGGGTCACCGACGAAGCCACCGTCGAGGTGGTCGAGATGGTCCTGGCCGGCTCCATCAACAAACAGATCGTCGGCTGGATCTCGGCCGAGGGCGGACGGGCCATCGGCCTGTGCGGCAAGGACGGCAATATGGTGCGGGCCAAGAAGGCCACACGCACCATCATCGATCCCGAGAGCCAGACCGAGCAAGAGGTCGATCTCGGCCTCGTCGGCGAACCGGATCACGTCGAGCGCGGCGTCCTCGATGCGGTGCTCAAGGCCGAACTCATCCCGGTCCTCGCCCCTGTGGCCTTCGGCGCCGACGGACAGACCTACAACGTCAACGCCGACACCTTCGCGGGCGCCATCGCGGGGGCGCTGCGGGCCAAGCGCCTGCTGCTGCTCACCGACGTACCGGGCGTCCTCGACAAGGACAAGAAGCTGATCCCCGAACTCACTCTGGAGGATTGCCGCCGGCTCATCGCCGACGGCACCATCACGGGCGGCATGATCCCGAAGGTCGAGACCTGTATCTACGCCCTGGAGCAGGGCGTCGAGGCGGTCGTCATCCTCGATGGCAAGGTCAGCCACGCCGTGCTCTTGGAACTGTTCACCGATTACGGTGCCGGGACCCTGATCCGCCGGAGCTGACACCGTGACCCGGTTCGCCCGGCAGGGCGAACCGGGAGGAGGGCGGTCACGCGGGCAGCGATTGCGGGATCGGTCGAAACGCCACCAGAGTCATGTCGTCCCGGCGCGCTTCGCTGCCACGGTAATCGGCAAGGGCCTGCTGCAGCGCCGCAACCTGATCGCCGAGGCCGTCATGCGATCGCGCCATGAGGATGTCGGCGACCCCACGATGACCGAGCAGTCGACGCCGCTCTCCGCCCATCTGGTCGGTGATCCCGTCGGTCATGAGGTAGAACGTCGTCTCCGCCGAGGTCTGGACGACGATCTCGTCCACCGCAAAGATTTCCCCTGCCCGCCGAGGATAGCCGAGGCCGTTCTTCGCGCCGCGGATGCGCGTGACGGTCCCATCCGTGACACTCGTGAGGGAGAGGCCGGCCCCGGCGAAGCGCAGGGTCGCGGTTTGCCGATCCCAGATGCAAATCCCGCAATCGAGGCCGTCATCGGAAACCGCGCCCCGACCGTCCTGGCGCAATTGCACCCGGACCATGGAGTCGAGGGCACGCAGCACCTCGACGGGGTCGCGCAGGCGCCGCTCGTGCAGGATGCGGTCGAGGGCCGTGGCGACGATGAGGGTGAGGAAGGCTCCCGGGACGCCGTGACCGGTACAATCCGCCACCACGATGATGCCGAGCCCGTCGATGTTCTCGAGCCAAAAGTAGTCGCCGCCGACGACGTGAAGCGGTTCCCACAGGACCCCGACCTCGAGGCCGGTGCTCACGAGCGCCGCGCGGTCGGGCAAAACCGAACTCTGGATGCGTCGTGCGTAGCCGATACTCTCCATGACGAGGCCGTTGGCCTCGGCGAGCTTGGCATGCGCCGTCTCGAGTTCCTGTAGCAGCCGCTTCGCTTCGTCGCCCGTTCGCAGACCCTCGACCATGCGGTTGAACGCCTGAGAGATCACGTCGATTTCGTTGCTGGCCCTGAAACGGGCACCGGATTCGACGGTGACCCAGTTCTTGTGCTCGACCTCGCGCATGGCGAGGAGCAGGCGCTTGAGGGGTGCTAGAACGTGCGCCCGTACATTGGCGTGGAGGGTCAACACGAAGGCGAGCATCAGGATGAGACTGGTCACGAGGGCCAGAATCGCCTGCTTTTCGGCGTTGCCGCGCAACGCCTCGGCCGAGATGGCCAGGGTGAGGTGTCCAACGGGTTTGGTCTCGGATGGGAGGGAGAGATCAGCCTGCTCGACGACCATGTCCCAGGACCGACCACGCGGCATGTCACCCAGCGACATGACCACGGCCCCCGCGGCATTGCGCAGAACCACCGCCCGGAACGCCGGATCCAGGGTTAGGGCCTGGACCTGATGCCGGTAGATCTCGGGCCGGGTACTCCAATCTGGCCGAGCGACGGCACTTGCGGTCAGGGCGGCGAGCAACTTTGCCCGCTCGGTGTAGAGCCGGATCTGGTCGCTGTAGTTCACCCAGGCGATGCCGATCTGCGTCACCAGGACGACGACGGCGATGACCGGGTAGATCCGCAGGAACAGGGTATGGGCGAGACTATCGAGGTCGCGCCCTCGGGCAGACCCGCGCAGGGATCCGGGCCTCATGGTCGGGCCGGCGGCGCTTTCGGCCAGCGGCATATCGGTGAACCCGGCGGCTTCGAGGAAGTCGCTGCTACGGCGTGGGCCGGCACCCCGCAGGGAACCGCCGCGCCGAACCGGCGCAGCTTCGGCGCTCGGCATGCCCTCGGGAATCATGGGCCCTCGGGGGTCATGCGGATCGGTCGACCGGGGGCGGAGCCCAATGCATCGGGGGCACTGCGCACACGATCGCGTCCGCTGTCCTTGGCCGTATAGAGGGCGGCGTCCGCGCGCTGCATGGCGGCTTCGAGGGATTCACCGGGTCGGGCCTCGGCGACGCCGATGCTGACGGACAGGATGACGGTCCCGCCCGGCGTCTCGATCGCGGCCGATGCGACCGCGACCCGCAGACGTTCGGCGATCGCCAGGGCCGCGTCGAGGGCGGTGTTCGGAAGCAGAACGGCGAACTCCTCGCCGCCGGTGCGGCCGATGATATCGTGTGGACGCAGGTTCGCCAGGCAGGCCGCCACACAAGCGACGAGAGCCGCATCACCGGCGGCGTGCCCAAAGCTGTCGTTCACGAGCTTGAAGCGGTCGAGATCGAGCATCATGACGGTGATCGGCGTGCCGTCGGTCGCATGGCGCTGCCACGCGCGGACGCTCATCTCCATGAAGCGCCGCCGGGCCAGGGCACCCGTCAGGTCGTCGGTGTCGGCGAGGCGGCGCAGTTCGGCTTCGAGGCGCGAGCGGTGTTCGATCTCCCTGGAGAGCGCTTCGTTGAGCGCCTGGAGATCGCGACGCTGCTCGGCGAGGCAGTGATTGGCCTTCTGCAAATCGAGTTGCATCCGGTCGCTCATGCGGACGAGGCGTTGCTGCTCGCGGTAGCCGCGGCGGTACGCTTCCGCCAAGGCGTTGACGCCGGCGGCGGCATCGGAAAGCCCAGCCAGCATCGTCTCAGCTTGCCGGATCACGGCTTCCTCGGCATCGTAGAGGCTGAAGGCGTCGCTCGCGGGGCGGGCCGTGGCGGCACGGGGCGCGGCCTTGGGCACCGGCGTCATGCGAACTCCTCGACCATCTCGAAGCGGGCATGGGAGAAATCGGCGGCGAAATCCTCACCGGCTTCCGCGATTGTCTCGTCGCCATCGGCGTAGAACCAGCGGATCGTCACCGGCCGACCCTCGGCGGCGGCATCCTCCAGGGGCATGAACAGATTCATGAGCGCCTTGGCACTCGAGGAATTGAAGTAAGCAAGCCCGACTTCGAACACGATGGGATCGGTGGCGGCCTCGGCGAGATATCCCCGGAGGGCCTGAAGAAGCGGTCCGTAGAACGCCGCGGCGTCCTCGGGATAGGATTCGCCGCGCAAGGCGAGGTGGCCGCGCCCGAAATCGAAATCGATGCGCGGCGACCGCTCGGTCGCGGGAAGGCTGATGGTATCCATCGGTCCGGCGCCGTTCAGATGTAGGCTTTGAGGCAGAAGAAGCTCCGCCCATCGCCGAGTTCCTGGAAATCGTACTCGACGGGCGCGCTCGACCGGCGGGCGATCTCGATGAGGCCGATACTACCGCCGAGGCTTCCCTCGTCGGGCGGCTGACGGAGTTTCTCACGGTAGAACGCCTTCAACTCGTCACCTGTCATCGTGGTCAAGTGATCGAGGCGCGCGCGCAGGGTCGGGACATCGCCGTCCGGGACCTCGTTGCCGCACACCACGTAGAACCGCTCGCCAGCGACCCCGACGACGATCATGCCGGCGCTGATCAGACCGCGGGAACCCGTTGGCTCGGCGACCTTGTCGGCCGAGTAGCGGATGATGTTCTGCGCCTGCTCGACGAAGATACCGAAGACGCGCTTCGTGACACTCGAATGCGTCGCATCCTGGCCCATGCGCAATTTCAGCACTTCCCCGAGGGAAAAAAGAACGTTCTCCGAGAGATCACCGCCGAACGACAGGATCACGCCCTCACGTCGCGACGCGTTGAAGAAGCTCCGAAAATCTTGGGCGAGCAATGCATCCCTCCCAAAGGGTTCGACGTGTCGATTGGGATCGTCGTGAGACGGGCTGAACCCAACCTAAGACTGGGGTCGTATATGAATGTTTAAAAACAGCGCCAAGCCTACCCATTTGCGCCGGATCGACAAACGCTAGACAGGGGTTTGGTCTTCGTGTCCATGAGCGAATACAGGAAGGTGGTGACGAAATAAACAGCATCCTTGGCGCGCGAATGCGCAAGTCGAAGACAAACTCGACGTACGAGGCTTCGATAGATTCCAGGGTGAACAATGGCCCTGTCCCATATCAGACCGCAATGCACCATTCGGGCCATTGGCGAACCTTGGCGCTTCCAATTTCGGCGCCATGCCCCATCTTAGCCGTCCCGGCCGGATCATCCGGCCCAACCCTTAAGTCGAAGCGCCTTGTTCCTTCCCGGCGAAAACCATTTCACCTCCGTCCGATCCCGTGGGTTCGATCATGTCGACACCTGGGTGTTCGATCTCGACAACACGCTCTACCCGAGCGACGCACGGGTTTGGCCACAGGTGGACGAGCGGATCACCCTCTACGTCATGCGCCTCTACGGTCTCGATGGGCTCTCGGCGCGTGCCCTGCAGAAGTATTTCTACCATCGCTATGGCACCACCCTAAAAGCGCTGATGATTGAGGCGGCCATCGATCCGCACGATTTTCTCGATTTCGCTCACGACATCGACCATTCGAGCATCAGCCTCGACCCGGCCCTGGGGACCGCCATCGCCGAGTTGCCCGGCCGCAAGCTCATCCTCACCAATGGATCGCGTCGGCACGCCGAGAGCGTGGCGCGAAAACTCGGAATTCTCGACCATTTCGAAGACGTGTTCGATATCGCCGACGCGGATTTCGTGCCCAAACCCGAACGCTCAACCTATGAGCGTTTTCTCCTCCGCCACGGGGTCGATCCGCGCCGTTCGGTTCTGTTCGAGGACATCGCCCGCAATCTCGTAGTGCCGCATGAGATCGGCATGGCGACCGTGTTGGTCGTGCCCCGAACCCTCGATCCGTTCCGGGAGGCGTTCGAGCAGGAAGCGGTGCAGCAAGCGCATATCGACCACATCACGAGCGATCTCGCGGGCTTCCTCACGCACCGCGTCCTACCGGTGATCCGGTGAGCGGCCTGCAGGACGACCAGAGTCTGGAGGACACGCGGCAGGGTGACACACGGCAAGAGGATACACGGCAAGAGCCTTGGGCCGAACGTCATGCTCCGTCCCTGGACGACATCGAAGCGCTCGCTCATGCGGCGTTCGTAGATCTCCCGGCTGCGTTTCGTGCCCTTTGCCCGGGGATCGTCATCCATGTCGACGACTTTCCCGACGACGACACTCTGATCGAGATGGACTGCGCCAGCGAATTCGATCTGCTCGGCCTGTTCCGGGGCATCGGACTGGCGCAATCGGGCGACTTCACGACCGGCCAGATGCCAAACCAGATCTGGCTCTACCGTCGGCCCTTGCTCGATTATTGGGCCGAGCACGAGGAAACCCTCGGGCACCTCGTCACCCATGTCCTCGTCCACGAGATCGGGCACCATTTCGGCCTGTCGGACGTCGACATGGCCGGCATCGAGGCACGTTCCGACGGTTGAGCCCGGAGCGGTGGCCTACGAAACAGGCGTCGCGCCGGAGGCTCAGAGGGTCTCCGGGTGACCGATCTGGCTCGCCTTCGGGCGGCGGGTGCGGAACTGGCCGCGTGCCACGGCGACGAAGGCCAGGATCACGACCGTCAGGGTGGTGAGCCACCACATCACCGTCAGGCCGACACCGATACAGGTGATGGTGAATGCGGCGGCGAAGGCTGCCATGGCGCCGGGGACGAGGACGGGCGTCCCCCGTCCGCTGCGGCGGATCGCGGCCTGAAGCGCGAACGCCGCGGCGACTGCGCCGACGACGCCCAGTTCGTACCACAACTCGAACAGCAGCGTGGTGGGCGCATTGGCCGGGAGGAGATTAACGATCCTGCCCCGCAGCGCCGTCTCGAAACCGTGCCCCGTGACGAGGCGCAACGGCTCCGTGGTGACGATCTTCTGCCAGGTCTTGAGCGACAGGGCGCCGGGCGAAGCCGGGCCGAGCAGGGTCGAGGCGACGGGTCGAGCGAGGAACGGCAGCAGAGGCGCCCCCACCAAGAGGGCTGCCGCACCGAGGCTTGCGACGCGTACGCCGAGGAACGGCCGGAGACTGGTGAGGGCGAAGGCGGCGGCGCCCGCCGCCAAGGCTGTGAGTTGAAGCGCGTTCGGCGAAACCACCAGGGCCACGGCCACGAGGAGCGCGAGGCCTAGGGATTCGAGGTCGCGCCCGCGCGAGCGCAGCCACGCCACGGCCGGCCAGACCAGGAGCGCGAGAAGCGTCAATCCACGGTCCAGAGTTCCATCGATCTCCGTTGGCGTTCCTGGGAGACGATGCCCGAACAGGCCGAGCAGAATCGCCACGAGGGCGGCGGCCGCGGTGCCCACGGGCAGGAGGTAGAGGTTGGCCGAACGCATCCGCTCCGGCAGGGCGAGATAGCCCGCGAAGGTCAGAAGGATCGTCGCGATCAGGTTGAGCAACCGCTCGGCGGCAAGATCGAGGAACGGCGTCCACACCAGGGACAGAGCCGCCCACAGGATGACGAGGAGCCCGGCGAGGAAGGCCGGCATCCGCAGCAGGCGCCCAGCGGCTGGCCTCCACGGCCCGGATTTGCCGTCGATGGCGCTGGCCAGCACCAGCAGCACCACGGCGATGGGCGCCAGAATGACGGCCGCGCGGCGACCCATCTGCGTCGTCACCGGCACGAGGACGAACAGGCCGAAGAACCCGATGCGCCGCAGGAGCGCGGCGGCATCGAGGGCCGGATCGACAGAAGGGTGGGACGCACGCGCCATGATTGCGACTGTCGACTGTGAACCGGCGCCACGAGTTGACCCGCGCGCTACGGCGCCAGTCGTAGTGCACTCGTCCTGGTCGGGCTGTAGATGCCGTGCAACACCTGTGCCCTGGCGGACACGGTTCAGGCCGTGACCGAGACGGACGGTCGATAGATCAGACGCCGCCCGAAGTCGCACAGAACCCGCCATCCCGCCCACGCGGCGAGGAACCCGAGGAGCCCGGCCACCAAGCCATCGGCGGTCGTCGGGATCGCGGGGCGATAGTCCTCGTAGGTCGCCCGCGCGAGATGGAGGTCGGGGTCGCGGATCAGGGCCGCAAGTCGGCCGAGAGGACCACCGGCGGTGTCGAGGGCGGCGCGGCGTGCCGCTAGGGTGGCGAGCCGGTCGAGATCCGCGCGCGCGGCTGCCCCACGTCGAGAAACAAGAGCATCGGAATCGCCGCGCAGCCGCGCAATGGCACTGTCACGGGTATGTCCCGTCGCCTGTGCATCGGCTTCGAACCCGGCGACCACGCGGCGCAACTCCTCGACGGTCCCAGCCAACCGCTGGCCATACTGCTGAGCGAACTCAGGTCCCTGCGCCCCAACGATGCCCGCAAGCACGCCCAGTGCGAGGCCCAAGGTGCGGAGGACACGAAACACGGGCACCTCCCACACGGGTTCGACGCTCGGACAAGCCGCGGGGCGGCCCCGGTGTTCCCTGCCCTCGATCAAGGCTCGACGTCGGCTTCGTCCGGAGGAGGCCACGGAAGCGGTCACGTTTACGCCCGAACGATCTTGCGGGATGCCGCCGCAGGCTGCTTGACAGCCCGGGCGGCCGAACATACACCCCCGACACCGCAGCGGAGACGAGGCGGGACGCCATGCGGGCGTAGCTCAGTTGGTTAGAGTGCCGGCCTGTCACGCCGGAGGTCGCGGGTTCGAGTCCCGTCGCCCGCGCCATTTACAAGTCTACCATTCCGAAAGTTCGATCTCGCGCGACGCGAAACGTGTCTTGTGCGGATCGCTTTCCACGCCACGCGGGCGTAGCTCAGTTGGTTAGAGTGCCGGCCTGTCACGCCGGAGGTCGCGGGTTCGAGTCCCGTCGCCCGCGCCATTTTTATTCCCCGACAATCTGCATTGTGTTGCAAGGTGTTGCAGGGACTTCGGGTCCCCAAGGTCCCGCCTGCCCGCGGCGGCGACGTTGCGCCGGCTCGCTTTCGCTTGTGGGAATCCTAAGCTCATCGAACGCAACCGGCCGGACGATGCTCGTGTCGTCGGCCCAGGCTTGCGGAGGGTGAACGATGCCGGGGTTTTTCTTCCTCTACTTCACAGCCTGCATGACCAACGCGCCGGACACTTGCGAAGCGCGGCGGCTCGCCCTCGACGTCGCCGACGCGCGTGCCTGCCAGCACGTGGCACAGCCGCAGCTGGCGCGCTGGGTCGGGACGCATCCGGACTATCGCATCACCGGATGGCGCTGCGGTGCGCCGTTACGCGATCCGGGTACGCGGATCTGAGCCGGGGCGTGCCCAGCATGCCACGGTGACGAGCGAACGGATCGGCGTGGGACCGATGCCGCGTTTTCGCCGCATGGGGCCGCAAGGGGCATGGAACCGGGAAAAGCATGGAGCCGATCCCGCCCGAGCCCATGAGCCGATGCCCAAGTTATCCTCACGCGCCTTCGCTTACGTCGTGGCCGCATCCGTCGCGGTGACTTTGGCCGGTTGCAGCGCACCCACCCTCCTCGGTCCCGATACGCCGACCAGCGTCGTGATCCTCGATGAGCAGGCAGCGGCCGCCGCCATCTCACGCTACCGGGCACAGCACGGTCTCGGGCCGGTGGTGATCGACACCAGCCTGATCCGGGCCGCGTCGTATCAGGCGGCTTCCAATGCGAAGGCCGGCCGTCTCAGCCACGAGATCGGCGGCACCTTCGATGCACGCATGGCGGAGGCGGGCTTCGGCCGCGCCTACGCGGCGGAGAATCTCAGTGCAGGCTCGAACACCTTCGACGAGGTGCTGGCGCGCTGGAAGTCTTCGCCGGAGCACAACAAGAACATGCTGATGCCGCAACTGAAGCGCGTCGGCATCGCCCGCGTCGATGCGCCGGGCACTCGCTACAAGCGCTTCTGGGCCCTGGTCCTCGCCGGCGGCTGAGTGCCGTCAGCTCTCGCCGGTGTCGGCCTCGGCCAGGCCGTCCTGCAGGGTTCGAATGATGGTTCGCATCTCGGGGATCATCGCGATCGCCTTCGCGATCCGTTGCGCCTCGTCACGGGTCATCGCGCCGGTTGCCGTGCGCGAAGCCTCATCGTCCGAGAAATAGGTCCACGCGACGGCCACGCCGGCGGCATCCTCGACGCAGAAGCTTTCCGCTTTCTCGACGACGAGCCAAGGGGTGGGAAATCCGCGTGGCTCGGTCATGTCAGGCGATCCGATGTCGTCCCGCGAGACGGGACAGGGCCTGGTGGGCGGTGACGGGCTCGAACCGCCGACCCTCTCCGTGTAAAGGAGACGCTCTACCAACTGAGCTAACCGCCCAGGCGCGCCGTGTCGTACCGAAGCGGCCGTCGGCACGCAACCCGTAGCCTCACGAGGATGGGAAGCCGCACGAAGAAAGAGGCCCCAGAGTTTCCTCCGGGGCCTCTTCGCCTGTCAGCGGTTCAGTGCGCGATGACCGTGGCGGTCTCGTCCTCACCGATCACCGGGCGGACCGGCGGGGCCGGCTCCTCCCACTCGATGGGTTCGGGTACCCGCACCAGGGCATGCTTGAGAACCTGATCCATCCGCGAGACCGGGATGATCTCCATCCCGTTCTTAACGCTATCGGGCACCTCGGCGATGTCCTTGGCGTTCTCCTCGGGGATCAGCACCGTCTTGATGCCTCCACGAAGAGCCGCGAGCAGCTTCTCTTTCAGACCGCCGATGGGCAACACCCGGCCACGGAGTGTCACTTCTCCGGTCATCGCCACATCCTTCTTCACGGGGATGCCCGTGAGGGTGGAGATGATGGCGGTGGCCATGCCGATGCCGGCGGACGGGCCATCCTTCGGGGTCGCTCCCTCGGGAACGTGGACGTGGATGTCCCGACGCTCGAACAGCGGCGGCTCGATGCCGAAATCGACGGCCCGCGAGCGGACGTAACTCGCCGCAGCGGAAATCGACTCCTTCATCACGTCGCGCAGGTTGCCCGTCACGGTCATCTTGCCCTTGCCGGGCATCATGACGCCTTCGATGGTCAGCAACTCACCACCGACCTCGGTCCACGCGAGGCCCGTGACCACACCAACCTGATCCTCCTCATCGATCTCGCCGTAGCGGAACTTCGGAGCACCGAGGAACACCGGCAGGTTCTCCTCGGTAACGGCGACCGCCTTCACCTTCGTGATGAGAATCTCCTTCACCGCCTTGCGGATGAGGTTGGAGATCTCGCGCTCCAGGTTACGGACGCCCGCTTCCCGCGTGTAGCGGCGGATGAGCATCAGAAGCGCGGCATCGTCGATCTGCCATTCCTTGGAATCGAGGCCGTGCTTCTTGACCGCGCCCGGGATCAGGTGCTTCCGCGCGATCTCGAGCTTCTCCTCCTCTGTGTAGCCGGCGATGCGGATCACCTCCATGCGGTCCATGAGGGGCGCGGGAATGTTCAGCGTGTTGGCGGTTGTGACGAACATCACGTTCGACAGGTCGTAATCGACCTCGAGGTAGTGGTCGTTGAAGGTCGAGTTCTGTTCGGGGTCCAGGACCTCGAGCAGGGCGGCCGAGGGATCGCCCCGGAAATCCATGCCCATCTTGTCGATCTCATCGAGGAGGATGAGCGGGTTCGAGGTCTTGGCCTTGCGCATGGACTGCACGATCTTGCCGGGCATCGAACCGATATAGGTCCGGCGGTGACCGCGGATCTCGGCCTCGTCGCGCACGCCGCCGAGCGACATACGAACGAACTCACGGCCCGTCGCCTTGGCGATGGACTTGCCAAGCGAAGTCTTGCCGACGCCGGGGGGACCGACGAGGCACAGAATCGGTCCGGTGAGCTTGTTGGCCCGCTGCTGCACGGCCAGATACTCGACGATGCGCTCTTTGACCTTGTCGAGGCCAAAATGATCCTCGTCGAGCATCACCTGCGCGCCGAGCAGATCCTTCTTCATCTTCGAGCGCTTGCCCCACGGGATGCCGAGCATCCAGTCGAGGTAGTTGCGCACGACGGTGGCTTCCGCCGACATGGGCGACATCTGACGCAGCTTCTTCAGCTCCGCCACCGCCTTGTCGCGGGCCTCCTTGGTGAATTTGGTCTTCTCGATCTTGTCTTCGAGTTCGGCTAGCTCGTCCTTGCCGTCCTCGGAATCGCCCAACTCCTTCTGGATCGCTTTCATCTGCTCGTTGAGGTAGTACTCGCGCTGAGTCTTCTCCATCTGCCGCTTCACGCGGGTCCGGATGCGCTTCTCCACCTGCAACACGGAGATCTCGCTCTCCATCAGCGACAGCACCCGCTCCAGGCGCTGCGCGACCGTGGGAATCTCTAGGATCGCCTGCTTGTCGGCAATCTTCACCGCCAGGTGGGAGCCGACTGTGTCGGCGAGCTTCGAGGGCTCGTCGATCTGTGTGACGGCGGAGACGACCTCGGGCGAGATCTTCTTGTTGAGCTTCACGTAGTTCTCGAACTCGGCGATGACCGAGCGGGCGAGCGCCTCCGCCTCGACACTGTCACCGAGCTCATCGGTGAGAGTCTCGGCCTCGGCCTCATAATAAGAGTCCGACTTGTTGAAATGGGTGATCTTGGCGCGACCAGCCCCCTCGACCAGCACCTTCACGGTACCATCGGGCAGCTTCAAGAGTTGGAGCACGCTGGCGAGCGTTCCGATCTTGTAGATCGCGTCGGTCGCCGGATCGTCGTCGCTGGCGTTGATCTGGGTCGCGAGAAGAATGTGGCGATCCGTCCGCACGGCCTCCTCAAGGGCGCGGATCGACTTCTCGCGACCGACGAAGAGCGGGACGATCATATGCGGAAACACGACAATGTCGCGAAGCGGCAGGACGGCATAAGAGCCCGTCGAGCCCGGGACCACAGGCTGGCGCGATTTCGGTTGAGTCATGTCGGACTTCCTCATGAGGGACGCCGGGCAGTCGCTCCTCCGGGGAGCAAGCAACCTGCCAGGGGCCGACCGGGCCGCGAAGGGGTCGGAAGTGTTATCGGAGAAGCGGCTGGCGGCGGGACACCGCACCTCGAAAGGCGAGCGTGCGGCCATCGCGCGTCTGAATTCAGATGGAAGCGGGGGCGGATGTTTTCAAGCATCCGCCCCGAGGCCGGCCATCAGGACGCGAGCCGGACAGGGTCAGGCAGCGCTCAGGCGCTGACGCTGGCCGGGGCTTCCTTGTTGCGGTCCCCATGGATGTAGAGAGGACGCGACTTGCCCTCGACGACCTCGGGGCCGATCACCACCTGCTCGACGGATTCGAGACCCGGCAGATCGTACATGGTCTCGAGGAGAATGGTCTCGAGGATCGAGCGCAGGCCACGTGCACCGGTCTTCCGCTCGATGGCCTTGCGGGCAACCATGGACAGGGCCTCGTCCTGGAACGTCAGGTCGACGTTCTCCATCTCGAACAGGCGCTGGTACTGCTTGACCAGAGCGTTCTTAGGCTCCTGAAGAATCCGCTTGAGGGCGGTCTCGTCGAGATCTTCCAAGGTCGCCAGCACAGGCAGGCGGCCGACGAACTCGGGGATGAGGCCGAACTTCAGCAGATCCTCGGGCTCGACGTTGCGGAAGATCTCGCCCGTGCGACGATCGTCGGGAGCTTGAACCGTGGCGCCGAAGCCGATTGAGGTCCCCTTGCCGCGCGCCGAGATGATCCGCTCGAGGCCTGCGAAGGCGCCACCGCAGATGAACAGGATGTTCGTGGTGTCGACCTGCAGGAACTCCTGCTGCGGATGCTTGCGGCCGCCCTGCGGAGGCACGGAGGCGACGGTGCCTTCCATGATCTTCAGGAGCGCCTGCTGCACGCCCTCGCCGGAGACGTCGCGGGTGATCGACGGATTGTCGGACTTGCGCGAGATCTTATCGATCTCGTCGATGTAGACGATGCCGCGCTGCGCCCGCTCGACGTTGTAGTCGGAGGCCTGGAGCAATTTGAGAATGATGTTCTCGACGTCCTCGCCGACGTAGCCCGCCTCCGTCAGGGTGGTCGCGTCCGCCATGGTGAACGGCACGTCGAGAATGCGGGCGAGCGTCTGAGCGAGCAGCGTCTTGCCCGAGCCCGTCGGCCCGATCAGCATGATGTTGGATTTGGCCAGCTCGACGTCGTTGTGCTTCGACGCGTGGGCGAGGCGCTTGTAGTGGTTGTGGACCGCGACGGAGAGAACCTTCTTCGCAAAATCCTGACCGATGACATAGTCATCGAGGACGCGGCGGATTTCCTTCGGCGTGGGGACGCCGTCGCGCGATTTCACCAGGGAGGATTTGGATTCCTCACGGATGATGTCCATGCACAGTTCGACACACTCGTCGCAGATGAACACCGTCGGGCCCGCGATCAACTTGCGGACCTCGTGCTGGCTCTTGCCGCAAAACGAGCAGTACAGCGTGCTCTTCGAGTCGTTGCCGCCAGTCTTGCTCATATCGGTCTCCGTTCGCGGGCATGGCGCCGGTCCGGGGCGCACACGCATCCTTCGAATTTAATGGCATCGGCCTAAAGAAACAGTCACCTGCGCGCATCTGCCGGTTTCGGATCAGACTGACGATGCAAGCACGCGGCCGCGGCCGGATCAAGGCAGAGACGACGCTCCGCCTCGAAACGACGCGGCCGGACCCCGGAATGGGGTCCGGCACCTACGGGCGGGATCAGGCGGCAGCCGGTTCCGGACGCTTCTGGATCACCTCGTCGATGAGGCCGAACTCCTTGGCGGCGTCGGCCGTCATGAAATTGTCGCGCTCGAGCGCCTGGACGATGGTGTCGTAGTCCCGTCCCGTGTGCTTCACGTAGATCTCGTTGAGGCGCTTCTTCAGGGCCTCGATCTCGCGGGCATGGATCAGGATGTCGGTGGCCTGACCCTGGAAGCCGCCCGACGGCTGGTGCACCATGATGCGAGCGTTCGGCAGGGCAAAGCGATGCCCGGGCTCGCCGGCGGTGAGCAGAAGCGAACCCATCGACGCGGCCTGGCCGACGCAAAGGGTCGTCACCGGGCAACGGATGAACTGCATGGTGTCGTAGATCGACAGACCCGAGGTCACCACGCCGCCGGGCGAGTTGATGTAGAAGGAGATCTCCTTCTTCGGGTTCTCGGCTTCGAGGAAGAGCAACTGCGCCACGATGAGCGAGGCGCCGTAATCCTCCACCGGGCCGGTAAGGAAGATGATCCGCTCGCGCAACAGGCGCGAATAGATGTCGAAGGCACGCTCGCCGCGGCTCGACTGCTCGACCACCATGGGCACGAGCGCGGAGTTATAATAGTCGACCGGATCTCTCATCATCACGTGCCCCAGGCTTCGAGGGGTCCGGCCGCGCCGCGAATCGGGCGCGGGCCGGACATTTCAGCGAACTCCGACGACGGTGAACGTCGCCTCTACTCTCGGCCCGCCGCCCACGAAGGGAGCACCGGGCTCAGTCGGCCTTGGCGACGGCAGGCAGGGCCTCGTCGCCGGTCGAAACAGTCTCGTCCTTATCGGACGCGGTCTTGGAGGCCCCGTCGGACGCCTCGGATTCGTCCTCGTCGGCGAACAACGCCTCCTTGGAGACGGGCTCTTCGACGAGCTTCACCTGCGCGAGCACGTGGTCGACGACCTTCTCTTCGAAGATCGGCGCACGCAGTTCCGCGAGCGCCTGGGCATTCTTACGGTAGAAGTCCCAGACCTGCTGCTCCTGACCCGGGAACTGCCGGACCCGGGCGATCAGGGCCTGATTGACCTCGTCGTCACTGACCTTGATATCGGCGGTCTCACCGACCTGCGCAAGCACCAAGCCGAGACGCACGCGACGCTCAGCGATTTTGCGGTACTCGGCGGTGGCCTTCTCCTCCGTGGTCCCCTCGTCCTCGAAGGTCTTCTCGCGGGTCTTCAGGTCCTGCTCGACCTGGGCCCACACGGCGGCGAACTCCTGGTGGACGAGGCTGGGCGGCAGCTCGAACGCATACTTGGTGTCCAGGGCGTCGAGGAGTTCCTTCTTGAGCTTGCGCCGGGACTGCGCCTCGAAGTCGCCGCCGATGGCGGTGGACACGGCCTCCTTCAGCTTATCGAGGGACTCCATGCCGAAGCCCTTGGCGAGTTCGTCGTCGATCTTGGTCTCGCCCGGCGCCTGGACGGCGGTGACGGTGACGTCGAACTCGGCCTCCTTGCCGGCCAATGCCTCGGCACCGTAGCCCTCGGGGAAGGTCGACTTCACCACGCGGCTCTCACCGGCCTTGGCGCCGACGAGCTGCTCTTCGAAGCCGGGGATGAACTGGCCCGACCCGAGTTCGAGGTCGACGCCCTCACCCTTGCCGCCCTCGAACTCGACGCCGTCGATGCGGCCGACGAAATCGATGGTGACGCGGTCGCCGGTCTCGGCGGCGGCACCCTCGTCGCGCGCCGTGAAGCTGCGGTTGGACGACGCCATGCGGGTGATGGCTTCGTCGACCTCGGTGTCGGAGGGCTTGGCCACGAGCTTGGTCAGGCTGACGTCGGAGAGATCGGCGAGCTCGAAGGTCGGGAGCACTTCCAGGGCGACGTTGAACTGCAGGTCGGCCTTGGCGTCGAGGGCGCGCTCGACAACGGACTGCTCGCCGGGGAACTCAACCTTGGGCTCGAGGGCGAGCTTGAGGTTGTTGTCCTGGACGATCTTCTGGTTGGCCTCGTTGACGGCGTTCTGCAGCACGTCGGCCATCACCGATCGGCCGTAGAGTTTGCGCAGGTGGGCCACCGGCACCTTGCCGGGGCGGAAGCCCTTGATCTGGGCCTTGTCCTTGAGGGTCGACAGCTCGCTGTTCAGGCGCTCCTCGAGCTCATGCGCGGCAAGGGATACCTGAAACTCGCGCTTCAGCCCCTGGGAGAGTGTCTCGGTCACCTGCATGGTCGTCTTTCCGCTGTCGTGCGTATGTTGGCGCAAATTTCGTTCGCTCCCCGCCACCCGTCGGGGCCGGGGAAGGTCGGCGCCAGGATATCACGCGAAAACCAGAGGCCGAATCGCGACGAACGGCCCGGCCGGCCATTCGCGGTGAGCCAATCCGTTCCGACGGCGATGGACTGGTGCGGGCGGAGGGGCTCGAACCCCCACGTCTTGCGACACTGGTACCTAAAACCAGCGCGTCTACCAGTTCCGCCACGCCCGCAAGCGACGACCTCCGGCGCGTAATCCCACCGCCAGAGCGCGGTCCTATAGCACGGGCGCAACGGGCCGCAGCAAAAAAAGTCGGGGTGTGCGATTTCCGCGTGGAAGGCTCCGTCGGCGGCGATCGGCACACCGGTTGGCGGGTCTTGGCCCTGAGTCTACAAGCAGCGCGGATCCGTTCGACGGACCGCTTCCGTCCTCCGCCAGAGGTGTCATGCCGCATCGTCGCTCGTCGCGTATCGGGTTGGTCTCCGACCCGGCCGTCTCACGCCGGACCCTGCTCGGTGGCGTCGCGGCTTTCGCCCTCGGATCGACGGAAGCCGTCGCGCAGGCGCCGGCGCGCCCGGCTGTGCCGGCAAAATCCGCCCCCGAGGTCAAGCCCGATGCCAAACCGGAAACCCCAGTCCGCACTTTGAGCGCCGTGCCCGGTACGACGCGGCTGAAGCCCGAGCCGGCCGTCGCGACCCCGGTGTGGTCCTTCGACAGCGCGGCCGTTCCCCCGGTGGTTCGGGTGAAGCTCGGCGAGACCGTGCGCTTGCGGGTCGAGAACAAGACCGACAGGCCGCTCTCCCTGCATTGGCACGGTGTGCGCAACCAGAATCCCATGGACGGCGTCGGCGGCCTGACCCAGGCTCCGATCCCGCCGGGCGGCGATTTCACCTACACCTTCGTGCCTCCCGACGCCGGCAGTTTCCTGATTCGGCCCCTCGTGGTGGGCGGATCGAGCGAGCCATCGGGCCGAGGGCTCGCCGGCATGCTGGTGGTCGAGGAGGTCGTGCCGCCCCCCGTCGACCACGACTTCACGGTCCTGATGCAGGATTGGCGTCTTTCCGACAACGGAACGCTGTTGCCCTTCGGCCAGACCGCATTCGCGGCGAGTTCGGGACGGCTGGGCAATCTCGTCACGGTCAACGGGAAGCCGGTGCCCGACGCCATCACGGTCCGCCCGGGTAGCCGGGTCCGCCTGCGCCTCGCCAACGCGTGCAATGCGCGCGGCACCCGCATCCGCTTCGACAACCTCAAGGTCTACGTTGCGGCCGTGGACGGCCAACCGACCGACACCTTCGAGCCGCTGCGCGCCACCCTCCCGTTCCCGCCCGGCACGCGCTACGACCTCATGCTCGACATGCCGGCGGAGGCCGGCGCCTCGGGCAGCATCACCGCGCTGGTTGGGAACGGCCTGGCGCTCGCCACCCTCACGACGAGTGGCGAACCGGTCACGGGCAAGCGTGGGGCGATCGGGCCCATCGGCGAGAACAAGCTCCTGCCGGCGGAGGTAAGACTCCAGAACGCGTTACGCCGGGACGTGGTGCTGACGGGCGGCGCCCGCATCGACAAGGACAAGCCCGCGACCGAACCGGCCTACACGGGTGATGCGGGGAAGGTCTGGGCGGTCAACGGTGCGTGGGGCAATGCCGGCGTGGCGCCCCTGTTCACGGTGAAGCGCGGCCAGGTGGTGGTTCTGGCCCTGCGCAACGACACCGCCTTTCCCCAGGCGCTCCATCTGCACGGCCATTCCTTCCGCCTGCTCCACCCCCTCGACGATGGCTGGGAGCCCTATTGGCTCGACACCTTCCAGCTTTTGGAAGGCCGTACCGCCCGCATCGCATTCAAGGCCGACAATCCCGGCCGCTGGATGATCGGCGCGACGGTGCTGGAGCGGTTCGACACCGGGCTGTGGGGCTGGTTCGAGGTGACCTGAACCGTTCGGTCAGGCTTCGATCAGCCCCCGCAGCACTGCCGGGATCAACTCCGGCATATCCTCGGCGATGAGGCCGGGGCCGTGGCGGCGGCCGGCATCGCCGTGCATCCAGACGGCTGCGGCCGCCGCCTCGAACGGATCCATGCCCTGCGCCAGCAGTCCCGCGATGAGGCCGGACAGCACGTCGCCCGAACCGGCCGTACCGAGATAGGGCGTGCCGTGGTCGTTGATGGCCGCCCGGCCATCCGGCGCGGCGATCACCGTGTCCGCCCCCTTGAGAACCACGACCGCCCCGGCCACCGCCGCCGCCCGACGGGCGCGCTCCAGCTTCGACAGATCCTCGGCCACCGCGTCCGTCCCCTCGAACAGCCGGGCGAACTCGCCGTCATGCGGGGTCAGCACCGCCTGCGCGTCGCCGTCGGCGATGTGGGCGGCGAGGAGCCGGGCCTGCGCCTTGAAGCTCGTCAGCGCGTCGGCATCGAGCACGAGGCGACGCCCAGCGGCGGCGGCCACGGCGACGAGGTCGCGCGTGGCCTCGCCGATCCCGAGACCGGGCCCCGCCAGAACGACGTTCAGGCGCTCGTCCACGAGGAGGTCATCGAGATCGTCCGCGCTCTCGTACGGGCGCATCATGATGGCGGTGAGATGGGCGGCGTTCTCCGCGAGCGCGGCCGGTGGCGAAGCCAAGGTGACGAGGCCGGCGCCGATCCGCAGCGCCCCGCGCGCGGCGAGCCGCGCCGCGCCGGTGCGGTGCGCCGGACCGGACAGGACCAGGGCGTGCCCCCGCGTGTACTTGTGGCTCGACGCGTCCAGGCGGGGGAACGTCGATCCCCACAGAGCGGGGCCGTTCCGCCAGAGCGGAGCCTCGCTTGCGAATCCGGCCGCCAGATCGTCCGGGCCGGTACCGATCCCGGCGACGTGCAGGGCTCCGCAATGGGCGCGCCCCGGCTGAAGAAGATGCCCCGGCTTGAGCGCTACGAAGGTCACGGTCTCGACGGCGCGCACGGCGACGCCGCGCACCGCCCCGGTGTCGCCGTCGATGCCGCTCGGGACGTCGACGGCGATCACCGGTACGGCCGCTCGCGCCAGGCGCTGCACGAACGCGGCGGCCTCCCCACCGAGGTCGCGCGACAAGCCGGCGCCGAACAGGGCATCAACGACGAGGGCGTAGGCCGCGAAATCTTCGACACCGGCGAGCGTCATGACCGCCCCCGTCCATCCGGCCGCTGCGCCGGCGGCATCGCCCGCGAGGTCGGCCACGGGTACGAGTACGGCGAGTTCGACGCGGACTCCACCCTCCGCGAGATGCCGGGCCGCGACGAACCCATCACCGCCGTTGTTGCCCGGTCCGCACAGGACGAGCACGCGTCCGCCCTCCGGGAGATGGGCGCGCACCCGCGCCGCGACGGCGCCACCGGCTTGCTCCATCAAGGTGGAACCCGGCGTTCCGCCGAGAATCGCGGCGGCATCGACCCGGCGCATCGCCTCGACGGTGAGCAGGCGCGTCGTGTCCATCGGGAGTCCCCAAGAGTTCGCGAAAAGGAGGTGGAGGAAGACGAGTCGGTCGGCGAAGCTTCGGCTGGGAATCTGCCCGCATCCCGCCCAGCCGTGCCCTCGATCGTACCAAAGTGCGGCGAAGGCCCGAACGATATGCAGGACATGCACATTCGTTGTGCAAATTTCCGCATGCCATCGTCAAAACGGCGTGGCGGCGATCCGGTGGCGATGATACCAAAGTGGTTCAGAGCAGCATCGAGGTCAGGCCCGCCCGGCATGAAGAAGATCGAAGCGATCATCAAGCCTTTCAAACTCGACGAGGTGAAGGAAGCCCTTCAGGAGGTCGGCCTGCAGGGCATCACCGTGATCGAGGCGAAGGGTTTCGGCCGCCAGAAGGGCCATACCGAGCTCTATCGCGGTGCCGAGTACGTGGTCGATTTCCTGCCGAAGGTGAAACTCGAGATCGTTCTGTCGGATGCCCTGGTGGAAGGCGCCGTCGAGGCGATCCGCAAGTCGGCCCAGACCGGCCGCATCGGCGATGGCAAGATCTTCGTCTCGACCATCGAGGAAGCGATCCGCATCCGCACCGGCGAGACCGGCACCGACGCGATCTGAAGTCCGTCCCCTGACGTCCAGCGAAACCGTACGACAAGAAGGTGTCATCGCCTTCCGGTCCCGGCGCATCGATTGCGCGGACCCGGGCATGATGACGGAATCGTCGACCAGTTGCACGGCGATGGCGTTTTCTTCTCGCCGCCTGGGTCCACCCCGCGCGAAAACCCTATAAACCCGAGCCAACCGCGGGCCGCCCTTTGGCGGCCGGCGGCAAAACCACGGCTGAATGCCGCGACACGAAGGAGACCCCCGAGGATGGCCAAGACTGCAGCCGAAGTCCTGAAAGAGATCAAGGACAACGACGTCAAGTACGTGGACTTCCGGTTCACCGACCCGCGCGGCAAGTGGCAGCACGTGACGTTCGACGTCTCCCTCGTGGACGACGAGATTTTCACCGACGGGACCATGTTCGACGGCTCGTCCATCGCCGGCTGGAAGGCCATCAACGAGTCGGACATGTTGCTGATGCCCGACCCGGCGACCGCCTGCATGGACCCGTTCTTCTCGGCCTCCACCATGTCCATCGTCTGCGACGTGCTCGAGCCCTCGACCGGTGCGCCCTACAGCCGTGACCCGCGCAGCACGGCGAAGCTCGCCGAGGCCTACCTGAAGTCCACGGGCATCGGCGACACCATCTATGTCGGCCCCGAGGCCGAATTCTTCGTGTTCGATGACGTGAAGTTCGCCTCCGAGCCGTACCAGACCGGCTTCAAGCTCGATTCCACCGAGCTGCCGATCAACGGCTTCACCGACTACGAAGGCGGCAACCTCGGCCACCGCATTCCGATGAAGGGCGGCTACTTCCCGGTGCCGCCGCAGGATTCGGCGCAGGACATGCGCGGCGAGATGCTGGCCGCCATGCAGTCCATGGGCGTGAAGGTGGAAAAGCACCACCACGAGGTGGCGAGCGCCCAGCACGAGCTCGGCATGAAGTTCGACACGCTCACCCTGCTCGCCGACCACATGCAGATCTACAAGTACTGCATCCACAACGTCGCCCAAAGCTACGGCAAGACGGCGACCTTCATGCCGAAGCCCGTCTACGGCGACAACGGCTCGGGCATGCACGTGCACCAGTCGATCTGGAAGGACGGCAAGCCGCTCTTCGCCGGCGACAAGTACGCCGACCTCAGCCAGGAATGCCTGTGGTTCATCGGGGGCACGATCAAGCACGCCAAGGCCCTCAACGCCTTCACCAACCCGTCGACCAACTCCTACAAGCGCCTGGTGCCGGGCTACGAGGCTCCCGTGCTGCTGGCCTACTCGGCCCGCAACCGCTCGGCCTCCTGCCGCATCCCGTGGACGACGAACCCGAAGGCCAAGCGCGTCGAGGTCCGTTTCCCAGACCCGATGGCCAACCCCTACCTCGCCTTCTCGGCCCTGCTCATGGCCGGCCTCGACGGCATCCTCAACAAGATCGATCCGGGCCCGGCCATGGACAAGGATCTCTACGACCTGCCGCCGCGCGAGCTGAAGAAGATCCCCACCGTCTGCGGCAGCCTGCGTGAAGCCCTGCAGAACCTCGACCGCGACCGCGCCTTCCTCAAGATGGGCAACGTCTTCACGGACGATCAGATCGACTCGTTCATCGAGCTCAAGATGACGGAAGTGATGCGCTACGAGATGACCCCCCATCCCGTCGAGTTCACCATGTACTACTCGCTCTGAAACGAGCCGACCGAGCATAATGCCCGGCCTTCGGACGACCGTCACGCCGGAGCCTCGAAGGAGGTTCCGGCGTTTCGCGTCGGAGGCGCCACGGAGACCTGACCCGGACAGGCCGCGTTCGGTCCAATCTGACATGTCCGCCCGGTTGCGTAGACGATCCGTGGTCGAGTGCGGGCTCTCCGTCACCGCTCATCGTCTCGACGTGTCCGATCTGATAGGGCGGGTGCCCATGGTCCGCACGATCCTCTTTCGCCTTCACTGGGCTCTCGGCCTCACCGCCGGCCTCGTCCTCGTCGTCCTCGGTGTCACGGGGGCGTTGATGAGCTACGAGGAGGCGATCGGCGAATGGGCCGACCGCGACCGGGCCTCCATGCCGGTTCAGGATGCAGTCCGCCTCGGTCCGGAGGCCATGGTTGCACGGCTGCAGGCGCAGCGACCGGGCGCGAGGGTGAGTACCCTCACCCTTTCGGGCGACCCGGAACGCACACCACGGGCCCGATTCAGCACGGACGCCAAGACCGGCGCGCGGCCGCCCTCGGCCTACCTCGATCCCTACGACGGACGCGACCTCGGCCCGCCGCGCCTCGAATCCGCCTTCGCGACGATCCGCGACCTGCATCGCTGGCTCCTCGTGCCGGGCGACGGCAAAGGCTGGGGCCGCAGCGTCACGGGCGCCAGCACCATCGCCTTGCTGGTGTTTCTCGCAACGGGCCTCTACCTGCGCTGGCCGCAGATCCATTCCTGGCGGGTCTGGCTGAGGCCCCGCCTCGCACGTCCGGGCCGCGCGCGCTGGTGGTCGCTCCACACCATCGCGGGAACCTGGCTCCTGCCGGCCTATGCCCTGATCGCACTCTCGGGCCTGTGGTGGTCCTACGACGGGTACCGGACGGTCGCCACCTGGGCGCTGACCGGCGAGGCTCCGCGCACGCGGCCTAGCCGCATGCCCGGCCGCAGCGGACCGGCGGAACCGCTTGCCCTCGACCGGACCTGGGCGGCGTTCCAGGCCGGGGAAGGCGCCGGTGCCACCCTCGCCATCGTCACCCTTCCGGCCGCCGACGCCACCGCGATCCGCATCCGCTACCTCACCCGCGACGCCCCCGATTCGAGAGCGCGCAACGACATCACGTTCGATGCGGCCACCGGCGCGCAAGCCTCGGTGAGCCGCGACGCCGACAAGCCCCTCGGCCAGCGCATGGCCGACAACATGCTGGAGGTCCATCGCGGACGCTTCTTCGGCGGGATCGTCGCGTTCGTGTTCTTCGCGGCCTCGCTGCTGATGCCGGTCCTGGCGGTGAGTGGCCTCGTCCTCTACGCGCTGCGCCGACGCAGCGCTCGCCGGCGCGCGACATCCGCTAGTCCCGGTCTCGAAACCGCTCGACCTTTGAAGGTTTGACAGAAGGGGCTGGCGGCGCGCTCCCCCGCGCGTAGATTGAGCGGAACGGGCCGCAGATGCCCACCGCCTGGGAGACCGTCCGCCATGCCCGTCATCTTCTCCGCCCCGACCGTCACCGCCTACAGGTGCGGCCGTACGCTGCTCCTTGGCGCCGTTGCGAGCCTTGCTCTCACGAGCCTCGCGGCGACCGGCGTCCGGGCGGAGGGCGACGCCCGCATCATCGGCCTATGGAAGCTCGTCTCCTACGAGGTCGAGGTGCGCTCCAACGGCGAGAAGGACCCGGTGATGGGGGCGCACCCCACGGGCTACGCCTATTTCACGCCCAAGGGCCGGGTGTTCTTCAACCTCACGGGCGAGGATCGCAAGCCGGCCAAGGACCCCGAGGGCAAGGCGCGCCTCCTCGACACCATCGTGGCTTACACGGGCAAGTTCACCACCACCGGCGACCAGTGGACGACCCGCATCGACACAGCCTGGAATCCCGACTGGATCGGCACCGATCAGACCCGCACGTTCAAGCTCGACGGCAAGCGGCTCACAGTGCTCACCCCGTGGCGGATCATGCCGAACTGGGCCAAGCAGGGCGAGACCCGCAGCATCGTCACCTTCGAGCGCGCCACCGACGGCTGACCTGGACCAACCCAACACCGGAGCACGCCATGACCCTCGTGATACCCGTGATCCTCGGCTCCGTCCGCACCGAACGCCAGGGCCTGCGCGCCGCGCGGTTCCTGGTGGCGCAACTGGAGGCGCGCGGCGTCGAGGCGCCCCTGGTCGATCCGGCCGAGTTGCAACTGCCGCTCCTCGACAAGATGTACAAGGAATACCCCAAAGGTTCGGCGCCGCCGGCCCTGGAGGAACTGGCGACGCTCTATCGCCGCTCGGATGCCTTCGTGGTGGTCTCGGCCGAGTACAATCACTCGATCCCACCGGCTTTGTCGAACACCCTCGACCATTTCCTCGAGGAGTATTCCTGGCGGCCTTCGGCGATCTGCTGCTACTCGGCCGGGCAGTACGGCGGCGTGCGGGCGGCGATGCAGTTGCGGGCGATGATGGGTGAACTCGGTGCGTCGAGCATCCCGTCGCTCCTGCCGATCCCGCGCATCGGCAAGGCCCTCGACGCGGAGGGCAATCCGCAGGAGGCGTGGCTGACCCGGGCGGCTTCGCGCTTCCTCGACGAATTGGTCTGGTACGCCGAAGCGCTGCAGGCCAAGCGAGCGGGCGGTACGCCGTATTGAGATCGCGGTCTGGCGCGGGGCTTGCCCTCCTCCGGCACCCGCTTTCGCCAACGGACGAACCCCATGAACGATGTCAGACCGCTCCTTTCCAGCCTCGTGAAGGCGGCCCTGATGGGGGACGACCGCGCCAGTCTCCTGTGGCGCGAAGAGGCGCGCCAGAGCCACGCCCGTATCCTCGCCGACCCGTCCGCCGTCGCAAACCTCAAGATCGACGGAATGTGGACCCTGGCCGTGGGTGATGCGGAGGCGCCGGAGTTTCGGGAGGCGGAGGGTCAAGTCGAGTTCGGATTGCCGGCCCTATGCCCGTTCACCCTCAGGGAAATCGCCGCCCCCGATCTCGACATCGACGCGGCGGTGGAGCGCATCCGCGGATCGGCCGCCACGGGCTGATTCCCTGCGGCCGACGAAACCGTGTTGAGGGGCGCGACCGTGCCGTTGCCCGAATGCGGAGTCGGGCCCATGTTACGGGCACAGGCCGTGATCCCGCGCCGGGATCGGCCGAGACCTTATAGTGTCGGGCCCTTCGCCCGCGCCGCGAGCCCGAGCCTTTGGCCAAACGCATCAATCCGAATCCAGCACGTCCCGCCCTCCCCTCCCGCGAAGAGATTCTCGGCTTCATCGCCTCGGCGACGGAAAAGGTCGGCAAACGCGAGATCGCGGCGGCTTTCAACATCAAGGGCGCCGACCGCATCGGCCTCAAGCGCATCCTCAAGGAAATCGAGGAGGACGGGGCCATCGAGCGTGGCAAGGGCGGCCTGACGGAGGCCGGACGCCTGCCGGCGGTGGTGCTCGCCGACATCAAGTCCCGCGATCGCGACGGCGATTTCCTGGCGATTCCGGTCGAGTGGGATCAAGCCAAGGGCCCACCTCCGAAAATCACCGTGATCGCGCCACGCCCCGGCCGGAAGCCAGGGCTCGCAGCACCGGGCGTCAACGACCGGGTGCTCCTGCGCGTCGAGCCCACCGAGGGCGAGACCGGGCGCTATTCCGGCCGGGTCATCAAGGTCGTCGGTAAGAACAAGGCCGAGATCATAGGGGTCTACCGCGCTGGCAAGGATGGTGGCCGCATCATCCCGGTGGAGAAGCGGGCGCAGGGCCGCGAGATCGCGATCCCGGCGGGCGAAGAAGGCGAGGCCCGAGACGGCGACCTCGTCAGCGTCAGCCTGCAGCGCGAGACCCAGTTCGGCCTGCCCCAGGGCCGGGTGAAGGAGCGCCTCGGCTCGCTCGGCTCCGAGAAGGCCGTGAGCCTCATCGCGCTCCACCTACACCACATTCCCCACGTCTTCGCCGCAGCGACCCTCGCCGAAGCCGATGCGGTGGAAGCCGTAGGGCTCGACGGACGCGAGGATTGGCGCGCCGAGCCGTTGCTGACCATCGACCCGCCGGACGCCAAGGACCACGACGACGCCGTGATGGCGATCCCGGATCCCGATCCGGCCAACACAGGCGGTTTCGTGATCACCGTCGCCATCGCGGATGTGGCGACCTATGTGCGCCCCGGTTCGGCCCTCGATCGCGAGGCCCTGATGCGGGGCAACTCGGTCTACTTCCCCGACCGGGTGGTGCCGATGCTGCCCGAGCGCATTTCCAACGATCTGTGTTCCCTGCGGCAGAACGAGGACCGCCCGGCGCTCGCCGTCCGCATGGTCGTCACGGCCGATGGCACGAAGCGCCGCCACAGCTTCCATCGTGTGATGATGCGCTCGCGGGCGAAGCTCTCCTACGCCCAGGCGCAGGCGGCCATCGACGGGTTCACGGACGAGACCACTGCGCCGCTGGTCGAGCCTGTGCTGCGTCCGCTCTATGCGGCCTACGAAGCCCTGAAGGCGGCACGCGACGCGCGCGGGCCGCTGGCCCTCGACTTGCCCGAGCGCAAGGTGCTGCTCACGGCCGAGGGCGCCGTGGATCGCGTCGTGGTGCCGGCGCGTCTCGACGCGCACCGGCTCATCGAGGAGTTCATGATCCAGGCGAACGTCGCCGCCGCCGAGACCCTGGAGCAGGCCAAGCAACCCCTGATCTACCGGGTCCACGACGAGCCGGCCCTGGAGAAGATGCGCGCTTTGGGCGAAGTGCTCGCCTCCATCGGCATCAAGATCCCCCAGGAAGCCAAACTCCGCCCCGCCCTATTCAATCGCATCCTCAGCTCAGTGGCCGAGACCGAACATGCGATCTTCATCAACGAGGTGGTGCTTCGGTCCCAGGCCCAGGCGGTCTACGCCGCGCAGAACCTCGGGCATTTCGGCCTCAACCTGCGCCGCTACGCCCACTTCACCTCGCCGATCCGGCGCTACGCCGACCTCATCGTCCACCGCGCCCTGATCGCGGCCTGCCGCCTCGGGCGCGACGGGTTGTCTTCCGAGGTCACCGTGGGGATGCTCGATGGGATCGGCGAGCAGATTTCGGCCGCCGAGCGCCGTGCCATGGCGGCCGAGCGCGAGACCATCGACCGGCTCATCGCCCACCACCTCGCCGACCGCGTCGGCGCGACCTTCACCGGACAGATCTCGGGTGTCACGCGCTCGGGGCTGTTCATCAAGCTGGACGAGACCGGGGCCGACGGCTTCGTGCCGATCTCGACCATCGGCGCCGACTTCTATCGGCACGACGAGGCCCGGCACGCCCTCGTGGGTGAGCGCTCGGGTGAGACCCATCGTCTCGGCGACCGCGTCGAGGTGCGCCTTGTGGAGGCGGCCGCCGTGGCGGGTGCTCTGCGGTTCGAGTTGCTCTCGGAAGGCCAGGCCAGGCCGGAGCGGTCATCGCCCGGGGGCAAGCCTCGGACCGCCCGCAAGTCCGGGGCACCGGGGCGTCCCCCCGGCATCCGCAACACCGGGTCGCGTCACCGCGGGTCGCGCCGCTAGGTTGGTTGGGGTAAATTGGGGGGACCCGAGGCACAGGATGGAATCCGCATGACCGCGCGCGTCGAGACCCTCCCTGGCGAACGCAAGGGCCTCGTGAGATCGATGGGGCGCGGCTTTGTCGGCCGCTGCCCCCATTGTGGGGAGGGCCGAATCTTCGGGCGCTTCCTCAAGGTTCAGCCGGAATGCGACACGTGCGGCCTTGCTCTGCACAGCCATCGGGCCGACGACCTGCCGCCCTACGTCGTCATCTTCATCATCGGCCACATCGTCGGGTACTTCATCCTCGAACTCGAGACGAATTACGACGTGCCACTGTGGTTTCAGCTAACCTTCTGGCCGTTCATCACCTTGGCCTCGGCGCTGGCGTTGCTCCAGCCGGTGAAGGGAGCCGTCGTCGGCCTGCAATACGCCCTTGGCATGGGGGGGTTCGCCACGCTACCCGTGGGGCCGAGCGTGGCCGTTTCGGCGCCGAAGGAGCTTCAGCGTGGACCCAGCGACACTCGCGAGCACGGCCTCGGACGAACCTGACGCCCCGAGGTCGGGGATTGCGAAGAAAGCCGCCCTGCGGCCCCGCAACGCTGCCACCCTCATCATCCTCGATCGCTCGAAGAAGACGCCGAAGGTCCTGATGGGCCGGCGCCACGCGTCGTTGGCGTTCATGCCCGGAAAGTTCGTGTTCCCCGGGGGGCGCATCGAGCCGGGTGACCGGCACATGCCCGTCGCCGGGGCGCTCTCGGCCCGTGCCAGCGACGCTCTGGCTGCACAGGTGCCGCGTGCCTCGCATGGCCTCGGCCGCGCCTTGGCACTCGCGGCCATCCGGGAGACCTACGAAGAAACCGGCCTGATGCTCGGCACTCGCGAGTACGGGCCACCGGATTCGGCACCCGAAGGGGTTTGGCAGTTGTTCCGGGAGGCCGGGATCATGCCCGACCTCGAAGCCCTGCACCTCGTGGCCCGCGCCATCACCCCACCGAACCGGCCCCGCCGGTTCGACACCCGCTTCTTCGCCGTTGACCGCAGGGCTGTGGCGGGCGAGGCACCCGGCGTCGTGACGGCGGATTCAGAACTGGTGGAAATCGTATGGGTCACGTTCGCGGAAGCCCGTGCCCTCGATCTGCCGCGTATCACGAGCCTCGTGCTCGCCGATGTCGAAGCGCAGGTCGCAGGCAATCTCGCCCCGTACCTGCCGATACCCTTTTATTATGAGCGTCGGGGTAAGGGACAGCGAGAGGTGCTTTAACGCCACCCTTCCCCACCCCTCGACGCCGATTCCGGAACTGAGTCCCGATCCAGCCCGTTGAAAAGTGGATATCTTCTCGGGAGTCGCTTCATGCTAAAAGGTGGTTTGCTTTGGTTGATCGGCATTCCGTTGCCGATCATTCTGATCATCTACTTCTTCACCGGCTGGTTGCACTAAAGATTTCGCACCGGGAAAAAATAAGAAGGCCCCGCTTCACCGGCGGGGCCTTTTCTCATTCGGCCGCGTCGAGCCGTGGCCGCTCGATCTCGGCGCGCTCACGCTTCACCAACTCGGCGGTGAGGAACGCCACTTCCAGGGCCTGCTCCGCGTTGAGCCGCGGGTCGCAATAGGTGTGGTAGCGGTCTTGCAGGTCGTCGGCCGTCAGCGCCCGGGCGCCGCCCGTGCACTCCGTGACATCCTTGCCGGTCATCTCCAGGTGAATACCGCCCGCGATGGTCCCCTCGGCGCGATGGATGCCGAAGAAGCTCTCGATCTCCTGCATCACCCGCTCGAACGGACGGGTCTTGTACCCGCCGGCCGAGATGGTGTTTCCGTGCATGGGATCGCACACCCACACGACCTTTCGGCCCTCGCGCTCCACCGCCCGGATCAGCCCCGGCAGGTGATCGCCGACCTTGTCCGCGCCGAAGCGGCAGATCAGGGTCAGGCGACCGCCCTCGTTGCCCGGGTTCAATTGGTCGATGAGTCCGATCAGACCCTCGGCCGTCATCGACGGACCGCACTTCAGGCCGATGGGGTTCTTGATGCCGCGGGCGTACTCGATGTGCGCGTGGTCGGCCTGACGGGTCCGATCGCCGATCCACAGCATGTGGCCCGACGTGGCGTACCAGTCGCCGCTCGTGGAATCGACGCGGGTCAGCGCCTCCTCGTAGCCAAGCAGCAGGGCCTCGTGACTGGTGTAAAAGTCCGTGGTGCGAACCTCCTGGTGCGTCTCGGGATTGATTCCGATGGCGCGCATGAAGTCGAGGGTCTCGGTCATCCGCTCGGCGCAATCGGCGTAGCGCGCGGATTGCGGCGAATCCTTCACGAAGCCCAGCATCCAGCGGTGCGAGTTCTCCAAGTTGGCGTAGCCGCCAGTGGCGAAGGCGCGCAGCAGGTTGAGCGTCGCCGCCGACTGGCGGTACGCCTCCAACTGCCGGCGCGGATCGGGAATGCGCGCCTCCTCGGTGAAGGTGAGGCCGTTGACGATGTCGCCGCGGTAGCTCGGCAGGCTGACACCGCCCAGGGTCTCGGTCGGCGACGAGCGCGGCTTGGCGAACTGCCCGGCGATGCGCCCGACCTTCACCACGGGCGATCCGCCCGCGAAAGTCAGGACGAGGGCCATCTGCAGGAACACGCGGAAGAAGTCGCGGATATTGTCGGCTGAATGCTCGTCGAAGCTCTCGGCGCAATCGCCACCCTGGAGAAGGAAGGCCTCGCCCGTGGAGACGCGCGCCAGGGCCGACTTCAGCTTGCGCGCCTCACCGGCAAAAACGAGGGGCGGGAAGCTCGCGAGTTGGGTCTCGACCGTCTCGAGAGCCGCCGCGTCCGGATAGGCCGGTACCTGCTGGATCGGCAGGTTGCGCCAAGATTTCGGCGTCCAACCAGTCTTCGATGTCCAACGCTCACCCATGATCGTCTCCCGCCACCCCTTGGCCGGCTTTCACGCGCAACACGATGCTGCGTGGAAAGCGCGGCTTATAGAGAGGTTTTTCGCAGGAGGCGAGTTAGCCCGGGAACCGGTCTGCCCTGCTTGAGGATCAGGCGACGTCGCCGTCCTCGATAGCGATTCCGTGCTCCGAGAGGATCCAGAAGATCGCCTCGAGATCCTCTGACGTCACGTCGCGCGGTGGCAAAGCCTCCTCGAGATCCTCGTAGGTCAGGCGGCGCATGCGTTGCGCCTCCGCTTTGGCCAGAAGCGTATCCACCGCCTTGCGCATGTCCGGCGGCAGGGCATCGTGGCTCGGCAGGCGATAGTCGTCGACCGGATGCAATGCCTCCGCCAGCATCCGGTCGATGATCACCTGACGGCGATCGTGCGCGTCGTCGTGCTGTTCCATGGGGGTTGTTATGGGTAGGCCAAGCGGTGCGTCGAGGGGTAAGGGTTAGGCCGGATGCGTGAGCGCCTCAAGACGCGGCAGCGCGCGCGACCCGCACTGGGATCGCCTTGGCCGCCGGGGTCTTCGCCTGTTCGTCGTGGTGCCAGAGCGGAATCAGCGGGTTCAGCTCCGGGTAATAACCACCACAATTGCCCGGCGGAATATCGTACTGGATCACCCGCAGACCCTTCACCGATCGCTCGAAGCCGTCATCGGACGGCGTCGACAGATCGACGGTCTCGCCATCCTTCACACCGATCCGGGCCATGTCTCCGGCATTCATGAACAGGATCGCGCGCGTGCCCTTCACGCCGCGAAAGCGGTCGTCGTAGCCGTAGATCGTGGTGTTGAACTGGTCGTTCGAGCGAAGCGTCATCAGATCGAGGATGTCGGGGCCGCGGGCCGGCATGTCCGGGTTCTCGTCGAGGCCCTCCGGCACGATGAAGTTGGCCTTGCCCGTCTCCGTCTCCCACTTGCGCTCGCGGGCCGGGATCGGCTTGTGCAAGCCACCCGGATCGAACATCCGTCCGTTCAGGTCGTGGAACACCGTCGGATAGGTCGTCTCGATGGCATCGCGGATCTTGGCGTAGTCGCCGACCCAGGCATCCCAGGTCACCTTGGGATTGGAAGCCAGCGTCGCCTTGGCGAGTTCGGCGACGATCCACGGCTCGGAACGGACATGCGCGCTGACGGGCTTCGTCACGCCGCGCGAACCATGGAAACACGAGGTCGAATCCTCCATGGACACGGCCTGCGGGCCGGAGGCCTGCGCATCGATCTCGATGCGGCCGAGGCAGGGTAGGATGTAGGCGACCTTGCCGTTGACGAGGTGGGAGCGGTTGAGCTTCGTCGAGATCTGGACGGTCAGGCGCATGCGCCGCCACGCCTCCTCCATCCGGACCGTATCCGGGATGGCGCGGACGAAATTGCCACCGAGGCTCAGAAACGCCTTCACCGACCCGTCGACGATGCCTTCGCAGGCCTCGACGGTGTTGAGACCCTTCTCGCGCGGCGGCTCGAAACCGTATTGGGTGGCGAGGGCGTCGAGGGGGGCGAGTTCGGGCTTCTCGGTGATGCCCACCGTGCGCTGTCCCTGGACGTTGGAATGACCGCGTACCGGACAGAGGCCAGCGCCGGGGCGTCCGACATTGCCACGAAGCAGCATGAGGTTGACGAGCATCTGCACCGCCTCGGTGCCCTTGCGGTGCTGGGTGAGGCCCATGCCGTAGACGCCAAGGACGGCGCGCGCCCGGCCGTAGGCCGCGGCCGCCGCCTCGATGGCGTCTCGCGTCAGACCGGAATGCGCTTCCAGGGTCCCCCAATCCTTGCGCTCGCAATAGGCCTTGAACGCATCGTACCCATGGGTGTGCTCCTCGATGAACGCCACGTCGAGGATTCGCGGGCGACCCACGACCCTGGCTTCGTCGTCGGCGGCGAACAGGGCCTTGCACATGCCGGTGATGGCGGCGATGTCACCGCCGGCCTTGACCTGATGGTACTGCGTCGAGATCTGCGTCTCGCTGCGGGTCACCATCTCGACGGGCGATTGCGGGTTGGTGAACCGCTCCAGTCCGCGCTCGCGCAACGGGTTGAAGGTGACGATCGGCACCCGGCGCTTGCGCGCATCCTGCAGGGGGTGAAGCATCCGGGGCGCGTTTGAGCCGACGTTCTGACCGAAAAACAGGATCAGGTCGGTGCTCTCGAAATCCTCCAGCACCGTGGTGCCGACGGCCGAACCGATGGAGGCCTTGAGGCCCACCGAAGTCGGCTCGTGGCACATGTTGGACGAGTCAGGCAGGTTGTTGTTGCCGTACATCCGCGCGAACAGCGCGTACATGTACGAGGTTTCCAGGGATGCCCGGCCGGAGGCGTAGCAGACCACGGATTTCGGATCCAAGGCGCGCAACTCCCGCCCGATCTCGGCGAAGGCCTCGGCCCATTCGACCGGAACGTAGCGGTCGCTCACGGGATCGTAGCGCAAGGGATGGGTGAGACGGCCCTTCTCCTCCAGCGCGTAGTCGGTCCATCCCAGGAGTTCCGTGACCGTGTGCGCGGCGAAGAAATCCGGTCCGACGCGCTTCGTGGTCTGCTCCCAGGCGGTCGCTTTGGCGCCGTTCTCGCAATACTCGAAGGCGGCTGGCTTCTTCGGCTTCGACCAAGCACAGGACGTGCACATGAACCCGTCGGGCTTGTTCTGCTTCAGGAGCAAAGCCGCGCCAGATACGGGAATCTCCTCGCGCAGCAGGATCTCCGCCAGCGACGACGCAGAGCCCCAGCCGCCCGCCGGACCGGTATAGGGTTCGATCTTCGGGTCGGCCATCTTGTCGGTCATGGGATATCCGGTTCGCGCGGTCGCCCTGGGGAGGCGCCCCTCGAAAGTGCTATCGGGAACCGGCCCCGGACCCGACCTGTTCCCAGCTGCGACGTCAGGTGCGCGCCGACCCCGCTAACCGACCGCTTCCGGATGCTTGGTGACCACGGGCGAGCGCATGGTGACGAGTTCCTCGCCGGCGGTCGGGTGGACCGCGATGGTACGATCGAAATCAGCCTTGGTGGCGCCCATGGTGACCGCGATGCCCACCGCCTGAATGATCTCGCCGGCATCGTGCCCTAGGATGTGGACGCCGACCACCCGGTCGCTGGCGCAATCGACGATCACTTTCATCAGGACCTTCTCATCGCGGCCCGACAGCGTCGCCTTCATCGGGCGAAAGCTCGACCGGTAGACGTCGATCTTTCCGTAGCGCTCCCGCGCCGTGCTCTCGTTGTGGCCGACGACGCCGATTTCCGGCGTCGAGAACACGGCCGTGGGGATGAGGTCGTGATCGACGGCCCACGATTTGTCCCCGAACACCGTGTCGGCGAAGGCGTGGCCTTCGCGAATGGCGATGGGGGTCAGCGCCGCGCGGTCGGTCACGTCGCCGACTGCGTAGATCGAAGGCACGCAGGTCTGGGAGAACGCGTCGACGGGGATCGCCCCGGCCTCGTCGAGGGTGATCCCGACGGATTCCAACCCAAGGCCTTCTACCTTCGGGCGCCGGCCCGTGGCGTAGAGAACCTGATCCACCTCGAGCGTCGTGCAGTCGCTCAGGGTCACGCCGAGGCCGCCAGCGACGCGCTCCAGGCGCTCGACGCTGATGCCGAGGCGCAAGTCCATGCGCTTGGCGTAAGCCTCGTCGAGGGCGTCGCGGATCTCGTCGTCGAAGCCGCGCAGGAGCCGGTCGCCGCGATGAGCCAGGGTGGTCTTCGAGCCGAGCGCCGCGAACACGCCGGCGAACTCCACCGCGATGTAGCCGCCACCGACAACGAGGATGCGTTCCGGCAGGCTTTCCAGCTCGAAGACCTCGTTGGAGGTGATGGCGAGCTCGCAGCCCGGCACCTCCGGGACTTTCACCGGATGCGCGCCCACGGCGACGAGGATGACCTTCGCCCGCACCCGCCGCCCGGAGGCAAGGCGCACCGTGTGGGCATTCTCGATCACCGCACGCTCATGCACGATCTCGACGCCGGCCTTGCCCAGATTGGTACCGTAGATGCCCTCCAGCCGCAGGACCTCGGCGTCGCGCCGCCGTTTCATCACGCTCCAGTCGAAGCGCGGCTCGGGCACGGTCCAGCCAAAGCCGGCGGCATCCTCGAACTCGTCGCGGAACCGGCTGGCATAGACCATGAGCTTCTTCGGGACGCAGCCCCGGATCACGCAGGTGCCACCGACCCGGTATTCCTCAGCGAGTTGGACCCGCGCGCCGTAGCCGGATGCGATGCGGGCGGCTCGCACACCGCCGGAGCCGCCGCCGATGACGAACAGATCGACGTCGAATTCCTGAGTCATGGATGCGGGTTCCGGCAATGGCAGCATTGTGCGCCCTCCATCGCCCGAACCTCGCCCGGCTTCAACCGTGACAGTCTGGCCGCGGCCCAACAAAAAAGCCGCCTCCCCTCGCGGGGAAGCGGCCCGATGGCCGGCGCTATGCGGCGATCAGCTTACTTGATCTTGGTTTCCTTGAAGTCGACATGCTTACGCACGACGGGGTCGTACTTCTTCATGGAGAGCTTCTCGGTCTGCGTGCGAGAATTCTTCTTCGTGACGTAGAAGTAGCCCGTGTCGGCGGTCGAGATCAGCTTAACTTTGACGGTGACGGCCTTGGCCATGGCGCGGCGCTCCTGTGATGGCGGCATTCCGCATCAGCGAAACGCAAAAGGGCCGGCCCGAGCCGGCTGAATACCGGCGCGTGATTGCCCCATCGGACCGGGTTCGTCAAGGCCGGGGATAGCCTTGCAGGCGCCAAGCCACGAGTCCCGCATAGGCGAGGAACAGGACGCAGAGGCTGTAGGCGAAGCCCTGGGGTGGCACGAGGTCCATGCCGCCGCCGATGATCGGGGGGCCGACCATGAGGCCGACATTGTAGAGGAGCACGAAAGCCGCGTTGGCCCCGGCGAGTTCCGGCCCGCGCACGCTGGCGCCGAGCTGAGCCAGCCCCACGGTGTAGAGCGTGCCGGCCAAGCCGCCCCAGACGAAGAGGAGCACGAGGAGCGCCGGAAAGGACGCCGAGGCGACGGGAATCAGGATCGAGCCGACGGCTCCGCACAGGGCCGAGGCCAGGAGGACGATGCGCCGGTCGATGCGGTCGGCGAGCCAGCCGAACGGGATCTGGAACACGACGTTGCCGAGGGCCAGGACCGAGACGAGACCGGCCGCCGTCTGGGCGTCGTAGCCGAGACGGAGGCCGTAAAGCGGCAGGATCGCGAAGCCCCCGGTCTCGACGGCACCGTAGACCAGGGCGGCCCCGGTCGCTGCCGGCGCGAGGCGCAGATACGCCAGGATCGAACGACTGCCGCCGTGCCCGATCTCCGGCGAGAGGCCGCGCGCCAGCAGCAGCGGGACCATGGCGACGAGGAACAGGCACGACCCGGCGAGGTAGGGCGCGTAACCTTCGGTGCCGAGGAGGGCGAGCAGGGTCGGGCCGACGGCGAAGCCAAGGGCCAGCACGGTGGCGTAGATGCCCATCACCAACCCGCGCCGGGCCGGCGGGGCGGCCTCGCTGATCCAGAACTCGGACAGGACGAACAGGACGCCGAGGGTGGCCGAGAACACGAACCGCAGGGGAAACCACCAGGCGATGTCCTGGAACAGCTTGAAGCCCGTGAGCATGAGAGCGCCGAGCCCCAACGACAGGACCAGCAAACGGACCACGCCGATGCGCGCGGCTACGCGCGGCACGAACGGAACCGTGAGGATACTGGCGAGGCCGGCCACGGCAGTGTTGATGCCGATCAGAGTGCTCGACGCACCCATCCGTGCCATCTCGATGGACAGGAGCGGGATGGTGAGGCTGAGGCCGATGCCGACGACGGCGACACAGACGATGGCGGCGGTGATGGAGGCGAAACGGGCGCGATCGTCGGGCTGCGACGGGTCCTGAACGAGCATGATCGGCGAAATCGGTCCTGGGCGGGCCGCGCCGCGGCCTCGGGACCGCTTTCTCTACGCCGAGGTGGACGAGCGCAACCGCCAGAGCCGCGTCAGCGCGCCGCCGCCGTCACGGGCTTGTCGTCGGTCTTGGGAACCTGCCGCTCGATTCTCTGGCCGTCGCGCAGGTCGGCGGGTGGGCTGAGGACGATCTGCTCACCACCCTCCAGCCCCCGGTCGATCTCCAGGACCGTGCCGAGATCGCGCTGGACATGGACGTTGCGCCAGCGCGCCTGCCCGTCGTCGCCCGCGATCGCCACTTGGGTGCCGCGCTGATTGAAAACCATGGCCTCCGCCGGGATCACCGCGACGGATTGCGTGCGCGGCACCTTGAAGGTCACGGAGACATAAAGGCCCGCGCGAAGCGTCAGATCGGCGTTCGGGACGTCGACCTGCGTGGTCAGGGTGCGCGACGACAACAGAAGGGCGACGGAGCTGCGCTCGACCTTGCCCGAGAACACGCGGTTGGGCATCTGCGGCACGCGGACGGCGGCATCCAATCCCTCGCGGATGCCCCCCGCCGCACTCTGGGGCACGTTGACGGAGACGCGCAGGACGTCGTCGCGGTCCATGGCAAGAAGGGCCGTGCCGGTGCCGTCGGCGTGGACGAGGTCGCCGACATCGACGCCCCGTGTGGTGATCACCCCGTCGAAGGGCGCGACGATATCCTTGAAACCCGTCAGCGCCTTCAGGCGGTCGACCGTGGCGGTCTGCGCCTTGATGTTGGCCTCGGCCACCTTCACGCCGGCCTGGGCCGAGGCGAGGGTCGCGGTCTGGCTCAGTACGCTCGCCTGGGAATTGTCGGCGTTCTGTTTCGAGGCCCAGCCCTGGCCGGCGAGGGTCGAGGTTCGGGAATTGGTGACGTTGGCGAGGCCGACGTTGGCCTTGGCCTGATCGACCATGGCGCGGGCCTGGAGGAGTTGCGCCTCGAGCTGCCCGACCTGCGCCTCGGCCTGCGCGAGTTGCTGGTCGAGGTCGGGTGCGGCGATTCGCAGGAGGATGTCGCCCTTGCGCACGCGGGAGCCGATGTCGACGCGGCGCTCGGCGATGTACCCGGTGGCGCGGGCGTAGAGCGCCGCCCGCGCGAAGGCATCGGTCTGGCCCGGCAGGGTGATCTCCATGGGCTTGTCGGCCCGATCCACCGTGGCCGTGCGCAGGCGCGGCACGTGGGTGTCGATCCTGCGCTGGGTTTCCGTGGCGGCGGCGCGCTGCTGCCACTGGCCGTAGCCGCCCCAGGCCAGGAGCCCGGCGATCCCGAGGCCGACGAGGACGAACGGGCCGGCGCGGGGCGGCGGCGGCACGTCGGACGGGTCGCGGGGGCTGTGGGTCACGCGTAATCCTCCAGGGGCCGAACCTCGCCCCGGCGCAGGAGCGCGTAGAGGAACGGCACGAACAGCAGCGTCGAGGGGGTACCGACGGCGATGCCCCCCATCACGGCGCGGGCGAGGGCAGCGTTCTGCTCACCGCCCTCCCCCGTGCCGAGCGCCATGGGGATGAGGCCGAGGAACATGGCGCCCGCCGTCATCAGCACCGGGCGCAGACGGGTCTCGCCGGCGATGAGCGCGGCCTCCACCGCGCTGCATCCCGTGGCTTCCCGGTGTTCCTTCGCGAAGGTGACGAGGAGGATCGAGTTGGCCGACGCGATGCCGACGGACATGATCGCTCCGAACAGCGAGGGAATCGAGATCGTCGTCCCGGTGATGAACAAGCTGGCGACGATACCACAGAAGGCGAGCGGCAGGGCCGCCAGCACCACGAAGGGGTCGCCCCAGCTCTGGAAGTTCACGGCCATCAGCAGGTAGACGGCCACCAGCGCGATGGCGAGGCCTACCTGGAGCCGCGTGAAGGCCGATTGCATGCTCTCGATCTGGCCCCGGACGGTGATCTTGTCCGGCGCCGGCAGGCCCTTCTGTTCGTCCGCCACGATGGCGCGGATCTCCTTCGCCACGGACCCGAGATCCGAATCCTGAACCGCCGCGTAGACGTTGAAGGTCGGCTGAGTGTTGACGTGGTTGATGACCGTCTGGGTGCCCTCGCGCCGCATGGTCGAGACGCTGGAGAGCAGCGTCAGTACGCCGGGCGCCTCCGGACCGCCCTGAACGAGGAGCGGTGTGTTCTCGAGGGCGGTGAGGGAGTCGTTGCGGAATTCGGGGGTTTGGACCCAGAGCTGATAGGGAATGCCGGTCTTCGGATCGGTCCAGAAGTTCGGCGTCACCTGGAAAGAGCCCGATAGGGAGACGTTGAGCCCCTGCGCGATCTGCTGCTGGGTCAGGCCGAGCTCCGAGGCGAGCTTGCGATCGACGTCGACGAAGAATTGCGGCGTACCGACGATCTGATGGAGATGGACGTCGACGGCTCCGCGCGTTGCCCTGAGCCGACGGACGATGTTCTGTGCGACCTCTAGATCCTTCGCGGTGTTGCGGCCGGAAACCTGGATGTCGATCTGCGCCAGGGTGCCGAAGTTGAGAATCTGGGTGATTATGTCCGAAGGTTGGAAGTAGAACACTACGTCGGGAAAGCGCTCGCGCAGCACCTCGCGCAATTGCTTCGTATAATCGGCGACGGATCCGTGATCTTCCTTGAGATTGATCAACATCTGACCGTCGTTGTAGGCGACGAACGAACCATCCGAGAAAGCGAAGTTGTAGTTATTCGACGGCAGGCCGATGTTGTCGAGGATCTGATCGATCTCACCCTCGGGAATCACTTCCCGGACCACGCGCGCGACGTCGGCGAACACCTGCTCCGCCGTTTCGATCCGCATGCCCGGGCGGGTGCGCAAATGTAGGGTCATCTGGCTCGACGCCACCTGCGGGAAGTAGTCCTGGCCGACGAAGGTGAACAGGCCCGCCGAGCCCGCGAGCACGCAGGCGACCACCGCGAGAGTCGCGACGCGCCGGGCCAGCACGACGTGCAAGAGGCCGACATATCCGCGGTGGAAGCGGGTGAAACGCGCCTCGAACCCGTGGCCGATCCAGCCGGCGAGCCGCAGGAAAGGACGGCCGAGCCAAGCGAGGGCGCGAGCGATGCGGCCCCGGCGCGGAGGCGCGCCGCCGCCGTGGCGCTCGGCGTATTCGCGCGCCACCAGGACATCGATGAGCACCGGCACCAGGGTGCGCGACAGGACGTAGGAGGTCAGCATCGCGAACACGACCGCCAGCGCCTGGGGCGTGAACAGGTACTTGGGCGTGTCGGTCAGCGCGAAGACCGACACGAAGGCGGCGCAGATCGACAGCGTCGAGATCAAGGCCGGCTTGGCGATGCCGGCCGCACCCTCGACCACGGATTTCCGGAACGGCTCACCCTCCTCGAACAGCCGATAGGTGTTCTCGATGGCCACCGTCGCGTCGTCGACGAGGATGCCGACTGCCAGCGCCAAGCCGCCGAGCGTCATCACGTTGATGGTCTCGCCGAGTGCGGCGAGGATGGCGAGCGACGTGAGGATCGAGAGGGGAATCGAGATCAGCACCACGATGGTGGAGCGCCAGGAGCCGAGGAACAGCAGGATGGTGAGGCCCGTCAGCGCCGCGGCGATCACCGCCTCGTGGATCACCCCCTCGATGGCGGCCGAGACGAAGACCGACTGGTCGAACAGGGGCTTGAGGGTCATGCCCTCGGGGGCGGCGGCGCGGATATCGGGGAGCGCCTTCTTGACGTTGTTGACGACGTCGAGGGTCGAGGCGGTTCCGTTCTTGAAAATCCGCATCAGCACCGAATGCACACCGTCGGCGCGCACGATATTGACCTGCGGCGGACCGCCGTCGCGGACGTGAGCCACGTCGCGCACCAGGATCGGCTGGCCACCCACCACACGGATGGGGATCTGGTTCAAGGCGTCGATGGCGTCGGGCGAGGCATTGAGCTGAATCGGGTATTGTTGCTCGCCGATCTTGGCAAGGCCCGAGGGCACCGTGAGGTTCTGAGCGGTGACGGCGTTGGTGACGTCGAGTGCCGTGAGCCCGAGCGCCTGGAGCGCGTGAAGGTCCAGATCGACCATGATCTGGCGCGGCGTGCCGCCGA
This sequence comes from Methylobacterium sp. Leaf112, assembly GCF_001423295.1. Classification (GTDB taxonomy): domain Bacteria; phylum Pseudomonadota; class Alphaproteobacteria; order Rhizobiales; family Beijerinckiaceae; genus Methylobacterium. Next base: position 137,623 of record NZ_LMNG01000033.1, on the reverse strand, counting down.
AGGGCGACGGAAGGGTCGAGCCCGGCACCTGGGTCAGGCGTTGGCGGATGCGGTATTGGGCGTAGTCGTAGACCTTGGTCAGGCTCTCGCGGTCGGAGGCGAGGGAGAGCTGGATGACCGGTACGGAGGAGGCCGAGAATCGCAGGACGATGGGCGGCTGAACCCCGGGCGGCATGGTCGCGCGGATGGAATTCATCGCCGAGACGGTCTGGGCGATGGCGAGATCGATGCTCACGGCCCCGTCGAAATAGATCTTCTGAATCGCCGTACCCTGTAGGGTGGTCGATTCCATACGGGCGATGTTGTTGACGTTGTTGGAGAGCGAGAACTCGGCGTAGGTGGTGATGCGCCGTTCCATCTCGGAGGTGGAGAGCCCGTTATAGGTCCACACCACCACGACCACCGGAATATCCACGGTGGGAAGCACGTCCTTCGGCGCCACCACCACAGCCGCCGCCCCGCCGAGCATCATCAGCACGGCGAGCACGTAGATCGTGATCCGGAACTTCAGCGCGTATTGAACGAGACCCATGCCGTCTCCACGAACGAGCGCTCAGCCGTGGTCGCACAGGCTGCCAGCCGGGACCCATGGATACTGGATGCAGGGGATTTGTTTCGGGATGAATGCTGACCGGCGCGACACAGGCGCCCGATCGGGCGCCCGTACGCTAGATACGGATCGGGTGGGGTGTCCTCAACAGCAACGAAAGCCGTTCCGGTTCCCCACTCCGAAGCGGGCATTCTCGCGGTTCCGAAAGAATTCCCGCTCGCTCATCGGCTCCTGATCCGCATGCGTCCTGCGGATGTGGCTGGCATAGGCCTCGTAATCGCCCTGCCCGACCATGAGGCGGGCGCCGTCGCAGACGCATTTCGAAAAGGTCTTGAGACGGTCCCGCAACTCCATCGACGACAGCGCCATGGTGCCTACTCCGCTGCGACGGCGGCGGGGCCGCCGCTCTCCAGGGCTGTCCAGCGATCGGCGCGATAGGCCTTCACGCAAGCCTTGATGCCGAAGACGCCGATGGCCACCACCAGCCCGACGAACATCACCGCGAGGGCCGCGTCGATGCGGTCGTTGAAGACGATCTTGTGCATGTCGGCCATGTTCTTGGCCGGAGCCAGCACCTTGCCCTCGGCGATCGCCGCCGAGAAGCGGTCGGCATGCGATAGGAAGCCGATCTTGGGGTCCGCCGAGAAGATCTTCTGCCAGCCGGCGGTGAGGGTGCAGATGCACAGCCACACGGTGGGGATGATCGTGACGAAGGCGTAGCGCTCGCGCTTCATTTTGAAGATCACCACGGTGGCGAGCGTCAGGGCCACGGCGGCCAGCATCTGGTTCGAGATGCCGAACAGCGGCCACAGGGTGTAGATGCCGCCGAGCGGATCGGTGACGCCCTGGTAGAGGAAGTAGCCCCAGGCGCCGACGCACAGCGCGGTGGCCAGGATGCTGGGCGCCCAGGCCGTGGTGTCCTTGAACGTCGGTGAGATCAGCCCGAGGAGATCCTGCAGCATGAAGCGGCCGGCCCGGGTGCCCGCGTCCACGGCGGTCAGGATGAACAAGGCTTCGAACAGGATGGCGAAATGGTACCAGAACGCCATCATGGCCTTGCCGCCGATGGCGGAGGAGATGATGTGCGCCATGCCGACCGCGAGGGTCGGCGCACCGCCGGCGCGGGAGATGATCGAGTGCTCGCCGACGTCGACGGCAGTCTGGGCGATCTGTTCGGCGGTGATCGCAAAGGCCGGGTCGAGTTTCGTCACCGCGGCGGCGGCGCTCTCTGGCGTCGTGCCGACGAGGCCGGCGGGCGAGTTCATGGTGAAGTAGATACCCGGCTCGATGACGCTGGCCGAGACCAGGGCCATGACGGCCACGAAGCTCTCCATGAGCATGCCGCCGTAGCCGATGAAGCGTGCGTCGGATTCCCGTTCGATGAGCTTGGGGGTGGTGCCCGACGAGATCAGGGCGTGGAAGCCCGACACCGCGCCGCACGCGATGGTGATGAAGAGGAACGGGAACAGCGTGCCGGCCCAGACCGGACCGGACCCGTCGACAAACTTGGTGACCGCGGGCATCTTCATGTGCGGGGCGACGTAGACGATGCCGAGCGCCAAGCCGACGATGGTACCGATCTTGAGGAAGGTCGAGAGGTAGTCGCGCGGGGCAAGGAGCAGCCAGACCGGAAGGATCGAAGCGACGAAGCCGTAGCCGATGAGCATCCAGGTGAGCTGGGTACCGGTGAAGGTGAAGAACGGGCCCCAATACGGATCGGCCGCGACGTTGCCGCCGTACACGATGGCGAGCATCAGCAACACGAAGCCGAGGATCGAGACCTCGCCGACCTTCCCGGGGCGGATGTAGCGGGCATAGAGGCCCATCATCATGGCGATCGGGATCGTCGCCGCGACGGTGAAGGTGCCCCATGGGCTCTCGGCCAGAGCTTTCACGACGATCATCGCCAGCACGGCGAGGAGGATCACCATGATCATGAAGGTGCCGAACAGGGCGATGACGCCCGGAATGGTGCCGAGTTCGGCGCGGATCAGTTCACCGAGCGAGCGGCCGTCGCGGCGCATCGAGATGAACAGGATCATGAAGTCCTGCACGGCGCCGGCGAGAACCACACCCGCGAGGATCCAGAGCAGGCCAGGCAGGTACCCCATCTGCGCGGCGAGCACGGGGCCGACCAGGGGCCCGGCGCCCGCGATGGCGGCGAAATGGTGCCCGAACAGCACGTTGCGGTTCGTGGGGACGTAATCGAGACCGTCGTTGTGCACGTGGGCGGGCGTCTGGCGCGTATCGTCCAGGCGCATGACCTTGCTGGAAATGAAGAGCGAGTAGTAGCGGTACGCGATCAGGTAGGTGCAGACCGCCGCCACGACGATCCAGAGAGCGTTGACCGTCTCGCCCCGGGTCGTGGCAACGATGGCGAGGGCGGCCGCGCCCAACGCTCCGACGAGGGCCCATGGCCCGTGCTTGGTGATCGCACTCATCGACGTCTCGCTCCTGCGACCTGTCCTTGCTGGCAGATCGTCAAGCCCCCTTGTTACGCAATTCGACGGCGAGGGCCAGACATCTCGCGCGATCCGCAAACATCATTTGCAGAGTGTCACCAGCCCGCCCACGGCCGGCAGATCAATCGACCACGATCACCCGGTTCGGCAGGAGGTCAGGTCCGCCGCCGCGCTCCGGCAGTTCGGCCGCGAGAATCGCCCCGACATCCGCCACGGCGGCGATGAGGCCAGCCTCCATCTCACCCCGGCGCAGGGCTCCGAGCAGCGTACCGATGGAAGCGTTCCAGGCGGCGGACGGAACACGAGCGGCGATCCCGGAATCGGCCACGATCTCGGCATGCCCCTCGGCGCAGGCGAGAAAGATGAGCACCCCGGTGCGCTCCGGCGTCCGTGCCAGGCCCCGCGAACAGAATTCCCGCCGCGCCGCCTCATGCGCCCGGGCCCGACGGATCGCGCGCGGCACGAGAACCATCCGCAGGCGTGGGTGCAGACTGGCCGCCAGGGCCGCGAGAACGACGACGGCCTGCCCGAGGGCGATGGAGACGGCGCTCCACGGCGTCAGCAGGATCAGCGGCCAGGGCACGAGGAGGCCGCAGACCAAGGCGAAAGCCAAGGGCGCCGACCGGTAGGATCCCGCGCGGGCCGCGACCAGGACGACGATCTCGCCCGATGTCGCGGCTTCCGCACGGCTGACGGCTTCGGCGATCCGCGTTCGTGCCGCGCAGTCCAGGATCGGCTTACCAGTCACCCGAGGCTCCTCCGCCACCCGACGAACCGCCCCCACCCGAAAATCCGCCACCATCGCCGAAGCCGCCCGAAACGCCGCCGCTCCACCCGCCGGAGGACGGGCCGGGAAGAATGACGAAACCGCCGCCGCGCCGCCCGCGATTCATCCGGTAGGCGAGAAACAGGATCACCAGGAAGATGACGATGAAGAGGATGACTTGGCCGGGGTCGGCCTCGTCGCGGCGGATCTCGGCCTTGCGATGCCATGTCTCGGCATCTCCGGACAGGATCGACAGCATGGCATCGGCGCCGGCGTTCAGACCACCGACGTAATCCCCATCCTTGAAGCGCGGGGCGATCGCCGTAGTGATGATCACCTTCGACAGGGCATCCGTCAGGGCTCCCTCGAGACCGTATCCGACCTCGATACGAACCTTGCGGTCCTTGGGTGCCACGATAAGCAAAGCGCCGTTGTCGGTCTTCTTCTGGCCGAGGGCCCAATACCGGAACAGGCGGTTGGCGTAATCCTCCACCGTCAGGCCCTGGAGGTCCGGCACCGTGGCGACCACGACCTGATCGGAGGTCTTGTCCTCGTAGGACTTGAGCTTCGATTCGAGGCCGGCGCGATCCTCCGGTTTCAGGATACCGGCCGCGTCGACGACCCGTCCGGTCAGTGCGGGAAAGGACGGATCGGCCGCGAGCGCCAGCCCCGCCTGGAACACGAGGGCGAGCCCGAGAAGGACGGCACGCAATCCTCGCCCCGGGATCACAGGCATGAACGTCTAAAACTTCACGTTCGGCGGACGCTCGGAATTCGGCGTCGCCGTGAAGGTCTCCATCGGCTTGGCCTCGGGATAGAACCACGCCGCGATCCAGCGTCCGGGAATCGTCCGGACCTCGGTGTTGTAAACCTGCACCGCGCCGATATAGTCGCGGCGCGCCACGGCGATCCGGTTCTCGGTGCCCTCGAGCTGCGACTGCAGGGCAAGGAAGTTCTGGTTCGATTTGATGTCGGGATAGCGTTCCACCGTCACCAGCAGGCGTCCGAGGGCACCCGAAAGCTGGTTCTGGGCATCCTGGAATTCCTTGAACTTCTGCGGATCGGTCACCGTCGAGGCGTCGACCTTGACGCTGGAAGCCTTGGCCCGCGCCTCGGTGACGCCGACGAGCACGTCCTTTTCCTGCTGGGCGTAGCCCTTCACCGTCTCAACGAGATTAGGGATCAGGTCGGCCCGGCGCTGGTACTGGTTCTGCACCTCGCTCCACGACGATTTGGCACTCTCCTCAAGGGTCGGCACCCGGTTGATGGCGCCGCATCCCGCGAGGGCGGTCGCGAGCGCCAAGGCGACGAAAGCCGTGCGGATCCGACCGAAGACGGAGGGTCCGGCCGAAAGGGCGGCGCCAGGCTGCATGAACGAGACTCCCGGGGGCAACGACGTGCGGAACCGCACTGCCCTGCGACAGATAGGCATGACCTTAGGCACGGGAAGGGCCCGGCCCGACATATGCCACGGGAAACGCGTGCCGGAGGCCTCGGTACGACCTCGAAAATACCTCCTCCGGACCTCCGCGCCGCCGCCGTCGCGCTGTTGACAAGGCAGGGAGGTTCGGTGCGCTGTGCCGGGCATGGACGGTACTGCACTCGCCCCGCAAGAGAAGCCGAGGGTCTCCATCACCTACTGCACGCAGTGCCAGTGGCTCCTGCGTGCAGCCTGGATGGCCCAGGAACTGCTCTCCACCTTCCGGGACGATCTCGGGGAGGTCGCCCTGATTCCCGGAACCGGAGGCGTATTCGTCATCGCCTGCGGCCCCGACACCATCTGGGACCGAACGCTGGATGGCGGCTTTCCGGACGTGAAGGCCCTGAAGCAACGGGTGCGGGACCGGGTCAGTCCGGCGCGCGATCTCGGTCACGTCGATCGCCCATGAGGGAGCCCGAGCCGCATTCCGGCGATGGCACGTACGTGCCCGGTGGCTTCCCACCCGAGCGGACGCGGTTCGGACGATTCCGGCGGCGCTCGAAGCGTCTCGGCCGGCTCATTCCCGATCTCTGGCGCCGGGACGTCTCGACACAGGTCTATCTCATCGCCCTCGTCGTCGCGCTGATCGGGCCGGGCCTCTTGTTCACCGCGATCCTGCTCGTTCGCTACGCCGGAACCGAGCGGGCACGCTTCGAACAGGATGCCCGCGAGAACGTCCGGAGCATCGCCCTATCGGTGGACCGGGATACGGCCGGCCTCGTTTCCGTGCTCCAGACCCTCGCGACCTCGCCACGCCTGAGGGATTCGGAGTTCGCGAATTTCGACACGCAGGCGCGCCTCGTCCGCGACGCCGTCGGTCTCGACCTCCTCCTGCGCCGGCCCGACGGGCAGCAACTCGTCAACACGGCGGTTCCCATTGGCGCACCGATGCCGAAGGGGAGCCTGCCATTCGACCGGGAGATCACGGCGGGCGGGCAACGGGCCGTCGTGTCCGGGCTGCTGCACGGAGCGACTCCGCGGGCGGCCACCTACGCCATTGCGGTTCCGGTGATGCTCGACACCGAAGTCGCCTACATCCTCAGCTTCACCGCACCCGTGGGACGTCTGCAGGCCCTTACCGCCCGCGAGAGCATCGTCGGCTGGACCACGGGCATCTCCGACCGGGACGGGATCGTGCTCACCCGCATTCCCGATGCGGACGCCATCGTCGGTCAGCCACGCCTGGCGACCCTGCGGCAGAAGCAGACTGGTACCCCGGGGGTCTGGGAGGGCAAGGACCGGGCGATGCGGCCCGTCACCGTCGTCGAGGCCCGCGCCCGGCTCACCGGATGGACGGTGGGCGCCGTCATCCCGCAATCCCTCGTCGAGGCACGCCTGCACGGCTGGATCTGGGCGTTCTGCGGCTTCGGGCTCCTCGTCCTGGCGACCTCGTCGGTCCTGGCCGTGAGCCTGTGGTCTCGGGTGGCGCGCCCCCTGCGGCGCCTGGCGGCGACGGGGCCGGCCCTGGCGCGCGGCGAGGCGATCCCGCGCATCACCTCGCCGATCAACGAGATCCGCAGCCTCGGCGAGGTCCTCGCCGAGGCCTCCGAGCGCCTGCGGACCCGCATTACCGAACGTGACCGGGCCCTGGCCGAGACCGAACGCGGCTTGAGCGCCTTGCGGGAAAGCGAGGCGCGGTTCCGGCACATGGCCGATTCGGCGCCGGCCCTGATCTGGATGACCGACGCGTCGGCCGAGATCAGCTTCACCAACATGCATTTCGAGCATCTGTTCGGTGCGGCGGCCCACACCCTCGCGGGCGACGGCTGGCACCGGATCGTCCATGCCGACGACCTGCCCGGATTCTCGGCCCTGTTCCGAGAGGCGTTCGAGGCTCGCCAGCCGTTCCGCGGCGAGGTCCGCGTCATTGACCGCACGGGACGCATCCGCTGGCTCCGCTGCGAGGGCGTGCCGCGCCAGGACGATACCGGGACGTTCCTCGGCTACACCGGATGCAATGTCGACATCACCGACGCCAAGCGCGCCGAGGAGCATCTCCTGCTCCTGATCCACGAACTCAATCACCGGGTGAAGAACACCCTCGCCACCGTGCAATCCATCGCCGGCCAGTCCCTGCGCCGGCTCGAGGGTGAGGACGCGGCCGCCGCCCGTGCCGCGTTCGAGGCACGCCTCCTCGCCCTGGCGCGGGTTCACGACGTGCTCACCCGCGAGAGTTGGGAAGGGGCCGAACTCGCCACGGTGGTGGCCGACGCCATCGCACCGCTCGATGCGTACGGGCCGAATGGCGATCCGCAATCTTCCCGCTTCCGCGTCACCGGACCACCCCTGCGCCTACCGCCGCGCTTCGCCCTCTCCATCGCCATGGCGCTTCACGAACTCGGGACCAACGCGGTCAAGTACGGGGCACTGTCCCGCGAAGGCGGCCGTGTCGCGATCGCCTGGTCGGCGATCCGGGATCCGGAGCTGCGCCTTCACCTCCGTTGGAGCGAGAGCGGCGGTCCGCCCGTCGTGCCGCCGACCCGGACGGGATTCGGCTCCCGCCTGATCGAGCGCAGCCTCGCCCGTGATCTCGCCGGAGAGGTCAAGCTTCACTACGCCTCGGACGGCGTGGTCTGCACCATCGAGGCACCGGTGCCATCCCCGACGCTCATGGAGCGCAAGGCCGGACTTGTTCTTCCGGCCGTCGACATCCCCTTGCCCGGCCCTGTCGGAACGGACGCGGGCGGCATCGCAGCACGGGCGTGACCCCGAGGGTCGATCACATTCCTGCGGTTCTTGTACCGCTCCGAAGCGACGCCGTGATGCCATTGCATCGCAAAGGCTTGGGGAAATGGTTTATCGGTATTTACCTCGCCCTATCGCAATTCGATTTGCACCGCACAATGGTGGCGATACACAACCTGCCAATACGTTCTGAGCGCTGCATCGCAAGATTAAGCACAACTCAAGGATAGCTGCCGAACTCGAATGCAAGTCGATTGATGTCCATGCCTTCAGCGTTTCTTAACTGGGGGACACTAATTTTTAGGCACCACCAACAGGACGCCCACAATGCTCGGTTTTCCCCTCGCCAGGTCCACGAAGACCCGAGCCGCGTCCGAAGAGCCCGTGGCCGCGATGCCGGCCTCGGACGATGCCCGTCTGGTACGCGCGGTCGAGCGCCTGATGACGACGCAGGACCGCGATGCCATCGATCTCCCTGACGGTCTTCTGAAGACCGCCTTGGGCCAGGTCCGGGTCGATGCCGATCGAGCCACGCTCCGTGCCCTCGGCAGCACGGCCCGCCTGGCACGGGAGGCGTCCGAAGCCGCCACCAACACGGGGTGGATGACCTACGACGTCGGCGAAGTGGCCCGCGCGACCCAGACCATCGCGGGTGCGACGGAGGAACTCGCCGCCTCCATCGCCGAGGTCGCCCAGACCTCCGACACCGTGGTCAGGGTCGCCGACGACGCGCTGTCCGCCATGCAGACCTGCATCACCGACGGCAGCCAAGCCCGCAACGCGATGCAGGAGATCGAGGGTCGGACCGTCCAGATCGCCGACCGCGTCGTGGTGCTGGAACGCGCCATTGCCCAGATCGAGGTGATGGCCACCGCCATCGCGGCGATTTCGAGCCAGACGAACCTGCTCGCCCTCAACGCGACCATCGAGGCGGCACGGGCCGGGGAAGCCGGTCGCGGATTCTCGGTCGTCGCCGCCGAGGTCAAGTCGCTGTCGGCCCAGACCGCAAAATCCACGGGCGAGATCCGCTCCCTGCTCAACACCCTCACGGTCGAGATGGGCTCCATCGCCCAGGCGGTGAGCGAGAGCCGCGTCGCCGTCGCGACGGGCCGCAACATTGTCGATGGTCTCGAGACACGGGTTTCGCAGGCCAACGAACGGATCGGTGAAGCGAGCGACCTCAACCGAGCCATCGCACACATGCTTGGACAGCAGCGTCAGGCCACGGCCGAAATCTCCAGCAGCGTCCAGAACATCGCCGGCAAGGCCTCGAAGACCCACGAGGAAATCGAGCTGATCACCAATCGCCTGGTGAAGGCCGAAGCCCTTGGGCAGACGGCTCTGGCATCGAGCGGTCATGAGCCGTCCACCTATGCACTTGTACGCCTCCCGGCGGATATCGGAGCCTGGAAGCGTAAACTGGCCCGAGTCTTGGTGGGACTCGCCGAACCCGACCGCGGACTCGCAAAGCTGCCGTGGAACAATGGAGCGAGCCTCGGCGCGCTCCTGCGGACCGGTCCCCTCGGCGCTCACCCCGCTCTATCGGACCTTCTCAAGTCCGAAGCCAAAGCCCTGGAGGAGGCTGAACGGATGATCGCAGCCCTCGCGACGCAGAATTGGGACGTGGGGACGCCGGCGTATCGGGGTGCGACGGATGCGATGAAGGCGATGCTCGCCACCACCCGGACCATGCTCGGAGAAACCGAGACCGCGTAAAACTGTTTCCGTCTGATTGACGCGGCGGGGATTCTCGCCGAGCGGAGTGATGGTTAGGGTTTGGGTCATGTCTCATGGAGGCGAACCCAGCTCACATCGTCGATCATCTATGTTTTGCGGAACTGGGTCGGCGTGCTCGAACCAGCGACGACCCGCGCGCGGCACGGCATTACCAGGCGATCTGGCTTCTGGCGCAGAGCAAGCCGTTGGCGGAGGTCGCGGCCACGACCGGCTTCGTGCAGCGTTGGCTGGAACAGTTGGCCAAACGCTACAATCAGTTCGGTCCTGATGCGCTGGGCGACCGGCGCCGCCGCAAGGGAACGGCCCCCGACTTCTGCCCCCTGATCTTCTGGACAAGCTGTCGCGTACGCCTCGCTGGGCCTCCGCCCGATGGTGGGCCCTGGAGTAAGCCCACGATCGCAGCGTGGATGACAGCTGAACTCGGGTTGGTCTCGGTCTACCCGCAGCGTGCCTGGGAGGCGCTGCAGGCGATCGGCTGCTCGATCCAGGCACCACGGGCGAGGAACCCGGCCGCAGCCGGCCCCGAGACACAGACCACCTTCAAAAAACTCGCCGCCACCCTCGCCGAGGAAGAGGCACGCCACCCCGGCCGGCCGGTCGCGCTTTTCTGCACGGACGAGCACCGCGTCGACCTGAAGCCGATCACGCGCCGGGTCTGGCCGCCGCGCGGACGACGGCCGATCGAACCCGGCCGTCACCGCTACGAATGGCTCTACGTCACCGCCTTCGCAGCGCCCGCCAGCGGCGAGCGCCACTGGTACGTCGGCAACGGCGTCTCCAAGCCGCTCTCGGGGCCTTCTGGCGCTGTTCGCCCTTGAGGTCGGGGCGGGCGAGCGACGCACCGTTATCCCACGTCTCGACGGGGCCGGCTGGCACACGGAGCCCGGTCTGCGCGCGACCAGATGCCTACGCCTGATCGACCTGCCGCCCTAAGCGCCCGAACGCCAGCCCGCCGAGCATCTCTGGAGGCTCGTCGACGAACCCATCGCCATTGATGACGAGCCCGGTCGTCGCCAGCATCCTGAAAGGACCGCGGGCCGTAGCTGTCAGATTGCGTTCCTCGCCTGATATCCGTTCCAGCGCGCACGCGCCGACAGGTTGATCACACCTGCTGCGCGCGCTCCGTTCCAACACCAAGACCGCGGCTGGCACCGGTTCCGCGTGGCAATCGAGGGCGATCCACTCAACCTCCGATACCATCCTGGCTTCATCCTTCCGCAGGACTGTGCGGCGTTGGCGGCGCAATCTCGCACGATCCGAAGCGCTCACGAGCCCGTCGGAATTCTTCCGGTCGAAACGGAGGGCGGGTGTGCTTCGATGGCGCGGATCCTGCTCGCTCCTTACCCCACGGCCGGGACGGTCACGAAACTCACCACCGCGCCCGTGATCGCCGCGTTCAGGGCCCGATACGGCGAGATCCGCACCACGTGGCGGCGGTTGCCGTCACGGATCGTGGGCTGCTCGATCTCGCGCTCGATCTCCTTGCCGTCGGTCAGGACGCGGGTGAGGTCCTCCGCAAGGTCAGGGTAGGCCGGACGTACGGCGAAGTCGGTCAGGGGCCGGCCGCGGTCGCTGTCCTGGATCGGGATGAACCGTGCCACCGCCGGCGTGAAGGTGCGGATGATGAGGTCGCGGTCGAGGAACACGATGGCGAGGCCGCTGGCGTCGAACAGGTTGCGGAGATCGCTGTTCGCCCGGTCCAGGACGTCGATCTTACCGCTCAATTCGTGGTTGACCGTCTGCAGTTCCTCGTTGAGCGATTGCAGCTCTTCCTTGGAGGCCTCCAGTTCCTCGTTGGTCGATTGCAGCTCCTCGTTGACCGAAACCAGCTCCTCGTTCGACGACTTCAGCTCCTCGAGGGCGGTCTCGTATTCCTCGATCAGCGTCTGCAGGCGCTCGCGGGTGTCGCGCAACTCATGTTCGAGTTGCAGCGCGTCCGAGCCGGGCTTCGGCCGCGCGTCGCGTTGCTCGGCGTCGCTCCGGCTCAAGGACGGCCCTTGATCGTGGAACAGCACGACGAGGAGCGGATCGGCACCCTCGCGCAGGGGTAGCGGCTCGACGGTGATCGAGACGACCTGGATACGCCCTTCCTCGCCCTCGACGGCGATATCCGAGCGGAAGGCGGGGCCGTGCGACTCGATCGCCTCGCGCAGGGCCGAGCGCAGATCGAGACGCAGGCCCCGGCGCGCCAGGGTCAGGAGCTGGCGGCTGGGCAGCCCGGCGGGCGCCTCCAGATACTTTCCGGTGCGGGTGGAGTAGTGGACCACGTCGCCTTCGCGGTCGACGACGACGTGGGCCGGGGCGAAACGCTCGACGACGTGGCTCTCGACCGCCTGCCGCACGGACGCGCCGGATTCCGGATTGAAGGGAGGCGGGCGCACGGCTTGGCCGGAGCGCCGCGCGAACGGGGCGAGTTGCGTGCCGTTGATCGCGAGCGGCAGCGCGGCGCCGGACCGCTCGGTGTCGCGTGCCTGGAAAATGCGGTGCTTCTTGTCGATCGGCGTGAAGAGGTCGCCGAACTGGCTGACGTTCTCGGCCGTGCCGAGGAAAAGGTGCCCGCGCGGGCGCAGAGCGTAGTGGAAGATCGGGATCACCTGCGCCTGCACGACCGGGCCGAAATAGATCAGCAAATTGCGGCACGAGACGAGATCGATACGTGAGAACGGTGGATCGCGGATCACGCTGTGGGGCGAGAAGACGCACAATTCGCGCACCGCCTTGACCACGACGTAGGAACCGCCCTCGGCCGAGAAGAACCGACGACGGCGTTCGGGCGAGACGGTGTCGAGAAGCGCCTCCGGGTAGCGTCCGGATCGGGCGACGGCCAGGGCCGGATCGTCGATGTCGGTGGCGAAGATCTGTACGCGCGGCACGGCGCGCAGGCCGTCCATGTGCTCGCGCATCAACATGGCGATGGAGTAGACCTCCTCGCCCGTGGCGCATCCGGGCACCCAAACCCGGATCGTGTCGCCTGCTCCGCGCCCCTCGAACAGGCGGGGCAACACCCGCAGCTTCAGGGCCTCGAACGCGTCGCCGTCGCGGAAGAAATTAGTGACGTTGATGAGCAGGTCGCGGAACAGCGCGGTGACTTCGGTCCCGTCCGCACGCAGACGCTCGACGTAGTTCTCGATCCGGTGGAGGCGGGCCACCTGCATCCGGCGCTGGACCCGCCGGGCAAAGGTCTTCGGCTTGTAACCCGAAAAGTCGTGTCCGACTTGATCGCGCAGCAAAGCGTGGATCTCGGACATGGCCGCCTCGGCGGCCGCCGTCTCCAACCCCTCGATCACACCGAAGCTGCGGGCGTATTCGGCGAGTTGGGCGCCGATGGCGTCGGCCGGCAACTCGAAATCGACGAGCCCGGTGGCGATGGCGCTGGCAGGCATGTCCGGATGACGCGGCACCGTGCCGTCCGATCCTTGCGCGAAGGTCAAACCGCCACGCTCCTTGATCGCCTTGATGCCGAGGGTCCCGTCCGTGCCACCGCCGGAGAGGACCACGCCGACGGCGTATTCGCCGTAGGCCCGTGCCAAGTCGCTGAAGAACAGGTCGATCGGGTTGCGCTCGCGCTGAACCGGGTCGTGCTCGCGCAGTCTGAGACGGCCATCGGCGATGCCGAGCAGCATCCTGGCCGGAAGCACATAGATGCGCCCCGGCTCCACCGGCATCCCGTCCTCCGCCACGATCACCGGGAGTTTGGTGAAGCGGCCAAGCACCTCATGCAGCAAGCTTTCTCTGTCCGGGCTGACATGGGTGACGACCACGTAGGCAAGGTCGCCGTCGAGGCCGAGGCCGGAGAACAGCGTCTCCAGCGCCTCGATTCCACCGGCCGAAGCGCCGATGCCGACCACAGGGAAGCGCGCGGGCCCGATCATCGCGCGTCTCCGACGGGGGGCACGTGCTCGCCGGGCACCCTCGACCGGGGCGCCATCATGACGCCCGCGACCGGGCAAGGATCTCCCGCGACCGTTCCGTGGTTTCACGCGCCGCACGGATCACTTCGGCGATCTCGCCCGACAACTGGCGCGCCCGTGCCAGTTGCCCGGGCCGGGCCGACTTGCGCAGGCTGTTCAAACGCTCCGCGAAGGGTACTTCCATCAGGGGAATGCCGGCGGCATCGGCGATGACGAAGGCGTAGGGCAGTGGACTGAGCCCCTTGCGCGCGAATTCCGCCGCCATGTCGGGGATCGAAGCACAGACTTCGAGGTAAGCGGTGTCGAGGTCGGCCAGGGCGAGGCCGTCATCGTCGGGGTCGAGGCCGGCCGGCGTACGCAGGTGGAAGTGGAACTGTGGCAAGAGCGGGCTCGCGATGGTCTGAGCCGCACGGGCGGCGTTACGGCAAAAGAACGCTAACACAGGTGATGGCTCGATGACCTTACCTGGATCAGGTGCGGCGCAGTGTCCGCGTTCCGCACATGGATGGAAGTCGGAAACGGAGGACCGGACCGTGGATCACCCTCTGATCGCCAAATTGGAGCAGTTCAGTCGTCTGTCCGACGAAGATCGGCGGACACTCGAGATCCTCACCGAGGGCCCGGTTCGCCGCTTCGCCTCGCGTGCGGACATCGTCCGCGAAGGTGAGGCTCCGCGGGCAGTGCGCCTCATCCTGTCCGGGTGGGCCTGCCGCTACAAGCAACTCCCCAACGGACGTCGCCAGATCGTGGCGCTTTTTTTGCCCGGCGACCTATGCGACCACAACGTCTTCGTGCTGTCCGAGATGGATCACTCCATCGGAACATTGAGCCCCGTCGCGCTCGTCGAGATCCCGCCGCCCGCGTTCGAGGAGATGATGACGGTCCGTCCACGGGTCACGCGGGCGCTGTGGTGGGAATCCCTCGTGAACGCGGCGACGCAACGCGAGTGGATCCTCAACCTCGGCGGGCGGGACGCGGTGGAGCGCCTCGCCCACCTGTTCTGCGAGCTGTTCTATCGCCTGCGCGGGATCGGCCACATGCAGGACGGAGGCTGCGATCTACCATTGACGCAGACGGATCTCGCCGAGGTCGCCGGCCTCACACCCGTCCACGTCAACCGGACCCTGCAGTCCCTGCGTCGGCAAGGGCTGCTCGAACTGAGGGGGCGCCGCCTGACCATCCCGGACCTGCCGGCCCTGGAACGCGTCGCGTCCTTCAACCCGAACTACCTGCATCTCGACCGGGTCGGCGCGCGGTTCGATGCCTGAATGGGCGGCCGGGTGATCGAGCGCGCGCGGCTTTCGCGTCGGTGAGTGGGTTTCCCGTTTCCGTCCGCAACGCGGGGACGGCATCCGACCTCGCTTCAGGCCCGGCGCTTATGGTTCGCCAATTGTGCGGCAACCGGAAACGGCGTCGGTGCCGCCGCCAGGATCGGCTTCCACGTGGCACCCCATTCTTCGAGCGGAACGGGAGCGGAGCGGTGGACCAGATCGAGGAAGGCCAGGCCGACCTCCGCCGTCGCACGCTTCACCAGCGGGTTCAGCGGTCCACCGTTCCTCAACGATCGGTCGGTGAACACGCTGTGCGAGCCGCCCTGGAACACCACGAGGGCCTTCTGCTGCGTCGGGATCGCCGCATAGACGTCGAGGCGGTCCTGGACGGGGGAGTAGCGACCGGGAATGCGGATCGTGTCTTCCGTCGTGGTCACGTGGAGCGTGGGAACGTCGACGGAGGCAAGGACTGCCGCGAGGTCGGTCTCGCCGTAGAAGGGCGGGGCCGAGATGACGATGCTGGCCGAGAAGCGCGGGTCGCGGAAGCCGAGGAGCTTTCCATCGCGCATCACCTGGGCGCCCGTGAGGATCAGCGTGGTGTTGGCCCCGTAGGAATGCCCCGCCGCGACGATGCGCTTCCGGTCGATGGCGGCGTGGAAGGGATTGCCGCGCTGGAGCAACTGGTCGAGGCCAAAGCTCACGTCGTGCGTCCGCTCGATGGCCTCGCGTTCGTCGGCCGCGCTGTCGAGGCGGTCGAGGAGCAGGATCGGGTTGCCCTGCCACAAGGTCTGGTCGCTTCCGACGTGCTGGATGTGAAGGCTCGCCGTGCCCTGCGCAGACCATGCTTCGCCGAGGTAACTGTAGCCCGTCCGCGAGCCACCGAGGCCATGGGAGAACACGATGAGCGGCACCGGCCCCTTTCGGGCCGAGGCGCCCGGCCAGTACAGCCGCGCCGGTACCGCGCGGCCGCGTGCGGGATCGACCCATTCGAAATCGACGAACCGGGTCACGTCCGATGCCGGCGCCGACGCGGCTGGAAGCCCCGAGAGCAGCCCTCCCGCACCGGCACCGAGCAGCATGGCGCCGACGCGACGGCGCGTCAGGCCCCCGTTGCCCGTGCGTGGGCCCACGGGACCGGCCGGCGATACGGGAGCGACATCGTCGGCGTGGGTCACGTTAGCCTCGGGCCTGTAACGAGCTTGGCCTCTTCCGAAACCCTCGCGGCGGCGGAATGGTGGGACCGGATCCGCGGAAGGGATTCGGTCAACTTCACGGCCAAGGTGAACGCCGAAGGCGACGCGGTCTACAGCCGCCGGTGCCGGGCGGTGTGCTCCCGCACCGGCTGTGTCGGAAACGGGTGACAGGCCGGCGAGCGCAACCCAGGCGCGACCGGCAAACCGTCTGTCCGAGCCGGTCCGCCAGCCCCGGAACTCCACGGTGCACAGGGCCGATGCCGGAGGCGCTTTCGTCAAGGCGTCCTAAGCGTTTGATACGCAGGTACCAGATTTCCTTGAGGCGATTCGGAACTTGCCCGGGTGCGGTCCGTTGGACGCCCGCTGCCACCCTGGCGGCGGGGAGCGAAGCGGACCCGTGACGTCTGGCGTCGACAGACATGAACTCCGGCAGATCATCGCCGGCCTCAGCGAGGGCGTGATCCTGGTCGAGCCAGATCAGTCGATCACCTACGCCAACGAGGCCGCGTTGGCGATGCACGGCGCCGACGCCCTGGAAGAACTCGGCGCCACCGTGGACGCCTACCGCGAGCGCTTCTCCCTCCGCTATCGCAACAACCGTGCACCCGAGCACTACCCGATGGAGCGCGTCGTTTCGGGCGAGACGTTCCACGATGTCGTGGTCGACGTGAAGCGGACCGACCGTCCGGACGTCGCCTTCGTGCACTCCCTGCGAAGCCTCGTGGCCACGGACCGGGAGGGACGTCCGAGCTGCCTCGCCCTGATCCTCAAGGACGTGTCCGATCAGTTCGAGGCGGAGGAACGATTCGAGAAAACTTTCAATGCCAATCCGGCGCCCGCGGTGATCACCCGGCTGTCGGATCTGCGCCACGTCAAGGTGAACGCCGGGTTCCTCGAAATGACCGGGCACACCCGCGACGCCGTGATCGGCCGCAACGTCTACGAGGTCGACGTGCTGGCCGGTGCCCGCAGCCGCGACCTCGCCATTGCCCGGCTCAACGCGGGCGGCACCATTCCGCAGATGGAAGCGTGCCTGACCCTGCCCGATGGCGGGACCCGCTTCGTCATCGTCGCCGGGCAGCCCATCGAGATGGGTGACGAGCCCTGCATGCTGTTCACCTTCGCGGACCTCGAGTTGCGCAAGAAAGCCGAGACCGCCCTGCGGCAGAGCGAGGAGCGTTTCGCCAAGGCATTCCAGCTCACGCCCGTTCCGACCATGCTGTGCCGGGCCGATGGCTTCTCCATCACGGGCGTCAACGAAGCCTTCAGCCGGGTGTTCGGCTACGGACAGGACAAGGTCACCGGCCGCACCCCCGAGGAGATCGGCCTCTGGGTCAACGAAGCCGCCCGCGTCCGATTCGAGGCGGCACTGACCCGAACCGGTTACGTGCTCGGGCTGGAGACCTGCCTGAGCTCCCAGGAGCCCAGCGAACTCGACTGCATGATCTCGGCGGAGCGGGTGACCATCGCCGACGAGGCTTTCGTGCTCATCGTCCTGCAGGACATCACGGAGCGCAAACGCTCCGAGCGCGATCTGTTCACCGCCATCGAGGCGGTGATGGCCGACACGTCGTGGTTCAGCCGCGGACTCATCGAAAAGCTCGCGAACCTGCGCCAGCCGGGTGAGCGGACTGGGGACGATCCGACCCTCACCCTCACGGTCCGAGAGCGACAGATGCTCGGCCTCGTCTGCTCCGGACTGAGCGACGACGCCATCGCCAAGCGCCTGAACCTCTCGCGCAACACGGTCCGCAACCACACCGCCGCGCTCTACCGCAAGCTCGGTCTTCACAAGCGCTCGGAGGTAATCGTGTGGGGGCGCGACAACGGATTTCCGAACCCCACCGCCCCGTAACAAAAAGCCAAGATACCAGTACATCCGTATTATTGCGCCAAGTCCACGAAGGTCCATCTGACCATCGTGACCAGTGCATCGCCCTTGGGGACGGACATGACCGATACGCGCAAGCCGACCTCTGAGAAGGAGAAGAATTCCGTCGCCAAGGCGTCCATCAAGGAGGCCATCGGCAAGCTGACCGGTGATGTGAAGGTCGAAGCCGAGGGCAAGGCCGAAAAGATTTCCTCCGAGTCCGAAGGGACGCCCGAGGGAAAGTCCGGCTCGGCGCGCTCGTCGTAGCCCGAACCGCCAGAAGCGAATGCTTCCAACGCAACAACAACCAACAGGATGAACATCATGGTCGATACGGACCGCGTGACGGGTGCTGCCCGGGAACTCGCCGGAAAGGCTCAGGGCACCATCGGTGATCTCATCGGGTCTAAGAGCGACTCCGTCGAAGGCCGCTTCCGCGAAGCGCAGGGTAGCGCCGAGAATCTCTACGACCAGGCGAAGGATAGCGTCGGGCATGCAGCCGACCAGACGCAGGCTTACGCCGAGCACGCCTACGAGAATTCCGGCCACTACCTTCGCGAAGGCCGGCGTGCCGTGGCCCACCGAGTCGAGGAAAGCCCACTCGTCGCGCTCCTGATCGCCGGCGCCGTCGGCTACGGCCTCGCCCTTCTGATCCATTCCCGTCGCTGATATCCGGCGCCGCCGCGTGGGACGCCCTCGGCAAGACGCGGGGCATCCCGGGCGATCAGGCGAAGACGCAGACCGACGACGACCATAAGCAGGACGATGGCGCCGTGGCCGACCGCTACGACGCGCGTCGCGCCTGATCCCTTCGGCCTCGGTTCCCCGGGGCCGGACCCTCCGCCGGTTGGGATCGACCGGTCCGTTCACCCCCCTCGCAGCACAGGAGTTTTTTCGATGAGCAGCACCACCGACAAGATCAAGGGCCTGGCCAACGAGGCCGTCGGCAACGTCAAGCAGGCCGCTGGCAACGTCACCGGCAACGACAAGCTCGTCGCGGAAGGCAAGGCCCAGGAACTGAAGGGCGAAGCTCAGAAGACCGTCGGCGACGTCAAGGACGGCGCCCAGAACCTCACCGACAAGGTCAAGAGCAAGATTTGATCGTGCGCCTCGCGGGACGGCATCGCGCCGTCCCGCCCTTACGATTTGCCCATTGAAGTTACCTGTCCCGATAGGAGCCGACCATGAACAGCGACCAGTTCCGAGGCGCCACGCGCCATCTCAAGGGTCGGGCGCAATCGACCCTCGGCGGCATCACGGGTGATCCCGCGCGTCAGGTGCGCGGCGCCGTCGATCAGGTCGCCGGAGGTGCGCAATACGCCTACGGACAGGCCCGCGACCGTGCGGAGGATTGGATCGAGGACGGCAGCCACCTCGCTCACGAGGCACGCCGCCGCGGCGAGCGCCTTCTCGACGACGGCAGCCGCTACGCCCGCGAGACCCGTCGCCGGGGTGAGGCTTACGGGCGAAAGGCGGTCGGTTACGCCGACGCCAATCGCGGCGCAACGGTGCTGGCCCTGGCCGCGTTGGCCTTCGCCGCCGGTTGGCTGCTGCGCCCGTCTCGCTGATCCAGTCCTCCATCCTAGTCCAAGGTCTCGTCGTCGCCCGCCCCTTTCGGGCCCGACGTGCCACCGAGACGATCCCGTTCAGACGAAAAGGACACCACCATGAGCAAGGGCTACCCCTCGATGACCGCCCTTCTGGGTCTGCTGGCTGTCGCCGGCTACCAGAACCGTGACAAGATCGCCGAGCTGCTGAAGAGCGGCAGCGCCGGTGCCGCGCACGGCACCGTTCCGCACGTTCCACAGGGCAGCGGGTCGAGCAACCTCGGGAATCTCGGCAGCCTGCTCGGCGGAGT
This sequence comes from Methylobacterium sp. Leaf112, assembly GCF_001423295.1. GTDB lineage: Bacteria > Pseudomonadota > Alphaproteobacteria > Rhizobiales > Beijerinckiaceae > Methylobacterium. The sequence continues at coordinate 117,840 of NZ_LMNG01000033.1, read as the reverse complement.
CGGTACGGCCGGCGTCGGTGGCCTCATCGCCAGCGGCTTGAGCGAACTCGTCGACCATTTCACCAAGGGCGGCCATGGCGAGACTGCGAAGTCCTGGATTAACCAGGGCCAGAACCGCGACATCCCGGAAGCGGACCTCGAGAAAGCCATCGGCGCCGAGACCCTCGATGGGCTGCAGAAGCAGACCGGGCTGAGCCGGGCCGACATTCTCTCGCGCCTGTCGCGCGACCTGCCCTCGGCCATCGACCGCTACGCCCAGGACGGCCGCCAGCCGGCCTGACGTCCCGCAGGGCGCGTGAAGGGCCGGCGCAGAAGCGTGCCGGCCCTTCACGCGGGACGGTCACGCCGACGCGACGGACCTGCCTCTCAACCCGTGCCTTCGATGAGGTTGCGGATTCGGGCGGCCAGTGCTTCGAGGGCGAACGGCTTGACCATGACTTGCATGCCGGGTGCCAAGTGGCCGTGGTTGAGGGCCGCATTCTCGGCGTAGCCGGTGATGAAGAGAACTTTCAGGCCAGGCCGCGAGAGTTGCGCCGCTTCCGCCATCTGCCGGCCGTTCATGCCACCGGGTAAGCCGACATCGCTGACCAGAAGGTCGATGCGCACATCCGATTGCAGCACCTGCAGCCCGGAAGCGCCGTCGGCCGCCTCGATGGCCGCGTAGCCGAGATCCTCCAACACTTCTGTGACGAGCATCCGGACGGTCGGTTCGTCGTCGACCACCAGCACCGTCTCGCCCGCCCGCGCCCGTGCCGCCTCGGACAGGTCCGGGACCACCTCCACCCCTTCCGCCTCCCCGAGATGACGGGGCAGGTACAGGCACACCATGGTGCCCTCGCCGGGCTCGGAATAGATCCTCACCTGCCCGCCCGATTGCTTGGCGAATCCGTAGATCATGCTGAGCCCCAAGCCGGTGCCCTCCCCCATGGGCTTGGTGGTAAAGAACGGGTCGAAGGCCTTCGCGACCACGTCCGGCGTCATGCCGGTGCCGTTGTCCGAGACGCAGAGGGAGATGTACTGGCCCGGCTCCAGGTCCCGCTCGCGGGCGCTGCGCGAGTCGAGCCAGCGGTTGCCGGTCTCGATGACGATGCGCCCGCCGTCCGGCATCGCATCGCGCGCGTTGATGCACAGGTTGAGGAGCGCGTTCTCCAGTTGGCTCGGATCGACATGGGTCGACCACAGTCCTGCCGCCCCCACGACCTCGACGGAGACCGCCGGCCCGACGGTGCGGCGCACCAGCTCCTCCATGCCCTCCACCAGACGGTTCGCATCGATGGGCTTCGGGGCCAGGGTCTGACGACGCGAGAACGCCAGAAGACGATGGGTCAGGGCGGCGGCGCGGCGGGCCGCGCCCTGTGCGGCGGCGATGTAGCGCTCGATATCGCCGACCCGGCCCTGGAGCAGTCGGGTCTGCATCAGCTCCAACGAACCGACGATGCCCGCGAGCATGTTGTTGAAGTCGTGGGCGAGGCCCCCGGTCAATTGCCCGACGGCCTCCATCTTCTGGGACTGGCGCAGGGCCTCCTCGGTCCGCATCAGCTCGGCCGTCCGCTCGACGACGCGCTGCTCCAAGTTCTCGTTGAGGCGGCGGAGCTGCTCGGTGACGCGCTCGCGCTCGGCCTCGACGGCGCGTCGCTCCTCGACGTCGATCAGGACGCCCGGAAACCGCAACGGCGTGCCGTCCGGAGCATGCTCGACACGCCCGTTCGCCTCCAGCCAGTAGTAGAGCCCGTCCGCACGCTTGGTGCGGTATTGGTGCGCGTAGGGCCCGCCTTGCGCCAACGCCGTGCCAATCGCCGCCGTCAGGGCGTCTCGGTCGTCCGGGTGCACGGTCTCGATGACCTGGGCGAGGCTCAGGCCTTCGCGTCCCACGGTGGGATCGAGGCCGAAACTGCGGGCGAAGGCCTCGTCCACGCTGAAGCGGTCGGCGGCGAGATCCCAAACCCAGGTCCCGATGATCGCACCGGCGGCCAACGCCAGTTGCACGCGCTCGACGTTCTCGCGGGCCACGGCCTCGCTGGCGCGCAGGGCGTCCTCGGCCGCGCGCCGTGCCGAGATGTCCCGGAACAGCACGGAGACCTGGCGCCGGCTCGGCGGTTCGATCCGGGCGGCGGAAACCTCGATGTGGCGCCCGGCGGCCGGAAAGGCGCGCTCGAACCGGATCGATTCGCCCGTCCGCAGGACGCCTCCGTAGAGGTCGAGCCAGCCATCCGCTTCGGCGGCCGCAAGATCGCGCAGGGTACGGCCGACGATGTTCGGGATGCCCGTATGGCGCTCGTAGCCAGGGTTCGCCTCGACGTGGACGTAGTCGCTCGCAGGTCCGTGCGGCCCGTCGAAGAACTCGATGATGCAGAAGCCGTCGTCGATGGCCTCGAACAGCGCGCGGTACCGTGCCTCGCTCGTAGCCAGCGCATCGCGGGCATAGCGCTGTTCGGTGATGTCGCGCGCCACGCCGGAGAAGCGGACCGGACGGCCGGTGCCGTCGCGCTCGATCTCGCCCCGGCGGGCGATCCAGCGGAGTTCCCCCGTATCGGGTCGCCGGATCCGGTACTCGACGTCACGGATCAGGTCCCCGCGCCGGCGGCTCTCCGCCGTCGAGACGAGGTGTGAATCCTGAGGGATGATCAGAACCTCGAACGCCGCCGCCGGATAGGTCGCCCGCTCGGGCAAGCCGTAGAGGCGGCAGAATTCCGGCGTGGTGTAGAGGATGGCGTCGTCGATCCCGACGGAGAACACCCCGATGCCGCCGGCTTCCTGCGCCCGGCGCAGACGCGTCTCGGTCTCTTCGAGGGCGGTGCCGATCCGGTGCTCCTCGGTGCGGTCGCTCAGGACCTTCACGAGGCCGATGAGGTCGCCACCGGGATCGCGCAGTGGCGTCGTCTCCCCGGACGCCCAGAACCGGGACCCGTCCGCCCGCAGATACCAGCGCTCGCTGTCGGCACGGCTCTGGTCATGGGCGCGGCGCCGCTCGGCTGCGGGGTGGCCGGACAGGACATCCTCCGGCGTGAACAGCCGTTCGATCGCTTGGCCCCGGATCGTCTCGCGGGTCCAGCCGAAGATGCGCTCGGCGCCCGTATTCCAGTCGGTGACGCGTCCGTCCGGGTCCATGCCGATGATGGCGATGCGGGTGGTACTGTCGAGGATCGCTCGCGCGTGCCCCTCGGCCTCTCCCGGCCCAGGCGGGGAGATCCCGGACTCCGGCACGGTCGTTGGGACTTTGGCCCAGGGCACCTGCCCGTGCACCTGAGCACGCAACCGCGCGGCTTCCTCCGCGAGGGCGTCGGCACGCTGCAGGAGTTCGGCAGCCTCCGGACCCGTCATACGGACGAGCTCGAAGGGGCGCAGCGGATGACTTGAGCAGCGAGCGCTTCGGACGGGCACGGCCAAATCTTGCACCCCGCGTCGATGCGGCCGGCCGTGGGACGGGAATACGGTGGCAAGCGAATATCGGAGAGCGGGCGTCGTTCCATAGGCGTCTCTTGCCGCAAAACAGGCCTGCGCTCCAGACGGCGACGCCCTCGGTCGGCCGCAAAAAGCCGCCGCGACAGGTTCGAGGCCGCCTGACCGTCAGCGGCGACCGGAAGTGGCCTACGAAGATTCACGGAATCTTCGCCCGCAGGGCACACGCGAAAATGGATATAGGGGCAATACGCTCGGATTGTTCTACGGTCGAGATCACATCGCTGTACGCCAGCATGGATTCATGCGTTGCGGGCTTCCGCGTAGAGACGCTCGCAGCGGTCGAGCCAGAGATTCTGGGTAAAGTTTTGTCGCACGCGCGCATGCGCGATTCGGCGAGGGATCGCGAGAGCCTCCGCGATGGCACCGGCCAAGGTGGCCTCCAGGGCGTCCTCGTCGCCGGACGGGGCGAAGGCCCCCGCCTCGCCGATGACTTCGCGGGCCGCACCCCGATCGATGCTGGCGACGGGAAGCCCGCACGCCATGGCCTCGATGGTGACGAGGCCGAACGGCTCGTCCCAGCACGGCGTGAACAGAAATACGGAGGCCTTTCCGATTTCCCGTGCCAGGGATGGACCGTCGAGGTGCCCGCCATAGCGGATCGCGCCGCCGAGTAGGGGCAAGACCACGCCTTCCCAGTACGCGGTGTCTTCCGTCGAGCCGAACAGGGTCAGGGCGATGCCGGCGCGCCGTGCGGCTCGGATCGCCAGATGCGTGCCCTTGAAGGGGGTGATCCGGCCGCACCAGACCGCGCTACCATCGCCGTGGTCGCGATACGGCCAGGCCGACGGATCGACGCCGTTGTGCAGCACCGAGACCTCCGGTGGGCTTCCTTGCGGAAACCACGCATGCATCTGGCCGTGCGACGTGGCGGTGATGCGGTGCACGGGCGAGATGCTGTTCTGCACGAACCAGCGCAGGGCGTCGTAGGGCGGAACGTGCAGCGATGTGACCGTCGGCACGGCCCGCGTCCGCCGCTGTTCCAGGGGCAGGCGGCTCAGGCTGTTGTTGTGCAGGACATCGAAGCCACCGGCGGCGATGCGGTCGCAGGCTGCCGCATAGCCGGCGTCGAGATGGGCGATGAGCGCCGGATTGCCGGTGTGCTCCTCGCCCGGGAACGACTTTTCCTGATGCTCGGGCAGCACCGGATCGATCGCGAAACGCCCGTCGCTGTCCCCCGAGGCGAACAGCACGACGTCGTGGCCGCGCGCCCGGAGCCCCTCGGCGAGGTGCCAGCTATGGGCCTCCATGCCCCCCCGGAACGGCGGCGCGATGGGCTGGCGCACATGCGCCAGGAGGGCGATCCTCATGCGGCCGCGGGCTCCGTACCTGCGGGTTGCCCGGCCGCGATTCGCGCATCGAGGATGCGGATGACCGAGGCGGTGTTGGTATAGGGCTGGTGGCCATGCTGGCCCGTGAGTGCGCGATCGTCGGCATCCGGTTCGCGCAGGATGCGGATCGGCTGGCCGGGCGTATCGTCGATCAGGCCCATGAGGCGGAAGGCGTAGAGCCAGTGGCCCATGGTGCGGTAGCCCCACTTGGCCTCGAACAGCTCGGCGTTGCGCACCACACTGGCGATGTGGTGAATCGGCGGCATATGGTGCGGATGGTACTGGTGATAGACCAGCGCACCCTTCAACCACGCAATGGCGATGCCGCGTTCATCCAGGGTCTTTCCGAAATCCGTGTCCTCGCCGCCGTAGCCGGAGTAGCGCTCGTCGAAGCCGCCGAGCCGCAAGAAAGTCGCGCGCAGCATTGCGAAATTCAGCGACCAGAAGCAGCGGTAGTCGCCGCAGACCTCGATGCCCTCGGCCGGTGGTCCGCGCCGGTCCGAGTGCTTCTCGGCGACGGCCGCGAAGGCCTCGTAGGTCCAGTCGCCCAGGGTGGCACCGGCCGGGAGATAGAGCACCTCGCCCATGAGCAGGCCGTCGAATTCTTCGAGATGACGGGTGTAATCCGCGACAAGGGACGGCGCCGGGATGCAATCGACGTCGAGGAACACGATCACCCCGCCCGACGCCGTCGCCACGGCGCGGTTGCGCGCGGCCGCCAGGGGCAGCGGATCGCCGGCCATCACGATCTGGCTGATCGGGAACGGCGTCTCCGGCAAATCGTAGGGCTGCTCCTGCATGCATGCGACGATGAGTTCGTCCGGCATTCGGGTCTGGCGCATCAGGCCCCGCACCACGTTGGCGAGATGCTCCGGCCGCCCCTTGGCCAGCGTCACGACAGAAACGGTCGACATATTTTGCGGGTCCGAGCTGGAGTTGAGCATACGATCACACGCCGGGCGCGCCGGCCCAGAGGTCGTCGGTGAGGCTCTCGAGCCAGCCCGCGGCGCGGGTTGCGGCGTCCGGCGCATGGAGCGGGCGCAGGGTTTCGCCGTCGAGGCGGCGGGCGCGGTCGAGGAGGTCGCGCCAGCCCTGGAGGTCACCGGGCCAGTTCGGCGCCTGCACGGCTGCGCCGAGACGTACGAGGGCGTCGGCCTTGCGCGTCTGCTCGCCGAAGTAGCGCCATTCCGGCATCACCACGAGCCGTCCCCCCACCCGTGCGACCTCGTGGACCGTGTTGTCGCCGGCCGAAGCGATGACGATGTCGGCGGCCGCGAGGTAATCGGTGACGGATGGGACCCAGCCGAGCTCGCGCAGGTTGGCGAAATCGGTTTCGTGACCTTCGCGATGGGTCGGTCCGAGGGTCAGCCACAGGGCGTCCGGGACGGCCCGCGCGGCAACCGTCAGCGGCGCGTAGGGCGTACCACTGCCTCCGCCTCCCGTGACGGCGACGACGATCTCGCGGTCGGGGTCGAGCCGCAAGCGGGCGCGGGCGTCAGCGCGCGACGGCACCGGATCGACGCTGGTGCACAGACCGCCGCTGTAGAAGGTCTTGGCGCGCAGGTAGGCGGGGTAGTCGTCCTGTTCCAGGCGCGGGTCGAACGGCGCGAGCATGCCGACGCAGGCCTCGTAGGACCCGATATGGCCGATATCGGAGCGGTCGCCGTGCATGCGGATCTGCACGGCCGGCACGCTCGCGGCGCGGGCCAGCAGGGCGATCTCGGCCGAGACGTCGACCACGAACAGACCGACCTGCCGGTCGTCGAGGTGGTCGAGGATCGTCCGCATGGTCCGGCGGGTCTCGGCGACGCCGAGCGGCACGCAATGCATCACCTGCGGCGTCGGTTCGGCGAACAGGCGCGCCGTCGGCACGGCGGCGCCGATCATGTTGGGCAGGGCGATGATCTCGATGTCGCGAGAGAAGCCGTCGAACAGGCCGGGATCGGCAGTCAGCACCGAAACCGGCCGCGCGGCGGAGAATTCGGCCACCAGGGCGCGGGTGCGGTTGGCGTGGCCGCGCCCCTGATGGTGGACGAAGAAGGCGATGGGTTTCGGCATGGGCCTCGGGCGGGTCAGGAGAACAGGCAGGTGCCGGGCCGGCGGGCGGCGGCGATCTCGGCAGGCGACGGCGCGCGCAGACGGCGGATCGCGGGCGCGTCCGCATCCCAACCGATGAGCCCGGCGTCGCGGAACTGGCCGAGCCAGTACTCCATGCACCATGTCCCGTGCCGGGCGTGGAAGCGGGCGGCGTTGCGCAGGATGGAATCGAAGTGCGGCAGGGGCGGCACGTGGACGGGGTGATGCTGGTGATAGGCGCGCGCGCCGGCGATCCAGTCGGTCGGCACGCCGGACGCGGCCAGACGCACGGCGAAATCCGTCTCCTCGCCACCGTAGCCGACATAGCCCTCATCCATGCCGCCGATCTTCGCGTAGGCGCGGGCCGGAAGGGCGAAGGACAGGCCCCAGAGTTCCTTCGCCTCGGGTTCCCGGCGCAGGCCGCTGGCGGGAATGGAGGGTTTGGCCGGATGCACCCGCCCGACCCGGTCGAGGGCTGCGCAATCGAGGTGCGGACCGATGGCGCCTTCGGGAAGGTAGAGCACCTCGCCGAGCAAAAGCCCCTCCGCCTCGGCACCCGCATAGGCCGCGACCAGCCCCGGGCCCGGGATGCAGTCCACGTCGAGGAAGATCAGGCGCTCGCCCCGCGCCGCAGCGGCGGCCCTGTTGCGGGCGGCGGCGAGCGGCATCGGCTCCCCGGGCACGTGGAGGTGGCGGACGGGACAGCCGGCATCCGGCAGATCCAGCGCGGGCTCCGGCTGCATCCAGGCGATGACGAGTTCCAGGGGGGGCATCGTCTGCCCGGCGAGCCCGAGCATGAGGTTACGCAGGTGCGCGTCGCGGCCTCGCACCAGGGTGAGGACGCTGACGCCGGCCGCTCGATCAGATGGCATGCGCCGGACTTTTCCGGAAATGGGCGACGCCCTCGATGACGCCGCGCGCATGGGTGGCGCGGGCGACGTAGGAATGGGCGAGCGCCGCGTGGCTCGCGAGGTCGTCGGAGAAATTCGCCACGATGATCGCCTGCCGTCGGGCACGCAGCATCTCGACATCGTTGCCGGAATCGCCCGCCACGAACACATCGGCTTCAGCGAGACCGTAGAGGGCACGGACGCGATCGACGGCGGTCCCTTTCGAGGCCGCCGGCGGCAGGACGTCCAGGTAGCGGCCATGGCTGTGGATGATCGTGGCCGCGAGGCCGTCCGTGTCGAGCCGCGCCTGCACCTGCCGGGCGGTGGCGACGTCCCCGAAATAGCTGAGCTTGTGCGTCCGCTGCTCCAGGGGCCCCTGCGGCACGAGGCCCGCGACTTCGGCGAGCGCCGCGTGGACGCGCGCCCGGTCCCAGCCGCGGGACACCACATCCCGCCAAGTCCGGTCGGCCGTGTAGCTCACCCCGTTGGGGTCGAGGTGATAGATTTCCGACCCCACGGAGGTGATCATCACCTGGGGTCGCGGGCTCGCCTGCTGCTCCAGGATCGCCATGGCGCTGTGGAACGAGCGCCCGGTGGCGACACCGAAGGCCAGGCCTTCCTGCTCGCTGCGCCACTGACTGAAGGCCTTCAGGCCCGCCTCGCAACCGACCAGGGTGTTGTCGATATCGCAGATGAGCAGTTGGCGCGGATTGCTGAGGGGCGGCTCGGCGACGGAAAGGGCGCGCAACAGGGCGTGATAGCGCGCGGCGTGCCGGTCCCAATCGTAGGCGGCGGCCGCCCGCGCGCCACCGGCGACGAAACGCTCGCGCAGGCCCGGCTCGTCGAGGATCCGCAGGCAGGCCCGCGCGATCTCGGTGGGCGCGCGCGGATCGACCAAGAGCCCGTTGCCGCAGGTCTCGACGATATCGTTGGGACCGCCGCTGTCCGTCGCCACCAGGGGGAGCCCTGCGGCCGAAGCCTCCAGCAGGGTGAGGCCGAAAGGCTCGTTCAGGGCCGGATTGACGAAGACCCCGCCCCGGGTGCGGGCATAGGCGTAGATCGCCGGCACGTCCTCCGGGCGGTGGGTCTTCGGATAAGCCACCCGCCCGTAGAGATCGTAACGATCGATGAGTACGAGCAACTCGCGCATGGTCTCGGCCATGCCGCCGTCGAGGTCATCGAGGTTTTCGCGGGTTCCCGCGACGAGAATCAGGTTGGCGCGGGCCTGAAGTTCGGGGCTCTCTCCGTAGGCCGTGACCAGGGCGGCGAGGTTCTTGCGCGCCACCGGACGGGCGAGCGCCAGCAGTGCCGGCTTCCCGGGTTCGCGCAGGAACCGGTCGAGGGTGGCGTCCACCCGCGCGCAGGTCCGAGCCGACTGGAAGCGTGCGAGGTCGCTTCCCGGCGGCAGGACGCGAATGCGGCCGGCATCGTAGGCTGCGTAGGTCGCGTACTGGACCTCCGCTTCGTCGCGGGACGACGCGATGACGAGGGCCGCGCGCGCGAGACCCGTCTCTTCGGCCGCGATGCGGTGGTCGAGCGCCGGCGTGTCCGTCGCCGGGCATCCGAGCGCCCTCGCCTTCACACGCCCGAGGGAATGAGCCGTGAACACGAACGGAATGCCGAGTCGGTCCTCGACGTTCGCCGCGACGACGGCGGCATCGGCATAATGGGCGTGGATCACGTCGGGACGGGTCGGCTGCGCCAGGATCCAGGCGACCAGAGCGTCCGACAGGCTCTCCACCTCGGCGTGGAGCGCCTCCTTCGGCAGGTAGCCCGGCGACGCGCTCGCGAGTCGCACGATGGTCACCTTGCTCGACACGGGCTCCTCGGGCACGGCGTAGGCGTCGCCGAACGCGCTTCCGAACAGGCGGGTCGCGATCACGATCCGGGCGATCTCGGTGTCCTGCGCGCAGGCCTCGACCAGATCCAGTAGGTAGCGGATATGACCGCCCGTATCCGCCGTGAGCCCGTAAGCGACATCTTCGCCACGAAGACAACCCTGAAGCGCGATATGAAGAACGAACATCAAAGGCAAGGTGTCACAAGATGACGCGTGGGAAACTCGACGAAATTCATGTCTAAAGCCGAAATATCATCCGCGATCCGTGTCGCACAGGTTGCCCCCAACATCTTTCCGACGCCGCCCCTGCACCATGGGGGGACGGAGCGCGTCGTTCACGATCTGAGCGTAGCCCTACAGAACCTCGGCGTGGAGGTAACGCTGTTCGCGCCGTCCGACAGTGCGACAGATATACCAAGGGTCGGGGATTACCCCAGTCTCGCCGCCCTCGAAGCCCGCGAGGGCCAGGTCGCACCGGGGGTGCCCTCCGCTTTGGAAGCTCTGCAGATGGAAGCGCTTGCCCGCCGGCTCGACAGCTTCGACATCGTGCATTGCCACGGCGAATTCGCCCATGCGGCGATCCTCGGCGCGCGCCGATGCCGCAGCCTGACGACGGTGCATTGGCGGGTGGACGAGCGCGACCGGGCACTGTTCTTCGCCGGCTTCCCCGATCTGCCGGTGGCGGCGATCTCGGCGGCACAGGAAGCCGGCGTCCCGGCGGCGAACAGGGCCGGCATCGTCCACCACGGCATCGCCCGCGACCGCTACGCCCTGAATTCGAATCCGAAGGGCCACCTCGCCTTCGTCGGCCGGATGACCGATCAGAAGCGCCCCGATACGGCGATTCGCGTCGCACGTGCGGCGGGCCTGCCCATCCGTCTCGCCGGCACGGTCGATGTCGGCAACCCCGACTACTTCGACCGGGCCGTGCGTCCGCTCCTCGCCGACGACGCGGTCTATGTCGGTCCGGTGGACGACGCCGCCAAGGGTCGGCTGCTTGGCGATGCGCGGGCACTCCTGTTTCCCATCGACTGGCCCGAGCCCTTCGGCCTGGTGATGATCGAGGCCATGGCCTGCGGGACGCCGGTGATCGCCTGGAATCGTGGCTCCGTGCCGGAAATCATCGAGGACGGCATCACGGGTTTCATCGTCTCGTCCGAGGCCGAGGCAGTGGCGGCGCTCGCCCGCGTGGGAGACCTCGACCGGGCGCGCGTCCGGAAGCGCTTCGAGGCACGCTTCACATCCGAGCGCATGGCAGCCGATTACCTTTCGATCTACCGCCGGCTGCTCTCCGCGTGAGCGAAATCGTGCGCACGGCGCTGCTCGCCTGGGACTACCCGCCGGCCCCGAGCGGCCTCTCCACCGCCGCGCGGGAGATCGCCGAAAGCCTGGCGGCTCGGGATGTGGCCGTCACGGTGTTCACCCTCGACCGCATCGGCATGGGCGAGGCCGGCGGTGTCGCCGTGCGGGGCATCGGCCTCGTGCCGGGTTCGGCCCTGGCGCGCTTGCGCCTGTGGGGCTCGGCCGGACACCTCGCCGCGCCGCTGGCGTTTTACCGGGCGGTTCTGGATGCCCACGCACGGCAGCCCTTCGACTGCATCGAGGCCACGAATTGGTATGCGCCGGCCGCCTTCCTGACGCGGTCGGGATCGCCGCTGGTCACACGCAACTCGACCCCGGCCGCGTTCACGCGCGGTCCCGCGACGTCCCTCCGCGACCGCCTCGACGGCCGTACCGCCGACCGGCTGGAGCGCTGGCAGGCGCGCGGCAGCGACGGCCTGATCTCGAACACGGACGACCACGCGGCCCGGATCGCGAGCCTCTACGGCATCCCGCCCCGGCAGGCTCACGCCGTGATCGGCCTGAGCCTGCCGCCGGACATGCTCCAACGCGGCCGGACCGCACCCTACCCCGATGCCGTGGAGGCTCCGGTGCGGCTGCTGTTCGTCGGCCGGGCCGAGGCCCGGAAGGGCTTCGACCTTCTCCTCGATGCCGCCGCGCTGCTCGGGGCCGAGTGCGAGGCCGGCATCGTACCGCCCTTCGTCGTCGATCTCGTGGGCGTCTCCGAAGCCGACCTTCCGCAGGGCGTTTCGGCTTTGGCACGACGGCACTTGCGCCCCCTCGGTCGCATCGACGCGGCATCCCTCGCCGAATCCTACGGGCGAGCGCACCTCGTGTTGGCGCCCTCCCGCTACGAGAGCTTCGGCCTCGTCTATCAGGAGTCCCTCGCTTACGGCCGCCCGGTGGTGGCCTGCGCAGCCGATGCCAGCGCCCGCGCCTTCGTCGGGCGGCCGGGAGCCGGCCTGCTCGCACAGGAAGCGACCGGTGCGGCGCTGGCCGACGCCATCCGGCCGCTGCTTCGGGACCCGGACCTGCGCACAAAACTGCGCGCGCGGGCCCTGGCGGCGAGCGGGGCCTTCGACCGGGCGCGCCTCGGGAGCGAGACTTTGGCGCTCTACGAGCGCGCCATCGCGGCGGCGCGTCAGAGTCGATAGACCTGCAACAGGGCCGCCGCCTCCTCGACGCGTCCGCGGCCGGGGTCCAGGGCCTCGTACCGGATCGAGCGCGCCGCCACGTGGGCGCGCGACAGACGATGATCGATGGAGCCGTGAAGGGCGATGATGCTTCGGCGCCAGTCGCCGCCGAGATCCGGCCGCTCGTGCACGCGCCCCTGGAAGCGCACCGTCGCGTGGTTGAGGCGGTACTGCACGTCCGGGTACACGTCCGACAGCACGCCATCGACGACATTGCGCCGGGGCAGTCCGATGGACACGGCGGCGCCCTCCTTCGCAAGCGCGGCGAGCGCCGGAAGCAGCCCGGCGGTGGCGGGCGACAGCGCTTCGTCGGCGTCGAGCTGGAGCATCCAGGTCTGCCGCGCGAGGGCCTGGAGCGCGTTGCGCTGGGCCGCGAAATCACCCGCGAGGGGACGCGCCGCAACCCGTACCGCGCCGGGCGGAAATCCGGCCAGCGCGCTGGTTTCCGGCGGAGCCTCCGGCGCATCGACGAGCACAGCCACGTCCCGGGTCCAGGCCGCGTGCGGCGGCAGGCCACCCAGGACGGATTGCAGGTCGTCGGGTCGGCAGAGAACCCCGAGGGAAACCGGGGCCTTTGGCATCGCCGCGAGGTCGACGAGGCCGCCGCGGGCCGCACGCTCGGCATGCGGTCGCAGAAGCGCCGCGCGGTCGTCCTCGCTCAGGGCACGGATGCCCCGCGCGAGCCGGGTCGCGGCGGTGCGCAAGGTGTAGAGGTCGAGGCCGTAGGGCGCGTCCGGCGCGAGTCGGAACGTCTCACCGGCGAGATGCGCCGCGAGGTGGTCCCAGCATGCCGCTTCGTCGGCACCGCGCTCGAACAGTACACCGCAGGAGGCGCAGGCGACCGGAAACCTCCGCCGGACACCGTCCTCGTAGGCGATCGATCGGTCCGTCGGCTCCAGGGTATCGGCCAGGCAGACGAAACAGCGTCGCATGGTTCCGGTCGCTCCTGCCCCTGCCCGACTGTTCGGCGCGACGCTGCGTACACTGTCGGGGCGAACCCCGCATCTCTTATGACCCGGCTCGACTTTCAGGTCCGCAGGCGTCCCGTTCCATGCCGTCCATCCCGGATTTCAACGCCCCGAGCCTCGCCCTCGTGGGCAATGCCCCCGAGCTCGGCGACCGGGGGCAGGCCATCGACGCGTCGGCATCGATCGTGCGATTCAACAACGCACCCGGTTTCGGCGGCCCGGCGGGCACGCGCGTGACCCTCCTCGCCCTCGTCAATCGCGGCGGGCAGGCTCGGGCTTGGGTCGAGGAGGACGGCTTTACCGCACGCCCGGCTATCCGGCGAGCCGCGCGGTTCCTGCTGCCGTTTCCCGAACTCGCGCCCGACGAGGAAGGCGCGTCCGAACGCGTGTGCTGGACGGCGCCCCTTCGGGACCGCCTTACCGGCCGCCCCGTGCATACCCTGACCCGCGCGCTGCATGCGCGCGCTCACGCCGTGCTGGCGCCTCGAACCTCCGGGCCGCCGAACCCCAGCACGGGTCTGCTCGTCGCCCTTGCGATCCTGGACGCGCGCGCCCCGTCGCTGCCGCCCATCGATGTCTACGGATTCGGGTTCGCCGGGTGGCCGGGGCACCCGTGGGACGCCGAACGGCATTGGTTCGAAGAAGCCCAGGCGGACGGGCGCCTGCGACTCCATCCGCCTATCGCGTCCTGACGTCCGCTCCCTTTCACCCGGATCGCCCATGGCCACCCTCCTCACTGTCCTGAAGCATGGGGGCCGCTACGATGCGGTCTGGGTCGAGCGTCTCGCTGCCGGCGCCCGCCGGTTCGCACCGGCCTTCGACCGGATCGTCTGCCTGACCGATCGCACCATCGCCTGTCCGGGGGTCGAGATCGTGCCGCTGCGGCACGACTGGCCCACCTGGTGGTCGAAGATGGAGGCGTTCCGGCCGGGCCTTGCGACGGGTACCACGGTGCTGTGCGACCTCGACACGGTGTTCGCGGGCGATGCGTCTGCGCTGGCCGAACCGGGCTTTGCCACCATGGAGGACTACTTCCACAAGGGCAGGGTCTCCAGCGCCTTCGTGCGGTGGCACGCGGACGATCTCGCCTTCCTGTACGAGCGGTTCGCCACCGATCCGCAGCACTGGATGGCGCCGGGCTCGTGCGGCCCGGTGCCGAACGCCGTGCACGGGGATCAGGTCGTCATCGACCATTTCCTGCGCGCGGCCGAGCGGCCACCGCGATTCCTGCAGGCCTTGCATCCCGGCTTGCTCGACTTCTACCATCCGCCCAAGACCGCGTACGGGCCGCTGATCGTGTTCATCGGGGCGGCGAAGCCCGACACGGCGACGGGACCGGCGCATGCGCTCTGGATCTCGGGGACGCCGGAGGGCTGACGGACGGTCTACCGCCGCCCCTGCGCGAACTGCGCCGCGTAGAGCTTCCCGTAGGCGCCACCGGCCTCCAGAAGGGTCTCGTGCGGCCCCTGCTCGACGATGCCGGCCTCTCCCACGACGACGATGCGATCGGCCTGCCGGATGGTGGCGAGGCGGTGCGCGATGACCAGGGTGGTTCGGCCCCGGGCGAGGTCCGTGAGCGAGCGCTGGATCTCCTGTTCGGTCTCGGTGTCGAGGGCCGAAGTCGCCTCGTCCAGGATGAGGATCGGCGGGTTCTTCAAGAACACGCGGGCGATGGCGAGGCGCTGCTTCTGGCCGCCGGAAAGCTTGACCCCACGTTCGCCGATGAGGGTATCGAGCCCCTCGGGCAGGCCGGCGAGTAGCCCGTCGAGGCGAGCCCGGCTCGCGGCCGCGCGGATAGCCGCATCGTCGGCATCGAGGCGGCCGTAGGCGATGTTCTCGCGGATCGAACCGGCGAACAGGAACACGTCCTGCTGCACGATGCCGATCTGGCGGCGCAGGGAGGCGAGGGTCACGTCGCGGATGTCGAAGCCGTCGACCGTGATCCGCCCGGCGTCGACCTCATAGAAGCGCGGGATCAGGGAACACAGGGTGGTCTTGCCCGCGCCCGAGGGGCCGACGAACGCCACGGTCTCGCCCGCCCGGATGGCGAGGTCGAGGCCGGACAGGACCGGACGGTCCTCCGCGTAACCGAACCGGACGCCCTCGAAGCGGATGTCGCCGCGCAAGGGCGGCGCCGCGACGGCGCCCGGGCGGTCGACGATGTCGGGCGCGGTGGCGAGGAGCGCGGCGTAGCGCCGGAACCCCGCGATCCCCTTGGGGTAGGTCTCGACCACGGCGCCGATCTTCTCGAGGGGCCGGTAGAACACCCCGACCAGCAGGAGAAAGCCGACGAAGCCGCCGGGGGTGAGTTCGCCCCGCACCACGTAGGCGGCACCGCCGAGCAGCACCACGATCTGGACGAGGCGCATGCCGAGGTAGTTGATCGACAGGCTGGCGGCCATGATCCGGTAGGCTTCGAGCTTGGTGGACCGGTAGCGCGCGTTGTCGGAGGCGAAGAGACGCCGCTCGTGCGGCTCGTTGGCGAAGGCCTGGACCACGCGCATGCCGCCGACATTCTCCTCGATGCGGGCATTGAAGGCGCCGACGCGGCCGTACTGCGCCTGCCAGTTCCGGGTCATGCGTCCGCCGTAGCGCAGCGTCACGAAGGCGATCACGGGCAGGATCGCGGCCGTCATCAGGGCGAGCGGCGGGTGCACGAACAGCATCAGGGCGAAGGCGCCAAAGAGCGTCATCACCGCGATGAACAGGTCCTCGGGGCCGTGATGGGCGACCTCGCCGATCTCTTCCAGGTCCTTGGTCACGCGGGCGACGAGGTGGCCGGTCTTCTGGTTGTCGTAGAACCGGAACGAGAGCTTCTGCAGGTGGTCGAAGGCGCGGGCCCGCATCTCGGTCTCGATGTTGATGCCGAGCACGTGGCCCCAGTAGGTCACCACCACCATCAGGCCGGCATTGGCCAGGTAGACCAGCCCCAGGCCGAGGGCAGCGAGCAGGATGAGTTGCCAGTCCTGGCGCGGCAGCAGCACGTCGACGAAAGCTTTCACCGCCATGGGGAAGCCGAGCTCGAACAGGCCGGACAGGACGGCGCAGCCGAAATCCGCGAGGAAAAGGGTCCGGTGCGGCCGGTAATAGGCGAAAAAGGCCTTCAGCATCGGAAACCCGGTCAGGCGTTTGGAGAGTGAAGGGCGGAACAGGCCCTCCCGCAGATGGTCAGGCACGGAAGCCGGTGGCGCAGGCAACTGGTGCGCCGCCGTCGGCGGCCGCCGGCACGGGGGACACGGTTTGTCCCGGGGGCTCCTAACGCAGCCGGCGCCGCCGCACCAGACACGGGGGCTATCCCCGAGCGGGCATGGCGCAAGGGCCACGAAGGGTCGCAGATGCCTGTCCACCAGCCCGGCGAGGCCGGGTAACGCGGGGGCCACCCGGGCCGAGGCCCTGTGTTCGACGACGCGGCAGGCCCGTTTATAAATTTTCGCTAATCAATTCGGCGTGGGCGACCTGCGTCTACAATCGTTTACCGTTATTCTGACGGTACGATCATTTGATTTTTTCTCCGGCTTATTGACGACGGAACCTCCGATTGGTGCATCGTGCTGTCAAGCCCTTGCGTAGATTCCGCGATGCTATGATTCAATGCTTTCGAGAGGTCGACTATCTCGAACGTTACAAGTGGTTCGGCATCGCCGAGTGCTATGAGGCAGGTCGATTCGATAAAATAATCGCCAAGATTCGGAGAAACAATCAAGTTTATCCAAATCGTATTCATGTACGATTTTGTACATTAAAGAGTTGGTAGACTTTTTGGTACCAAGCGACGCTCTGGCGCGTTGCAATTGCTGAGTATAAATCGGATTGGAAAATTTTTCGCACATCATGGGTTCATTGCAGATCTCATCGGTGGATATCCCAACCGGTGCCGATGCCTAAGAACACGCATTTCTGAGGTCAGGGTCATGGGCGAGACTTCGATGATTGGCCGACATCCACGGTTGGTATTTCAACGTGGTGCACCGATCCGACGGCTACAGAACGGCGTCCGATCGACGCATGGGCGAGACCGAACACCGCAACAATCGTGCCCAGCGTAATGCGGTGCCCGGTAGTCGAGGGCCCGTCGAAACAGATTTGGAAAGACGGTTTGATCTAGAACAGCGAGGGACGGATGTTATCAGCGATGACGAACGTTTTCGCCCCCGAGGCTGCGGGCATCGTCGGAACTTGGAACACCGATGTCGCCGCGGGCCTCTCCCTGCTGGACGAGGGGGCCGCCGCCTTGCTTGCGGGGAATCCCGATATCGCGGGCAAGCCGATCCCCCTCGATGTCGCGTTCGCACGCATCCACCCCGACGACCGCGAGTGGGTGTTCGCATGGGTCCGCCATGTGCGTGAGATCGGCGGCCCCGTTGCGGCCGAGTTTCGTGTCCTGACCGCATCCGGTGAAATCCGGTGGATCCTGAACCGCGGGCATCTCCACCGCGACGCGACCGGTGTGATGCGTGGACATGGAACCTACATCGACACAACGGACGCCCACCGGGCCCTGGCGCCGCCCGATGTCGAGGCCGACACCGACCCGCTTCATCAGGCCGCCGACCATTGCATGCGCGCCCATGCGGCGATCCGGCGGAGCGGTGACACCCACTTGGCCCTCATGGTCGACATGCTCCTGCTGGAGATCGGATGCGTCCTGGCGCGGAGATCGAGGCCCTGACCCGTCAAGATGCGATGACTTCCGGAGGTTCGTTGCGAGACCATCGAACCCCCTCGAAAGCTCGCGTATTTCTTCGCTCTAGTCGCCGTTTGGCCTCAAGCCGAAGCGGCAGACCAGATCTCGTGCAGGCCACCGGTGTTGCGAAACCAGTAGACGCTCCGGCACGTGTCGAGGCCGAATTCTCCGAACGAGGTCGCGAGGTGCCGCACGATCCGAGAGGCTTCTCCCTCGCTCTCGATTTCGCAGGCCAGAACCTCCGGCATGCAACATTGGGCAGGATCGATTCGTCTGACAAAAATCGAATACGACATCAGCAAACTCCAGATCGCGTGTTTCGATTTATGAAGTTAGAACCCTTGAATACGCGTCCCCATCTCAACGTCTGGTGGAACAACATGTGCCCGTCAAAGCCATAGGATAGTTAATACGACCGTTAATTATTGCAGTTTAAGCGATATTTCTGCTCATCATGCTCGCATCGAGCATTTTATCCATTTATCTGCTTTGAATTCGCTGCCCTGAAGACTGATCGACAGCGATGGTTCGAATGGCACCCGGCAGCGGCTCGGCGATGGACCTATCCCCGAGCCGTTGGGGATGATTCTCCGATCAACCCGGCAGGCGTCCCTCCTTCATCCCGTAATCGAGGAAATGTTGGAGCGGATCGATATTGGCGGCCACCACGTCAGGGTTGTTTTCGAGATAGGCGTTGGTGTCGAAAGCCGGGCCGGGGTTGCGCCCCTCGCGCCAGCCGAACTCCTCGTAGTGAAGGAGGGGATTGAGGCCCGCCTCCGCCACGTCCGTGTAGGCGGTGAGATAGGCGCCCGGGTCGAACAGGGCGTTCGGAGCGCGCCCCTCGTCGGCGCCGTAGTTCAGGTAATGCCGGAAGGCGTAGTCCGACGGGGTGACGGTCAGGGGCGCAGCCGCGGCCGCCGCTGCGGCAACGTCGGGGTTCTGCGTGAGGTAGAATCCTGGATCGAAGGCCCCGGTATGGCCGCGGTCGTTCTCCCCCTCCTGAACGTTCCGGCCCTCGCCGCGCCCGTACTGGAAGTAATGCTCCAGGGCGTTGTCACCGTGCGCCGCCACATCCGGGTTAAGGGAGAGGTAGGCATCCGCCGAGAAATGCGCGCTGGGGCTGCGCCCTTCCCGCTCGCCGTACGTAACGTAGTGTTCGAGGGGGTTCAGGCCGGCAGCCGCGACATCCGTGTTCGTGCCGAGGTATTCGAGGGTCGAGAAGTAGGCGTTGGGGTCTCGCCCCTCCTGCCAGCCATACGTGGCGTAATGGGTGTCGGCGTCCATCTTCGCCGCCCAGACATCGAGGTTGTGCGACAGGTACCAGACGTCGTCCACCACTCCGTGCCCGTCGTTCTGCCGGATCGACCCGTCGGTGAAGGTCAAGGTCCCGATTCCATTCAGGTCGTGCTGGGTCCCGTCGGGGGCCGTGAGAACCAGGGTTTCCCCCTTCAGGTCGACCCGCGCCTCGCTGAAGGCGAAGCCGAACGCGAGATTCTGTGGCGGAACCGCGCTGCCAAGGGAGACGGAAAGCCCCGCCGAAGTGGACAAGCCTTTCGCATCCGAGACCGTGTAGGTGAAGACTTCGGTGTACTGCCCGCCGGCACCGAGGTTGCTCGAACCGATGGCCTGGTAGCTGTAGCTGCCATCGGCCGCCATGTGCAGCGTCCCGTGCTCGCCGAGGATCGTGGTCGTACCGTCCGCCGGGACCGCCACGGTGATGCCGCTGGCAAACCGCACGGCGGTGACGTGCAGGCTGTCACCCGCGTTGGGGTCGGTATCGTTGGCGAGCACGTTGCCGATCACCGCAGCCGCGTGGGTCGCGGTCGCGATCCCATCCGAAACCGGTGTGGGCGCGAGGTTGCCGCCGTCCGTCGCATTCCCGCCACCGCTTCCCACCGGTCCGGCGTCGCGCGGATCGATGGTGAGGCCGTAGGGGATCGAGGCCGGACCGCGGTTGCCCGCCGCATCAGTCGCGCTGGCCGTGAAGGCGTAGCTTCCCTCCGGCAACGGCGGCAGTTCGACGCTCCAGAGACCGTCGGTTCCCGCCACCACCGTGGCCGTCCGGGGTCCGCCCTGCGTCTCATAGGCGATGAACACGGTGCTGCCGGGCTCGGCGGCGCCGAGAAGCGTCGGCGTCGTATCGGCGGTGACGCCGTTGCCGACGAGTCCCGTATCCTCGGTGAAGCCCGTGACCACCGGAGCGGCGGGGCCGACGGTGTCGAGGGTCACGGCGTTGCCGGTGGCCCGGGCTTCGTTCCCAGCGGCGTCGGTGGCGAGCACGGCGCTCGTCACCGGCCCATTCAGGCCCGTCAGGTCGACGGCGTAGCGTCCATCGGCGGTGACCCGGGTGGTGAGCGCGTGCGTCCCGTCCGTGAACGTCACCAGGGCGACCGCTGCGGCATCGAGGCCGGACACGGTGTAGGCCGTGTCGATGGCCTCCCGGGCGTTGATCACCCCGTCCGCAGTCGGCTCGATGCTGAGGGCGACGGCCGGGCCGGTATCCGCCACCGTGTCGACGACGACGGTGAAGGGCTGGCCGGCCTGCAGTACATTGCCCGCCGCGTCACGCCCTGCGGCGACCACGCTGTAGTTCCCATCGGCCAGATTCGGCAGCGGCGCCGTGAAGCTGCCGTCGGCACCGACCGGCACCGTGACGGTGCGGGGGCCGGTCCCGTCGGTGTAGGTCACCGTGACCAGGGCACCGGGCGTACCGGTTCCCGTCACGGTCGGCGTCGGATCGCTGGTGATGCCGTCGCCGGGAACACCCGTGTCGGGCTGGAGGCCGACGACCACCGGGGCGACGACGGAGGGCGGAGCGTTCTGACCGGGCTCCGTGCCCGTGCCGGGAGGCACGATCGGGGGAGTCGTCGGATCTTGGGGATTGGGGTCTTGAGGATTCGGATTCTGTGGGTTGGGGTTCTGCGGGTTGGGGTTCTGGGGGTTTGTGCCGGTCTGACCGATGACGAGGCTGTTGCCGCTGCCCGATGCGGTGTTGCCGGCAGTATCGGAGACCGCGAAGGTGGAGGTGACGGTTCCGGTCAGTCCCGACAGGTCGGCTTGATAGGTGCCGTCCGCCCCGGCGTTGACCCGCACCGTATTCGACCCGTCGGTGAAGGTGACCAGGGCGGAGGAGCCGGCGTCGAGGCCCGCGACCGTGAATCCTACGGCCGCCGCCTGGGCCGGGGTCAGGCTACCGCCCGCTGGGCCGTTCACGCTGAGCGACACGGCCGGCACCGCATCCGCGATGGTGTCGATGGTCAGAGCCAGGGGCACGGACGTTCCGGAGGGAACGTTCGCGGCCGTGACCGCCGACGCCGTGAAGCTGTAGCTGCCATCGGTCAGGGTTGGGATCGCGAGGGTCCATTGACCGGTGCCGTCCACCGGACCGGTCACGGATTTCGGCACGCCGGCCTCGACGTAGACGACCGTGACGGTGCCACCCGGCGCGGCGGTCCCCGAGAGGATCGGGGTGGTGTCGCGCGTGATGCCGTCGCCGGGGATGCCGCTATCCACGTCATAGCCGGTGATGAAGGTCGGCGCCGGTGGCGGGGTGGCGCCGATCGCCACCGATCGCGACGTCGCCGACAGGGTGGCGCCGTTGCCGAACCCGTCCGCGATGTCCGAAGTGCCGGCGAGGCCGAGCGACAGGGTACCGGTGCCGGTCACGTCCAGCACCGACACCACATAGGTGCCGCCGGTGCCGCTGACGGAGACGATCCGCCCCGCCGCGGTCCCGGTGCTCGCGAGGACGAAGTCGTCCAGGGTCACGTCGAGGACCGTTTCCGGGAAGGTCACCGTGTAGGTGAACCCGGTGGCGCCGGTGTCCGTCGGCGTGGACGGAATGGCGGTCCCGATCGGAGCGACCGCGTCGACGACCACCGCGGTGCCGTCACGGGTGATCGAGTTCCCGGCGGCGTCCTGAATGGCCAGGACGGAGGAAACCGGACCGGCGAAGCTCGACAGGTCCACGGTGTAGGTCCCGTTGCGGACATCCATGACCGTCAGACCATGGGTGACGTCGCGGAACGTCACCGTTCCCATGGCGTCCGGGTCGAGGCCCGCCACGGTGAAGGCCACGGTTCCGGCCTCGGCGGCATCGATCCTCTGATCTCCGCCGGGATCCACGGACAGGGTCGCGACGGCACCACCATCGGCGGTGGTGTCGATGGTCAGGGGAAGCGGCGCCGACGTCCCGATGGGGGCGCCGTTCGCATCGGCGAGGCTCGCCACGAACGCGTGGGCGCCGTCCGACTGGGTCGGGAGCGTGACGCTCCAGGTGCCGTTCGCCGCGACCGTCGCCTGCACGGACGGTGATCCGGGCGACGCCGTATCGGTGATGGTGACGGTCCCGTTCGCCAAGCCAATACCCGACAGGGTGGGAGCCTGGTCGGACGTGACGCCATCGCCCTGCACGCCGGTGTCGACGGTGTAGCCGGTGATGACCGGCTGGACCGGAGCGACGCCGGTGACGAGGCGGGTGGCCGGTACCAGGGTGGCGAGGTTGCCGGCGAGATCGGCGATGTCGGAGTCGGATGCCAGGCCGAGGGTCAGCAGCCCGGTTCCCTGGATGCCCGCCACCGTGACCACGTAGCTTGCACCGGAGCCCGTCACCGACGTGATCTCGCCGGTGAGACCGGGGGGGCCGGACAGGGCGAAATCACCTGCCGTGACGTTCGCGACGGCCTCCGAGAAGGTCACCGCGTAGGTGAAGCTCGCCACCGTGACGCCGCCGGAAGGATCGCCCACGGCCGTGCCCTGCGGAGCCACCACGTCCACGGTCAGACCCGCCGGCAGGGCGAGATTTGCCCTAGTGGAATTGTCGGCGACATCGGCCAGAACCACCTCCGCCGTGATGGAACCGGACAGGGTCGAGAGATTGGCCGTGTAAGTCCCGTTGGCGGCGATCGGAACCGTGACGGTGGTCCGGCCGTCTGTAAACAGGATGCTTCCCGATGATCCGGTGTCGAGGCCCGTGAGTTCGAAGGTCACGGCACCGGCCTCGTTTGCGCCGAGGCGGGTATCGCCGGAGGCGAACTGCACGGCCACCAGGGGGACCACGTCCGCGTTCGTGTCGATGGTGAGGGCGAACGGCGCCGTGCTGGCGCTCGGCAGGCCGCTGGGACCCGTGGCCGACGCGGTCACCGTGTAGGCGCCGTCGACGAGGGTCGGCACCGTGACGCTCCAGACGCCGCCAGTGGCGATGGTCGGAATCGTCTGGACACCGCCCGGCCCGCTCACGGTGACCAGGACTGCGGCATTCGCCTCCGCCGTGCCGGTGAGGACCGGCGTGTTGTCGTAGGTGATCCCGTCCCCGGGCGTACCGGTGTCGGTGACCACGGCCGTTATGATGGGCGGGGCCGTCGGCGTGGTCTCGACCCGGATGGCGTTGCCCGCGACTGTCGCGGTGTTCGCCGCCGGATCGGTGACGATCAGGCTGGTGGCGACCGTTCCGTCGAAGCCGGACAGATCGACCATGAAGGTACCGTCGGCAGAGATCGGAACGTCCTTGACCAATGCGCCGAGGGCGAAGCGGACGATGGCCGTGCTGCCGACGTCGAGGCCGGCCACCGTGTAGGAGACCATGGTCGCCTCGGTCGCGTCGATCACGCCATCGGCGGTGGCGGACACGGCGAGGCTGACCGGCAAGCCCGCATCGGCGACGGTATCGATCACCAGGGGACGGCTGGCGGAGGTGCCGAGCACGTTGCCGAAGGCGTCCGTGAGGGTCGCCGTCAGCGCATAGGTGCCGTCGCCGAGGGACGGCAGCGGGACCGACCATTCGCCGCTGCCATTGGCCCGCACGGTCACGCTGGCCGGCACACCGGCCTGATCCGTATAGGTCAGCGTGATCGTGCCGTTGGCCAGAGCGGTGCCGCTGACGACGGGGTCCGCATCGTTGGTGATGAAATCTCCAGGGGCGCCGGAATCGGCCGTGATGGCGGCGATGACGGGTAGATCGCCCGGCTGGACCACCACGGGGACGTTGACGAGATGCAGACCGGCCTGGGCCACGATGGCGGCGTTGCCGGCGAGATCCGCGATGTTGGACGAGCCCGCGAGCCCGAGGGCGAGGGACCCTGTCCCGGTGACATTGCCGACCGTGACCACATATGTGCCGTTGATCTCCGTCGCGGAAACGATCGTACCGGCCGCCGTCCCGGAGCCCGTGAGGACGAAATCGGTACGGTCGAGGTTCGCCACCGCCTCCGGGAAGGTGACCGTGTAGGTGAGGCTCGTGGCGCCGGCGGGGGCGGCCGGGTCGGCCACGATGATGGCCGCCGGAGCCACGGCATCGATGGTGATGGGGTCGAGCGGCAGGGTCGCACGGTTGCCGACAAGGTCGACCACGGAGACGCTCGCCGTCACGGTCCCGCCGAGGCCGGACAGGTCGACGGGCGGGAGCGGTCCATTGGTGAGGACGACGGACACGGTTCCGCCCTGCCCCGTGAAGGTGAGCGTCGCGGTGGCATCGCTATCGATGCCCGAGACGGTTCCGACGAGGGCTGCGGCCTCCGAAGCATTGAGAAGGCGGTCGGCCGGCAGATTCAGGGTGACGCTGAGGGGTGTCGCATCCCCGTCGGCCAGGAGATCGATGGTCACGGGCAGGCCGACGGACGGGGCGCTGACGTTGCCGGCGGCGTCCTGTGCGGTCGCGGTCAGGCTCACGGTCCCGGCGCCGAGGGCCGTGGTCACCGGGATGCGCCAGTTGCCGCTGGTGTCGACCTCCGCCGTCAGGGTTTGTCCACCGACCACCACGGTGACGATGGACCCGGCTTCGCCGGTGCCGACGAGGATCGGGGTCTGATCGTTCGTCGCCGTCACCGCGACGGGCCCGGCGGAGGCGAAGCCCTGGATCGTCGGGACGGTCGGCAGCACCGTGTCGAAGATCGCGCCCGGCCCGACGAGAATTGCGGGTATGCCGTTCTGGACCGTATAGGTGAGGCTCGAGGTCACGAGGCCGTCGAGGGCCGACAGATCGAGGGTACCGCCTCCGTTGACGAGCGGGACCACGGCTTGCGTTCCGTCCGCGTCCGTGAAGGTCACCGACAGGACGGCGCCGGGGGGCAGACCGCCGAGGGTATAGGACAGGCCCGCCGCATCCGCTCGGTTGATGATGTTGCCGTCGAAATCGATGGCGAGGGTGAAGGGGAGAGCCGTCGGCGTGTCGATGGTGACGACCTTCGGCGCAGTGGGAAGGCTGACATTGCCCGCGAGATCCTGGGCCGTCGCCGTGAAGGCGTAGCCGCCATTGGCGAGGGCGGTCGGCACCGTGGCCGTCCAGTTACCGGCCCCATCGACGGTGGCCGCGAGGATCCCGGTCGCTCCGCCGGGCCCCTTGTAGGTCACCGTGACGGTGCTTCCCGCCTCCGTGGTGCCGGACAGGGTCGGGGTGGTGTCCACCGTGAGGAAACCGTTCGGAACCCCACCACCGTCGCTCACCAGACCCGTGATGACGGGCCTCGGCGGTGGCACGAGATCGAGGGACACCGGGACGACTGGGAAAAGTGTCGCGAGGTTGCCGGCGGTGTCCACGATGTTCGCGTTGGCGGACAGGGCGAGGCCGAGGGTTCCGGCACCCGAGAGGTTGCCGACCACGACGGTGTAGCCGCCGGCTCCGTTCGCTGTCGCCTGGGTGACGGTGCCGACGATGGATCCGGTCCCGACGACCTGGAAGTCGGTTGTGTCGAGCCCCGTGACGGTCTCGGGGAAGGTCACGTCGAACGAGACCGTTGCGGCCGCCCGAGCGCCGAGGACAGCCGTGCCGACGGGGGCGATGAGATCGATTGTCAGGGCCGGGCCCGTGAGGGGCGCGGTGTTGCCCACCGGATCGGTGAGCACGATCGACGAGGTGACCGGACCAAGGAGGCCGGAGAGGTTAACCAGGGCGCTGCCGTTCGACCCCAGGGTGGCGGTGACCGTATTTGCGTTCACATCCGTGAAGGTGACGGCGGCGATGGCGCCCGCATCGAGACCGCTCACCGCCACCGGCACGGCGGCGATCACGCCGGCACCGACAGGCAGGCCGCCGTTGACGCCGAGGGTGAAGGGTGTGCCGGCATCGGCGGTGAGATCGATGGTGAGATTGGCGAGCGCCGGGATGGCGACGTTGCCCGCGGCATCGGTGGCGCTGACGGAAACGGCATAGGATCCGTCCGTCAGGGCCGTGCCCGCCCCCGCCGCCAGCGGCAGGGCGAAAGCGCCGTCGATCACGGCTGCAGTCGTGGTGAGAACCGCGGTGCCGGCGCCGTTGGTGATGGTCACCGTCACGGTGGCGCCGGCGGCGAGACCGGCCGCAGTCCCTTCGAGAACCACGCCGGCAGCGAGTTCGGCCTGGGAGAGGACGCCGTTCCCGGCGATGGGCTGGACGGACAGGACCGGCGCGGTGCGATCGAGGGTGAGGATGGGGCCGACGGGCGCGGACACGCCCGGCAGGGCGTTGCCGGCGGCATCGACGATCCCGGCGGGGTTGAAGGTGAGGCCGAGTGTGCCTTCGGCGGTGGCGGCCGGAACCGTGACCGTGTAGGTGCGCCCGCCATCCGCCGTCACGACGGTGGGAACGAGGCCCCCGGGGGTCGTGGTGACGGCCGTACCCGTGAGACCGAGATTGGCCGCGGTCAGGCCGGTGACGGCCTCGGAGAAGGTCAGGGTGAAATCGATCACCGTGTCCTTGGTCAACGCGGCGTCCGGTGAGGTGACGCTCAAGAGGGTGGGCCTCACGAGATCGACGGTAACCGCCTGGCTCAGGGCGGCGGAGGTGGCGCCGTCGGTCCGCTGGACGAGGACGCTGACGTCGCCGGACGCCTGCAGGACCGGAATGATGCCCGAGAAGGTCGTGACGCCGTTCGCCGTCACGACCGTGGCACCCGTGAGCGGCGTCACGGTGCCGCCGAGACGGACGGCCAGGGTCTCGCCCGCGCCGAGCGGCCCCGCGAGGGTCCCGGTGACGGGGACGGTTCCGGCGGCCGCCTCAGCGATGTTGACCACGTTGTCGCCTGCCACCCGCACGGCGGTGACCGTCTGAACGGGCCCCGGCGCGACGAGGTTGTAGACGGAGCCGAGCACACCCGCGACCGGAATGCCGGTGCCGACCTGCAGGGTGCCGGTGGTGCCGCTCGCCAGGGCGAGATCCTGGCGGCCGTCGCCGTTGATGTCGAGGAGGGCGAGGGCGCCGAGGCCAGCCTGGGTCTCGAGGATGACCGGGGCGGAGAAGTTGCCGGCGCCGTCGCCGTAGACGACCCGCACATTGCCGTCCGCGCCGGCGTAGAGGATGTCCTGGCGACCGTCGCCGTTGGTGTCGCCGATGCGGATATCCGTGGCGGCCGCCCCGGCCTGAAGGGTCGTCTGGATCGTCCCGGCGGCGGAGCTGCCGCGAATCTCGAGGGTGCCGCCCGTGCCGGACGAGACGATCTCGGCCCGGCCGTCGCCATTGAGGTCGCCGGCCGCAAGGCCGCCGGCGCTGGCGCCGACGGTCAGGGTCGAGCGTGCGAACGTGCCGTTGGCCGCCTGGGTGAGAACCGCGATCTGGGTGCCGTTGTCCGCCAGGGCCGCGAGATCGATGCGACCGTCTCCATTGAAGTCGGCGGCCACGAAGGCATCGGGGCGGACCCCGAAGGATTGTGCCGTCCCGGCGCTGAAGGTTCCGGTGCCGTTGTTCGTCAGCACGGTGGCGGTGCCGCCCGCGAGACCCTTCACGACGAGGTCGGCGTAGCCATCGCCGTTGACGTCGGCGATCAAGGCGCCGTCCGCGTTCGCGGTCGCGCGGCTGGTGACCGTGAAGGTGCCGTCGGTGCCCTGCTTCAGGATCTGAACCGTGCCATTGCCGGCGGTGACGATATCGGCGAGGCCATCGCCCGTGATGTCGCCCGTCGCGATGGTGTTCTGCCCCGCCGCGATGGTCACGGTCTGGGTCGCACCGAGCGAACCGGTGCCGGTGCCCCGCGTCACCACCACGGTGTTGTTGACGAGGAAGGCCGCATCCCCGAGCCCGTCGCCGTTGAAGTCGGCCGTCGCAGTCTCACGCGCCGGACCGATGTTGACCGGGGCGAGAAGAGCGAAATCGGCGCCGCGCAGGCCGTTGCCGGCAAGGTCCGTCACGCCCGAGAGATTCGACGGATTGAGCGCGAGACCCAGGGTGCCGGCGCGCCGGTCGAGGCTGACGCCGTCGAGGCCGAGGCCGACGCTGACGATGTAGGTGTTGGGGCTCAGGGTCGGGAGGAGGGTGACGAGGTGGATGCCCGGCAGCGTTCCCGTCGCCTGGAAGAGGTTGGCCGTGAGGCCGAGCACAGGCTCCGAGAAGGTGACCTCGTAGCGCAGCACACCGACGAGATCGAGAAGACCCAGGGGATCGAGGGTATCGAGCTGGTTGACCGAGACGATGGTCGGTCCGGTGGTGTCGACGCGGACGGGAAGCGCCAACGACGTCGTCGTCGTGGTGATGCCGAGCAGGGTCGCGCTCTGGGTTGCACGCAGGTTGTGCGTGCCCTCCGACAAGTTGAGGCGCACGGACGAGAGTGAGGTGCCGAGGAGTCCCGCCGGAACGGTCGCGAGGATCTCGCCGGTCCCGGGGGTGCCGCTGTTGTCGCGATCGTCGAAGATCGTGATCGGACCACCAAGGAGATTGAGGCCGACGATGCCGACATCGACGCCGTTGCGCCGGGTGAGCCCATCGAGCGGAAGGCCCGTATCGCTCGTCGGGGCGAGGACAAGTGCGAGGGTGCCGGCCATCTGCATTTCCCGTTTCTGAGGCACGTTCCCGCATGCGCCGCGGAGGGACCTCCGGGCGGGGATGACGATGCCTGAATGAACTTGGTGCGCGTCTCGGCGGGCCTCGAAGCATCCACGGCCCGGTTGCATATATCAACCTACAGAAGAACAGTCCGGCCTCAAGCCCGATCCGGGCCTAAGCCATTATTTTTCCTGATTTTGCCGATCTGTACGCTACTCGTCCCAATTATTGTGAATGAACGGTAAAGATCGGATTTTAACTGCCGATCGTGTTCGGATTTTCCGGTTCACGGGTCGGCATTTTAGGAATGTCTTAACAGTCGCCCGTTCGTCATGGTTGTGCCCATCTCTGCTCTAGGCGAATTAGCACAACCGAATTCGCTCAAATTAACGATATAGAGGCGAATGCATTCGCCATACTCCCGCATCATCACCATCGAGAGGCGATCTGGCATGCGAGCGGATCAAACATCCGAGTTGAGGCGAGCGCTCCTGCGCTGCCGACGTGCCTTCCTCGGCGTCGCGGTCATGAGCGGTGTCGTCAATGTCCTGTACCTGACGGGGTCGTTCTTCATGCTGGAGGTCTACGACCGTGTGATCCCGGCCCGTTCCATTCCGACGCTCATCGGCCTCGGCGCCCTCGCCCTCGCCCTGTTCCTGTTCCAGGGGATTATCGAGCTCATCCGCGGACGGGTGCTCGCCCGGATCGGATGCTCCCTCGACGAGGCAGTCGCGCCCCGTGTGTTCGACGCGGTCGTGCGCTACCCGCTGAAGTCACCGACCGGTGGCGACGGGTTGCTGCCGCTGCGGGATCTCGACCAGATCCGCAATTTCCTCTCGGGCCTCGGACCGACGGCGTTCTTCGATCTGCCCTGGCTGCCGGTCTACCTCGCGATCTGCTTCCTGTTCCATCCGCTCATCGGGCTCGCGGCTTTCGCCGGTGCGGTGATCCTGGCGGTGCTGACCCTGCTGACGGACCGGCTCACCCGGCAGCCGCAGCGCGAGGCCACCCGGCACGGCGCACGCCGCAACGAACTCTCGGATGCGGGGCGCCACAATGCGGAGGTGCTGCACGCCATGGGCATGCAACGGAACCTCGCACGGATCTGGAGCGAGGAGAGCAGATCCTACCTCAGCCGACAGCGCCGCGTCTCGGACATCGCCGGGGCGCTGGGCACCGCCTCGAAGGTGTTTCGCATGATCCTGCAGTCCGGGGTCCTGGCGCTCGGCGCTTATCTGGTGATCCAGGGCCAGGCCACGGGCGGCATCATCATCGCATCGTCGATCCTCGTCTCCCGGGCCCTGGCCCCGGCGGAGATCGCCATCGCCCATTGGAAGGGATTCGTCGCCGCCCAACAGGGATGGGCCCGACTCAACGAGATCTTGACCCGGTTCGCCCCGGAGGCCGGCACCCTGGAGCTTCCCGCCCCGCGCGAGGCTTTGACCGTGGAGCAGGCCTGTCTCGTGCCGCCCGGCACCCAACGGGTGGTGGTTTCCGACATGAGCTTCGGACTGAAGGCCGGTCAGGGCGTCGGGATCATCGGCCCGAGCGCATCGGGCAAATCCACCCTCGCGCGTGCTCTGGTGGGTGTCTGGACCCCGGCCCGCGGTTCGATCCGCCTCGACAGCGCCACCCTAGACCAGTGGCACGCGGACAGCCTCGGCCGTCATATCGGCTACCTCCCGCAGAACGCCGAGCTCTTTGCCGGAACCATCGCGTCGAACATCGCCCGGCTGTCCCCCTCCCCCGATGCGGAGGCGGTGATCGCCGCCGCCCGCACGGCCGACGTGCACGATCTCATCCTGCGGATGCCGGAGGGCTACGAGACCCAGATCGGACCGAGCGGCGCGAACCTCTCTGCCGGCCAGCGCCAGCGGATCGGGCTGGCGCGCGCGCTCTACGGCAATCCGTTCCTCGTCGTCCTCGACGAACCCAATGCCAACCTCGACGAGCCGGGTGAGCTCGCTCTCACCCGCGCCATGCTCAGCGTGCGGCAGCGCGGCGGCATCGTCGTCGTCGTCGCCCACCGGCCGAGCGCCCTCGCGGCCGTCGATCTCCTCCTCGTCATGGAAGAGGGCCGGGCGCGAGCCTTCGGCCCCAAGGACGAGATCATGAAGCAGCTGATGCGCCCGACGGCCGTGCCGAGCGTCCGCGCATCGAAACGCCCCCCCGCGGTCCAGGCCGACCCCGCCCCGCAAGCGAACCTCAAGGCACGCGCATGACCTCCGCGATCCCCAATCCCACAATCCCCACTCCGGTGGTTCCGTCTCCCAGCGGGGCCGGTGCCCGGCCGTTCGACGCGGATCGATCCATCGGCGTCCACCTTCTCAGCGTTTCCGCTGTGATCTCCGTGCTGGTCTTCGGCGTCGGCGGATGGGCCACCTTCACCCCCATCCACGGAGCCGTCATGGCGTCGGGCCAACTCGTGGTCGAGAGCGACGTGAAGAAGGTCCAGCATCCGACCGGCGGCGTGGTCGGTACGATCCGAGTCCGCGACGGATCCCGGGTCACCGCCGGCGACATCCTCATCACCCTCGACGAGACCCAGATTCGGGCCAACCTCGACATCGTCCTCAAGGCCATGGACGAGCTGAGCGCCCGCCGGGCCCGGAACGAGGCCGAACGGGACGGGACCCCGTACATCCGGTTTCCCGACGAACTCGTCGCCCGCCGATCCGCGGACGCCGCCGTCGCCCAGCTCATCGACGGCGAGGTTCGCCTGTTCGAGACGCGGCGGTCGGGGCGCGAGGGCCAGAAGGCTCAGCTGGAGCAGCGGGTCCTCCAGATCCGGCAGGAGATCGGCGGCTTGACCGAACAGGCCGCCGCCAAGGCGCAGGAGATCACCCTCATCGGTGACGAACTCGTAGGCGTCCATGAGTTACGGGCGAAGAACCTCGTCGCCCTCTCGCGGGTGACGGCCCTGGAGCGGGATGCTGCCCGTCTCAAGGGCGAGCGCGGTCAGCTCATCGCCGCGCAGGCTCAGGCACGGGGCAAGATCTCCGAGACGGAGCTGCAGATCCTGCAGATCGATCAGGACATGCGCGGCGAAGTCGGCAAGGAACTCGCCGACATTCGCGGGCGCTGGTCCGAGCTGGCGGAGAAGCGCGTCGCGGCCCTGGACCAGCTCAAACGCACCGACCTGCGCGCGCCGCAGGACGGCGTGGTGCATCAGATGACAGTGCACACCGTCGGCGGCCTGGTGGTCCCGAGCGAACCCGCGATGCTGATCGTGCCCGATGCCGACAGCCTCGCCGTCGAGGTGCGGATCCAGCCGCAGGAGATCGACAACGTCCATCTCGATCAGGAGGCCGTGCTGCGGTTTCCCGCCTTCAACCAGCGGGTCACACCCGAGATCGACGGTCTCGTGACCCGCATCTCGGCGGATGTGAGCCAGGACGTGAAAACCGGGGTCAGCTACTACACCACCCGGATCCGCGTGCCCGAGGCACAGCGTGATCGCCTGGGCAAGGTGCGCCTCGTACCAGGCATGCCGGTGGAAGCCTACATCCAAACCGGCGAGCGCTCGGTCCTCTCGTATCTCCTCAAGCCGTTGGGGGATCAGGTCGCCAAGGCTTGGCGGGAACGCTGAACCGTGGCTTTCGTCCGGTCATGGTACTGAGGCGAGCCCGGGGGTTCGGCTCAGTACCGCGCCGCTTCGCCCCTCGGGCAACCGAGGGGCTCGCTGTCGGTTCGGAGAAACGGAGGGGGACTCGCAAGACGGGAGGGTGAAGCGGACCACGCTCGCCCCAGCGCACGCGTCCGTGACTTCGCGGCGGGCCGGACCGGCCTCAGTACGCTACCGTCCGGCTTCGATCTCGCAAATCACGCGGGCAAGCTCGGACAGGAGATAGCGTGCGCGCGGATCCCGGATCTTCTCGAACGAATCCCTGAAGATCTTATCCTCTGCATTGGCGCTCGAGCTCACGGGAGAAGCCAAAGCGCCCCGCTCGGCTGCGCTGTTCTCGGGCTTTCCATCGTAAAAGTAGCTGATATCGACACCCATCGTCTGAGCGATCTGGTGAAGCTTATCGGCCGCGATCCGGCTACGACCGCTTTCGTACTTCTGGACCTGCTGGAACGTCACGCCGAGCGCGTTACCGAGATTGGCTTGGCTCAGGCCAGCCGAACGCCGCAAGGATTTGATGCGGTGACCAATCTCACCTGCGGCAAACTCTTTGTTCGGCTCAGCCATAACGTCTTGCTCGATCTTGGTCTTTGTCACTGGCTTCACGAACGCCGTCCAGTTACCAGAAACCCATTCGTCACGTTCTCCAAGCCTCGCACATGCCTGGAACTCTGATCCGCGGCGAGCTGTAAGGGAGAAACAGCGAAGCGCCAATCCAACCCGGGTTTCACATTAAGGTGTTCGCCAGCAGATACCCGATCATAGGTTAAATTCACCGATCGAACTTTTTGCCGCAAACTCACCATTATTGTCTTTGCTACATCCTCGCTTCGGATAATGCAAGTTTTGCGTGTATGGAGACTTGGTCGACGCTGAATACCAAGCCCCCCGGCCATTCGATGTGCACGGACTTCGCCCGCCCAGGTATGACCGGCACTCCTACAGGCAAATAAGCCCGAAGGCCAGCATGCCACTCGGTCTGGAGTAAACTTCAAAATACTTAGGTAGCAAGCAATCCTCAAAATAAACTAGGTTCAGGATGACCTGATACTAAGATCAAGACAAACAAATTGAAATTTGGATCGGGAAACAGCCATGATTTGGAGGGTATGGCAAACGGCGCCAGCGGTTGAGTTTATTTTTTTGCGGTATTTCGAAAAGGTGTAAAATTATAATGGATTGGACGGAGCGGCCAATGCCCTGGACGGGCGCACAAGGCGCGTCGTTCTCACCCCTCCGTTGCAAATGCGCCGCCTGCCCGATGCAAGAGCCGTCGAACGTCCCGTGCTCCGCAGCAACATCCGCATCGGATTCGCGCCCTTTCGTGGCGTACGAGAAAGCTTGAAATAGTACATCTGGCGAATGCTACTGAGGCGACATGTATCGCCAGATGAATCGCTATCCACATCCCCGAACATTCTTCAACGGAAGGCTTGGATGTTGCCAGAGCCAACCAGCCGTGTTTCTGGTGCCCCTCCGGACCACGCGATGATCGAGATCGATCAGGCACTTAACCACGACCGCTCGGCCTGCCATCGGGGGTACGCGACGACCGCCCCGATGCTTGTAGCCTCACGATCTTAAGCACTTTCAAACCATAGTCGCAGATCAACTGAAAGGCGAGTTTCTCTTCCATAACTTCACACTAACATCGATCAGGTTCGATCGAAGCTAGAAGTTCGCACTCAGGCTGCGTCCTGGTTGCAAGACACGCAAGGCAGGAGCGCGATGTCCATGGTGCATCCCACCCACGAGCAGGAACGGTTGGACGCCCTGCATCGCCTGCGCATCCTCGGGTCCACGCCCGAGCCGCATCTCGACGCCGTGTGCCGCATCGCCTCCGACATGTTCGACGTGCCCATGGTCCTGGTGCTCCTCGTCGATGAGACGCGCGTCTGGTTCAAGGCCAAGTGGGGTGTCGACGGGGAGGGCATCGACCGAGAGGGTGCGTTCTGCGATCTGACGATCCAGAATCAAGCCGGTTCACCGCTGATCATTCACGATCTCACGGGAGATCCCCGATCCGCCGAAAGTCCGCTCGTGGCCGGGCCACCCAATGCCCGCTTCTATGCCGGCGTGCCGCTCGCCCTGGGTTCCGGGTTCAACCTCGGCACCTTCTGCATCATGGACTGTACGCCGAGGCCGGATTTCACCGAGCGACACGCGCGCCAACTCAGGGACCTGGCCCTCATCGTCGAAGCACACCTGCGCCTTCACGAGGCTCGGGTCGACGGTGAGGCGGACGCGGCCAGGCGCCTCAAGGCGGAGAGCGCCTTGCGGGATAGCGAGCAACGCTTCCGGCTCCTGGCCGAGACCACTACGGATGTGATCCTGTGGTCGGGGCTCGATACCACGCGTCTGTACGTCTCGCCCTCCATCCGGACGGTACTCGGTTACACGCCCGAGGAAATGCTGGGCACGAAACCCCTCGACTTCGTTCATCCCGACGATGCGGGGAACTTCAGCCGCGTCCTCGACGACCTCACCAGCGGCCGGGTGGAGCATGCCTCCACCTGCCAGCGCTACCGGCGCAAGGACGGGACGTGGGTGTTCATGGACGTGTCGCAGAGCCTCGCGCGCGATCCCATGACGGGCGCACCGGCCGGATACGTGACCTCCCTGCGCGACATCACCGAGCGCAAGGCCGATGAACGGCGCATCGCTTATCTCGCCCTGCACGATCCCCTGACGGACCTGCCTAACCGAACCCTGTTCTGGGAACGTCTGGCGGAGGAGACCCGTTACGCGGCGCAGCACGGCACCCGGGTCGCCGTCCTCACCTGCGACCTCGATCGGTTCAAGCTCGTGAACGACACCCTCGGTCATCCCGCCGGAGACCACCTGCTGCAGATCATCGCCGCGCGCCTCCTCGCCGTCGTGCGCGAAACCGACACGGTGGCCCGCCTCGGCGGCGATGAATTCGCCATCATCCTGGGCCGGATCGAGACGCGGAACGATGCAAGCATCCTCGCAAGGCGCATCATCGAGGCGATCAACCGCCCCATCGGCTTCAACGGCCACAGCATGAGCGTCGGGGCCAGCATCGGCATCGCCCTCGAAAGCGGGGGCGCCCTCGATGCCGTGGCGCTGTTCAAGCGCTCGGATATGGCCCTGTATCAGGCGAAAGCCGCCGGGCGGAACACCCACCGCTTCCACGATCCGGCGGCCGATCCGGCGTCGACGCATCCGGGTCCCCTCAAGGCGGAGATGCAGGGCGCGATGAAGCGGGGTGGCTTCCTGCTGAACTACCAGCCCATCATAGACCTGGCGACGGGTACCATCGCGGGGTTCGAGGCCCTGATGCGGTGGCGCCATCCCCGCAGGGGCGAACTGGCGCCGAGCGAGTTCATTCCGCTGGCCGAGGAGAGCGGCCTCATCATCTCCCTCGGCGCCTGGGTCCTGAAGGAAGCCTGCCGGGAGGCGGCCGCGTGGCCCGACCACGTGCGGGTCGCGGTCAACGTCTCG
Source organism: Methylobacterium sp. Leaf112 (assembly GCF_001423295.1). GTDB lineage: Bacteria > Pseudomonadota > Alphaproteobacteria > Rhizobiales > Beijerinckiaceae > Methylobacterium. The sequence continues at coordinate 82,242 of NZ_LMNG01000033.1, read as the reverse complement.
GCGCTGCAATTCCAGCAGATCAGCATGGAAGAGACGGTCCTGCACGCCCTCGCGGCCTCGGGCCTGCCACCGCACCGCCTCGAACTCGAGATCACCGAGACGATCCTGATGCAGAAGACCGAAACGGTGAGCCGGACCATGCGGCGCCTGCGCAAACTCGGGGTCCGCATCGCCCTCGACGATTTTGGAACCGGGTATTCGAGCCTGAGCTACCTGCACAACTTCAGTTTCGACACCATCAAGATCGACCGGTCTTTCGTCGTCGGCATGTCGAATCCACGGACCGTCGCCATCACGCGCGCGATCGTGGCGCTGGCGGTGGATCTCGGAGCACGGGTGACCGCCGAGGGCGTCGAGACGGAGGAGCAGTTGGCCTTCGTGCGGGCGGCGGGCTGCACCGATGTACAGGGTTTCCTGTTCCATCCGCCGCAACCGGCCAAGGATATCGCACGGTTGATCGAAGGCGGTCCGGTCCGGCTCGCCGCCTGATTGCGGTTGCGGGAGGCGTGCATCCGGTCGAACGCCCGGACCCCGCCTCTCGCTATCGAGTGCGCGATTTCAGCTTTCCTTGAAGCCGTACTCGGGCACACCGTCCTCGTTGTCGTAATATTTGTAGGGCAGGAACTTACCCGAGAGATTCATCTTCACCCGGTCGCCCTTGTTGTTCGGCTCACGCTCCATGGTCATGTTGAAGTCGATGGCCGACATGATGCCGTCGCCGAAATCCTCCTGGATCAGCTCCTTCCAGGTGGTACCGTAAACCATCACCAGTTCGTAGAAGCGGTAGATCAGGGGGTCGGTGGGGGGCATCTGCGGAATCGAGCCGCGATACGGTGCCTCGTTGAGCATCCGCTCCTCGGCCTGGGTGAGGCCGAACAGGGCCGCCGCCTTCGCCGCCTGTGCCTTCGGCAGCTTCATCTGCCCCATGCACGCGGCAGTGATCAGGATCGGCGAAATGCCACCGATCTCGGCCTGAATATGCTTCCAGGTCCAGCCCTTCTCGCGCTTGATGTCGAGGAGCTTCTCGGTGAGGTCTTCACGCTTCATACTCGTCTCCAGATTGTCGCGGTCGCAGCGCCGCGAGGGGCGGCATCCATGTGCGGACCAACCTGTCATCAAGGGTCATGCCACCGCGCCCACGGCCCGAACGGGGTGGAACGGGTCACCGGACCGACCCCTGGACTCTCCGGTCAGGCGACGGCGCCTGCGACGGGTGCCCGTGTCAATGCACTTCCGTCGCGCGCTTGACCTTCTGCTCGCGCTTGTAGGCCGTGATCGCCGAAGCGCAGGCGGGCGTGAGCTTCTTGATGTTCTCCCGGAAGCAGGCCTCCACCTCAGGACCACCCGGCGCGTGGTCGCCGCAATGCTCGAGGTAATCCCCCGTACAGGACCGCTTGAGAACTTCGCGGATCGCCGAGGGATCCGCTTGCGCGACGGTCGGAACCAGAAGGGGACCGAGAACGAGAAGTGTCTTCGTGAGGCGAGCCATGGGCGGAAACATCCTATGCGAGACGATGGCACCAATCCGCCGGCCGGCAACGATCGATGAGTGAAACGGGACTGGCGGCTGAAGGCCTGAAGTACCGGGGCGCGATAGAAGGTGCCGCCGGTCTCATCGGTGAGTTCGACGACTCAGGTCCGCGTCGCATTGCGGCTCGGCGGCGCCGTCCAGCGGCAGGCCCGGGCCAGCCGATCGGCCAGTTGCATCGCGTCGGCGAGGAGCGAGGTTTCGAGGGTCTGGGGGGCACGCCAAACCATCGCGTCGGCGGATCTGATTTGGAGACGATACACGGGACACACTCCTCGGAACGCCGAGAAGCACAGGCCTGCTCAGCGGTGGAGAAGCTTCTTCTAGGGATCGGTCGGGAACGCAGCAATCGATTGGCGTTGCCTCAACGTTCCATTCTGATCGCGATACATCCCAAACATGCGGTCCGCCTTCGCGGAGACGGATTAGCGGACCTCGACGAACCAGCGCTTGAAGCTCGCTTTCGGCGAAGCATCCCGGGCAGGACCTGCACCAGCGACCACGATGCACAGGCGGAACTCGCCCGGCGTCATCCCGAACGCCTCCAGGAAACTGCGATTGGCGTGGCTCGCACTGGTGAAGCCGGTGGTCCAGGCGACCTCCCGGAGTGAACGCACGTCGTCCCCACGGGACAGGGCCCGGCGCATCGGGTGGAGCCGGCGATGCCGCACCCGAGTCGCGAAGCCGCCGAGGGGCTCGAACATGCGGTAGTGCACGCTGCGCGACACACCCGTCCGCAACGCGATCAACTCGGCGATGAGATCGAGGCGAGCGAGGTTCGCTTCGATGGAGCCGGGCATCTGGCTGCGCTTTGCTGCATCAAAAAGCGGCATGCCGCTCACGTTTCCAGCACTGACTCCCAGGGTCGTGCCAAGCAGGGCGCCTAAGGTCGCGGTGGCGGTCGCCTCCGTCCGGTCTCCCGTGGTCGCACCAGTGCGCGCCAAAGATTGCAGAAGATCCCGAAACAGGGCGTTCCCGCTCGCTGACAGCACCAAGCCGTGGAGATTGATGAACGGCGACACCATTCCGCGCACATCCGCGGCAGCCCCCCGCGCCGCACGCGTCATGCGCAACACCGTCGCTCTGGAAGACGGCTTTCCCCTGATCCAGCCCGATGGCGTGTCGCGCCTCGACCCTGTCGATCCCCGCAACTCCGAACGCATCGACGTGTTCCGGGGGCCGCAATCGGCGCTGTTCGGCAACTATTCCACCGGCGGCGCCATCGCCCTGCGCACCCCGACGAGCCGCGAGATCGACGGCTACGAAGTCGGCACCGACCCCGGACAACCACCACGGTCTGGCGCGGCTCGGCTACGAGCAGGCCGGTGGCCCATTCAATGGGTTCGGAACGTTCGTCGAGGCCGTGGCCCAGGACGGGGCCTTCCTCGACAGCGCCGATCTGCTCACGACCCCCAGCGACATGATCCTCAACGCCAGCGTGCCTTACGCCGTCGATCTGCCCGGCCCGTATGCCAAGCGAGTCATCCTCTATCTCGCAGCCCGCAACCTCCTCGACCGCACCTACGCGGCCTCGGCCCAGAACCTCGCCAACAGCGTCGATCCCCGAACCTGCCTGCAGAACGCGGCCGCGGTGCTCGCCGCCACGCCCGGCTCGCTCCTCGCCGGTGCCCCACGCAACATCGGCAGTGGGATGAAGCTGGCGTTCTGAACGCGGTCGTCAGGACATCCCTCGGCATCGACGTGCCAGGTAGACCGACCGGTGAAATTCAGGGGCACGGTGGGGGCGCGCATCGTTGGATGGTTATCTGATCGAAACCACCGGCCGGTGAACGTCGCGTTCGGCCAATCAAGAGTTATCCACCGCTGGCGTCACCTGGGCGATGCATAAATGCATCGGCGACACCGAAAACCGAGCCGATGACGATGTAGGGAAACCTCCGCCTTGAGGCGGGCGAGAGCTTTTTTCCTGGGCGAATACGCTCGTTCCAGTCACGAAACCGCCGTACCGGTCCCGGGCATATCGAGCCGACTCGGTGCAGGCCGCCGCACCGGGATCCGCTCTGGTATCGCGCGGACGCACGTTGCGCCGGCAGAACCGGCGCCCCCGTCGCAGCCGCCATTCAGAGGCCGCGCATGGAGGAGGGCATAGGCCCGGACGAGGCATGATTTTGTATTTTGGATTTGGAATAGATCCAGAACATAGCGCTTGCAGCGCTCGGCAGCCATGGCCAATGAAAAGAGTGCGCCGATGCCTCAAGTAGAACTATTCCAATCCGGCGCAGGCGTTCATCGAGTTCCAGTGCGAGTCAGAAATCCCGTGGATAACGTTCCTGCGAAGTCTTGCGAGATGCGGATGCAACCGAGCGGTCAACGCTTGATTGTCCTGGTGTTGCTTTCGAGCGTCGCCATGAGCGGCCTGTCCGCCGGCGGGGCTTCTGCTCAGCCCGCTGCCCAGACCGTGACGCTCGATACCCTGTCCGTCGAGGGGGTTGGCCGCGGGCCGGCCGTCGCCGGAACCGATCCGGGGGGCGCCCTCGGAGCCGTGCCGGGTTACGTCGCCTCTCGCAGCGTGGTCGCCACGAAGACCGACACGCCGATCCTGGAGACGGCGCAATCGGTCTCGGTGATCGGGCGCAAGCAGATCGAGGACGCCAACGCGCTGACCATCAACCAAGCGCTGCGCTACACGCCCGGCGTCACCACGGAGCAACGCGGCGGAGCCGGCTCGACCCGCCTCGAACAGTTCCTCATTCGCGGCTTCAACGCTCCGGTCTTCCTCGACGGCATGGCGCTGCTCGGTGGGCGCGATGCCAACGCCAGTGTCGATCCCTACCGCTTGGAGCGCATCGACGTCATCAAGGGCCCGGCCTCGGTGCTCTACGGCCAGTCGGGTCCAGGCGGCATCGTCAACCTCGTCTCGAAGGTGCCGCGCTTCGTGGAGCACGGCGAGATCTTCGTGCAGGGCGGGGGATTCAACGAGGTCCGCGGCGGCGTCGATGTCGGCGGCCCGATCCATTCCGACGTGCCCGGTCTCGCCGACCAGTTCGCCTATCGCATCGTCGGCTTCGGCTGGAACGGCGACGGCCCCGTGGACACGACACGCGTCGAGCGTGTGCTGATCAACCCGAGCGTGACGTGGCGTCCGTCCTCCGACACCTCGCTGACCATCATCGGCAACTACCAGCGCGATCCGTTCTCGGGCTTCTACGGCGGCTTCCCGGCGGTCGGCACGGTGTTCCCGCGCAACTTCGGCAGCGGCGTCATCGGTCGCCTCCCCGTCAACTTCTATGACGGCGACCGCAACATCGAGCGCTCCGACCGCACCCAGGCCTCCATCGAGTACCTGTTCGACCACAGCGTGAACGAGAACCTCCGGTTCCACTCCGCCGGCCGGTACCTGCGCACGCAGGGCGACTACCGCAGCGTCTACAGCGCCTTCAGCCCACTCAACGGGCCCTTCGCGTCCGGCCCGCTGCTGCCGCGCGCGGTCATCGGCACACAGGTCGATGCCGAAGCCTACACCATGGACACCAACGCGGTGATGACCTTCGACACGGGCTTCATCGCCCATACGGCCTTGGTGGGCGTCGACCACCGTACCTTCAGCACCCGGACCCTCGGGACGCCGTTCCCGACGGCGCCGAGCCTCAACGCCCTCGCGCCGGACTACGCGATGAACATCGCGTTCCCGGCCTTCAACACCGCATCGCGTGTCGATGCGCAGCAGACCGGCGTCTACTTCCAGGACCAAGCGAAGTTCGACCGTCTCGTCCTCACGTTGGGCGGACGCTACGATGTCGCGAGCCAGACCGGTCCGACCCGATCCTTCAACCTCGCGGCGAACACCAGCACGCTGACGCTCCAGGATGCGCCGGCCGACGCCTTCACCGGCCGGGCGAGCCTGCTCTACCTGTTCGATTCCGGCGTGGCCCCGTACGTCTCCTACAGTCAGGCCTTCGAGCCCATCGTCGCAGGTCGCGTCTTCGACACCGCCTTCGGCAGCGTCGGGCGTATCCCCGACCCGCAACTGAGCGACCAGTACGAGGCCGGCATCAAGTATCAGCCCCCCGGGACCGACATCCTGCTCACCGCGGCGGCCTTCGACATCCGCCAGTCGAACCGGACCACAGCCGACACGACCCTCGGCCGTCCCACCGGCTTCGTGCTGCAGACCGGGCAGGTCGGCGTGCAGGGCTTCGAGTTCGAGGCACGGGCGAACCTCGCCGAAGGTCTCAGCCTCATCGGCGGCTTCTCGGTTCTCGACGCCGTCAACGTGCGTGACGACGGAAGGACCCTGAACGACCTAACCCAGCAGAACGTGGCCCTCGAAGGCCGCCGTCCCGTACTGGTGCCGGACAAGACCGCCTCGCTGCTGGCCACCTACCGCTTCCTCGACGGACCGATGCTCGGCCTCGAGATCGGTGGCGGCGTGCGCTACCTCGGACCGTCCTGGGGAGACGCCGCCAACACCTTCAAGGTGCCCGAGAGCGTGCTGGTGGATGCGACGGCCTCCTACGACCTGAAGTATCTCGATCCCTCGCTCCAGGGCTTCTCCATGCAGGTCAACGCCACCAACCTCCTCGACGAGCGCTACGTCAGTGGGTGTAACGGCTACACGAGCTGCTATTACGGCTTGCCGCGCACGGTCTACGCGACCCTGCGCTACCGCTGGTAAGGTTCAGGGAGCCGGACATGAAGAACGGCTTTCGCCAATCCATGGCCTGGCTGCACACCTGGGCCGGCCTCATCGTCGGCTGGGTGCTGTTGGCGGTCTTCGTGACCGGGACGGCGAGCTACTATCGGGCCGACCTCTCGCGCTGGATGCGGCCCGAGTTGCAGCATGTCTCGGCGGCCACCGATCCGGCCGCTTTGGCGAAGGCCGCCGAGATCGGCGTCGCCTACATGACCGAGCACGCGCCGAACGCCCGGATCTGGTTCATCGGCCTGCCCCGGGCCGAGAGCCCCGTCCTCGATCTGTTCTGGCGCACGAAGCCCGGCACGCCACCGGGCCATGCCGTCCTCGACCCGGTGACCGGTGCCCCGGCCCTCATGCGGGACACCAAGGGCGGCGATTTCCTCTACCGATTCCACTTCGAACTGCACATGCCGCCCCTCTGGGGCCGCTGGATCGTCGGCATCTGCGCGATGATCATGCTGGTGGCCATCGTGTCCGGCATCGTCACCCATCGGCGGATCTTCGCGGATTTCTTCACCCTGCGGCGGGACAAGTCGGCCCAGCGCGGCTGGCTCGACGCCCACAACGTCACCGGCGTGCTCGCCCTGCCGTTCCACCTGATGATCACCTACACGGGAATCGTCACCCTCGCGCTGATGTACATGCCGTGGGGCGTGACCACCGCGTATCGGGGCGACAATCAGACGTTCTACGCCGAGAGCGGACAGATCACGGCGCAACGCCCAGCCGCCGGGCGCCCCGGACAGCTCGCACCCGTCGGACCAATGGTGACCCGGGCGACGGCACTCGTCTCCGAGCCCCTCGAACGCCTCTCCGTCATCAACCCGAAGGACGCCAACGCCACCGTGGTGGCGGTGTTCGAGGAGCCGCACGGCCTGTCGCACGCGCATCCGCAGGTCGCCTTCGACGGCACGACGGGGGCCGTCGTGGAGGTCCTGCAGGGTGGTCTCAAGCCAGCAGCCGAGACCTTCACCACCATGGTCGGCCTGCACGAGGCGCATTTCGCCGGCACGGCCCTGCGTATCCTGTTCTTCGTCTGCGGCCTCATGGGCAGCGCCATGGTGGCGACGGGTCTGATCCTGTGGTCGGTGGCGCGCCTGCCGAAGCCCGGCACGCAGCCGTTCCTCGGCTTGCGTCTCGTCCAGGCCCTCAACATCGGCACCGTCGCGGGCCTGCCGGGGGGCATCGCCGCCTACTTCCTCGCCAACCGTCTCCTGCCCGTCGGGTTGGTCGGCCGGGCCGATTGGGAGGTCTACGCCTTCTTCTGCACCTGGGCGCTCGCCATCCTGCTTCCCCTCGCCCGGCCGCAGCGCAGGGCTTGGGTCGAGGCGATGGCGGTGCTGGCGATGCTCACCCTCGCGGTGCCGGTGATCGACGTCGCCACCATGCCCGCGCACCCTCTCCGCACGGGGACGGGCGATGCCGCGCTCTTCCTGTGGTTCGACGGCGTTCTGCTGGCGCTCGCCGCCCTGTTCGCCCTCTGCGCCCGCAAGGTCGGACGTTACCAGGGGCCGGGTGCGAACCGGCGCACCGCCACCGTGCAGGCGCCCCGCGCAACGATCGCACCCGCCGGACACCAAGCCGCCGAGCGTCACGCTGCCATGACCTGATCCGCGTCAGGACCTGATCCGCGTTAGGCCGTGGTCAAGCTCGGTGCCCGCCGCGCCGCGGTCTCGCGCAAGGAGCGGTCGGCGTAGGTGCCCTTCAGGGCCGCACGGCCGCCATGGTCGAACAGGTCGAGCATCAGCGCGCTGTGAATGAAGGCGAGGTGGCTGAACGCCTGCGGGAAGTTCCCGAGGAACGTCCCGTCCTCCGCCACCTCCTCGGCGTAGAGCCCGACATCGTTCTGAAGGGCGCGCAGGGCCTCGAAGCGGGTCCGGGCCTCGCCGTCGCGCCCGAGCCAAAGCAGGGCGTCGACGAGCCAGAACGCGCAGATCACGAACGTGCCCTCATGCCCCGGCAGCCCGTCGTCGGTCTTGTAACGGTACACCAGATGATCGTGCCCGAGGCGGGCGATGATTTCGTCGACGGTGCGGGCGAACACCGCCTCGTCCACGGGAAAACCCACCATGGGGGCGATGAGGAGCGCGGCATCGACATCGTCGCTGCCGATGAACTGCGGATAGTAACCCGCCGCGTGAACCGCCTTTCCGTTGACGCAGGCGACGATCCGGTCGCGCTCACGACACCAGTCCGGCCGCTCGCCGAAAAGACGGATCGCCCGGTCGAGGGCGACCCAGTTCATGATCGCGGCATGGAGGTAGCGTTGCTCCGGCTTGCGCGGCTCCCACAGGCCGGCATCGGGCTCGTTCCAATACGCGGCCGAGAAGTCGGCGAGTTTCGCGCCGTGCGCCCGCATCGACCCGCTCAGGGTGCCGCCGAGGCGCTCGTAGAGATAGATGAGATCGAGCACCTGACCGTAGGCGTCGCTCTGGTGCTGCTCGGCCGCCTCGTTGCCATGGCGCACGGGCGCACTGCCGCGCCAGCCCTCGAAATGCGTGATGGTGCGCTCGGTGAGATCCGCCTCGCCGGCGATGCTATAGAGCGGCGCGAGGGCGCCGGTGTTGCGGTCGGCCAGATCGGCCACGAAGCCGAAGAACGCCTCCGCCTCTCCGATCATGCCGAACTTCTTCAGGACGTAGAACGACAGGCACGCGTCGCGGATCCAGCAGAAGCGGTAATCCCAGTTGCGAATGCCGCCGATCTCTTCCGGCAGCGAGGTCGTGGCCGCCGCCACGATGGCGCCGGTGGGCTCGTAGGTCAGGGCCTTGAGGACCAGGGCGGAGCGGATGAGTTCATCGGCGAGCGGCCCACGATAGGCCGCGTCCTCCGTCCACAGCGACCAGGCCCGACGTGTCACCTGCAGCAGGTCGCGCAGCTTCGGCAGGGCAGCCGGGGTTGCATGGAGATAGAGCGCGAAGCCGACATCTTGGCCGCCCTCCACGGTGAAGCGGGCCACCGCGATGCCGTCCTCGACGGTGAACGCCGCATCGGACACGAGATGGGGGTGATCCGGGGCAGTCACCTGGCCGTCCGTAATCATCAGATCCGCGAAACTCTCCGCGAATCCGTCGAGGGGGCGGTAGAGCGCCACCATCGGGACGGCGCCGGACACACCGGTGACGAGGCGCACGAGGCGGGGGCGGTCCACGCCGGCCTGCCTCGGAACCATGAAGTCGTGCACGGTGACGAGGCCGCTCGGGGTGGTGAACGTCGTTTCCAGGATGTTGGTGCGGCTCACGTACTGCCGCGCCGTCTCGAATCGCTCCGCTGGCTGAAGGGTGAAGTATCCGCCGCGCGTCCGGTCGAGGAGCCGCGAAAAGGTCGGGTCCGCGTCGAAGCGTTCGAGGCAGGCCCAGTCGATACCGCCATCGCGGGCGACGAGGGCACAGCCCTCGCAGTTTCCGATGAGGGCATAGGCCTCGATGGGCTGGTAGGGCCGGTCGCCGAACGCTGTCATGGGGATCCTGTGCGGGGCACTGCTCGGCGGCCGCCCGCTCTGTGGAAATGTGGGATGCGGAACACCGGTTCAGTCAGGCGGTGAGACGGAACGCCGGTTCGAGCAGCCCGCGTGCACCGATGCCGACGAGGAGCGTCCGGCCGTGCTCCGGGTCTGCGGCACGCTCCGCCTCGTCCAGGCCCTCGTAGGCCGAGGTCACCAAAAGCTGGTCGAGGTCGCGCCCGGCGAAGGTCGGGCAGGTCGGCTGGCGCGGCGGCACCGGAACGGTGCGGATGCGGTCTCCCGCCGGGTTATAGGCGTCGAGGCAGGCAGCACCGAAGCGCGCCGTCCAGATCACCCCGTCCGCGTCCACCGCCGCCCCGTCGATGCCACCCGTGCCGTCGCCGTGGTGGTAATGGGTGTCCGGCTCCCCCACCGGAATACCGGTGGCGGGATCGACGGCGACGCGCCGAAGCACGCCCTCCATTGTATCGACGAAGTATCCGACCTGGCCATCGGGCGAGAACGCGATGCCGTTCGGGATCGTGATCCCGGAATACAACCGCGTCACCCTGGTGCCGGCGACGTGATAGATCGCGCCGCGCCCTCGCTCGGCGTCGCGTCCCATGGTGCCGATCCAGAGGGCACCGCTCGGGTGCACGCGGCCGTCATTGGCACGGGTGGACGGATCGTCGTCCTCCAGGGCGCAGTGACGCGTCAGACGGCCATCTAAGAGCGTGCGGACATAGAGACCGTCCTCACCCGCCAGGAGGTGGCGCGCTCCGTCGATGGCGGCGATGTGGCTAGCCATGAACGGCAGGTCGTGGACGCGTACGGGCCCGGCCCCCTCCCAAAGGGGCATTTCGAACAGGCGTCGGTCCAGGATATCGACCCACCAGGCCGTATCCGTTGCCGGGTCGTAGCTCGGCCCCTCGCCGAGATGGCACCGGGGGGCGTCGAGAACACGGATCGTCGGTTCGGTCGTCACCCGCATCTCCCGCTGTGATCGGCGGTCGATGACGCCCGCATGGGGGCAAAAGTTCCTTTCGGATCAACGCCAAAGGCCGATCGGTTGTGCTTATCCGCGCACGTTTGAGGCGCGCGGAAAATCCTTCCCCCCCGCGCATCGACCTATCCCCCCTGCAGAACCGGCGACCCCCTGCGTGGCCAGACAGCACGCCTGACAGATCCAGCGGTTCGTGAAGTTCAATGGGCGGGCACCATGATTTCGTAAGGACTTCGTCAAGACTTGGACATTATTGCCGGTCACATGCACGGCCGGCCGCCGCAACGATCCACCGGATCGAACGGGCCGATATCGAACGCTCCCTTCCCCGTCGTTTTCCACACCCTGCATCGGGGCCGGCCCCGTGCCGGCTCGGCGGCCATCATAGGATCTGAACCGTGAGCTTCACCGTCCACGCGCGGATTTCGCTGCGCGCGCTCTCCTACCAGCACGGTTCGATCGTCAGTGCCCTCGAGCAGGGGCTGTCCCTCCTCACCGCCGGCATGTCGGATGTCCGCATCGTCGATGCGAGTGGGCGGAGCCACAACCCGACGGCTCTCTACGCCGCGCTGTTCGGCCCCCGCTGCGCCGCTGCCGTCTCGACCGTCGAGGCCGAACCGTTGGTCCTGCCCCTGGCCGCCTGAAACCGGGCGTTTCCGTCACGGTCGACGACGGGGCCGACCTCGTGGAAGGATGCGGGCGGTCCGGTCTCCGTCGCGCGCGACACCGGCCCGGGGAAGCGATTTCGGCCCGGAGGTCTCGTGACGGAGGACGTCCATCCCTACGATCTCGCCATCATCGGCGGCGGGGTGAATGGCTGCGGTATCGCGCGGGACGCAGCGGGGCGCGGCGCGCGCGTCGTTCTCTTCGAGCAGGGCGATCTCGCGGGCGCCACCTCGTCGGCCTCGACGAAACTCATCCACGGCGGCTTGCGCTACCTCGAACAGGGTGCTTTCCGGCTCGTCCGCGAGGCGCTGATCGAGCGCGAGATTCTGTGGGGCATGGCCCCGCACATCATTCGCCCCTTGCGGTTCGTCCTGCCGCAGACGGCAGAGCAGCGCCCGGCCTGGCTCCTGCGCCTCGGGCTCTTCCTGTACGACCATCTCGGCAGCCGCCGTGACCTGCCCCCGACCCGCGCCTTCGACCTCGCCCGCGATCCCGCCGGATCGCCCCTGCGGGCCGGACCGTCGCGGGCATTCGAGTATTCCGATTGCTGGGTCGACGATGCCCGGCTCGTCGTTCTGAATGCCCTGGATGCCGCCGAGCGCGGTGCCGCGATCCACACCCGCACGAAAGTGATGCGGGCGCGCCGGACGAACGGTCTCTGGGAGATCGAGACGGGGGCGGCCGGAGGAAACGCCGTCGTGCGTGCCCGGGTGCTCGTCAACGCCGCCGGCCCCTGGGTCGCGGACGTGCTGTCGGGGATCGTCGGCCGCAACACGCGGGCCGCCATCCGCCTCGTCCAGGGCAGCCATATCGTGGTACCGGCCCTGTTCACCCATGACCGCGCCTACCTGTTCCAGAACGGCGATGGGCGCATCGTCTTCGCGATACCCTACGAGGGGGATTTCACCCTCATCGGCACCACCGACCGCGACTATGCCGACGACCCGGCCCAGGTCGCGGCGGGCCCCGAGGAGATCGCCTATCTCTGCGATGCGGCGAGCCGGTGGTTTCGCGCACCCGTACGACCGGAGCACGTGGTCCGGAGCTTCTCGGGGGTGCGCCCGCTCCACGACGATGGGGCCGGCGCGGCCCAGGCGGCCACGCGCGACTACAGGCTCGACCTCGATGCACCGGATGGCGAAGCGCCACTGCTGTCGGTGTTCGGCGGAAAGATCACCACCTATCGGCGCCTCGCCGAGCACGCCCTCGACCGGTTGAAAGTCCACCTTCCCGCTGCCCCGGCCTGGACAGCAGGAAGCACGCTTCCGGGCGGTGATTTCTCACGCGACGGGATGCCGGCCCTGGTCGCAAGGCTTCGGGGCGCGGCGCCATGGCTCGCCCCGGGGCATGCAGCGCGGCTGGCAGGGGCCTATGGGACCCGCGCGAGGGAAATTCTCGGGACCGCCACCGCTCCAGCCGGCCTCGGCGAAGTCTTCGGCGCCGACCTGACGCGGGCCGAAGTCGACTACCTCGTGCGGGTCGAATGGGCGCGCACCGCCGAGGACATCCTCTGGCGACGCTCGAAGCTCGGATTGCGCGTCCGGCCGTCCGAGGTTGCCACCCTCGACGCCTATCTCCACCGTGTCGCCAGCGCGGCCTGACGCCGATCGGAGGCTCGCCCATGCCCACTTTCGTCCTCGCCATCGACCAGGGCACCACCTCGACGCGGGCGATGCTGTTCCGGCCCGACCTTTCAGTGGCCGGGATCGCACAGGCCGAGATCGCCCAATCCTATCCGGCCCCGGGCTGGGTCGAACACGATCCAGAGGGCATCTGGGCGAGCGTGCTCACCACCGTCCGGGCGGTGCTGGCCCGCGCCGGGGTGACGGCGGCGTCCGTCGCCGCCCTCGGAATCACCAACCAGCGCGAGACGACGCTGATCTGGGATCGCGCCACCGGTGCGCCGATCCATCCGGCCCTCGTCTGGCAGGACCGGCGCACGGCCGATGCTTGCGCGCGCCTGAAGGCCGAGGGGCACGAGCCCCTCGTCACCGCCCGCAGCGGCCTGATCCTCGACCCCTACTTTTCGGCCACCAAGATCGCCTGGCTCCTCGACACGGTGCCGGGCGCCCGCGCCAGCGCCGAGCGCGGCGAACTGGCCTTCGGTACGGTGGATTCCTGGTTGCTGTGGCGCCTCACCGGCGGCCTTCACGCCACCGACGCCACGAACGCCGCCCGAACCGCCCTGTTCGACATCCATCGCGGGACCTGGGACGACGATCTCTTGGGCCTGTTCGGCATTCCCCGCGCCCTGCTGCCGGAGGTGCGCGACTGCGCCGGGGATTTCGGCAGCACGCGGGCCGACCTGTTCGGCGCCGCGATCCCCATCCGGGGGGTCGCGGGGGATCAGCAGGCGGCGACCATTGGGCAAGCCTGCTTCACTCCCGGCATGGTCAAGGCCACCTACGGCACCGGGTGCTTCGCCCTTCTCAACACCGGCGCGGAGCCCCGCGCCTCCACCAACCGCCTCCTCACCACCATCGCCTATCAGTTCGCCGGTCGGCGCACCTACGCCCTCGAAGGCTCGATCTTCGTGGCCGGCGCCGCGATCCAGTGGCTGCGCGACGGGCTGGGTGTGATCCGTGACGCGGCCGAGAGCGGCCCCCTCGCCGCAAGGGCCGACCCGGCCTCCGAGATCTATCTCGTGCCGGCCTTCGTCGGCCTCGGCGCACCGCATTGGGAGCCCGACGTGCGCGGCGCCCTGTTCGGCCTCGTCCGCGACACGGGCCCGAAGGACCTCGCACGCGCCGCCCTCGAGAGCGTCTGCTACCAGACCCACGATCTCCTCGCGGCCATGCGGGCCGACTGGCCGCACGCGGAAACCGGAACAGTCCTGCGTATCGATGGCGGAATGGCCGCCTCGGACTGGACCATGCAGCGCCTCGCGGACCTCCTCGGCCTACCCGTCGACCGGCCGGTGGTGCGCGAGACCACTGCGCTGGGGGCCGCCTACCTCGCCGGATGGCACGCCGGACTGTATCCGGAACCCGACGACTTCGCGGGCCTCTGGCACCTGGACCGCCGCTTCACTCCCGCCATGCCGGACGCCGACCGTTCGGTGCGCCTCGATGGCTGGCATCGGGCCGTGCGGGCCCTGCGCGGCATGCGGGCGCCCCTGGAGGCGGTCGAAGGCCCCCTGCCCTGAAGGATCTCCGTCGAACACCCCGACGCACGCCGACCGCGACGTCGTGACAGATGGCTCGCCGGAACTGGCGACGGGCCCCGTAGCTCCGTTCGCGCCCGGCACCCGGGCGATCGCCGTGATGCGCAACGCAATCCGCGACGGTCAGGCGGTGGCGCCGTAGACCTTGTCGGCGCGGGCTTCGAAAGCATCCGTGAACTTGCGAAAAGCCCGGTCGAACATCGTGCCCATGAGGAGGCCGAGGGTCCGGCTCTTGAATTCATAGGTGATGAAGAAGTCGACGTTGCACCCACGCCCGTCCGCCTCCTTGAACAACCAGCGGTTCTCGAGGTGGCGGAACGGGCCGTCGATGTATTCGGCAATGATCTTCAGGTTCGCCGGATCGAGGGTCACCCGGGTTGTGAAGCGCTCGCGGATCGCCTTGTAGCCGACCCCCATCTCGGCCACGAGAATCTCGGTGCCGTTCTCACCCGACTGCCGACGCAGGACGCGTAAGGATTCGCACAGCGGCAGGAACTCGGGGTAGCGCTCCACATCGGCGACGAGGTCGTACATCGCGCGCGGGCTGTGCCGCACGAGGCGGTCGATACGAAAAGACGGCATGCGGGGCTTCTACAGCATCGGTCCGGAGGGTGGGAACCGGTTTTCCGGCCGATGCGTCAAGCGTGCACCATCTCCGGCGCGAAGCGGGCAAGCCGCGCAGCCTTCAAACGAGCGAAGTCTTCGCCGGCATGATGGGAGGAGCGGGTCAGGGGTGTCGCCGAGACGAGGAGGAAGCCCTTGGCATAGGCCGTGGTCTCCAAGCCCTTGAACTCGTCGGGCGGCACGAAACGGACCACCTCATGATGCTTCTTCGTCGGCTGGAGGTACTGACCGATGGTGAGGAAGTCGACGTCGGCCGAGCGCAGATCGTCCATGAGTTGAACCACCTCGTTCCGCTCTTCGCCAAGACCGACCATGATGCCGGACTTGGTGAAGATCGTCGGGTCAAGCTCCTTCACCCGCTGCAGCAGGCGCACAGAATGGAAGTAGCGGGCTCCGGGGCGGACGGTGAGGTATTTGCCCGGCACCGTCTCCATGTTGTGGTTGAACACGTCGGGCCGCGCCGCGACCACGACCTCCAGGGCGCCGTCCTTGCGCAGGAAATCGGGTGTCAGGATCTCGATGGTGGTGGAGGGGCTCATCCGCCGGATCGCCCGGATCGTGCGGGCGAAATGCTCGGCGCCGCCATCGGCGAGGTCATCCCGGTCGACCGAGGTGACGACGACGTGGTGAAGCCCGAGCTTGGCCACGGAATCCGCGAGCTTCTCGGGCTCGTCGGCGTCGAGACCCTTCGGCAGGCCGGTGCGAACGTTGCAGAACGAACAGGCCCGCGTGCAGGTGTCGCCCATGATCATGAAGGTGGCGTGGCGCTTCTCCCAGCACTCGCCGATGTTGGGGCAGCCGGCTTCCTCGCACACGGTGACGAGGCCGTGCTCGTGGACGATGCGGCTCGTCTCGGCCCAGCCGGGGGAACCGGGGGCCCGGACGCGAATCCAGTCCGGCTTGCGCTGGATCGGCTTGTCGGGCCGGTGCGCCTTTTCCGGGTGCCGGGGGCGCTGATCGTTGCGCAGGAGATCGAGAACGACGGCCATCTCACACCAACAGGGTGCGCCCGCGACGGCGGGTGCCACAGGCCAGACTTAAGGGGTCGCCGGGTCGATCGCAAACCGAGCCCGGGGGGTTCGCAAACGCCCGGGCCGATCTGTCAGTCGCGCTTGGCTGCACAATCCGTGCGCATATCGCCGTCGATCGGGGGAACCGACCACGGGCGAACCCGTTACAGACCGCGTTTCCGCGGCGATGAGCGCTGCGAGCTGCCCCAGAAGGTTAACCCCATGGCCCTGAAGACCATTTTCGCCGCTGCCCTCGTGGCGGCGCTGCCGACGCTTGCCTCCGCCCAGGAGACGGTGAAGCCGGCCGTGCCCGTCGCGACCACCGGCGGCATGACCATGGCCGACAAGGCCAGCGTGAAGGTGACCTACGTGACCGCGCAGCCCGCCGACGTGATGTCGTCCAAGCTCATCGGCCTCAACGTCTACAACAACGCCAACGAGACGGTCGGTGAGATCGAGGACCTGGTGATCGTCGACGGCAAGACCGTGAGCGCGGTGATCCTCGGCGTCGGCGGCTTCCTCGGCATGGGCGAGCGTTACGTCTCGGTCAGCCCGTCGAGCATCACCCTGGCGAAGAAGGACAACACCCTTCGCGCCCTCATCGACACCGACAAGGACACGCTCAAGTCCGCCCCGGCCTTCGAGTATTCGAAGAAGAAGTAAGTCTCTCGGCGCCTCAAGCGCCGTCGTTCGACCGTTCAAGGCCGTCCATGCCTGCGCATGGACGGCCTTTCGTTTTGCCGAATCAGGAGTGGATCACTTTGCCGTAAGCGTCGAGCACGCTCTCGTGCATCATTTCCGATAAGGTCGGGTGCGGGAAGACCGTGTGCATCAGATCTTCTTCCGTGGTCTCGAGATTCATCGCGACGACGTAGCCCTGGATGAGCTCGGTGACTTCGGCACCGACCATGTGGGCGCCGAGCAACTGGCCGGTCTTCGCGTCGAACACCGTCTTCACCAGACCGTCCGGCTCGCCCAGCGCAATGGCCTTGCCGTTGCCCGCGAACGGGAAGCGGCCGACCTTGACGGCGAATCCTAGCTCCTTGGCCTTGGCCTCCGTGAGGCCAACGGAGGCGATCTGCGGCTGGCAATAGGTACAACCGGGGATCTTCGCCTTGTCCATGGCATGGGTCGGCAGGCCCTTGATGGTCTCGACGCAGAGCACGCCCTCGTGCTCTGCCTTGTGGGCGAGCATCGGCGGCCCGGCGACGTCGCCGATGGCGTAGAGGCCGGGCACGTTGGTCTGGCCCAAGCCATCCGTGACCACGATCCCACGATCGATACCGACGCCGAGTGCTTCCAGGCCGAGCCCCTCGATGTTGCCGACGACGCCCACCGCCGAGATGAGCTTCTCGGCCGTGAGCTGCTGGCTCTTGCCGTCACCGGTCTCGATGGTGGCGGTGACCGCGTCAGCGGATTTCTCCACCTTCGTCACCTTGGCACCCGTGAGGATCTTGATGCCCTGTTTCTCGAAGCGCTTGCGGGCGAGGCCGGCGATCTCGGCATCCTCCACGGGGAGGATCTGCGGCAGCAGTTCGATCACCGTCACCTCGGCGCCCATGGTGCGGTAGAACGAGGCGAACTCGATGCCGATGGCGCCCGAGCCCATGACGAGAAGCGACTTCGGCATCGCCTCCGGCACCATGGCCTCGTAGTAGGTCCAGATCTGGTGTCTGTCCGGCTCGATGCCCGGGATCGCACGGGGCCGCGCTCCGGTCGCGACGATGATGTGCTTGGCCGAATACGAACCGGCGGCGAGCGCCCCCTTCGGGGCTGGGGCGCGGGCGGTCTCCTTCACCGTCACCTTGCCGGGCGCGTTGCCCTTGGCCGCCGCCGCGATGGTGGCCTCGCCCCAGATCACGTCGACCTTGTTCTTCTTCAGCAGCATGCCGACGCCGCCGTTGAGGCGCGTCGAGACCGCGCGCGAGCGCTTGACGATGGCGGCCGTATCGAACCCGACCTTCTCCGCCGACAGGCCGTAATCGGAGGCGTGCTGCATGTAATGGTAGATCTCGGCCGAACGCAGCAGGGCCTTGGTCGGGATGCAGCCCCAGTTCAGGCAGATGCCGCCGAGGTGCTCGCGGTCGATCACCGCCGTCTTAAACCCGAGTTGCGCCGCCCGGATCGCAGCGACGTAGCCGCCGGGTCCGGCGCCGATGACGAGGATGTCGTAGGTGTCGGCCATTGTGCGCTCCTACGCCCCTCCCCTCTGCGGGAATGGGCCGGGGTTGGTTCAGGTGAGGCGGACTTAGCTCAGACCAGCATGCCCATCGGGCTCTCGATCAGGCTCTTGAACGCCGAGATCAGCTCCGCCCCCAAGGCACCGTCGAGCACCCGGTGGTCGCAGGACAGTGTCGCGGTCATCACCTGCGCCACGGCCGGCTGGCCGTCCTTCACCACGATGCGCTTCTCGCCCGCACCCACGGCGAGGATCGAGGATTGCGGCGGGTTGATCACCGCCGTGAAGTGCTTGATGCCGAACATGCCGAGATTGGACACCGAGGTGACGCCGCCCTGGTACTCCTCGGGCTTGAGCTTCTTGGCCCGCGCGCGGCCCGCGAAATCCTTCATCTCGTTGGAGATGGTGGAGAGCGTCTTCTGGTCGGCCTTACGAATCACCGGCGTGAACAAACCGCCGTCGATGGCGACCGCCACGCCGACCTCGGCGTTGTCGAACCGCAGGATGCGGTCCTCGGCCCAGACGGCGTTGGCGGCCGGCACGCGCATGAGCGCGAGGCCCATGGCCTTGATGACGAAGTCGTTGACAGAGAGCTTGAACAGCGGCTTGCCGTCCTTGCCCTGGCCGGCGCTCCTGTTGAGCTGCTCGCGCAGGGCCATCAGGGCGTCGAGCTCGCAATCCACCGTGAGGTAGAAGTGCGGAGCCACCTGCGTCGCCTCGGTGAGGCGCTTGGCGATGGTCTTGCGCATGCCGTCCAGCGGCACTTCTTCGTAGGTGCCCTTGGCGTAGAAGCCGCGCACCTGATCGACGGACAGGCCGGCCGGGCTCGCGGCCTTGGCGGGCGCGGGCGCCGCCTTCGGCGGCTCAGCGGGAGCCGGCGCTTCGGTGAGGGCCGGAGCCTTGGTTTGCGCGGGGCCGGCGGCCTTGGCGGCGCGGACATCGCGCTCGATCACGCGGCCGCGCGGGCCGGAGCCCGTCACGGCGGCGAGGTCGATGCCCTCCTGCTTGGCGATGCGGCGGGCGAGCGGCGAAGCGAAGACGCGGGCCCCCTCCCCCTGGGTGGCGGCGGGCTGAGCGCCGTCCGGTGCCTCGTTCACCCGCGCATAGGACATCTGGCCGCCGCCGGGCGTCGCGTTCTCGCCGACGGGGTCCTTCGATGCCTCGGCTTTCGGCGCCTCGGCCTTCGGTGCCCCGCCGGCCTGGACGCTCGACGGGTCCTCTCCCTCACTCGCGATGATGGCGATGAGGTCGTTGACCGGCACGTCGGCCGTGCCCTCGGGCACCAGAATCCTGGCAAGAATCCCCTCGTCGATGGCCTCGACCTCCATGGTCGCCTTGTCGGTCTCGATCTCGGCGAGGACATCGCCGGATTTCACTGCGTCGCCCTCCTTCTTCAGCCATTTCGCGAGGTTGCCCTTCTCCATCGTCGGCGACAGGGCGGGCATCAGGACGTTGATCGGCATGGCATCAGGTCTCGAGCGAGGGGGGCGGCGGGGCGGCCGGATCGTCGAAGGGAAACAGGCTGTCGAGGGGGAACGGGACGGCGTCGAACGGCGGGAGGCCCACGGTCTCGCCGCGCTCGACCGTTCCGAGAAGAAGCCATTGCCGACCGGTGAGCGCGAAGGCTTCGAGCACCCCGTCGCCGGGATCGAGGAGCCAGAGATAGCCGACACCGGCCTCCGCGTAGATGCGGCGCTTGGGGCCGCGATCGAGGCGCGCGGTGGCGGGCGAAAGGATCTCGCAGACCCAGTCCGGCGGGGTCTCGATATAGGCGGTCTCCGGCTCGGCGGAGAGGCGTTCGCGGCGCCATCCTGCCAGATCCGGCACCACGACGTGGGACCCCAGGTGAAGCTCCGGCTCGACCATGAAGATCCAGCCGCCCGGCCCCCCACGTCCGCGACCGAAGGGGTGGCCGAGTTCGGCCGCCAAGCCCGCCGCCGCCATGGCATGCCGCGGGCGCGGCCTTGGATGCGTCTCAAGGGTGCCGTCGACGATCTCGGCCACGAGATGATCCGGCACGGCTTCGAGATCGGCGTAGGTGGCCCGGCGGAACGCGGCCTCGGCCATGCTGAATCCCCCCGCTAGTTCAGATCGCCGGGATCGAGACCCTCGGCCTCCCACCCGGCGCGGATACGCTCGAAGGCTTCCTCGTCCGACATCTCGGTCTCCAGGGCGTAGGTCCGCGCCGCCTGCCGGGCGAGATCGATGAGCAGGCGGCCCCAAGTCGCCGGATCGTCGAACGAGCGGCGCAGGGCCACGCTGACCGCGCCGTCCACGACGGCGGCACGCAGGACCTCGATGCCGCCATTCTCGATGGCATCCGGAGGGGCGGAGAGTTCCACGAAGGTCTTCGTCATGTCCTGTCCGAACGAAAGCGTTGGCCCACCTCACCCCGGGGGACGCATCCAGCTACCCTAAGCAGGTTTCGCAAAAGTGGTCACCGGTTTTGCGTCGAAAACCTGCGACAGATCAAGGAGCTAAGCTGGGTGAAGCGTTGGCTTGCCAACGCGAACCTGCTTAGCGGTAGCAGACCGCTTTCACCGCCTCGATCACCTCGGCGACGTTGGGCAGGGCGAGTTTTTCGAGGTTGGCCGCGTACGGCATCGGCACGTCCTTGCCGGTGACGCGCAGGACCGGGGCGTCGAGGTAGTCGAAGGCGTCGACCATGAGCCGCGCGACGATCTCGGCGCCGATGCCGGATTGCGGAAAACCTTCCTCCACGGTGACGCAGCGGCCGGTCTTCTTCACCGATTCCACCACCGTCTCGGTGTCCATGGGCCGAAGGGTGCGCAGGTCGATGACCTCCGCCTCGATGCCCTGTTCGGCGAGCGCCTGCGCCGCCTTGAGGGCGTAGGTCATGCCAATGGAGAACGACACGATGGTGACGTCCGTGCCGGGGCGGTGGATGCGCGCCTTGCCGATGGGCAGGACGAAATCGTCGAGCTTCGGCACCGGGAAGCTCTGGCCGTAGAGGATCTCGTTCTCGAGGAAGATGATCGGGTTCGGGTCGCGGATCGCCGCCTTGAGCAGGCCCTTGGCGTCGGACGCCGTGTAGGGCGCGATGACTTTGAGGCCGGGCACGTTGGAGTACCACGCAGAGTAATCGTGGCTGTGCTGGGCGCCGACGCGGGCGGCAGCACCGTTGGGGCCGCGGAACACGATGGGACAGCCGAGCTGTCCGCCGGACATATAGAGGGTCTTGGCCGCCGAATTGATAATGTGGTCGATGGCCTGCATGGCGAAGTTGAAGGTCATGAACTCGACGATGGGACGCAGACCCGTGAACGCAGCGCCGACGCCGATGCCGGCGAAGCCGTGCTCGGTGATCGGGGTATCGACGACCCGACGCGCGCCGAATTCCTGCAGCAGCCCTTGCGTGATCTTGTAGGCGCCCTGGTACTCGGCGACCTCCTCGCCCATGACGAAGACGGAATCGTCGCCGCGCATCTCTTCCGCCATGGCGTCGCGCAGGGCCTCGCGGACGGTCATGGTGACCATCTCGGTGCCCTCGGGGAACTCGGCCATCACCGGGGCGGGCGCCTTGTTGGTGATGGTGGCGGGGGCCGCCGGCGCCCTCTGAGCGTCGTCGCCGCTCTTCGCCGTCGCGGCGGGGGCATCCGCCTGCCCTTCCGCCTGCATCGTCGGCGTCGGTGCCCCCTGGGCCGGGGTGTTGGCGGCGGGCTTCGGCGCGGAAGCGGCCGAGACGTCTTCGCCCTCGGCGGTGATGATCGCGATGGGCGTGTTGACCTTCACGCCCTCGCTGCCCTCCGCGACGAGTATCTTGGCGAGCACGCCCTCGTCGATGGCCTCGACCTCCATGGTCGCCTTATCGGTCTCGATCTCGGCGAGCACGTCGCCGGATTTCACCGGATCGCCCTCCTTCTTCAGCCACTTCGCCAGCTTGCCCTCCTCCATGGTCGGAGACAGGGCGGGCATCAGGATGTCGGTCGCCATGAAAGACTCGTCGATCGAGAAGGAGGGGCGCGGTCCGGGGACTCGCGGGTCAGGCGCGCGCTTCCAGCAAAATATCCGTCCACAGCTCGGCGGGATCGGGCTCGGGATCGTGGGTGGCGAACTCGGCCGCGTCGTTGACCGTCTCGCGCACCTTCGCGTCGGTGGCCTTCAGATCCGCTTCGGGCACGCCGTGCGCCTCGATCAGGCGCTTGCGCACCATCTCGATGGGGTCGTGCTCGTCGCGCATCTTCGAAACCTCGTCCTTGGTCCGGTATTTCGCCGGATCCGACATGGAATGGCCGCGATAGCGGTAGGTCTGCATCTCCAGGATGTAGGGACCCTCGCCCGAGCGGGCGTGCTCGATGGCCCGCGCGGCCGCCTCGCGGACGGTGCGCACATCCATCCCGTCGACCTGTTCGCCCGGAATGCCGAACGAGATGCCGCGCTTCGAGAAGTCCGTCTGCGCCGAGGCGCGGGCGACGGAGGTACCCATGGCGTAGCGATTGTTCTCGATGACGTAGACCACGGGCAGCTTCCACAGCTGCGCCATGTTGAAGCTCTCGTAGACCTGCCCCTGGTTGGCCGCGCCATCACCCATGTAGGTCAGGCTGACCTGGCCGTTCTTCCTGTAGGCGTCCGCGAAGGCGAGGCCCGTGCCGAGGGACACCTGCGCGCCGACGATGCCATGCCCGCCGAAGAACTGTTTTTCGCGACTGAACATGTGCATCGACCCGCCTTTTCCGCGGGAATAGCCTCCGCGACGGCCGGTGAGTTCCGCCATCACGCCCTTCGGGTCCATGCCGCAGGCGAGCATGTGACCGTGGTCGCGGTAGCCGGTGATGACCTGATCGCCGTCGATGGAGGCCATCTGCATGCCGATGACGACGGCCTCCTGGCCGATATAGAGGTGACAGAACCCGCCGATGAGGCCCATGCCGTAGAGCTGTCCCGCCTTCTCCTCGAAGCGACGGATGAGCAGCATCTCGTGATAGGCGTGGAGGTCTTCGTCGCGGGTGAATTGCGGCGTGTTCGGCGCCGGCGCGTGGCTGCCGGCCTCCGACGGCGTCGGATCGGATTTGGGCTGGCCCGCCTCGGTTGCGGAATCCATCGGCTCTCTCCCCGGGGACCGTCTGTTCTCCCGGAGGTTCTAGGACACGTGTTTTCGGAAAGCGAGATCGGCCGCCCGACAGATCGGAACGGTTGTCAGGTGCGCTCCATCGCCGCCTGGCGAAGCGGCGGAACAGGGCTACGGATTGATGACCACCACATCGTTGGCGTGGACCCGGCCGAGGACGACGCGTGCCCGCTCCTCGAGGAGGTCGCGGTCGATCTGCTCGCTGCGCAGCAGGGTGACGCGGTGCTCCCACTCGGCCCGATCGGCCTTCACGGCGGCGAGTTCCTGATTGAGGCCGTAGGCCTGGATCTTCAGGGCGCGCTTCGCTTCGAGGCCGCGATTGCCGCCCTCGGCCTGATGCACGAAATAGCCGACGACGAGCCCCGAGACGGCGTACAACGCCAGGGGCATCAGCACGGAACGGACGCGACGACGGATCACCATGGTCAGACCATCGCGCCGCAGGGTTAAGAAAGTCTTTTCGCGAGGCATGGGCGGGGACACGGCGCGATGATGCGCTTCGATCTCGTCGATCTCGGCCTGTTCCGCCACGTGGTCGAGGCCGGCTCCATCACCCACGGGGCGGCACGGGCCAACCTCGCGCTGGCGGCCGCCTCGGCCCGCATCCGCGCCATGGAAGTGTCGCTCGGCGCCGCCCTCCTCACACGCGGCCGGCAAGGCGTGACCACGACGCCCGCCGGGCGCACGCTCCTGGCCCACGCGCGCGATCTCCTCGATGGGATAGACCGGATGCAGGGCGAGCTCGCGGGCTTCTCCGGCGGCACCGTCGGTCAGATCCGGGTCCTGTCGAACACCAACGCCCTGACCGAGTTCCTGCCCGAGGTACTGAGCGCCTTCCTCGCCCGCCAGACCGGGGTCAGCGTCGACATCGAGGAGCGGACGTCGGACGAGATCGTCGGCCTCGTGGCGGAGGGCGGCGCCGACCTCGGCATCGTGGCCGGCACCGTCGACACCGGCGCCCTCGAAACCTACCCGTTCCGGCAGGACCGTTTCGTCGTCGTGGCGGGCGGCGGCCATGCCTTGCGCGACCACCCGGCCGTGGCGTTCGCCGACGTGCTGGAGCACGACCTCGTCGGCCTCGACCGGACGAGCGCCCTCACTCGCTTTCTCGCCGACAAGGCGGCGCGGACGGGGCGGCCCATGCGGTTGCGGGTCCAGTTGCGCAGCTTCGATGCCGTGTGCCGCCTCGTCGAGTGCGGCGTCGGCCTCGGCATCGTGCCGGAGACCACCGCCGCCCGCGCGGCCCGCACCATGGCCATCGCGGTCGTGCCGCTCCTCGATCCTTGGGCGGTGCGCGATCTGACCATCTGCGTGCGGACGCTCTCCGCCCTACCCGCCTTCGCGCGGGACTTCGTGGCCCACCTGCGCGCACCGCCAACTGCCTGAGCGGATTCGAGGATTGACTTCGCATCCGCGAACACGCATATCGCGGATGCAGCGTCAGCGGCCGTCATGGTTCCGCTTGAGAGGGCTGCGTGACGGATCGACGGGTCGCTACGCGCGAATTCCGACCGACCTGAGCCCCTCTCTTCAACGTGCATGCACCCGGACTGCCCCGGCACGCGGGCGGCTCCAGCTCAACGGACCGATTCGCAATCGATCTGCGTACCGACCATCGTTGGATGGCGTGCGCCACGGTCCCGCTGCCTTGAAAGATAAGACTTGACCCAGTTCACCGATTTCGGCCTCGCCCAGCCCGTGCTGCGGGCGCTGGAGGAGGCCGGCTACAAGACGCCGACCCCGATCCAGGCCCAGGCCCTCCGCCCCGCCATGGAAGGTCGCGACCTCTGCGGCATCGCCCAGACCGGCACCGGCAAGACGGCCGCCTTCGCGTTGCCGATCCTGCACCGCCTCGCCCAGAACCCGCGGAAAGCCATCCGCCGCGGCTGTCGCGTGCTGGTGCTCTCGCCCACCCGCGAGCTCGCCAACCAGATCGCCGAGAGCTTCTCGGATTACGGCCGGCATCTTTCGTTCACCAACACCGTGGTGTTCGGCGGCGTCACCATCTCCCGCCAGGAGAAGGCGCTGGCCAACGGGGTCGACATCCTCGTCGCCACCCCGGGCCGCCTCATGGACCTCATCGAGCGCCGCTCGCTGACCCTCGAGGCCGTCGAGATCCTCGTCCTCGACGAGGCCGACCAGATGCTCGACCTCGGCTTCATCCATGCCCTCAAGCGCATCGTGAAGATGCTGCCGAAGGAGCGTCAGAGCCTGTTCTTCTCCGCCACCATGCCGAAGAACATCGCCGGCCTCGCCGACCAGTATCTTCGCGATCCGGTCCAGGTCGCCGTCACTCCCGTGGCGACCACCGCCGAGCGCGTCACCCAGGAAGTCATCTTCGCCCATACGGGTGCGAAGCAGGCCCTCCTCAACCACATCCTGCGGGATCCGAAGATCGAGCGCGTCCTCGTCTTCACCCGGACCAAGCATGGCGCCGACCGCGTGGTGCGTGGCCTGGAGAAAGTCTCGATCAACGCCTCCGCCATCCACGGCAACAAGTCCCAGCCGCAGCGCGAGCGGGCGCTCGCCGCTTTTAAGGACGGCTCGTGCCGGGTTCTGGTCGCGACCGACATCGCCGCGCGCGGCATCGACGTCGAGGCCGTGAGCCACGTCATCAACTACGATCTGCCGAACGTGCCGGAGAGCTACGTCCACCGCATCGGCCGCACGGCCCGTGCCGGCGCCAACGGTCTCGCGATCTCGTTCTGCAACGACGAGGAGAAGGCCTACCTGCGGGACATCGAGCGCACCACGCGTCAGAAGATTCCCGTCGGCGCCTTCCCCGAGGGCTTCACGCCCCCGTCGCGCCAGGAAGCCATGGATGCCGCCCAAGCCGAGGAGCGCCGTCCGGCGCCCCAGGGTCAGCGTCCCGGTCAGCGCCAGGGCCAGCGTCCCGGCGGCGGTCGTCCCGGTGGCGGACGCCCGGGCCAGGGCCGCAGCGAAGGCGGTCGTGGTGGCCAAGGCGCGCCCGGTCGCAACGCCCGTCCGGATGGGGCGGCCCGCCCGCAGGACGCTCGCGGCGAGCGCCGTCCGGCCGTTCACGGTTCGGAGAACCGCTCCGAGCCCCGCAGCGACACCCGTCAGCGCACGCCGCGCCCGCAGGGTGCCGGCACCGGCACCGGCGAGGGCCGCACCATCGGCTGGCTCGACCGTTTCCCGCGCTGAGTCCTTCCACGCTGAGCCTTGCGGTCCGTCATGACGACACCGCCCCGGGTCTCCGGGGCGGTGTTTTCGTTTGGGGAAGGACCACTTGCCGCGAAATCGCGCGACGCCATCTCATGGCGTGATCGTGAAGCGTGAGGATGCCATGCGGTTCGAACTCTATCGGGATGCGACCGGCGACTGGCGTTGGCGCCTGCGCGCCACGAACGGCAACGTCGTGGCCGACTCCGCCGAAGGTTATGGGCGCCGGGAAGATTGCGAGCACGGCATCGCCCTCGTGAAGGGCAGCCAGGCGGCGTCCATCGTCGACATGACCATGAAGATCGCTTGAGCGACCCGAACGCTTCGTTGACTCAACCGACATCCGGAAGGATCCGGCCCGGCAACACTTCCGGGCTTCGTGCGTTTCAAGCGACAGGGTCCGATTCCGGAACCGTCGGCGCTTCACGTCCTGCCGACTTATCTCAGGGAGTTTGAGAACGTGCTCAGGAAACTCGTGCTGGCCGCGTTGCTGGCCTTAGGCTTCGCCGCGACGGCGCCGCAGGGCGCGTCCGCCGCCCCCATCGGCCCTGCCCTCGCCTTGCAGACCGAGGCCGCACCCGCGGTCGCCCAGAATGTCCAGTACTACGGCTACCGTCGCCGGTTTTACGGTCCGCGCCCGTTCTACCGTCGTCCGTACTACGGTCGCCGCTTCTATGGCCCGCGTCGGTTCTACGGTCCGCGTCGCTTCTATGGCGCGCGTCCGTTCTACGGCCCGCGCCGCTTCTACTACTAAGCTCCGGCGCGGTGGCGCTTTCGTCGGCGCCGCAGCATCGCTCTGAATAGCTTCGCTCGAAAGCCTGGCACTCTGTTCGAGTGACCAGGCTTTTGCATGAAAATGCATCATAAGATTAGGAAACATGCATGATCGTGCGATAGGTCTTAGCGGCGATGCGAGCTTCATCCTCGGGGCTCTCGGAGGCAGACCATGACCGAACTCACCGCGACCGAAGTGCCAGCCCATGGCCTCTGGCATTCGATCCCCCTCGAGCTTCTGATGTCGGTCGGCGCCGTGATCCTCGCGGGCGGTCTCAAACTCACGGGACTGCTACCGTGAAGGTGGCGACGCCGCCCCCCGACGGCAGGAAGTCTGCGTAGGATCGGGCTGTATGAAACGCAAAGGCGGATTGGTATGACGGTCGAAGAGGAAGGTGGAGGTCCGCGCGGCGATCTCACCGTTCGAACCAGCGCGATGCCGGCGGACACCAACGCCAACGGCGACATCTTCGGCGGATGGGTGATGTCGCAGATGGATCAGGCCGGCGGCATCGCGGGCGTCGACAGGGCCCAGGGACGCGTCGTCACCGTGGCGGTGGACGCCATGACCTTCATTCGGCCGGTTCGTGTCGGCGACGTCCTCTGCGTCTACACCCGCGTCGGGCACGTCGGGCGCACGTCGATGAAGATCGAGGTCGAGGCCTGGGCTCGGCGCTTCCGCACCCAGGTCCGAGAGAAGGTCACGGAGGCGACCTTCACCTTCGTGGCCATCGACGATGCCGGCCGGCCGCGGGCCGTCGATCTGCCCGCACGGGCAGACGATTGAGGCTGCCTTCCCTTCCGCTCGGACGCGCCATGCCGTAAAGGCGCGAGACCCCAGACAAGGTCCCGTGCGCGCATGATCCGCCTCGAAAAAATCGGCAAGCAGAACGGCCGGCAGATCGTCTTCATCGAAGCGTCCGCCGCCCTTCAGAAGGGCGAGAAGGTCGGGCTCGTCGGCCCCAACGGCGCCGGCAAGACCACCCTGTTCCGGATGATCACCGGCGAGGAGGAGCCCGACGAGGGTCAGGTCGCCACCGACAAGGGCATCACCATCGGGTATTTCAGCCAGGATGTGGGCGAGATGTCCGGGTGCTCCGTGGTCTCGGCGGTGATGGATGGCGCCGGCCCCGTCAGCGTCGTCGGCACCGAGTTGAAGGCCCTTGAGGCGGGGCTCGCCGACCCCGACCGCGTGGACGAGATGGAGGCGCTCATCGAGCGCTACGGTGAGGTCCAGGCACGCTTCGAGGAACTCGACGGCTACGCCCTCGAAGGCCGGGCCTACGAGGTGCTGGCGGGCCTGAGCTTCTCGCAAGGCATGATGGACGGCGACGTCGGCAAGCTGTCGGGCGGATGGAAGATGCGCGTGGCTCTCGCCCGAATCCTCCTCATGAACCCCGACGTGATGCTGCTGGACGAGCCCTCCAACCACCTCGACATCGAGAGCCTGATCTGGTTGGAGGCCTTTCTCAAGAACTACGAGGGCGCTCTCTTGATGACCTCGCACGATCGCGAGTTCATGAACCGCATTGTCACCAAGGTGATCGAGATCGACGGCGGCACGCTCACCACCTATTCCGGCGACTACGCGTTCTACGAGCAGCAGCGGGCGCTTAACGAGACGCACCAGCAGGCCCAATTCGAGCGGCAGCAGGCGATGCTGGCCAAGGAAATCAAGTTCATCGAGCGCTTCAAGGCGCGCGCCTCGCACGCGGCGCAGGTGCAGAGCCGAGTGAAGAAGCTCGACAAGATCGAGCGGGTCGAGCCCCCGAAGCGCCGTCAATCCGTGGCCTTCGACTTCCAGGCTCCGCCGCGTTCGGGCGAAGACGTCGTGATGCTCAAGAACGTCCACAAGAGCTACGGCAGCCGCCGGATCTACGAGGGGTTCGATTTCTCCATCCGGCGCAAGGAGCGCTGGTGCGTCATGGGCATCAACGGCGCCGGCAAGTCGACGCTCCTGAAGCTCGTCACCGGCTCGACCCAGGCCGATGACGGCACCGTCTCCGTCGGCGGCAGCGTCAAGCTCGGCTACTTCGCCCAGCACGCCATGGATCTGCTCGACGGCGAGCGCACGGTGTTCCAGTCCCTGGAAGATGCGTTCCCACAGGCCGCGCAAGGGTCCCTGCGCGCCCTCGCCGGGTGCTTCGGCTTCTCCGGCGACGATGTCGAGAAGCGCTGCCGCGTGCTGTCGGGCGGAGAGAAGGCTCGTCTCGTCATGGCCCTGATGCTGTTCGATCCCCCGAACTTCCTCGTCCTCGACGAGCCGACCAACCACCTCGACATGGGCACGAAGGAGATGCTCATCGCGGCGCTTTCGGCCTACGAGGGCACCATGCTGTTCGTGAGCCATGACCGGCACTTCCTGGCCGCTCTGTCGAACCGGGTGCTCGAAGTGACCCCCGAGGGAATCCACCAGTATGGCGGCGGTTACACGGAGTACGTCGCCCGCACCGGCCAGGAAGCGCCCGGCCTGCGGAGCTGAGACCGACCGCGCCGGACATCAGACGTTCGGTGCAGCGACGCGCTTGCGAAGACCGGTGATGACCGCCTTCAGGATTTCCGATCCGGCCTCCTCGCTGTCCATGCCATGGCCCATGCACCGCATGGTGACGATGCGCTCGTGGACGAAGGACAGCTTGGCGATCACCGCCGGCGTCAGCTTGAACGGGTAGAGCGCCGGCTGCCCCATGCTGCGGCTCAGGGAGTTCACCGCGTAGGTGAGCGGCAGCCACGCTTCGACCAGGCGGCTGAAATCCGGAATCTGGTAGGGATCGTAGTCGATCACGACGGGGTCCGCCGGCCCGTTGCGCAGGCGCGGCCGCACGTGAAGTTCGAAGGTGCCGGCCGTCTCCACCGTGTCGACGATGTGGAGATACTGTGCCCAGGTCTCGGCGAAATCCTCCCACGGATGGCTGGTGGCGTAGGCGCTGACGTGGGATTCCTCCCAGTCCGGCGGTGCGCCTTCCCGGTAGTGCCGCTGCAGTGCACGACCGTAATTGTCCCGCTCGTCGCCGAACAGCGACCGGAACGTCCACAAACTCTGGTCGAAGCGCACCAGCACGTTCCAGAAGTAATGCCCGATCTCGTGCCGGAAGTGCCCCAGCAGGGTGCGATAGTACTCGCCGAACAGCATCCGCCGCCGCTCGCGCTCGACGTCGTCGGCCTCGGCGATGTTCAGGGTGATGATGCCGCTGTGGTGCCCCGTCAGGACGGGCGGCCCGATGCGGTAGCTCTCCGACGGATCGACCAGGAAGTCGAAGGCGAGCCCCGTGGTGGGATTCTCCGTCCGGTTCATCAGCGGCAGGTTCAGGCGGAGCAGGGAGTAGAACAGCCGATGCTTGGCCGCCTCGATCTGGCGCCAGCGCGTGAGGTTCCAGGTGATGCCGAGGTCCGGCACCACACGGTTGTGACGACAGGCGGTACAATACCGCTCCGGCATGTCGTCGGGCACGAGCCAGTTGCAGGCGCCGTGCTCCGCATTGGCGCAGAAGCGATACTTGCGGGTCGGGTTGGCATAGGCGTGCCAGATCTCGCCGACGGGCTCCAGTGCCGACATCTCGTGCACTTCGCCCACATAGCCGAGGCGGCGCTGGCAGCTCTCGCAAGCCGTGCTTTCGAAGCTGACGGGCTGATCGCAGGCCTGGCACTGGAAGATCTTCATGATGCCGTTCCGATGCCCGTCCCTTAACCACCCTCAAGCACCACGTGCCCACCGGGAACGACCCGCCCCCCGACGCGGTGAGCTAAGCGGTGACGTCCGACTATGTTCCCAGACCGGGCCGCCAGCGGATCATGCACGGAACTTGCTTACGGACTCGCTTCGATGCGAGGTCTGTGCCCCACGGCACGACGGCACATCGTCGGCAAGCCCATCGCACAAGCGCGACCGTTGGCGTATGGCTTGAAGACAGCATCCCCCGGGAGCACCGCAGGGCGGTGGCCCGGTTCTCCGCAGCCGGATCGGGCGTGTCCACGCCCCTCCGGCCCCACGCCCTGGTACTGCGGGAGTCCCCGTGTCGATCAAAGCCGCCCTGCACCACGTCACGCACTACACCTACGACCGGCCGATCGCGCTCGGTCCACAGGTGATCCGCCTGCGGCCCGCGCCGCACACGCGCACCGCCGTACCGGCCTACTCCCTCAAGATCCTGCCCGAGAACCACTTCATCAACTGGCAGCAGGACCCGAACGGAAACTGGCTCGCGCGTCTCATCTTCCCCGAGAAGACCACCGAGCTGAAGATCGAGGTCGATCTCACCGCCGACATGTCGGTGATCAACCCGTTCGACTTCTTCGTGGAGGAGTATGCCCAGGCGCGCGGCTTCACCTACGCCGACGATCTCACGGCGGAGCTGAAGCCCTACCTCGTGCTCGATGAGGCCATGGCGCCTGAGGTCGACGAATTCCTGACCCGCCTTCCGGCCGAACCGAACACGGTCCTGTTCCTCGTGGCCCTCAACGCCCAGGTGGCGGGCGAGATCACCTACGGCGTCCGCATGGAGCCGGGCGTGCAGAGCGCCGCCGAGACCCTGACCCTGAAGAGCGGTTCGTGCCGCGATTCCGCGTGGCTGATGGTTCAGATCCTGCGCCGCCTCGGGATGGCCGCCCGTTTCGTTTCCGGCTACCTGATCCAGCTCATCCCCGACACCACCGCGGTCGACGGCCCCGTCGGGACCTCCACCGATTTCACCGACCTGCATGCCTGGGCCGAGGTCTATCTCCCGGGCGCCGGCTGGATCGGCCTCGACGCCACGTCCGGCCTTCTCTGCGGCGAGGGCCACATCCCGCTCGCCGCGACCCCGCACTACAACTCGGCTGCGCCCATCTCGGGGCTCGCCGAGCCGGCCGAGGTCGCGTTCGGCTTCGAGATGACGGTGACGCGGGTCGCCGAGGCCCCGCGGATCACCAAGCCGTTCTCCGACGAGATCTGGGCGGCCATGGACGCGCTCGGCGACCGCATCGACGTGGATCTGGCCGAGCAGGACGTGCGCCTGACCATGGGCGGCGAGCCGACTTTCGTGTCCATCGACGATTTCGAATCGGCGGAGTGGAACGCCGCCGCCGTGGGACCGACGAAACGCGGCTTGGCCGACAAGCTCATCCGGCGCCTGCGCACGCGCTTCGCACCCGGCGGCATGCTCCATTACGGCCAGGGCAAGTGGTATCCGGGCGAGAGCCTGCCGCGCTGGGCCTTCGCCCTGTACTGGCGCCGCGACGGCGTACCGGTGTGGAAGGACGACAGTCTGATTGCCGCCGAGGATGGACCGCGCGACGCCAACGCGACCCAAGCCAAGGCCCTGATCGACGGGGTCGCCAAGCGCATCGGGCTCGGTCCCTATGTCTTTCCCGCCTACGAGGATCCGGTCTACTGGACGGAGAAGCGCGATGAGCTTCCCGTCAACGTCACCACTTCGGAACCGAGATTTCCGAATCCCGAGACCAACGCTCGCATGGCGAGGGTGTTCGAGCGCGGGCTCGGCGCTCCCGCCGGATACGCGTTGCCGCTAGCGAGCCTTCCGACAGGCCGGGAGGGTGCTGCGGACCGCATCTGGGTCTCGGAAGCCTGGGAGTTCCGGCGCGGTCACGCCTTCCTCACGCCGGGCGATTCCCCCGTCGGCTACCGCTTGCCGCTCTCGTCGCTGCCCTACGTGCCGCCGCAGAGCTATCCCTACTACCAGCCCCAGGACCCCCTGGAGGCACGCGACGCCCTGCCGGAAGGCCATCCGGGCGCCGAGACCATCAACGGGTCGGGCATGACCGGCGTCGCGGTGCGCACGGCCTTCGCCGTGGAGCCGCGCAACGGCATCATTCACGTATTCATGCCGCCCCTGGAACGGGTGGACGAGTATCTCGAACTCCTCGGCCATCTCGAGGACGCGGCGGCCGAACTCAAGCAGACCTTGCACATCGAGGGCTACGAGCCGCCGTTCGATCCGCGCATGAACGTCATCAAGGTCACCCCGGACCCCGGCGTCATCGAGGTCAACGTCCATCCTGCTCCGTCCTGGCGCGATGCCGTGACGATCACCACGGACCTCTACGAGGACGCACGCCAGATCCGCCTCGGCGCGCAGAAATTCATGACCGACGGTCGCCACACCGGCACCGGCGGCGGCAATCACGTCGTGCTCGGCGGCGCCACGCCGACGGATTCACCGTTCCTGCGCCGGCCCGACCTCCTGAAGAGCCTGGTGCTGTACTGGCAACGCCATCCGGCCATGTCGTACCTGTTCGCCGGACTCTACATCGGCCCGACGAGCCAAGCTCCACGCATGGACGAGGCGCGCCACGACGGGCTCTACGAGCTCGAGATCGCCATGGCGCAGGTGCCGAAACCCGACGAGCCCAACATCCCGCGCTGGCTGGTCGATCGCATCTTCCGCAATATCCTCGTGGACGTGACGGGCAACACCCACCGCTCCGAGATCTGCATCGACAAGCTCTACTCGCCCGACGGCCCGACGGGACGGCTCGGGCTTCTCGAATTCCGCTCGTTCGAGATGCCGCCGGACCCGCGCATGAGTCTGGCCCAGCAACTCCTGCTGCGCGCCATCGTGGCTTGGCTGTGGCGCGAGCCGCAGGAGGGCGGTTGTGTCCGCTGGGGCACGGGTCTGCACGATCGTTTCATGCTGCCCCACTTCCTGTGGTCCGACTTCCTCGACGTGCTGGAGGATCTCCGGGGCGCCGGCTACGATTTCGATCCAGCCGCGTTCGTGGCGCAGCGCGAGTTCCGCTTTCCCGTGTTCGGGACCGTGGAGCATGGCGGCGTGAAGCTGGAACTGCGCCAGGCCCTCGAGCCCTGGCACGTGCTGGGTGAGGAAGGCGCCATCGGGGGAACCGTGCGCTACGTCGATTCGTCCGTGGAGCGGCTGCAGGTCAAGGTCGAGGGCTTCGTGCCCGGCCGGCACGTGATCGCCTGCAACGGACGTCGCCTGCCGATGACCGGCACGGGCACGGCCGGCGAGGCGGTGGCGGGCCTGCGCTTCAAGGCGTGGCAGCCGGCCTCCTCCCTGCACCCGACGATCCCCGCGCACGCGCCGCTCACCATCGACATTCTCGATGCCTGGAGCGGCCGGTCGCTCGGCGGCTGCCGCTACCACGTCAGCCATCCGGGCGGGCGCAACTACGAGACCTTCCCGGTCAACACCTACGAGGCGGAGGGGCGGCGCCTTGCCCGCTTCCAGGCCCACGGCCACACCCCCGGCAAGGTCGAAATGCCCGTGGAGGAGACCAATCGGGAATTCCCGATGACCCTCGACCTGCGGAGCCCGGCTCCGCGATGAGCGCTGCGGCCGAGGCGGAGGTCTCCGGGCGGGCGGAACGGCTGGCACGCTGGACCTCCGGCTACCGGCCGCTTTCCGGCGTACCCGATGCATTCATGGACGCCTCGGGCAAGCCGCGCGCGGCCTGGACGCGCGTCCTCGACCACCTCGGCGACCTGACCGAGGTGGATATCGCCGCCCGGTTCGTCTCGGCGGTACGCCACATCCGTGACACCGGGATCTCCTACCGGATCTACGGCGACAAGCGCGATCACGCTTGGCCGCTCGGCTCCCTCCCGTTCATGGTGGAGGCGGCCGACTGGCAGGACTTGAGCGCAGGCATCGTCGAGCGGGCGGAGCTGATGGAAGCGATCCTCGCCGACATCTACGGCCCCAACCGCCTCGTCGCCGGCGGTCTCCTCCCGGCCGCGGTCGTTGCGGGCAGTCCGGAATTCATGCGACCCCTCGCGGGCATCACGCCGCCGGGCGGTCGCTTCCTCAAGCTCTATGCCGCCGACGTCACCCGGGGACCCGACGGGTGCTGGCAGGTGCTGGCCGACAGGACCCAATCGCCGTCCGGACCGGGCTACGCCCTGGAGAACCGGATGGTGCTCACCCGCGCCTTTCCGGATCTCTACACCGATCTGCACGTCGAGCGTCTGGCGCCGTTCTTTCAGGCCCTCCGGCAGGGACTTGCCCTGGGTTCCCAGCGCAGCGACCCGCGCATCTGCCTGCTCACGTCGGGACCGTTCAGTTCGACCTATGTCGAGCAGGCGGTGCTCGCGCGCTATCTCGGCCTGCTCCTGGTCGAGGGCGACGACCTCGTGATGCAGGACGGCGCGCTCCATGTCCGCACGGTCTCGGGCCTGAAGCGGGCCGATGCCCTATGGCGCCGCATCGATTCCGACTACGTCGACCCCCTCGAACTGAACCCGTCGTCCCGCCTCGGGGTCCCGGGCCTGATCGAGGCCCTACGCAATGGAAGCCTCGTCGTCGGCAACATGCCGGGCTCCGGCATCCTCGAGTCCGGTGCCCTCGCCGCCTATCTGCCCGGCATCGCCCGGCAGATGATGAACACCGACCTTCGATTGTCCGGCCCGCGCACCTGGTGGTGCGGGGATCCGGACAGCCTTGCCCATGTGCGCCAGAACCTCGACGCCCTGACGCTCCGGCCGGTGGCGACGCCCCCCAAGGGCATGGCCCGCGACGCGATCATGGCCCCCCTCGCCTTCGGGGCGGACCGCGAACGGGTCGTGTCGGCCTTACGCGACCGACCGTTCGACTACGTCGCCCAGGAGCGGGCGCCCCTCGCGACGACGCCCGGTTGGGATCGCACCGGCGGCTCCCTGCACCTCGTGCCCCGCCCCTTCGCCTTGCGGGTGTTCGCCGCAATGACGCCGGAGGGTTGGCGGGTGATGCCCGGCGGCTTCTGCCGCATCTCGGAGCGTGCCGACCTCGACCCCATCGAGATGCGCGCCGGCATCAAGGCGGCCGACGTCTGGATCCTCTCCGACGGCCCCGTCGAGTCGGTCCCGACGATTCAGCCCGCGACCCAGAAGGTGCGTCGAATCGCCGGACACCTGCCGTCGCGGGCCGCCGACAACCTGTTCTGGTTCGGGCGCTACGTCGAGCGGGCGGAGGCGGTGATCCGTCTCGTGGTCGCGCATCTCGGCAGCGTCGGCGCCGCCGTCAGCGCCGATATCGTCGGTGATGCACGGTCTCCGACCTCGTTGCGGATCCGAGCCCTTCTCGACGATTGGGGGGCGATTTCGGCCCCCGATCTCCCCACAGCCACCTTGGCGCGCGAGGCCCTGAGCCAGCGCGACAATTTCGGTTCCGCCCTGTGCCACAGCCTCTCGGCACGCGCCAACGCGGCGATCCTGCGCGAGCGGCTCTCGGGCGAAGCCTGGCGGGTCCTGGCCGATCTCAAGGACCTCCTCGATATCGGCGACGCCCGTGCCTATTCCGAGGCCGAACTCGTCGGTTTGGCCGAGCGGGGCCTCGGTCTCATCGCCGCCCTCGCGGGTCTGGCGCAGGAGAACATGAACCGCACGGCGGGCTGGCACTTCGTCGATCTCGGGCGGCGCATCGAGCGGGTGATCAACACCTGCGCCTTCGCGACCCAATTCGCCGGGGATACGGCCACCGCCGAGGATCTCGGCGTGATGCTCTCGCTCTGCGATTCGCATATCGCCTTCGGCGCACGCTACATGCAGGGGGCCGCCCTCGACCCCGTGCGCGACATGGTACTCCTCGATCCGTTCAATCCACGCTCCGTCGCCTTCCAGATCGTCGCCATCGAGCGGCACCTGTCGGATCTGCCGACGCTCCGCGTCGACGGACTGCCCGAGCCGCATCAGCGCCTCGCCGCCAGGATCGGTGCCGAATTCGCCACGGGCGAAGCGGCCGAGTTCGACGGTGCGACCCTGGCGCGCCTGGAGAACGAATTCGAGCGCTTGGCCGACGCCATCGCGACCCGCTATTTCCCCAATGGTCCGCACGCCCTGCGGCCGGAGAAGCTCGTGGGGCTCGGGTGATCTACACGCTGCGCCATCTCACGACCTACCGCTACGCCCGGCCCGTCCGCTATGCCCGCTGCGGCCTGCGCCTGCGCCCAACGGACGGCGAGGGCCAGACGGTGCTGGGCAGCACCCTCACCATCACCCCCGAGCCGCGCCAGCGGGTGGTCCGGCGCGACTATTTCGGCCTCGACGTGGTGGCGGTCACCATCGACACCCCGCATACGGAGCTACGGGTCGAGTCGCTTTCGCGGGTCGACGTCACGCGCGCCCCCGCACCCGCGCCCGAATCCGGGCCGTCCTGGGAGCGGGTCCGCGACGGCGCGTTGGATCGGCGGTCACTCGCGCCGGACGCACCGGTGCACTTTCTCTTCCCCAGCATTCGCGTGCCCCTCGCCCCCGAGGTGACCGAATATGCGCGGACGAGCTTTCCGCCCGGGCGTAGCGCCTATGGCGGCGCCTTCGACCTGATGCAGCGCATCCGAAAGGATTTCCGGTTCGACGCCAAGGCGACTTCCGTCCGGACCCCGCTCGCCGAATCGTTCGCCCTTCGGGCCGGGGTCTGCCAGGACTTCGCCCACATCATGATCGCGGGCCTGCGCGGTCTCGGACTGCCAGCGGCCTATGTCAGCGGCTACCTGCGCACCATTCCCCCCGTCGGGCGCCCCCGCCTGCGCGGCGCCGATGCCAGCCACGCCTGGGTCTCGGTCTGGTGCGGAGAGGGCTGGATCGGCCTCGATCCCACCAACGGAATCGGCATGTGCGACGACCACATCGTCGTGGCGCGCGGACGCGACTACACGGACGTCTCGCCCATCGACGGCATCGTCTCGTCATCCGGCTCGCAGAAGCTCAAGGTCGAGGTCGACGTGGTGCCGGATGGCGAGCCGATGCCCGAAACGGTGAGTGCGGAAGCAGTGGACTCCGTCTGACGTTCGCTCGCGAACGCACCCCCCGCATGGACACGCGCACCTCGCATGGCTTAATCGCGTCACGTCCCCGCAAGGGCGTCCGGTGGAGTGCGAGCCTTGGTCGAGAGACACAGCGTGGAGACGGTGAGCGAAGCGCGCGAGGCCATCCGCGCGTTCATCCTCGGGCGCAATCCCGGTCTCGCTCCCGACGCCATCACGGGCCGGACGTCGTTGGTGACGAGCGACGCGTTGGATTCCATCGGCGTCCTCGATTTGATGATGGACCTCGGCGAACGCTTCGGGTTCGAGATCGAGGAGGACGCGTTCGCCCTCGCCCATTTCGAGAGCATCGATGCC
Source organism: Methylobacterium sp. Leaf112 (assembly GCF_001423295.1). Classification (GTDB taxonomy): domain Bacteria; phylum Pseudomonadota; class Alphaproteobacteria; order Rhizobiales; family Beijerinckiaceae; genus Methylobacterium. Next base: position 43,875 of record NZ_LMNG01000033.1, on the reverse strand, counting down.
CTCGCGGCCTATGCCGCGGCCAAGCGGGATCGAGCCTGAGGCGATGGAAGGGCCGACCCGCGTTCACCATTTACTGGACCGGCCGGCCGGGGACCGCACGGCCCTCGTGGCCGGCGCGGAGCGTCTGACCTACGCAGGCTTGCGTGACCGCGTCGCCGCTTTGGCGGCCCGGCTGATCGAAGCCGGTGTCCGCCCCGGCGATCGGATCGCGGTTCTGTTGCCGAAATCCACCGGCGAATGCGCGGCCCTGTTCGCCATCGCGCAAGCCGGCGCCGCCTTCGTGCCGATCCATCCGAGCCTGCGCGCGGCCCAGATCCGCCACATCGTCGAGGATTGCGGCGCACGCGCCCTTCTGACCGAAGCGGTCTTGCGCGCCGCCCTCGGAGACGGTCTCGCGGTCGAGGCCGAGGCATCGATGCCCGGCGGCGTCCTCCTGATCCTGCCGGAGCGCGACGGGCCGGCCCCGCCCCCGGATCTCGCCGCCATCCTCTACACCTCCGGCTCCACCGGCCTGCCGAAGGGCGTCATGCTCTCGCACGCCAACCTCCTCGCCGGAACCCGCATCGTGCGGACCTACCTCGGCCTCACGCCGGACGAACGCATCCTGTCGGTGCTGCCCCTCGCCTTCGATTACGGCCTGAACCAGCTCCTCACGGCCGTCGAGCAGGGCGCCTGCCTCGTGCTCCTCGACGCCCGGTTCGGCGACGAAGTGGTGCGCGCCATCGAAACACACGGGATCACCGGTCTCGCCGGGGTGCCGACCCTGTGGACCCTCCTGACCCGCGCCGCGCCGCGCCTCGCCACGGCGGATCTGGCGAGCCTGCGCTACGTCACCAATTCCGGGGGGGCGGTGCCCCTGGACACCGTCGCACGCCTCCGCCGGGCACTGCCCCACACGGACATCGTGCTGATGTACGGGCTGACGGAAGCCTTCCGGTCGACCTGGCTCCCGCCCGCGGAGCTCGAAGCCCGCCCGGGCTCCATGGGTCGCGCCATCCCGGAGACCGAGATCTTCGCCGTCACCGCCGACGGACGCCGCACCGCGCCGGGCGAGCCCGGAATCCTCATGCATCGCGGCCCGACCGTGTCCCTCGGCTACTGGAACAGGCCCGAGGACACCGCGCGCGTGCTGGTGCCCGATCCCGTCGTTCCGGGCGGACCACCCGTGTGCCGCTCGGGCGACATCGTCGTCGAGGACACGGACGGCTACTTCACCTTCGTCGGCCGCGACGATGCGATGATCAAGACCTCGGGCTTTCGCGTCAGCCCGACCGAGCTCGAGGCGGCGCTGATGGCGACGGGCGGCTTCCGTGCCGTGGCGGTCATCGGGCTGCCCGATCCGAGTCTCGGGCAACGCATCCATGCCATCGGTATCCCCGCCGAGGGCGGTCCGGACCCCGAGGCGGCCCTCCGCGCCCTGCGGGAAACCGTGGCCCCCCACATGGTCCCCCGCACCATCGAAACGGTGACGTCCCTGGCCGTCACGCCCAATGGCAAGATCGACTACAAGCGCCTCGCGGCGGAACGCCGGGATGTCTGACGACGGTCTCGCCCAACACCTGATCGCCGCCGATTTCCCGAGGCACGATGGGGTGATTCAGGTCGGTGGACTCGATCTCGCCGCCCTCGCACGGGCCCACGGCACGCCGCTCTTCGTCTACGATGCCGATCTCATGCGACGGGCCTACCGTGCCCTGTCGCAGGCCGTCGCGGGCTTCGCCGAGGTCGATTATTCCGTCAAAGCCAATCCGCGCCCGGCCGTCATCCGCGTGTTCGCCGAGGCGGGAGCGGGTGCCGAGATCGCATCGGGTGCGGAATACGAGGCGGCCCTGGCCGCTGGCGTGCGATCCGAGCGGGTCCTGTTTGCCGGACCGGGAAAGAGCGAGGCCGATATCGATCGGGTCGTCGCCGGCGGCATCGGCGAGATCCATCTTGAGAATATCGAAGAGATGGAGCGCGTCGCGGCGGCCTCCGCCCGGCACGGATGCAGGACCGCCGTGGCGATCCGGGTCAATCCCGGGCCGGACGCGCAGGGTGGGGCCATGCGCATGGGCGGCAAGCCGTCGCCCTTCGGCTTCGACGAGGAGGAACTGGACGCCGTCGTCGATCGGGTCGAGGCCGAACCCGACCTCCGCCTGGTCGGCCTTCACCTGTTCGCCGGGACGCAGGGGCTTTCCGCCGCGACCCTCCTCGGCCAATGGGCCTACGGCCTGCGGCTGGCCGCCCGGGTCGCCGCTCGGATCGAGCGCCCCCTCGAGACCGTCGATCTCGGCGGCGGCCTCGGTATCCCGTACTTCGCGGGCGATACAGCCCTCGACCTCGACGCCGTCGGCGCCGGCATCCCGAACCTTCGCGCGATGGTGGCCGCCGCTCCCGGCCTCGCGACCGCGCGCATCGTCCTCGAACCGGGACGCTATCTCGTCGGAGCGGCCGGGATCTACGTGGCGGAGGTCCGCGCCGTGAAGGTCTCGCGCGGGCAACGCTTCGCCATCACCGACGGCGGCATGCATCATCATTTGGCTGCGTCGGGCAATCTCGGGCAGATCGTCAAGCGCGACTATCCGGTCGCCGCGGTCGTCGAACCGCAGGGTGGCGTGCGCACGCCCTGCGCCGTGGTCGGCCCCCTCTGCACGCCCCTCGACATGCTGGCGCGCAATGCGCTCCTGCCCGATCTCGCCGCCGGGGACCTCGTCGCCGTGCTGCAATCGGGTGCCTACGGCCTGACCGCGAGCCCGACCGGCTTTCTCAGCCACCCCCTGCCGGCGGAAATCCTCGTCGATGGCGGACGGGCGGTGCCGATCGGGCGGTGACGCCCCTCAGACCTCGCCCTCCGAGAAGCGCCGGAAGGCTTCCAGGGTCTCGGCGCTGACATGGTGCTCGATGCCTTCGGCATCGCGCCGGGCCGTCTCGGCGCTGACGCCGAGGACGCACAGGAATTTCTCGACGATGCGGTGGCGCTCCCGGCTCTGCACCGCAAGCGCCTGCCCGGCTGTGGTGAGGAAGACGCCACGATACGGCCGCTGCTGGACGAGGCCGTCTTCCACCAATCGCTTGAGCATCTTCGCGACGGTCGGCTGGGCCACGCCGAGGCGCGCGGCGATGTCGACCTGGCGCGCCTCGCCGCCGTCACCGATGAGGTCGGCGATGAGTTCGACGTAATCCTCCACCAGCTCCAGGCGCCTCGCCTCGCGGGCCTGGCGAAAGCTCTCCACATGCACGTCGGGATCGACGAGCGCGGTGGCGGGATCGGATCGCGACGAATCCTGCATGTGACCGGCCGTCTCCCTTCCCGTGGATGCGCCGGATGGGCGTCCGATCTCCGCTGTGTAGCGAAGGCGGCGCGCGAAAGGGACCCCCCATCGGCACCGTCCGACTGCGTTGACACCTCGGCAACACCGGCGTGCTAGGGCTCGATGCGGCTCCAGCGGGTAAGCCCGCGTCGACGACGGGTGGAACAGAACGGTGGAAGCGACGGGACGCCATCGACGTCCAGCAACGCCCGCCCGATCCGTGGATCATCGATGATCGCCCGCCACACCCTCACCTATGTCGGCTCGCGCGGAGTTGGAGCGGCCCTCAACATGGCGTCCCTGGCGGTCTTCACCCGGCTCGCACCGGTGGAGGCTTATGGCGGCTACCTTCTGATGCTGTCCTGGGCCTTGGTCCTCTACGGCGCTACCTGCCAGTGGCCGAAGTTCTCGTTCTTCGCCCTCTACGAGGAGGCACGCGCGCCGGATCAGGTCGGTACCGTCGTGCGCCTGCTCGGGGCGATGATCGCCCTCGCCGCCCTGGCGGCCGCCCTCGGAGCCTGGCTCGGAATCGTCGCGCCCGCCGCGGCGGCCGCCATCGTGGCGGCCGTCCTCGGCATGATGGTGTTCGAGGGGGCCTGCGAGATCGCCCGTACCCGTCTCGAGGTCGGTGCCGTGGCCGCCGCCATCGTCCTGCGTGCAATCCTGGTTCTCATGCTCGGAAGCGGCGTCCTCCTCTGGACCGGGCACGCCGTCGATCTTCTGCTCGCGACGGCACTCGCCAACATCCTGGCCGCCCTGTCCCCGCTGTTCGCCATCGGACCGCTCCTGCGCGGGCGCGGGAGCTGGGCAGAAGCGCGCCGCCTGCTGAGTTATGGATGGCCCCTGGTCCTGTCCTTCGCCGCCGCGGCCCTGGCTCAAACCATCGACCGCCTCATCATCGGCCAGAGCGTTGGTGTCGCCGAACTCGGCGCTTACGGTGCGTTCTCCGATTTTCTCCGACAGAGCTTCGTCGTGTTCGGCGACAGCATCGCCCTCGCCCTCGTCTCCATCGCCAAACGGGAGGCGCGCAGCGGCGGCATGGAGGCCGCCCGCCCGGTTCTGGAGGGCGCCGCGCGGCTCATGACGCTCATCGCGGCTTTCGGGGGCGTCTTCTTCCTCGCCTTCGACGATCTCGTGATCGCCATTCTCCTCGGGCCGGATTATCGCGCCGCCGCCCTCGGCGTGGCCCCCCTCCTCGTGGCCGCCAGCGTCCTCCTGATGCTGCGCTCGTACTATTTCGGGCAGGTGATCTACTTTTCCGCGTCGAGCCGCCTCGACGCCGTCGCGTCCGTCACACTCCTGATCACCATCACGGGCCTCTCGGCCGTGCTGATCCCACCGTATGGGATCACCGGCGCCGCCATCGCCGTCGTCGTCGGACAGGCCTTGGCGTGCCTCGTCTTCATCGTCGGCGACCCGAGCGGCATCCGGATGCCGGTGCCCTGGCGCGACGTTTCCATCATCGCAGCGACCGCCCTCGCCTGCAGGCTCGCCATCGGGTGGATCGAGGCTTCGGGCGCCGGGCGGACGGTACCGGCCGTCGTCCTCGAACTCGTGATCCTGCTCTTCGGGGCCGGCGCCATGGCGTGGCGCTTCGACATCCTCGGAGTCGCGACCCTGATCCGACGCAGGCGCGGCACCTGATGGCCGGTCGCAGGGACACCCCGCCCTTGCATCGGGCCGATGACTGGGTCGCCGCGTTGCGCCCCCTCGATCCGACGGCGCCGTGGATCGAGGCCTGGCGGACCCTGAGCCGGCGTCCCTTCATCGAGAACTTGTTCTACGACGCCGATTTCGCCCTCTCCGCCCGGGAGGCCTTCGGCACCGGCGTAGAGGTGCTGCTGGTGGGAGATCGCCCGCCGGAAGAGCCAGGCCTCCGCCTCATTGCCGTGTGGCCGTGCCGACGCGGACGGCGACGCTGGGGCTTTCCCCTGCGGCTCGCCATGGGCTGGATGCACGGGTTCGGTGTTTTCGGTGTTCCCCTCCTCGATCCGAACAGGCCGGCCCACGCCCTCGATGCTCTTCTGCGTGCGGCCGGTCACCTCGCCGGCCGGCGCCTGATGCTGACCTATGTGCCCACACGCGGCCCCTTCGCGGAACTGCTGTCGGGGGCGTGCCGCGCATACGGTTTGCCGCGTGCCGATTTCTGGCCCCATGTCCGCGCCGTCCTCGAGCTCTCCGGCCGGACGGAGCCCGAGCGCGCCGCCGCGCTCGACCACCTGTCCGCGCGACGCCGCCGGCGCCTCCGGCAATCGGCCGAACGCCTCGGGCCCCTGACGTTCGAGATCGTGCGTGATCCGGTGAACCTCGGCGCGGCCCTGGACGATTACGTCGCCCTCGAAGGAAGGGGTTGGAAGGGCCGCGCCGGGACCGCCCTCGGCGATTCTCCGGAGCAGGTCGCGTTCCTGCACGCATCCGTGGCCGCCTTCGGGGCGCGCGGCACGGCCCGGATCGACCGGCTACGACGCGGGGACACGACGCTGGCCAGCGCGGTGACCTACGTCACCGGAGGTACGGCGTGGTGCCTGAAGATCTCGTTCGCGGAAGCGGAGGCCCGCGACTCCCCCGGCGCACAACTCGTCCATCGCATGACCCTGAGCGTCATCGCGGATGCCGGTCTCACCGGGGCCGATTCCTGCGCACCACCGGATTTCCGCCTCGCCGAGACGTTCTGGGCGGGACGGATGCCCCTCGCGCACGTGCTTGTTGCGACGCCGGGGGGCGACCCGCTGTTCGGACTTGCCCGGCGGCTCGAAGCCTTACGTGCTTGGCTGAGCCGTTCCCTCGCTCGCCGAAGCCGGGCTTCGGTCCTCGCAAGCGTGTGGCCGTGGAGACGTTCGGCGCGCCCTACCAGCCGAAGCGACTGATCCGTGCCTGCGCCGCCGACAAGGAAGCGGAATCGCGGCCGAAAGCGGCGATGCGCTGCGACAGGTCGTAGCAGGTGACGCAGAACGGCAGGGACGCCAGCACCACGGCCTCCCGCGAACGGGCGACGGAAGCGATGAGGCAGGCGATGGGGAGATCGGACGCGGGCTGCCCAAGGCAATCGCCGCGGGGACTTCCGAAGAACGGCCGGTTCGGCCAGTCGAGAACGACGACCGTGCCGCCGCGCCGGTCGGGCGCCGGCGGCAGGCTGTAGCTCCGCACGAACAGGGCGCAGAAGGCCAGAACCAGGGCCGGGATCAGGAGAAGACGGGACAGGCGTCGCATCGCTCCTCAGCCCGGCTCGTCGAAGCGGCTTCGGCGAAACACCTCGGTCCCGGCCCCGTCGATGACCCGTACGGCTTCGGCGGGTCCGCCGCCGCGCTGCGGCGCGCGGGCGCGGGCGCGGGCGAACAGGCTCAAGGCACGCTCCGTGGCACTTTCCAGACTGCCGACACGGACGGAGACCCGCTGGCGCACGGGGTCCTCGCCGTCCGCCACCGGTTCCGGGCTCAAGATCTCGATGTGGAAGGTCTCGCGTGGGGTCAAAGGTGGAACGCTCCGGCTTTCCGAATGGGGCGACGGATGACATAGGGCATCGCGGGCGGCTTCGCGCGTGGAACTCGGCATCGCTCCACGGGATGTCGATCGCCCGGGCGCCCGAATCGCGGCGATGGATGCATGTCGCGCCGGGATATGGTTGAGTGTGCCCATCCCCGAGACTGCATGGATTCAGACAAGATGGCGACGACGCCTTTCGTGACCGCCGAATGGCTCAAGGCCCGGATCGCGGCCCCCGACATCGTGGTCCTCGACGGCTCATGGTACCTGCCGGCGCAGGCGCGCGACGCGGCGGCCGAGTACCGGGCCGGGCACATCCCCGGCGCCGTGCGCTTCGACATCGATGCCATGAGCGACGGGACGTCCGGCCTGCCGCACATGCTGCCGCGGCCGGAGGTGTTCGCCGCACGGATGGGGGCGCTCGGCATCGGCGATGGTGCGCAGATCGTGGTCTATGACGGCTTGGGGTTGTTCTCGGCACCCCGGGTGCGGTGGATGCTGCAGGTGTTCGGCGCGCGCGACGCCGCGATTCTGGAGGGTGGATTTCCGGCCTGGGTCGCGGCGGGTGGGCCCGTCGAGGACGGCGAGGGGCGGGCGCGCGAGCCCCGGCCTTTCACGGCCCGCCTCGACAACGGGGCCGTGGCGGATGCGCAAGACGTTGCGCGCGCTCTTGAATCCGGATCGGCCCAGGTCGTCGACGCGCGGTCTGGGCCGCGCTTTCGCGGCGAGGAAGCGGAGCCCCGGCCCGGGGTCCGTCCGGGCCATATGCCGGGCGCCCGGAACGTCCATTATTCGGCGCTGCAAGCGGGGGGCCGGCTGAAGGAGCCCGACGCCCTGAGGGCGGTGTTCGCCGAGAACGGCGTCGATCCGGGCAAGCCGGTGATCACCACCTGCGGATCCGGCGTCACGGCCGCCATCGTCTCGCTCGCCCTGGAGAGCCTCGGCCGGCCGGCACGGGCCCTCTACGACGGGTCGTGGTCGGAATGGGGTTCGGACCCGGAGCGCCCCGTCGCCACCGGCGCATGAGGTGTCTGCGCGCGCCGGCGCACGCCCTGTTGTGACGGCCGGCGACCGTTCCACGCCGCCCATGCGCCAGCGCTCGGACGGGCGCGTGCACCTGCGCGTCGGACGGCTCGGTTCCGACACGCGAATCCTCGACATCGCCGAAGCCGGCCCCTTGCGCGTGCGCCTGCCGCGCGGGCCGGCGGGGCCGTGCGAGGCGGTGCTGCTGAACAGCGCCGGCGGCATCGCCTGCGGCGACCGCTTCGCCGTGTCCGTCGCCGTCGGGCCGGGGGCGGAGCTCGTGCTCACCACCACGGCGGCGGAGAAGATCTATCGCTCCGACGGGCCGAGGACGATCATCGAGACGCGGGTCGCAGTGGGTGCCGGCGGCCACCTCGCCTTCCTGCCGCAGGAGACGATCCTGTTCGACGGAGCCAGTCTGGAGCGCAGCCTCGTCGCCGATCTCGACGGCGATGCGGGCCTGCTCGCGTTCGAGGCGGTGACGTTCGGGCGGGTGGCGCGCGGCGAGCGGATCCGCGAGGGCCGCTTCCACGATCACTGGCGGATCCGGCGCGACGGGCGCCTCGTCTACGCCGATTCGGTGCGCCTCGAGGGCGCGATCGCGGACGCCCTGGAACGGGCGGCCATCGGGGACGACGCCCGGGCGATGGCGACTCTGGTCGACGTGGCGCCCGGGGCCGAAGGCCGCCTGGACGCCATACGGGCGCTGCTCGACGGAGCGGGCGCGCGGGATGGCGTCGAGGCGGCGGCGAGCGCCTGGAACGGGAACCTCGTGGTGCGGTTCCTCGGGAGCGACCCGGCGGCCCTGCGGGCCCTGGCCCAGCACATCCTCGTCGGTTACCGCGGCGGCCCCCTCCCCCGGGTGTGGCAGGCCTGATGCAAAAAGGGGCCCCGGCATCGCCGGAGCCCCTTTAAAGAACCGGATCAGGCGGTTCGAATCAGTAGGCGGCCGGATCGGGGCTGTCGCTCGGGTTGGCGAACGCCTTCACCATGGCCTCGCTCATGGGCAGGTTCAGGTTGATGCCCCGCGGCGGGATCGCCTTGGTGAACCAGGTGTCGTACAGCGCCTTGCCCTCGGGGCTCTTGTAGAGCTTGGCCGTGGCTTCGTCGACGACCGCCTTGAACGGGGCGTCGTCCTTGCGCAGCATGATGCCGTAGGGCTCGGGCTTCGACAGGGCCTCGCTGGAGATGCTGTAGGCGCCCGGCTCCTTGGAGCTGGCGGCGAGCGAGGCGAGGAGCACGTCGTCCATCACGAAGGCGACGGCGCGGCCGGTCTCGACCATGAGGAAGGCCTCGGCATGGTCCTTGGCCGGCAGGATGGTCAGACCGAGGTTGCGGGCCGTGTTGATCTCGTTGATCTGACGGATGTTGGTCGTGCCCGAGGTCGAGACCACGGTCTTGCCCTTGAGATCGTCGATCTTGTCGAGCTTGGCGGTCTTCTTCGATACGAAGCGGGTGGCCGTGAGGAAGTGGGTGTTGGTGAAGGTCGCCTGCTTCTGGCGGTCGGGGTTGTTCGTCGTCGAACCGCACTCGAGATCGATGGTGCCGTTGGCGATGAGGGGGATACGCGTCGCAGAGGTGACCGGGTTGTACTTCACCTCGAGCTTCGGCAGGCCGAGCTTGACCTTCACCGCATCGGCGACCTTCTTGCAGATCTCGAACGCGTAGCCGACGGGCTTCTGATCGTTGTCGAGGTAGGAGAACGGCACCGATGCATCGCGGTAGCCGATGGTGATCCCGTTGGTTTCCTTGATCTTCTTCAAGGTGCCGGTCAGATCGTCGGCCTGGGCAGAACCCACGGCCGTGGCCGAGACCGCAAAAGCAACGAAAGCCGCCGTGACGGCGGATCTTGAATGACGCGAACGCATTGTCAGGCTGACTCCCGGGGGGCGATTGGCACGACGTCCATCGCTGAAGGCGCTTATAGCAAGTTAGCGACGGCCACCGCCGACGCAATCGGTGATTTCCACGGATCTCGTGGAATGCGCACTGTTCGGCGCAACTTGTAACTCGCAACTCGCGTGCCGGACTGGGCCAGGCCGAGACGCAAAAAGGCCCGGCTTCGCAGCCGGGCCAGTTCGTGTTCTCGAAGGTTTGGTGGTCCCGACCGGTCGGATGTCGCAGCGACACCGACCGATCGAAAGCGGCTTAGAAGTCGCGCTGGATGCGCATGCGCATCTGGTAGGTGTCGTCGGCCGTGACCGTCTTGACGTTGCCGTTGGCGAGGTTGATCGCGTTGACGGCACCGTTGGAGCGGGTCTGATCGACCACACGGCCGCTCTGGACGCCGACCTTGGTGTAGACGCCCTCGACGCCGATATCGAGATCCTTGACGGGCGACCAGATCAGGCTGGCGCCGGCGACGATCTGATAGGTGTCACGCAGCACGGGGCTGACGTTGTAGGACGGCGTGCCGATGATGCCGGTGAACTGCGAGCCGGCAAGTGCATTGAGCACGGCGGAGCTGGCGCCGGGGGCACCCGTCGCCGTGGCGTACGCGAGGGCGTTGTTGAAGCGGGCGCCGCGGGCGAAGCTCAGCTCGCCGTAGCTGGCGAAGATCGCCGAACGCCACTCGGGCGACCAGTAGTGCAGGAACGAACCGACGACGGTGAACGAGGTCGAGAGCTCGATCTTGCCCGTGAGCGGGTTGAGGGTCGCATCCGACATGTAGGGGTCGAAGGCGGCGCCCGCGATGGTGCTGGCGCGGGAAGTGTAGGAGCCGTTGTACGAGGAGTAGCCGGTGTAGAGGGTCGCGCCCTCGCCGTAGGCGCCCTGGAGATAGAAGGTGTCGCCCGGGGCGATGAACGGCATGTTGATCTTCACGCCGCCCTGCACGGCCCAGCCGAACTCGGAGGCGGGACGGGCGGTGAAGCCGGCGAAGTTGGCGATCGGCACGCCGGCCGGGGGAGCACCTGCAGCGTAGCCCTGAATGAAGTTGGCGGTGTTCAGCTCCTTGGCGGCGGCCGAGAGCTGGGCCGAACCCCAGGCGGCGTCGTAGCGCAGGACACCGACGAAGTCCGGCACGCGGTTGCGCTGGGACACGTCGACGGCGCCGAAGACCGGGCGACCGAAGGCATCGGTGCTGATCAGGACGCGCTGCGGCGCAGGCGAGGTGGTGGCCTCCTGCGAGTAGATGGTGTTGCGGCGGAAGCTCGGGTCTTCCAGCGAGACCGTGGCGGAGAAGCCGCCGGTGCCGAGCTTGGTGGTGTAGGCGAGCAGGTTGGTGGAGGCGAGGTCCGAGCCGCCGGTGGCGGAGCTGATCTCGAAGTCGTGGGCGTAGAAGTCGAAGAACGAGGAGGCGCGACCGGCGGTGAGGCCGGCGAACTGGATGAAGGCCTTCTCGGTGCTCACGAACTGCTGGACGCGACCAACCTGATCCTGACCGATCGCCGTGAAGGCGTTGCCGATGCGCTCCTGGGTGCCCGAGCGCAGGCCCTGGGTCGAACCGGTGCGGGAGGCGAATTCGAGGCGGGTGAACGCGCGCAGGGTGCCGTAGGCGGTCTGGGTGCGGGCGTCGACGTTGATGCGGGCGAGGCCGCGGTAGCCGGTGGTGTCACCGTTGCTGCCCGAGCGGCTGTCCTGCTGCTGGTAGCCGATTTCGAGGCGGGCGCGGCCGGAGAGACGGATGCAGGTCTCGGTGCCGGGGATGTAGAAGAAGCCGGCGCCGTAGGCGGAGCAGACGCGAACGTATTCGATGGGGGCAGCCTTCTTGACCGGAAGGTCGGCTGCGTGTGCTCCAGCGACGGCTGCAAAACCAGCAGCAGAGGCAAGAAGCGAGCTCTTCAAGAGCTTCATTGATATCTCCAAAAGCTTCGAGACCCGAGGGATGAACGATTTCGGGCATGGTGATCCGGCGGACCACGACCCGTGTCGTCCTTATTTTTCAACAGCCGAGCGATGTTCGCTGGTTTGCAGAAGTGTTGCGCTGGCGATGCCCCCAGTGCCCAGTCACTCTGTGCGAGCCGGTTCCGCCGGGCAACTCGAAAACGTGATCAGCACAGCGGTTCCGCTGCCGTGTTGCGGCCATGCAACGTTGCACAGGCGGCTAAGCGTATGACGCACAGGCGGTTTCCGGGCCGCCGCGACTTGCGCCTAGACCTGGACCAGGGAGAACAAACTGCCCTATTACGGCTCAACCTTGAATTATGATTCCGCTTCTAGATTGAAAAAGGCCTAAAATCATTCTTCCGTTGATTTGAATGGCGTTTTCCGAGGCAGGCACGGGATTATTTTCAAGATGGGTGCCGAGTCGGAGCCGACGCTTGGCATACCAATCGATCCCGTCGGGCGATCCCGGTGGATCGGCCATCACGGCCCGGCGGCGTCCACACCCCCTGTGGATGACGCGGGGCCCGGCCTCCCAGCTCCGGATAAGCCCGTGCGAATCGGGCGACGCCGGGGGATCGGGGTCCTGAGATCCGAAGGCGGCCAAGCGGCTTCGTCCCCCGGGCGTCCCGGGTGACGCAACACCGACGGTCCGCGGCCCGAGGCCCGACCCCGCGCTGTCGAGGCCATGCCCCGAGCGGTTCCATGGCGCCGATGGGCCGGGTGGGACTGCTCGGTCCCCCTCAGGCGGCGCGCAGGCGAGCGGCGGCCTCGGCCGAGCGGCGGATCACCGCTTCCTCGGGCAAGCCCGCGGGCACCACCCAGGAGCCGCCCACGCACAGCACCGGCTTCAGGGCGAGCCAGTCGGGCGCGGTGGCCTCGGTGATGCCGCCGGTCGGGCAGAAGCGGACGGCGTGGAACGGCCCGGCCAGAGCCTTGAGGGCCTTGATGCCGCCGGCGGCCTCGGCCGGGAAGAACTTGAACCGATCGAGGCCGTGATCGAGGCCGCGCATGATGTCGGCCGAATTGGCGATGCCCGGCAGGTAGGGCACGCCCCGGTCGATGGCCGCGCGGGTGAGGGACTCGGTGAGGCCCGGGCTGACGATGAACCGGGCGCCCGCCTGCAGGGCGGCGTCGAGATCGCGCGGGTTGAGCACGGTTCCGGCGCCGACGACGGCGCCCTCGACCCCGGACATGATGCGGATCACCTCCAGGGCGGCGGGGGTGCGCAGGGTCACCTCCAGGGCGGTGAGGCCGCCGGCCACCAGCGCCCGGGCGATGGGCTCGGCATGGGCCACGTCCTCGACCACGAGGACGGGGATGACGGGAACGGAGCGCATCAGCGCGTCGATGCTGGTCATGGGGCGGTCCTCGGGGTTCGGGAAGCGGAGGCTATCATACCAAACGCGTGCGCTCGCCTGGGATCGGGCGGTCGCGACGGGCTCCCCCTCCCGGGAGGAGAGGGAGCCCCCGCCTTGCCTCTCCCTCGCGGAGACACGCGGCGAACCGATGGGCCGGAAAGGCCATCCTACAATCCGGCGGCGGCCAGCATGGCGGAGGCGCCCTGCTCGGCGCCGTCGGCGCCGTGGCGCAGGAAGGCGAACAACTCGCGGCCGGTGCCGAAGGCGGGCGCGGGGGCCGCGGCGTCATCGCGACGATCCCATTCGGCGGGATCGACGAGGACTTCGAGGCTGCCGTCCTCGGCGCTGAGGCGCACCCTGTCGCCGTCGCGGATCTTCGCCAGGGGGCCGCCGCCGAGGGCTTCTGGGCTGAGATGGATCGCCGCCGGGACCTTGCCGGACGCCCCCGACATGCGCCCGTCGGTGACGAGAGCCACGCGAAACCCCCGGTCCTGCAGCACGCCGAGCTGGGGCGTGAGCTTGTGGAGTTCGGGCATCCCGTTGGCGCGCGGCCCCTGGAATCGCACCACCACCACGACGTCGCATTCGAGTTCGCCGGCCTTGAACGCCGCCAGGACGTCGTCCTGGTCGTCGAAGACGCGGGCGGGCGCCTCGATGGTCCAGCGCGACGGCTCGACGGCGCTGGTCTTGAACGTCGCCCGGCCGAGGTTGCCCTTCACGAGGCGCATGCCGCCATCCGTCTGGAACGGGTCGGCGGGGCCGCGCAGGATGCTCTCGTCGTGGGATTTTTCCGGCGCGTCCTCGAACACCAGCGCGTCGTCGACGAGCTTGGGGTCGCGGGCGTGATCGCGCAGGCACGTGCCCGCCACCGTCAGGATGTCATCGTGCAGCAGCCCGGCGTCGATTAGGCTGGCGATGACGTAGCTCATGCCGCCGGCGGCGTGGAAGTGGTTCACGTCGCCCGAGCCGTTGGGATAGACCTTGGCGACCTGGGGCACCACCGCCGAGAGCCGGTCGAAATCCTCCCAGTCGAGGACGATGCCGGCGGCCCGCGCCATGGCGGGCAGGTGGATGGCGTGGTTCGTCGAGCCGCCGGTGGCGAGCAGCCCCACCACGGCGTTGACGATGGCCTTCTCGTCGATGCAGTGGCCGAGCGGCCGGTAATCGTTGCCCGTGGCGCCGATCTCGGAGAGGCGGTGCACGGCGGCCCGGGTCACCGCCTGGCGCAGCTTCGTGCCCGGATTGATGAACGAGGCGCCGGGCATGTGCAGGCCCATCACGTCCATCATCATCTGGTTGGAATTCGCCGTGCCGTAGAAGGTGCACGTGCCGGCCCCGTGATAGGAAGCGGATTCGGATTCGAGCAGTTCGTCGCGCCCGACCTTGCCCTCGGCGTAGAGCTGGCGGACGCGCTGCTTCTCCTTGTTGGCGATGCCCGACGGCATGGGTCCGGCCGGGATCAGGATCATCGGCAGATGGCCGAAGCGCAGGGCCCCGATGATGAGGCCCGGCACGATCTTGTCGCAGATGCCGAGCAGGGCGGCGGAATCGAACATGCCGTGGCTGAGCGCGATGGCGGTGGAGAGCGCGATGGTGTCGCGCGAGAACAGGGACAGCTCCATGCCGCGCTGGCCTTGGGTGACCCCGTCGCACATGGCCGGCACGCCGCCCGCCACCTGCGCGGTGGCCCCGACCTCGCGGGCGAAGATCTTCATCTGCTCGGGGTAGCGGCCGTAGGGCTGATGGGCCGAGAGCATGTCGTTGTAGGCCGTAACGATGGCCATGTTCATGGTGCGGCCGGCGCGGATCGCCGGTTTGTCCTCGCCGGAGGCCGCGAAGCCGTGGGCGAGATTGCCGCAATTGAGCATCGGCCGGTGGACGCCGTGGTCCCGCTCGCGGGCGACGAGATCGAGATACGCCGTTCGCGTCGGCCTGGAGCGCTCGATCACCCGCGCGGTGACGGCGGCGATCTCGGGGTGAAGCTCGGTCATGTCTGGTCCTCGCGTGGTGCGAAGTCTGGCGCGAAGTCTGGAACGCCTTCAGACCACGGCGGCACCGCCGTGGCTACCGGGGCGTCCGGTCAGTGCCCTGAGGCAAGGGTCGCGCCGGGCTTGTCGTGGGTGGCGAGACGCTCGACCAGGGTGGCGGTCGCGGCGTTCATGCCGACGATCTCGACGGTTACGCCGTGGTGGCGGAACTTCAGCACCACCCGGTCGAGGGCGTTGACGCCGGTGATGTCCCAGAAATGGGCCGCCGTGAGGTCGATGACCAGGCACTCGAGGCCGTCCTCGCGAAAGTCGAAGGCGTCGTGGAAGGCTTGCCCCGTGGCGAAGAAGATCTGCCCCGTCACCCGATAGGTGCGCGTGCCGCCGGTGCGCTCCGAGGCGACGGCGAAGAACCGCGTCACCTTGTGGGCGAAGAACAGGCCGCTCAGCACCACGCCGAACAGCACGCCGCGGGCGAGGTCGTGGGTCGCCACCACCACCGCGACGGTGCCGAGCATCACGACGCTCGAACTCTTGGGGTTGGTCAGCAGGGTGCGGACGGAGCCCCATTGGAAGGTGTTGATCGACACCATGATCATCACGGCGACCAAAGCCGCCATGGGGATCTGGGCGACGTAGGACCCGAGCACCACGATGAGGAACAGCAGGAACGCGCCCGCCCACAGGGTCGAGAGCCGGCCGCGCCCGCCCGACGAGACGTTGATCACCGACTGCCCGATCATGGCGCATCCGGCCATGCCGCCGAAGCACCCGGCGGTGATGTTGGCGAGACCCTGGCCGGCGCATTCGCGGTTCTTGTTCGAACCGGTGTCGGTCATCTCGTCGAGGATGGCGGCCGTCATCAGGCTCTCGAGCAGGCCCACCATGGTGAGGGTGAGCGCGTAGGGCAGGATGATCCGCAGGGTCTCCCACGTGAACGGCACCTGCGGCAGGGCGAAGAACGGCAGTTCCGTCGGCAGGGCCCCCATGTCGCCGACGCGGTGGATCGGCAGGCCGAACGCGACGGCGACGATCGTGAGCAGCACGATGGTCACCAGCGGCGAGGGCACGGCCCTCGTGAGGTACGGCAGGCCGTAGATCAGGGCGAGGCCGGCGGCCGTCATGGCGTAGACCGTCGCGCCCTGGCCTAAGAGTTCCGGCATCTGCGCGAGGAAGATGAGGATCGCGAGCGCATTGACGAAGCCGGTGACGACGGAGCGCGAGACGAACCGCATGAGGTTGCCGAGCTTCAGCGCCCCTGCGCCGATCTGCAGGAATCCCGTCAGGATGGTGGCGGCGAAGAGGTAGCCGAGGCCGTGCTCCTTCACGAGGGTCACCATCACGAGCGCCATGGCGCCGGTGGCGGCCGAGATCATCGCCGGGCGCCCGCCCGCGAAGGCCGAGACCACGGCGATGCAGAACGAGGCGTAGAGGCCGACCTTGGGGTCGACCCCGGCGATGAGGGAGAAGGCGATGGCCTCGGGGATGAGCGCGAGGGCCACCACCGTCCCGGCCAGGAGTTCGCGCGTGATATCGGGAGCCCACTCGCTCCGCAGGTTGCGTCGGGTCATGGAAGATCAGTCCGTTCGCCCCGTGCGCGGGCCGGCCCGTTCGGGGCCGCGGCGTCGGGGGATGCCAGGAGGAGGCGCGGCGCCCATGCGGGCATCCGCGCGGAGACGCGGTCCGGTGCGGGCGCCCTATGGCGGCCCGAGACGGCAGTACAGTCTTGCGCGGTCCTTCAGCATGCCCGCCCCATAACACGCGCCTCTCGCGAAGGGAAAGAACGGCCGAAAACCATTGCGTGATGCAGGGCCGCGCGGCGTTTACGGTCCTGCAAGCGAAATGTACGAAATTGAACCGTGTCGTACTGCCGGAAGAGACGTGTCGCCCCGATGTTACAGAGCGAAATCGACACGAACCGGTTTCGTCCCTGGTACAGACTCTCGCTGTCGCCCGACCTCGAAGCGCGGTTCCGGGCCGGGGACGACGGGGGCGCGGGCACCTACATCCGCTCCTGGCTCCTCGTCTTCATCCTGTTCAACATCCTGTCGCTGAAGCTCGACTACGAGGTGTTCGGACCGGACGCGTTCGCCGTTCCGGCCTTCCTCACCCTCGGGGTGTTCACGCCGGTCGCCTGCCTGGCGATCCTGTCCCTGAACGACCGCCCCTCCCCCCTGCGCCGAACCGTGGCGGCGACGGTGACGAGCCTGCTCGACATGGCCATCGTCCTCAACGGCGCCCGGACGGTGCCGGACGGGCATGCCGACGTCTACATGGTCCTCGCGGTGATCGTGCCCCTCGTGGTCGGCCTCATCGCCGCCCTGTCGTTCCGGCACAGCCTCGTGTTCTGCGGCCTCTCGTTCGCGCTCTACCTCGGCTGGGTGGTGGCCCTGCACGAGGGTGACCTCGCCGGGAACGGCCTGCCGCTCCTCGTGGCGAGCCTGATCCTGGTTCCGATCAAGGTGAGTTTCTCGCGGGAGCGGCAGGAGAAGCAGGCGTTCCTCCTGCGGCTCTCCGTGGAAGCGCAGGCTGCCGAACTGACGCAGGCCAATGCCCGCCTCAAGGTCCTGTCGGAGATCGACGCCCTCACGGGCCTCGCCAACCGGCGCGTCTTCGACGCGACCCTAACTGCGGCGTGGGACGGGGCCGAGGATTGGTGCTGCGTCGTCGCCATCGACATCGACCGCTTCAAGGACCTGAACGACACGGCGGGCCACCCCGAAGGCGACCGCTGTCTCGCCGCCATCGCGGCCGCCCTCGACGGGCCGACGCGGGCGGCGGGGGGCCTCCTCGCCCGCTACGGCGGCGAAGAGTTCATGGCCTTCGTTCCCGCCTGCACTCCGGAAGACGCCCTCGACTTCGGCGAGCGCCTGCGAGCGGCCGTGGAGACCATCGGCTTCCGCTATCGCAAGAACGGCCGCGACCGGACGGTCACCGTCAGTGTCGGGATCACCGCCGCCCATGGTGCGACGCGGGCCTACGGCGTTCGGCCCTCCGGTCTCCTCAAGGCCGCCGATCTCGCGCTCTACGACGCCAAGAGCCGGGGCCGGAACCGCGTCGAGGCCCGACCCGTCCTGCCGGACGCCGCCAACCGCGATGCCGGACCGCACGAGGGGATCTCGGGCGCGTACTCCGATGCCGGGTCCGGCGCCTATTCGGCCGCGTTCTCGTAGGGCGCCGCCGCCTCGCCGAGGAAGCCGCCGGACTGGCGCTGCCACAGGCGGGCGTAGAGACCGCCCGAGCGGATGAGGGCCGCATGGGTCCCCTCCTCGACGATGCGCCCGGCCTCGATGACGATGAGGCGGTCGAGGGCCGCGATGGTCGAGAGGCGGTGGGCGATGGCCAGCACGGTCTTGCCCTGCATCAGGGTGTCGAGGCTGTCCTGGATCGCCGCCTCGACCTGGCTGTCGAGGGCCGAGGTCGCCTCGTCGAGGATCAGGATCGGCGCATCCTTGAGGATCACCCGCGCGATGGCGATGCGCTGGCGCTGGCCGCCGGACAGCTTGACCCCGCGCTCGCCGACCTGGGCGTCGTAGCCGGTGCGCCCCTTGTGATCGACGAGGTCGCGGATGAAGGTATCGGCCTCCGCCAGACGCGCCGCCCGCTCGACCTCCGCCAGGGTGGCGTCGGGGCGTCCGTAGGCGATATTGTCCCGGATCGAGCGATGCAGGAGGGAGGTGTCCTGGGTCACCATGGCGATGGCGCTGCGCAGGGACCCTTGCGTGACCCCGGCGATGTCCTGGCCGTCGACCAGAATGCGGCCGCTCTCCAGGTCGTGCAGGCGCAGCAGCAGTGCCGTGATGGTGGTCTTGCCCGCGCCGCTCACGCCGACGAGCCCCACCTTCTCGCCCGCCCGGATGTGGAGGTTCAGGCGCTCGATGATGCTGGAATCATTGCGCCCATAGTGAAAACTCACATCCTCGAAGCGGATGTCGCCGCCGGTGACCCGCAGGGTGGAGGCCTCGGGCCGGTCGGTGATGGCGTGCGGACGCGCGATGGTCTGCATGCTCTCCTGGATCACGCCGACATTCTCGAAGATGCCGCGCACGGTCTGCATCACCCAGCCCGACATGGCCATGAGGCGCAGCACCAGGGCGAGGCCGGCCGCCGCCTCGCCCGTGGTCATGCCGCCGCGCTGCCACAGGACGAGGCAGACGCCCGCCGTGGAGACGATGAGGGCGCTGTTGAGGACGCCCAGCACCGTTGTGGTGGAGCTGACGAGGCGGAACTGGTGCAGGTAGGCCCTGGTGTGGATGTCGACGGCGTCGCGCACCGCCGCGCGCTCCTCGCGGTCGCGGGCGAACAGCTTCACGGTGAGGATGTTGGTGTAGCTGTCGACGATGCGCCCGATGAGGGCCGAGCGGGTGTCGGCCGTGACCAGCGACCGGGTGCGGGCGCGGGGCACGAACCAGCGGGTGAGGAAGCCGTAGGCCAGCACCCACAGGACAACCGGCAGGGCGAGCCACAGGGAGATGGACCCGAACAGGCCCACCGCCGTCACGGCGTAGATCGCCACGTACAGGAGCGTGTCGATGAACACGACGGCGAGTTCGCGCACCGCCGGCCCGACCTGGACGACGCGGTTGGCCAGCCGCCCGGCGAAATCCGCCTGGAAGTAGGAGAGCGAGTGGCCGAGCGTGTAGAGGTGCGTGCGCCAGCGGATCTGGTTCGTCACCTGGGGCACGATGAGCTGGTTCGACAGGATCTCGTGCAGCCAGATCGTGATCGGCCGCACCACCAGCACCAACCCGGCGGCGAGCAGGATCTTGGTGCCGTGATCGGCCCAGAACGTCGCCCGGTCGGCGGTGTTGAGGAGGTCGATGAACCAGCCCATGAGCAGGTAGAGCGACGCCTCGACGGTGCCAGCGACGATCGCCACCAGGAACAAGGCCAGGAGCGCCGCCCGCACGGGCTTCAGGTAGAAGCCGGCGAAGCCCAGCACGGTCTTGGGTGGCATGCGCCCGTCGTCGAACGGCGCGAACGTATCGATGCGGCGCTCGAGCCAGTCGAGAAACATGAGATGTCCGATATGCGATTGCGGCAGCGTCCTTATAGCTAGGCAGCGTAGGGCCCCTGCCAACCGGAGGCGATGCCGCACGAGAATCAGCCTGCCTTACTTGGTGCTTTCGGACGCCACCCCGTCATTCCGGGGCCGCGAAGCGGAACCCGGAATCCAGAACCGCGACGCGTGCTAAACGTGTCGCCCGTGGCGGTTCTGGATTGCTCGCCTCTGGCGCGGCCCTCCGGGTTCGCCTGCGGCGCCCCGGAATGACGGCGTGGGTGGCGAAATCACCGTTTCCACCCGGCACGCCGCACGCCGCCAACCCAAGCCCGAAATCCCCATGCTCCGCCTCGCCCTCTACCAGCCCGACATTCCGCAGAACACCGGCACCCTGCTGCGCCTCGCGGCCTGCCTCGGGATCGCCGTCGAGATCATCGAGCCGGCCGGGTTCGACGTGTCGGACCGGCACCTGCGCCGCTCGGGGCTGGACTACCTCGACCACGTGGCGATCGCGCGCCACCGCTCGTGGACCGCGTTCGACGGGTGGCGCCGGGAAGCCGGCCTGCGCCTCGTGCTGGCGACGACGCAAGGCGCCCTGCCGTACGGCGACTTCGCCTACGGGCCGGACGATTGCCTGCTCATGGGTCGCGAATCCGCCGGGGTGCCGGATCCCGTCCATGCGGCCGCCGATGCCCGGGTGGTGGTGCCGATCCGGCCCGGATTGCGCTCCCTCAACGTCGCCGTCTGCGCCGCCATGATCCTCGGCGAGGGCCTGCGCCAGACGGGCGGCTTCCCCGGCCCTTCGCCGACAGCGCGCCAGCGCTAATTTGAACGTCGTGCATAATCGCACTTGAACACCGTTCAAATCGTGGCAATCTCCTCCTCGACGGCAGCGCCCGTCGCTCGGGAGACCGCCCCATGTTCAACCTGTTTCGAACCCTCGCCCGTGGCGCCGCCGCCCAGGCCCGGGAAGACCTCATCGACCGCAACGCCCTGCTGATCCTCGACCAGCAGATCCGCGAGACCCGCGCCTCCCTGGAGCGCAGCCGCATGGCCCTGGCGACGGCGGTGGCCGGCGACACGTCCGAGGCCCGCCGCCTCGCCGAGGTGGAGACCCGCGCCAGGGACCTCGAAGACCGGGCCGTCGCCGCCCTCGACGCCGGCCGCGAGGACCTCGCCCGGGAAGCCGCCGACGCCATCGCCGAACTCGAATCCGAAGCCGAGGCCATCCGCACGGCGCGGACGCGGTTCGCCCGCGAACTCACCCGCATCCGCGCCGTGGTGAGCGACGCCACCCGCCGGCAGGCGGAACTGGAGCGGGGCCGGCGCATCGCGGCGGCGGCCGAATCCGCCCGTCGCCTCGGCGTCGCCGCCGCACCGGAGGACCGCGCCACCCTGCGCGAGGCCGAGGCGACCCTGGCCCGCCTGCGCAGCCTCCAGGCGCAAGCCGCCGACACCGAAGCGGCCCTGGCCGAAGCCGAGCCCGGCGCCGACATCGCCGAGCGTTTGGAGCGCGAAGGGTTTGGGAAAGCGACGCGTCCGACGGGAAGCGCGGTGCTCGAACGCCTACGCCAGCGCGTGGCTCCCACCGCCTGACTCGATCCTCCAACCGCCATGCGATCGAAGTATCCCGCAAGCAGCGCGGGTCCCCTCTCCTGGAAGGAGAGGGACAGGGTGAGGTGTGTGACCTTTTCGGAGATGAACTACACCTCACCCCAACCCTCTCTTTCCAGGATAGGAGGCCCTTTGTGACTTCCGTAGACGTCAGAAACTCACTCCGATCTTTCTCCCTATACGGGCAATCAGCCTTCAGTCTCGTAATCCACCCAACCAACCGAGGAAAACGACCATGACCAACGAAACCACGCAGCATTCCGGCGCCTGGGTCGCCTTCACCTACGCGTCGTTCCTCGGCGCCGCCCTGATGGTGGCGCTCGGCATCCTGTTCATGCCCATCGACATCTGGATGAAGGGCTACTTCGCCATGGGGGTGATCATGCTGGTCCAGTCGTGCATCACCGCCACCAAGACGGTCCGCGACGTCCACGAGGGCCGCCGCATGGTCAACCGCATCGAGGACGCCAAGACCGAGCGCCTGCTGATGTCGGTGGGCAAGGATTGAGGGCGAGGCGACGGCGAGGCGACGGCGAGGATTGAACCGCCGGGATCGATATGGGACATCGGGGCCATGACGCGCCCCGACACGCCCTTCACGCCCCTGCCCGAAGCCGAGCTGACGGCCCTCAAGGGCGAGGCGACGGCGTGGTTCACCACCCTGCGCGACCGCATCGTCGCCGCCCTGGAGACCCTGGAGGACGAGGCGACGGGGCCGTTCCACGAGGACGCGCCGGCCGAGGCCGGACGATTCGAGAAGACGCCCTGGGAGCGCACGGATCACACCGGCAAGCCCGGCGGCGGCGGCACCATGGCGATCCTGAAGGGGCGGGTGTTCGAGAAGGCCGGCGTCCACGTCTCGGCGGTGCACGGCGAGTTCGCGCCGGAGTTCCGGGCGCAGATGCCGGGGGCCGCGGAGGATCCGCGCTTCTTCGCCACCGGCATCTCGCTCATCGCCCATCCGTGGAATCCGAACGCGCCCACGGTCCACATGAACACCCGGTTCGTCGCCACCACGCGGACGTGGTTCGGCGGCGGCGCCGACCTGACGCCGGTCCTCGACCGCCGGCGCAACCAGGACGACCCCGACACGCTCACCTTCCACGCCGCCATGAAGGCGGCCTGCGACGCCCATGCGCCGGCCGCCGACTACGCCCGCTACAAGGCGTGGTGCGAGGAGTACTTCTATCTGCCGCACCGCAAGGAGCCGCGCGGCATCGGCGGGATCTTCTACGATTATCATTGGACCGGCGATCCGGCGGCGGATCTCGCCTACACCCGCGACGTGGGCGGGGCCTTCCTCAAGGCCTATCCGGCGATCATGCGGGCCAACATGGGCACGCCCTGGACGGAGGCCGACCGGCTGGAGCAGCAGGTCCGGCGCGGGCGCTACGTCGAGTTCAACCTGCTGCACGACCGCGGCACCATCTTCGGCCTGAAGACCGGCGGCAACGTCGCCTCGATCCTGTCGTCCCTGCCGCCGACCGTGCGCTGGCCGTGAGCGAGACCGCGCTGCCGACTCGGTTCGCGCCGCAGCAGGATGCGGCGCTGAAAGCCATCGCCGACTGGCGCAAGGGCGGAGGCGCCCAGGTGTTCCGCCTGTTCGGCTATGCGGGCACCGGCAAGACGACGCTGGCCCGCCGCATCGCCGACGACGTCGACGGCACCGTGGTGTTCGGCGCCTTCACGGGCAAGGCGGCCTCGGTGATGCGGTCGAAGGGCTGCCACGACGCGGCGACGATCCACAGCCTGATCTACCGCACCAAGGAGACGGAGGACGGCGGCCCCGCCTTCACCCTCAACCGCACCGGGCCCATCGCCAAGGCCGAACTCGTCATCATCGACGAGTGCTCCATGGTGGATTCCGACCTCGGCAACGACCTCCTGTCCTTCGACAAGCCCGTGCTGGTGCTGGGCGATCCGGCGCAGCTGCCGCCCGTGCGCGGCGGCGGCTTCTTCACCGAGGCCGAGCCCGACGTGATGCTCACCGAGGTCCATCGCCAGGCCGCCGACGACCCCATCGTCCGCATGGCGATGACGATCCGCGAGGGCGGCCGCCTCACCCTCGGCGAGTACGGCCGCAGCCGCGTGGTCTCCCGGCGCAGCCTCGACCCCAACGAAGTGATCGCGGCCGACCAAGTGCTCGTCGGCATGAACAAGACCCGGCGGCTCTACAACAATCGCCTGCGCGAGATCGCCGGCCACACCGACCCGATGCCGGCGGTGGGCGAGAAGCTCGTCTGTCTCCGGAACGACCGCACCAAGGGCCTGCTCAACGGCTCGACCTGGACGGTGCAGGCCCAGCGCGCGGCCCAGCGCCCCGACACGATCCGCCTCCACGTGGTGCCGGACGACGATCCGGCGCTCCGCCGCCGCCCCGTGGACATCAAGGTGCTGCGCGCGGTGATGTCCGGCTCCGAGGAGGAGATCCCGGCCTTCCTCCGCCGCGAGACCGACGAGTTCACCTACGGCTACGCGCTCACCGTCCATAAAGCACAGGGCTCGCAATGGGACAGCGTGGCGCTGTTCGACGAATCCTTCGCCTTCCGCGAGCACCGGGCGCGTTGGCTCTACACCGGCCTGACCCGGGCGGCGCAGGCGATCACGGTGGTGATGTAGGACCGCGCGACGCGGCAAGAACGCCTCGTGAAACCAATCGCGAAGGTTGCGGACATGCGGGATTGTTGCCCGACCAAAGTCTGTCCGAAGACGAGCGGCCAGATCATCAAATCCTCGCCACGACCGGATATTAACCAGTGAGTCCATGGACCGCTTGCGTCCGGATCGACGCCGACGCTCCGCGGAACTCATCACATGATCGAGCCGTATCGCAGAACACATTTACGTTCCTGTACTTCCGATCGCCGATGCCGAATGGTTGTGCGAAATAATCACCTTGGGTTGATGGCCGTCCATGACTGCAACCACGCCGAACGAAGCCGACCGTCTGGCCGATCTTCGTGCACTCGCCCTCGTCGGGACGCCGCCGGAGCCGCATTTCGATGCCGTCTGCCGGACGGCTCAGGCACTGTTCGGCGTTCCGATCTGCCTCGTCACCCTCGTCGAGGAACACGAGCAGTGGTTCAAGGCCAAGTGCGGTCTGGCCCTGGAAGGCACGTCGCGCGCGGTGTCTTTCTGCAGTCATGCCATCCTCTCGGACGCGGTCATGGTGGTCGAAGACGCGGAGAACGACCCTCGATTCGCCTCGAATCCCCTCGTCACGGGCGCGCCGCATATCCGTTTCTACGCGGGCGCCCCACTGATCCTGCGACCGGGAGTCCGGGTCGGCACCCTGTGCCTGATCGGCACGAAGGCTCGGGCCCTCACCGATGCGGAGGCACGTCAACTCGAGGATCTGGCGCGCGTCGTCGTGGCTCACCTGCGCCTCCGCGGCGCCTTGCGGGCCGGAGAAGCCGCCGCCGAGCAACGTGCCCTCGATGTCGCCGCCCGCAGGAACGCCGAGCAGGCGGCGGCCGAGAGCGAGGCGCGCTACCGTGAAGCCCTGGACTCGACCCACGATGCCATCCTGGGCCAACTCGTCGAGGGGGTCATCGTCACCGACGGCAACGGCCGCATCACCCTCGTCAACGAAGCAGCGGGCAGGATTCTCGGGACGGTCCATCTCGACGTGACGCCCGATCAGTACAGCGACGCCTACCGCGTCTTCACCGAGGACGGTGCGCCCTACGATTCGCAGAACCTGCCCCTGGCACGTGCCGTCCGGGGCGAGACGGTCCTGGATGCCCGCTGGCGGGTCCGGCGGCCGGACGACACCGAAGTGCTGGGCATCGGCAGCGCCCGGCCGCTGCTGACCCGTGACGGACGGCAGATCGGCGCCGTCATGACGCTTCGGGACGACACCGCGCGCGATGCCGCCGAGCGGGCGCTTCGGGCGAGCGAGACGGAGCTGCGCGGATTGAACGCCACCCTGAGCGAGCGGGTCGCCGCCCGGACGCATGATGCCGAAACGGCCAAGCGGGCGGCCGAGCGGGCGAGCCTCGCCAAGACCGAGTTCCTGGCCTCCATGAGCCATGAGATCCGGACGCCCCTGAATGCGATCATCGGCTTCACCGACGTGATGATCGCCTCGGATCGGCTTCCCCCGGACCTCCGGCACCAGGCCGAACTCGTACGCACCTCCGGGTCGGCGTTGCTGACGATCGTCAATGACATCCTGGACTTCTCGAAGGTCGAGGCCGGAGCCGTCGTGCTGGACCGGCAGGCTTTCGATCCACGGGTGCTGATCGACAACTGCCTCAGCATCGTTCGAGGCTCCGCGGACCAGAAAGGCCTGGATGTCAGGGCGATGATCGACTCCGCTTTGCCCCCAAGCCTGAACGGAGACCAGGCGCGCCTCCGGCAGGTCCTGCTGAACCTCCTGAACAACGCGATCAAGTTCACGGCGCACGGCTCCGTGACACTCAATGCCCAGTACGAGGGTACCGGGGAAACCGGCGAGCGCCTGCGCTTCAGCGTGGAGGATACGGGGATCGGCATCGCCCGCGCGAAGCAGGATCGCCTGTTTCAGCGCTTCTCGCAGATCGACGGCTCCATCGAGCGGAACTTCGGTGGGAGCGGCCTCGGCCTTGCCATCTGCAAGCAGCTGGTCGACCTCATGGGCGGCGAGATCGGCGTCCGCTCCGAGGAGGGCATGGGTGCAAGGTTCTGGTTCGCCCTGACACTGCCGCTCGGGACCGGCGAACCGTCGGCGCCGCGCGCCAGTTGCCCCCCCATCGCGCAGCGGCCCGGGCGGATCCTCCTCGTGGAGGACAACCGGATCAACCAGGACCTCGCCCGGGCGGTCCTCGAGGTCGCGGGCCATGCCGTCGAGATCGTTGCGGACGGAGCCTCCGCCATCCGCGCCGTGGCCGAAGGGTGCTACGATCTGATCCTGATGGACGTGCAGATGCCGGGTATGGATGGCATGACGGCGACCCGGCACATCCGTGCGCTCGGGGCCGAAGCGACCACGATCCCCATCCTGGCGATGACCGCCAACGTGCTGCCGGACCAGATCCGGATGTTCCGGGCAGCCGGCATGGACGATCACGTGGGAAAGCCCTTCGCCCGGGCGGACCTCTATCGCATCATCGATCAGTGGCTGTCGCGGGCGCCGGCCCGGACGACCCGATCCGACCCGCTTGCCACGGGCGTCGATCGGAGCGGCGAGGATTTGAGCCTGCTCGACCGAAGCGCCTACGACGCCATGATCGGCGTGATCGGCCGTGGGCCCGTCCACGACGCCCTGGGGATGCTCGCCGAGGAACTGGACGCGCGCTTCACCACGGCCGGGGAGACCGCGGCGGACCGGGATCAGCTGCGCTTCGAAGCGCATACCTGTGTGTCGTCCGCCGGCACGCTGGGTTTCCTCGCGCTCTCGAATGCCTGCCATGCCGTGGAGCTCTGCAGCGAGCAACGGATCGCCAGCGAAGGATCGGCGGTCTTCCAGGACCTGTTGGACGAAGCCCGTGGTCTGGCCCGGAGATCGGCGAGGCATGCCTTGCGGGTGGCGGCCCAGCCGCCAAGCCACGCGTCGGTCCATGCGGGTGTCGAGCGTCGCAACTGACGCCGATGCGCTTCACGCAGCGACGGAATCCGGTCCCGACGGCGCCGGTACCCGCATCCGCTCGGTGATCGCCGCCAGGGTGTCGGTGGTCAGGATTTCGATGGTCGCCAGGGTCTCGGCGTCGGGCGGGACACCGCCCGAGCGGGCGTCCTCCTCCAGGACGGCAAGGCGTGCCGCCAGGGCCCGGCCGCCGATGTTGAGGCTCATGGACTTGAGGCTGTGGGCCGCACTGGCGAGCGCGGGCGCGTCGCCCGCCGCGCAAGCCGCCGCGATCTCCGCCAGGGCGACGGGGGCGTGCTCGGCGTAGAGGGCGACGATGCGCTCGGCGAACCCGCTGCCGGCGGATAGTGCCATTTCGACGAGGCCGTTCACCACCTCGTCGTCGAGGAGGCCATCGGGCTCGGCACCGGGGTCATCGGGCGCGATTGCATCGCAACCCATCCCAGCGGGATCGAGAACGCGCGACAGCATCGCGGCGAGGGCCGCCAGGGTGAAGGGTTTGGTCAGGGTCCCGTCCATGCCGGCGTCGCGCCAGGCCTCGGCCGCCGCGCCGATCACGTGGGCGGTGAGCGCCACGATGGGGATGCGCCGGCCGGACGAAGCCTCTTCGGCCCGGATCGCGCGGGCGGCGTCGTAGCCGTCGAGCACCGGCATGCTGCCGTCCATGAGGACGAGATCGAACGCCTGCGCGCGGCACGCCTCCACGGCCTCGCGCCCGTCGACCACCGTGACGATCCGCGTGATGCCGCAGCGTGCCAGGGCCGCGCAGGCGACCTCGCGGTTGACGGCGCTGTCGTCGGCCACCAGCACCCGCGCGCCGGGGAACTGCGCCAGGGCGGCACCGGCGAGCGCGGTCCGCGCCGCTGCGGCGAAGGGGGCGCCGCTGGCCAGGGCGCCGAGGGCCCGGTCCCATTCGTCCTGGACCACGGGCCAGCGGAGGAGGTCGTCGGCGAAGCCCGCCCCCAGCACCGTGCCGGCGGCCGGATCGCCCATGCGGGCGATGGCGAGCACCCGGCCCGTCGCCGACGGACGGCGACCGAGGGCGACGAGATCGGCCGCATCGGCGATCCAGTGGGCGGTCGCGGCCTGCGGCGCATCGGCGGCGACCGGCACGAAGCCGGCCGCGACCAGGCGCTCGCACAGGCTCGCGACGCTGGCGGCGCCCGCATGCGCCACGACGACGAATGCCGGGGTGCCGTCGGCGCGCCGATCTGCCCTAACCGCATCGTCCACGGCCTCCAGGGGGAGTTCGGCCCAGAAGGTCGAGCCCTCGCCCAGGACGCTGTCGACCCCCATGGTGCCGCCCATGGCCAGCGCGAGGCGGTGGGCGATGGAGAGGCCGAGGCCGGTGCCGCCGAAGCGGCGTGTGGTGGATTGGTCGGCCTGCGAGAAGGCCGAGAAGATGGTGCCGACCTTCGACGCGGGAATGCCGATCCCGGTGTCGCGCACGCTGAGGCGCAGGCGGTCCGGGCCGACCCGTTCGAGGCGCACCAGCACGTGGCCTTGCGGCGTGAATTTCAGGGCGTTGTTGACGAAGTTCGAGAGGATCTGCCCCAGGCGCACGGGATCGCCGACGATCTGACGGGGCACGTCGGGCGCGATGAAGGCCGCGAGATCGAGGTTCGCTTCGCGGGCCTTCTCGGCGAACAGCGACACCACCGTATCGACGATCTCGGCGGGCGCGAGTGCGATGCGCTCGAGGTCGATCTTGCCGGCCTCGACCTTCGCGAAATCGAGGATGTCGTTGATGATGGCCAGCAGATTCTGGCCCGAACGGGCGATGACCTCGGCGTAGCGCTTCTGCCGGTCGGGCAGGTCGGCGGCGGCGAGCAGTTCCGCCATCACCAGCATGCCGTTCAGGGGCGTGCGGATCTCGTGGCTCATGGTGGCGAGGAAGGACGATTTCGCGCCGTTGGCGGCTTCGGCCGCCTCCTTGGCCTCGTGCAGGTCGGCCGTGCGCGCGGCGATGTCGCTTTCCAGGCGCTCCATGTGGCGGGCGAGGCGGTCGCCGCGCTCGCGCACGGTGGCCAGCAGGGTGTTGAAGGTGCGGGCCAGCACGCCGACCTCGTCGTCGCGCACGATGCGGGCGACCTCGCCGTAATCCTCGGCCGCGCGGACCCGGTCCATGGTGGCGGCGAGTTCGGCGATGGGCTGTGTGATGGAGCGGTGCAGGCCGTACGAGACGGCGAGGCCGAGGGCCAGCGCCAGGGCCGAGGCCAGAGCCGACGCCTTCAGGATCGTGAGGAGCCGGTCGATCAGGTCGGTGGTGTCGGCGACGAGCACGAGGGTGCCGACGGTGAGGCCGGCATGCAGGATCGCGACGCGCACCTGCGCGGTCCGGCTGCCGAGCAGCCACAGGGGCGAGCCGCCGGCATCGAGGTCGATGTCGCTGTCGAGGCGGATGGCGAGCCCCTGGTCCGCCAGGGTCGAGCCGTCCGGGCGCTCGATGCCCGCGTAGACGAGGTCGGGCCGGCGGGCGATGGCGCTGAGCGTGCGCGTCGCCTCCGCGGCATCGCCCTCGGAGACGGCCCGGGCGCTCGACGCGGCGAAGACCTGCGCGATGGTCGAGAGGGCGTCGCGCTTGGCCTCAGCGTAGCGATGGACCTCCTGCCACAGGTTGAACGCCGCCGCCGCCGCGAGGGCGAGGGCGACGGACGCGAACACCGCCAGCGCCAGCCGCCCCGCGAGGGAGCGGAACACGGGCAGGCGCCGGGCGGGCGCATGCGGCACGGTCACTGCGACAGCTCCGTGTTGGCCGAACTCGGGCCGACGCCCCGGGGCACCGGAACGTCGGTGGCGCCGTACCGGGCGTTGAGGACGAGGTTGGGGCCGTCGTACAGGTTGATGAGCCGGGCGATGATCACCGTGTAGGCGGATTGATCGGCCACCGGCCTCTTCGAATCGATGATGAGCCGACCCGAGGGCAGGTAGATGGTGCCGAGCAGGGTCCGCGCCTCGTCGCTGATAATGCGGTATTCGCGCAACGGCAGCGGCCCGCCGGGCGGCGGCTTCGGCTTGCCCTTGCCGCCCAGCGGCGGCGGGAGTTCCACCACGAGGCCGACCACACCCGTGGCGAGACTGCCGACGCCGTTGACGACGCCGCCGACGCCCCCGAGGAGGGAGCCGACGAGGGAGCTGGACACGGCCTCGGCGACGAGGTTCCGCTCCTCGAAGAACAGCAATCCGCGCATGGGCTCTTCCTTGGGCGCGGTGAGGCTGATGACGCTCTTCTCGTCGAACAGCAGGCCCGCCCGCGGGCCGGTGAAGTAGAAGCCGACGTTGACCCCCTCCAGGGAGCTCTTCTTGTCGACCACCAGGGGCCCGTCCTTCATCACGTAGACCCCCGGCCGGAGCGTCACCGTCGCGCCCTTGGTGATGTGGAGGCCGCCGCAATAGGTTCCCGGATTCAGGGTCGCCACGGTGGTGACGATGTTCTTGCCGTAGGCCGGATTGTCGGGGTCCTCGACGTACTTCTTCGGGTTGAGCAGGCTCCCGAGGTCGAGGCACGGCTCGATCCTCGGAGCCGGGAGGTGCGCGAGGGGGTCGCGCATGACCGGACAGCCCGTGGCGGGCTGGGGTGAGAAGTTCGCCCGGCCGGCATAGCCGCCGGCCGAGCAGATCGAGATGGCCTGCGCCACGGCGGCGTTCTCGCCCTGGATGCCGGCGGGATTGATCGAGTTCGAGTAGAGCGAGCAATCCGAGGCGGTGATCCGCGCGGCACTCTCGAGGTGGAACGCGCCCATGGACAGGCCGTCCAGGGCGAGGAGGCACAGGCGGGTGGTGCCGGCGAGCTTGGCCGTCGACTGGACCCGGACGTCCAGGCTCGGCAGGTTCAGGAGCCGGCCGAGGGTGAGGACGATGGTCTCCGAGAGGGTGACGCGCACGCCGGAATGCGTACCCACCACCTCCGCCGCCGCCGCGACGGGACGCTGATTCCCGGCCTGGGCGCGGGCCATGGCGATGGCGGTGCGGACCGCGCTGGCATCGTCGGTGTTGGCGAGCTTGAACTGGTTGACGCCCGCGATGGCGCCGCTGTCGGCCGCGCGCTGGAGCTCGGACCGGCGCTTGACCAGGGACCCGTATTCCACGGCCGCGGCGCTCATCCCCGTCACGACGGGAAGCAGCAGCGCGAAGATCAACACGATGCCGCCGCGCTTGTCCCTGGCGAATTCGGCGAACGACCGGCTCATCTTTCAGCTCCCATGCCTAGGAATGGGCACGGACCGGTTGAGATTGAATAAACCTCGCGAAGTTGCGCCGCCGAGGCGAGACAACTTCGAACATCTATCCTGATAAATTTTAAGGTTATCGGATAACGAACACGTTATCGTCGGCGGATCGATGCTGGCGCACACGGTGAATTAACCGCCGCCATGCGATCCCGTTGCGAGCGTGTCGCCGTCGCGCCGCGCGAAGGTTCCCCTCACGCCCGTGTTTCCGCCCGCCGCTCATCGCCGAACACGAAGCTGCGCGGCTCCGGATGCAACGGAGGCCGGGCACGCGGGCGAGACACGTCCCATCGGGGCGCATCGGCGAGTCCGGGGTCTGGCCGGGCGGTTGCGCCGGGACACGGGCGGGGCCGCGGCCGTCGAGTTCGCCGTGGTGATCGTCCCGCTCTTCGTGGTCATTCTGTTCGTCCTCGAGAACGCCCTCGTGCACTGGATCACGGCCTCCCTCGACAACGGCCTCGACAGCGCGATGCGGCAATTCTACGTCCGCGCCGACGGCTCGGGCGGCTCGCCCCTCGACGGGGTCCGCACGGAGCTGTGCCGGCAGGTCGCTCCCTTCGTGAAATGCGACGCCCTCAAGGTCGATGTCGCTGCCTACGACAGCTTCGCCAGCGTCGACCGCGCCTCTCCGGTCGATGCCGCCACGAAGGACTGGCGGCCGGGCTTCGGGACCCAGCACGGGTGCCTGCTGAAGGGCAGCGTCGTCGTGGTCCAGGCGGCGCTGGCCCAGCACACGTTCCAGCCCTTCGGGATCGCCCCGGGCCAGTTCCGAGACGGCAGCCGCCTCATCAATGCGGCGGCGGTGATCCAGCTCGAAGGCAATTCCCCCGTCGCGAGCGGATGCTGAGCCGGGCCGCACGGAGCGCAGCGCGTCGCCTCGCCGGGCAACGCGACGGCGTGGCCATCGTCGAGTTCGCCCTCCTGATCCCGGTCCTGCTGCTGCTCTACTTCGGCACCGTCGAGATCACCAACGTCCTGCGCCACGCGCGCAAGCTCGACATCCTGTCCCGCACCATCGGCGATACCCTTTCCCAGCGCACCCGTCCGACCTCGGCGGAGGTCGAGGACATCTTCCGGGCGGCCGCCATCGTTCTCGCGCCCTACGCCGCCGACGGGGTCCGCATCACCATCAGCGCCGTCGGCGTCCCCGGCGGCACCGAGCCCGGGCCCCTGCGGGTGTGCTCGAGCGCGGCGGCGTCCGGTTCGCCCCTGCGCGCGCCCGAGGCCCCGGCGCCGGTGAGCGACGCCGAGGCGACCCAGCCCGCCGGCACCCGGCTCATCCTCGTCGAGATCACCAGCACCTACCGGCCAGTCTCGGGGCCGGGCGTGTTCCGGGACGCGGTGTCGGGCCTCGACCTCGTGCGCAAGACCCTGTGGCCCGTGCGCTACGGCCGGCGCTACGCCAGCGAAAGCCCCGAGATCGTGCTGCCGGGTGGGCTGCCCTGTCCGCCCTGAGGCCCGTCCGGTGAAGCGAAATGGCGCCGGCCGGAAGATTTCATTCACCCTGTGGCACGCGACGGGCAGCCAAGACGGCGCCGATAGTCCAGAAAACGAGCGCGGCCGCACGGCACGGCGGGGGCTCGGCCCCCGGGCGTACGATGGCGGTCCGGGATCTCAAGGCCACGCGATGTTCGTTCTCGTCCTCGACGACGCCCCCCTGAACAACATGCTGATGGCCGAGGCCATCCGGACGATTCCGGACTGCACCGTGCGCGACTTCACGCGGCCGGCGGACGCCCTGGCCTTCGTCGCCGCCAATGCCGACGCCATCGGGCTGGCGATCTCGGATTACGACATGCCGGGCATGAACGGCGTCGCGTTCATCCGCGCCGCCCGCGCCGTGCCGGGCTTCGAGCACGTTCCGGTGGTGATGGTGACGAGCCTCGACCAGCGCAGCCTGCGCCGGGAGGCCCTGGAGGCCGGCGCCACGGATTTCCTGGCCAAGCCCTTCGACCCCATCGAGATCCGCGCGCGGGTGTCGAACCTGCTCGCCCTCAACCGCGCCCGCATCGGAGAACGGGAGCGCGCCGCTTGGCTCGACCGCGAGGTCAAGGCGGCCACCGCCCTCATCGCCGCCCGCGAGCGCGAGATCGTACTGATGCTGATGAAGGCCGCCGAGCATCGCGACAACGAGACCGGCAACCACGTCGCGCGGGTGGCCGGGCTCGTCGCCCTCATCGCCCGCGGCCTCGACCTGCCCGACGCCGAGGTCGAGCAGCTCAGCCTCGCCTCGACCATGCACGACGTCGGCAAGATCAGCGTGCCGGACACCATCCTGCTGAAACCCGGCCCCCTGACGCCCGAAGAGCGCACCGAGATGGAGCGCCACGCCGAGCGCGGCCGGCGCATCCTCGAGGGTTCGTCGTCCCTCCTCATGCAGCGCGCCGCCGAGATCGCCGCCACGCATCACGAGCGCTGGGACGGCAGCGGCTACCCGGCGGGCCTCGCGGGCGAGGCGATTCCCCTGTCGGGCCGCATCGTCGCCGTCGCCGACGTGTTCGACGCCCTCACCTCCGACCGGCCCTACAAGAAGGCCTGGAGCGAGCGGGAAGCCCTCAACCACATCCTGGCCAACGCGGGCTCGCATTTCGACCCGGCCTGCGTCGCGGCCTTCGCCCGGATGCTGCCGAAGGGCGGGACGCCGGCCTGATCCCGTCCCCGGTTGGCGCCCGGCGGCCCGACGACCTATCTCCCGGCCGGACACGCACACGGGAGAGCCCCTTTGACACACGAATCCGGCGGCCCGCCGCAGATGCACGCGACGACGATCCTGATGGTGCGCAAGGGCGGGCGCGTCGTCATCGGCGGCGACGGTCAGGTCAGCCTCGGCCAGACCATCGTGAAGGGCAACGCCCGCAAGGTGCGGCGGCTGGCCAAGGGCGCGGTGATCGGCGGCTTCGCCGGCGCCACGGCCGACGCCTTCACGCTGTTCGAACGGCTGGAAGCCAAGCTCGAACAGTATCCGGGCCAGCTCACCCGCGCCTGCGTCGAGCTCACCAAGGATTGGCGCACGGACCGCTACCTGCGCCGCCTCGAAGCCATGATGCTGGTCGCCGACCGCGAGGTCAGCCTGCTGCTCTCGGGGTCCGGCGATGTCCTCGAGCCGGAGCACGGCGTCATGGCCATCGGTTCGGGTGGCAACTACGCCCTTGCCGCCGCCCGCGCCCTCGAAGATGGACAGCACGACGCAGAAACCATCGTCCGGCGGGCGATGGGGATCGCGGCCGAAATCTGCGTCTACACGAATCACAGTCTCGTCATCGAGGCTTTGGATGCATGATCGACTGAGCGAAGTCTCGTACGATTAACGAACCTTTCCGAAAATCCCCCCAAACTGACGGGAAAAGCTGTTCTGGGGAGTCGAAGATCATGCGGATCAGGGCGAAGATTCTGGCGTTCGTCATCGCCTGCAGCGCGGTGACGCTTCTCGTGGCGGGCGTCGGGGTCTTCACCCTGCGGGCGTTCGACACCGCCATCGAGCAGGGGCGTCTCGCGACCCAACGCGCCCTCGACGCCGCCCGGCTCAACCGCCACGTGACCACCATCGCCCTCGAGTCCCGTGGGATCTACGCCGCCAAGGACACCGCCGATGCGGTGAAATACGCCGCGCGCCTGCGCCAGAACCTCACGGACATGAACGCGGTCCTGGCGGCCTGGCCGGCCCGCCTCACGCCGGCCGAGGAGGCGCTGTTCGCCAGGGTGGCCGAAGGGGCCGCCGCCTTCACGCCGCTGCGCCTCGAGACCGCGCGCCTCGGCACCGAGGTCTCGCCGAAGGCCGCCGCCGACCAGGGCTTCACGGAAGCGAACCGCGCCAATCGGCAGGCCTACCAGGACAGCATCGACGCCCTGGTGGCCGACAGCCTGTCCCGCCTCACCGCCATCGAGCGCGCCACCGACAGCCTCTACGATCAGCGCATCGTGCTCCTCGTCGCCCTCGCGATCGGTGGGCCCCTCGCCTGCCTGCTCATCGGCGTCGGCGTCGGCAACAGCCAGATCGCCCGCCCCCTGGTGGGCGTCGCCGCCGCGATCCGGCGCCTGTCCGAAGGCGATCACCAGCTCGCCGCCATGACGCCGCGCCGCGACGAGATCGGCGACATCCAGCGCAGCATGGCGGTGTTCGCCACCGCCATGCGGCAGGCCGAGACCCTGCGGATCGATGGGGACCGGGCCTCCACGGATGCGAGCGCGCGGCGCCGGGCCGATCGGGTCGACCTCGCCGATCGGTTCCAGGGCAGCGTCGGCGGCCTCGTCGGCACCCTGTCGGGGGCGGCCGCCGCTCTGGAGGAGACCGCCCGGACGATGGCCCGCAACGCCGAGCACGCCGACGCCCAGTCGAGCGCCGTCATGCAGGCGGCCAATGCCACCGCCCTCAACGTCCAGGCGGTGGCGGCGGCGACCGAGGAACTCGCCGCCACCGCCGACGCCATCGGCCAGCAGGTGGCGCACACCTCGGCCGCCGCCGCCGGCGCCGTGGAGAGCGCCCGGCGCACCCATGCGCGGGTCGACGTGCTTGCCGGCAGCGCCGCCCGCATCGGCGATGTCGTTGCCCTGATCTCGAACATCGCCGGCCAGACCAATCTTCTCGCCCTCAACGCCACCATCGAGGCGGCCCGTGCCGGCGAGGCCGGGCGCGGCTTCGCCGTGGTCGCCGCCGAGGTGAAGGACCTGGCGTCCCAGACCGCCCAGGCGACACAGGAGATCACCGCCCAGATCGCCACGATCCAGGCCGCGACCCGCGAGACCGTCGAGGCCATCGCGGAGATCGGGACCACCATCGGCAGCGTCCACGGCATCGCCCAGGGGGTGGCCGCCGCCGTCGAGGAGCAGCAGACCGCCACCCAGGCCATCGCCCGCAGCATCTCCGACGCCGCCCACGGCACACAGGAGGTGACCCGGACCATGGGGCAGGTGCGCGCCGCCGCGGCCGAAGTCGGCACGGGCGCGGCCCGGGTCCTCGGCGCGGCGGCCGAACTCGCGCGCCAGACCACCACCCTCGACGGCGAGGTCACGGGCTTCGTCGGCACCATCCGGGCGGCCTGACCCCGCGTCCGGGCGGCGTGAGCCCGCGTCCGGGCGGCGTGAGCCCGGCCGCACCCTGGTAAGGCAGCCCCGGCGCGCTTAAGTCGGCAGCGTGGAACAGCCCCCGACCGCCTCCGCCCTCGCCCTCCCGGGCGACGGCCCGCTGCCGAATCATGCGGTGCTCCTGCGCGCCGGGGTGGCACGCGGGATCATCACCGACGATCAGGCCTTGGCCCTCGACCGATTGGCGCGCGAGGACGTCGCCGCCCAGGACGAGCCCCGCGACGACGAGCGCCTGCGCTTCGTCACGGGGTTCGCCGATATCTTTGTGACCCTTGGCCTCGTACTGTTCTTCGGCACCACCGGTTATCTCGGGATAGATCGGCTGGGGCCGGTCGGCGGTTACGGTCTAGTCGCCCTCGAGGCCTGGGTGCTCGCGGAGTTCTTCACGCGACGCAGACGCATGGCCTTGCCGAGCATCGTCCTACTCGTGGTCTTCGCACTGGCGACCTATAACGCCGCCGGCTTCGCACTGGTCGATCCGGATACGGAGGCCTCACGGGGGACGACGTTGTTCGATCTCGTGTTTCGCGGTCATCCGGAAGCGCGGCCGTTGATTGGTGCCGGCCTCGTCACGCTGCTTCTCGTGGGGCTGCATTACTGGCGCTTCAGGGTGCCCATCACCATCGCGGCGGGAACGGCGGCCCTGATCGGCCTGCTGCTTGGTCTCGTCGCCGCCGTCGATCCGTTCTTCGCCTACGACCGGCTGCCCTGGCTCCTGAGTGCCGCGGGCCTCGGGACCTTTGCGCTAGCGATGCGTTTCGACCTGTCGGATCCCCGGCGGTTGACGCGCCGGACCGACATCGCCTTCTGGCTCCACCTCCTTGCGGCCCCGATGATCGTCCATCCGGTACTCAGCGCTGTCGCGAAGGGTAACACCTCACAAGTCGGCTTGGCCTTTCCAATTCTCGCCGTCGTCCTTGGGTTAGCCTGCGTTGCCCTCGTGACGGACCGGCGGGCGATTCTCGTGTCGAGCCTGGTCTATGCCGGCCTTTCGTTCGACGCCCTCCTGCGTGAGATCGGAATCACGGGCAACGTTCTGCCCTTGGCGCTCCTCGCCCTCGGCACCTTCATCCTTCTTCTGAGCGCCGGCTGGCATCCCCTGCGGGCCCGAATCCTGCGCGCCCTCCCCCGCCCCTGGGCAGCCCGGCTGCCGCACCCGATCGGAGCGTGATGACCAGTTTCTCCCCCCGCGAGATCGTTTCGGAACTCGATCGCTTCATCGTCGGCCAGGCCGACGCCAAGCGCGCCGTCGCCATCGCGCTGCGCAACCGCTGGCGCCGCCAGCAATTGACCGGTCCTTTGCGCGAAGAGGTCGCGCCGAAGAATATCCTGATGATCGGCCCCACCGGCTGCGGCAAGACCGAGATCGCCCGCCGCCTCGCGCGCCTGGCCGGCGCGCCGTTCCTCAAGATCGAGGCCACGAAGTTCACCGAGGTCGGCTATGTCGGCCGCGACGTGGAGCAGATCGTGCGCGACCTCGTCGAGGTCGGCATCGGCCTGAAGCGCGAGGAGAAGCGCCGCGCCGTGAAGGCCAAGGCCGAGGCGGCGGCCGAGGGCCGCATCCTCGATGCCCTGGTCGGCCCTACCTCCGGTCAGGCCACCCGCAACAGCTTCCGCAAGAAGCTGCGGGCGAGCGAACTCGACGACAAGGAGGTCGAGATCGAACTCAGCGGCAACCCGTCCGGCGGCCTGCCGATGTTCGAGATCCCGGGCATGCCGGGTGCGTCCATGGGCGCGGTCAACCTCGGCGACATGCTCGGCAAGGCGCTCGGCGGCCAGAAGGGCAAGCCCCGGCGGATGACCGTGAAGGAGGCCTACGCGCCCCTGCTGGCCGAGGAATCCGACAAGCTCGTCGACACCGAATCCCTCACCCAGGAGGCGATCCGCGAGGTCGAGGACAACGGCATCGTCTTCCTCGACGAGATCGACAAGATCTGCGCCAAGGAGGGTCGCTCGTCCGCCGACGTGTCCCGCGAGGGCGTGCAGCGCGATCTGCTGCCGTTGATCGAGGGGACCACGGTGGCGACGAAGCACGGGCCGGTGAAGACCGACCACATCCTGTTCATCGCCAGCGGCGCCTTCCACGTCTCGAAGCCGTCCGACCTCCTGCCGGAATTGCAAGGGCGCCTGCCGATCCGCGTCGAGCTGCAGCCCCTCACGGTGGAGGACTTCAAGCAGATCCTCACCACCACGGAGGCGAGCCTGCTGAAGCAGACCGTGGCGCTGATGCAGACCGAGGGCGTGACCCTCGAATTCAGCGACGACGCGGTGGATGCCCTGGCCAAGGTCGCGGTGGACGTGAACAACTCGGTGGAGAACATCGGCGCCCGCCGCCTCCAGACGGTGCTGGAGCGCGTCATCGACGAAATCTCGTTCACCGCCACCGACCGGTCCGGCGAGACCGTGCCCATCGACGCCGCCTACGTCCGCGCGCGGGTCGAGAGCCTGGCGGCGAATGCGGACCTGAGCCGGTTCATCCTGTGAGGCGGTAGGGCGTCAGCCGGTTCATCCTGTGAGGCAGCAGGGCGTCAGCCGGTTCGTCCTGTAAGGTGGCAGGGCGTCAGCCCTGCCAGACCTCGCCCGGCCGGAACGCCCGGAAGCGCTCCGGCGCGATCCCGTTCTCGGCGCACGCCACCGCCAGGGCCTCGACGGGTTGCTCGATCCCCTCGTCGGTGAGCTGGAAGCTCCCCCAATGGTGGCCGATCATCTGGTCGGCGCCGAGGAGCAGGCCGGCCGCCACCGCCTCGGCGGGGTCCATGTGCTGGTCGCGCATGAACCAGCGCGGCTCGTAGGCGCCGATGGGCAGGGTGGCGAGGCGCGGCGGCCCGAACCGGGTGCGGGCCTCGGCGAAGATCGCCCCGCCGCGAAATCCGGTGTCGCCCGAATGGTAGTGCACGCCCACCGGCGTCGTCAGCACGAACGAGCACCACAAAGCCATGCGCTTGTCGTTGAGCCCGCGCGCCGACCAGTGATTGGCCGGCGTGACATGCACCGTGAGGCCGCCGCCGAGGTCGATCGCTTCGCCCCAGTCGCGGGTCTCCACATGCATGGTGTCGTCGTAGGCCCGCAGGATCGCGTCGTTGCCCAGCGGCGCCAGGATGAGCGGCTGATGCGCCTGCCACAGGCGCGCGACGGTGGGGCCGTCGAGGTGGTCGTAGTGGTTGTGGGTGATCAGGACCACGTCGATGGGCGGGAGATCGGCATAGGCGATGCCGGGCGGGTTGACGCGCTTGGGGCCCGCGAACCGCACCGGGCTGGCCCGGTTCGCGTAGACCGGGTCGACCAGGATGTTGCGCCCCGCCACCTGGAACAGGTAGCTTGCGTGCCCGATGAGGGTGACGCGCAGTCCCGCGAACCGCTCGGGCGGCCGGTCTCGGAACGGGCTCGGATGGTGCTTCGGCCACAGGGCCCGCACCGGACTGTCGATGCCGCGCCGGCGGCGCCAGCGGGCGATGTCCGAGAGATCCTTGTCGGCGGGCTGGTCCGGCCCGTGGAAGCGCAGGCCGTCGAAATGATCGCTCTTCGGCCCCCGGTAATACGGGTTGCGCGTGCGCTTGTGCGCCGCATAGCCGACGCCCCCGAGGGTCATCACCGTGGCGGCGCTGAGGGCCGTGATCAGATCGTTGCGCTTCATCCACCCGAGATGGCTGGTGCACGCGGCCGTTCAAGCGGCCACGCTGCGGTTCAGGAGCGCCAGCGCAGTTCCTGCGTCGCCAGAGGATTGTGGAACGGCCGGCCCTCGCGGGCGGCGGCGAGGGCCTCGCGCTTCAGGCGGAAGTACCATTGCGAGGGCAGATCGCCCTGGCCGAACAGCACCATGGTGGGCTTCCGGTCGAGGCCGGCTTGGGCATGCTGGAGCACCTGCTGGTCCTGGGTCAGGAACTGGCGCATCAGCGGGCGGGCCACGGGCTTCAGCAGGTTCAGCGCCGGCATGTTCCAGTACAGGGCGTTGGTCAGCAGGGTGCGGTTGTGGGTGAGCGGCGTGGCGAAGGTGTAGTTCGCCACGCGCTTGGCCCCCGCCACGATCCGCTCCAGCCGCACGCCGGGCAGGCGGAACTCGATCTCCACCGCCGGGGCGCCGCCGAGCAGCCGATAGACCGGCGAACTCGTGGTGGTGGCGTGGCTCGTCATGGTGAAGCCGTGCGGCGTCGGCGTGAAGGTCTTCACCTTCTCGCGCAGTTCCTTCGACGGGCGGAACCACCAGGAATCGTGCACGAACGCGACGTGGCCGGGATCGACGAGACTCAAGGTGGTGAGATCGAACGAGGCCTCGACCACGAGTTCGATGACGACACGGCCGGCGGCCTCGAACCCGAGTTCGGGCAGGGCCGGCACGTCGGTGCCGGACGGGCTCCCAAGATACGAATTGACCCAGGCGAAGCCCGCGCTCTCGCGGACGGGGAAGCGCTGCACCGCGATTCTCGAAAAATCGGCGGCGTCGGAGGAGGACAGGGTCGGCACGTCGCGGCAGCGCCCGTCGGTGCCGAAGCGCCAGCCGTGGAACGGGCAAGTCAGGGCGCCGCCGTCGAAGCGGCCCTTCGACAGGGCCATGCCGCGGTGGGGGCAGCGATCCCGGAGTGCGAAGGCGGCTCCGGCGGTGTCACGGCCGAGGACGATCTGCTCGCCGTTGAGTTCCACCGCCTTGAGGCTGCCGGGCTTCAGACCGTCGGAGCGAGCGACGCAGTACCACGCGTCGCCGAGCGGTTGACGCATGGCATCGGGATCGAGGGCGGCCTCGTCGGGCGCCGGAGCGCGCGGGCTGGGGCTGGCGGACATGGCGGGTTCCGGGCACGCCCTCCCGGGCGGGTGCCAGCGTCTTAGACTTGGGGCCTCGCCGTGGCCAGTCGACTTCAAGTCCACCTCGGCCCGCCCGGGTCTGGAGGGGAGCGGCGGAAGGGCGCAACCGGGGCCCTTTTCAAACCCCGATCCGACCCCTACCTTGCCCTCAGTCGCAACGAACGAAAGGAGGTGATCCAGTGTCTCATTGTCATCAGCCGCTCTCCCCGGCCACCCTGACCTGGACCGTCGCCTCCGGCGCTGCCTACTAGCGCCTCGGCGGGAAGAACAAGGGATCGGCCGGACAACGAGTGGTCCGGCAATGGAAGGCCCGCCCCGAAAGGGGCGGGCCTTCGGCCTGTCTGGCGCGCCTGCGGCCTGCCTGAAGACGAGCCTGCGGCTTTGCCTTGGATGTCGGTTCAGCGACGCTGGAACAAGGGCTGGGCCAGGGTCTCGGCCCGGGCCATCCAGAGATCCCGCTCCGAGCGGGCCTGAGCGAGCTCCTCGGCGTTAGCGTTGATCTTGGTGCGCATCTCGCGCATTTCGCTGGCGGCGGCGGCCGTGAGGGCCTTGAGCTGATCGCGCTCGGCGCGGACCTCGTCGAGGGCCTGCATTTCGGATTCGACATGGCCACGCAGGCCCCGCAGCTCGTCCGCCAGGACTGCCTGGAGGCTGTCGTAGCGCTCGAACTCGACCTTCAGCTTGGCCTTCAGCATCAGGTTCTCGGCCATCAGGTCCGAGAGATCGGTCTCAGAATCGACGAGGGGCGCCGGCGTCGCCGCGCTCGGTGCGACGACGCGGGGGGTCCAGGCCGGGGCCTCGGCCTGCGGCTCGGCCACCTCTTCGACGGGCTGCGGCATGCCGGGGGGGCGCGAGGCCTGCGCCGCCTGGGTGGCCGTCACCGCCTTCATCGCGGCGAGCCAATCCCGGAGCGGACCCGGCTGGGGACGACCCGGCTGATCGTTGGGCGGGAATTGGCGGGCGGGTTCCGACATCGGATGTGTCCTCGGCTTTCGCGAGCATCCGATCAAAATATGCTTAACGAAGTGTGAAATTCGGCGCGCGAACCGTTACGGGCAGCTCGGATGCTTGGGGTGGCACCCGGCGAATGCCGGGATGGTCGTCGCGCTGTCCGGAACAGGGTATCGAGGCCTCCCCGTCGCCGGAGCCAACGACCATGTTCCTCGAAGCCCCAGAATTGCGGGCCCTGCCGGGCCTGCGCCACGCCTTCTTCACCCGGGAGGGCGGCGTCTCGGACGGGCTCTACGCCTCCCTCAACGGCGGCCTCGGCTCGGCCGACGATCCGGCGCGTGTCACCGAGAACCGGTCCCGGATGTGCACGGCTCTTGGCGTGGCCCCGGAGAACCTCGCCAGCCTGTATCAGGTTCATTCCGCGAAGGCCGTGGTGGTGGAGGCCCCCATTCCCCACGCGACGCGGCCGCAGGCCGACGCCATGGTGACGCGGGTGCGCGGCCTCGCGCTCGGAATCGCCACGGCCGATTGCGGACCGGTCCTGTTCGCCGACGCGGAGAATGGCGTCGTCGGCGCCGCCCATGCCGGCTGGAAAGGCGCTCTCACGGGCGTGATCGAGGCGACGGTCCAGGGCATGGAAGGGTTGGGCGCGCGCCGGTCCGGCATCGTCGCCGTGCTCGGGCCGACGATCGCGCAGGCCGCCTACGAGGTCGGCCCCGACTTCATCGCGCGCTTCCGGGTCGAAGCCCCCGGATGCGAAGCGTTCCTGGGTGCCGGAGAACGGCCCGACCACGCGCAGTTCGATCTGCCGGGGTTCATCGCCGCCCGCCTGGCCGAGGCCGGCATCGTCCAGGCCTCCAGTCTCGGGCTCTGCACCTATGCCGACGCGGAGCGCTTCTACAGCTTCCGCCGCGCGACCCACCGCCACGAGGCCGATTACGGCCGGCTGATCTCGGCCATCACCCTCGTCTGATCACCTTGGGGCGAGGTGCGACAATCTGGCAGAACTTTTGATGCAACGAATCGCGTCGAGGGCTGAACCTTGGCCATTGGCGCGCGTTAGCCCGGCGAGTTACCAGAAGATCGAGGCGGGCACTGCCACAATGGGGCCGCCTTCCCGGCAAGCGACGTGTTCGCAAAGCCACAGCTTCTTCCGGTCGACTGGACTAAAGACGGGGAACTGCACCGGATGCATCCAAAAGGAGCGGCGGGGCGAATTGGTAGAGGACCATACTATGAAATCCATTCTTCGCGGCGCCACCGCGCTCGCCGGCATCCTGATCGCCGGTTCGTCTTTCGCCGCCGACCTTCCGCGCCGCGCGGCTCCGCCGGTGTTCGTGCCGGTGCCGGTGTTCACCTGGACGGGCTTCTACGCCGGTTTCAACGCCGGTTACGGCTTCGAGCTTCCGCGCCGCGCGGCTCCGCCGGTGTTCGTGCCGGTGCCGGTGTTCACCTGGACGGGCTTCTACGCCGGTTTCAACGCCGGTTACGGCTTCGACGCTTCCAGCAACAGCGCCCCGACCGTCATCGGCGTGAACGGCGCCAGCACCCTGGTCCGTCCGGGCACCACCCAGGCGATCGCCTTCGGCAACGGCCGCAGCAACGACGGCTTCGTCGGCGGTGGTCAGATCGGCTACACTTCGTCGGCGGTGGTCAGATCGGCTACA
>NZ_LMNG01000032.1 GCF_001423295.1 Methylobacterium sp. Leaf112 | reverse complement strand
GGCCCGACGACGGGCGCCATCGTGGACGGGGCCGACGTGTCGACGAGCGAGGGCACGTTCGCGCGCTACGAACTCGTGGATCTGACCGCCGCCACCGTCGAGGCCCTGCGCGGGCGGCCGCTGGACAGCCTGCTCGCCTCGTTCGGCGATCACCGCCCGTCCCTCGAGCCCGTCATCGGGGTGGGCGATTTCGTCGCCGTGTCCGTATGGGAGGCCGGCTCGGGCGGCCTGTTCTCCGGGCCGCTCGCCTCCGA
Organism: Methylobacterium sp. Leaf112; assembly: GCF_001423295.1. Taxonomy (GTDB): domain Bacteria; phylum Pseudomonadota; class Alphaproteobacteria; order Rhizobiales; family Beijerinckiaceae; genus Methylobacterium. The sequence goes on along the minus strand of NZ_LMNG01000032.1, from coordinate 244,838 downwards.
CCGCTTCTCCGCCGGCTCCAAGGCCGCCACCATTCCCGAGCAGGTGGTCGCGCGCGACGGCGCCATCTCGGTGCCGTATGCCGGGCGCATCCCCGTCGCCGGACGCCGGCCCCAGGACGTGCAGGCCCTCATCGAGACCGAGCTCGCCGGCAAGGCGATCCAGCCCCAGGTTCTCGTCTCGGTGACGAAGGCGGTCTCGCAATCCGTCACCGTCTCGGGCGAGGCCGTCACCGGCGCCCGCGTGCCCCTGTCGGGCAAGGGCGACCGCCTCCTCGACGTCGTCGCCACCGCGGGCGGCGTGAAGGTGCCCGTCAACGAGACCTTCGTGCGGCTCTCGCGCGGCAACCTCACCGCCACGGTGCCGCTCACCACCGTAGTCTCCAACCCGCGCGAGAACATCTTCCTGCGCCCCAGCGACGTCCTGACCCTGGTGCGCGATCCCCAGACCTTCCTGGCGGTGGGCGCGCTCGGCAACTCCACCGAGATCCCGTTCCAGGCCGAAGGCATCACCCTCGCCCAGGCGCTGGCCAAGGCGCGCGGCCTGTCCGACTTCCAGGCCGACCCGGCCGGCACCTTCATCTTCCGGTTCGAGCCGGCCGCCGTGGTGCGCCGGCTCAAGCCCGGCAGCCCGCTGCTCGGCACGCCGCTGGTGCCCGTGGTCTACCGGATCAACATGCGCGACCCCAACAGCCTGTTCCTCACCCAGGCCTTCCGNCAAGCCCGGCAGCCCGCTGCTCGGCACGCCGCTGGTGCCCGTGGTCTACCGGATCAACATGCGCGACCCCAACAGCCTGTTCCTCACCCAGGCCTTCCGCATGCGCAACCGCGACCTCGTCTACGTATCGAACGCCCCCTTCACCGAGGTTCAGAAGGTCCTGTCGGTGTTCTCAACCGTCACCGCGCCCGTCGCCGCAGGCGCCTCCCTCTACGCCACGGCCCGCTGAACGGCGGACCGTCGGGTACAAAAAAACGGACCCTCACGGGTCCGTTTCTCGTTCTGGTGTGACGGTTCGAGCGGCGAGGCCTACGGCTTGCCGCGCTTCGACATCAGCTGCTCGATGAGCGAGCCGCCCTTCTCGATCTCGTGCAGTTCCTCGGCCACGGCGTCCACGGTCTCGCGGATCTGCTCCGGGGTATGCTCGGAGGTGATGAAGAAGCGCAGGCGCGAGGCCCGCTCGGGCACGGCCGGGTGGATGATCGGCTGCACGTTGATGCCGCGCTTGAACAGGCGGTCCGACAGGGTCACGGATTTCAGCGAATCGCCGACGATGACGGGAATCACCGCGAGGCCCAGGCTCGTGCCGGTGTCGAGGCCGTGCTTCTTGGCGCAGGCGAGGAACAGGTTGCCGTTCTGGCGCAGGCGCTCCACCCGGTGGGGCTCGGCATGCATGATCGCCAGCGCCGTCTCGGCGGCGGCGGCCAGCGGCGGGGACAGGCCGACGCTGTAGATGAAGCCGCCGGCCGTGCACTTGAGATATTCGATGAGTGCCGCCGGGCCGGCGATGTAGCCGCCGCAGGTGGAGAGCGTCTTCGACAGGGTTCCCATCCAGATGTCGACCCCATGCGGATCGACGTCGCAATGCTCGGCGAGGCCGATGCCGGTGCGGCCGAGGACCCCGAGGCCATGGGCGTCGTCGACCATCAGCCACGCATCATAGCGCTGCTTCAGGGCGATGAGGGCGGCGAGATCCGGCGCGTCGCCGTCCATGCTGTAGAGACCCTCGACGACGATGAGCGCCCGGCGGTGCTCGTGCCGGGTGGCGCCCAGCAGGGTCTCGAGGGCGTCGAGGTCGTTGTGCGCGAACGAGCGGCGCTGCGCGCCCGAAAGCTGCGCCCCGGTGACGATGCTGTTGTGGCTCAGGGAATCGTGGAAGATCACGTCGCCCGGCTCCATCAGGGCGCCGAGGGTGGTGACGTTGGTGGCGTGCCCGCTCACCATCACCACACAGGCTTCCGTGTCGTAATGGTCGGCCAGCGCCTTCTCCAGGGAGAGGTGCCCCGGGCGCTCGCCCGCGACGATGCGGCTGGCCGAGGCCGACGTGCCGAAATCCTCGATCGCCTTGGCGGCGGCGGCGTTCACGTCCGGGTGCCCGTTGAGGCCGAGGTAGTCGTAGGACGAGAAGTTGATGAACGACTTGCCGGCGATGCGGGTGCTGGCACCGGCCCGGGTCTCGTGGACCCGGAAGAACGGATTGCCGAGCCCGATGAGGTCGGCGGCCGAGCGCTGCAGGCGCAGTTCCCGGTAACCCGGCAGGGTCTCGAAATTCTGCACCGACGGGTCGCCCGCCGGGCGCGCGGGCGCACGCACGGGAGCGGGCCGGTTGGCGTTGCGGCCGAGGCGGTTCGTCACGAAGCCCGCGAGCGCCGCGCGCCCGCCGTCCGGTCTGGCGGGTTTGGTCACGGCAGGATTTCCTTGATGACGAGGCTGTTCTCTTCAACCAGCGCGTGGAAGGGTTCGAGGGTGCGGACGTCCACGCCCTCGCTGGCATGGCGCTGAGCGAGACTCATCACGGCGGCCGCCGCCTCGTCCACGGGGGCCGAGATCGACTGGATCAGGGTCTCGGTCAGCTCGTTGACCGTGAGCCCGGACGAGATGCCGGAGGGCGGCGCGTCGAGGGCGAAGCGCTCCTGTAGGCTGGCGCCGAGTTCGACGCCCATGAGCGAATCGAGGCCGATCTCCGAGAGGTGACGCACGCGGCTGATGTCGTCCTTCGGCAGGCGCAGGATGCGGGCGATGTCCTCGACGATGGCGTCGGCCACGGTCTTGCGCACCGTGTCGATGTCCTGGGTCTTGAGCAGCGTCCCGATGTTGATTGCCGCCACGGTGCCGGCTTCCATCTGCTGGTCCGAGCCGAGTTCGGCGTAGCTCGGGCTCTTCATGGTGGCGAGGCGCTCGCGCGCCTTGCCCCAATGCATGGAGGCGATGGCCACCACTGCGTCGTCGCTGCTGCGGCCCTGGCCCTGCAGCGCATCGGCCATGAGGTCGAGACAGTGGCGGGCATCCATCGGCGTGACGCCGACGCGGCCCGCCAGGGTCTCCATCACCGCGCGGTTGCGGGCGAGCACGCCGACATCGCCGATGGCGCCCCAGGCGACGGCGAGCGCCGGCAGCCCGGCCTTCCGCCGGCGGCGGGCGAGGCCTTCCATGAAGCCGTTGGCGGCCACATAGGAGCCTTGCCCCGGATTGCCGATGAAGGTCGTGGCCGAGGAGAACAGCACGAAGTAGTCGAGCTTTCGCGCGCGCGTGGCCGCGTCGAGGTGCTCGGCCCCGATCACCTTCGGGCGGATGACCGCGTCGAGGGCCGCCGCGTCGATGTTGGCGATGAGCCCGTCCTGCAGCACCATGGCGCCGTGGATCACGCCGGCGAGTTTCCTGCCCCCGCGCTCCACGTCCGCCAGCAGGGCATCCACCGCCTTGCGGCTGGTGATGTCGCAGGCCTTGGCCTGGACCTCGACGCCGCGGGCGGTCAATTCGGCCACGAGGGCCTTGGCGTCCTCGCTCTCGGCGCCCTTGCGGCCGATCAGCACGATGCGCCTGGCGCCACGGTCGGCGAGCCAGCGCGCGGCCTCCAAGCCGAAGCCGCCAAGGCCGCCGGTGACGAGGTGGACGCCGTCCGGCGCGATGGTAAAATCGGAGGTGGGGGCCATCATCACGCTGCCGGCCTTCGGCGGCGCGATGACGATCTTACCGACATGCCCCGATTGCTGCATCAGCCGGAACGCGTCGGAGACCTCGTCGGAGGTGAAAGGCTGATACGGCAGCGGCTTGAGGCCGCCTTCGTTGAACAGGGCCATGACCTCGCGGAACAGCCGCGCCCCGTCCTCGCCCTGGTGCTGCAGCACCTGATCGAGGTCAACGCCGAAGTAGGACAGGTTCCGGCGGAACGGACGCAGGCCGATATGGGTGTTGGCGACGTAGTCGCGCTTGCCCAATTCGATGAAGCGGCCGAACGGCTTGAGGCAGTTGAGGCTGCGCTCCATGGCCTCGCCGAACAGGCTGTTGAGGACCACGCCGACGCCGTCGCCGGTGATGCGGCGGACATCGTCCACGAAGGCGAGCGAGCGCGAATCGAGGACATGCTCGGCGCCCAGGGCCTTCACCAGGGCGCGCTTCTCGCGCGATCCGGCGGTGGCGATGACGCGGGCGCCCTTGAGCTTGGCGATCTGCAGGGCCGCGAGGCCGACGCCACCGGCGCCACCATGGACGAGGACCCACTCGCCGCGCCGCAAGCGGGCGCAGCTCACGAGGCCGTAATAGGCCGTCAGGAAGGCGACCGGCACCGTGGCGGCGGCCTGCGCGTCGAGTCCGGGAGGGCTCGGCGCCACCACGAGCTCGGGCACGACGATGTGGGTCGAGAAGCCCGACTGCGCGAAGGCGACGACGCGGTCGTCGACCTTGAAGGCGCTGACGCCGCTGCCGACGGACAGGACCCGGCCGGCGACTTCGAGGCCGAGGCGCGGACCCGCGAACCCGTCCTCGAGGATCTCCTCGGGCAGCATCGACAGCGCCCAGAGCACATCGCGGAAGTTGAGGCCGGTGGCCTCGACGGCGATCTCGACCTCGCCGCGTCCGGGGGCCCGGCGCTCGGCCGGGCCCCAGGCCATTTCGTTGAGGCCGCCGGTGTTGCTGCGCTCCAGGCGGGCGGCGGGAGCCGGCACCGCGTCGGCGGCGGGCCGGCGCGCGATCTGGCCCGGCGCGAACCGGATCACCCGGGTCTGGTCGGCGTCGAGGATGATCTCGGTCTCGGTCGTTCCCGACAGGATGAGGTCACGCAGGCGTTCGGCCGCGAGCTTGGTCGAAAGGGCGTCGGTGACGTCGATGCGGCGCACGTCGAGGTTGGCGACCTCGTTGGCGAGGGTCCGGGTGAAGGCCCAGACGCCGGCCTCGACGGAGCCGTCGACATCGCCGTCGTCGCGTGTGGCACCGGGACAGACCACCCACAACCGGGTCTGGCGGCTGCCGAGATGCTCGACGCAACGCTTCAGGCTGAGGCAGCGGTCGCGCAGGCGGTCGGAGGCCGCTCCCTCGGTGTTGAAGGCACCGGCGAGGAACACCACCGTGTCGGGCGTTTCGCGCTCGAGTTCGAGGAGCGACTGCTCGGAATCGAGGATGATGGAGACGTGGACGCCGCCGGCCACCAGCAGGGTCGCCAGCGACGAGGCGGTTTCGGCCGCGTAGCCGTCGTGCGAGCCGATAACGAACGCGAAAGTCTGGCCGGCGGCCGGCCGGGCGCGCACGGGTGCCTCGGCGATGAACAGAAGGTCGTCGCCATTGTCGGAGACCGCACGATCGACGGCGATCCGGACGAGGCCGGTGTCGCTGAGCGACCGCTGCCAGCCGGTGATGTCGTCGAGGCGCCCCATGGGCATGTCGCCGGCGACGTCGAACCAGTCCGGCGTCAGGCCGAACACGAGGTCGCGGAACAGGGACGCACCGGGCTCGACGGCGATGAGGAAGCCGCCTGTGGCCAGCGCATCGGCGACGAGCTGAAGGACGCCACGCTCGGCGCGGTGAAGCACGTCGCTCGCGAGGATCGCGTCGAACCCGCCGGGGGTGAGTTCGGCGGCGTCCTCGATGACCGTGACGCCGCGCGGCAGGGCGAGGCGGGCACGCTCGGCCAGGCGACGGTCTGCCTCGAACACCGAAAGCTGTGCCTCGATCCCGTCCGCGAAGGCCGCGGCCTGGGCCGACAGGGGGCCGAAGCCGACCTGGAGCACCCGCAGGGCACGGTCGCGCGGCAGGGTGGCGGCACCCTGCTCGACGATTCGCGCGATGACATCAGCCGAAGCGCGGGCGGTGGCGCTGCGCAGGATGAAGGCGTCGAGGGCGTTCTGCGACAGGGTCGGGGCGTGGACGAGGTCGCCGGCGAGAAGACGGCCGACGACGGCGCCGATATCGGCGGTCAGCACGAGTTCGGCCGAGAGGTCGGGGTGATCGGCGGCGATCCAGCGCATGATCTCGTCGGGCGCTGGCAGGGTCACGTCCTTGCGCAGGGTCCAACGCTCGCCGTCGAGGGTGGCGAGACCGCTGCTCTCCAGGGCGAACAGGGCGTTCAGCAGCCAGGGGCGCATGGCCTCGGGCACGCGCTCGTCGATGGCGACGGTGCCCGAACGCTGCAGGCCTTCCGCGAGGCGGTAGGCCATGGAGGTGGCCCAGCCTTCGAGGAGCAGGTGGCCGGGGGCGAGGGGCGCCTCGGGCGCGGCGAAGGCCGCCTTGGCCTGGGGCCGCACGGCATCGGCGATGCGCTGGCGCCGGTCGAGGGGGATCGCCGTCGGTTCGGTGGCGAGCTCCGGGCGCTGCGCGATGGCGTAGGCCGCGAGTTCGTTGGTGTTCTTGGTGCGCAGGGCCTGGAAGCGGCCCTCGCGCAGGGTGGCGATGACCTCGCCCGTCGCGTCCACCAGGGTGAAGTCGGCCAGGATGCTGCGCTCGTTGGCGCGGCGTGTCCGGATCATTGCCCGGGCGATGACGGCACCCGGCCGGACGAGGCGGATCTCGCCGAAGCGCACCGGCACGTAGGCCTTGGTCGAGCCCTCGCCCATGAGGCCGGCGAACAGCAGGATCAGGCCGTGGAAGCACGAATCGAGGCGCGCCGGCACGAGGCCGAAGCGGTCGTCGGCTTGCGCCGGCACGAGATCGGAGACGATGGTGGTCTCGTCGAGGCGCGCAGACAGGGCGACCTGACGGAAGCTCGGGCCGAAGCCGAGGCCGGAGGCGGCGGCGATGCGGTAGAGGGCCTCGCCGTCGACGGCCTGCTCGCCCGGCTCGGGGATGTCCTGGCGGGCGGGCGGCTGGAACGTGCCGTCGACGATCTTCGCCGCGGCGTGGAGTTGCCAGGCGGCCTGGGTCAGGCGCGGCCGGCTCAGGATCTGGATGCCGTTGCCCGAGCCCGCGACCCGGACCATGACCTCGCGCAGGGATTCCTCCCCGAACACCATCGGCGACTGGATCTCGAACTCGGCCAGCACGACGGTGTCGCTGCGCATGACCTCGCGGGCGACGCCGAGCGCCATTTCGATGAAGGCCGCACCGGGCAGGATCGCCTGTCCGTCGATGCGGTGATCGTCGAGTTCGGGCACCGTGGCGATGTCCACGTGGCCGTGCCATTCGAGGCCGTCGACGGTGACGCGCGAGCCGTAGAGCGGGTGGTAGGCGCGCGGCGTGGTGGCGCCGACGCCTTCGGTGGTCTCGGCGAGGCGGAAGGAGCGGCGCTGCCACGGATAGAGCGGCAGGGACACGTCGCCCTTCGGGTTCTGGCCGAACACCGTGGTCTCGTCCACGGCCGCACCCTGCACGAGGGCGGCGGCCACGGTCCGGGCGATGGGATCGCCGCCGGCCTGCTTGCGGTGGAGGACGCCGATGGTGGCGTTCTCGATGCCGAGCGGCTCGATGGCGTCGCCGATATGCGACAGCAGGGTGGCGCGGGGGCCGACCTCGACGAAGACGCGCGCCCCCTGGCGGGTGGCTTCCTGCACGGCCTGGGCGAAGCGCACGGGCTCGCGGATGTTGCGCCACCAGTAGCCGGCCCCGAACTCGGAGCCCGCCAGCACCGTGCCGGTCACGGTGGAGACCATGGCGGTGGCGCCGGCATGGGGCTTGAGGCCGGCGAGATCGCGCAGGAGCGGCTTCTCGGTCGGATTCATCAGCCGGCCGTGGAAGGGGTATTCGAGATCGAGCTTGCGCCCGCGGCGGCGCTTGCGCGCGAGCGACTTCATGGCGGCGTCGATGTCCGCCACCGGGCCCGCGACCGTGATGGCCTTGGGGCTGTTGTAGGCGGCGATGTCGAGGCTCGGGTAATCCTTCAGGAACAGCTCGATCTCGTCGGCGGGCGCGAGCAGCACCGCCATGGTGCCGAGACCGCGCGTCGATTCCTGATGCTGGCTGCGGAAGAAGATCACCTTCACGGCCTGCTCGAGGGTGAGGATGCCGGCGGCTTCCGCCGCAGCGATCTCGCCGACGCTGTGGCCGAGCACGTATTTCGGGTTGAGGCCGCGCGCCCGCAGCGCCGTGGTCGAGGCGCTGGAGATGGCGAAGATCAGGGGCTGGGAGACGCGGGTGAGCACGAGGCGCGCGTCGAGGTCCTCGGCGAACAGGGCCTCCTTGAGGGACCAGTCCGAGAGCTTGAGGAAGAGGGTGTCGATGCGGTCGAAGGCGGCGCGGAAGACCGCGTTCTCCTCGTAGGCCTCGCGGCCCATGCCGGCCCACTGGCTGCCGTTGCCGGAATAGACGAAGGCGACCTCGGCCGAGCGGTCGACGGCGGTGCCGATGAGGGCGGCGTCCGTATCCTCGGACTCGCCGACGGCACGCAGGACCGTCGGCAGGTCGGCGTCGAGGGCGATGGCGAGGCGCGACGACAGGCGCTCGCGGCGATGCGCGGCGGCGGCGGCGATGCGGGCGACCTCGGCCGGCGCGGCGCCGTCGAAACGCTCGGCGTAGTCGAGGGCGAGCTCGTTGAGGGCCGCGCGGCTCTGGGCCGACAGCAGCAGCACCTCGGGCGCCCGGGTGGTCTCGGCCTTGGCGGCGACCCGCGCGCCGTCGGTGAGGACGATGTGCGCGTTGGTGCCGCCGAAGCCGAAGGAGTTGACGCCGGCGAAGCGCTCGGCCGTTCCGCGCGGGATCGCGAGTGGCTTGTTCAGGACCTGCAGGTTCAGGTCGGTGAACGGGATGTCGGGGTTGAGTTCGGCGGCGTGCAGAGAGGCCGGCACGAAGTCGTGCTCGAGGGCGAGACTGGCCTTGAGCAGGCCGGCGAGGCCCGAGACCGGCTCGGTGTGGCCGATGTTGCTCTTGATGGAGCCGATGGGCAGGGGCTCGCGACGGGGCTTGCCGAGCTTACCGCCGATGGCGCCGGCCTCGATGGGGTCGCCCACGGGGGTGCCGGTCCCGTGCGCCTCGACGAAGACGACCTTGTCGAGGTCGATCTCGGCCTCGCGGTAGACCTGTTCGAGGAGTGCGCCCTGCGCATAGCCCGAGGGAAGCGAGATGCCGGTGGTGCGGCCGTCGGAATTGACGCCGCTCGCCGCGATGACGCCCCGCACGGTGTTGCCGTCGCGGGCCGCGGCTTTGGCCGATTGCAGCACGAGGACCACGCCGCCCTCGGAGCGGACGTAGCCGTCGGCCTGGGCCGAGAACGCGCTGCACAGGCCGCGGCGCGACAGCATCTGGGCGTTGGAGAAGCAGATGAAGTTGAACGGGCTCGCCAGCAGGTTGACGCCGGCCACCACGGCCGTGTCGATCCGGCCGCTGGCGATGGCGGCCACCGCCGCATCGAGGGCGACGAGGGACGACGAGCAGGCGGTGTCGACGGTGAAGCTCGGGCCCTTGAGGTCGTAGATGTACGAGATGCGGTTCGACAGGATCGAGAGGGTGTTGCCGGTGGCCGCGTAGGCGTCACCCGAGGCGGTGTCGAGGATGCGCAGGTTGCCGTAATCCAGCGACGAGGCGCCCACGAACACGCCGATGGGGGTGCCGGCCACGGCGGAGGGACGCAGGCCTGCATCCTCCAGGGCTTCCCAGGTCAGTTCGAGCAGGAGCCGCTGCTGCGGGTCCATCTGCTCGGCCTCGCGCGGCGAGATGCCGAACACGCCCGGATCGAACGACCAGATCTCGTCGAGGATGCCCGCCGACCAGGTGTAGCTCTTGCCGCGCTCCTGGGCGCGGGGATGGCCGAACCGGCTGAGCGACCAGCGATCCTCGGGGATCTGGCCCACGGCGCAGCGGGCTTCCGTCAGGAGCTGCCACAGACCCTCGACGTTCGAGGCTCCCGGGAGGCGGCAGGCACGACCGATGATCGCGATGTCTGTACGTTGAGTCACGTTCGATTCGCACACGCTCTTGAACGGGGAACGAGACCGGCCTCGAAAAGAGGCCGGGCAATCCGTCCGATCCTTAGTATGGCACCAGGGCGGTGTCCAACACGGGGAAGAAGGGACGGGCGAGGCTTGGCGCGACGAAAGAACATCCTGTCGCGCATCATGATGCGTGGCCCGCCTGCTCCGAACGGAGACCGGTGGCGGGACCGGAAATCGAACGGATCAGGCGTCGCGGATCAGCGGTCGCGACCCTGGCGGCCCCGACAAGAGAGCTTCGCCCCCCCTCATCGCGGTGCCCTGCATGCGGTCCGGAATCGACTGACGAGGATGGGCCATGGGGTTCCCGGCTGCCTTCGTGGATCGGATCGGGGACGCGTGATCCTTATGCCCGTGATCCTCGATCCCGACGGGCGGGACACAGGACTTTCGGGCGGTGCCGCTTTCACGGTTGCGGGCGTGCTTATCATCCCGACTTCGAGCAATTCCAAGGCAATCGTGTCACCGGGAGGACACACACCAGCGGGATCACGGCCTCCGTCGGGGATCCGGGATGGTGCAGCGCGCCAGTTCGCGTCGAATTGTCACCGCAGCGCAACATCGCCCTTGGCGTGTGGCTTTGGCGCCTGACCTCGTGTGACCTGGCGCCGGGCGGCACCGGGGCCCGGACGCATCGGTCCGGTCTCACAGGCGGAAATGCGCCGCCGTGCGGGACAGGTTGGGATTGTAGTACGGGTCGGCCCGAAGCTGCGGCTCCCAGCGCGCCTGCATCACCCGCATCTCGGCCTCGAACCGGGTGCGCTTCTCCGGCGTGTCCTCGGGTCCCCGGCTCTTCGATTCGTGGTGGACGAGGCGGGCGTACGGCGTCCACAGGTTGCGGTAGCCGGCCTCGCGCAGGCGCAGGCACAGGTCGACGTCGTTGAAGGCGACGGCCAAGTGCGCGGCATCGAAGCCGCCGACCCGCGCGAACGCCTCGGCCCGCACGGCGAGGCACGCCCCGGTGACGGCGGAGACCTCCTGGGTCAGGACCATGCGGGCGAAGTAGCCCGGCTCCTCCCCCGGCAGGCCGGGATGGCTGTGCCCGGCGACCCCGCCGATGCCGAGCACGATGCCGCCGTGCTGCAGGGTGCCGTCCGGATAGAGCAGCTTGGCGCCGACCGCGCCGACGCTCGGATCGAGGGCGAGGGAGACCATCTCGGCGAGCCAGCCGGGCTCGACGATCTCGACGTCGTTGTTGAGGAACAGCAGCACCGCGCCGGTCGCGGCCGCGCCCCCCCGGTTCGACAGGTCGGAGAAGTTGAACGGGCCCGGCACGAGCAGGATTCGCAGGCGCGCCTCCTCCGCATAGGACGCGAACAGGGCATCCGTCGCCGGCTCGCGGCTGTCGTTGTCAACGACCACCACCTCGATGTCCGGGTAGTCGGTCGCACCGAACAGGCCGCGCAGGACCGTCCCCAGGAGCTCGGCCCGGTCGCGGGTGGGGATGATGACGGAGACGCGCGGAGCCGGGTGGGGCAGGGGCCGCACGAGCCGGTTGAAACCCAGCGGCCCGCGTTCGGCACGGGCGCCGAAGGGTGCGGCCACCTCCGCGAGCGCGCGCAGACGGGCGGTCTCGGCCTGCGCCAGGGCACGGTCGGAGAAGGTGCCGGAGCCCCCGGCAGCACGCCAGTGATAGAGCACCTTCGGGATGTGACGTACGCGCGCGGGCGCGAGCCCCTGCGTCAGGCGCAGGAGCAGGTCATGGTCCTGGCTGCCCTCGAAGCCCGGACGCAGGCCGCCGAGCGCCCGCACCGCGGCGGTGCGCACCACCGCGAGGTGATTGATGTAGTTCTGCCCGTAGAGCAGCTCGCGGTCGAAGCCGGACTTGAAGTGCGGCTCGAACCGGCGCCCGCGTCCGTCGATCTTGTCCTCGTCGCTGTAGATCAGCACGAGATCGGGGTCGGCGCGGATGGCCGCACCCACATGGAACAGGGCGGTCTCGGCGAGCACGTCGTCGTGGTCGAGGAAGGCCACGTAGGCGCCGCGCGCCAGGGCGAGGGCCTCGTTGGTGGCCCGCGCGATATGGCCGTTCACGGCCCGCCGCGTCACGCGGATGCGGGAATCGGCGGCGGCGTGGGCCGCGAGGATCCGGACGATCGCCGGATCGGTGGAGGCATCGTCGGCGACGCAGAGTTCCCAATGGGGCGAGAGCTGTGCCCGGACCGAGCGCAGGGCCGCTTCCAGCACCGCGGGCGCGGGATCGTGGACCGGCATCAGGACGGAGATCAGGGGCGGGTCGACCCACGCGGCGGCCTCGGCTCGCAGGCGGGCCCGCTCGGGGGCGGTCAGGGTGTCGAAGCGGCGGATCCAGGCGCCGTACCCTGTGCCGCGGCGTTGTCCGAGGGCGGCGGAGAGCAGGCCGCGCCCGCGCACCTTGAGGCCGAGGGCGCGCCAATAGACGGCACGAACGGTGAGGCGGGGCGCCCGCAACACGGCACGGGCCACGAGGGCGAGGCGCCCGCGCCGGTGGATCGCCACATCCACGAGGGCGAAGGGTCGGCCCGGCGCCAGGGGGGAGAGGACGAGGGCGCGGAGTGCCTCGGGCAGGCGTCCCGTCCAGGCGAACCGGTCGCCGCCCAAGGCCTCCTCCTGCAGGACCGCGCCGTGTCGGCCTTCGCACAGGACGGTCACGAGCAGGCGAGCGATCCCGCCGCTGCCGGCATCGCGGAACCGGATCGTCACCCAGGCGCCGTCGAGGCCCGCCCCGGTGAGGTCGAGGCGCGAGCAGCTGCCATCGGCCGTGAAGGCACGGATTCCGCCCGGCAGGCGGGCCGACGGCATCGCGCCCGGATGATCGCGCCCCGGGTCCCGGCCCATGCTCAGACGGTCCAGCCCTTGGCCACGGCGTCGCGCACGGCGTCCGCCATGGCGACGTCGAACACGAGCATGTCCTGGGCCGCCCGCAGGCCGCGCAGGCGTGCCGCCAGTGCCAGGACGGTCTCTGGGATCGGCTCGGGCTCGGGCACGACGGCCTCGACCCCGAGGCGATCGAACACCGTGGTGGCGAAGGCCTCGTAGAATTCGCGGTGGCCGACGACGTTGACGCGGGCCAGGATCTCGATGGCGACGATGGAATTGCCCGGGGTCATCCGATCGTTGGGCAGCTTGGTGCCGAACTGGCGGGCCAGGGGATTGTACAGCAGGTGATACGCCCCCTCGGGCATCATCTTGAAGAAGCGCTTGAGGCTTTTCGGGTCGTCGAAGTCGTAATCGCCGGTGAAATCCGCCGCCTCGGCGAGACCGCCGAGGCGCCAGGCCTGGGGCGGATCGGCCGCGACGGCGGCCCGCGCCTTCAGCCACAGCATCCGCGTCGCCATCTCGGTGTAGGGATCGTGGATCAGGGCGGTGGTGATGAAATCGTCGCTGGCGAAGAAGCCCTCGTAGCGCGGGACGATGATGGCGCCGGACACGAAGGACGAGGCCAGCCAGGGGCTCTCGAACAGCACCCGCAGCACTTCGTCGGACAGGCGCCCGACTCCGAGGTAGCTCTGCTGGAACCGGTCGAACAGAGCCGCGGGGATGCGGGTCTCCGGCACGATGCTGGTGTCGACGAGCAGGACCTTGCCCGTCCGGAGCCCATCCTGGCGGATGCGCCGGTAGATCAGGACGTTGGTGTCGGTGTCGTAGATCTCGACGCGCCGCGCCTCGGCCAGCCCCGGCACCTCCTCGGGGGTGAGCCGGAAGACGCAGTGCCCGGTGGAGTGCCAGCCGTTGGCCCGGATGCCGTCATCCGTGATCGTGGCCGGGATCTCGGCGACGCGCCGGCCCTCCACGGCGACGAAGACGCGGCTGATGGCCAGGGGGTTGTCCGGGACCACCCAGAACCTGATCTCGGCACCCAGGTCGTGATCGACGTAGAACCGCATTCCTCACCGTTGCTCGATGGCCTGGAGCCGTGCCGGATCCGCTCGGATCGCGCCTCCGGCTCCTTGTCCCTGCCGTGGCACTCGCCGCTCGCCCGACGCCGCCTCCCTCGGGGAGGCCGCCGCACGGGCCGGCCCCGGCCCTTAGCGTACTTTGAGGATCGGCGCAGGAAAATGGATCATGGTCCGTGATCGGAGCGCGCCTTTGCGCTTGCGCCCCCCAAAACCAGAAGCTATAGCCCCCCTCACCGGCGGCGAACGCAGCCGGTGAGGGCGCTTAGCTCAGCGGTAGAGCACTACCTTGACATGGTAGGGGTCACAGGTTCGAACCCTGTAGTGCCCACCATCTCACCTCCTGGCGACACGGGGATTTCCCTGGCCAAAGGCGAGTTGGTGACGAGGGATCGCAGGTTCAGCGAGCCTGCCTGCGGGGAAGACCGGACCTGGACCGGTTTCTCACCTGAACCCATCCCACGACGACATCGAAGTCTTTGGATTTGCGGCTGTATCGAGCCGGCCTGTGGCGGCCGCCGCGTTGTCCATTCCCTCGCGCGCCACGCCCGCCGTCTGGCAGAAGCGGGAAACGCGCAGCTCCCTATGCACCTTCGCACGCCGACCGCGCCGAAGCGTCGGGGGAGCGCGACTGCGCATTTTTGACCAGATCTCCCGCTAGGCGCGACGCACGCCACACCGCCCGAGACCCACCCCATGGTCACCTTCAAAGCAAAGACGCATGTCGCGCGAAGCGATTGGGAGGTCTACGCACACGTCATTCATGCACTGATGCTCCGCGACATGCGGACCCGGTTCGGCGCCTCGTATTGGGGCTACGTCGTCGTCATCCTGTGGCCCGTCGCGCACATCTTCCTGATCGTCGGCCTCATGGCCTTTCGCGGCATGCCGTCGCCTCTGGGCGACAGCGTGATCCTGTTCATCGCAACCGGTGCCGTTCCGGCCCTGGTGTTTCAATACACGTCCCGCGAGGCGATGAAGGCGATCGTCTCCAGCAAACCCCTGACCTATTATCCGCAGGTAAAGCTCTTCGATCTGATCGTCGCGCGATTCATCGTCGAGGCGGTCAAAGGATTCACCGGCCTCATCCTGATTTTCTTCATCCTGGTTTGCTTCGGCGTGGATCCGATCCCGGACGAACCGATCATGGCGGTCGGCGGATACTGTGCCGCCCTACTCCTCGGTCTCGGCATCGGGGCGATCAATGTCGGAATCCTGTCGTTCTTTCCCGGATGGCAGATCGGATACATCCTCGTCACGATCACGTTCTACCTGACGTCCGGTGTTTATTTCCTGCCGCAATTCATGCCGCCACAGATCTACGAGATCATGAAATGGA
Source organism: Methylobacterium sp. Leaf112 (assembly GCF_001423295.1). Classification (GTDB taxonomy): domain Bacteria; phylum Pseudomonadota; class Alphaproteobacteria; order Rhizobiales; family Beijerinckiaceae; genus Methylobacterium. Next base: position 229,781 of record NZ_LMNG01000032.1, on the reverse strand, counting down.
ACCCGATGGTGCAGATCATCGAGTGGGTCCGCCTCGGGTACTATACGCAACTCGGCGTGAACGTTGATTACCTCTACGTTCTGGGGATGGGATTCGGAACGTTGACCCTCGGACTCATCATGGAGCGAACGCTGGTTCGCCGCTTGGCGTAAGGCAACGGCCCTCCTCCCTTCCCGCGTACGGGCAACGCAGCCCCCGGCGCCTTTCTGGCCCGGGGCCTTCTCGCAGGAGCACCCCTTCACCTTTCCGCCGCTCCGGCTCGGCCCGACCGGGCGTCACTGTGGAGCGAGGGCGGGGCCGCTCCGCGACGCCGCGAGCAAGGGCCGGTCCTGATCCTGCGGTCGTTCGACGGCCACCGGCGTCGGACCACAGGAAGGGAAGCCAGCGCAAGGCCCGGCCAACCCCGCGCCCACCGCCTGCTGCAGCCGAATCTCCGACGATGGGGGAGATCCCTTGCCCTGCGAAGCCCGATACGTCGAAGCCTGGTCCCGTCGCTTAGCCGGTGCCGTCCAACCCGAAGCCAGCGCCCACACGAGTTTATACTAACATAGATTAGCTCATCATTCAAATACGAAGGTTGCCTTTGCGCTATACAGTATCCGTTGACACGAAATCCAGCACATCAATGTAGTTCTCGGCAATCGAGATCGATTTCCGCAGCAATTCTCGCGCAAGGACCCATGTTCTACAACTAAATCTGAAGCTGTTTGTCGAGGCTTTTGATAACCAAATATTCCTCCACCGCAAAGAGAGAAAAATGCCGCCACCAAGCCATAGGATCGATCCATTGAATTCAATTAAATTCTGACATCGAGAATTTCATCGTCGGATGCGCCACGGAACCAAGTAACCGATGGGAATTCGTAAAAAATTCCTTGCCAAATCATCCGCACGACGCTTACAAATCATTGCCAACCGCCAAGTCTCCATCCCTTTGGGCTGAAAGACATTCGCCAGCCCTCTCGGTCCAGGGGTGACAATGCTCGCGTCGCACGAACTGGGAATGCTTTCCAACGAGCCGAATGCTGGTCCTTCGCCGGACAGCAGATCGGACCAGGGCGTCGAGAGGCAGATCGAACAGCGCGGCTCCGTATCGCAGCCCCGCCCCTCGGTCGGGCGGGCCTACCGGGCCATCTTGCTGGCGGCCGACGGACGGATCGCGACGCTCTCCCGGCTCGACGCCCAGGACGATGCGGAAGCCCTCGTCCGGGCGGCCGGAATGGTCGATGGACATGCCGTCGAGTTGTGGGACGGCAGCCGCTTCATCGCGCATTTCCCGTCGGTGGATTAGCAGGCGGACCGGCATACGAAGGCCGGCGCGTCGAAGGGCGGCTGCGCGAGTGGAAAGCCCCTTCGATCGCCCCAACGCTTGGCCCTGCGCGACGTCGGCCGGGCGCCAAGCTCCGGAACTCGCTCCGGCCGCATCCGCACGGGGCTCGATCCGCCGGATCGGGCACGATGCGCGGCGCGCTCCGCTCGACCATGCCCGGCCCCACCAACGAAGAAGGGGCTGGCCTGAGCCAACCCCTTGCAAACGTTAGGCAATTCTATGGTACCACCGCCCCGGCTCGAACGGGGGACCCCCAGATCCACAATCTGGTGCTCTAACCAACTGAGCTACGGCGGCACTGAGGGGGCTGTATCGCGAGCCGAAGCGCTTTTCAAGCGCCGGCTGCGCATCGGGGCGAGGAGAATGTGTGGAGAGGGCCGCCGAGGCACCGCGCGGGAAACCGATCGACGCCCGGGCGTGGCCCTCTTAAACCGGAGCCATTCCCCTCGATCGACCCGTTCGGCCCCCCGCGATGATGACGCCACGCCCCATCCTCACCCGTGTGCCGGCCCGGGCTCGCCTGTTGGCCCGGGCTCGCCTGCTGGCGAAAGTCCCCGCACGCGCGCGTGCGGCGGTGCGGGGCAGCGAGATCGGTCTCGTCGCCCTGGCGGGCCTCGCCGGCTGCGTCGCGGGCGCGGCGGTGGCCGCCATGCAGGGGGCGACGCAGGTCCTGCGCGCGTGGCTCTACGGCCTGCCGCCCGGAATGCGTCTGAGCGCGAGCCACGACGTGCCGGCCCTGACCCTGCTCCTCGTCCCGGCGGCGGGCGGCCTCGTGCTCGGCCTCCTCGCCCATACCATTACCCGGGCCATCGCCCGGCGGCACGGACGGCGCCCGCACGCAGTCGTCGATCCCATCGAGGCCAATGCGCTCCACGGCGGGCGGATGTCGGTACGCGGCTCGGGGCTCGTCGCCCTGCAGAACATGATCTCGAACGGGTCGGGGGCCTCCGTCGGCCTCGAAGCCGGCTATACCCAGATCTGCGCCAGCCTCGCGGCACGCTTCGGAGCGTCGTTCGAGCTGCGCCGGAGCGACCAGCGCACCCTCGTCGGCTGCGGGGCGGCCGCCGCCATCGCGGCAGCCTTCGGAGCGCCGCTCACGGGGGCGTTCTACGCCTTCGAACTCATCATCGGCACCTACGCCATCGCCACCCTGACGCCCGTGGTGGTGGCGGCCCTGTGCGGCAGCGTCGTCGCCCGCGCCCTGGTGGACCAACCGGCGCTGGTCACCGTCGACGGCCTCGACGCCCTCACCAGCACGGCGATCACCGGCGCCGACACCGTGCCGGTCCTGGGCCTCGGCCTCGTCTGCGCCGGCCTCGGCATCGTGATCATGCGCGGCGTCACCCTGGTGGAGGCCGGCATCCGTGCGAGCCGGATCCCCGCCCCGCTGGCCCCCGCCCTCGGTGGGCTCTGCGTCGGCGCCCTGGCGGTCGCGGTCTCGCCGCAGGTTCTCTCGGGCGGGCACGGGGCCCTGCACCTGCATCTCGGCGCGCACGGGGCGGGCATGGGTCTCGGGGGCCTCGCGCTCCTGTTCGCCGCCAAGGCGACGGCGTCGGCCCTCTCCATCGGCGCGGGGTTTCGCGGCGGCCTGTTCTTCGCCTCGCTGTTCCTCGGGGCGCTCGTCGGGGAGATCTTTTCGGGGGCGATGCCCGGCTTGGCCGCCTTCGCGCCGACGCCGCTCGCCTACGCGGTGATCGGCATGAGCGCGCTCGCCGTCGCGGTCATCGGCGGCCCGCTCACCATGACGTTCCTGGCCCTGGAACTGACGGGCAGCTTCCCCATCACCGGCCTCGTCCTCGTGGCGGTGATCGCCTCCTCGCTCGCCGTGCGAAAAACCTTCGGCTACTCCTTCGCCACCTGGCGCTTCCACCTGCGCGGCGAGAGCATCCGCAGCGCCCACGACGTCGGCTGGATCCGCACCCTGACCGTGGACACCCTGATGCGCCGCGAGGTCGCCACCGTGCCGGTCTCCCTACCGCTGACGGCCTTTCTCACGGACCATCCCCTCGGATCGCCCTCGCGGGTCGTGGCGGTGGATGGCGAAGGTCGCTACGCCGGCATCGTCCGGGTGCCGGAGGCCCACGCCGCCGCCCGGGACGCCGATGGCCCGCCGCCCGGCCTCGCCGACCTCCTGCGTCACGCCGACGACGTCCTGACGCCCGGCATGAACGCCAAGGCCGCGGCCGCCGCCTTCGACCGCACGGAGAGCGAGGCGCTCGCCGTCGTCGACGGGCCGGAGACCCGCCGCGTCGTCGGCCTCCTCACCGAAAGCCACACCCTCAAGCGCTACGCCGAAGAACTCGATCGACAGCGCCGGGCGATGCTGGGCGAGACGGCGTGAGCGTCACGGCGCCCACGCCCGCCCGAGGTCAGGCGTGGACCACGCGCCCCTTCGCCCCCAGGGCCTCCTCGACGGTGCCGTCGCCGTCGAGATAACCGTGACGTTTGGGGTTCGGCATGATCAGCGAGGCCACGAAGGCGATCCCGAGCATCACGGTGACGTACCAGAAGAACGAACTCTCCGAGCCGATCTGCTTCAGGTAGAGCGCCACCATCTCGGCGGTGCCGCCGAACAGGGAATTGGCGATGGCGTAGGACAGGCCCACGCCCAGCGCCCGCACCTGGGTCGGAAACAGCTCCGCCTTCACGATACCGGAGATGCCTGTGTAGAAGCTGATCACGGTCAAGCCGATCATGATCAGGGCGAAGGACAGGACCGGGTTGGTGGTGCTGCCGATGGTGGTCATCAGGGGCACCACCATGAGGGTGCCGAGTCCGCTGTAGAGCAGCATGTTGGCCTTGCGGCCGATCTTGTCCGAGAGCCAGCCGAAGAACGGCTGGATGATCATGTAGACCAGCAGCGCGGCGGTGGAGATCTGCGAAGCGGTGATCTTGTCGATATGCGCCGTGTTGAACAGGTACTTCGGCATGTAGGTGGTGAAGGTGTAGAAGCTCAGGGAGCCGCCGGCCGTGTAGGCCAGCACCACGCAGAACGCGCGCCAATGCTTGAACAGGGCCGCGAAGGTGCCGGATTCCTTCGAGCTCATGTCCGCCTTGGTGGCGGTCTCGGTCAGCGACGAGCGCAGGTACAGGGCGACCACGGCGGCGAGCGCCCCGATCACGAAGGGAATGCGCCAGCCCCAGGCGGTGAGCTGCTGGGCGGTGAGCACGCTCTGCAGGACGATCAGCACGAGGGAGGCCAGGAGCTGGCCGCCGATGAGGGTGACGTACTGGAACGAGGCGAAGAACCCGCGCCGGCCCTTGATGGCGATCTCGCTCATGTAGGTGGCGCTGGTGCCGTACTCGCCGCCCACCGACAGGCCCTGGATCATCCGGGCCAGGAGCAGCAGGGCCGGGGCGAGGTGGCCGACGCTCGCGTAGGTCGGCAGCACGGCGATCATCAGCGAACCGGCGCACATCATCAGCACCGAAATCATCATCGAGGTCTTGCGGCCGAGGCGGTCGGCGAGGCGCCCGAACAGCCACCCGCCGATGGGCCGCATGAAGAAGCCGACGGCGAAGACCGCGGCCGATTTCAGGAGCTGGCTGGTGTCGTCGCCCTCGGGGAAGAACACCGGCGCGAAGTACAGGGCGAAGAAGGCGTAGCAGTAGAAGTCGAACCACTCGACGAGGTTGCCCGACGAGGATGCGACGATGGCCTTGATCCGGCGGCGGTTGTCCGCCGCCTCATCGAGCCTCGGCGTCATGATTCCGGCACCGTCCGACATGCGCGTCTCCCCCTGTTTTATTTGGGATGTTGTTGAATTGGCTCATTATTTTTTTAGCATAGTCCCGCCCGGGCCTGCTGTGCGGCGACGTTAAGCTCCGCGGAAAAATTCGCAAGAGCACCGGCGGATGCCAAAATGACCGCAGGCAACGCGGCCGTGGAAGATCTGCGCTCAAGCTTTCATTCGGCCTCTCGCGCCCAAATGAAAGTCCCCGCGCAAGTCGATCCGGGGAAAATGCGGAACGGTTTCTGGGACGTCCTCGTTGCGGCTGCGCATCGGCGCCGAACGGCGCTGTCCATCGACGGGGCGGGAAACAAAACCATGAGCAAACTCTTTCGGAGCACGGTCGCGGCCGCGGCCCTGGTCATCGGCGCGACGGCGGCCTTCGGTCAGGGCGGCCCGGGTGGCGGCGCGGCCGGCGGTGCAGCCGGTGGTGGCGGCGCCGGCATCGGTGCGGGCGGCGGAGCCGGGGGTGGCGCAGGGGGCGGACGCGGCGGTGCCGGCGGCCCAGGCGCCGGTGCGGCGGGTGCCGCCGGTGCCGAGCGTGGCGGCCCGGCCGGAGGAGGCGCGGGTGTGGGCGGCGGTGCCGGCGAGCGCGGTGGTGCTGCCGAGCGGGGCGGTGCTGCCGAGCGCGGCAGCCCGGCGGGCGGCCCGAACCGGGGCACGGAAGACGGCCGCGCCGGACGCGGCGAGGGCCGGACCGACCGCGACGGTCAGCCGGATCGCGGCGCTGCGACCGATCGCGGCGAGCGGGGTGCCCGCGACGGTCGAGGCGACCGGGACGGCAAGGCCGACCGGGATAGTAGGACGGACCGGGACGGCAAGGCCGATCGCGGGGATCGCGATGGCCGGGGTGATCGCGGCGACCGGGGCGACCGGGGCGATCGCGGCGCACGGGGCGATCGCGGGGATCGGGGCGCGGTCCGGGGCGCTTATGGCCGCCTCGGCGCGCCGCAGCGCACGGAGTTCCGCCAGAGCGTGATCCGGCGCGGCATTCCGCGTCTCGCGGCCGGCGCCTTCGCGCTCACCGTCGGCACGGCCATCGCCCGCAGCTACACCCTCTACGACCTGCCGCCGGACATCGTCCGCATCGCGCCGGAATACGAGGATTACCGCTACGTGCTGGTGGACGACGACATCGTCATCGTCGATCCCGACACCTACGAGATCGTCGACGTGATCCGCGGCTGAGCGGCTTCATCTGGAAGACGGGGAGGGCGCGGCCGCGAGGCGGCGCCTTTTCTCGTTGAAGCGCTTGCTCTCGTCTTAGCGCTTGCTGCGGTCGAGCAGCCCCGAGACGACGCGGGCGGTGTAATCCACCATCGGGACGATCCGGGCGTAGTTGAGCCGCGTCGGCCCGATCACCCCCACGACGCCGACGATCTTCTGGGCCCCATCGCGAAAGGGTGCGGCGATCATCGAGGAGCCCGACAGGGAGAACAGCTTGTTCTCCGAGCCGATGAAGATGCGGACCCCCTCGCCGCCTTCGGCCCGGGACAGGAGTTCGATGACGTCCTTCTGGGTCTCGAGGTCGTTGAACAGCAGGCGGATGCGCTCGAGATCCTCGACGGCCCGCAGGTCGTCCAGGAGATTGGCCTGACCGCGCACGATGAGCTGGCGCGCGTCGGACGGGCCGACGGAGACGGCGAGGCCGGCATCGACGAGGCGCTCGGTGATGACGTCGAGTTCGCGCTTCATCGCCTGGCGGCCGGATTCGATCTCGGCCCGCAGGGTCCCGAGGGTGCGCCCCTGGAGGCGGGCGTTGAGGTAGTTCGAGGCCTCCTGCAGGGCGCTCGCGGGCAGGCCGGGCGGCAGGTCGAGGAGGCGGTTCTCCACCGAGCCGTCGTCGGAGACGAGGACCACCAGGGCGCGGGCCGGGTCGAGGCGCACGAACTCGATGTGCTTCAGGTGCACGTTGGTCTTCGTGGTCAGCACCACGCCGGCACCGCGCGAGATGCCCGACAGCAGGGTCGAGGCCTCGGCCAGCGCGCTCTCGAAGGTGTGGCCGGAGGCCGCCGCCCGCATCTGCGCCTCGATCCGCGCCTGCTCGTCCTGGCCGACATCGCCGAGTTCGAGCATGGCATCGACGAAGAAACGCAGGCCCTGCTCCGTCGGCAGCCGCCCGGCCGAGGCGTGGGGCGCGAAGATGAGCCCGGAATGCTCCAGATCCGCCATCACGTTGCGGATGGAGGCCGGCGACAGGGTCATGGGCAGGATGCGCGCGAGGTTGCGCGATCCCATCGGCTCGCCGGTGGTGAGGTAGCTCTCCACGATCTGCCGGAAGATCTCGCGCGCCCGCTCGTTGGGCGCGGCGAGGACATGCATCGGCTGGGATGCGGAGAAGGGGCGGGCGGGCTCGGTCACGACGGTTTTCCTGGGCCACGATTGTGTCCGCGCGGGGGCCCTCGCACAAGGCGGCGGCGCGCGTCCGCATCGGAACGCGGGCTGCGGCGGGACAGGGCACGCTTCATCCGCCCTTCAGGAACGATGGGCCAAAAGAAAAACCGCGCTTCGATGAAGCCGTCCGGGCCCATCGTGCGTTCCACACCGCTCACCTGTCCGGCCAAGCTCGAAGTCCGTGCAAGGCCGGCCCCGCGTGGCGTCAGGAGTCCCATATGCGCAACACATCCCGTTCCGGTCTGATCCGGTCCCTGGCCATCGTGCTGGCCATGATCGGCGCCATGTTCGTCGCCGCGCCCCAAGGCGCCCAGGCGGCCCCAGCCATGGTCTCGACGGAGGTCGCCGGCCCGGCCGCCGCCCTCACGGAGGTCCAGTACGGCGGCTATGGCCGTCATCACCGTCATCACCACCGCCATTACGGCCACCGCCGCCACTTCGGCCATCATTTCGGCCATCATCGGGGTCGCCATTACGGCCGTCACTTCGGTCATCACCGCGGTCACCACCACGGCTACGGCCGTCGTCACTTCTACTGAGAGACGTTCGGAGGGGCGCCCAGTGGGCGCCCTTTTCGGTCGGGGCGTTGCCGCAGCCGCGCCCGGCGCCTAAGAGCCGCGTCCTGACACTCAACCGGGAGAGCGGCGATGCGGCCCTCGAAGCGCGCCAACGACGATCTGCGCACCGTCACCCTCGAGCGCGCCGTGGCCCGCTACGCCGAGGGGTCCTGTCTCGTCACCTTCGGCGAGACCAAGGTGCTGTGCACCGCCTCCCTGGAAGAGCGCGGGCCGCCTTGGCTGCGCGGCTCCGGCAAGGGCTGGATCACGGCCGAGTATTCCATGTTGCCGCGCGCCACCCACGAACGCACCCGGCGCGAAGTGAATTCGGGGAAGCCGTCGGGCCGCACCCAGGAGATCCAGCGCCTCATCGGCCGGAGTCTCAGGGCCGTCACCAACCTGCCGGCCATGGGTGAGCGCCAGATCACCGTCGATTGCGACGTGATCCAGGCCGATGGCGGCACCCGCACGGCAGCCATCACGGGCGCCTGGGTGGCGCTGCACGATTGTTTCGCCTGGATGCGCGCCCGCTCGATCATCTCCGTCGATCCCCTGCGCGATCACGTGGCGGCGGTGTCCTGCGGCATCGTCAAGGGCGTGCCCGTGCTCGACCTCGACTACGCCGAGGATTCGGGGGCGGAGACCGACGCCAACTTCGTGGTCACCGGCTCGGGCGGCCTCGTCGAGGTCCAGGGCACCGCCGAGGGCAAGCCGTTCTCGGAAGAGGAGCTCATGGCGCTCCTGCGCCTGGCCAAGGGCGGCACCGAGCGCCTCGTCGCCCTCCAGAAGGACACCATCGCGCGCGAACCCGCCGACAAGCGCGTCACGGACAAGAAGGCCTCCGCATGAGCCAGCACCGCATCCTCTCGGGCCGGGTCGTCGTCGCGACCCACAATGCCGGCAAGCTCGTGGAGATGCGCGAATTGCTGGCGCCCTTCGGGATCGCGGCGGTCTCGGCCGGCGAGCTCGGCCTGCCCGAACCGGACGAGACCGGCACCATGTTCTCGGAGAATGCCGCCATCAAGGCGCACGCGGCGGCCCAGGCCTCCGGCCTGCCGGCCTTCGCCGACGATTCCGGCCTGTGCGTGAACGCCCTCGACGGGGCGCCGGGCCTGTTCTCCGCCCGCTGGGCCGGGGAGTCGAAGGATTTCGGCGGCGCCATGGCGCGGGTCGCGGCCGAGATGGAGAAGCGCGGCGACACCACGCGGCGGGCGCACTTCGTCTCCGCCCTCGTCGTCGCCTGGCCCGATGGCCACACCGAGACCTTCGAGGGCCGGGTGTTCGGGCAGATCGTGTCCCCGCGCGGCACCAGCGGATTCGGTTACGATCCCCTGTTCCTGCCCGACGGCCACGACCGGACGTTCGGGGAGATTTCTTCGGAAGAAAAGCACGGCGTCGATTGGCAAACGGGCGACGCCCTTTCCCACCGGGCGCGGGCCTTCGTGCTCCTGGCCCGGGCCTGCCTACGGCGGCCAATCTGAGCCCGCCTGAGGGGGCGGCCGGAGCCGCCGGCACCCTAGAGTATTTTCCATGATCCTCGGATCACGGAAAATTCGCTAAGTTATTGTTTGGTCGCATTTTCTTCACGCGAGCCGGTATCCACCTCGCTTGAAAATGCTCTAGCGGCTCGCCAAGCCGTAGCGACGCCCGTTCAGGGGCGGTCCGTCCTGGCCGTTGCCGGCCACCACCACGAGGCGCTGGACCTCGCCGCGGAGATACGCCTGCAGGAAGCGGTTGTAATCGCGAAAGACCACGCAGCCGTTGGACGCGCCGCTCGGTCCGAGCATGTAGGTGTGGGCGAGGAGGCCGACGCGGCCGTGGATCGCGGCGGGGCCGCCCACGGGGTTGAGGCGGATCGCCCGCACCCCGTGGAACAGGGCCTCGCGCTCGCGCAGATCGTAGGTGCCGGGCGGCGTCGCGCCCCGCATGGTGAGGTGCACGTTGCGCGGGTTGTCCTGGCTCGGCCCCAGGCCCGAATGCGCCTCCAGCACCTCGCCGTTGGGCAGGGTCACCCGCCCGGCGGTGATGTCGTAGATCGCGATGCCGCCGCCCGCCACCGGGGCGGGCCCCGGAACCAGGCGCTGGCGCGACGGGACCGCCTCCGACGCACCGTCCACGGAGGCGTAGGCCGTGGGGGCCGGGGCATCGCCGAAGATGCGATCGAACAGGGAGGGTTCCTCGACGCCCGCCGCCCGGAACACGCTCTGGGTCGAGGGCAGGGCGGGACGCCGGGCGAGGCGCGCGGTGACGGCGACGGGCGCGCGCCGGAACTCGGCCGGGCGCGGGACCGGCAACGGTATCGGCAGCGGCACCGACAGGGCGACCTGCTCGGGGCGTGGCAGGGTAGCGGCGACGGGCGTGGAGCGCGCCGGGGTCGCGGCCATCTGCACCGCCGAAGGGGCGGCCTCGGAAGGGACGGCCTCGGGCGGGGCATCGGCGGCGGCAACCCGGACGTCGACGGCCGGCGCCGGCTCGGCCCGTTGGAAGCCCGAAGCCAGGGGCCCCAGGGAGAGGGGACCGGTGAGGAGGGTGGCGCCGATGGCGGGCGTGGGATCGAGCATCCAGGCGTAGTCGGCGGGCAGCGGCCGGGCGGCGGCCGTCTCGGACGCCGCTGCGACGCTCACCGGTACCGCTGCGACGCTCGCCGGTACCGCTGCGACGCTCATCGGCGCCGCGTCGCTCCCGCCGCCGAGGCGGGCTCCGGCGAGGCCGAGGGCCCCCACCGAGACGGCGAGCAGCATGCGGTTGCGGCGGCGGCGACGCTCCTGCCGGGGAGAGCGGTGCGAGCGGAGCGCGACATAGGTCATGGGGACTCGAACTCGATACGCATGTCCCGTTCGGGCAGCCCGCGCCGAGCCCTGTCCGCGCGAGTGCACCGCGCGGACCTGACACGAAATCGGGAGTCACCGTGAAGGGAACGATTTACCGTAAGTGTCCGTGAGTAAGCACGGGCTTGGTTAATCTCGCCTGAAGCGCATCAGCGTATTTGCGCAGAAAAACCGGCCGCGTTGGTTCAGTTCGACACAGGCGGGGGCATCCGGCGGCGGCACGCGGCGGCGCATCCGGAAAAAAGGTCGGGATTGCCAAACGCGCGGCGCGCGCGCACATCGCGGCCATGACCGAACCGACAGGCCCGGACCATCCGACCCGCGACGCGGGCTTCGGGGTCTACGTCCATTGGCCCTTCTGCGCCGCGAAGTGCCCGTACTGCGATTTCAACAGCCACGTGCGCCACGCGCCCGTGGACGAGGTCCGCTACCTCGCGGCCTTCCGGGCCGAGATCGCCCACATGGCCGCGCGGACGCCCGGCCGCACCGTGTCCAGCGTGTTCCTCGGCGGCGGCACGCCCTCCCTGATGCGGCCCGCCACCGTGGCGGGGCTGCTCGATGCCGTCGCGGGCGCGTGGGCCGTCGCGCCTGACGTCGAGATCACCCTGGAGGCCAACCCGACGAGCGTCGAGGCGGAGCGGTTTCGCGGCTACCGGGCGGCGGGCGTCAACCGGGTGTCGCTCGGCGTCCAGGCCATGGACGATGCCGCCCTGAAGGCCCTGGGCCGGCTCCACACCGCGCAGGAAGCCATGGCGGCGGTGCGGGTCGCGGCGACGCATTTCGAGCGCTACTCCTTCGACCTCATCTATGCCCGGCCCGACCAGGGCCTCGCGGCGTGGCGCGCGGAACTCGAGGGGGCCATCGCCCGGGCGGCCGAGCACCTCTCGCTCTACCAGCTCACCATCGAGCCCGGCACGCCGTTCTTCGGCCTCGCCGCCGCCGGCAAGCTGGTGCCGCCCGACGACGAACATGCCCGCGCCCTCTACGACGTGACCCAGGAGGTCTGCGACCGGGCGGGGCTCCCGGCCTACGAGATATCGAACCATGCCCGCCCCGGCGCACAGTCGCGCCACAACCTCCTGTACTGGCGCTACGGCGAGTACGCCGGCATCGGCCCCGGCGCCCACGGGCGCCTCGTGGCCCCTGACGGGCGGCTCGGCACCGTCACCGAGCGGGCACCCGAAGCGTGGCTCGCCCGGGTCGAGCGCGACGGGCACGGCATCATCGAGACGGAGCGGCTGTTGCCGGCCGACCAGGGCGACGAATTCCTGATGATGGGCCTGCGCCTGTCGGAGGGCATCGACCCGGCCCGCTACGCCGCGCTCAAGGGCCGCGTCCTCGACGCCGCCCGGATCGAGACCCTGGTGGCCGACGGGCTCCTCGCCCGGAGCGCCGGCGGCCGCATCGCCGCGACCCCGCGCGGAGCCCCGGTGCTCAACGCCGTCGTGGCGGCGCTGGCCGCCTGAATCACCGGGCCGACCGGGCGTCCGGTTCGCCGGTCCAGGCTCCTCCGCCTGCATCGGCGTCACCGAGAACCGGTTCGCCCTTCGTTGGCCGAGGCTCCGGTCACGTCCCCGAGGGCCCGAGCACACGCGGCGCCGGGCTGACCACCGCGGGGGCGCCGCTGCGGATCTCGTAGACCGCGAGGGTCCGGTCGCTCGGGCCGTCGGGCCGGAACCGGAAGGTGCCGTCGACGCCGGAGAAGCCCGACGGGTTGGTGAGCGTGGTGTCGGCGAAGCGCTGCGAGCCGAATTGCCGGCTGAGCGCCGCCGTGAGCGATACGGCGTCGTACGCGAGGGTCGCCACCCGCGGTGGCACCGCCCCGAACCGTGCCTGATAGCGCTGGGAGAAGTTCGAAAAGCCCGCCGCGTCGGGGGCCGCGAACCAGCCGCCCTGGAGGGATGGCAGGGCGAAGGCGCGGGGATCGTTCCACACGGCGGTGCCGAGGGGCCGGACCCGGGTCGGCGAGAACCCGGCCTTGGCGAGGACCGGGTCGAGGGCGGCTAGGCCGTCCGGCGTGTCGGGGAGGAACAGGGCGTCGGCCTGGGCGCCCCCGCCCGTGATCAGGCCGGAGAGCCGCCCCACCGCCGGACCGGGATTGCCCGGCGCATAGCGCTCGATGCCGACGAGACGGGCGCCTTTGCGCGCCACGGCCTCGCGGAACTGCGCTTCGACGGCGTTGCCGTAGCTGTTCTCCGGAATCAGGGCCGCGAACGAGCGCCGGCCCTTGGCCACGGCCTCGTCGACGATGCGGTCGACCTCGGCCTGGGGCAGGAAGCTCAAGAGGTAGACGCCGCGCGCCGCAACCGCCGCATCGGTGGAGAACGCGATGACGGGCTTGCCCGCCGCGCGGGTGGCCACGGACGCCGCCTGGACGTTGGCGGCGAAGAGCGGACCGAGCACGAGTTCGGCCCCATCCGCCAGGGCCGCCTGGGCAGCCTCGCGGGCGCCATCCGCCGTCCCGCGATCGTCCTTCACCAGGATCTGGAGGTCGGGTTTCTGGAAATCCTCGACGGCGAGTTCGGCGGCGTTGCGGAGCGCCGCCCCCACGGCCGCGCCGGGGCCGGTCAGCGGCACCACGAGGGCGACCTTCACCGCGCCGGTGCCGATCCGGGTCCCGGAGGCGGCCGGTCCCGGGCCGGTCTCGCCCGGGGGCAGGTCAGTCGGGGGGAGATCGGCCGGCGGCGAAGCGGCGACCACGGGCGGCGCGGACCGGCGTCCGGCGCGCGGGCCGCCGTCGGGGCCGCCGATGCAGCCCGCCAGGGTCAGCGCCAAGGCCGACGCCAGGGTACCGACGCCCCAGACGCCCATCTGCCGCCACTTCGCGCGTGTCATCGCGGCCCTCCTGTCGCCGAGCGTCCCGTCACGTTGGGAGTGTCGTTCGCAAAAGTAAATGTGCGTGCTGGGGGATACACGCATTCCGCACGGAGGCGCCGGCATGGCATGGTCCCGCCCATGACACAGCGAAGCGACAAGCCGGGCCGACCGCGCCGGGACGCCCCGGCGGGGCCGGCAAAACCCATCTCCACCTTCACGGCCTTCGGTCTCGCGGCGGAAGCCGAACCCCTCGATCCGGGGCTGCACGTGGTGGCGACGCCCATTGGCAACCTCAGGGACGTCTCGTTCCGGACGCTCGCGACCCTGGCGGCGGCCGACACGGTGCTGGCCGAGGACACCCGCGTCACCCGCACCCTGCTGATGCATTACGGGATCACCACGCCGCTGGTGGCCTATCACGAGCATTCCAACGCCGCCGTGCGCGAGCGGATGATCGCCCGGATGCAGGCCGGCGAGGCCCTGGCCCTGGTCTCGGACGCGGGCACGCCCCTGGTCTCCGACCCCGGGTTCAAGCTCGTCCAGGCGACCATCGAGGCCGGCATCCGGATCACGCCGATCCCCGGCCCCTCGGCGGTGATGACCGCCATCGTCGCCGCCGGCCTGCCCACCGACCGGTTCTTCTTCGAGGGCTTCCTGCCGCAGAAAGCGGGCGCGCGCCGCAACCGCCTGGAGGCCCTGGCGCAGGTCCCCGGCACCCTGGTGTTGTTCGAATCCCCCCACCGCCTGCCCGAGATGCTCGTCGATGCCGCCGAGGTCTTGGGGGCCAATCGCCCGGCGGCAGTCGCCCGTGAACTGACCAAGCTCTACGAGACCATCCGGCGCGGCAGCCTCGGCGGCCTCGCGGCGACCTTCGCGGAGGAGGGGGCGCCGCGGGGCGAGATCGTGGTGATCATCGGCACCGGCACCGAGGAGCCCGATCAGGCCGAGACCGATGCGGGCCTCGATGCCGCCCTGACGGCGGCGCTCGCCCGCCACTCCATCAAGGACGCCGCCGCCCTGGTGGCCGACGAGACCGGCCAGCCGCGCCGGGTGGTCTATGCCCGCGCCCTGGCCCTGTCCCGGCGGACCGATGACGAGGCCTGAGCCCCGCACCAAGGATGCCGCCCGGCGGCGCGCCACCCACGGACGCGGCCTCACGGGCGAGACCCGCGCGCTGCTGGCGCTCCTGCTGAAGGGCTACTGGCCGCTGGCCCGGCGCTACGCGGCCGTGGGCGGCGAGATCGACCTCGTGGTCCGGCGCGGACGCACCATCGCGTTCGTCGAGGTGAAGGCACGGGCGGACCTGGAGACGGCCCTCGACGCCATCGACGGGCGAAAGCGGGCACGGTTCTCGCGCGCGGTACGGGGCTGGATCACGGCGCACCCGGCCCATGCCGGGTTCACCCTGCGGGCGGATGCCGTGCTGGTCGCACCGGGGCGCTGGCCGGCCCACGTGGCCGACGCGTTTCCCCTGGACGGGCGGTGACGGTCAGGCCCGCGCGGCGGCGACGGCGGCGAGCAGGGTGCGCTTGAGGTCGGCCTGGCTGAACGGCTTCTGCACGACGGGACGATCGCGGAACGGCTCGCGGATGCCGGCACCGCCGTAGCCCGTGGAGAACACGATGGGGAGGTTGCGCTTCACGATGGCCTCGGCCACCGGATAGATCGGCTCGCCGGCGACGTTCACGTCGAGGATCGCCACTTCGAAGTTCTCGACCTGCGCCATCTCGAGGGCCGTCGAAAGGCGGGCGGCGGGGCCCACCACCGTGCATCCGAAATCGAGCAGCATGTCCTCGAGCAGCATCGAGATCGCCGCCTCGTCCTCGACGACAAGCACGCGAGCCCCGTTCAGAAGGTCTTCGTCCACTTGAGCACTCACGCCGGGGCTTCTTCCCTTCGATTCGTTCCGGGTTCGGAAACGTCGTCTACAAAGAGGAGTCTTGGATCGACCTCGGCTCAGGTGCTTCCACCCTCGACCGCGAGCGCGACAACATTGCCGAAGATCCGGTACGACGTGGGCCGTTCCGGGACGAAGCGAGCCGTCGCCCGTTCCGCCGAGCGTGTCAAGCGCTTCCCCGGCTCCGGACGACGCCGAAAGACGTTGATGTTACGAAGTGATACATTTGCGTCTCAGCCGGCCGAAATAGGATCCCCGCACCGGGGGTGAAGGGATTTATGTCGGAACGGTTTCCACCTCGCCCACACGTCCTTGACCGGCGAATCTTGCTCGCGGGCCTTGCGGGAGCGGCCGTTGCCCCGTCACGACCGGCGCGGAGCGCTGCCCCCCTCGTCGTCGCCTCCAAAAGCGACACGGAGGGGGCGCTGACGGGGGCGATGATCGCCCTGGCGCTCGAAGCCCTCGGCCTGGCGGTGGTGACGAAGCTCGGCCTCGGCCCGACGTTGATCGTGCGCAACGCCCTGCTGTCGGGCGAGGTCGACCTCTATCCCGAATACACCGGCAACGGGGCGTTCTTCACCGATACGGTGTCCGACCCCGCCTGGAAGACGTCGGACGGCGCGTTCGCCGCCATCGCCCGCGCGGATGCGGGCCGCGGCCTCGTCTGGCTCGATCGGGCGCCGGCCAACAACACCTGGCTCATCGCCGTGAACGGTGCCCTCGCCCGGCGCGAAGGGCTCGCGACCATGGCGGATTTCGCCCGGGCCGTGGGGCGGGGCCTGATCCGGCTCGCCGCCTCGACGGAGTTCGTCGAGAGCCCCGCCGCCCTGCCGTCCTTCGAGGCCGCCTACGGGTTCCGGATGCCGCTGGATCGCATCGTCAGCCTGCCGGGCGGCGACACGGCGGTGACGGCCCGCGCGGCGGCGCAGGGGATCAGCGGCGTCGATGCCGGCATGGTCTACGGCACGGACGGGGCCCTCGATGCCCTGGACCTCGTGGTGATGGAGGACCCGAAGGGCGCGCAGATCGTCTACGAGGTCGCGCCGGTGATCCGGGCCGGAACCCTCTCCCGCCACCCCGAGATCCGCCCAGCCCTCGCCCGCATCTTCACCGGCCTCGACGCCCCGACCCTGCGCGGGCTCAACGCCCGCATCACCGTGGAGGGCGTCGTGGCCGAGACCGTGGCGCGCACCTACCTGACGGAGCGCGGGTTCCTGAGATGAGCGCCCCCGGACAGGCCCACGGACGGGCGGCCGGTGCCGCGCGCGGATTGCCGGCTGTGCTGGCGCTCGCCTGGTTCGTCGGCCTAGGGGCAGCCCTCGTCCACGGGCCGCTGCTCACCATCGCGGCCAATCGCCTGGTTCCCGGCGTTCCGGTGGCCGGCTGGGCCGGTCTCGGGCCCGCCCTGCCGGGGGTGCTCGTCCTGTCCGCCCCCGCGGCGGGCCTCCTGGCATCCGCATCCGGAGGCCGGGCCGGTGCCGTCGCCCTGGCCCTGCTCCTCGCCGCCGCCGGGCTTCTGGCCTGGGGAATCGGACACGGCGCCGCCCTGCGGATGGCGGCCGAGCCTCCGGCGGCGCGGGCCGGTCTCGGCGCCGGGGCGTGGCTCGCCGCCGCCCTGCTCGCCGCGGCCCTTGGGGTCGCCGTCCAACGCGGGCGCCGTCCCGGCCTCGGGCTCGGTATCGTGCTCCTCGTCGGGGTCGGACTGATCGTGGCCGGGCGGGCCGGGACCTTCGCGGCCCTGTCGCTCGCCGTCGAGTATGCGGGCCGGCGCGCGGCCCTGCACGCCGCCTTCGTCGAGCATCTCGTCCTGGCGGGCGGCGCCCTCGCGCTGGCGATCCCCGTGACGATCGGGCTCTCCCTGTGGCGGCGCGGCCAGGATCTCGTCGGGATCGTGGTCGGGGGGCTTCAGGTGGTGCCGGCGGTGGCCCTGCTCGGCGCCCTGGTGGCACTCACCGGCGGCCTCCTGCGGGCGGTGCCGGCGCTGCGCGAACTCGGCCTCTCCGCCCTCGGGCCGGGACCGGCCGTCGTCGGCATCGCCGCCTACCTGCTCCTGCCCCTGTGGCGCGGCCTCGCTTCGGCGTTGCGGGCGCCCGACCCCGACAGCCTCGACGCGGCGCGGGCCTTGGGTCTCACGGACGCACAGATCCTCGTACGCCTGCGCCTGCCGCTGGGTGCGCCGCAACTCGTCGGCGCCCTGCGGGTCGCTGCGGTCCAGGCCATCGGCCTCGCCACCCTCGGCGCCCTGATCGGGGCCGGCGGCCTCGGCCGCATCGTGTTCGACGGCATGGCGCAGTTCGCCCCCGATCTCATCCTCCTCGGCGCCGTGCCGGTGATCGCCCTGTCCCTGGTCGCCGAGCGGGCGTTGAGCGGGGTGGAAGATCGGATGCGCGTCGGAGCGCCCGCATGAGGCTGCGGCGCATGGTGCCCATCGGCCTCATCGGCCTCGTCCTGGCGGCCGTCAGCCATCCGGTGGTCGCGACCGAACTCGCGAAACTCCTCGGCGAGGCACCGCGCCGGGCGCTGGATTTCGACCGCCTCCTCGCCCTCGCCGTGCAGCACCTCGTGCTCGCGGGGACCGGCCTCGGGCTGGTGACGACCCTCGGGCTCGGCCTCGGCATCCTGGCGACCCGCCGGGCCGGGGCCGCCTTCCGTCCAGCCATCGACGGCCTCGCGGCCGGCGCGCAGGCGGTGCCGCCCGTGGTGGTGGTGGCCCTCGCCCTGCCGATCCTCGGGTTCGGCGGACCGCCGACCCTGCTGGCCCTCGTGGCCTACGGGGTGATGCCGGCCCTGCGCGGCACCGTGGGCGCCCTGGAGGCGGTCTCGCGCGACGCCATGGCGGCGGCGGAGGCCATGGGGATGACCCGCCGGCAGATCCTGTTTTCCGTCGAACTCCCCCTCGCCGCGTCAGAGATCGTCGAGACCCTGCGCACGGCCCTGGTGCTAGCGGTGGCCACCGCCGCCGTGGGGGCGCTCGCGGGCGCCTCCACCCTCGGCACCCCCATCGTCGCCGGGTTGCAGAACCAGAACACCGTACCGATGCTCCAGGGGGCCGCCGCCACGGCGGCCCTGGCCTTCCTCGGCGACGCCGCCCTGCTCGGGCTGGCGGCGGCGTTCCGGATCAATCGTCCTTGAACGCCACCTCGGTGCCCGGGGCGACGCGCAGGGCGAGGCTGCGCGCGTCCCAGTTCGTGAGGCGGATGCAGCCGTGCGATTCGGTCTTGCCGACCTTCTCGGGCTCCGGCGTGCCGTGGATGCCGTAGGACGGGATCGCGAGATCGATCCAGACCACGCCCACGGGATTGTTGGGGCCAGGGGGAATCGTGAACTTCTCCTTCGTCTTCACGCCCTTGAACGCGTATTTCGGGTTGTAGGTGTAGGTCGGCGCGAAGGCGACGCCCTTCACCTTGGTGTTGCCCGACGGCGCCGGCTTCTCGGCGCTGCCGATGGAGGCCGGATAGAACGCCAGAAGCTTGCCGGCCTTGTCGAAGGCACGCACGTGCCGGGTGGTCTTGTCGACGGTGATGCGGGCGACGTCCTTCGTCGGCCTGTCCTCGGATTTCGACGTGTCGTCGGCCTTGGATTTATCGTCGGCCTTGGATTTTTCTTCCGGTTTGGATTTCTCGTCCGGTCTGGGCTTGCCCGTCTCCAGGGCCGGTACCGCCGCGACGGTTATCACCGTACCGGCCTTGTCGAGGGGCTTGTCGGGGTTGAGGGCCACGAGCAGGGCGCGGGCCATGTGGAACCGCTCGGCCAGCATCTCGCGTGGGTTGGTGTAGGACAGGGCCTCGAGGTCCGCTTGGCGCTCCATCTTGGGCGGGATCGTGGCCACGTAGGGCCCAGCCACGTCGGCCTCCGTCAGGGTGTACTCGGCCGTCACCGGCTCGGTGCTGGTCGCCGCGAGCTTCTCGAACACCTCCGCGTTCACCGCCTCGGTGGCTGGCAGGCCGTTGGCCGTGGCGAAGGCCGCGAGGGCGCCGCGCATGTTCTCGCCGTCGCGTCCGTCGATGGCGCCGGGGGAGAACCGTGCCCGATCGAGGAGAACCTGCACCTTCACCAGAAGCGGATCGGGCCGCTTGTCGTCGGCCTTGGCGGTCTTCTTAGTCCGGACCTTTTCGTTACGGACTTTTTCGCCGTCGGAGGGCTTTGTGTCGGAAGACTTGCTGGCGGATGCCGGGGCGGCGGCCTCGATGGCGTCGCGGGTGAGGGCCGACGAAGCCGCGTCGACTTTGCCGGGAGCTTCCTTACCGAGGGCTTCCTGGCCGGCGGCTTGTTTGTCCGGAGCCGCCGCCACGCCGCCGGCGAGGCAGGCCAGGGCCAGCAGAGAGACGCCGCCCATCATCGAAAATCTACGCATCGTCCAGCGTCCGCATCCTGCCCGGGGCGCCGTCGCCCACGCGCCGGAACAAGCGTGACCGACCGCAAGCCGTTCCGCCGATGGGAATTATTGGCAGAGGCGGTGGCCGGCGGTACGTTCGCGTTCGTCGAGGTGGAAGTGGTTGGCGTGCGCCGCGTCCGTGCCCGGCCCCAGGACCGTGCGGAAGAAGCCGCACGCCTTGGCACGGGCATGGGCGAGGAAGGCCGCCTCCGGCGTGCCCTCGGGCAGGGGGGCTACGGCAATGACGGCGCGGTTCGCGAAGGTGAAGCCCATGACGTCGATGCCGTTTGCGAAGGCGTGCTCGCTCAGCTTGGCGTCGGGATCGTGGTTCTGGCCCCGGCAAAGGTAGGTGGTGCCGAGGCTCAGGCCCTTGAGCGGCTGCGACAGGTCGCGCTCGGCCAGGGTCTGCGCTTCCGTGGCCCAGCGCGCCAGGGCCTCGGCGGCGCCGCACACGAGGGTGGCGGGCGGGTTCAGGGCGAGGTCGCCCGCGAGCGCCGTGATCTTCAGGGGCCGTGCCGCGCCGCACTGCCCGTCCGAGAGGGCGGGCACGGGTTCGAAGCGGGCGCCGAGGCGCTCGAGGCGCTGACGGCAGGCGGTGTCATCGGCCGCCGCGACCGTCACGGCGAGGGCCGCCTCGCCGGAGAGTTCGGGCGGACGCGCCGGGGGCAGGGGCGTGGGCTCTGCCGGTTTAGTCTCGGCGGGTTTGGTCTCGGAAGCTTTGGTTTCCGCGGGCTTGGTGTCGTCCGGCTTGATCTCGGGCGCCTTCACGGCCGGGGTGGTCAGTTCCGGCGGGCGCTCGGGCGGACGCGGCGCGTCGAGGGACGGGCCGGGCTCGGGCGGACCGGTCACGAGCTCCGCCGGGCGGGCCGGCGGTGCCGGCGGTGGCACCGGGATCGCCGTCTCGGCTTGCGCGCGGGCGCCCCCGCAGAGCGCCAGCATCACGAGGCCGCAGCGGAACAGGGCCGGTGCGGCTTTGGGCGAGGGCGCGGGCATCCGGTTCCAATCCTGTCCGGACCTTGACCCTGCAAGGCGGTCGACGGTGCCCGCACGATCGGCGCATCGGCGCCCCGGGACAAGGGCAGGGCCGCAACAGCCGCGCACCATCGGCCTCGCGCACGCGACCGTCGGACCTCGCGCGCGCCGGACTTGCGCGCGCCGGACTTGGGCCTACCGTGCGGCCGACACGTCCGAGCCCATAGACCCAGGATGACCATGACCGCCGGTACCCCCTCGACGTCCACCGCCTCCCTCGGCCCCTTCGCCGAGCGCGACTGGGCGACGCCCCACGGCCTGCCGCCGTTCGAGCGCATCGCGCCCGCCCATTACCTCCCGGCCTTCGAGGCGGCGCTCGCCGCCCACAATTCCGAGATCGACGCCATCGCCAAGAACCCCGAGGCGCCGCGCTTCGACAACACCGTCGGTGCCCTGGAGCGGGCCGGCCACGCCCTCGACCGGGTCGCGGGCGTGTTCTTCAACCTCAGCGGCAGCCACACCAACCCCGACCTCCAGGCGGTGGAGCGCGCCATCACCCCGCGCCTCGCCCGCCACGGCAGCGCCATCTACCTCAACCCGGATCTCTGGGCCCGCATCTCCGCCGTCGATGCCGACGCCGAGGATCTCGGGCCGGAGGAACGCCGGGTGCTCGACCGCTACCGCACGCGCTTCCGCCGCTCCGGCGCCGACCTCGCCCCCGAGGCCAAGACCCGCATGGCCGAGATCGCCGGCCGCATGGCGGAGCTCGGCACCAGCTTCAGCCAGAACCTGCTCGCCGACGAGGGCGCCTTCGCCCTGCCCCTCGACGGCGCCGACGATCTCGCCGGCCTGCCCGACTTCCTGCGCGATGCCGCTGCCGCCGCCGCGAAGGAGCGCGGGGGCAAGCACGGCCACGTCATCACCCTGTCGCGCTCCCTCATCGAGCCCTTCCTGGTGTTCTCCACCCGCCGGGACCTGCGCGAGCGCGCCTACGAAGCGTGGTCGAAGCGCGGCGAGACCGGGGGCGAGACCGACAACCGCGGCATCATCGCGGAGATCGTGGCGCTCCGCGCCGAGCGCGCCCGCCTCCTCGGTTTCGACAGCTTCGCCCACTTCAAGCTCGCCGACACCATGGCGGGCACCCCGGACAACGCCATGGACCTCCTGCGCAACGTCTGGACGCCGGCCCACCAGCAGGCGGCGGCCGAGCGCGACCGGCTCCAGGGGCTGGTCCAGGCGGAGGGGCACAACTTCAGCCTCGCCCGCCACGATTGGCGCCACTACGCCGAGAAGCTGCGCCGGGCCGAGCACGATCTCGACGAGGGCGAGATCAAGCCTTACCTGCCCCTCGACGGGGTCATCGCGGCCGCCTTCGACACGGCGACGCGCCTGTTCGGGCTGCAGTTCGAGGAACTCGCGGACGTGCCGCGCTACCACCCGGACGTGCGCGCCTGGGCCGTGCGCGACGCCGACGGCTCGGACGTCGGCGTGTTCCTGGGCGACTACTTCGCCCGCGCGTCGAAGCGCAGCGGCGCCTGGATGAGCGCCTTCCGCTCGCAGGAGCGCCTCGCCGGCACGGTCCGGCCGATCATCGTCAACGTGATGAACTTCGCCAAAGCCCCCGAGGGCGAGGCGACGCTGCTGTCCTTCGACGACGCCCGCACCCTGTTCCACGAATTCGGCCACGCCCTGCACGGGCTCCTCTCCGACGTGACCTATCCGCTGCTGGCCGGCACGGCGGTGGCGGGTGATTTCGTCGAGCTGCCGTCGCAGCTCTACGAGCACTGGCTCGAACAGCCCGAGGTCCTGCGCCGGCACGCCCGCCACCACCGCACCGGCGAGCCGATGCCCGAAGACCTGCTGAAGCGCCTGCTGGCGGCCCGCACCTTCAACCAGGGTTTCGCCACCATCGAGTACACGTCGTCGGCCATCGTCGACATGACCCTGCACCTGTCGAATGCCGGCGAGGCCGGCCTCGACGTGCTGGCCTTCGAGGCGGACGCCCTCAAGCGCATCGCCATGCCGGCCGAGATCGCCATGCGGCACCGGACCCCGCACTTCGCCCACATCTTCTCCGGGGACGGCTACGCGGCGGGCTATTACAGCTACCTGTGGTCGGAGGTGCTCGACGCCGACGCCTTCGACGCGTTCCGCGAAGCCGGGGACATCTTCCATCCGGAGACGGCGGCGCGTCTGCGCAAGTTCGTCTACGGCGCCGGCAACCTGCGCGATCCGGGCGAGGCCTACACGGCCTTCCGCGGGCGGCTGCCCAGCATCGACCCGCTCCTGCGCAAGCGGGGGCTGGCCGCCTGATGGACGGGCCCACCTTGGTAACCCTTCCGTAAACAAGCATGCTTAACCAATGCTTCCTGACATCTTCGGGAAGCATTGGTCATGACGGACACGGTCGGAACGGCGTCGGACACCTCACCGGAAGCCCTGCTCAAGCGGGCGGTGATGGGCGCCAGGACGAAGGCTGCGGCCAAGCCCGCCACGGGGGACGCCGCGCTCGGGAACACCTCGCGCTTGGGCGCGGCGGTGCCTGCCTTTCGCCGGATCGATCCGCGTCTCGCCGGCCTCGTCGGGGCGGCCCTGCTCCTCGGGGGGGTCGTCGGCGCCGGCGCGAGCCGCCTCGCGGCGACGGGCGACGACCGTGCGACGGGAGCGATGGCCGACATCCAGCGCCAGCTCGGCGCGGCGCAGGCCGAGACCGAACGGCTGACCACGGCCCTTGGGCAGGTCGGCAAGGCCGTCGCGCACACGCAGGAGACCGTCGACGCGGCCCGCACGGAGGCGCGGACCCGCAGCACCGCCGTGGTCGATCGCGTCGCCCGGACGGAACAGACCCTCGCCGCCAAGTTCGCGACCCTGAGCGAACGCTTCGAACAGACCGAGAAAGACCAGGCCGGGCGCCTCGCGACCCTGACCGCCCAGGTCGAGAAGCGAAGCGCCTCAACGGCACCGGCCGCCGTGAAGCCGGAGCCCACGGTCACCGGATCGCTTCCGGACGCCAAGGTCCAGACCGACAGATTCCAGGCCGACAAGGTCCTGGCCGAAGCCAAGATCCAGGCCGAAGCCAAGGTGCAGGCAGATGCCAAGGCGCAGGCGGCGTCGAAGCCGCCCGCCAGCGACAACTGGGCCGTGCGCGAGGTCTACGACGGCATCGCGGTTCTGGAGGATCGCAAGCGCCGCCTCGTCGAGGTCGGAATCGGCGATACGGTCCCGGGCGTCGGCCGCATCGAGACCATCGAGCGCCGGGGCCGGGCCTGGGCCGTCGTGACCCGCCAGGGCGTGATCACCCCGCAAGCTTGGTAGGCTGCGCCGGATTTGGTCAGCCGTACCGGCCTTCCGAGGCACGGTTCGCAATGAAAAAGCCGCCGTCCCGGTCTGGGGCAGGCGGCTCGAATTCCCCCGGTGGTCGGGCTCGATAGTCGAGGCAGTTCAGCGCCGGCCGAGGACCGAGCCTCAGGTCGCCTGCGCTTCGATCTCCACGTCGCAGGGGCACATGGGATAATGCGGCTCGATGGTCATCGGGTCGGCCATGATCGAGGCGCGCAGGGCACGGTTGCGTCCGTGCGTGAGTGCCCGTGTCTGCGCCTCCTGGGAGGGGTGCAGGATCGCGGCGAGGAAGGCGTGGCCCTCGAACTCCGCATCGAGATTCTTGGCTTCGAACACTGGCATGGCGTTCACCGACCCGGCGCCGTTGAGGTCTCCAAAGGGAGCCGCAACCCGGTTATTGGCAGAAAGCGTGGATAACGCCAATAAGTTCCCGGCGCACGTGTTGATTGATGATTAATTTACATTTGCGTAGTTCGAGCCGTTGATTGGGTGCGGCGGCGCACGCGAATACATCGGATCACTGATGATGCACCGCAGCGCCCTGCCGGCCCGACGGGCGCCGTCGATGGGCTTGCCGCCGTTGTGCCGCAAAGATGCTCGATTCGCTCGGGGGTGATTCGGGCCGCTGCGAATCACGAATGGTGGTCACGCCGCGTCGTCCTTCAGAAGTTCGGTGTTGATCGCGAAGGCCGCCATCGCGCCTTCGGCCGCCGCCACCACGGCGAATTGCACCCGACGGGACGCATCCCCCGCCACGTAGAGGCCGGGCACGTTGGTGCCCTCGTAATCCCCCGTCGGCACGATGCCCTTCGGCGTCAGGTCGCAGCCGAGTTGCGTGATGAGGTCGGACGGGCGGCATCCCCCGGGCGTGAGAAAGACGGCGTGGCACGGCCGCTCGGTCCCGTCCGCGAACACGAGCCGCTCCGCCCGCTCGCCATTCCCCGCCAGGCGCGCCACGGCGCCGTCGGCGACCTCGATCCCGTGGCGGTCGAGGCGGGCGCGGTCCGCCTCCGACAGGCTGTCGGCCCGGTCGTCGGTGCACAGGGTCACGTCCCGGCTCCAGACGGTGAGTTCGAGGGCGAGGCCGACGCCGGCGTGACCGTGTCCGTAGGCGACCAGGGGCTGGTCGCGGCTCTCGTAGCCGTCGCAATACGGGCAGGTGTGGACGCCGCGCGTCCAGTAGGTGTCGAACCCCTCGACCGTGGGCAGGTCCTGATGCAGCCCCGTGGCGAGGACGAGGCGGCGTGCGGTTTCCGTTTGGCCGTCGGCCAGAACCACCGCGAAGGCGTCACCCTCGCGGCGCGCCGCCGTCACCTCCGCGGTGCGGCATTCCACGGTGGGGTAGCGCGCGAGATCGGCCCGCCCCTGCGCCCGCAGGGCGGCGGGTGGCGTCCCGTCGCGGGTGAACAACCCCCAGGTCCGGGGCGTCGCGGCGTTGCGGGGGTCGCCGCAATCGATCAGCAGGACCGATCGGCGACAGCGGCCCAGGATGAGCGCCGCGTTGAGGCCGGCGGGTCCGCCACCGACGATGATGGCATCGTGCATCGGTCGATCGCTCCGGGATGGTGGTGCCGGTACACCAACGACCGGAGGCGCCAACCCGTTGCCGGACACGAAAAAGGGCGCCCGCGGCGCCCCTTTCCATTCGCAGGGTTTCGGGTGCCCGTTCAGGCGGCCGTGGTCGCGGCCTTCACCGGGATGCCCTTCTCGGACAGGAACTGCTGCAATTCGCCCGACTGGAACATCTCGCGGGTGATGTCGCAACCGCCGACGAACTCGCCCTTCACGTAGATCTGCGGGATCGTCGGCCAATTGGAGAAGGCCTTGATGCCGTCGCGGATCGCCATGTCGTCGAGGACGTTCACGCCCTTGAACGGCACTTCGAGGTGGTTGAGGATCTGCACGACCTGGCCCGAGAAGCCGCACATGGGAAATTGCGGCGTGCCCTTCATGAACACGACCACGTCCTGGGATTCGATCTCGGTCTTGATGGCGGTGTTGGCGTCGGTCATGGGAATCCTCGTATGGTCGGGAACGGTGTGCGTCACCGTTGAGGTCAGGATTGATTCGTCGATTTCAAGGCCGTCGCGTCGGCGATGGCGCGGAGAGCGGCATCCAGGTCGAAGGGCGCGACGAGAAGGTCGTCCGGTCCCAAAGGGCATCGGGCGGGCAGATGGGGGAGCAGAGTATCCCCATAGGTGGTCAGGCCTAGTTTGGCCTGCGACTGAGCGACGGACCAGATCTTGTCCCAGTCCAGGCGCTGGCGCATCGACCGCTCGTAGCGGGTGAACGCGGCGACCTGGAATGTACCGGCCTCCTTCCGCCAATGCTCGACGGAGAGGGTATCCGGCGCGGACAAGCGTTTGAGCAAATGCGCCAGAGTCTGTGCCAGCAGGCTTTCCACGGCACCGATTTGCGAACGCCCCACGCTCTCGATCTCCTCGGCGACGTTCTCCCAATCGAGGATGTTCGACAGGTCCGGCCGGCGCGCGAGTTCGCGAAGGGTCGACGCCTGCTGCTCGGCCCAGGTCACGATGTCGTCGTCGTAGAGGCTCGGCTGGTCCATGCGGTCCGCCCCGTGAGGTCCCTCGCTTCGCGAAGGGCGCCCCTCAATCCTGGGGGACGCCCGTGGTGAGCGCAAGGGCATGGAGCACGCCCCCCATGCGCCCCTGAAGCGCGCCGTAGACCATCTGGTGCTGGGCCACCCGGGTCTTGCCCTTGAAGGCGGCGGACAGGACCGTGGCGGCGTAGTGATCGCCGTCCCCGGCCAGATCCTTGATCTCGATCCGGGCGTCGGGCAGCGCCTCACGAATCATCGCCTCGATCTCACGCGCATCCATCGGCATGGGAAGTCCTCCTGAACAGCGGGGATTTATGCGGGAACGCCGGCGGGCTGGCTCGCCATATAGGCGGGCAACCAGCCCTCGTGGGCTTCGCGCAGGTCGGCGACGGCGATGGATTCGCCGCCCGGCAGGGTGATGCGATCGCCCCCCGTCACGCCGACCACGAGGGCGTCGATCCCCTGCGCCGTGGCGCTGTAGAGGAGGTCGGGCGCGGTCTCGGCATCGACGGCGAGGAGATAGCGGGCCTGATCCTCTCCGAAGAGGTAGGCGTGCGTCGCCATGCCGGCCGGCACCTCGGGAAGTGCCGCGCCGATGCCGCCCGCCATGGCCATCTCGGCCACGGCGACGGCGAGGCCGCCATCCGAGAGATCGTGCACGGTGTCGACCTGGCCGGAGACGATGAGGCCGCGCACGAAATCGCCGTTGCGGCGCTCGGCGGCGAGATCGACGGGCGGCGGCGCGCCCGCCTCGCGGCCGGCGATCACCGCGAGGTAGACGGACTGGCCGAGCCAGCCGGCGGTGTCGCCGACGAGCACCAGGAGGTCGCCCTCGCGCTTGAGCGCCAGGGTGGCGTGGCGGGTCACGTCGGCGAGGACGCCGACGCCGCCGATGGTCGGGGTCGGCAGGATGCCCACCCCGTTGGTCTCGTTGTAGAGCGAGACGTTGCCGGACACGACGGGGAAGTCGAGGGCGAGGCAGGCCTCGCCGATGCCCTTGAGGCAGCCGACGAGCTGGCCCATCACCTCGGGCTTCTCGGGGTTGCCGAAATTGAGGTTGTCGGTGATGGCGAGCGGCGTGCCGCCCACCGCCGTGATGTTGCGCCAGGCCTCCGCCACGGCCTGCCGGCCGCCCTCGACGGGATCGGCCTCGCAGTAGCGCGGCGTCACGTCGGCGGTCATGGCGAGGCCCTTGGGGCCGTCCTCGACGCGCACGATGGCCGCATCCCCGCCGGGCTTCTGCACGGTGTTGCCGCCGATGAAATGGTCGTACTGCTCGTAGACCCAGCGCTTCGAGGACAGGTCCGGCGACCCGACGAGGCGCTTCAGGGCCTCCGCGCTGCCCACGGTCTCGGGCACTTCGGACGCCAGGATCACCGGCTGGTGGGTGTTGGCGATATGAGGCCGGTCGTAGAGCGGGGCTTCGTCGCCGAGTTCCTTGATCGGCAGATCGGCCATCACCACGCCGTCGTGCTTGACCACGAAGCGCAGCGTGTCGGTGGTGTGCCCGATGATCGCGAAATCGAGGCCCCACTTCACGAAGATGGCCTCGGCCTCGGCCTCCATGCCGGGCTTGAGGACCATGAGCATGCGCTCCTGGCTCTCCGACAGCATCATCTCGTAGGCGGTCATGCCGGCCTCGCGGGCCGGGACCTTCTCGATGTGGAGCTCGACGCCGAGATCCCCCTTGGCGCCCATCTCGACGGCCGAGCAGGTGAGGCCGGCGGCCCCCATGTCCTGAATGGCGATGACGGCGCCCGACGCCATGAGTTCGAGGCAGGCCTCCAGCAGCAGCTTCTCGGCGAAGGGGTCGCCGACCTGCACGGTGGGGCGCTTCGACTCCGAGGCGTCGTCGAACTCGGCCGACGCCATGGTGGCGCCGTGGATGCCGTCGCGGCCGGTCTTCGAGCCGAGGTAGACGATGGGGTTACCCACGCCGGTGGCCGCCGCGTAGAAGATCGCGTCGGTCTTGGCC
Source organism: Methylobacterium sp. Leaf112 (assembly GCF_001423295.1). Lineage (GTDB taxonomy): Bacteria > Pseudomonadota > Alphaproteobacteria > Rhizobiales > Beijerinckiaceae > Methylobacterium. The sequence continues at coordinate 201,006 of NZ_LMNG01000032.1, read as the reverse complement.
AAACCCACCGCCATGGCGTTGACGAGGATGTTGCCGTCGTAGCGCGAATGGAAGCCCATGAGGCCGCCCACCGTCGGCACGCCGAAGGAATTGCCGTAGCCGCCGATGCCCGCGACCACGCCCGAGACGAGGTGGCGGGTGCGCGGATGGTCCGGCGAGCCGAAGCGCAGGGCGTTGAGTGCCGCAATGGGGCGCGCCCCCATGGTGAACACGTCGCGAAGGATGCCGCCCACGCCCGTCGTCGCGCCCTGATAGGGCTCGATGAAGCTCGGGTGGTTGTGGCTCTCCATCTTGAAGACGCAGGCCAGGCCGTCGCCGATGTCGATGACGCCGGCATTCTCGCCCGGACCCTGAATCACCCACGGCGCCTTGGTCGGCAGGCCGCGCAGATGCTTGCGCGAGGACTTGTACGAACAGTGCTCGTTCCACATGGCCGAGACGATGCCGAGCTCGGTCAGAGTCGGGTCGCGCCCGATGAGGCCGCGGAAGCGGTCGTACTCGTCCGGCGTCAGGCCGTGCTGGCGCACCAGTTCGGGGGTGATCGGAACATCGTTGCGGAACATGCGGCCCCTCTCGACACGATCCAGTTCGGCCGTCTCGGTCGAGACGGCTCTAGAGCGTTAGGGCGCGCCCTGGCAACACGCGATCGTCGCGCGACCGTTCCATGCACCTCATGGAACGGCGGATTCCTCCGTCACACGGGCCCTTGCTCCGTCACACGGGCCTTGGGATGTTCCGCGCCGTCGCGCCAGCGCCGGATCGCGGCGTGGACCGGCTCGGGCCCTGCGACGAAGGCGACGTAGTCGAACGCGTGCGGGTCGCGGCTCGACATGAGCAGCTGGAAGTGCATGCGGAACAGGTTCCACTTGCGCCGCTTGAGGATGCGCTTCTCGATGAGATCCTCGATGCGGACGTGGATTTCCACCGGCCGGTGCGCCGTCGGCGCCGGCACCCGCGAGGCGCTCAGGGGATTGCGCTTGTGGATGGAGAGCCAGTCCCATTTCGCCCGGACATCGAGCCAGCCGACGGCATCGCAGGCGGCGACCCGCGCCAGGGACGCCCGCATCGCCACGGCCCGGGGGTCGAGGGTGATCCAGGGAATCACGCTGCCGATGCTGACGAACGAGACCGGGGTACCGCGCCGGCCGAACTCGGGATCGCGGGCGAGCACCCGGTCGAGGACCTCGATGCCGAGGAAGCTCGAAGAGGAATGGCCGATGACCACGATCTCACCGGCCCGGCCGTCCGCCGCCCGGATGAGATCGGCGAAGGCGTCGAGGCGCGCATTCATCCGCGCCTCGCGCCCGTCGGCATGGTCGTGGGTGAAGGCGGTGTCGTCGACGAGATGCGCGACGTAGAACGGCTTTCCCCGCGTCACCGCCATGAGCCCGGAGAGGATCGCGTAGGCGAGCGCCGGCGCCGAGAGCCAGGACCAGGGGCGCGTCCAGTCAGGAAGCAGGCCGACGAGACCCAGCGCGGCCCCGAAGCTGAAGACCACGAGCGCCAGGTAGATGAGGTGGACGCCGACGATCACCCGGGAAAAGCGTCGCGCCTCGCGACGGAAGCGTCGAACGTAGCCCATGCGCCAGAGTCGCCACCACAGGGCCGGCACGGCGAGGAGGCGGCGCGCGTTCCCACGCGGAAACCGGGCGGCGACGATGTCGTCCCAGCGCAGCAGGGTGTAGCGGGTCTCGGTGCCGTCGGCCTCCACGCGCCAGTCGAGGCGCAGGCCGTCGGCCGAGCGCTCAGGATCGCCCACCGTGATCGCCATGCCGCGCCGGGCTGCGGTCAGACGACTCTCGCGACGGAACAGGCCCCAGTAGGTCTCGGGCGCGCGCGGATCGAAGCCCGGCATGTAGAAGATGTGGCGCGGCCTGGTCTCGGCCGAGGGGGCGTCCTGAGCGATGGGGCTGTCCGTCCGATGATGCGATGGAACGCGGGTCTCGGCGGTCGCAGCGGCGACCACGCCCGTCCCTACACGATCAAGATCCCGTCCGACGAGTGCGAAACCGCATCACGAAGACCCGGCTGGGGCGTGCGACAGGAACTCGGCGATGGCCTCGACGAAGCGTGCGCCATAGGCCTCGCGCTTGCGCTCGCCGACGCCGTGGACCGTGCGCAGGGCGTAGAGATCGACGGGTTTGGAGCGCGCCATCTCGATCAGGGTGCGGTCGGGGAACACCATGAAGGCGGCGATGCCCTCGGCGCGCGCGATGGTGGCGCGCAAGCCGCGCAGGTGCTGGAACAGGGCCTCGGTGGCCGGGTCGAGATCGAGGCTGGCATCGTCGCGTGAGGCCGCGCGCTTGCGGTCGCGCGGCTCGGCGACCTTCGGCTCGGGGTCCGGCCGCATCTGGATGGTCTCGCGGCCGAACAGGATCGCCTCGCCCTTGTCGGTGAGTGAGAGCCCGCCGAAGCCGTCGCCGTTCTCGGACACGGCGCCCGCGGCGAAGAGCTGCCGCAGCATGGCGCGCCAAGCCGCGACAGGCTTGTCGGCGCCGACCCCGAAGGTCTTGAGCGACGCGTGGCCGTTGCGGCGGATCGGGTCGGATTCCTTGCCGTGGACCACATCGCAGACATATGCCGCCCCGAAGCGCTGGCCGGTGCGGACGATGGCCGAGAGCAGCTTCTGCGCCGGCACCGTGGCGTCGACGAGGGAGACGCCCGAGCGGCACAGGTCGCAGCGTCCGCACGGCTCGCTCGCCTCGCCGAAATAGCCGAGGAGCGACTGGCGGCGGCAGGTGGCGCCCTCGCACAGCGCGATCATCGCCTCGAGCTTGCGCCGCTCGACGCGGCGACGCTCGTCCGGCACCTCCTTCTCGTCGATCTGCCGCCGGCGGAGCGACATGTCGTCGAGGCCGTAGATGGTGAGGGTGTCGGCGGGCAGGCCGTCGCGGCCGGCGCGGCCGATCTCCTGGTAGTAGCCCTCGACGTTGGACGGCATGTCGGCGTGGCAGACGAAGCGCACGTCGGGCTTGTTGATGCCCATGCCGAAGGCGACGGTCGCCGTCATCACCACGCCGTCCTCCTGCAGGAACGTGTCCTGGTTCTTCATCCGCGTGCCTTGGTCGAGGCCGGCGTGATAAGGCAGGGCGTTGAAGCCGTCCTTGGCAAGGCTTTCGGCGAGCTGCTCCGTACGCTTTCGCGAGGAGCAGTAGATGATTCCGCTCTCGGAGCGGCGGTGCTTGAGGAAACGCTCGATCTGCCGGGTGGGGTTGTCCTTCGGCACGAAGGTCAGGCGGATGTTCGGCCGGTCGAAGGAATGGACGAACGCCTTGAGCTCGCGGCCCGCGGGAAACAGCCGCTCGGTGATGTCGGCCCGCGTCGCCTTGTCGGCGGTGGCGGTGAGTGCCACGGTCTGGACGTTGCCGAGCGCCTCGCGCGCGCGCGACAGATCGCGGTATTCGGGTCGGAAATCGTGGCCCCATTGCGAGACGCAGTGAGCCTCGTCCACGGCGAGGCGCCGAACGCCGGCGCCCCGCAGGGCATCCATCAGCCCTTCCATCATCAGCCGCTCGGGCGAGACGAAGAGGAGGCGCAGATCGCCGGAGCGTATCTGGCGCCAGGTCTCGCGCGAAGTCGCCTCGGGCACGGAGGAGTTGAGGGTGGCGGCGGCGACACCGAAGCCGAGCATCTGCTGAACCTGATCGTGCATCAGGGCGATCAGGGGAGAGACCACCACGGTGAGCGAGGATTCCACCAGGGCGGGCAGCTGGTAGGTCATCGACTTGCCCGAGCCCGTCGGCATCACGGCGAACACGTCGGTCCCGTCGAGCACCGCGCCGATGACCTCGTCCTGGCCGGGGCGGAAATCGTCGTAGCCGAAGGTCGTTTTCAACGCGGCGCGGGCTTCATCGAGGCGAGTGTTCATCGCTACCTTCAGGATTTCAACTTTTGGTTGTTTTTGTGGAATGGGTAGCTTGCGCGAAAGTCGTGTAGGCACCATCGTAAACGCGTCTACACGAGGGGCGTACGATGGCGCTGAATATCCGTAGCGAGGAGGTTAACCAACTCGCTGAAACGCTGGCATCAGCGGCAAGGGTGAGCAAGACCGAGGCCGTGCGAATGGCGCTCGTCAACGAGTTGGCGAGACGGGAGGCGAAGCCGTCGCTTTTGGAACGCATCAAACCGATCCAGGATGCGATTGCCACCTATCCCAGAACGGGCCTGAAGGCCGACAAAGCCTTTTACGACGATCTCAGCGGTGAGCCGTGATGTTCATCGACGCATCTGCGATCGTAGCGATTCTCCAGCGCGAACCCCATTTCGAGGCGCTCGTAGACCGGCTCGAAAACACGAGTTCCGCGATGACATCGGCGATCGCGATCTTCGAATCGACATTGGCGATCAGTCGTCTCGGTACGATTCCAACCACCGAGGCGGAGGAAAAGGTCCGCAGCTTTCTGGCAGCATCCGAAATCGCCATCGTGCCGATCGATGGCCGAGACGCAAGTCATGCGATCTTCGCGCATCACCGCTACGGAAAGGGCAGGGGCCACCCCGCGCGCCTCAACCTCGGCGACTGCTTCGCCTATGCCTGCGCCCAAACTCGTGATGTCCCACTCCTGTTCATCGGCACCGATTTTTCGCAGACCGATATTCCATCCGCCCTCGCGTGAGGCTCACCGCGTGGGCGATGGCGACCGCCGCGCCCGCCATCACCGTGCCGGCGCTGCGGTCGATCGCACGCCGCGCGCGAATCGAGGTGAAGACCCGCCGGGCGCGGTCGGCGGCTCCGGCATAGGCGCACAAGACAGCGCTCAAGACGACGACGATCGTGGCGCCGATCTCGGCGAAGCCGAGGAGGGTCAGGCGATCGAGATCACCCACACCCGGCAGAAGCGCAAGGAAGAACAGGATCACCTTCGGGTTGCCGAGGGTGAGGACGAGGCCGCCGAAGAACAGGCGTATCCGGTCGTCTGCGTCCACGCGCTCGATCTCGATGGGCTCCAAGGGCGCGGTCCAGGCTTTCCAGGCGAGAACCGCGAGATAGACGGCACCGGCGTACTTAAGGACGACGAACGCGACGGCCAGGGACCGTGCGAGGAGGGCCATACCGGCCGCCGCCACGCCGAACCAGACGAGGTCGCCCACGACGAAGCCGGCGATGAAGGCCCCGATGCCGACCGGCCCGCGCGCCAGCACTCGCGCCACCAGGGCGGCGATGCCAGGACCGGGAGAGGCCACCGCAACGGCGTAGATACCGGCGAAGAGGAGGAGATTCGCGATCGACATGGCCCACCGGCGCCTCAAGGCACGGCGACGCGCCCGTCGACGATTCTCACCAGATCCGCCCGTCCGTCGAGTTCGGCGAACAGGGCCGGATCGGCCCCCGTCATCCAGACCTGACCGGACAGGGCTTCGAGGGCGTCGAACAGGCCGGCGCGGCGGCGCGGGTCGAGATGGGCGGCGACCTCGTCCAGCAGGACCAGGGGGGCGATCCCGCACATGGCCTGGACCAGGCGAGCATGGGCCAGAACGAGCCCGATGAGCAGGGCCTTCTGCTCGCCCGTGGAGGCGGTGGCGGCGGGTACGTCCTTGGGACCGTGGCGCACCACGAGATCGCTGGTCTGCGGTCCGCTGAGCGTACGGCCGGCCGCGCGGTCGCGGGCGCGGCCCTGGCGCAGGGCCATGCGGAACCGGTCTTCGGCCTCCAGCGCCGGCCAGACGGCGACGAGATCGTCGAGGTCGCCTTCGAGGCGGAGCGCCGCCCAGGGGAAGGGCTGGGCATCGTCGCGCCCGTCGGCGATGAGCCGGTCGAGGCGCTCCGTGGTCTCGCGCCGGGCGAGCGCCACGGCAACCCCGAGTTCGGCGACCTCGCGCTCGATGGCGTCCAGCCATTGCCCGTCGTTGGGCCGCTCCTCCAAGAGGCGGTTGCGCGAGCGCAACGCCCGCTCCAACGCGTTGACCCGGGCGCCGTGGGTGGCATCGACGGCAAGCACCAGCCGGTCGAGGAAGCGGCGGCGGTCACCCGCCGCCCCTCGGAACAATCCGTCGAAATCCGGGGTAAGCCAGACCACGCGCAGGAACTCGGAGAACGCCACGGGGGAAGGCGCCGTCGCGCCGTCGATCCGGCACAGGCGCGCGGCGCGCCCGTCGAGGCCGGGCGGTTCGTAGCCGGTGCCGACCCGGTGCTCGCCTTCGCCCGCCGCCAGGGTCATCGACACGGCGAAGCCGCCCGGTCCGCCGATGCGGGCCATGCCCGCGAGATCGGCCCGGCGCAGGCCGCGCCCCGGCGAGAACAGGGATACGGCTTCCAACAGGTTGGTCTTGCCGGCCCCGTTCTCGCCGACCAGCGCTACGAAGCGGCGGCTCACCTCGAGATCGACGTCGGCATGATTGCGGAAGTCGCGGCAGATCAGGCGGGTCAGGCGAAGCCCGCGACCCGCCGAGGCATCCTCGGGTGCATGCGCGATGAGATTGGACGAAGCGGTCGCGATCACACCCGCATCGGCATCAGCACGTAAAGCGCGGACGCGCCCTCGCGGTCCTGGATCAGGGTCGGCGAGCCCGGGTCGGCGAGCTTGAACAGGGCGGTGTCGCCCTCGAGCTGAGCCGTGATGTCGAGGAGGTAGCGGGCGTTGAAGCCGATATCGAGGGCGGCGGCCTCGTAATCGACGTCGAGCTCCTCGGTGGCACTGCCGGAATCCGGATTGTTCACGGAAAGTGCGAGACGCCCTTCCTGCACGGCGAGCTTCACCGCGCGGCCGCGCTCCGACGAGATGGTCGAGACACGATCGACCGCCCGGGCGAACTGGTCACGCTCAACGGTAAGGCGCTTGTCGTTTCCGGAGGGGATGACGCGCTGGTAATCCGGGAATGTACCGTCGATGAGCTTGGAGATCAGCACCACGCCACTGGCGAACTTGAATCGGATCTTGGCCGAGGACAGGTCGATCTCCACGCCCTCGCCCCCATCCTCCACGAGCTTGATGATCTCGGCGACCGCCTTGCGGGGCACGATGATGCCCGGCATGTCGCGGCTTCCGTCCGGCGCCTCGATCTCGACCCGAGCGAGTCGGTGTCCGTCGGTGGCGACGGCCCGCATCTTCAGCGAACCCTCGGACTCGATGGTGTGGAGGTAGATGCCGTTGAGATAGTACCGCGTCTCTTCCGTGGAGATGGCGAACTGCGTCTTCTCGATGAGGCGCTTGAGGTCGGCCGCCGCCAGGGTGAAGCGGTTCGGCAGCTCGCCGGCGGCGAGGTCGGGGAAATCGCCTTCCGGCAGGGCGCCGAGCGAGAACCGCGAGCGGCCCGAGCGGATGGTCATCTGCCCCGTCTCGCCGCTGGTCTCCAGGGAGACCTGGGCGCCGTCGGGCAGCTTGCGTACGATGTCGTAGATGACGTGCGCCGGCACGGTGGTGGCGCCCGCATCGGCCACATCGGCCGGGATGGTCTCCGTGACCTCGATGTCGAGGTCCGTGGCGCGCAGCTCCAGGCCCGCAGGGCCGCCGCGCAGGAGCACGTTCGACAGGATCGGGATGGTGTTGCGGCGCTCGACCACGCGGTGCACGTGGCCGAGCGAACGAAGGAGGGCCGCGCGCTCGACAGTGACTCTCATCGACAAAACTCGTGGTCTGAAGGTGGACGTCGCTTGAGCCGGCGCGGCGGCGCGCCTCGGCATTCCGCGTGGAAAGGCACCGTGGAACGGCACCATAACCCGGCACCGTGGCCGATGAACTTGGCGAAGCCCATCGGCGAACGCAAGTGCGAGAGGGCGGCTATCCCGGCTTCGATCCGCGGCGGAGCCGAAAGCTCCGCCGCGCGACGCGCCTCAATCCTGCAGCATGCGCTTCAGGAGTTCGACCTCGTCGTTGAGCACATTGTCCTCGCCGATGAGCTTGTCGATCTTGCGCACGGCGTGGAGCACGGTGGTGTGGTCGCGACCGCCGAAGCGCCGGCCGATCTCGGGGAGGGAGCGCAGGGTCAGCACCTTCGACAGATACATCGCGATCTGGCGCGGCTTGACCACGGCGGCCGTGCGTCGCTCGGACAGGATGTCGGAGCGCGAGACGTTGTAGCGCGAGGCCACCAGCTTCTGGATGTCCTCGATCTTGATGCGCTTGGGCTCGCGGTTCTTCACCAGATCGCGGATCGCGGCCTCGGCGGTCTCCATGGTCACCGCCGCACCCGTGAGGGTGGCATGGGCGAGCAGCCGGTTCACGGCGCCCTCGAGATCGCGCCCGTTGGCGGTGATCGCCCGGGCGACGTAGGTGGCGACCGTGGGCGAGACCTCGAAGCTCGGATGCGAGACCTGCACGGCGGCGAGCCGCGCCGAGAGGATCGAGGTGCGCAGCTGCTCGTCGAGGGTGCCGATCTCGACCACGAGGCCGCCGGCGAGGCGCGAGCGGACCCGCTCTTCCAGGGCTTCGAGTTCGGTGGGCGGCCGGTCGGAGGCGACGACGACCTGGCGGCCGGCATCGATGAGTGCGTTGATGGTGTGGCCGAACTCGGCCTGGATCGACTTGCCCTGGATGAACTGCACGTCGTCGAGGATGAGGAGATCGATGGCGCGCAGGCGCTCCTTGAAGGCTAGGGCGTTCTGGGTCTTCAGGGCGTTGACGAAGCCGTACATGAAGCGGTCGGCGGTGAGGTAGATCACCCGGCGGCCGGAATCGCGGGCGGCGTGGCCGATGGCGTGCAGCAGGTGGGTCTTGCCCAGGCCGACCCCGGCATGGAGGTAGAGCGGGTTGTAGAGCGCGCCCTGGCCGTCATGGCGGGCGACGCGCTCGCCGGCCGCATGGGCGAGGGCGTTGGAGCGGCCGACGACGAAGCTCGCGAAGGTGAGGCGGTTGTCGAGGGGCGCGCCGTTGAGGTCGCCGGAGCCACCCTCGGCGCGGACCGGGGCGGAGACTTCCGAATCGGCTTCGCCCGGGGCGTGCATTCCGGAGCCGGCGGCCTGGAGACGAGCCAGGGGGCTTGGCGCCATCGCGGGCTTCGGAGCACTCGCGGCGGCGACCGGACGGGCGGCGGGACCGCGCACCGAGACGTCGATGCGCGAGACCTCCTCGACCTCGCTGCGGAAGGTGTTCAGGACGCGGTCGATGTAGTGCGACTCGATCCAGCTCTTGAGGAAGCGGGTGGGCACCGTGAGGCGGGCCGTGGCGCCTGAGACTTCGAGCAGTTCGAGTCGGGCGAACCAGCTCGCGAACACGTCCTCGCCCAGTTCCGCCCGCAAGCGGCGCTTCACCCGAGCCCAGGCGGCCACCGGATCGGTCCCACCCACGCCGCTCATGCCCGTCTCGGGGTTGCCGGACACGCTACCGTCGACATGCATCATCGCTCTCCTCGCGCCGAGGACGGAGAGCCGCCGCCGGAACGTACGCACACTTGACTGACGTCGCGTCCCGCAAGCCATTCGCGGGACCCTGATGTTCGCGCCGGTGTCAATGAACCCACGGCACCTTTTGTCGATGAAAACAGCCTATCAACAATAAGCTACGGTTCTCCTAACAACGGGACTAATGGGGATAGCCAAATTTGCGCGAATTGCGACGAGGGCTTGGCGGGGTGAGTCGAGCCGGAGCCCCGACCTTGTGAACGGTTCATCCTCGACTCGGAGATGCACGGCTTTTGTGGCGTCTTCTCAAGCGATCGTTAAGTTACACTTGGCCTGCGCACGCCACAACATGGGAGATTCGGCAATATCGTTAACGAGACACTGCAGGTGGACGCATGTCGCGGTGTCACGACGGGATGGCGCATGGTCCAGGCTCGCCACCGGCGGCGCGAGAAGGGCAGCCGAAAACGAAGAAAGCCCGGCATCGCTGCCGGGCTTTCTTCGCAATGGGTCCTGAGGACGGAGGGTTAGGCGGCGAGCGCCTTGACCCGTGCCGCGAGGCGCGAGACCTTCCGGGACGCGTTGTTCTTGTGCACGATGCCGTGCTGAGCGGCCCGCATGATCTCGGGCTCGGCTTCCCGCAGGGCGGTCAGCGCGCTGGTCTGGTCGCCACCGGCAATGGCCTCTTCGACCTTGCGGACGAAGGTGCGCATACGGCTGCGGCGCGAGCGGTTCACAGCGGTCCGCTTCGCGATCTTGCGGGTCATTTTCTTGGCCGACACGGTGTTGGCCATGGGGCATCCTCATCACGTTTGAGGCGATCCCGACGGGCCCGCAGGCCGGAGTGTCGTATGATCGCGTGCAGGTTGTTCGGGCAATGGCGAAGCCGACGGACGGGGAAGACCGCGACCGTCGGCAATCCGCGCTCTATAGCCACGCACCGCCGATCCGTCAACGCGAGGGTTTTCGCAGCCACGGGGGCCGCGGGGCGATCATGCGCTTGATCGAAGCGCCATCCCGGCGAAAGGATGCGCTAACGATCTCTTTGGCAGACGCACGTGGAGGAACGATGACCGAAGACCCGGATGCGGGACGGATCGCGCACCATCGCCCGCCCTCGGGCATGGCGAGCCCGCGCTTCTCGGGTGTCGCGAGCTTCATGCGCCTTCCGATCCTCGCCCCCGCCGAGGCCCCGGGCCGCATCGATATCGGCCTCGTCGGTATCCCGTTCGACGGGGCCACCACCAACCGGCCGGGTGCACGCCTCGGGCCGCGCGGCATACGCGAGGCTTCCACCGGCACCCGTGCGCGCAATGCGGCCACCGGGATCGCGCCCTACGATCTCGCTGCCTGCGCCGATCTCGGCGACGTCTGCATCAACCCCATCGACGTCGCCGCGACCGCGGCACGGATCGAGGCGTTCTACGCGCCGCTGGCGGCCGCCGGCATCGTTCCCCTGTCCGTCGGCGGCGACCATTTCGTGACCTATCCGGTCCTGCGGGCGCTCGGCCGCGACCGGCCCCTCGGCCTCGTCCATATCGATGCCCACAGCGACACCGACGACGGCCAGTACGACGGCAGCCGGCTCACCCACGGCACGCCGTTCCGCCGGGCCATCGAGGACGGCGTCCTCGATCCTGGGCGCATGATCCAGATCGGCCTGCGCGGCAGCGTCGACGCCGCCGACGAACTCGACTGGGCGCGGGCGCAGGGCGTGCGGATCGTCCCCATGGACGAGGTCGCGATGCGGGGCCTGCCCGCGGTGGCGGCGGAGGCCCGCGCCGTGATCGGTGCCGGGCCGGCCTATCTCAGCTTCGACATCGATGCCCTCGATCCGGCCTACGCCCCCGGCACCGGCACGCCGGAAATGGGGGGCTTCACCAGTCGGGAGGCGCTGTTCCTCGTCCGGGGCTTGAGCGGCCTCGACTTCGTCGGGGCCGATCTCGTCGAGGTCGCCCCGCCCCTCGACCCGTCCGGCATCACGGCGCTGGCCGGCGCCACCCTGGCCTTCGAGATCCTGTGCCTCCTGGCCCAGGCCGTCGCGGCGCGCCGCAACTAGCGCGCTCCGGTTGACGCTGGCCCGCCCGGCGCAGACCCTGCGGTCGACGATTCGCGAAAGGCATTCTGCTTGGCATCCGAGATCACGCTCTACCATGCGCCCAACACCCGCTCGACGGGGGTGCGGATTCTCCTGGAGGAGCTCGGCGCGCCGCATCGGCTTCAGGTGATGAACATGAAGGCCGGCGAGCACCGCGCGGCGGCGTACCTTGCCATCAACCCCATGGGGAAGGTCCCGGCCCTGACCCACGGCGACGCCCTCGTGACCGAGCAGGCGGCGATCTACCTCTACCTCGCCGACCTGTTCCCCGGGGTGGCCCTCGCCCCGGCTCCCGACGATCCCCTGCGCGGGCCGTACCTGCGCTGGATGGTCTATTACGGGTCGAGCTTCGAGCCGGCGGTCATCGACCGGGCGCTCCAGCGCGAAGCGGGTCCGCGCGCCATGTCGGCCTACGGCGACTTCGACACGGTGCTGGCGACCCTGCTGGGGGCTCTCTCCAGGGGACCCTACATCCTCGGCGAGCGCTTCACCGCCGCCGATGTCCTGTGGGGCACGGCGCTTGGCTGGACCACGAGTTTCAAGCTCGTGCCCGAGGAACCGGCGATCATGGCCTACATCGCCCGCGTCAACGGGCGGCCCGCCGCCGTCAAGATCGCGGCGGAGGAGGCCGATCTGGCGGCCCGGCACGAAGCCGCCCAGGCACAGGCCTGATAGCATTCAACCACGGGGAGACGAAACATGCGGATGATTTTCGTGAACCTCCCCGTGAAGGACCTCACGGTCTCACGGGCGTTCTTCGGCACCCTCGGGTTCGGCTTCGACCCGAACTTCTCCAACGACGAGGCCGCCTGCATGATCGTGGCGGAGAACATCTTTGTCATGCTGATGGTGGAGGGCCGGTTCCGGGATTTCATCACCGGGCCGATCAGCGACGCGAACACCGCCACGGAGGTGCTGACCTGCGTCTCGGCGGAGTCCCGCGAGGCGGTGGACACGATGCTGGCCCAGGCCCTGGCCGCCGGAGGCCGGCCGTGGAAGCCCGTGATGGATCACGGCTTCATGTATGCCTGTAGCTTCCAGGACCCGGACGGCCATGTCTGGGAGGCCGTCCACATGGACCCCGCCGCCTCAGACGGCTGAGGTCGTCAACCTGGGGGAAGGGCGGGCACGGTGCGTGACACGACCTCGGCGGCGGGCTTCTGCGTCCCAAGGTCGACCGGCCCAAAGGTGGCAAACAGGTGCATGCCGACCACGGGCGCGAAAACGAGGCTCATCATCACCGCCATGATGAGGGCGACGTTGGCATCGCGCTTTTTCTTCGGGGGCGATTTCGGCGCGGCCTTACGGGTAGACCGCGATGGTACGGCGCGGAGGCGAACGTCGCTCAGGGGAAGGAGGTTCGTACGAAAAGCGGCCGGAAAGGCAGAAAGCTTCAAGACGGTCATGGGCTCACCTCGTTCGACCGGTCACCGGGGGTCGATCGCGGGCGAGCCTGATCAGCGATCAGGCGTGACGCACGCGGACGGCCGAAGGCGGCACGGTCCATCGACTACTGTCGCTGGGCATTGGGTCAGTCAGATCCTATGGAGCCGCACGACCGGCACGAGGCGGAATCGGAGGCGACGCCGAAATGATGCCGGGAGACGGGTTAGTCAAGCGTTAACGCGCCAATACGCGCACGGGGTCCGCAGGTTTTTGCCGCACCGCGTCACGCCGGCAGCAACGCGGCGAAGCGGGCCACGAGGCGGCGCCCGACCTCATCCTTGTCGAGGGTCGGCCAGGTCTCGACGGAGCCGTCGCGTCCAACGAGGTGGACGGTGTTGTTCAGCCCACCCATAACGCCCCCGGCGGCCGAAACGTCGTTGGCGACGAGTAGATCGCAGCCCTTGCGGGCGATCTTCCGCTGCGCGTTGGCGAGCACGTCGTCGGTCTCGGCGGCGAAGCCCACCACGAGAGCCGGGCGCCCGCTCGCCCGGCCCGCGATGGTGGCGAGAATGTCGGGGTTCTCCACGAGGAGGAGGGGCGGCGGCTCGCTCCCGTCCTTCTTGATCTTGCGCGTGCCGGCCTCCGCCGGGCGCCAGTCGCCGACGGCGGCCGTGAACACCGCGATGTCCGCCGGCAAGGCCGCCTCCACGGCGGCCAGCATGGCCCGCGCGGTCTCGACGGGAACCACATGCACGCCATCCGGATCGGGAATCGCGACCGGGCCAGAGATCAGGGTGACGTCGGCTCCCGCCGCCGCAGCCGCGGCCGCAATGGCGTGTCCCTGGCGGCCGGACGAGCGGTTGGCGAGGTAGCGCACGGGATCGATGGGCTCGTGGGTCGGCCCCGAGGTCACGAGGACGCGCCGTCCCGCGAGAGGACCGGCCGGTGCGCGCCCGGACACGGTCCGTCCGGCAAGGAAACCGAACCCGCCGGGTCGCTCGCCCTCGGCCAGCATCGCCTCCACGGCGGCGGCGATCTCCGTCGGTTCGGCGAGGCGCCCGGGCCCGAACTCGGCCTCCGCCATGGCGCCGTCATTGGGCCCGACCACGCGCACGCCGTCGCCCATGAGCGTCGCAAGGTTGCGCCGTGTCGCCGGGTGCTGCCACATCCGCACGTTCATGGCCGGGGCTATGAGGATCGGCAGGGTGGTGGCGAGCAGCACCGTGGCAGCCAGATCCGAGGCTTCGCCCGTGGCCATCCTGGCCATCAGGCTCGCGGTGGCGGGCGCGACCACGATGGCGTCGGCGTCGCGGGCAAGCTTGATGTGGCCGATATCGGCCTCCTCCGCCCGGTCGAACAGGTCCGTATGCGCACGCTCGCCGGCCAGAGCAGCCGCCGCGAGGGGCGTCACGAATTCCTGCGCGCCCTTGGTGAGGAGGGGACGCACCTGGGCCCCACGCTCGCGCAGGCGGCGGATAAGGTCGAGGGACTTGTAGGCCGCGATGCCGCCGCCGATCACGAGGAGGATGCGGCGGTTCTCGAGCGAACGGGGCTTGGAGGCGGTGGTCATGGGACACTCATGGGCCGGGCGCGGGCCGGAGCCCGATGCGCTCCATACACCCGAACCGCCCCGAACGCAGGCTACCTCAGGCCGGGGGCCTGGGCGCCTGCGCGAGACGGGCGGGGGCCTGGGTCGCCCCCATGGACTGGGCCATCTCGGCGGCGGTGAGCCCGGCCCCGTCGCGCCGGTCCGGGTCGGCGCCATGGGCTAAGAGCAGGTCGATGATCGCGACGCGGTCGAACATCGCGGCCGTCATCAGGGCCGTGCGGGTACCGTCGCCGGTGCCGTCCACGAGGGCACCGTGTGCGAGGAGCAATTCGGTCATGGCGATATCGCCTTTGAACGCGGCCCCGGCCAGGGGCGTCTGGCCCCGGTCGTTGGCGAGTTCCGGGTCGCCGCCATGTTCGAGGATCGCCTGCGCAGCCTCGGCCTGGCCGTTATAGGCGGCGAGCATGAGCAGGCTGTCGCCTTTGTCGTTGCGCAGGTTCGCCGGCATGCCCTGACCGAACAACTCGGCGAGTTCCCGGGCATGGCCCAGACGGGCGAACTGAAACACCTTCCCGGCGAAGGCGAGGGTGGCGTCGTCGAGTTCGGGCTTTGCGGGGGTCTGAGGCTGCATCGGGGTCCGTCCGGTCTCGTGTCCAGCGTGATCTGGGTCCCGAGCCCCGGCCTGTCCAGCCGGGGACGGTGTTCCGGTCACCTACGGGATCACCCGCTCGGCCCGGAGCCGCGAGAACAGGTCGAAGAAGGCGTCGTCGCTGGGCTGGTAGTCGAGGAAGCCGAGGCGGCGGCTGCGGCTCATGTCGGTGACGACCTCGATGGGCCGGCCAAGGTCGGCATCCGTGTGCCAGGGCGAGGCGAGGCGGTCGAGATCCGGCTCGACGAGCCCGTGCCGGGCAGCAAGTTCGCGCCACAGGGGGGCCGCACCCGACATCTGCTGCTCAAGGGGCATCGCCTCGCCGGAATAGGGCGCCGGCTGAACGCCGAACCACTCCGCGATGCGGCTCCACATCCACGACCACCGGAAGACATCGCCGTCGACGACGTTGAATGCCGTGTCGGCGGCAGCCCGGGTGGTCGAGGCCCAAGCGAGGTGGCGGGCAAGCAGGCGCGCATCGGTCACGTCGGTGAGCCCGTTCCATTGCTGGGCCGAGCCCGGAAACACGAACGGCCGTCCGGTCTCACGGCACAGGGTGGCGTAGCAGGCCAGCGTCACGCCCATGTTCATGGCGTTGCCCAGCGCATAGCCGATGATGGTGTGCGGCCGGTGCACGCTCCAGGTGAAGCCACGCCGGGCAGCGGCGGCAAAGACTTCGTCTTCCTGCACATAGTAGAAATTCTCGACGGGCAGGCGATCCTGATCCTCGCGGAACGGGGTCTGGGGCAGGGCGCCCTTCCCGTAGGCCTCGAACGGGCCGAGATAGTGCTTCAACCCCGTCACCAGGGCGACGTGCGCCAGGGGTGCGTGGTCGAGGGAGCCGAGAAGGTTGCGGACCATGGCGCCGTTGACCCGACAGTTCTCGGCTTCGGTCTCCTGCCGCATCCAGGTGGTGATGAAGACGTTAGTCGGGCGTATCTCGGCCAGGGCCGCTCTCAAGGCGTCCGGATCGGTGAGGTCGGCCGCGACCGGGGTGACGCCTGAGCTCTGCACGGGCCGGCGGGCAAGGCCGTGAACGTCCCAGCCGGTTTCGACGAGGTGGCGGGCGAGGTTGTTGCCGACGATGCCGCTGACACCGGCGATGAGGGCCGTTCCGGTCATGAACTCACTGCTCCATGGCCGTGAAGGCGGCCCGCCGGATCAACGGTTTCGACGGCGGGCCGTTCGCCCGCGCACGTGAGCCATGTGCGCGTTGCAGGGGCGAACGCTGCGGTGGAGATGCCATCGGGGCGCGAACCCTTCCCGGCCCCCGTCGAAAGGCCCATATCTCATCCATGGCCGCCCCGAACAAACCGCGCTCCTCCACCGTCACGGGTTCCCCCCCCAAAAGCTCACAATCCAGGGGCTCCCCGAAGGCGTCGAAACCCGAGCTTCAGCCCCTCGACGAGCATCTCGCCGCCCTGCTGAGCCCGGCCCTGAACCGTAATCGCCTGCCGGTTGTGGAGAACACCGCGCCGCCCGCCCCCGCCCGGCCTGGCCGCCCGAAGAAAGCGATCGCGAAACCCGCATCCGCGAAGGGGTTCGGCGAGGCGCCCCAGGCGGCCTTCACGCATGACGCGGCCGAGGTCGATCCCCGCCTCGCCCAGGCTCTGGGCCTGACCCCGCCGGAGGACGGCCCGGCTCCGGAGGGACTGGCCGACGATGGCGACACGTCGCTCGCCACCGACGGCGTCTCGGCCACGGTGGACGCCCTGTCGCGCCTCCTCACCGAGGGCAACCCGCTGTTCAAGGACGGCAAGAACTGGGCGCCGCACCGACCGGAACGGCCGAAAAAATCCGAGGGCGGCGTGCCGTTCCGCCTCCAGTCCGAGTTCGAGCCGGCGGGCGACCAACCCCGGGCCATCGCCGAGCTCGTGGACGGGGTCAAGAAGGCGGAGCGCGATCAGGTGCTGCTCGGCGTCACCGGCTCGGGTAAGACCTTCACCATGGCCAAGGTCATCGAGGCGACGCAGCGTCCGGCCCTGATCCTCGCCCCGAACAAGACTCTGGCGGCGCAGCTCTACGGCGAGTTCAAGAGCTTTTTCCCAGACAACGCGGTGGAGTATTTCGTTTCGTACTACGACTACTACCAGCCCGAAGCCTACGTGCCGCGCTCGGACACCTTCATCGAGAAGGAATCGTCGATCAACGAGCAGATCGACCGCATGCGCCACGCCGCCACCCGCGCCCTGCTGGAGCGCGACGACGTGATCCTCGTGGCCTCCGTCTCGTGCATCTACGGCATCGGTTCGGTGGAGACCTACACCGCCATGTCGTTCACGGTGTCGCTGGAGGAGAAGATCGAGCAGCGCCAGCTCGTAGCCGACCTCGTGGCGCTCCAGTACAAGCGCATCCAGTCGGATTTCGCCCGCGGCACATTCCGGGTGCGCGGCGACGTCATCGAGTTGTGGCCCGCCCACCTGGACGATCGCGGCTGGCGCATCGGCCTGTTCGGCGACGAGGTCGAGTCGATCACCGAGTTCGACCCGCTCACGGGCAAGAAGATCAACGACCTCAAATTCGTGAAGGTCTACGCCAACTCCCACTACGTCACGCCGCGCCCGACCCTCCAGCAGGCGGTGAAGGGCATCAAGACCGAGCTGAAGCTGCGGGTGGACGAGTTGACGAAGATGGGCCGCCTCATCGAGGCCCAGCGCATCGAACAGCGCTGCACCTTCGACATCGAGATGATCGAGGCCACGGGCGCCTGCAACGGCATCGAGAACTATTCCCGCTACCTGACGGGACGCAAGCCCGGCGAGCCGCCCCCGACCCTGTTCGAGTACCTGCCCGACAACGCCCTCGTCTTCACCGACGAGAGTCACGTCACGGTTCCGCAGATCGGCGGCATGTACAAGGGCGACTTCCGCCGCAAGGCGACGCTGGCGGAATACGGCTTCCGCCTGCCGTCCTGTCTCGACAACCGCCCGCTGCGGTTCGAGGAATGGGACGCCATGCGGCCGCAATCGATCCACGTCTCGGCGACTCCGGCGAAGTGGGAGATGGAGCAGACCGGCGGCGTCTTCGCCGAGCAGGTCATCCGCCCCACCGGCCTGGTCGATCCGGTCATCGAGATCAGGCCCGCCCGCAGCCAAGTGGACGATCTGCTGGGCGAGGTCCGCGAAGTCGCACAGGCCGGCTACCGGACGCTCGTGACCACGCTGACCAAGCGCATGGCCGAGGATCTCACCGAATATCTGCATGAGAACTCCGTGCGCGTGCGCTACATGCACTCGGACATCGACACGCTGGAGCGTATCGAGATCATTCGCGACCTGCGCCTCGGCGCCTTCGATGTCCTCATCGGCATCAACCTCCTGCGCGAGGGCCTCGACATCCCCGAATGCGCCCTGGTCGCGATCCTCGACGCCGACAAGGAGGGCTTCCTGCGATCGGAGACCTCGCTCGTCCAGACCATCGGACGCGCGGCCCGCAACGCGGAGGCGCGCTGCATCCTCTACGCCGACAACATCACCGGCTCCATGGAGCGGGCGATGGCCGAGACCGAGCGGCGCCGGACGAAGCAGCTCGCCTACAACGTCGAGCACGGCATTACGCCCCAGAGCGTGAAGCGCGGCATCTCCGACATCCTCTCGAGCGTGTTCGAGGGCGACCATGTCCAGGTCGATACGGGGCTCGCCAAGAACGCCGCCACCATCGGCCACAACTTCAAGGCGGTGATGGCCGACCTCGAGAAGCGCATGCGCACGGCTGCCGCCGACCTCGACTTCGAGGAGGCCGCGCGCCTGCGCGACGAGCTCAAGCGCCTCCAGGCGACGGAGCTCCTCGTCTCCGACGATCCGATGGCGCGCCAGGGCGACGTCGAACGCGAGGCGGGACGCTACGGCGCGAAGCAGAGCCGCATCTCGAAGCCGACCCTCGACAACATGGGGCCGGGCACCGACCGCGAACTGCCCGTAGGCACCGCCCCGCCGCAATGGCAGGAGCGTCCCAAGGCTCGCTCGACGCAGGGGCTCGGTGGGCAGAAGCCGAAATACAAGGGTGGGGGCGGGCGCAAGAAGGGCTGAAGCGGGGGAGGGGAACCAGCCCGGCCCGGCCGGGCTTGGTGCAGCAGATGGCGCCCCCGCGCAGGCGCCGAGCCCGTCCTCCCACGGAGATCGTCTTGATCATGACCACCACCTCCGCCCGCCGGCGCCATGCCCTGCGGCCCCGCGCCGGCACCGCGGCGACCGGCCTGTTCGTTGCCGGCCTCGCCGTCTCGGCCGCCTTCGGCATGCTCATCACGCCCCTCGGCGGCCAGCCCGCCGTGGCACAGTCGGTCGCCAACCCCAACGATCAGCCCACTCCCGCTACGCTGCCGTCACGCGATGCCCGCGCGGCGGAGCGGCCCACCGGACAGGTCTCGCCGCCGAAGGCCATCGACCACTCGGCCGCGGTCGTCGGATCGAGCGGAAAGCGGACCAATCCCCTCGATCACTTGCCCGACCGGGACCGCGCCGCCACCGGCGGCAGCCAACAACGGTAGGTCGACACGTCCACGCAGCACGGGAGAAACGATCATGGGCCTCCTCGATCAAGTCATTGGCGGCGTTCTCGGACAGGTTCTGGGCGGCGGCAGACCCGAACAGGGCCGCGGGCAGGGCGGCGGAGCCGGTGGCGGCATGGGCAATCTCTCGCCCATCGTCCAGGCCCTCCTGATGCTCCTGATGTCCAAGGGCGCCGGGGGCCTCGGCGATCTTCTGGGCGGCGGCGGCCGCCCCCACCGTGATGATTCCCAAGGCGGGCATGGGTCGGGCGGGCAGGCCCCCGGCGGCTACGACGAGGGTGATCTCGGCGGCTTCGCGCACGATCGCGGACGAGAGTATGACCGGGGGGGCGGTGCCGAGCCGCGCGGCCGCCAGGAGGGTGATTTCAGCGATCTCTCGGGGATGCTCGATGGACCGGGGGAGCGGGGTACGGCAGATGGCGGCGGTGGAACGACCGAGCGCGATCCGGGTGCCGGCCCCTACGCCCGGCTCGACCGCGAGCCTGGTGACGGTGAGACCGGCCTCGACGGACTGATCGACCGGTTCCAGCGCGGTGGTCTCGGCGACATGATCGAATCCTGGATTGGCCCTGGTGAGAACCGTCCGGTCCAGCCCCGACAACTCGCGGACGCCCTCGGTCCCGACACCGTCGATGCCCTCGAGCAGCGCACCGGCCTGCAACGCGACGATCTCCTGTCGCAGCTGGCGCAAGCTTTGCCGCAGGTGATCGATCGTCTGACGCCGCAGGGCCGGCGCCCAACGGGCGAGGATACCCGAGGGTGGTAGCGGCATCCGGCGCCCATCGGGCGCCGGCAAGACACCCCTATCCGGCCGCGCGGGTCCTGATCGCGCGGTCGAAACGCATCCCCGGCTCGTAGCACCGGAAGGTGTTCCGTCCGGCTGCCTTTGCACGATACAGGGCGAGATCGGCGTGCCGGCACAGGGTGTCGGCGTCTCCGCCATCCTGCGGAGCCCGGGCGATTCCGACGCTGGCCCCCACGATCACTCGTTCGCCGTCGAGGTCGATCGGTTGGCGAATGGCCTCGATGAGCCGCTGAGCGAGTTGCTGCGGATCCTCGGGCCTGTCCGTACCGGCCTGAATCACGGTGAACTCGTCACCGCCGACCCGCGCCACGGTATCCGACTGCCGGACGAGCCCCTTCAGACGATCGGCGACCCGGCACAGGAGCCGGTCCCCGGCTTGGTGGCCGAGACCATCGTTGACCGCCTTGAAGCGGTCGAGGTCCAGATACAGCACGGAAAACCCATCTTTCCCCCGTCGATTCGCTGTGAATGCCTCGATCAGGCGCTCCCGGAACAGGGTCCGATTGGCGAGATCCGTCAGGGCGTCGTGCCGGGCCATGTGACCGATACGGCGGGCCGCTTCCTCGCGTTCGGAGATATCACGTACGGCCGCGACGTATCCGGTCGGGTGCCCATCCGTGGCATCGCGGGTGAGATTGAAGGTCACCTCGACCCAGACCCAGGACCCGTCCTTGCGGCGGTAGCGCTGGCGGGTCACCGCACGGGCGGTCCGTCCCTCCCCGAGGGTGGTCAGGACGCGTGCGTAGCCCTCGGCATCGTCGGGATGGATCTGGTCCATTGGCATCGTTCCGACGAGTTCGTCGGGATCGTAGCCCAGCAGGGTCCGGGACGCCGGGGAGACGTAGTGGCGGCGGGTGTCGAGACCCGAGCGGACGATCATGTCGGACGTGTTCTCGGCAAGCAGCCGGTAATGCGCCTCGCTCTCGCGCAGTCGCGCTTCGGTCCGGTGCAGGGTCAGTTGCGCCGCGACCACAGCGGCGAGATCGGCTAGTTGCGCCTCCTCCACGGCGGAGAACCCGCGCGGAACGGTCCCGAGGACGCAGACGGTACCGATGCGGATGCCGGGCGCCAGAATGATCGGGGCCCCGGCATAGAAACGGATCTGCGGCCCACCGGTGACCAGGGGGCTGCCGGAAAAGCGTGGGTCCCTTGTCGCATCCTCGACCACCAGCACGTCGTCCGTCAGGATCGTGTAGGTGCAAAACGAATCCTGCCGGGGACTACCTTCCCCGCCGACGCCGCACTTCGCCTTGAACCATTGCCGATCCGCTTCGACGAGGGTGACGGTGGCCATCGGCAGGCCGAACAAGGCGCAGGCTGTGCGGCAGACGGCGTCGAAGCGCACCTCGGGCGGCGTGTCGAGAATGGCAAGTTCATGCAAAGCGGCGAGCCGCTCCGCTTCATTGCCGGGACGTGGGTACATGCGTGCTCCGAAGCCCTCGGTGTCTTAGGCGACTGGTCGGATCTGGGTCGACCTCTGATGATGATTAGACACCGGGCCTTAACAGAACCCTCGCCGTCCGCAGACTTGACGAACGAGGGCGGCTAAAAGCCAAGTTCTCAAAGCTCGACCTTGGATTTCACGGGTATTTTCGATGAACCGGACAACCCCTCCGGGTGACGCTGACAAGTCGCACAGTAGAATGTCGACCGGCCCGACTGGGTGATCCGTTCGATGCATCCGCCACATCCAATCGTGCGGCACGCTTCTCCAGCGCGATCATACACGCGAAACGCATGCTGGAACGCGCCGGAACTTCCGTCCGTCTGTGCATAGTCTCGCAAGGTGGATCCCCCGGCGGCCACCGCCTCCGTGAGAACCTGAGGGATGACCTTCGCCAGGAGACGCGCCTTCGAGGACGGGCGTCCATCGGGCCCGGCCAGCCGTCCGGCAGGCATTTCCGGGTGCAGTCCCGCCCGGTGCAAGGCTTCGCAGACGTAGATGTTCCCGAGACCCGCGATGAGGCGCTGATCGAGGAGGGCGGCCTTCAGGGGCGTGATCTTGTGGCGGAACAGCCGTGCCACGGCCTCCGGCGTCAGGGCGTCGCTCAAGGGTTCGAGACCCATGGCGGCGAAGTGCCGGCATGTCGCCAGGTCGGCGCTGGGCACGAGGTCCATGAAGCCGAAGCGGCGGGCGTCGTTGTAGGTCACGGTGGCACCGTTCGACAGGGCCATGACCACATGGTCGTGCTTTGGGGCGCCCTGCGCCCCGTCGAGGTAGAAATCGCCCGGCGAGAGATTGCGGCCGTCCGGCATCGCCACGTCGAAGCGCCCGCTCATGCCGAGGTGAAGAATCAGCGACTCGCCGGAATCGAGGCCGGCCACGAGGTATTTGGCCCGCCGGTCGAGGGCCAGGACCGTCCGTCCCTCCAAACGCTCGACGAAGCTTTCGGGGAAGGGAAAGCGCAGGTTCGGCCGGCGCAGGGTGACGCGGGCGAACCGGGCACCCACCATGGCTGGGGCGAGACCGCGGCGCACGGTCTCGACTTCGGGCAGTTCGGGCATGGCTCTCCGGCGCGTGGCGTCCAAGACTTGGGCGGGATGCGGTGCTGGCGAACATGGCGATCCGCCCCGCCTTTCGCTATGACGCTCAACCCGAGAGGTGAGGTTCATGAGTCACGCCGAGCGTTCCCCCCCCGACGAGAGCACGCATTTCGGTTTCGAGCAGGTGGCGCTCGGCGAGAAGCAGGCGCGCGTCGACGATGTGTTCCGGTCCGTCGCGAAGCGCTACGACCTCATGAACGACCTCATGTCGGGCGGCCTGCACCGGGCCTGGAAGTCGCAGCTCATCTCGATGCTGCGCCCGCCGCGCAACCGCCCGTTCCATCACCTCGACGTGGCCGGCGGCACCGCCGACATCGCCTTCCGGGCCCTGGAGGCCGGCGGCCCTGCGACGCACGTCACCGTGCTCGACATCAACGAGGCCATGCTGCGCGTCGGGGCAGAGAGGGCGGGAAACCGCTTCACCGGGCGCATCGACTTCGTCACCGCCAATGCGGAAGCCCTGCCGCTGCCGTCGGAGCGGTTCGATGCCTACACCATCGCGTTCGGCATCCGGAACGTGCCGCGTATCGATGTCGCCCTGGCGGAAGCCCACCGGGTCCTCAAGCCCGGCGGGCGCTTCCTGTGCCTCGAATTCTCGAAGGTGGACCTGCCTGTCCTCGACCGGATCTACGACGCTTATTCGTTCCACGTCATCCCACGCCTCGGCTCGAAGGTGGCGGGCGATGCCGAATCCTACCGCTACCTCGTGGAATCCATCCGCAAGTTCCCGAGCCCGGGACGCTTTTCCGGCATGATCGAGGCCGCCGGTTTCCGCCATGTGAGCCACCGGCCCCTGTCGGGCGGCATCGTGGCGATCCATTCGGGCTGGAAGGTCTCGTGAGCGCAGCGGGCCGGGCGGCGTTCGGCCCCCAGGAAACGACGATGCGAGACAGAGATCGGCGGATGGCCTGATGCTCCGCTCCCTCGTCCGCGGCGCCCATGTGGGTTTCGTCCTCGCCCGCGAGGGCGGCCTGTCCCTCGTCGATTCCCGCGACCTGCCGCCTCACCTGCGCTTCGCCCTCCGGGTCGGACGAATGCTGGAGCGCCGCGGCCTCGGAACCGGGGCCGCCCCTCTGCAGCGGGCGCTGACCCGGCTCGGGCCGTCCTACGTCAAGTTCGGGCAGTTCCTCGCCACCCGGCCCGACATCGTCGGCATGCATGCCGCGCGCGATCTCGAGACCCTGCAGGACCGGGTGCCGCCCTTCCCGCAGGAAGTGGCTCTCCAGGTCGTCGAGGCGGCGTTCGGCAAGCCGGTTTCCTCCCTGTTCGTCTCGTTCAGCCCGCCCATCGCGGCGGCCTCCATCGCCCAGGTCCACAAAGCGCACGTCATCGACCCGGACGGCGCCGAGCGGGTGCTCGCCGTCAAGATCATGCGGCCGGGGGTGCGCGAGCGCTTCCAGCGCGATCTGGAAGTCATGCGGTTCCTCGCCCGCATCGTCCACGCCCTGTCGCCGGAAGCCGAGCGCCTGCGCCCGCGCGAGGTGGTGGAGATCCTGGCCCGCTCCGTCACCATGGAGATGGATTTCCGCCTCGAGGCGGCGGCCATGTCGGAGCTCGCCCACAACACGAAGGACGATGCCGATTTCCGGGTGCCTCGGCCCGATTGGGAACTCACCGCCCGCGACGTCCTGTCGAGCGAGTGGATCGAGGGCATCCGCCTCAACGACCGGGCCGCCATCGTGGCCGCCGGACACGACCCGCGGGCGCTCGGACGCGCGGTGATCCAGTCGTTCCTGCGCCACGCCATCCGGGACGGCTTCTTCCACGCCGACATGCATCCCGGGAACCTGTTCGTCGATCCGACCGGCACCCTGGTAGCGGTGGATTTCGGCATCATGGGCCGCCTCGGGCATCCTGAGCGGCGCTTCCTCGCCGAGATCCTGCTCGGCTTCATCCTGCGCGACTACAAGCGCGTGGCGCAGGTGCATTTCGAGGCCGGCTACGTGCCCGCGCACCATTCCGTGGACGATTTCGCCCAAGCCATCCGCGCCATCGGCGAGCCGATCCATCAGCGCCGGGCCGACGAGATCTCCATGGCCAAGGTGCTGACCCTGCTGTTCGACATCACCGCCCTGTTCGACATGCGGACCCGCACGGAGCTGGTGATGCTCCAGAAAACCATGGTGGTGGTGGAGGGCGTCGCCCGCTCGCTGGATCCTCAGCTCGACATGTGGACCGGGGCCGAGCCCGTGGTACGCAGCTGGATCGCCCGCAATCTCGGCCCACTGGGCCGCATCGAGGGTGTGGGGCGCGCAGCCCTGACGCTGACCGACGTCATCTCGGACCTGCCCGATCTGGCCCAGCGCCTGCGCCGCATCCTCGTACGCCTCGACGAATCGGGAACCGGGAATGCCGACCGCCTCGACGCCTTCGCGCGTGCCACAAGACGGCGCGCCATCTGGTCGACACTGGCCCTATGGGGCATCGCCGTCGGCGCACTGGTGATGGCCTTCCGCTGACGTGTCGGCCCGGTTCGCCGGGCCGATGGAACGGAATCCGGGCGCCACCCCTTTGCTTGTGCGCAAGGGCGTCCGGAGGGGCTGCGTGGCGAACGAACTGTCCCGGCCCGGCCGCCGTGCCGTGATGATGGGTCTTGGCGCGGCGGCGGCGCTGATTCCGGGGGCTTATGCGGCCGGAGGCCTCGCCCGCCTCACCCTCTGGCCGGATCTACCGCCGGGCGGCGGCGGACCGTCGGGGCCCCAGGTCGAGGATGGCAGCGGCGCGGTATCGAACGTTTCCACCCCGGTCCTCGAAGTCTTCCTTCCGCAGAAGCCCAGCGGCGCGGCGGTGCTCGTCGCGGGCGGCGGCGGGTACCGCCGCATCGGCCTCGTGAAGGAGGCCTATCCGGCGGCCTACCTTTTGGCGTCGCAGGGCATCACGGCCTTCGTGCTGACGTACCGGCTCCCGAGCGAGAACTGGGCCGACGGTCCCGTCGTCGCGATGCAGGACGGACAGCGCGCCCTGCGGGTGATTCGCGCCAATGCCGAGCGGTTCGGCCTCGATCCCGGCCGCATCGGCGTGATGGGCTTCTCGGCCGGTGGCCACCTCTGCGGCATGGTCGCGGCCCGCTCCACCTTCCGCGCCTACACACCCGTCGACGCCGTCGACGAACTCTCGGCGCGGCCTGATTTCGCGGCGCTGATCTATCCCGTCGTGAGCCTGCAGCCCCCCTTCGACACCACGAACACCCGCCGGTCCCTCGTCGGAGAGACGCCGACGCAGGAGGCGCGCGCGGCCTGGTCGCTTCACACCCATGTCGGCCCCGATTGCCCATCGATCTTTCTCGTGCAGGCGGACGACGATCGGGTGGTCAATCCCCAGCAAAGCCGTATCCTCGACGAGGCGTGCCGGGGGGCCAAGGTCATGGTGGAATATCATCGGTTCGCCGTCGGCGGGCACGGCTTCGGCATCGGCAGCGCCGAGGCGTCCGTCGCCCTCTGGCCCCGGCTCTACCGGCTCTGGCTCACGAGCCTGTCGGTGATGCGCTGACCGGTCTCGGTCCCGCTACGGTGGACGCTCCACCGCGCCGGGCCCCGAACGTCGTCCTCTCGCCCTCACCGCCGCGAAGCCGCGACGCACGCATCGACGTGATCCGCGGCCTCGCCCTGCTGACGATCTTCATCGATCACATTCCGCGCAACGCGCCGGCCCTGCTCACCCTCCACAATTTCGGATTCTCCGATGCGGCCGAGATCTTCGTGCTGCTGGCTGGCTACTCCGCGATGGTGGCCTATGGCGGCCTGTTCCGGCGCGCGGGCACCAGAGCCACGCTCACGCGCATCGGGTGGCGCTGCCTGAAGATCTACCTGTTCCAGGCGGGGCTGCTCCTGGCGACGCTGCTCATCGTGCGGGTCTGGATGGACCTCACCGGCCTCGTCCCGCGCTTCGGGGTGCGGGCGCTCCTCGACATGGGCCTGCTGCCGGGGGCCGTGCGCGGGCTGATGCTCAACGCTCTGCCGAACTACCTCGACATCCTGCCGCTCTACATCCTACTGCTGGGGTTGTTTCCGCTGATCTATGCGGGCCTGCGACGCACTCTGTGGGGCACCCTCGGCCTCTCGGGCCTGATCTGGCTCGCCGCGAACGTCGACCACACGCTCAACCTCCCCAACGCGGCCGCCGTGGACGACGGATGGTACTTCAACCCGTTCGCGTGGCAGTTCCTGTTCGTGATCGGCGCCGCCCTCAGCGTCGCGGTCCAGGCGCGCGACGGACTCCTGCCTCGGCATTCGCTTCTCACCGCCGCGGCTTGGATCTACCTGCTGTGCGCCCTGCTGCAGGCGTTTCCCTGGGGGGATTGGGGCCTGCCCGACCTGCGGCCCCTCGCCATGAGCCCGCCGGACAAGAGCCGCGTCGCGCCCCTGCGCCTCCTCCACATCCTGGTCCTGACGAGCCTTGTCTTCGCCTCGCCGGCCGTCATGCGGCTCTCCGGGCTACGCTGGCTTCGACCGTTCGATGCCTGCGGCCGGAACTCCCTGGAAATCTTCGCGGCCGGCTGCATGGCGGCCCTCATCGGCCGGATCCTGTACCGGACCTTCGAACCGGTCTGGCCCCTTCAGATCGCAGTCAACCTCGGCGGTCTCGCGCTGATGCTCGGCCTCGGCCTTGCCCTCGACGCGAGGGCGCGCCGCCGTACATTGCGATAGGGATCGGACCGTTGCATCCGTGACGGGGCACGCGGGTGACGCAGTCGCCCCCAGGAATATGGGACGAGGAGAACGCCATGGTCCGCCGCACCACTCGCCGGCTGCTCGCCGTCCCGTTCGTCCTCGCGAGCCCCCTGATCGTCGCGGGCCTCGCCCCGTGTGTGGCCGAGGATTGGCCGATGTTCGGCAGCGACCACACCAACCGCCACTTCTCGGGCCTCACCGCCATCGACACCGGCAACGTCGGGCGCCTGCGCCCGGCCTGGATCTTCCAGACCGGCATCACCGGCTATTTCCAGGCCGAGCCCGTGATGGTGGACGGCACCCTCTACGTCTCGACGACGCAGAACCACGTCGCGGCCCTGGACGCGAAGACCGGTGCCGTGCGCTGGACCTACGTCCACAAGGCCCGCACGGAGAAGATTTTCGGGCCACCCTCGAACCGCGGAGTCGCGGTCGCGGACGGCCTCGTGTTCGAGGCCACCATGGACGGGCGCGTGATCGCGCTGGATGCCAAGACCGGCAAAGTGGTGTGGGACCACGAGGCCGTGCGCCCGGAGGAGGGCGAGTCCGAGACCGCATCGGCCCTGGCGGGCACCCTGGGGGCCGGCACCGTCCAGGGATCGAGCCGGCTCGGCTTCAAGATGCCGCCCCTGGTGGCGAACGGCCTCGTCATCGTCGGCGTGGCCGGGGCCGGCTACGGCCTCCATGTCGAGGACGAGAAGGGCGGCCTCGACGGCGGCGCCGTCGTGGGCATCGAGGGCGGCTACGGCCGGCGCGGATGGCTCGCCGCCTACGACGCGAAGACCGGGGCGGAGCGCTGGCGCTGGTACGTCACCAAGGCCGACGACTGGGAGGGCGGGTTCGTCGACAGGACCCCCGACGGGGTGCCGCTCCACCGCGACATCGCCGCCGAAAAAGCAGCGGCCCCGAACCACCGGGATGCCTGGAAGGTCGGCGGCGGATCGCTGTGGATGACCCCGGCCTACGATGCCGACCTCGGCCTGATCTACGTCGGCACCGGCAACCCGGCGCCGCAGAATTTCGGACTCTCGCGACCGGGCGACAACCTCTACACCATGAGCCTCGTCGCCCTCGACGCGGCCACCGGCCAGCTGCGCTGGTACTACCAGCAGGTGCCCCACGACGAGTGGGGCTACGATGTGGCGAGCCCGCCCTTCCTCCTCGACCACACCACCCCGACGGGCCCGGTGAAGGCCGTGGCGCAGGCGAGCAAGACCGGCTGGCTCTACGTCCACGACCGGACGGACGGAAAGCTGCTGACCCGCTCAGCGCCCCTCGTCACCCAGAAGAATCTCTACGCCCCACCGACGCCCGCCGGTACGGTGGTGAGCCCGGGGCCGTTGGGCGCCATCTCCTGGCACCCCGTCGCCTACGACCCCTTGGCCGCCACCGCCTACGCCCAGGTCCGGCACGGGGCGACGACCTACGTGGTCCGGACGGTGCCGGCCTCGGGGAACCGCCCGGCGATCCGCTACACCGAGACCACGGAGGCCCAGGGCGAGCCCTCGTTCAGCACCCTCACGGCCGTGGATCTGGCCCGCGAAGGTGCGATCAAATGGTCGGTGAAAGCGGGGAGCCGCCTCTCCGGGGGGACCCTGGCCACCGCCGGCGGCCTCGTCTTCTCGGGCGAGGAGGACGGCCACCTCGACGCTCACGATGCGAAGACGGGGGCGATCCTGTGGCGCTTCCAGTGCGGCGCCGGCATCGGCGGCCCGCCGATTACCTACGCGTTGGACGGCCGGCAATACGTTGCCGTGGCGGCGGGGGGCGCGTCGTTCACCAAGGGGTCGGGTTTCGGCACCGGCGACGCCCTGGTGGTGTTCACCCTGCCGGAGTGATCGTACGGTCCGCGGCGCGCGGCTTGCGACGGGCTGCCTCCTTCGCCACCGGATCGACACCATGTCCCGCCGCGACCCCGCCCCCCATCCGACCCATCAGCCGACGGATCGGGGGCCACCGGTGATCCGAACCATCGCCATGCCGGCCGATACCAATCCGGCCGGCGACATCTTCGGCGGCTGGCTCATGGGCCAGATGGATCTCGCCGCCGGCAACGTCGCGGCCCGGCGCTCGCGGGGCCGTTGCGCCACCATCTCGGCCGAGGCGATGACCTTCCACAGCCCGGTCTTCGTCGGCGACGAAGTCAGCATCTACGCCTGGATCGTGAAGGTCGGGCGCACCTCCATGCGCATCCAGGCCGAGGTCTGGCGCCGCGAGCGCGAGGGCGAGGTGACCATGAAGGTCACCGAGGGGCTGTTCACCTTCGTGGCCATCGGACCAGACCGGCGCCCGCGCCCGATTCCACCGGAAGAGAACTGATGCCGAGCCGTCGCGATCTGCTGAGGGTCGGCGCCCTCGCTTTGGCGGCCGGGCCGGTCTCGGCGGCGGCCCGGGGGGCGTGGTCGGCCGATGGCCTCAACGCGGCGGCGGCACGCAAGGGCATCGCCTACGGTTCCGCCGTGAACATCACACCCCTGCGCCAGAATCCCGCCTACGGACGGGCGCTCGCCCGGGAATGCGGGGTCCTGGTGCCGGAGAACGCCATGAAGCTCGCCTATGCGTGGCGGGCGCCCGGCCCCATCGACTTCTCGTTCGCCGACGAGACCGTCGCGTTCGCACAGGGCAACGGTCAGTGCCTGCGCGGCCATACCCTCGTCTGGCACGAAGGCATCCCCGCCTGGGCGCAGGAGCGCATCGCCCGGGACGCGGAAGGCTTCCTGCGCGAATGGATCGGCGCCATGGCGGGGCGCTATCGCTGCCGGATCGAGGCCTGGGACGTGGTCAACGAGATCTGCGGGCCCGATTCCGGACGCGCCGACGGGCTGCGGGCGAGCCCCTGGCTCGCAGCCCTCGGCTCGGGCTATGTCGACCGCGCCTTCACGATCCTGCACGAGGCCGACCCCGGTGCGGCCGGGGTCTGGAACGAGAACGACCTCGAACTCGACGCCGATTGGATCGCGCCGCGCCGCGCCATGGTGCTGAGGACCTTGGAAGGAATGGTTCGGCGCGGCGTGCCGATCCGGCGCCTCGGCCTGCAGGGCCACCTCTACGCCAGGCATCCCCTCGACCAGGACAAACTCCGCCGTTTCCTGCGCGACGTGGCCGGGCTCGGCCTCGCCATCGAGGTGACGGAGTTCGACGTCAACGACCGGGATTTCCCCGCCGATCTGCCGGCCCGGGACCGGGCCGTCTCGGACCTCGCCCGGCGCTTCCTCGACGTTGTGCTGGACGAGCCCGCGACCCTCAACGTACTGACCTGGGACATCACCAACGCCAACACTTGGCTCAACACCAACCCGCAGCGCCGCCGGGCCGACGGATTGACGCAGCGGGCCCTGCCCCTCGACGAGGCGTTCGCCCGTACGCCCCTGTGGTGGGCGATGCATCGGGCCTTCTCCGACGCGCCGGACCACAAGGCGGCGCGGGACAAACTGCGGCGGGGGTGATCCTCCGGCCGTGCCGTCAGCGGTTCACCGTCCGAGACGGGACGCGCTCGCCGCCGGCATGTTGGCGGAGGAAGGCGGCCATCTCGGCGAGCGCCGGGGCCTTGGAGCGGAACGTCACCGAGAGCGCCAGCAGGGTGTCGGAGTGATCGAGGCCGGCATAGACTCGCTCCTGCACGGGCACCCGGGCCTCGCGCAGGCGGGCAGCCAGGTTGCGGGTGTTGCTCGGGCGCACGGTGGTGTCGCCGTCACCGGTGGCGAGGTAGGCCGGGGGCGAGTGCGGCCCGGCGAAGGTCACCGGCTGGGTCGCCGCCTTGTCGCGGGCCTCGCCGAAGACCTCGGTGGCGGTGCCGGCATCGAGGGGAAGGAAATCGTAGGGACCGGACAGGCCGGCCACCGCCCGCACGATCTTCGGATCGACGCCGGCCCGACGCAGGTAGCGCGGATCGAGCCCCAGCATCACCGCGTTGTAGGCGCCCGCCGAATGGCCGGCCAGCACGATCCGGCGCGGATCGCCGCCATACTGGGCGATGTTGTCGCGCACCCAGGCGATGGCGGCGGCCCCGTCGTCGAGGAAGTCGGGGAAGCGCACCTCCGGGTAGAGCCGATAATCGGGCAGCACCGTCACGAAGCCCTGAGCCGCGAGCGCCTGACCGACGAAGGCGTAATCCTCCTTCGTGCCGTTCTTCCAGGAGCCGCCATAGAAGAACACCAGCACGGGGGCGCCGCCGGTGCCGGCCACGGGAGTGAACACATCGAGGCGCTGGCGCGGGTTGGGGCCGAAGGACGCGTTGCGGACGGTGAGGCGCCCGCCGTCGTCACGCGGGCCGATGGCGTCGAACAGCGCGAGGGGCGAACAGGCCGTCACCCCTACGGCGAGCAGAGCGAGACCGATGAAGCCGGCAAGGACGGTGAATACCCGGGTCATGCATCTCTCTGAAGGCGGCGTTGCCTTCCTGTGACAGGGCGCACACGGCGGTTTCATGGCACCCATGCTGACAATCGGCATCGTGATCGCCGGAGTTACGTGCGCAGGACGAGGCAGGCGCCACCGACCCCACGAATCCGTCCGCATAATTTGTCTGCGGCCTCGCGGCTCTGGGCGGGAATTCGGATGCGGTAGAAGGCCCGAGTGCCGCGATTGCGCAGGCGTGTGCCGATGATCATCGGCCGAACCTCGCCGATCACACCTGTGTAGAGCTGGCGTGTCCGGGCGAAACTCTGGAGAGCCAAGGCCTTCGAGAAGTTGCCCGCGAGCTGGATGCCCCAGGGCGCCGCCGGCCCCTCGTTGCCGCCCAACGCGAAGCGATCGCCGCGCGACGGGACGCGCAGGGCCGCCGTCACCTGGAGGCAGCTCTTCTCGGCCTCGGGTTTCTTGGCCGCGTCGGCCTTCTCATCCTTGTTCTCGCTCGGCGGCATCTCGATGCCGGCGCCCGCGCGCCAATCCTCCGCCGGCGCCCCGGTGATCGCCAGAACGTAGTTGCGCGTCTCCGCAGGCAGGCCACCGGTGCCGGCGAGCCACGCCGAGACCCGGCCCGGGCCGCCGTTATAGGCCGCTGCCGCGAGGCCGAGATTGCCGAACTGCCGGTTGAGGTCGGCCAGCAGATGGGCCGCGTGCGGGATCGCCTGCTCGGGATCGAACGGATCGGCGAGGCCGCGCTCGCGCGCCGTGCCGGGCATGAACTGCGCGATGCCCTGCGCGCCGACGGGGCTGACAGCGCCCACGCGAAAAGCGCTCTCGCGCCAGATCAGGCGGGTCAGGAACGGGACGGGGAGGGCGCGCGTCTTCGCGGAGGATTCGATGAGGCGGCACAGGGCCTGCTCCACGGTCTCGCCTCCCTCCGATGGGGCCGCCGAGGCGGAGGCCGCGCCGGCGAGGAGGAGCGCGAGGGCGGGGAGGGCGGAGCGCAGGGAGATCACCGGTGGTGTTGTAGCGTGCGCGGCGGTCCGATCAATCACGCATCGGCGTTCGCCCATCGCCATCGTGCGCGCTATAACCGCTTCGAGACCTCCCCAGCCCGGCTCGCTCCCATGACCTTTCCCCGGATCACCTCCCGCTGGATCACCTCCCCCCGGATCACCTGCGCCCGATGACCGACACGCTGCTCGAGGTTCAGGACCTGTCCGTGGCCTTCCGCTCCCGCGAGCGCGAGACCCGGGCGGTGGACGGCGTGAGCTTCGCCATCGCGCCCGGCGAGACCCTGGCGCTGGTGGGCGAATCCGGCTCCGGCAAGTCGGTCACCGCCCTGTCGATCCTGCGCCTCCTCGACGGCAGCGCCCACCACCCGGGCGGACGCATCCTGTTCCGGGGGCGGGACCTCCTGACGTTGCCCGAGCGTGAGTTGCGCAAGGTGCGCGGCGCGGACATCACCATGGTGTTCCAAGAGCCGATGACTTCCCTCAACCCGCTCCACAGCATCGAGCGGCAGATCGGCGAGGTGCTGGAGGTGCATCGCGGGCTCTCGGGTCGGAAAGCGCGGGCGCGAATCCTCGAACTCCTCGACCTCGTCGGCCTGCGTGACGCCGAACGGCGCCTCGCCGCCTATCCGCACGAGCTCTCCGGCGGCCAGCGCCAGCGGGTGATGATCGCCATGGCGCTCGCTTGCGAGCCCGACCTGCTGGTGGCCGACGAGCCGACGACGGCTCTCGACGTCACCGTGCAGGCACAGATCCTCACGCTGCTGGCCGACCTGCAGAAGCGCCTCGGCATGGCGATGCTGTTCATCACCCACGATCTCGGCATCGTGCAGCGCATCGCCACCTCCGTCTGCGTGATGCTGGAAGGGCGCATCGTCGAGGCGGGGGAAACGGCCGAGATTTTCGCCCGGCCGCAGCACCCCTACACGCAGCGGCTGCTGGCCGCCGAGCCGACGGGCCGCGCCAACCCGGTCGCGGAGGGCGCATCCGAGCTCCTCGCCGCCGGGCCCTTGAAGGTGTGGTTTCCCATCCGCCAGGGGCTTCTCCGGCGCACCACGAGCCACGTGAAGGCCGTGGATGGCGTGTCCCTCCGGGTCCGGGCCGGCGAGACCGTGGGGGTGGTCGGCGAATCGGGTTCCGGCAAGACCACCCTGGGCCTCGCGCTCCTCAGGCTGACGGGCTGCGAGGGGCCCATCGTCTTCCTCGGCCAGTCCATCGCCGGCCTGTCCCCGGCGGCCATGCGCCCGTTCCGCCACGACATGCAGGTGGTGTTCCAGGACCCCTACGGCTCCCTCTCCCCGCGCATGACCGTCGGCGACATCATCGCCGAGGGCCTGGTGGTACAGGGCGCCGCGAAGAGCCGGGCCGAACGCCAGGCGGTGGTGGCGGGCGCGCTCACCGATGTCGGCCTCGATCCGGCGACCATGGACCGCTATCCGCACGAATTCTCCGGCGGTCAGCGCCAGCGCATCGCCATCGCGCGCGCCATCGTGCTCAAGCCGAAATTCGTCGTCCTCGACGAGCCGACCTCGGCCCTCGACCGTTCGGTCCAGGCGCAGATCGTCACCCTTCTGCGCGACCTCCAGCGCGAGCGCGGCCTCGCCTACCTGTTCATCAGCCACGATCTCAAGGTGGTCCGCGCCTTGGCGAACCACGTTCTCGTCATGCAGAACGGCCGCGTGGTCGAAGAGGGGGCCGCCGAGGCGATCTTCTCCCATCCGCGCCACCCCTACACCCAGGCCCTGTTCGCCGCCGCCTTCGACCTGCGCAGCGAAATGGTCGCCGATCCGGTCCCGGCCTGAGACGCCCCATGCCGCGCGCCCTCCTCGTCGTCCTCGATTCCGTCGGCATCGGCGGCGCGCCCGACGCGGCCTCCTATGGGGATGCCGGCTCGGACACCCTCGGCCACATCGCGGAGGCCTGCGCCGCCGGGCACGGCGACCGGACCGGCCTGCGCGCCGGCCCCTTGCGCCTGC
This sequence comes from Methylobacterium sp. Leaf112, assembly GCF_001423295.1. GTDB lineage: Bacteria > Pseudomonadota > Alphaproteobacteria > Rhizobiales > Beijerinckiaceae > Methylobacterium. The sequence continues at coordinate 166,185 of NZ_LMNG01000032.1, read as the reverse complement.
CGAACCTCACGGCGCTGGGCCTCGGCCTCGCGGCGGAAGGCGCCACAGGGCGCATCCCACCGAACCTCGCCCCCACCGACCCGGTCACGGGCGCCTACGGCCACGCCGCCGAGACGGCCGCCGGCAAGGACACGCCCTCGGGCCATTGGGAGATCGCGGGCGTGCCCGTCCTCGATCCGTGGGGCCACTTCCCCGACACGATTCCGGCCTTCCCCCGGGCCCTCGTAGAGGCCCTCGTCGCGCGGGCGAATCTGCCCGGCATCCTCGGCGATTGCCACGCCGCCGGCACGGCGATCCTCGAGCGCTACGGCGCCGAGCACATCCGGACCGGCAAGCCGATCTGCTACACCTCGGCCGACAGCGTGTTCCAGATCGCCGCCCACGAGACCCATTTCGGCCTGGAGCGCCTCGACGCCACCTGCGGCATCGCCCGCGACCTGTGCGACACGTACCGGGTCGCTCGCGTCATCGCCCGGCCCTTCGTGGGGTCGCCGGAGGCGGGGTTCCGCCGGACGGCCAACCGCAAGGATTACGCCGTCGAGCCGCCGGGCGAGACCCTGCTCGACCGTCTGTCCGCGGCGGGTCGCAGCGTCGTCAGCGTCGGCAAGATCGGCGATATCTTCGCCCACTGCGCGACGGGCCGCGAGATCAAGCCCGCCGGCAACGCCGCCTGCCTGGATGCCGCCCTCCGGGCTTTTCGCGATCTGCCGGACGGCGGCCTCGTGTTCCTCAACCTCGTGGATTTCGATACGGAGCACGGCCACCGCCGCGACGTGCCGGGCTACGCCGCCGAGCTTGAGGCCTTCGACGCGCGGGTGCCGGAGATCCACGCGGTCCTGGGCGCCGGGGATCTCTGCATCGTCACCGCCGACCACGGCAACGACCCGACCTGGGCGGGCACCGAGCACACCCGCGAGCAGGTGCCGATCCTGGCTTTCGGCCCCGGGATCGCGCCCGGCCCCCTCGGGGAACGCGCGACCTTCGCCGATATCGGCGCCACGGTGGCGCGCCACCTCGGTCTCGCGCCCCTCGGGGCGGGGCAGCCGTGGCGATGAAACGGAGAGGGACAGACCATGCGCGATGACGACGAGACCCGTCCGGAATCGAGCCCGGCCCACCGGGTGGGCGAGCCCCTCGACACCCTGTCGGTCGCCGATCTCGCCGAGCGCATCGCCCTCCTGCAGCGCGAGATCGCGCGCCTCGAAGCGGCCCGCGACGCCAAGCATGCGGCGCGCGAGGCGGCGGGGTCCATCTTCCGGATCTAGGATCGCGCCCTGTTGCGCCCCTGCGTCGATGGCGTACGGTCTGTCTACTAATCGACAGAGATGGCTTAAAAATTCACGGTCGCGTGCTAGGGGAGGGCTCCGGTCTGCAACCACGGGGGCTCTCGCCCGTCATGATGGGGCGGACCCGATGAGGACAACAGCGTGCGACCCTGGCGCGAAGGCCCCGACGACCGGCGCAGCTACCACCACGGGAACCTCAAGGAGGCCCTGATCGAGGCGGCGCGCCGGTTCATCGCCGAGCGCGGCGTCGGCGGGTTCACCCTGGTGGACGCGGCCCGCCTGGTGGGGGTGACGCCGGCCGCCCTCTACCGCCATTTCCGCGGGCGCGAGGCCCTGCTGGAGGAGGTGGCGGGGCGCGGCTTCACCGACCTCGCAGAGCGCCTGGCGCGGTCCCTGGCGGCGAAGGGCACACCGCTCGAGCGGTTCACCCGGATGGGGGAGGCGTACCTCGCCTTCGCCGAGGAGGAGCCGGGCTACTACGCGGCGATCTTCGAGACCCGCGGTCTGCCGGCGGGGGCGCCGAACCCGGAGGCCGGGCCCCGGCCGAGCCCGTTCGACCTGCTGGTGGACGCCCTGCAATCGACCTTTCCCGAGGGCTTCGGCGGGGTGGCGCCGCGCTTCGTCGCCCTCGAAGTCTGGGCCCTGTCCCACGGTCTGGCGACGCTCGCCGCCTCCGGCCACCTGCCGAAGGGGCCGGGCGTGCCGGACAAGTACGAGCTCCTGCGCGCCGGCGTCCTCGCCCTCGTGCACGGCGCCGGACCCGCGCGCGCCCGCGACTGACGCACGACCGCCGCGCAACCGAAACACAACCTTTACGTGAACACCCCCGGCGCATGCGTGGCACGGTGCGCCGGTCCACGCCCCCATGGAACGGCGCGCCCCCCAGGATGGAACGGCGCAAGCCCCCGGATGGAACGGCGCAGCCGACCCGCGGAACGGCGTTCGCCTGGATGAGGCGAATGTCGGGCGCGAACCGCGCACGAATCCGCGCCACGCCCCCTTGAAAGCGCGCCGCCGCATCCGCAAGTAAATGTCGTTCACATTAACATCGGAGACGTGAGCCGTGAGTCAATCCTCGACCTCCCCCTGGGCCTCCGGCAAAGCCTGCCGCAGCGGCCCGTTTCCCAAGAAGTCCTTCGAGATCGGCGCCATCGTGGTGGGCTTCATTTACTGGTGGCCGCTCGCCGCCGCCTACGTGGCCTGGAAAGTCGCGGGCTATCCGGCCTTGAGCGAGTTGCGGGGGCTCGCCAACCGCGGCAGCGCCTGGGGCTCGGCCTGGCAGTCGGGCGGCACGCCGGGGCGCTCGCGCTTCGCCGCCGCCTACGAGGCGGCCAACGGCGTCGGCACCACGGGCAACCGCGCCTTCGACGATTACCGCAAGGCCGAGCTCGACCGGCTCGACGCCCAGCGCAAGGCCCTGGCCGAGGAGAGCCGCGCTTTCTCCGAGTACGTCGAGGGCCTGAAGCGCGCCAAGGACCGCGAAGAATTCGACGCCTACATGGCCCAGAAGCGCGCCGCCGATTCGACCCGCTCGGTCTGAACGACCCGAGACCGTCCCATCCGACAAGGGGCTTCCGGCATCACGCCGGGAGCCCTTTTTGGTGCGGGGCCGGATGCGGACGCGGCGCCGATCCGCTAAGGCTCGTCGCCTGGGGTCCGCGTTGCGCCGATCCGACCGGGGACGAGGGCGGGCGATGCCAAACGCGGCGGTTCGGGTGGTCGACCACCCCCTCGTCCAGCACAAGCTGACGCTCCTGCGCGACAAGGCGCGCTCCACCAAGGGGTTCCGCCAGATCCTCAACGAGATCGGCATGCTGCTGGCCTACGAGGTCACCCGCGACCTGCCGCTGGAATCCGTCACCATCGAGACGCCGATCCAGACCATGCAGGCGCCGCAGATCGCCGGCAAGAAGCTCGTCCTCGCGCCGATCCTGCGGGCGGGCACGGGCTTCCTCGACGGGATGCTGTCGCTGATGCCCTCGGCCCGGGTCGCCCATGTGGGGCTCTACCGCGATCCCGAGAGCCTGGAGGCGGTGGAATACTACTTCAAGGCCCCCTCCGACCTCGCCGACCGCACGGTCCTGGTCCTCGATCCGATGCTCGCCACGGGCAATTCGGCGGTGGCGGCCATCACCCTCCTGAAGGCGCGCGGCGCCCACGACCTCCGCTTCGTCTGCCTGCTCGCCGCCCCGGAGGGGATCGCCCATCTCCAGGCGAGCCACCCCGACGTCCCGATCTGGACCGCCGCCATCGACAGCCACCTCAACGACCACGGCTACATCGTGCCGGGGCTGGGGGATGCGGGGGATCGGATGTACGGCACGCGGTAGGGTTTTTTGGGGGTTGGGGTTTGCGCTTAACAGTCGTGACAAGCTCACAGTAGAACGGCCCGCCTCCCCACAAGCAACTTGAAATAATCGTATACTAACCGCAAAGGCAACGATAGACTGTTTGCTCTGCAAACGGACCTTAGGTCCGGACCGCAAAGTGGACACTCAGCTCTATGCCTATGCATCAAGCTAAAAGTATTCGTATACATCCATTGGTTCCGATATCGTCCTTCGCGTAACCGCGGACCAAGAAGCTCAGTGACGGCGTGCCCACGAACGAGATTGCAGCCCCGCGGCCGATCGAGAGCGTAGAGCAGCTCTGGTCCGTCGGTGTGCACGCCAACGGCGGCGGTCGATGTTTTGGCGCCGCAAGCCCAAGCACCGCGTTGAGATCACCGCCATGATCAGGCTTGGCTTCAATGTCGATATTGAGCAGAATATGCCGAGCGACGATGCTTGAGACGCAAATCTCAGCCGCTGAGAGGGATTGATGGCGGCCGACGCTCTGATCGAACTGATCGACGTGTTCAGCGACCCCGACTTGATAGAAACCGGCGGCGGGCACGGGCAGAAAGGCGTCGAGTATCAGAGAAACTGGGCTGTCGTTCAGATGTTCGTCCTCGAAGAGGGCAGTGCGCCTGATTTTCTCTTCCTGTTCGAAGCGATTCAAGACATCGCTGTCCTGGACTCGCCTAACGCCCCAACGAGAATTGACCTCTATCAGATCAAGAAGAAGGACCGCGGCGAGTGGTCTTGGGCGGGCCTAACGAAGCTGCACCAACCGCCCGACCCGGCAAAGCCTGCCAAGACAAAGGGCAAGCCGACGTCGAAGCCGCTCGCTGATGTAGGGGACAGCCCGATCGGCAAACTGCATGCGGCCGTCCACGCCTTCAGTCAGCTCGCAAGCGCCGGTCGCTTCATTTCCAATGCCGGCTGCGACATCGACATGGCGGACGGCTCGAACGCTGCCACCTCACTACCCGTCGCGCTCGAAGCTCTTCCGGCGCACTTCAGTAACCTGCTGACATCAGCGCTGGCCTCGCTGCACAAGCCAGGCACCGCGCCCCCTGATCTATCCAGACTTGTTCTGGAAAAGGCGGACCTTCCCGTCGACAGCACGGCTGTCTTCACCGTTGGAAAGGCGCACTCCTTTCTCGTACGAAGAAGTCCCAAACATGCGGGGCAGGCCCAGTCGTTTGTGGACAGCCTTTTAGCGAAAATCGGCCCTCTCGGCGCTAAGACTGCGACGTGTTCAACTTTCGAAGGCATGAAATCGCAGCATGGATACTCTCGAGACGATTTTATCGCTGCCCTAGGGACGCTCGAAGAGGTTGTCGACGTCGATTTCTTTCTCAATGCCTGGCTGACCCAGCTGCAGCAGGAGGGCATGGGTATCATCGAAATGACCAGCATTCGCGCTGCCGTCGCTGCGATCTACCGAAGGCAAGTTATGGGCAAAATGCTGCCGGAGGAAATACAAATTGCTGCTGCGTGCGACGAGTGGCTAATGGATCATAACGATTCATCGAAGCTTATGCCGTTCTTCAAAGATGCCCTCGCGCATTTGTCCGGTATATTCCCATTGAAAAAATCGGCGGAACTACAAGCCCATTTTGCTATAAGAGCGATAAACAAATGCGTGGCCCTGAACTGAGGCGTCTTGTACGAAGCCTTCGGACAAAATCATATGAAAACCTTAAAATTCGAAAGCATCTATCTGCTCTCGCAGGACGAGCGGCGGGCTCGGAAGATAACGTTCAGTCCGCGACGAAATCTAGTGGTGGGGCGAAATCACACGGGCAAATCAAGTCTGATTAAGTCGCTGTTTACGGCGCTTGGCGCGAGACCCGAGGGCAGCCTTGATCGTTGGGACAAGAATGCGGTCGCGCTCGTCCGTTTTTCCGTGAATGGCGAGAGCTATCATGCCCTTCAGCAGCAATCCTACCGGGCCCTCTTCACGGCGGACGGTCGATGTCTGCTCGCGACCGCTGCCGCCTCGGAGTGGGGTGCGGCATTCGCCGATCTGATCGGCTTCAACCTTGTGCTGACCGGCAGAAATCAGGAAGCCGTTGGCGCCGATGCCCGCGCGTTTTTCCTGCCGTTCTACATCAATCAAGACGGTAGTTGGCATGCTAATTGGTCCACCTTTCCCAGCATCAAGCAATACAAGGCGCCCGTTCAGCCTATTCTTGAATATTTCACGGGGGTAAAGCCGCCGAAATATTATGAGACGAGCGCTCTGAGAGATATTGCCCAAGCTGCACTCCGCGAGTTGCAACGCGAACAGAAGCTCGTGTTGCATGTGCGGGAGCGCTTCGGGAAGACACTTCCTTTAAGCGGTCCTAAGACAGTTCCCGACATATTCGAGCAGGATGTCTCCCGGCTTACGGAAGAGGTGACGCGCCTCAATCGGCAACAGGAGGAGCTGCGCAACGTCCAGGTCCGAGATCAGGAAGTTTTCGACAGCCTGCAGCTACAGGTCCAGATGGCCCGGGAGGCGCTTCGAACCTACGATGGCGACGCCTCGTTCCTGCGCACCGAACCGCACGACACGCTCACCTGTCCGACATGCGGCGCGGAGCACAATAGAACTTTTTTGGACATACTGCACTACGCGGAAGATGCACGAGTCCTTCGAGAGCTAGTTATCCGTCTTCAGGCTGATTCCGGCAAAGTTGGTAAAGAGCTTGAGAGAACACGAAGGCGCTTGCATGAGTTAGACCGAAGCTACTGGGACATATCACAAGTGCTGGAAGTCCGGCGCGGCGACCTAAAATTCGATGATGTGGTCAAGAGTATGGGTGCGGAAGTCGCCTTTGTGGCGTTCGAAAATGAACTACGAGGCTTGAAAGCGCAAATTGACGAGAAGCTTAGCGCCATCGAAATTTATGAAGCCAAACTGAAGGAGCTGACAAGCCGCAAACGTTCGAAGGATATACTGGGTCTTTTTAGATCTTCGTACGCTCAGGCACGGGTCGCTTTGAACCTACCGATCGTGGACACCAAGAAGCTGCGTCTGACCAGTCGACCTGACGTGTCGGGTAGTGGCGGTCCCAGGTCGATCCTTGCGTATTATGCTGCATTGTGGGCAACGTCGTTTGGCGAATACGGGTCTTTCGTGGTGCCCCTAGTGATCGACTCCCCTCAGCAGCAGGGACAGGATGAGACTAACCTACCGAAGATGATCGAATACGTATCCCGAAACTTGCCAGAACATTCGCAAATCATCCTTGGCATCGAAGCTGCCACATCGGAAAAATTCGATCACGTTATAGATCTGAGCGAGCCCTATCAACTTCTTAAGGAGGGCGAATACGCTTCCGTTAACGCTGTTGTTGCCCCTTATATCGAACAAATGTACGCAAGTCTCTTCAGCGGAAGCGAAGAACAGGCGAGATGAAACTCTTTCGACGCGCGGCCCACTCGCTCTCGCTGCTCAGCGTCCCAATGTCTTATAAATCCTGCAACTCACAGTTTAATTAATCCTAGTCCAACGCTCTGCTTGTTTGCTGTTTTCGCCTGAGGCCTTTTCTAGCCTGAGGCCTTTTCTAGTTTGAATTCACGTGCGAGTATCTGGCGATACGGGTGGGGCACTAGCTCAACTTGCTTGCTCGTCTGCCTCGTTCCAAGGCTTCCGGCCAGGAACCGCCAAAAGCAGCAAATTAGCATGCCCGAAAAGCGGACCTTCTGGCCTTGTGAAGAGGGTTAGACCCAGCCGGAACCAATCCCCCATCCAAAAACCCCCATCCCTTGCCAAAACCCCACCCCACCGCACATGACGGGCAACGCCAAAGGGAACCCCGCCATGACCGCCAGCTTGCCCGAAAACCTGCCCCAATCCATGCGCCAGATCCGGTTCACCGCCGCCGGCGGGCCGGAGGTGTTGGCCGTCGAGACGGTGGGGCTGCCCGAGGCCGGGCCGGGGCAGGTGCTCATCGAGGTGGTGGCCGCGGGGGTGAACCGGCCGGACATCCAGCAGCGCGAGGGCAAGTATCCGCCGCCGAAGGGCGCGACGGAGATTCCCGGCCTCGAAGTCGCCGGCCGGATCGTGGCCCTGGGGGAGGGCGTCACGGGGCTCGGCCTCGGGGACGAGGTCTGCGCGCTCACCCTCAGCGGCGGCTACGCCGAGTTCGCCGTGGCGGAGGCCGGGCAGTGCCTGCCGCGCCCCGCGCCCCTGTCCCTGGTCGAGGCCGCGGGCATCCCCGAGACCTATTTTACCGTCTATTCCACCGTGATCGAGCGCGGCCGGCTCCAGCCCGGCGAGGCCTTCCTGGTCCATGGCGGATCGAGCGGCATCGGCTCCACGGCGATCCAGATCGCCCGGCACCACGGCGCCCGGGTGTTCGCCACGGCGGGCTCGGCGGAGAAATGCGCCTTCTGCGTCGATCTCGGCGCCGAGGCGGCCATCAACTATCGCGACGAGGATTTCGTCGAGCGGGTGAAGGCCCTGACCGACGGCAACGGCGTCGACGTGATCCTCGACATGGTGGGGGCGCCGTATCTGGCCAAGAACCTGTCGGCGCTCGCCATCGAGGGGCGCCTCGTCCAGATCGCCTTCATGCAGGGCTACAAGGTCGATGCCTTCAGCATGACGCCGATCATGATGAAGCGCCTCACCGTCACGGGCGCCACCCTGCGGGCCCGGCCGAAATCCGAAAAGGCCGCCATCGCCCGGGGGCTCGCCCGGGATGTCTGGCCCCTCCTCGACGCCGGGACGATCCGGCCGGTCATCCACGCGACCTTCCCCCTCGAAGACGCGGCCCGCGCCCACGAACTCATGGAATCCAGCGCGCATCTCGGCAAGATCCTGCTGGTGACGGGGCGCTGAGCGCAGGAACTCCCGATCCGACCCGGCGTTTGACCTCCGAACACAGTCACGCGTCCGGGCGATTCGCCCTGGGCGCCATCCACGAGAGGTCACATGGCAGAGCAGCTTCACGGACAGGATTCCCGCCAGGGCAAGAAGGGCAAGCCGGTCCTCGCCGTCCTGCTGGGGAGCCTTGCGCTCCTGGCGGTGGCCATCGTCGGCCTGATGACCTGGCAGGGCTCGCAGTCCCCGCCGGACTACGCGTCGCAGACCCGGGCCGGCGCCCAGAACCCGGCCGCCCCCGGCCAGGCGAACAACGGCCTGAAGTCGGACATGCCCGCCAGCACCGGCAGCACCGTCCCGGCCAACACCCAGCCGTCCACGAACTCCGCGCGCTGATCGCTCGGACCGAACCAGAGGCCGGCCCCGCACCCGTGGGCCGGCCTTTTTCGTTGGGATCGACGGCAGGCGGGATGCGTCCGGCATGACCAACCACGTCACGACGCGCTGCACGGTCCGCGGCCCCGCGGAAGCGGTGGCGGCGTTCCGGGCGCTGATGGTGGTGGCGGTGGATCCGCCCCGGCGTCCCGCCCTGGCCTCGCCCGTCCCGGGCTTGCTGGCGCGCCTGCGCGGCCTCTTCCGAGGGTGTGAACCGGGCGCGTCGCCGCCCGTCGAGCCGCCGCTCCTGGCGATGGACTTCAACCGCATCCTGCCGATGCCGGCCTCGCTCACCGCCTATCCCGAACAAACCGCCTGGCTCTTGGAGCACTGGGGCACCCAGCGCAACGCGGAGGCCTACACGGAGACGGCGTGGCACCGGGACGGCACCGCCGTGCTGGAGTTCTGTATCGCCACGGCCTGGAGCTTTCCCGCACCGGTGTTCACGGCACTGCACGGCCGCTTCCCGACCCTGTCGTTCGACATCGTCGGGTTCGAGGAGGCCTGGCAGTTCGCCGTCGCGGGCATCTACGGCCCGGGGGAAACTGGCGCCGTCGAGATCGAGCCGACCGCCGACCTCTACGCGCGGGTGTACGGCGTGCCGCCTGAGCCGGGCGAGGAGGCCTGACGCCGAAGGCCCATCCGCATCACCCCTGCCGCCGCTCGAACCGGATCGGCCGGTGCCCGTCCACGCCGACGCGCATGTCGACGGTCCAGAGGCCGCCCTCGTCGCCCGCGAGGGTGAAGTGCAGGGCGTAGACGAGGGGGTCCGACGCCGGATGGTCGCGGAACTCGACTTCGTCCAGCCACCATGCCGCCGCGTCGTCGCCGCAGGCCTTGTGCCGGTCCACGAACAGATCGAGATAGGCCGCCGCCGTCGCGCGTAGCTCAGGCAGTGAACCCGCCATGGCGTCCGCCACGGCGGCCTGGGCGGGGTGCACCGCCCCGTTCCGGTCGTCGAGGTGGAGGCGGATCGGGCCGATCGCCGCGACCCAGCCCGACCCCGCGCGGGTGTAGCTCAGCGTCACCGCACCACCGACGCGAGGCGCCGCCTCAGCGGGTGGGGACCGGCGTCTCGCCGCGGTAATCGTAGAAGCCGCGCTTCACCTTGCGGCCGAGCCAGCCGGCCTCGACGTACTTCACCAGAAGCGGGCAGGGGCGGTACTTCGAATCGGCCAGCCCCTCGTAGAGCACCTGCATCACCGACAGGCAGGTGTCGAGGCCGATGAAGTCGGCGAGCTGGAGCGGCCCCATGGGGTGGTTCGCGCCGAGCTTCATCGCCGTGTCGATGGATTCCACCGAGCCGACGCCCTCGTAGAGGGTGTAGATCGCCTCGTTGATCATCGGCAGCAGGATGCGGTTGACGATGAAGGCCGGAAAATCCTCCGACATGGTCGAGGTCTTGCCGAGCTTGGCGATGAACGCCTTGGCGGATTCGTAGGTCGGGTCTTCCGTGGCGATGCCGCGGATGAGCTCCACGAGCTGCATCACCGGCACGGGGTTCATGAAGTGGATGCCGATGAACCGCTCGGGCCGGTCCGTGGACGCGGCGAGCCGGGTGATCGAGATGGACGAGGTGTTGGTGGCGACCAGGGCCTCGGGGCGCAGGGAGGCGCACAAGGTGCTGAAGATCTGGCGCTTGGTGGTCTCGTCCTCCGTCGCCGCCTCGATGACGAGGTCGCACGGCGCGAGGTCGTCGAAGCTTTCCGCCCCGACGATGCGGCCGACGGCGCTGCGGCGCTGCTCCTCGGGGATCGTGCCCTTGGCGACCTGACGGGCGAGGTTGCCGTCGATGGTGGCCAGCCCGCTACGGATGCGGGCGGGATCGCGGTCGTTCAACCGGACGTCGAGACCCGCCATGGCGCAGACATGGGCGATGCCGCTGCCCATCTGCCCGGCGCCGACGATCCCGACGGTCCTGATATCGATGCCCATTGCGGTGAATCCAAACCCCCGAGGCGCTTCACGCCCACCGCCGGAGCGACCCGGCGGCAGGTAGGTCTGCGGCTATGAAAACGCGCGTCGCACCAGAATCTTAGACCATTTCCAACCCGAGGGCAGCCCGGCGGAGACCGTTATTCTCGCGCCGGACCCTTGCCGGACCCTTGGGCGCGGCCGCCCTCGTCGGCGGTCCTACTGCCCCTTGGCCTTGACCAGCTCGGCCTGGAAGTCGGGCACCACCTGGAACAGGTCGCCGACGAGGCCGTAATCCGCCACCTGGAAGATCGGCGCGTCCTCGTCCTTGTTGATGGCGACGATGACCTTCGAGTCCTTCATGCCGGCGAGGTGCTGGATCGCGCCCGAGATGCCCACCGCCACGTAGAGGTCGGGGGCCACCACCTTGCCGGTCTGACCGACCTGCCAGTCGTTGGGGGCGTAGCCCGCATCGACCGCCGCGCGCGAGGCGCCGACCGCCGCGCCCAGGGCGTCGGCCAGGGGCTCGATGAGCTCCTTGAACTTGTCGGCCGAGCCCAGCGACCGGCCGCCCGAGACGATGATGCGCGCGGCGGCGAGTTCCGGACGGTCGGATTTCGCGATCTCCTCGCCCTTGAAGGTCGATCCGCCGGCGGCCGGCGCGGCCCCCGAGACGGCCTCGACGGCGGCGGCGGCCCCACCCTCGACGGCGGCCTTGAACGCGGCCGTGCGGACGGTGATGACCTTCTTGGGCTCCTTCGCCTGCACGGTCTGGATGGCGTTGCCGGCGTAGATCGGCCGCTCGAACGTGTCTGGCGAGACCACCGTGATGATGTCGGAGATCTGGGCCACGTCGAGGAGGGCGGCGACCCGCGGCAGCACGTTCTTGCCCGTGGTCGAGGCGGCGGCGATGACCACGTCGTAGGCGCCCGCGAGGGCGGCGATCCCGGCGGCGGTGGGCTCGGCCAGCGCGTGGTCGTAGACGGCGTCCTCGGAGAGCAGCACCTTTTCGACGCCCTCCAGCTTGGCGGCGGCCTCGGCGGCCGTGCGGCCGCCGGAGCCCAGCACCAGGACGTGGACGGGCGCGCCGAGTTGGGCGGCGGCGGTGAGGGCCTTCAGGCTCGCATCGCGAACCGCACCGTTGTCGTGCTCGATGTAGAGGAGGGTGGCCATTCGGGGGACCTCGGGAAGTGTCGGGGCCGGGGGCCCGTCGCCGTCGCGGCGCCGGGCCTCACACGGGGGAGGGCGAGGAGAGGTTAGGAGGCGGGGTCAGATGACCCCGGCTTCGACCTTGAGCTTTTCGACCAGGGCCTTGGCCGACTCGACCTTGACGCCCGCCTTGCGGCCAGCGGGCTCGACGGTCTTCAGCACCGTGATCCGGGGGGTGACGTCGATGCCCAGCGCATCGGGAGTCAGCTCCTCCAGGGGCTTCTTCTTCGCCTTCATGATGTTGGGCAAGCTCGCGTAGCGCGGCTCGTTGAGGCGCAGGTCCGTGGTGACGATGGCCGGCAGCTTGAGGCTCACGGTCTGCAGGCCGCCGTCGACCTCGCGGGTCACGTCGATGGCGCCGTCGCCGAACTCGACCCGGAAGGCGAAGGTACCCTGCGGCCAGTCGAGGAGGGCGGCCAGCATCTGGCCGGTCTGGTTGGAATCGTCGTCGATGGCCTGCTTGCCGAGGATGACGAGCTCCGGGCCCTCCTTGTCCACCAGGGCCTTGAGGATCTTGGCCACGGCGAGGGGCTCCACGAGCCCGTCGGTCTTCACCAGGATGGCACGGTCGGCGCCCATGGCGAGGGCCGTGCGCAGGGTCTCCTGCGCCTGCTGCGGGCCGATGGACACCGCCACGATCTCCGTGACCTTGCCCTTCTCCTTCAGCCGGATGGCCTCCTCGACGGCGATCTCGTCGAAGGGGTTCATGGACATCTTGACGTTGGCCAGATCCACGCCCGAGCCGTCCGCCTTGACCCGGATCTTCACGTTGTAATCGACGACCCGCTTGACGGGCACCAGAACCTTCATGGCGGTCACTATCCTCCGCGCGGATGTTTTTGGGGAGGGCCGGCGCGGCGCGCGGAGGACCCCCGGCACGTCCGGCGATCCAGAACCCTCTCATTTGAGGCGGCGGACCGTAACGACGAGGTTTCGGCCTTGTCAACGCACGTGCGGGGACGCACCCCGCGCCGGGGGACCCGATGAATTCACCGAGCCGCGCTTCCGGGGGCGGACCGAGTCGCCGTCCAGGCATCGCGAGACGGCCCTCCACCCGTGGCGACGGCCTTCGTACCTCCCGCGGGACGCGCCGGTCTCACCTCCCGAAAGGCGATGGCCTTCACGCATCGCGCGGGATGCGCGGGCCCCCTCTCCTGAAAGGAGAGCGGGCCTGTCGTGCTCCACGCCGGCTCAGTGCGGATTTCGAAAAGAGGCAGTCAGCGGATGTGAGAATCCGGCACGGACCGGGACGGCGTGCCGCCCGCGATCGGATCAGCGATGATCCGATCAGCGGTTCTTGCCCGGCACCCACAGCACGTCGTCGGCGCCGTTGGCGTTGGCCGTGCGGCTCGCCACGAACAGGAAGTCCGACAGGCGGTTGAGGTATTGCAGGGCCGGCGCCGAGACAACCTCGCCCTCCGTCGCCGCGAGGGCCACGGCCAGCCGCTCGGCCCGGCGGCAGACGGTGCGGGCGAGGTGCAGGGCGGCGGAGGCCGCCGAGCCGCCGGGCAGCACAAAGGATTTCAGGGGCGACAGGTGCGCGTTCAAGGTGTCGATGTCGGCTTCCAGGCGCTTCACCTGGGCGTCGACCATGCGCAGGGGCTCGTAGGGCAGGGGCGTGCCGGTCTCGGGCGTGGCGAGGTCGGCGCCGAGGTCGAACAGGTCGTTCTGGATCAGGCCCAGCATCGTATCCAAAGCCGGTTCGGCATGGAGCCGGACGAGGCCGATGCAGGCATTGGTCTCGTCCACCGTGCCGTAGGTCTCGATGCGCAGATCCGCCTTCGAGCGGCGCTCGCCGCTGGCCAGGGCCGTCGAGCCCTTGTCGCCCGTGCGGGTGTAGATGCGGTTGAGCGTGACCACGGGCTGTCCGATCGTCGGAGGGGCAGGCATGCCCCGGGGAACAGAGAGATCCCGGGAAACGCCCGAGCCCGGCCGGTCGATCCTTCGGGCACCGGAATCCGGCGGACGTGTCCCTGGATCCGCTCAGGTCAGAACGTGTAACCGATCTTGCCGCCGTAATTGGTCAGGCCGCGGTTGTTGCTGCACAGGCCTGCGTTCGACATGTGCTCGACGGTGGCCATGATGCTCCAACGCTCGCTGAGGCGGAAGCCGAGGGCGGCGGCCTCGCGGAACAGCGGACTGCAGCCGAGGGAATTGAAGCCGGGCGGCGTGGTGGCCTTCAGGCCGGTGTGGCCGTTATGGGCGGCGGCGCCGAAGAAGCCTTCGAGGAAGACGATGTTGTTGAAGGTCTGCGGGAACAGGTCCACGGTCCAGGTCGCGCCGAGATAGGCGTAGCTGGTGCGGCCGCCGAAATTGTAGCTGCCGCCCGCGGTGGGACGCGGCACGAAGGCCTGCCAGAACGGATCGAGGCTCACCAGCGGCTTGGCGAACAGGATCTCGCCGTTGATGTTGTTGGTGTCGCGCTCGGCGCTGCCGGGGTCCTGCACGGCGCCGCCGATGCGGACCTCCGAGACGAAGCTCATGGGCTTGACCGGGGCCGCGTAGGCGGCCGGCATCGATCCGCCGCGCAGATCGGCGGCCTGGACCGGGACGGCGGCCAGGGCGAGGGCGCCGGCGAGCAGACGGGACGAGTTGGAAAGCATCGGGACCGATCCGGTTGTAGTGGGCCTGTCTAGCACGGGGCCACGGAGCCGCGTCAGGCCACGGACCGCTTAATCCGCCCCATCCTCCCCGATAGACCGGCGGTGAGACCTCCCCGCCACACCCCGGGGGATCCCGCCGGGACCGGAACGATCAGGTCGAGCGCCACCACACCACGCCCATGATCAGGACGATGGCCACGAATTGCAGCAGGACGCGCAGGCGCATGAGCCTCTGCGAGACGTTGGCGCTGCCGCCCCGCATCATGTTGACGAGGCCGAGCAGCAGCACGACGGCCACCGCCGCGCAGGCGAGGAGAACGAGGGTGTTGGAGGACATCACGGGGTCAGGATCTCGCGGCTGGGGCGTCGGCGCGCCGATCGGAACAGGGGGCCGAGCGCCGACACGACGGCACGCTCCCCATATGGACTTCGGCTCCGTCGCCGCCCAGGGGCCGGGATTTCGGCATCGGTCGCGAGGGCGAAATTGCGCGGATCAATGTCCGACAACGCGTCGCGGTCGGCGTGGAGCGCGACGGGCCCCCTCTGCGAAACGGCGATCATTTCCTGACGAGGCGGCGTTGTCCGCGCCTCACCACACCGCGCTGGCCCGGAAAGAGCGGGGGACCGCTCAGTTCCGGCGCAGCAGGCGCTCGAAATAGTCGAGCTCCTCGCGCGGGCGGCTCGGGTCGCCGAGCTTGCGCCGCAGCTCCTCGAGGATCCGGCGGGTGCGCTGGACGGCGGATTCGTCGGCGGTGGGCACCCGGGCGTTGCCGCTCGTCATGTTGCGCCCCTTGTTGGGACGCCCAAGGGGGTCGTTCTCGCTGTTGCCCGCCTGGCCCTGCTGACTCGGGTTCTGCCCCCCCTCCTGCTGGCCGTCCCCCTCGCCTTCGCCCTCCGCCATCTCCTGCATCTGCTTCTGCATGCCCTCGGCGCCGCGCTTGAGCCCGTCGAGGGCACGCCCCTGTGCATCGACGGCCTCGCCCTCGCGGCCCTGGCCCAGCGCCCCTTCGGCCTCGCGCATGGCCTCTTCGGCTTCGGACAGGCCGTCCTCGCCCTCCATGCCGAGGTCCTTCATCTTGCGCTGCAGATCCTGGAGGCGCTCCCGCAGTGCCTGCTGGCGCTCGCCCTGTCCTTGACCCTTCTGGCCCTTCTGACCCTGGCCCTGCTGGCCTTCGCCGTTCTGGCCCTGACCCGGCTGGCCCTGTCCCGGCTGGCCCTTCTGGCCGGGCTGCTGCTGACCGCGCGGCGGGCGCTGACCGGGCCGGGGCTGGCCGGACCCGCCTTCCTTGTCCTGGCCCTCCTTGAAGGTCTGGTCGCGCAGCTCCTGCTGCTCGCGGGAGAGCTTGTCGAGTTCGTCGGCCTGCTTCGCCATCTCGCGCGAACTCGGATCGGCCTTGCCGCCGGGCTCGGCGGTCTGGAGGTTCTCGAGGATCTCGCGCAGCTGCTCAAGGAGCCGCTGGGCCTCCGCCGTGTCGCCGCGCTTCATCGCGTCGGCCATGTCCTTCAGCATCTTGTTGAGGTCGTCGGGGGTCACGGTCTTGCCCCCTTGGGCCGGCGGCTGGCCGTCGGCCTTGGGCTTCTGGCCCTTCTCCTTCTGGCGCTCGGCCATGTTCTTCATGAACGTGTCGAGGGCCTTCTTCAGATCCTCCGTGAGCTTCTGGATCTCCTCGTCGGGGGCGTTGCGCTCGATGGCCTGCTTGAGGTTGTCCTGGGCCGCGCGCAGGCTCTTCTCGGCGTCCGAGAGGTCGCCGTCCTCGATCTTGAGGGCCATCTCCCACAGGAGGTCGGCGACCTCCATCAGGGCCGCGTCGTTGCGGGCGGCGCGCAGGCGGCGCGATGCGGTCTTGAGACCGAGGAACACGCTCGGCTGCGGGGTGAAGCGGTCAGGCGCGATGAGGAGGGCGTCGAGGGCGGTGAGGACCCGGCCCCGGCTCTCGTCGGGGGCGGTGATGAGGCGGCGGCGCTCCTCCGCCAGGGACCGCGCCAGGGGTTGGGTGAACACGCGGGCCGGCAGGGTGATCTCCGCCGTCTCCGTGCGGCCCTCCTGGCCGGCCTCGTCCTTCGCCACCAGGGTGAGGCGCACCCGGGCGCCCGACCACGGATTGTCGGTGAGATCGACCAGGGTCTTGGTGTCGGCCTCGCCGGCGGCGTCGGCCGGTAGCGCGAGCGCGATGCGCGGCGGCGGCACCAGGGCGCGGGTGCCGGCCAGGGGCTCGACGATCCCCTCGGCCGACGCGATGCCGTAATCGTCTTTGGCCCGGTAGGTCAGGTTGAAGGTGCCGCGGGTGTTGACCTCGAGGGCGCCGATGCGGCGGATCTCGGGCGGCAGGTCGGGAATCGTCTCGACGACGAGGTGCTGGAGCGGCGCCCCGCCGGCCGCGATGGTGAGTTCGGCGGTGCCGCCCGTGAGCCGGAACCGGTCCTCGCGCAGGTCCGCGTGCGGCGGCTTGTTCGCCTGCGGGGCTTTGTCCCCCTGCGGGGCTTGGGCCGGCAACGCCGTCAGGCCGGATTTCGCGTCGAGGGTCGCCGCGCCGTGGCCGGCGATGCGGATGATCAGGGTGGAATTGACCGGCGCGCGCAGGCGCTGCTCGGTGCCGTTCATGGTCACCACCAGGGGCGGCAGGCGGGTGTAGAGGGGCGGGTCGATCCAGCCGTCGACCCGGAAGCTCGGGGCGGGCGGGGGCGGCAGGGTCCAGTCGAAGGCGCCCGCGAGGCGCTGGCGCCACTCGGCCCCGGCGACGAACAGGCTGGCGACGGCGGCCACCAGGAGGGCGGCGCGCAGCGCGAAGGGATCGCGGCGGGGCATGTCGGGCCGGGGCGGGGCGGCCTTCAGGCGGGCCACCGCCTCGGCCGACCGGCGCTGGTGCAGGGCCCACAGGGCCCGGGTCGCGGGGTCCGCGGTGCCGAGCGCTAGGGTATCCTCAATGGCCGAGGCCGGACCGTGGACGAGGGCACCGTCGCGGCCGGCGGCCTCGCGGTCGATGCGGGCCAGGGCAGCGCGCCGGCTCGGGCGCCGCAGGGTCGCCAGCGGCAGGAGGGCGGCCACGAGGGCGAGGCCGAAGGCGGCGAGCCCCACCATGCGCCACGTCGGCGAGAGGTCGAGCCACAGGCCGAGCCAGGACAGGGTGAGGAAGGCGAGGGCGAGTCCGAGCCCGCGCCACAGGATCGGCCAGGCGCCTTCCCACAGCGCGGCCGTCTGCGACCAGGAGACGAGGCGGTCGAGGCGCCCGCGAAGGGCGGCGCCGCCGACGGTGGTGGCACCACCCGGGCTGGAAGCGCGTGTCGCGCCGGACGTCGCCGGGTCGGCCTCGGCCATCGTGTCGGGTTCCTCTGGCGCCGTGGTCCTCTGACGCCGGACGCGCAAGCTAGCATGGTGGCCGCCGGGGGCGATCGGGTCAAATCAGCCCATGGCGCGCCGGGGCGGAGCGTCGATCTGAACCGAGGCGCCCCGGCCGGGGTTGGGGATCGATTGCACATGACGAAGGGGGCATCCGATGTCCGAGGTACAGCAGGCCGGGCCGGGCGATTCGGCCGCACGCAGCATGGTCGATGCGCTGGTGCGCACCCGCCGCACGGGACTCGCGGCGACGGCGGCCCTCGGCGGCCTCGCCCTGGTGGCGGCCCTCGCCACAAAGGCCCTGCGGGGCGCGCCCGCCATGCAGTACGGCGATCCCAAGGCCTCCGATCCAAAGGCCTCCGATCCAAAGAGCACCGACACGAAAGCGCCCGCACCCCCCGGCGCCACACCGTTCGACCACATCACCGTCGGCGAGGACGAGGCCCGGACCATGCTGCGCGCCATGGTGGCAGCGACCCTGGCGGACGGTCTGGTCGATGCGGGCGAGCGCAAGCGCCTCGACGACGCCCTGTCGGCGGCGGGCATCGAGGCCGACGGTCGGCGCTGGCTCGAGGCGGAACTCGCCGACCCGGCAGACGTGGACGCCATCGCCGAGCGGGCGACCAACCCCGAGCAGGCGGCCCGCATCTACGCGGCGGCGCGCCTCGCCATCGACCCCGACACCCTGCAGGAACGCAAGTTCCTCCAGGACCTGGCCGAGGCGCTGGATCTCCCCGTCGAGGCGACCGAGCGGCTGGAGGCGGAATTGGCGGCGTGAGTCCGGGATCGTTTCCCCGGCCGGGATCGACCGAACCACTCGAAGCGCATCCCCTCGCCCCGCTTGCGGGGAGAGGCGATGCACTCAGGCGTTCAGTAAACTTTTGACGATCTGCGCCGGAGGGTTACCCCAAACTCTCAAGCCGTCTCCGCCAGCCACTCCGGCACGCGGTCGAGGCCGATGAGTTCCTCGTAGGTCTGGCGCGGGCGCACCACGGCCCAGTCGGCGCCGCGCACCAGCACCTCGGGCACGAGGCGGCGGGTGTTGTAGGTGCCGGCCTGGACGGCGCCGTAGGCGCCGGCACTCATCACCGCCATGAGGTCGCCGGGGGCCACCTCGGGGATGTCGCGGGCGAGCGCGATGTAGTCGCCGCTCTCGCAGACGGGGCCGACCACGTCGGCGACGAGCCGGGGCGTCTCGGGACCGGCCTCGAGGACCGGGCGCAGGCCGTGATAGGCGTCGTAGAGGGTCGGGCGGATGAGGTCGTTCATGGCCGCGTCGACGATGACGAAGGTCCGGCCTTCAGCGCGCTTCACGTAGAGCACGCGGGTGACGAGGATGCCGGCGTTCCCGGCGATCATCCGGCCGATCTCGAACACCGGGCGCAGGCCCAGACTCGTGAAGTGCGGGCGCAGGATCGCCGCCAGGGCCGAAGGGTCCGGCGGGGGCGCGTTGTCGTCGCGGTAGGGAATGCCGAGGCCGCCGCCGAAATCGATGTGGTGCAGGGCGTGGCCGTCGGCGAGCAGGTCGCGGGCGAGGCCAGCGAGCAGACGGGCGGCGTGGTCGAAGGGCGCCAGATCGGTGATCTGGCTGCCGATGTGCATGTCGACGCCGGAGACCGCGAGGCCCGGCAGGGTGGCGGCATGGGCGTAGACCGCGCGTGCGCGCGCGATCGGAATGCCGAACTTGTTCTCGGATTTACCCGTGGAGATCTTCGCGTGGGTTCCGGCGTCGACGTCGGGGTTCACCCGGATCGAGACGGGGGCCGTGAGGCCGAGGCCGGCGGCGACCCCCGACAGCACGGCGAGTTCGGGCTCGCTCTCGACGTTGAAGCAATAGATGCCGGCCTTGAGGGCGGCGGCCATCTCGTCGGGGGTCTTGCCGACGCCGGAGAACACGATCCGCTGCGGATCGACTCCGGCAGCCAGCGCCCGGCGGAGTTCGCCTTCTGACACGATGTCCATGCCCGCCCCCTGGCGGGCGAGGGTCGTGAGCACCGCCTGGTTGGAATTCGCCTTCATGGCGTAGCACACCAGGGCGTCGTCGCCCGCGAACGCCTCGGCGAACACCCGGTAATGCCGCTCCAGGGTGGCGGTGGCGTAGCAGTAGAACGGCGTCCCGACCGCGTCGGCGAGGCCCGTCAGATCGACGTCCTCGGCCGCGAGGCGACCGTCGCGGTAATGGAAGTGATGCATCGCGTGGCCTTGGACGCAGGGCTTTTCGGAAGGGCTTTTGGACGACGGGCTTCCGGACGACGGGTCTTGGGCACCCAAGAGGACGAAGATCCCGGAGGGCGAAAACCCCGGAGGAGGCCGGCCCTAGAGGAGCGGGTCGAGGAAGAACGGCTGCTTCGGAACGACGTAGCCGCGCTTGGCGCCGCGCCCGGTCAGGATCGGCGCCTCGCTGCCCGACCCCGGCACCACGGCGGCGTCGAGCTCGTCGCCGGCCCGCACCGCATCGGGATCCAGCGTGGCGGCACCGCCGCCGAGGCCGACGCTTTGGGGGAGGGCGCGGGGGCTCGCGGGCGCCGTGCCGGAGAGGCGCGCGGTGGGCGGATTCGGCGCGGCGGAGCCCGGCGGCGGTTCGAGGCCGCCGCGCCGGCCGCAGCCGGCGGTCGCCAAGGCGACGAGGCCGAAGGCCGCGAGGATCGTGAGGGAGCGCGACGGGGCGCCGTGGGATCTGGGCATCGGGGCTTTGGGGGTCCGGCACGCGAATGGCCGCCACCATAGCGGCTGCAGGCCCGCGACGCGAGGGAAACGGCCGCGCTTATCCCGTGGCGCGCATGGGTCCACTGGAAAACCGGTCCACTGGAAAACCGGGCCGCACCCTGCGGTGCGGCCCGGCCGAGACCACGGGGCGGTCCGGCTACTTCTTGTTGGCGGGGTTCTTCTCGTAGGCGTCGATGGCCCGGCGGCAATTCTCCGACAGCTTGGTCCAGTTGGTCTGGAAGCACTTGTCCATGGCCGGATCGTCGGGGGAGATGTTGCCGCAATAGGTCAGGTAGTCGCCGGTGCAGTACTTCTTCAGGGTCTCATTGCCGCGCTTGGTCTGCGGCGCCGGCTGCGCCAGGGCCGGAGCCGCGGCGAGGGACGCCGTGGCGGCCAGGGCGAGGACGATCGAAGCTAGTTTCTTGGCCATAGGGGGCGCAGTCCGTCTCGAAGTCAGGAGGGAATGGGCGACCGGATGCTGTGCTCGCGTGGTCGAAACAAGGCACATGCATGGTCGACGCATGGAAAGTTTGCTTATCTACGCCGCAGCCTGAACGAGACGCAACGGCGCGTCGGTAGACCCGTTCAGCGGGGGAACCCGTTCAGGAGCGCGCCATCGGATAGGCATCGACGGCGGGCAGGCGGTCGCGGCGCATGAGACTGTCGGCCACGTCCGTGATCCGGGCCCGCAGGGCGGCGGTGTCGGCGTCCTGGGGCGCCGTGCGTGCCACGGAGCGCGCCAGGGCCTCCTCGGCGGCGGCGAGGCTCGCCCGCAGGGTCTCGCGTTCCGCCGTCAGGGTCGCGCACCGGGCGGCGAGGTCGATCCGCGCCGGGTCGCCGTCCGCGACGGGCGCGGCATGATGGCGCCGCACGAGATCGTCGAGCAGGTCGCGATGCGCGTCCTCGAGGACCCGCAGGGTGGCGAGCCCGACCGCGCCGTCGGCCCGCGCGACGGTGAGGTCGCGTTCCACGCCGTCGAGGGTGGCCCGGGTCTCGGCGATTTCCGCCTGCCGCTCGCGCAGGGCCGCCTCCCGCGCCTCGACGGCCCGGGAGAGGGCGGCGGCCTCGAGGGTGCGGGCGCCGATGGCGGCCATGTCGGCGTGGCGGGCGGCCTGCACGGTCTCGACCCGGCGCTCCAGGCGGCGACGCGCCACGGCGAACTCGGCCCGCAGGTGATCCTTCTCGGCCGCGACCTCGGCCACGGACAGGGGCAGCCGGGCCTCGATCCGGCGGCGGGACAGGCGGATGGCGCGCGCGTTCACCGCCGGCAGCAGCAACAGGGCGCACAGGGCGGCGGCGAGGAAGCCGAGCGCGAAGATCATCACGGTTTCGATCACGCGGGCACCCTCATCCCTCACACCGGAACAAGCCGATCGCGGCCGTCGTCACGGCCGCGTCAGGTGCTTTAACCCGAGTCGATGAGGCAGGGCGAGGGTGGGCGTGCCACACCCCGCCCCGGAGTGGTGTGCGGAACGCCCCGGGCGCGGCCCATGCCCGCACCGGGCGGGGAGGGGCTTCGGGCGAGCGTTCCTCAGAACGGGTTCCAGGTCGGCTTGTCGGTGAACTTGAGGTAGCCGATGTTGATGCCGAGACGCGCGCCGACGCCCGTGCGGATCGGCACCACCACGACATCGTCGGCGGTCACCGCCGTCATGCCGAAGCCGCCGATGAAGTAGGCCGAGCCGTCGACGCCGACGAAGCGGCGGTAGAGCCCCTGCACCGACGGCAGGTTGTAGACGAGCATCATCGTCCGGTCGCCGTCGCCGCCGACGTCGAACCCGATGGACGGGCCCTGCCAGTAGATGCGGCGCTTGCCGGCGTTGCGGGTGTAGAACGTGCCCTCGCCGTAGCGCACGCCGCCCACGATGGCGCCGGACGCTTCCTGGCCGAGGATGTAGCCGTTGGGCTCGCCCCAGCGTCGGGTCGCCTCCTCGACGGTGAGGGCGAGGCCGCGCGACATCGAGCCGAAGAAGCGGTGGCCGTTGTCGACGATCTCGGCGGGCCGGAAGGTGCCGGACCCGGCTTCGTCCGGGGCGGCCGGCGCCGTGCGGGCCGGACCGGCCAGGACGGGTGTGCCGTGGACGAACGCCGGGGCGAGCAGCGCGGCGGCCAGGGCGAGGCGGGCGCCGAACCGGGCCGGGGCGGGGCGGGGGGAGGGACAGTTCAGCATCGTGCCTCGTCGCGTGCGGTGCCGGATGGCGTCCCGGCGAAAGATCCCGAGCGAGAGGTCCCCAGCGGGAGACCCCCAGCAACAGACTCCGGGCCACGCTCCCGCGCCCGGATCACCCCGATCATGACGCGAGACAAGGTCAACATCGGGTTAACGCGAACGCATGAGGTCAACGCGAACGGATGGCGCTCAGACGTGATGCCCGGCGGTGGCGCCGACCGACCGGCGCGGCGCCGGGCTGGACGCCGGCAGGGCGAGGCGGGTGGCATAGGTCCGGTCGCCCAGGGCCGCGAAGGGGCCGTTGCGGTAGTGGCGCCCGTAATGCCCGTAGGTGATGGCTTCGCCCGACGGCACCACGACGCAACCGCCCGCGCTGGTGAGCACGTGGTCGCCGGCCGCCGTGTCCCATTCCATGGTGGGTCCGCAGCGCACGTAGATGTCGGCCTCGCCCGAGGCGATGAGGCAGAACTTGAGGGCGGAGGCCGCGCCCCGCCGCCCGCCCACGGGCAGGTGGGAGAGACAGGCCTCCGTCTCGGCGTCGCCGTGCCGGCTGCTCACAAGGGCGACGAGGCCGTCGGCCGGCACCGGGCGCACGCCAATGGCCCGGTGCGGCCCCGGCCGGCCGGCGACGATGGTCGCCTCGAAGGCCGTGGCGCCAGCGCCCCAGACCCGGCCGAGACCGGGGGCGGCGAGCGCCGCCGCCACGGGGCGGTCACCCTGAACGAGGCCGATGTTGACGCTGTATTCCGTGTTGCCGGCGAGGAAGTCCTTCGTTCCGTCGAGGGGATCGACGAGGAAGAACAGGTCGGCCGGCGGACGGTCGTAGGAGGATTCTTCGGCCACCACCGGGATGTCCGGCCAGTGCCGCCCGAGGGCTTCGAGGATCAGGGCCTCGGAGGCCGTGTCGGCGAGGCTCGCGGGGGAGCCGTCGCCCTTCAGCACGTGCGGACAGTCGCCGCCGTGGTAGCCCCGGAGGATCTCGCCCGCCTCGCAGGCGATCTCCGTCAATGTTGCGGCGATCCGGTCGCGCGTCGGGGCGTCGAGATGCATGATCCCTAACCTCATGCCCCGGCGCGGACGGGTTGTCGAGCCGGCACATGGCCGCGCGGGACGCTTTTCCGGTCCGGCATCGGCGCTTTTCCGGTCCGCCGTCGGCGCTTTTCCGGTCTGCCGTCGGCGCTTCCCAAAGTATCCGGCGCCGTCTATCGGTGCCCTTGGCGATCGGCCGCGACGGTGCGCAGGACAGTCCGGCGATATCGCCGGCGGCCCCTTACAGTGCCTCGCGCGGAGCGCAAGATGACCCTCGTCCAACTCGATGCCCTCGACCTCTCTGCACTGCTGTGCTCCCGGGTCTGCCACGACGTGATCAGCCCGGTGGGCGCCATCGTGAACGGCCTCGAGGTGCTGGAGGACGAGTCCGACGCCTCCATGCGCGAATTCGCCCTCGAACTCATCGCTAAGAGCGCCCGCCAGGCCTCCGCCCGGCTCCAGTTCGCCCGCATCGCCTTCGGGGCGGCGGGCTCGGCCGGGGCCTCCATCGACCTCGCCGACGCCGAGAAGGTGTCGCGCGGCATGTTCACCGACGACAAGACCCAGCTCGCCTGGAGCGCGCCCCAGGCCCTGTACCCGAAGAACAAGGTCAAGCTGATCCTCAACCTCGTGGTGATCGCCCAGAGCGCGATCCCGCGCGGCGGCCTCATCGACGTGACCGTAAAGGGCGACGGCGAGGCGCCGACCATCGTCATCACCGCCAAGGGCTCGCACGCGCGCATTCCGCCTCATGTCGAGGCGCTCATGGCCGGCACCCCCGAGGGCGGCACCGTGGACGCCCACGCGATCCTGCCGTTCTATGCCGGCCTCGTGGCGCGCGCCGCGCAGATGGACGTGAGCTTCGCGATCACCGGCGACAGGGTGACCATCGGGGCGGTGCCGACGCCGGAGCCCGACGCGGTCGAGGCGAGCCCGGCACCACACGGAGCGCTCGGCGACGCGCCCCACCCGTCCGACGACGAGCCGCCGGAAACCGCCCTCGCCTGATCCGGCGGACCCGAGGATCGGGTGGGGTGCGGGGCCGGCCGGCATCGCGTCATCCGGGGACCGGGCTCGCAGACGCGTGGCGAACTCCATTAACCATAGTCCGACACGAAGCGGCGCAATAACAAATATTGCTCCGTTCCGTTCCATCGTCTCGTCAAAGGAAACCGTTCACTAACCCATGCCGGCACAATGTCCGTCTGCACAGACCGTAGTGCGTATCTGGACCGAGTGCCTCTCATGGACGACTTGTTGCGTGAGTTCCTGACCGAGAGCGCCGAGCATCTCGACACCGTCGATGCCGAGCTCGTGCGTTTCGAGCAGGACCCGAACAACCAGACGATCCTCCGGAACATCTTCCGCCTCGTCCACACCATCAAGGGCACCTGCGGGTTCCTCGGCCTGCCACGCCTGGAAGCCCTGGCGCACGCCGCCGAGACCCTGATGGGCCAGTTCCGCGACGGGATGCCGGTGACCGGCCCCGCCGTGAGCCTGATCCTCGTCACCCTCGACCGCCTCAAGTCGATCCTGGGCGACCTCGAGAAGACCGGCACCGAGCCGACGGGCAGCGACGACGACCTCATCGACGCCCTGGACGTGATGTCGGCCGGGCCGATGGAAGCCGCGGCCCCGGTGGCCGCGCCGGTCCCGGCGCCGGAGATCAGGCTCCCCGAGCCGGTCTCGCGCGAACTGAAGCCCGGCGAGGTCACCCTCGACGATCTCGAGCGCGCCTTCCTCGAGGCGGAAGGCCCGGATCCGTTCGACGCCCCCCTGCCCGTGATCGCCGCGGCGCCCGCGCCGGTGGCCGCCCCCTCGGCAGCCCCCTCGGCCGCCAAGGCACCCGCCCCGGTCTCCGCGCCCGCCCCCGTGGCCGAGGCGCCCGCCCACGACGAGCCGGCCGCCAAGGCCCCGGCCAAGGACGGCCCCTCCGAGGGCACCGAAGGCGGCATCGCCAAGGTCCAGACCATCCGGGTGAACGTCGACACCCTCGAACACCTCATGACGATGGTGTCCGAGCTGGTGCTGACCCGCAACCAGCTCCTCGAGATCGCCCGCCGCCACGACGATTCCACCTACAAGGTGCCCCTGCAGCGCCTCAGCCACGTGACGGCCGAGCTGCAGGAAGGCGTCATGAAGACGCGCATGCAGCCCATCGGCAACGCCTGGCAGAAGCTGCCCCGCGTGGTCCGCGACCTGTCGTCGGAACTCGGCAAGCACATCGAGCTCGTCATGAGCGGCGCCGAGACCGAACTCGACCGCCAGGTCCTGGAGGTGATCAAGGATCCCCTCACCCACATGGTGCGCAACTCCGCCGACCACGGCATCGAGTCGGCCACCGACCGCAAGGCCGCCGGCAAGCCGGCGCGGGGCACCATCCGCCTGTCCGCCTATCACGAGGGCGGCACCATCACGATCGAGATCGCCGACGACGGCAAGGGCCTCGACCTCGCCGCCATCCGCCGCAAGGCCGTGGAGCGCAAGGTCGCGTCCCAGGCCGAAGTCGAGCGCATGACCGACGCCCAGGTGGCGAAGTTCATCTTCCACCCCGGCTTCTCGACGGCCGCCGCCATCACCTCGGTCTCGGGCCGCGGCGTCGGCATGGACGTGGTCAAGACGAACATCGAGCTCATCGGCGGCGTCATCGACATCAACACCCAGCTCGGGCGCGGCACCACCTTCACCATCAAGATCCCCCTGACCCTGGCGATCATCGCCGCCCTCATCGTCAAGGCCGGCGCCCAGCGCTTCGCGGTGCCGCAGGTGGCGGTGCTGGAGCTCGTGCGCGTCGACAAGTCGACGGCCCAGCAGGTCGAGCGCATCAACGGCTCGCCGGTGCTGCGCCTGCGCGAGCGGCTCCTGCCCATCGTCACCCTGACGGGCGTGCTCGGCCAGGCGGCCTCCGCGGCGCCCATCGATTCCGGCTTCGTGGTGGTGGCCCAGGTCGGGCGCCAGCGCTTCGGCATCCTCGTGGACGAGGTCTTCCACACGGAGGAGATCGTCGTGAAGCCGATGTCCTCGAAGCTGCGCCACCTGCCGCTGTTCGCCGGCAACACCATCCTGGGCGACGGCGCCGTGGTGCTCATCGTCGATCCCAACGGCATCGCCCAGCAGGTCAGCCAGAGCGCCCAGTCCGGCGCGATCCCCGTCGAGGCCGAGGCCGAGGAGACCGAGGCCGCCGACGCCAAGGCGACCCTCCTGGTCTTCAAGGGCGGAGCCGGCAGCTACAAGGCCGTGCCCCTCTCCCTCGTCACCCGCCTCGAAGAGATCGACGCGGCGAAGGTCGAGTGGGTCGGCGGACGTCCGCTCATCCAGTATCGCGGCCGCCTGATGCCCCTGGTGCCGGCCGATTCCTCCATCACCATCCGGGATTCCGGCACCCAGGCCCTGGTGGTGTTCTCCGACGGCGAGCGGGCCATGGGCCTCGTGGTCGACGAGATCGTCGACATCGTCGAGGAGCGCCTCGACGTCGAGATCTCGGCCGACCGCTCCGACCTCATCGGCTCGGCGGTCCTGCGCGGCCGCGCCACGGAGATCATCAACATCGCCCACTTCCTGCCGCTCGCCTACGACGACTGGGCGCGCGGCCCGAAGAAGGCGGCCAAGCGCTCCTCGACCCTGCTGCTCGTCGACGACTCGGCCTTCTTCCGGGACATGCTGTCCCCGGTCCTCAAGGCGGCCGGCTACAACGTGATCACGGCGGCCAGCGCCGACGAAGCGGTGGCGACCCTGCTTTCCAACGGCCGCGTCGACGTGGTGGTCTGCGACCTCGAAATGCCGGGCCGCAACGGCTTCGACCTCGTCGGCGCCATGCGCAAGGTCGAGGGCCGCGTCGCCGGCCTGCCGGTGATCGGCCTCTCGGGCACCATCGGTCCCGACGCCATCGCGCGCGCCCGGACCCTCTCCATCCTCGACCTCGTCGCAAAGTTCGACCGCAGCGGTCTCATCGCGGCCCTCGCCGAGATCGATGTCGCCCCCGCCGCCCAAGCCAACGCTACCCAAGCCAACGCTACCCAAGCCAACGCCACCCAAGCCAACGCCGCCTGATGCCGGCCCTCGTGCACGTTCGGAGCTCCAGTCCATGATGCAGGCCGCAAACAGCAACGCCGCGCGGGCGGATGCCGCCACCACCAACGACTTCGTCACGGTGTTCGTCGGCGAGACCATGTTCGGTCTCGCCATCGACCGGGTCCACGACGTCTTCATCCCCGCCGGCGTGACGCCGGTGCCGCTGTCGCCGCCGGAGATCGTCGGCCTGCTCAACCTGCGCGGCCGGGTGGTCACCGCCCTGTGCCTGCGGCGCCGGCTCAGCCTGCCCGACCGGGACGGCGAGGCCAACCGCATGGCCATCGGCCTGGAGCAGGGCGGCGAGACCTTCGCCCTCATCGTCGACGGCGTCGGCGAGGTCCTGAAGCTCGGGCCCGACACCCACGAGCCGGTGCCGATCAACCTCGACGCACGCTGGCGCGACCTGTCGCTCGGCGTCCACCGCCTCCAGGGCCACCTCCTCGTGATCCTCGACGTCGATGCGCTCCTGGCCTTCGGCACCCCCCGCCTCGCCGCTGGCGCGGCCTGATCCCATGCGCCGCCTGCCGATCCCGCCGCTTTCCACGGGGACACACCGATGAAGACCTGCCTCGTCGTCGACGATTCCGCCGTGATCCGGAAGGTGGCCCGCCGGATCTTCGAGACCATGAACTTCCAGGTCGGGGAGGCCGAGGACGGCCAGATGGCGCTCGCCGCCTGCGGCGAGGCCATGCCGGACGCGATCCTGCTCGACTGGAACATGCCGACCATGGACGGCTACGACTTCCTCAAGGCCCTGCGCCAGACGCCGGGCGGCGAGAAGCCGAAGGTGCTGTTCTGCACCACCGAGAACGATGTCGGCGCCATCGCCCGCGCCCTGCACGCGGGCGCCGACGAGTACATCATGAAGCCGTTCGATCGCGAGATCGTGACCGCCAAGCTCGCTCAGGTCGGTTTCGTCAACGAGACAGCCTTCGCCAGCGAGGCCGGCGCCCTCTGAGACCATCCGCCGGGCGTCCCGCCCGGCTGGACGCGACCCGCCCCCGTCCGCTCAGCCGAAGCGTCAAGGACCCATGCTGGCACTCAACCCACTCTCCGCCGCTCCCTACACGGGACCGGCCGCCTCGGGACTAGGCACGACGGGACCGGCCACGACGGGACCGCGCATCCGCGTCATGATCGCCGACGATTCGGCCGTGGTGCGTGGCCTCGTCGCCCGCTGGATCGCCGAGGCCGGCTACGACGTGGTCGCCACGGCCGCCAACGGTCGCATCGCCGTGGAGGCCATGGCCCGCCACGACCCCGACGTGATCCTCCTCGACATCGACATGCCGGAGCTCGACGGCACCCAGGCCCTGCCCCTGCTGCTCGCCAAGAGCCCGGGCGTGCAGATCGTGATGATGTCGACCCTGACGACGCGCAACGCCGACATCTCTCTGCGCTGCCTGGCGCTCGGGGCCGTGGACTACCTCGCCAAGCCCGAGAGCAACCGCGGCGTCACCACCTCGGACGCCTTCCGCACGGACCTCATCGAGCGGGTGCGCCTGTTCGGCTCGTCGCGGGCCCGCAAGCGCGGACCGGGCCTCAGCCTCGCCGGTTCGGCGACCCCGGCGCCCGTGCCGCCGCCGAAGCCCACCGCCCCCATCGTCCTGCGGCCCAAGGCCCGCTCGGGCGTCAGTCCGCGCGTCCTTCTCATCGGCGCCTCGACGGGCGGACCGCGGGCCGTCGGCGAGGTGCTGGAGAAGATCGGCAGCGCGACCCTGCGCCAGTTTCCCGTCCTCATCGTGCAGCACATGCCGCCGGTGTTCACGGCGGTGTTCGCCGAGCACCTCGGCGCCCGCACCGGCCTGCCGGCCGCCGAGGGCAAGGCCGACGAGCGGCTCCAGCCCGGCCGGATCTACGTCGCCCCGGGCGGGCGCCACATGGGCCTGACGGGGGCGGCCGGACGCTCGGACGTGTCGATCCGCCTCCATGACGGTCCCGTGGTCAACTTCTGCCGCCCGGCCGTCGACGTCCTGTTCCAGGACGCGGCCGCGATCTTCGGGGCCTCGGCGCTCGCCGTGGTTCTCACCGGCATGGGCTCGGACGGCACCGGCGGGGCGCGCGCGCTCACGGAAGCGGGGGCCGCGGTGCTGGCCCAGGACGAGGCCTCCAGCACGGTCTGGGGCATGCCCGGCAGCATCGCCAAGGCCGGTCTCGCCCAGGCGATCCTGCCGCTGTCCGAAATCGGCGGCGCGCTACGCAACCTCCTCACGGGGCAGGGCTCATGACCGACGTCGAGTTCGATTTCCTGCGCAGCTACCTCAAGACGCGCTCGGGCTTGGCGCTCAGCGGCGAGAAGCGCTACCTCGTCGAGAGCCGCCTCGGGCCGGTCTGCCGGCGTTTCAACCTCGCCACCCTCCACGACCTCGTGAATGCCCTCAAGGGCGGGCGCGAGGCCGCCATGGAGAAGGCGGTGGTGGAGGCGATGACCACCAACGAGACGTTCTTCTTCCGCGACCGGGCGCCCTTCGACCTGTTCCGCGACGTGCTGCTGCCCGAGGCCATGGCCCGGCGGGCGGCCCAGCGCCGCCTGCGGATCTGGTGCGCCGCCGCCTCCACCGGCCAGGAGCCGTACTCCCTGGCGATGATGCTCCAGGAGGCCGCGCCGCGGCTCGCCGGATGGACCGTCGACCTCGTCGCCACCGACCTGTCGACGGAGGTCCTGGAGAAAGCGCGCGCCGGGCTCTACAGCCATTTCGAGGTGCAGCGCGGCCTGCCGGTGCAGCTGCTCATCAAGCACTTCGAGCAGGTCGGCGAGCAATGGCGCATCGCCGCCCCCTTACGTCAGATGGTCGATTTCCGGCCTCTCAACCTGCTCCACGCCTTCGACGGCCTCGGCACCTTCGACATCGTGTATTGCCGCAACGTGCTGATCTACTTCGACGCCGCCACGAAGGGCGACGTGCTCGCCCGGATCAGCGCCTGCCTGTCCCCGGACGGCGCGGTCCTGCTCGGCGCCGCCGAGACGGTGATCGGGCTCACCG
Source organism: Methylobacterium sp. Leaf112 (assembly GCF_001423295.1). Taxonomy (GTDB): domain Bacteria; phylum Pseudomonadota; class Alphaproteobacteria; order Rhizobiales; family Beijerinckiaceae; genus Methylobacterium. The sequence goes on along the minus strand of NZ_LMNG01000032.1, from coordinate 135,301 downwards.
ACCGCCTCGCCCCCAACCCCCGGCATCGCGGCCTGTACAATCCGGCCCCGGCCCAAGCCCGGGCGCCGGCCGGCCTGCCCCCGGCCGCCATGGCCTCCACCCTGACCCCGCCGCCCCTGCGTCGGGCGGTCGGCCTCTAAGCGGGTTTCGCAAAAGCGGTCACCGGTTTTGCGTCGAAAACCCGCGGCGGATCAAGAAGCTAAGCAGGCTCCGTCGCGAGACGGCCGGGCGTCTCACCGCGTCCGTCATTCCGGGTCGCGCGCTGAGCGAACCCGGACTCCAGAAACACAGGACAGGCCAAGTCGAGCACGCGTCGTGGATCTGGATTCCGGGTTCCGCGACGCGGTCCCGGAACGACGACGAGGTGTCTTTCGCGACGGCAACAAAAAAGCCCCGCGCGAGCGGGGCCTTTTTCGTTGCGCGGTTCGGATCGCCTAGACGGCGATGCGCTCCTCGACCTCGTTCGGCTCGCGCAGGACGTAGCCGCGGCCCCACACCGTCTCGATGTAGTTCTTGCCCGAGGAGGCGTTGGCGAGCTTCTTGCGCAGCTTGCAGATGAACACGTCGATGATCTTCAGCTCGGGCTCGTCCATGCCGCCGTAGAGATGGTTGAGGAACATCTCCTTCGTGAGCGTCGTGCCCTTCCGGAGCGAGAGGAGTTCCAGCATCTGGTACTCCTTGCCGGTGAGGTGGACGCGGGAGCCCGAGACCTCGACGGTCTTCTGGTCGAGGTTCACGATGAGGTCGCCGGTGGTGATCACCGACTGGGCATGGCCCTTCGAGCGGCGCACGATGGCGTGGATGCGGGCGACGAGCTCGTCCTTGTGGAAGGGCTTCGTCAGATAGTCGTCAGCGCCGAAGCCGAGGCCCTTCACCTTGTCCTCGATGCCGGCCATGCCGGAGAGGATGAGAATCGGGGTCTTCACCTTGGCGACGCGGAGGTTCCGCAGCACCTCGTAGCCCGACATGTCGGGCAGGTTCAGGTCGAGGAGGATGATGTCGTAGTCGTAGAGCTTGCCGAGATCGATCCCTTCCTCACCGAGATCGGTGGTGTAGGTGTTGAAGCTCTCGGACTTGAGCATCAATTCGATGCTCTGCGCGGTTGCGCTGTCGTCCTCGATCAGAAGTACCCGCATCGTCGGTCCCCAGCCCAGCCGGCCGTGTGCAAGCGTACGGGCACACCCCCGCCTTCGTCCGCCACCGGCCCGCGGCGGACGCTCCCTCGTCATTGACGTGAAACGCTATTGGTTAATCGTTAACAAAACCTGATTCACGGGCGCAAGCGGCGATTTGGGCAACGTGTCCGGTGACGCTTGCAACCGTTGGCGGTCTGTTCTCCACAGAACCGTCTTCCGCTTCATGCATCACCTGAAGAACCATCCCCAAGCACCGTACCGACCGTACCGGGCCGCAGCCTGTCTCCCGGGGGACACGTCTTCGCGAGGAAGCCGAGGCCCACCGGGAAAAACGGCGCCCCGGCTCCGAAGCCGGGGGCCTTGCTACCTGCCCGATGACCGCAGTGTTAAGGAGGGAGGTAAACGAATGGTTGAGAGAATCGCCGATGACCGAGCCGCACCCTAGCGCCGGGCGCTTGCGCCTGGCTGGCGCGCGCGCCGCCCTCGAGGGCATCGAGGCCCTGGAGGTCTACGGCCGGGTCGTGGCGATCCGCGGGCTCCTCGTCGAGGTGGCCGGTCCCGTCTCGGCCATGCGGCTCGGCGGGCGCCTCGACATCGCCGTGGAGAACGGGCCGAATACCCCACCGGGCGCGGTGCCGTGCGAGATCATCGGCTTCCAGGGCGACCGGGCGCTGGCCATGCCGTTCGGCTCCCTGGAAGGGGTGCGCCGGGGCTGCCCGGCCTATGTCCGCGACGCGGCCGCGGGCGCCATCCGCCCGTCGCCCGCCTGGCTCGGGCGCACCATCGACGCCCTCGGGCGGCCCATCGACGGCCTCGGCCCCCTGGAATCCGGACCGGTGATCTACCCCCTGCGGGCCGATCCGCCGCCGGCGCACGCCCGCCGCCGCGTCGGACCGCCGCTGGATCTCGGCATTCGCTGCATCAACACCTTCCTGACCATGTGCGCCGGCCAGCGCATGGGCATCTTCGCGGGCTCCGGCGTGGGCAAGTCGGTGCTGCTGTCGATGCTCGCCCGCTACACCGCCGCCGACGTCGCGGTGATCGGCCTCGTCGGCGAGCGCGGCCGCGAGGTGCAGGAGTTCCTGCAGGACGACCTCGGCCCGGCCGGCCTCGCCCGGTCCGTGGTGGTGGTGGCGACCTCCGACGAGCCGGCCCTCATGCGCCGCAACGCCGCCTACGTGACCCTGGCGGTGGCGGAGTACTTTCGCGATCAGGGCGCGCAGGTGCTGTGCATGATCGATTCGATCACCCGCTTCGCCATGGCCCAGCGCGACATCGGCCTCGCCGCCGGCGAACCGCCCACCGCCAAGGGCTACACCCCCACGGTGTTCTCCGAATTGCCGCGCCTGCTGGAGCGCGCCGGGCCCGGCACGGGACAGGGGGCGATCTCGGGGCTGTTCACCGTGCTGGTGGAGGGCGACGACCACAACGAGCCCGTGGCGGATGCCGTGCGGGGCATCCTCGACGGCCACATCGTCATGGAGCGCGGCATCGCCGAGCGCGGGCGCTACCCCGCCATCAACGTCCTGCGCTCGGTCTCGCGCACCATGCCCAAGGCCTGCGACCCGGCGCACCTGCCGACCGTCCGGCGGGCGCGGCGCCTGCTCTCGACCTACGCCGACATGGAGGAACTCATCCGGCTCGGGGCCTACCGGGCCGGTGCGTCGCCGGAAGTGGACGAAGCGGTGGCTTTGATGCCCGATCTGGAGGCTTTTCTGGGTCAGGGTAAGGAAGAAGCAACTTCGATCGGCGAGGGTTACTCACGCCTCGCCGGGATCGTCGGCGGCCCCTGATCCGCCGCACCGCCCATGGGCCGGTGTCGCTTCGGGTCGCCGGCGACGAAGCCGGGCGTGCGTTGCGTGGAGTGGACCCATCAGATGAAATCGCGTGACACGCTGATCCGGCTGCGACGTTTCCAGGTCGACGAGAAGCGTCGGCGCGTGACGCAGATCGAGATGATGATGGCCGACTTCACCCGCATGGCCCTCGAGCTCGACCGCGAGGTCGCCCACGAGGAGGGCCGCGCCGGCATCACCGACACGGCGCACTTCGCCTATCCGACCTATGCCCGCGCGGCCGCCGCCCGCCGGGACAACATGCGCCAGTCCGCTGCCGCCCTTGAAGGCCAGCTCGCCGAGGCCAAGGCCGAGCTCGGCGAAGCCTTCGAGGACCTGAAGAAGATCGAGATCCTCGACGACCGCGAGCGCACCGCCGAGCGCGCGGCCGAAGCCGCCCGCGACCAGGCCGCCATGGACGGCATCGGCCTGTCGCGCGTCCGCGCCTGAGGCCTCCCCGCGGGGTACCGGCACGAAACCGTCATGATCGGGTGCCATCAGCCCAGCGTGCCGGCTTCCTCCCGGGCTAGCGCACGACCTTGCTTGCGATGACGGGCATGGTCGTGCAGGGAGAGCCCGCGTGAGGGGGCTCGACCTGTCGATCATGAAGAAGATCAGCGATTTCATCTGGCCGATCGTCGGCCTCGCCGCCGTCATCGTCTCCGGCTACCTGCTCTATCGCGAGCTCGCCGGCATCTCGGTGGCGGAGATCAAGAGCAGCTTTGCCGAGATCCCGGTCCACCGCTTCCTGCTCGCGGGCCTCGCCACCCTCGTGGCCTACGCGGCGCTCGCCTGGTACGACCGAATCGCCCTCCTGCATCTCGGGGTGCGCCACATCTCGTGGTTCTTCGTCTCGGTCTGCTCGTTCACCACCTACGCCTTGTCGCACAACATCGGCGCCTCGGTGTTCTCCGGCGCCGTAGTGCGCTACCGCGCCTACACCGCCAAGGGCCTGTCGGCGGCCCAGGTCGCCGTGCTCGTCGCCCTGTGCTCCTTCACCTTCGGCCTCGGCACGATCCTGCTCGGCGGCTTCGTCCTCGTGGCCCTGCCCGACACCCTGACCCGCCTCAACGGCTACCTGCCGTCGGTGCTCACCGATCCGGCCACCGCCCGCATCCTCGGCGCCGGCCTCCTCGGCTTCGTCGCCCTCTACGTCATCGGCTCGCTCATGCGGCTGAAGCCCATGACCATTCGGTCGTTCAAGCTCGAGTACCCGCGCCCGCAGATCATGGTCCGGCAGATCGTCGCCGCGCCCCTGGAGCTTCTTGGGGCCGCCGGGATCATCTACTTCGCCCTGCCAGAGGCCGGGAACCCGGGCTTCCTCGTGGTGCTCGCCGTGTTCCTCGCCTCGTTCTCGGCGGCCCTGGTGTCGAACGCGCCGGGAGGGCTCGGCGTGTTCGAGCTCGTCTTCGTTGTGGCGATGCCGGACGTGGCGCGGCCGTCGATCATCGCGGCGTTGCTGGTGTTCCGGCTGTTCTATTTCTGGCTGCCGTTCCTCATCTCCGTCGTCGTCGTGCTGCTCTACGAGCGCAACCGCCTCGCCAGCGCCATCAAGGGCGAACCCGCCGAGGTCGCCCCCGGTGCGCCGCTCACCGCCCCGGGCCTCGACCCGAAGGCCATCGACCGCCGCGTCCGCAAGAACCCGGCCTGACCGTTCCGGAGATCGACGCCCTGCCCGGGACGGGCGGGGCGTCGCGGGCCGTACGAGCGCCCCGCGAAGGCCCTTGAAGAGTCCGCGCGACGGGGCGCCGCCGAGCGCATCGTCGAGGCCGGGATCGGCGACAGGATCGAACGGATGCCGGATGGTGGCCATCGGCCAGGCGGCCGGGGGAGAAACCTCGCCGGCCCCGATCGGCTCACACGCCGTCGACCCTCGCCCGTTGCCAGGGCTGCTCCGGGCTCCCGCGCCAGGCACACCACCCCTCCGGGAGATCGGCCAACGCGCGTAGGGATGCGTCCCGGAGCACCAGATCGCGCAGCGACGTCACGACGGCATCCGCCTCGTGCCGAGCGCCGGGTGTGCCGTCGTGGAACTGCCATCCACCATCGTCGGCATCATGGACGACGCGGGCGATCCATGCCGCATCCCGAACGATGCTCCGGGTCGTCAGCACCGCGACGTTCGGTGGGTCGCTGAAAGGCCAATCCGTCATGTCACGCTCCAGGCAAGGCGCCCCATCATCTTTCCCTGACGGCACGGGACCTGGCCGTCAGGCGGCGGCATCGCGAATCCGCCTCACACCGACCCCACCGTCCGCAGCCTTGCGCGGGGATGGATCTCCGCCTGGCTCATCACCGGGGTCTCGCGGCGGAAGCGCTCGATGATCGAGCGTACGAACGGCCGGGCATGGACCGAGGTGACGAGCACCGGCATCTCGCCCATGCGGGCAGCGGTCTCGAAGCGGTCGCGCACGGTGCTGACGAATTCCGACAGCTTGGAGGGCTGCATGGCGAGGTAGCGCTCGTCGCGCTCGCCGGCGATGGATTCGAGGAAGGCCTGCTCCCAGGCCGGCGACAGGGTGATGATCGGGAGCATGCCGTCCGGCCCCTGGTACTGGGCGCAGATCTGGCGCCCGAGGCGGGCACGCACGTGCTCGACGATGTCGCGCGGGTTCTTCACGTGGCCGGCCACCTCCGCCACGCCCTCGATGATGGCGCCGAGATCGCGGATCGAGACCCGCTCGGCCAGGAGGAACTGCAGCACGCGCTGGATGCCCGTGGAGGCGATCTGGCTCGGCATCACCTCCTTGAGGAGGTCGGAATGGTCCTTTGAGGCCTCGCGCAGGAGTTTCTGCACCTCGACATGGCTGAGAAGCTCCGAGACGTGGGCCTTGATGATCTCGGTGAGATGGGTCGAGACCACGGTGGCGGCGTCCACCACCGTGTAGCCCTTGAGCTGGGCCTGATCGCGCAGGGACGCGTCGATCCAGGTGGCGGGCAGGCCGAAGGTCGGCTCCAGCATGTGCTGGCCGGGCAGCTGCACCTGCCCGCCCATGGGGTCCATGGCCATGAACTGGCCGGGGAAGATCTGCCCCGTGCCGGCCTCGATCTCCTTGACCCGCACCACGTAGGCGTTGGCGTCGAGCTGGACGTTGTCGAGGATGCGGACCGACGGCATCACGAAGCCGAGTTCGGCGGCGAGCTGGCGGCGCAGGGCCTTGATCTGGTCGGTGAGCCGGTCCTGCCCGTCGGGGCCGTTGACGAGGGCGAGGAGCGCGTAGCCCATCTCGAGCTTGAGATCGTCGAGCTTGAGGAGGTCGGTGACGGTCTCCTCCTTGGCGGCCTGGGCGGCGGCCACCGCCGTGGCGTCCATGGGTGCGCCGTCGGAATCCAGCGGCGGGGCCTCGCGGGCGACCTTGGCGAAATGCCACGCGGCGTAGCCGGAGGCGCCGGCCAGCGCGAGGAAGGGCAGCATCGGCATGCCGGGCAGGAGCGAGATCAGCACCATGACGCCCGACGACATGCCGAGCGCCTTGGGGTAGTTGGCGAGCTGCTTGCCGAGCGCCTTGTCGGCCGAGCCCTTCACGCCCGCCTTCGAGACGAGGATGCCGGCCGCCGCCGAGACGATGAGGGCGGGCACCTGGGAGGCGAGACCGTCGCCGATGGTCAGCAGCGTGTAGGTCTTGGCCGCCGCGCCGAAGGGCATGCCCTGTTGGGCGACGCCGATGATGATGCCGCCGATGACGTTGATGAAGGTGATGAGCAGCGCCGCGATGGCGTCGCCGCGCACGAACTTCGAGGCGCCGTCCATGGCGCCGAAGAACGAGGATTCCTCCTCCAGGGCGGCGCGGCGGGCTTTCGCCACCTTCTCGTCGATGAGGCCGGCCGAGAGGTCGGCGTCGATGGCCATCTGCTTGCCCGGCATGGCATCGAGGGTGAAGCGCGCCGCGACTTCGGCGATACGGCCCGAACCTTTCGTGATCACCACGAAGTTCACGATGATTAGGATCGCGAAGACGATGATCCCGATGACGAAGTTGCCGCCCATGACGAAGTTGCCGAACGCCTCGATGACGTGACCGGCCGCCGCCGTGCCCTCGTGGCCGTGGCCGAGGATGAGGCGGGTGGAGGCGAGGTTGAGGGCGAGCCTGAGCAGGGTCGCCACGAGGAGCAGCGTCGGAAAGACCGTGAATTCGAGCGGGTTGTCGATGAACAGACCCGTCATCATGATCAGCACCGAGATGATGATCGAGACGGCCAGAAGCAGGTCGAGGAGGAACGCCGGCAGCGGGAAGATGAGCACCGTGAGGATGCCCATCACGGCGGTGGCGAAGAACAGATCCGTGCGCTTCGACAGGGCGTGGAGATTGGCCCGGTTGGGAATCGCATAGCTCGCGAACTGGCCGACACTCATGCCGGTCCCTTGTCCGGCCCCGTTTCCCCGTACCGGCGCGGCGGCCGTCTCGCTCATGGTCTTCCTCGCCGCCCCGAAGAGGGGACCCGGCAAGATTTGCCGCCCGCATGGTTAGCGGACCGTTAACGATTCGCCCGCGGCGGCGCCGGAACGGGGTCCGGCCGACCCCACAACCCCACACCTCCGCCCGTATCCGGTGTCGCGGCGTCGTCCTGGGCTTCGAGAACGCATGCTTGGTGTCGCGGACGCATGCTTGGTGTCGCGGACGCATGCTTGGTGTCGCGGACGCATGCTTGGTGTCGCGGACGCATGCTTGGCTTCGAGGAATGATGGATCGACCGCGATGGCCCGCGCAGGCAACGCGTGTGACGTCACAGCACAGACGCCGCGGCGATCTTCGGCTTCTCTGGGAATCGCATGGGTTCCGCCACGTGCGCACGACGATCAACGAAAATTTCCCGTCGATAATCTTCGACCCTGCGCAGCGTTTGCACCGGAACGGCATTGCCAATGCGTTTTCATCGTGGCAATGCCAGTATTGAAACTTTCGCGAGGCACGATCGTTCAAGGGTGGTGCTCGCAGCGAAGGGTTCGCGGACGATCACGGATCGAGACTGGGACGAGACAGTATCGCGTCCGTCCGGATCAGCACCCGTACCCGGCTCCATCATCGAATCCGTCGCGCGCGACGGTGATCGACAGGACCGCCCCCGTGGCAATACCCACCACGCCAGAGCAGGGCAGGTGCACATTGCCCGGCAGAGCAACCCCTACGGGATAAGGGCGCGAACTTCCTGCACCGCACGAGGAAATGATCGGTCAATCCACAACTAGACGTGAAAAACTCTCGGATCACCGCGGCGGAACATTGCTTGCGGAAAGAACTGAGCTTACGCTCGAAACGACTTATGACTTAAATCAAGAATGGTGCCGACAACATGAATGAAACAGAATCCGATGCAGCCCGCCTGATCACGCTGGCCGCCGATATCGTCTCCGCCTATGTCAGCAACAACCATGTCCAGAGCGCCGAGCTGCCGAAACTGCTCAGTGATGTCCACGAGGCGATCCGTGGCGTGACGGCGAACGGCGCACCGGCCGTCGAGACCGGCCCGCCCAAGGCGACGCCGCAGGAGATCCGCCGCTCCATCACGGCGGATTACTTGATCAGCTTCGAGGACGGCAAGCAGTACAAGACCCTGCGCCGGCACCTCACCCTGCGCGGCCTGACCCCCGAGCAGTACCGCGCCAAGTGGGGCCTGGCGCCCGATTACCCGATGACCTCGGCCAGCTATTCCGAGCAGCGGTCCGAACTCGCCCGCGCCCTCGGCCTCGGCCAGCAGCGCCGCAAGGGTCTGGCCAAGGCCGCCCCGGAGGAGACCGTCAGCGCCGAGCCGGAGCCGCAGGAGGAGGAGGCCCCCGCCGCCCCCGAGAAGAAGCGCCGCGGTCCCCGCAAGAAGGTCGACGCCTGATCCGACCGGGCTCGCTCTCCCGGACCGCGAACCGATCACGATCCTGGTAGGGCCGACGCCCTCACGAGCCATCCCCGCGCCGCGGGGATGGCTTTTTGCTTGGACGAGCGATGGGCTGCCCCCGGCCGCCCGCGGTTCCATGTGCCACGCGCAGGCGACCCGCGAAGCCGGGGGCATCGGTGGCGGCGGGCACGCATGGTAGCGCACGGCCGATGCTGCAACGCAGCGTGACCGCCTTGCGCCGGATGGGCCTGGGCCCCCGAGCGTGAGCGACCCCATGCTGTCCCGTCCGATCCTGGCCCTGGCCGCCGCCTCCTTCGGCATCGGCACCACCGAATTCGTCATCATGGGCCTGCTGCCCGAGGTGGCCGAGAGCCTCCGGGTCAGCGTGCCCCGGGCAGGACTTCTGGTCTCGGGCTACGCCCTCGGCGTCGCCGTCGGCGCGCCCCTGGTGGCCATCGCCACGGCCCGGCTGCCGCGCAAGACGGCGCTTCTCGTGCTGATGGGGGTGTTCCTTCTCGGCAACCTCGGCTGCGCCCTCGCGCCGACCTACGGGTTTCTGATGCTGGCCCGCATCCTGACGGCCTTTGCCCATGGGGCGTTCTTCGGCATCGGCGCCGTGGTGGCGAGCGGCCTCGTCCCCCGCGCGCAGCGGGCGCAGGCGGTGGCGCTGATGTTCACCGGCCTCACCCTCGCCAACGTGCTGGGGGTTCCGTTCGGCACGGCGCTCGGCCAGGTCGCGGGCTGGCGCGCGACGTTCTGGGCGGTGCTCGGCCTCGGACTGGTCGCCGCCGCCGCCATCGCGGCCTACGTGCCGAACGGCCTGCCGGGCTCGCGCGGCGGGCTCGCCGGGGAGTTCCGCTCCCTGCGGCGCTGGGCGGTGCTGCTGCCGATGCTGGTGAGCACCCTGTCCTCCGTCAGCCTGTTCACGGTGTTCACCTACATCGCGCCGCTCCTGACGGAGGTGAGCGGCCTGACCCCGCACGCGGTGACGGGCGCCCTGCTGCTGTTCGGCATCGGCCTCACCTTCGGCAACCTCGCGGGCGGGCGGCTGGCCGACCGGCGCCTGATGGCGACGGTGATCGGGAGTTTTTCCGCCCTCGTCGCCGTGCTGGTGCTGTTCGCCTTCACCAGCCGGTCGGCGATCCCCGCCGTGCTGACCCTGCCGGTCTGGGGCGCCCTCGTCTTCGCCCTGGTCTCGCCGCTCCAGGTCTGGGTGGTGGAGGCGGCGAGCGACGCGCCCAACCTCGCCTCCACCCTCAACCAGGGCGCGTTCAACCTCGGCAACGCCACGGGCGCGGCGCTGGGCGGCGGCGTGCTCACCCTGGGGATGGGCTACGGCAGCCTGCCCTGGTTCGGCGCCGGCATGGCCGCCCTGGCCCTGGGGCTCGTGCTGACCGCCCGCCGGACGGACGGGGCGCCGGCACCGATGCCGGGCCAGGCCGCGCCACGACTTGGATAGAGGCGCGCCACGACTTGGATAGAGTCGCGCCACGACTGGGATGAAGACGCGACCCGCCTCGGCTGAGCGCGGACGGACGCGGCGTCAGATCTCCCGGAACGCCCGCACCATGCTGTCCTTCAGGGGTTTGAAGACGTACTCGAAGAACGTCCGGTCCGTGGTCCGCATGTAGACCTCGGCCGGCATGCCGGGGGTCGGCGCGAAGTTGTGGACCTCCGCCAGACTCTTCGGATCGAGGCGGATGCGGGCGACGTAGAGGTCGCCGCCGGCGGCCTGGTTGCGGCGGTCGTCCGGCAGGGCGTCGGCCGAGAGGTAGATCACCTCGCCCGACACCATGGGCACGATGCGCTGGCTGAGCGCCGTGAGGCGGATCGCGGCCGACTGGCCCCGCCGCACGTGGTCGATGTCCTGCGGCTTGATCCGCGCCTCGATGACGAGTTCGTCGTGGAGCGGCACCAGTTCCATGATGCTTTTCCCCGGTTCCACCACGCCCCCGTCCGTGTGGTAGCGCAGCTTCACCACGATGCCGCGCACGGGGGCGGCGATGACGATGCGGTCGAGCAGGCTGCGCGCCGCCCGCATGCGCTCGCGGACGTCGTTCTGGTCGGCCAGGGTCTCGTGCAGCTGCTCCACCGCCGTCTTGATCGCGGTGTTGCGCGCGCCCGTGATCTGCTCGCGGATGCGGGCGATGCGCTCGCGGGCGTCGCCGATATCGCCGTCGAGGCGGCCGATCTCGCCCTGCGCGCTCGCCTGGGAGCGCTGCAGGGCGAGGATCTCGGAGATCCGGATCATGCCGCCCTTCAGCAGCACGGATTTCGACGCGATCTCCTGCTCGAACAGCTCGAGCTGGCGCCGCACCGCCTTGAGCTGGATCTGGCTGCCGCGGATCTTCTCCTCCAGGGCGTCGATCCCGTTGGTGAGGACGGACAGGTCGCTGGCCAGACTCGTCATCCGTGCCTTGAACGCCAGGAGCTGGTTGCCCACGATGGCGTCGATGTCGGGGTCGCCCGCCTTGGCGAGGAGGGGCGCCGGGAAGGTGACGGCGGCGGCCTGGCGCGCCTCGGCCTGGAGCCGCGCCTCGATGGCGGTGAGGCGGTCGTGCCGGAGCGCCAGGCGGCGCAGCTCCGCCTTGGGGCCGGTCTCGTCGAGCTGGAGCAGGGGCTGGCCGGGCTCGACGATGTCGCCTTCCTTGACCAGGATGGTGCGGATCACCCCGCCTTCGAGATGCTGGATCGTCTTGTTCTGCCCCGTCGCCACGAACGCGCCCGTGGCCACGATGGCGCCCGCGATGAGGGCGGTGTTGGCCCAGATTCCGAAGCCCGCGATGATCCCGACGAGGAAGGCGAAGCCGAAGCCCGTGTGGTAGCGGGTGTCCTGCGGGATGTCGTCGTACCATTCGCGCCGAGGCGGGGTGGGCTTGATCGTGACGATCCGGGTCATGGCGCGGGGTTCCTGAAGGGGCTCGTTCGGGGCGGGGGCTCGTCAGGGGCGGATCAGGCGGTACCGGTCCCGCCCCGGCCCGTGAGGGGACGATCGTCGTTGGCGCTGCGGCCGACGATCATCGGGATCACCTCGTCGCGGGGCCCGAACACCTGGATGGCGCCGTCCTTGAGGATCATGATCTTGTCGACGCTCTTCAGCAGCGTCGGGCGCTGGGTGATGGCCACCACCGTGGTGCCGCGCGCCTTGGCCCGCAGGAGGGCGCGGGCCAGGGCGATCTCGCCGGGGGTGTCGAGGTTCGAGTTCGGCTCGTCCAGCACCACGAGGCGCGGGTCGCCGAAGAAGGCCCGGGCGAGGCCGATGCGCTGGCGCTGGCCGCCCGAGAGGGGGCTGCCGTCCATGCCCACCACGGTCTCGTAGCCTTGGGCGAATTGCGAGATGAGCTCGTGGACGTCGGCGATCTCGGCGGCGTCGAACACGTCGGCGTCGGAGGCGTCGTCCTGCATGCGGGCGATGTTGGCCTTGATGCTGGCGGGGAAGAGCTGGACCTCCTGGGGCAGGTAGCCGACGCTCTGGCCGAACTGGCGCGGGTCCCAGTTGCGTAGGTCCATCATGTCGAGGCGCACGGCCCCGGCGGTGGGCGAGATCGAGCCGACGAGCATGCGCGCGAGGGTGGATTTGCCCGTCCCCGAGGCGCCCACGATGGCGAGCGATTCGCCCGGTTCGAGCTGGAAGGTGAGGCCGTTGAGAACCACCTTCTTGTTCGGCGGCGGCACGTAGAGCACCCGCTCCACCGTGAGGCGCCCGATCGGGCGGGGCAGGCGCAGGCGATCGAAGTTGAGGGGCGAGTTCAGCAGCAGGGACTTGACCCGCGCGTAGGCGATGCGGGCGCCGACGAAGCTGCGCCAGCCGTCGATGACGCCCTCGATGGGGGCGAGCGCCCGGCCGCCGACGATGGAGGCGGCGATCATGGTGCCGCCCGTGAGCTTGCCGTCCAGCGCCAGGATCGCGCCCCAGCCGAGCATGCCGATCTGCGTCGAGAGCCGGATGCACTTCGACAGGCCGGCGATGACGATGTTGCGGTCCTGGGCGATCACCTGGGCTTTGAGGGATTCGGCGGTCTCGCGGCCCCAGATGGTGACGCATTCGGGCGTCATGCCCATGGCGTTGATCACCTGGCTGTTGCGCGCCATGGCGTCGGCCTGGAGGTTGGCCCGGGTCGAGTAGGCGCTGGCCTGGGCGAACGGCACCGCCGTCAGCTTCTGGTTGATGAGGGCGAGGCCGAGGAGGAGCACGCCCGTCGCCATGACGATCCAGCCGAGATCCGGATGGATGAGGAACACGGCCAGCAGGTAGATCGGCGCCACGGGGGCGTCGAACATGACGAGCAGCACCGGACCGGTGATGAAGTTGCGCAATTGCTGCAGGTCGGCGAGCGTCTGGAACTCGCGGCTCGAGCCCGCCTGCGAGGCTTTCGCCGCCGCGGCCAGGACCGGCGCGCCGAGGCGCACCTCCACCTCCACGGCGATCCGCATGAGGATGAACCGCCGCACCACGTCGAGGACCACGTGGGCCACGATGGCACCGACGATGACGAGGGTCAGCATGATCAGGGTGTCGAGGCTGCGGCTCGTCAGCACCCGGTCGGAGATGTTGAACAGGTAGATCGGGATGCCGAGGACGAGGAGGTTCACCCAGAACGAGAAGATGGCGACGACGACGAGCTTGCGCCGACAGCCGGCGAGCCCCTTGGTCAGCACCTCGCGAAAGTCGCGGTCGCCGGAGCGGCGCTGCAGCGGGGCGCCGGCGTCACCGCCGGCCCCGCCACCGCCGCCGCCGGAACCACTGCCCTTGCCCGAACCGCCGCCCTCGCCCGTCGCGCGCGGTGGCGCGGCCGAGGGGGTGGCCGCCACCGCCGCCGGAGCCGCTGCGGCCGCCTCCGCCCGACTCTCGACCGGGGCCGTCTCGACTGGGATCGTCTCGACCGGGATCGTCCTGGCCGGCGATACGACTGGCGGAGCCCCCTGCGCCGGCACCGCGCCGGCCTCCTCCGTCGGGGCCGGCGCCGCGGTCGGGCCGATGTAGTGGCCGCCGGCCGCCTCGCGGAACCGCGCCTCCAGGGCGGCGAGGCCGGGCCCGAGATCGGGTCCGGCCGCGCCGGCGGCATCGCGGCCCGCGGCCGTACCGCGGCGGCTGAGATCGTCCATGTCGCGTCCCCCTTGTCGGTCGGTATCCCGACCGAATCCGTCGGCCGGTATCCCGACCGAGTGCGTCGACCGGTGATCCCGGCCGTTTGTCCGGTTCAGGCCATCATTCCGTGGAGCAGGTCGTGGGTCAGGCTGGAGCCACCGCCGTGGAAGGCGGGTCCGAGCAGGTCCTGCGTGCCCGTTTCGGGAAGGGCGATGTCGTGCAGGCCGGTGAAGGCCGCGACCTCCGAGGCGAGGCTCTGGGTGTCGCCGATGGTGACGCGGGCGCTGTGGCTGACGTAGTTGGCCTGGACGAGGATCGCGTCGTCGTAATGCTCGCCGCCGACGAACTGCGCCGCCGTGGTCGTCCCCACGGTGGAGATGGCCGCGACGTTGGCGAGGTGATTGGCGCCCGTCGTCACCGTCTGGGTCGATTGGGTCGCGGCGCCCGTCGGCCCCGTCGCGGTGCCGGGATCGGGCAGGTGCTGGATCACCGTGTCGACGTTCGCGACGATGTTGGTCTGGGTGATGGCGTTGATGTTGAAGAAGTCGCCCGCGACGTAGAGCACGTGCAGGGTCGATGATTCGGCCTGGGGCAGGAGCGCGGCCAGGGCCGGGTCGAGGTGATTCGCCTCCAGGCCGGAGAGCGCCGCGTGCTGGTCCGCCGACAGGGTCTTGAATGCGGTGCTGCCGTACTGATCGACGGAAGCGACGTTCTCGAGGACGTTGTCGCCGGTGACGATGTTCTGGCCGATCGTATCCGCCCGCCCCGTATAGGCCTTCACGATGCTGTCGTTGAGCAGCACGTTGGTCTGATGGACCATGTTGACGGTGTGATAGTCGCCCCGCACCACGATGAGGTCGTAGCGTGAGCCGAGTTCCTCCAGGGAGAACAGGTTGACCTGCGTGTTGGCCCCGGCGACCGCGGTGTAGAAGGTGCTGAACGTGCCCTGCACCACGACGTCGTTGTCGAAGAGCCGGTTGATCTGGGTGATGCTCTTCACGTCGTAGAAGTCGCCCGCGATCACGTCGACCTGGGTGTGCGCCCCGACGGAGAGATGGGTCACCAGACCCTGATCGGTGTCGTGTTGGGTGAACCGGGCCGCGTTGCGGGTGAGGTCGCCGCCGGTGTCGAGATCGAGGATTCCGCTGCGGCCGCCCACGGTGATGTCGACATCGCTCGCGAGGACGTTGACCTGGACGATGGCCTGGGTGGTGAAGGCGTCGCCGCCGACGAAGAGGGCGTGGTGCTGGGTGTGGTTGTCGAGGATGCCGGCGACGTTGAAGCTCTGGTTGGCCCCCGTCGTCGCCGCGAGGCCCGGGTCGAGGAGGCCGTTGCGCGGAGCGGCCTCGGGCGTGGGGGCGGGGGAGGACACCGTCGGCAGCGCCGTGCCGGCGGGCTGGCGCACCCCGTCGACGGTGAGGCCCTGAAGGTCCGCCGATCCGTCGTCGACCCCGTCCTGCGGCATCCCGCCCGCGGCCAGGTGGGCATCGCGCCCTTGCACGAAGGCGATCCAGTCGCCGGTGCCGGTGCCGTGGGCGACGAGGTCGGCCGGCACGCCGCCGCGCGCCTCGGCCAGCATCCGGTCGAGGGCGACGATGGGATCGACGAAGCCCGGGTCGAGGCGGTGCAGGTGCTCGACGCCCGTGCCCTCGACCATCAGCAGGAGGTCGTTGTCGTGCAGTTCGTTGACCTGGAGGACCTGGATCAGCTCCTGGTCGGGCGTGACGTCGCGGTCGGCCTCGGCCCGGCCGGCGCTCCCGCCGCCGCCGCCGCCGGCCGGGGCGGCGGTGCGCGGGACGCCGACGGGCACGGACCCAGGTGCGAGCTTGGCCGGCATCACCGGGCCGGCCGGCATGAGGACATCGTGGCCGAACCGGAGCGCGTCGGGCGGCGGAAGGGTCGCCGGGTAGGGCCGACTCGGCATCTCGTCGAGGTCGAAATTCGGTGCCGCCTCGCGGTGCGGCGTCCCGGGCGCGGGGGCGGGCAGCCGCCCCGGCTCGCCGTCGTAGACCTCGCGGTGGAGCACCACCGTGTCGAGCAGGCGCATGTGCCCGGCGAAGTGGGCGATGATCTCGGTCGGGCCGCCAGCGATCATGACCGTCCCCATCAGGATGACCCGCGCGCGACGGCCGGAAGCGGCCGGCGCGCGGGGATCGGTGGGTGTGGAACGGCCCGCGCCGGGTGAGGGCGCGGGCCGGGATCATGGTTCAGACGTTGTGGCTGCTATCGGCCGTGCCGCTGATCTCGCTGAAGGAATCGCCGCCGACGACGGAGACCGGCATGGAGTTGTACTGGATGTTGGCACCCTGCGTGATGTGCTGGGTGAAGGCTTCGCCCGAAACCGCGTTCGCCGACGAGACGTTGCCGTTGCTGGCGAAATCGCTCACGCCGCCGTTGCTGCTGGCGTTGCCGCCATCGCCCGAGACGTTCTGAGTGAAGTTGAAGTTCGGCAGCGTCCCTTCGGGACCGCAGTAGGAATCCAGACCACCGATCCCGAGGCTGACGCTCGGGCTGGACAGGGAGTCGTTGTCGACCAGGCTGCTGATCTGGTCGAGGTTGAAGATGTTCCCGTCCCCGTTGAGGGTCTGGGTCGAGAAGTCCGGCATCACGAACATGCCGCCTTCGAGACCCTCGATGGTCAGGCCTTCGAGGTTGATGAGGCTGGACTCCGATGGAGGCGCCATGACGCCGGTCATGTCGACATCGACGTCGACCGTGGTGGATACGACGGTGGTGGTGGAGTTGAAGTTTTCGTTCAAGTTCCCATTGGCATTCAGGTTGCCGTTGAGATTGCCGTTGCCGTTCAGGTTCCCGTTTCCGTTCAGGTTCCCGTTGCCATTGCCGTTCTCGTTCGAGTTATCGGACTCCTGGTAGGCGAACTGAGCCTGCCCCTGGCCCTGGGCCTGCAGTTCGGCCTGCCCCTGGATCTGGCCCTCCGCTTGCCCCTGGACCTGGCCCTCGGTCTGGTCCTGGCTCTGATCGCCGTTGCCGTTGCTACCGCCGCCGCCGTGGCCGCCGCCGCCGCCGCCATTGCTGAAGCGAGAGGCGCCGTCGCTCACCGCGTTCGAGTAATCGTTCGCCATGATCATTCTCCCATTGGATGGATGATGCACGGGACCGGCAGCTCGCTGATCTTCTGCGTCGGCGAGACGGCGTGATCCATTTCGTGCGGGACAGTGTTCCCGAAGCTTGCGCCGTCTCCGGCGGGGCCGGTTCGGTGCGGTCCACTTGGGAACGGGCCGAACTTTGCAGAATGGCCGCGGTTCGTAAGTGTTAAAAAAACGTAAACTTTTCGTCAGGAAAACCGGAACGCGCGTAGAGTTGGATTCCTGCCCGGGGAATACTTGGACGATCCCTTCGCACTGCAATAAAATCGCTCGGCTCCTCGCGTTTGCACTGCGGGCGCCGACGCGTATCCAGGGCTTACGGAGCGGTCGCGCGGACCGGCCCGGCCTCGATGCGGACGCCGATGAGGCTGTCCCACAGATCGAGGACCGCCTGCGCGCCGGTCTGCTCGGAGAGCCCGTCCGGCGTCCCGCCCTGATGGCTGCCCCGATGGGCTGAATGGAACAGGAGGGCGTCGCCCATCCCGAGGGTGAAGTCCGGGTCCTGTGCCAGGCTGAGGGTGAGGACGCGCTCGCCGACGGGCCCCGCCGGCAGGCCGGTCAGCGCCGCCCACGCCTCGGCCTGGACGAGCCCCAGCACTTCGCCGGGCGCACCGCCCATGACCGGGCGGGCCACGAGGGTGACGAGGCAGGTGAGGAAGCCCAGGGCGTAGGGTTCCATCCACGCCTCGCCCGGATCGGAGCCGCGCCGCCAGCGCGTGCGCTCCACGTAGGGGCGGACGATCCGCAGGGCGGCCCGGCGCCCGCGCCGGGCGAGCCACAGGTCGGTGAGATGCGCCATGTCGGGACTCTACGAAGGCGGCGTCCGCCGACCGATCGAGGCCGGTCGCGCGCGATGGTCCGCCCAGCCACGCCGGAATTCAAGCCACCTCCTTCGTGTCGGACCATCGACGCCGGACGACGTGATTCGACGCATCATTCACCGATGAATTCTTGCGGATGACGGGCCGGGGCCCGCGCGAGCCTTGCGGGTTCGGCGTATCGTTGCGGCCGAAGACCGGTCCCGAAAAAGACTGGCCTCGAAGAAGACTGGCCCCGAACAGGAGCGGCCCCATGCGAACGGACCTCCCGGCCGCCCCGGACTTCGAGGCGCTCCAGGCTCCGAAGGGCGACGCCGCCCTGAGGCAGACGCAGATCCTCAGCCTCATCGGCAATCTCGGCCTGAGCTGGTCCAACACCGAGAGCGTGTTCGTCTACGTCCTGATGCTGCTCCTGCGCACGGACGAGATCACGGCGGCCATCGTCTTCACCACCCTCAACACCAGCCGGGCGCGCCTCGACCTGATCCGCCGGCTCGCCTCGGTGAAGCTCGCCGATCCGGCCACGGCGCAGACGCTGGAACGCCTGATCCGGCGCTTCAACGCCGCCACCAGGGTCCGCAACGACCTCACCCACGCCATGTCGGTGGTCAACGCGCACGGCGAGATCACCCACACCAACACCATGCGGATCGTCGAGCATGGCGGCCGCCTCAGCTTCGGCGCCCAGCGGGCCATGGACGACGCGCGGGTGCGCGAACTCACGGACGTCAACCGCCAGCTCGCCCGGCTCAACCGCGACCTCTGGCAGTTCCTGCCCGTGCTCGCCGCCAGCCTGGACGCGCCCGCCCCAGACGTCCCCGCCGATCCGCCTCAGGGCTCGGCGAGCCAGCCCTGAAGCCGGGCGTAGCGCACGATCTGCGCCCGGGTGCGGATGCCGAGCTTGTCGCAGGCGCGCATCTTGTAGGTCTCGATGGACTTGGTGGTGACGTTGATCTGGCCGGAAATCTCCTTGTTGGTGTGGCCGAGCGCCACGAGGCGGATCACCTCGCTCTCGCGCTGGGTCAGGGCGGGCTGGATGGCCCCGTCCTCCGTCGGCGCGCGGCGGCGCCCTTGCGCGGCGCGCGGATCGAACAGCTGCCCGGCGATGGTCGGATCGAGGTAGAAGCCCTCCGTCGTCACCGCCCGGATCGCGTGGAGCAGGTGGTCGATGGGGGAACCCTTGAGTACGTAGCCGCGCACGCCCGCCTCGAACGCGGTCTGCACCAGGGTGCGGTCGTTGTGGGCCGTGAGGGCGATGAGGCGCGTCGGCAGGGCCAGGGCGGCCACCTTGCGGGCCAGGACCACGCCGGTCATGTCCGGCATGGCGATGTCGATCACCGCCACGCTCGGCCCGAACTCCTGCATCAAGCGTAAGGCCTGAGACCCGGTGCTCGCCACCGCCACCACGCGCATGCCGTCGGTGCCGTCGATGACCGACCGCAGGCCGGCCAGGATGGCGGGGTGGTCGTCGGCGAGAACGATCCGGATGCCGGTCTCCGCGCTCGTCCCGGATGCCGTCTCGTCCACCGCCGCGTCAGACCGGGTGCGGCAGACGCAGGCGGGCCTGGATCCGCGTGCCCCGCCCACACCCCGTGTCGACCACGAGGCTTCCTCCGATCCGGGCCATCCGGGCGGCCATGCCGGGCAATCCCATCCCGGACGCCGCGGGATCGTCGGCACCGGACGCCCGGACGGGGACGGGATCGAACCCGCAGCCGTCGTCGCCGATGGTCAGGGTGAGGACGCCGCGCCGCACGGTCAGGTCCACGGAAACCCGGCTCGCCGTGCGGGCATGCTTCAGGATGTTGGTCAGGGATTCCTGGAGAATCCGCAGCAGGGGCTGCTCGAGGGCGATGGGCAGGCGCAGGCGGGGCCGGTTGCAGCGAAACGCCACCGGCAGGCCTGAGGCCAGGGACCACGCGTCCAGGGTCTCGGTGAGGAACGCGTCGAGGTCGCGACACTCCGCACCGGATCGGACATCGCCGCGCGGCGCGCGATCCGGTCGGCTCCGGGGGGCGGAGGGCTGCGCGGCCGCGATGGACCCGAGGTCGGCGGCGAAGCGCGCGAGCTGGGTCTTCGTGCGGTCGAGATGCGCCCGCGCCCGCCCTTCCGGAACGAACGCTTCGAGGAGCTTGAGGGAGATCTGGAGCAGGGCGAGGTGGTAACCGCCGCAATCGTGGAGATCCTGGGACAAACCGCCGGCGTCGTTCGCGCCGGCCGGGGACCGCGTTCCGCGCGCGATGGCCTTTCGGTGCTCCGCCAGGAGCGCGGCCATGTCGTCGGCCTTGTCGTCGGCTACGGTCTCGTTCCGCACACGCCCCTCGCGCCGGGCGGACGACACGAAACCCGGTCTGGGCCGACCGTCGATGTCCTCGGGGATTGCTTGTTCGGGGCGCACGAATATCTGCGTCATGGCAATACGTCCAATCCCTAGGTGATTTTTATCACGGTAAAAACCGCCCTTGTCTTCAACCTCGACCGTTGAACGCCTTGGGGTGAAAAATCGGAACCTTGCCGCAACTGCAATTGTTTTGCGGTCAGTGTATCACATCTTGGATCGATTACCTTTCCAACGGCGCCACCATTCCACCCAATGCCCTTTGAAAAGCTGAGCCGCGAACCGAGAAAAGCGTAATCCGATTATTTGAGAGCCGCCACAAAAATATCCTACGCCTTAAACGGTAACCTTCGTCGGGAAAAACCTTACGCGCGAAATCTTCCCCGCGGCGGGACGGAACCCGCTCAAGGGCAGAGGGACAACCGAGAACCGCTCCTCGCAACGGCCGAGCCGGAAAACACCGATGGCCGCGCTGTCGGGCGCGGCCATCGGGGAAAACCGTTCGAGGCTCGTGGCGCGCAGCCCCGGGGGCCTGGATCAGGCCCGTCCGCGCTCCGGTGCAGCGGGCGTTCCGGCCGTGACGCTCAGTGGGGATCCGGCGGGCCCTCGCCCTTGCCGACGAACGGAATGCCCTCGATGGGGCATTCCTCCGTCCCGACGCCCGGGCGGGTGATGGCCCGCACGGCGTCGCGGGTGCCGTCCGGGTCCTCGATCCAGCGGCGGTAGAAGTCGTAGGGGCACTCCGACAGCCCGTGGCGGTTCTCCTTGGAGGCGATCATGCCCGTGTAGCCGCGGTGGAGCAGCTTGAAGAGGTGGTTCTCCGACTGCCCGTGGGCGCGGGCATCGCGGATCAGGAACTTCGACAGGGCGGCGTACTGAATGCCCATCTCCTCCTCGCCGCACTCGCCGAGCGTGCGCCCGTCGAAGCCGATGATCGCCGAGTGACCGAAATAGCTGTAGACCCCGTCGAAGCCGGCGGCGTTGGCCACGGCCACGTAGGTGTTGTTGGCGAACGCCATCGCCTTCGACATCAGGACCTGCTGCTCTTTCGCCGGATACATGTAGCCCTGGCAGCGGACGATGAGCTCGGCGCCCCGCATGGCGCAGTCGCGCCAGATCTCCGGGTAATTGCCGTCGTCGCAGATGATGAGGCTGATCTTCAGGCCCTTGGGACCGTCGGAGACGTAGGTCCGGTCGCCCGGATACCAGCCCTCGATGGGCGTCCAGGGCATGATCTTGCGGTACTTCTGCACGATCTCGCCCTGATCGTTCATCAGGATGAGGGTGTTGTAGGGCGCCTTGTTCGGGTGCTCCTCGTGGCGCTCGCCGGTGAGCGAGAACACGCCCCAGACCTTCGCCTTCCGGCAGGCGGCGGCGAAGATCTCGGTCTCGGGCCCCGGGATGGAGGTCGCGGTCTCGTACATCTCGGCCGCGTCGTACATGATCCCGTGGGTCGAGTATTCGGGGAAGATCACGAGGTCCATGCCGGGCAGGCCGGACTTCATGCCCACCAGCATGTCGGCGATCTTGCTTGCGTTCTCCAGCACCTCCATCTTGGTGTGTAGGCGGGGCATCTTGTAGTTCACCACCGCGACGCCGACGCTGTCGGCGCTGGACGAGATGTCTCCGTGCATCATGGCGTGATGTGCTCCTCAGGGGGGACGAACCCTCCCCCCTCCGCGGGGAGGGTGCCTGCGGAGCAGGCGGGAGAGGGGTCGGCACAGGTGTTTCCGGAAGGGGCGGCGCTGCCCCTCTTGCGGGACTTCGTCCCGCCCCGTCGCTGCGCGACCACCCTCTCCCGCAGAGGGGAGAGGGTGCTTCGCGTCAGTGGCTGATCATCCAAGGCCGCGCGTTCGGAAAACTCTTGGCGGCCGTGGGGTTGGATGTTGGCTTGGCACTCCCGCAGCACCCGCAGCCGGGTCCGTGGCCGGAGGACTTGCGGGGCGCGTGCTGGCTCCGCTCGTTCGTGGCGAAGGCCTTGCGCCGGCCCGCATCCATGGAGGCGAGGTTCGGCGCGTTGAGGAAGGCGCGGCCGCATTCCGAGCCGCAATCCGGGCAATCGTGCGGATCCTGAAACTGCGCCATCGGGCGCAGCACAGTGAACGGACCGCAGGCGGCGCAACTGTAATCGTAGACCGGCATGCTCAAAGATCCAGCGAGAGCGGCATCTGGATCGAGCCGTCGAGGAACTTCGTCGGCCCGTCGGCGCCCGGATTGATGTCGAACTCGAAGATCTTCGTCGGAATCCACAGGGTCGCGCAGGCGTTGGGGATGTCGACGACGCCGGAGATATGGCCCTGGACCGGCGCCGTGCCGAGGATCGAGTAGGCCTGGGCGCCCGAATAGCCGAACTTCTTCAGGTACTCGATGGCGTTGAGGCAGGCCTGGCGGTAGGCGACGGTTACGTCGAGGTAGTGCTGCTTGCCGTGCTCGTCGACGGAAATGCCCTCGAAGATCAGGTGATCGTCGAACTTCGGCGTGACCGGCGACGGCTTGAAGATCGGGTTCTTGATCCCGTACTTGGCCATCCCATCCTTGATCAGGCTCACCTTGAGATGGACCCAGCCGGCCATCTCGATGGCGCCGCAGAAGGTGATCTCGCCGTCGCCCTGGCTGAAATGCAGGTCGCCCATGGAGAGGCCGGCACCCGGCACGTAGACGGGGAAGTAGATCTTCGAGCCCCGCGACAGGTCCTTGATGTCGCAATTGCCGCCATGCTCGCGCCCCGGCACCGTGCGGGCGCCCTCGGCGGCCGCCTTGTCCTTCGCCTCGCCCTTCAGCCGGCCCATATGGGCGGTCGGCGCGAAGGGCAGGGTGGCCAAAGCCGGTACCCGGTTGGGGTCGGTGTCGAACAGGGCCTTCTCGCGAGTGTTCCAGGTCTCCAACATCTTGGGATCGGGCAGGCAGCCGATCAGGCCCGGATGGATCAGGCCGGGGAAGCGCACGCCGGGGATGTGGCGGGATTTCGTGAACATGCCCTCGAAGTCCCAGATCGATTTCTGGGCCTGGGGGAAGTGCTCGTCGAGGAAGCCGCCGCCGTTCTTCTTGGAGAAGAACCCGTTGAAGCCCCACTGGCTCTCGGGCTTGGCGCCGATGTCGAGGAGGTCGACCACGAGGAGGTCGCCGGGCTCGGCGCCCTCGACGCCGATGGGCCCGGACAGGAAGTGCACGATGGAGAGGTCGATGTCGCGCACGTCGTCGGCGGAATCGTTGTTCTTGATGAAGCCGCCGGTCCAGTCGTAGGTCTCGACGATGAAGTCGTCGCCGGGCTTGACCATCGCCACCATGGGGATGTCGGGGTGCCAGCGATTGTGCACCATGCTGTTGTCGTAGGCCGACTGCGTGAGATCGACCTTGATCAGGGTCTCTGCCATCGTCTCGTGCTCCCTTCCCTAACTTCGGGACTTGCCCTGGACGTGAGGACATGCGTCCCCGTTCGCGCGCGCCGGTCATCCGGCGCCGCGCAAGAGGTGATTTTGGAGTCGGAGGGCCCGGTGGGGCCCCGAAACACTCAGACCGAGAGGAAGCGGGCGACCTGGGCCTCGTCGATGTCGGCGCGCAGGGACTCGTGGACGATGTGGCCGTTCTCGATGACCAGGACCCGGTCGGCGACATCGAGGGCGAAGCTCAGCACCTGCTCGGAGACCACGATGGAGAGGCCGCGCGCGTCGCGGATCTTCTTCAGCGTCCGGCCCATCTCGCGGATGATGGAGGGCTGGATGCCTTCCGTCGGCTCGTCCAGCAGCAGGACCTTGGGGCGACTGGCCAATGCGCGCGCGATGGCGAGCTGCTGCTGCTGGCCGCCGGACAGGTTGCCGCCGCGCCGGCCCTTCATCTCCAGCAGCACCGGAAACATCTCGTAGAGTTCGCCAGGCACCCGGCGCTCGTTCGTCACCGTCAGGCCCGTCTCGATGTTCTCCTGCACGGTCATGGCGGAGAAGATCATGCGGCCCTGCGGCACGTAGGCAAGGCCCTTGGCGACGCGCTGGTGGCTCTTGAGGGCGCCGACCTCCGTGCCGTCGACCCGGATCGAGCCGGATTTGACCGGCACGATCCCCATCAGGGTCTTCATCAGCGTGGTCTTGCCCATGCCGTTGCGGCCCATCACGGCGACGATCTCGCCGGGCGCCACCTGGATGTCGAGGCCGTGCAGCACCTCGCTCTGGTCGTAGGCGGCGTGGAGATCGCCGATCGCCAGCATCGGCTGGACGCCCGCTTGGATAGAGGGCGCGGGGGAGGGGCCGGGCGTGGTCTGGAGCATGAACCCGTTCCCTCTCAGTGGCCGAGATAGACTTCGATGACCTTGGGGTCGTTCTTGACCCGGTCCATCGAGCCCTCCGACAGGACCTTGCCCTGGTGCAGAACGGTGACCCGGTGGGCGATGTCCTCGACGAACTTCATGTCGTGCTCGATGACGAGTACCGAGCGGCCGACGATGATCTGGTTCAGGAGTTCTGCGGTCTTGATGCGCTCGCCGACGCTCATGCCGGCGACGGGCTCGTCCAGCATGAGGAGTTCGGGGTCCTGGATCAGCAGCATGCCGATCTCGAGCCACTGCTTCTGGCCGTGACTGAGGAACTCGGCCCGCTCCAGCAGCTGGTCCTTGAGGAAGATCATGCCGGCGACCTCCTCGATGCGGTCGCGGACCTCGGCATCGCGCTTGAAGGTGAGCGCCCCGAACACCGAGCGGCCGCGGGGATAAGAGATCTCGAGGTTCTCGAACACGGTCAGGTCGTCGTAGATCGACGGCGTCTGGAACTTGCGCCCGACCCCGGCCTGCACGATGGCGCTCTCGGAGAGTTTGGTGAGCTCCGTGCCTTTGTACTTGATCGAGCCGGAACTGGCCCTAGTGCGGCCGCAGATGAGGTCGAGAACCGTGGTCTTGCCGGCGCCGTTGGGGCCGATGATCACCCGGATCTCGTTGGGGTCGACGTAGAACGACACGTCGTTGACCGCCTTGAACCCGTCGAAGGAGACGGTCAGGCCCTCCACCGCCAGGAGGAAGTTCTTCTCCGCCGGGGCGGCACCGATGATGTGCGAGGGGAGCAGCGCGGCGTTCATTCCGAAAAAATCCTACTCGGCCGCGTGGGGGAGGGCGACGGCGGGGGCGGGCTCCAGGGCCTTCACGCGCCGGGTCAGGCGGGGCTCGACATAGGTGCGGTAGATCCCCGCGAGACCGTTCGGGAAGGCGAGGACCACGAGGATGAACAGGCCGCCGAGGCCGAACAGCCAGAGTTCGGGAAAGCTCTCCGAGAAGGTGGTCTTGGCCCAGTTGACCAGGAGCGTGCCCCAGACGGCGCCGAACAGGGACAGGCGCCCGCCCACGGCCGCGTAGATCACCATCTCGATGGACGGCACGATGCCCACGAAGGACGGCGACATGAACCCGACCTGCAGGGTGAACATCGCGCCCCCGATGGCGGCGAACACGGCGGCGAGGCAGAACGCGAAGGTCTTGAAGCTCGCCACCGGGTAGCCGGAGAAGCGGACCCGGTCCTCCTTGTCGCGCATGGCGACGAGGATTCGCCCGAGCTTCGAGCGCTTCACGTATTGGGCGAACAGGATGCAGGCGACGAGCAGCCCGCCGTTGACGAAGTAGAGGATGTTGTGGGCGCGGTCCGTGCGGATGTCCCAGCCGTTCAGGGTGCGCAGGTCGGTGATGCCGTTGATGCCGCCGGTGTAGCCCTGCTGGCCGACGATGAGGATCGTCAGGATGGCGGCGATGGCCTGGGTGATGATGGCGAAGTAGGTGCCCCCCACCCGCCGGCGGAACATGGCCGAGCCGATGACGAAGGCGAAGAACGCCGGAACCACGATCACGGCGAGGATCGTGAAGGGCAGGCTGGTGAACGGCTTCCAGAACCACGGCAGCTCGGTGATCTGGTTCCAGTCCATGAAGTCGGGGATGCCCGGCGTCGACTGGATCTTCGTGTTCTCGACGCTCGACGCTTCGAGCTTCAGGAACATGGCCATGAGGTAGCCGCCCAGACCGAAGAACACCCCCTGGCCGAGGGAGAGGATGCCGCCGAAGCCCCAGCAGATGACGAGGCCCAGCGCCACGAACGAGTAGGTGAGGTACTTGCCCACCAGGTTGAGCCGGAAGGCGTCGAGGAGCATCGGCAGCACGAGGAAGATCACGGCGGCCAGCAGCGCGAGGCTGATCCACTCCATGGGCTTCATGAACGGGTTGTCGTGGACGGTCGACGTGGATTTCGGGCTGATCATCACAGGAAGCTCCTCAGCGCCGGACCTTGAGGGTGAAGAGACCTTGCGGCCGCAGCATCAGGATGCCGACGACGGCCAGCAGCGTGATCACCTTGGCGGTGGAGCCGGACAGGAAGAATTCGAGGGTCGACTGGGTCTGCGAGATCGAGAAGGCCGACGCGATGGTACCGAGCAGCGAAGCGGCGCCGCCGAAGACCACGATGAGGAAGGTGTCGACGATGTAGAGCTGGCCCGAGGTCGGCCCCGTCGAGCCCACCATGGTGAAGGCCGAGCCGGCAACGCCGGCAATGCCGCAGCCGAGGCCGAAGGTCAGGCGGTCGACCTTCTCGGTGTCGATGCCGACCGCGCCCGCCATGGGCCGGTTCTGCACTACGGCGCGGACCTGGGCGCCGAAGCGCGAGCGGTACATGAGGAGCGCGACGCCGGCGGTGATGAGCAGGGTGATCGCCATCACGAACATGCCGTTGATGGGGATCTCGATGGTGTCGGTGACCTGCACCGAGCCGATGAGCCAGGCGGGGAGCTCGACGCCGACCTCGCGCGGCCCGAAGATCGTCCGATAGGCCTGCTGCAGGATGAGCGACAGGCCCCAGGTGGCGAGCAGGGTGTCCAGCGGGCGCTTGTAGAGGTGGCGGATCAGCGCCCATTCCACCAGCATCCCGAGGGCTCCCGACGCCACGAAGGCCAGCGCCATGGCGACGAAGAAGTACGCCGGGAACAGGGCCGGCAGGTGGGTCTGGAAGAACCCGGAGCACAGGTAGGTCATGTAGGCGCCGAGGATCATGAACTCCCCGTGCGCCATGTTGATCACGCCCATCTGGCCGAAGATGATCGCCAGGCCCAGCGCCATCAGGGTGTAGACCGAGAACAGGATCAGCCCGGCGAAGCCCTGCATCACGAAGATCGAGCTGAGGTCCGTGAGGGAATAGTCGCCGAGCATTCTTTTCGACCTTCCGAAGGATTCGGCCATCGCGTTGCAAGCATTGGGCCGTGGGAGGCTGCGGGCGCGGTCATCTCGAAAGAGGCGCGACGCGCTCCCTCTCCTGGAAGGAGAGGGGACCCGCGCCCACTGGACCTGATCCAGCGGGCGCGGAGAGCGGTCCTACTGGTAGCCCTTGGGGAAGGGGTTCGGCTCGATGAGGTCCTTGCTCTCGTAGACCACCTCGAACTGGCCGTTCGGCAGCGCCTTGGCGACGCGGGTCTTGGACCAGAGGTGATGGTTGGGGTGGATCTTGACGTAGCCCTCGGGGGCTTCCTTGAACTCGATGTCGGCGGAGGCGGCCGCCACCTTGTCGACGTCGAATGACCCGGCCTTCTCCACCGCCATCTTCCACAGGAACGGTCCGAGATAGGCGGCCTGGGTCACGTCGCCGATGACGGTCTTCTCGCCCCACATCTTGTGGAAGGCCGCGACGAACTTCTCGTTGTTGGGGTTCTTGAGCGACTGGAAGTACTTCATGCAGGAATAGGCCCCGGCGATGTTGTCGCCACCGATGCCGTCGATCTCGTCCTCGGTCACCGAGATGGTCAGCAGGGTCTGCTTCGACAGGTCGATGCCGGCCGCCTTGAGCTGCTTGTAGAACGCCACGTTCGAACCGCCGACGACGTCGGTGAAGATCACGTCGGGCTTGGTGAGCTTCAGCTTGTTGATCACCGAGTTGAACTGCGTGTGACCGAGCGGGAAATATTCCTCACCCACGACCTTAGTCTTCAACACGTTCTCGATGTGCTTGCGGGCGATCTTGTTCGAGGTGCGGGGCCAGATATAATCGGAGCCGATGAAGAAGTACGTCTTGGCGCCCTTCTCCTTGGCGACCCAGTTCAGCGATTCGAGGATCTGCTGCGTGGCCTCCTGGCCGGTGTAGATGACGTTCTTCGACTGCTCCAGGCCCTCGTAGAAGGTCGGGTAGTACAGCAGGCCGTTGTACTGCTCGAACACCGGCAGCGCCGCCTTGCGCGAGGCCGAGGTCCAGCAGCCCATCACGGCGGCGCAATGGTCGTTGACCAGCAGTTTCTTCGCCTTCTCCGCGAAGGTCGGCCAGTCGGAGGCGCCGTCCTCCTGGATGATCTTGATCTTGCGGCCGAGCACGCCGCCGGCCTCGTTGATCTGCGCGATGGCGAGCTTCTCGGCCTGGATCGAGCCGGTCTCGGAGATCGCCATGGTGCCGGTGGCGGAATGCAGGATGCCGACCGTGACCTCGGTGTCGGTCACCGCGAGGCCGGTGGTGTTCACGGTGGCCGTCGCCGGGCCCGCCGCGAACGCCATCCGGGGCATCAGCGCGATGGCCGGCACGCCGGCGAGACCCATGAGAAGCCTGCGCCGCAGCGCCGATTGCAGGCCGTTGCCCTTGCTCTCTGCCATCGTGCCCAAAATCCTTGATCGTCGTCGCCCGGCCCGTCGAAAGGGCCGTGGATCGATACGCAAAGGCTAGGCCGCATGGTGCGGTGCGGTCGATACGCAGTCTTGCGTATGGAGCGGGCCCGCGAGGAGGCCCATCGTAACGGCCTTTTCGCGCATCGAACGCACGCGCGAATCGAAGCCAAGCGATGCGGCTCACCCCGCCTCGGGAACAGGGTCCGCGCGTGCTACCCTCGTGCCGACCCATGCCCCAGCACCAGCGCATCCTGCCGATCCGGCGCGACTACAACCGCTTCGTCGCCGACGAGACGCTGGAGGACTACGCCCTGCGCTTTACCGCCAAGGCGGCGCGGCGCTGGTCTGGCCTGCGGGTGGCGCAGACGGCGCTCGGCTCCGTGTCGTTCCTGGCGCTGGAGGCCATCGGCGGCACCCTGGTGCTCGCCCTCGGCTTCACCAACACCCTCGCGGCCCTCGTGGTGGTGGCGCTCATCATCTTCGCCACCGCCGTGCCGATCTGCGCCTACGCGGCCCGCTACGGCGTGGACATCGACCTCCTCACCCGGGGCGCGGGCTTCGGCTATATCGGCTCGACGGTGACCTCGCTGGTCTATGCGAGCTTCACGTTCCTGTTCTTCGCCATCGAGGCGGCGATCATGGCGATGGCCCTGCAACTGTGCTTCGGCCTGCCCCTGGCGCTGGGCTACCTCGTCAGCGCGGTGGCGGTGATTCCGCTGGTGATCTACGGCATCACCCTCATCAGCCGGTTCCAGATCTGGACCCAGCCCCTGTGGATCGTCCTCAACCTGCTGCCGCTCGCCTGCATCGTCTGGCAGGGCGGGGCGCCCGTGGGCGAGTGGCTCGGCCATGCCGGGGAAACCGGTGCCGGCGGGTTCGATCTCGCCCGATTCGGCCTCGCCACCGGCATCCTGCTCGCCCTCCTGGCGCAGGTCGGCGAGCAGGTCGACTTTTTGCGATTCGTCCCCGCGATGGAACCCGGCGGGAAGCGCCGCTGGTGGGCCGCCGTGCTCGGTGCGGGGGCGGGCTGGATCGTCCCGGGCTTCCTCAAGATCCTGCTCGGCTCGTTCCTCGCCATCCTGGCCCTGCGCCACGGTGTGCCGGCCGACCGGGCGGCGGAACCGACGCAGATGTACACGATCGCCTTCGGCTACGTGGTCGCGCCGGGCCCCTGGGCCATCGCCCTGATGACCGTGTTCGTCGTGGTCTCGCAGATCAAGATCAACGTCACCAACGCCTATGCGGGCTCCATCGCGTGGTCGAACTTCTTCTCCCGCCTCACCCACAGCCATCCGGGGCGCGTGGTCTGGCTGGTGTTCAACGTCGCCATCGCGCTCCTGCTCATGGAACTCGGCATCGACAAGACCCTGGCCAGCACCCTCAGCCTCTACGCGGTGGTGGTCTCGGCCTGGGTCGGGGCGCTCAGCGCCGATCTCGCGGTGAACAAGCCGCTGGGCCTGTCGCCCCCCGGCATCGAGTTCAAGCGGGCGCACCTCTACGCCATCAACCCCGTCGGCACGGGTGCCATGGCCCTGTCCATGGGCGCTGGCTTCGCCGCGCATCTCGGCTGGCTCGGCGTCACGCTCACGCCGTTCGGCCCGATGCTGGCCCTCGTCGTCGCCTTCGCCGCCGCCCCCGCCATCGCGTGGGGCACGGGCGGGCGCTACTACCTCGCGCGAACCCCGAAAACCGACTGGAACGGTGCGGCCGCCATCACCTGCCGGGTGTGCGAGCATCCGTTCGAGCCCGAGGACATGGCCGAGTGCCCGGCCTATGGCGGGGCGATCTGCTCCCTGTGCTGCTCCCTCGATGCCCGCTGCGGCGACCTGTGCAAGCCGCACGGTCGCCTCGATGCCCAGGCGCAGGGCGTCCTCGCACGCGTCCTGCCGGCCCGCACGGCGATCTGGATCGGCGCACCGCTCGGGCGCTACCTCGCCCTGATGCTCACACTGGTCAGCGCCGTAGCGCTGATCCTCGGCATCGTCCATGCGGGCGCGGTCTCGGAGCACCCCGAGCACCGGGACATGCTGGCCGCCGCGCTCACCTCCGTGTTCCTCATCCTCATCGTGATCCTCGGCATCGTCGCGTGGCTGTTCGTGCTCGCCCAGGAGAGCCGCCACGTCGCCCTGGAGGAGACCGCCCGCCAGACCGGGCTCTACCAAGCCGAGATCGCCGCCCATAAGATCACCGACCTGAAGCTCCAGCAGGCCAAGGAGGCGGCCGAGGCGGCGAACCTCGCGAAAAGCCGCTACGTGGTCGGCATCAGCCACGAACTGCGCACGCCGCTGAACGCGGTGCTGGGCTACGCGCAATTGCTGGAGGGCGATCCTTCCATCCCGGCGCCGCGCCAGAACGGCATCCGGGTGATCCGGCGCTCGGCCCAGCACCTGTCGGGGCTCATCGACGGGCTCCTCGACATCTCCCGCATGGAGGCGGGACGCCTGCAGATTCATCGCGATGAAATCAGGCTCTCGGAGTTCCTCGATCAGATCGGCGACATGATCCGCCTCCAGGCCGAGGGCGCCGGCCTCGAGTTCCGCTTCACCCGGCCGGACACCCTGCCGGTGGTGGTGGCCACCGACGAGAAGCGCCTGCGCCAGATCCTGCTCAACCTCCTGTCGAACGCCGTGAAGTTCACGCCGAAGGGACACGTCGCCCTCGACCTCGCCTATCGCAGCCAGATCGCGGTGTTCACGATTCGCGACACCGGCCTCGGCATTCCGGCCGACGATCTGCAGCGGGTGTTCGAGCCGTTCGAGCGCGGCTCCATGGCGGCGGCGCTGACCACCCCGGGCACCGGCCTCGGGCTCACCATCGCGCACCTGCTGGCCCAGATCATGGGCGGGGAGATCACCGTGGAGAGCACGGTGGGGCAGGGCACCTGCTTTCGCCTGCGCCTCATGCTCGCCTCCGTGGCGCGGCCGAAACCCGTGCGGCTGGCGGCCCAGGCGTCCGCGGTGCCGCGGACCTACACGGGTGCGCGCCGCACCATCCTGGTCGCCGACGACGACGCCGCCCATCGCGGCCTCATGCGCGACATCCTCGAACCCCTCGGGCTCATCGTGATCGAGGCCGCCGACGGCCCCGCCTGCCTCGACCTCGCCGCCCGGCATCCGCCCGATCTGTTCCTCCTCGACATCGCCATGCCGGGCATGACCGGCTGGGTCCTGGCCAGGGCCTTGCGTGAGGCCGGCCAGACCGCCCGGATCGCCATGATGTCGGCCAACGTCCACGAGATCAGCCCGTCGCGCGGGCACGACGCGCCCCACGACGCCATCATCGCCAAGCCGTTCGACCTGCGCGATTTTCTGGAGATCGTCACCGGTCTGCTCGGCCTCGCCTGGAGCGCGCCGGACCCGTCGCCCGCGTCCGACACGCCGCCCGCCGCCGCGGACGAAGCGGGCCCGCCGCCCCGGCCGGACGCCGTGGCGGATCTCCTGCGCCTCGCCCGGATCGGCCACGTCCGCGGCCTGGAGGCCAAGCTCGCGCGGATGGCGGAGGAGCCCGATCCGCCGTCCGCGTTCCTGGCGCGGATGCGCGGCCTCGTGGCGGCCTACGATCTGCGCCGCGTCATGAGCGTGCTCGAAGCACTGCGGCAAGCGCCCGCGGCCCAGGACACGCCCGCGGCCCAGGAAGCGCCTGCGGCTCAGGACACGCCCGCTGCTCAGGAAGCGCCCGCTGCTCAGGAAGCGCCCGCGCCCCAGCACGGGTCAGTGAACGAAGACACGCCCGCGACGGCGGCCGAGCCGGAGCCCGCAGGCCATGCGTGAGCCCCAGCGCGACATCGTCCTCGTGGTCGACGATTCCCCCGACACCCTGAGCTTCCTCACCGACGCCATCGAGCGCTCGGGCGCCACGGTGCTCGTGGCGGTGGCGGGCGACCTCGCCCTGGCGCTAGTCGACGAGATCACCCCCGACATCATCCTGCTCGACGCGGTGATGCCCGGCATGGACGGATTCGAGACCTGCCGCCACCTCAAGGCCAAGGGCCACCTCGCCCATGTACCGGTGATCTTCATGACCGGCCTGTCGGAGACCGAGCACATCGTGAAGGGCCTGGAGGCGGGGGGCGTCGACTACGTGACGAAGCCCATCGCGCCGGACGAGATCCTGGCGCGCATCCGGGTGCACCTCGCGGGCGCCCGGGCGGCCCAGAGCGCGCGCGCGGCCCTCGACACCACCGGCCGCACCCTGTTCGCGGTGGACGGGCAGGGGGCGGTGCTGTGGTCGACCCCCCAGGCGGCGCGCCTGCTCGCGGGCTTCGGCGACCCGGGCGCGGGCGGCCTGCCGCCGCAGGGGCGGGACTGGCTGCGGGGCTCCGTCGCCGGAACGGTCTCGGCGCCCCTGACCCTGACGGACCGCGACGGCGTCGCCCACACCCTGAGCTTCATCGGGGGCACGGGCGACGAGATCCTTCTGCGCCTCGCCCGCGACCCCGTGGAGGCCGGGATCGAGCGCCTGCGCGCGCGCCTGCCCGTGACCGGGCGGGAGGCGGAGGTGCTGCTGTGGCTGTCGCGCGGCAAGGCCAGCCGCGACATCGGCGAGATCCTGGGCCTGAGCCCCCGCACGGTGACGAAGCACCTCGAGGGGATCTACGCCAAGCTCGGCGTCGAGAACCGCACGGCGGCCTCGCTCATCGCCGCGCGCCACCTGCAGGATCTGGGGTGAGCGGAGCGGCGGCGCACCCGGAGGGGCTGCCGCTCCGGATCGTCACGCCAGGGCGCGCGCCGCGCCGCTGACCGCCTGGACGGAGGCGTCGACGTCGTGGGCCGCCCGGGCGATGCCGTCCATGGTCTGGCGGACGAGCTCGACGCTCTGGGCCGCGTTCTGCATGTTCACCGACATGTCGCGGGTGACCGCGGCCTGCTCCGTCACCGCCGACGAAACGCTGAGGGAGATCTCGCTGAGATGCCCGATGGTCCGGCCGATGGCCTCGATGGCGTGCACGGCCCGGTTCGTCGAGGCCTGCACCGCCGCGATCTGCGTGCCGATCTCCTCCGTGGCGCGGGACGACTGGTTGGCCAGCGCCTTCACCTCCGCGGCGACGACGGCGAAGCCCCGGCCCGCCTCGCCGGCCCGCGCCGCCTCGATGGTGGCGTTCAACGCCAGCAGGTTGGTCTGGTCGGCGATGGAGCGGATCACCGTGACGACCTCGCCGATCTTCTCGGCCGAGGCGGTGAGCCCGGAGATGATGGTCCCGGCCTCGCCCGCCCGGGCCACGGCCTCGTCGGCCGCGCCCTTGGCCTCGACGGCGTGCCGGCTCAGCTCCTCGATGGAGGACGAGAACTCCTCGGCGCCGGCCGCCACGGCCTGGACGTTGCCGGAGGTCTGGGCCGCGGCCTCGGCCGTGGATGCCGCCTGACGGCTCACGCCGGAGATCGCATCGGTGATGAGGGCGAGGTCGTTGTCGATGAGGCGCTGGCCGTCGCGGCGGCGGTTGCGATCGTTCACCTGGGCCGTGACGTCGTTGGCGAACTTCACCACCGCGTAAGGTTTGCCGTCGGCCCCCAGGATCGGATTGTAGGCCCCGTGGATCCAGACCTCGCGGCCGCCCTTGGCGAACCGGCGGAATTCGCCCGAATGGGCCTCGCCCCCGGCCAGGCTGCGCCAGAACCCGGCATAGGCCGGACCGTCGCGCTCCTCGGGGGAGACGAACAGGCTGTGGTGGCGCCCCTTGATCTCGTCGAGGCGGTAGCCGAGGGCATCAAGGAAGTTCGCGTTGGCGTCGGTGACCACCCCGTCGGGGGTGAAGTGGATCACGGCCTGCGAGCGGTTGATCGCCGCGATCTGCCCCTCGTAGGAAGCGATGCGCTGCTTCTGGGCCGTGATGTCGGTGGCGATCTTGACCACCTTCACCACCTTGCCGGCCCGGTTCAGGACCGGATTGTAGGACGCCTGGATCCAGATCTCGCGACCGCTCTTCGTGGTCCGCATGAATTCGCGCGCCTGGAACTGACCGGCACGCAGGGCCGCCCAGAACGCCTCGTAGGCCGGGCTCTCCCGCTCCTGGGCCGAGACGAACAGGCTATGATGCCGGCCCCGGACCTCGGCGAGGGGATATTCGAGCAGGTCGAGGAACAGCCCGTTCGCGTCCAGCACCGCACCCTTCAGATCGAACTCGATCCGCGCCTGCGAACGATCGATCGCATCGAGCGTGGCGCGACTGCCGGAATCAAACATCTCGGTTTCTCCCTCTGGGCTGGAATACCCCCAGCGCGTGCAGGACCCGTATGGCAAGTTGCGCTTAATAATCCCTCAATCGCCAAAGACATTTTCCAATGTCTGATCGTCGCAGACACTCGCCTGCCATGCGAATTATTGATCACGAATACGTTATCCGATGATCTTCAAATAAGAGTTTGGGTTATCCTGAGATAAGATCAAATGATAGCGGAACATAGTCGGCCAAGCCGGACGGCAGCGCATCCATTCCCAGATACAGGTCGAAAGCACAGTAGATCCGCTCGGTCGGCCCGTGTCGCGGTCCGGACCGTTAGCCTCTTCGCCGAAGTGGTCCTTGGCTTCTGGCAAGGCCTCGCGGCGAAGGACCATCGACTACCAACGCCGACCCGGCGAGATCCGTCGCCGTCCTCGGCGATCCCTCGACACCAGACGGACGCGACATCCGGCGCCCGTTCGCTGCACCCCAGACGAGCGGACGGGACGAGGTTTCGGCCGGGATGAAGCTTGGCCGCGGGTGCGTGCGTTGTCGTCACGAATCCCGAGCCTTTCCGCCCCGTGAGATCGCAATGACCCGACACACGACCGCTACTTCTCTCCTGACCGCCCTCGCCGTCGGTACGGCTCTGGGCGGATCTCCCGCCCGCGCGCAACCGGCCCCCGGGGGCACGCCGACCGGCAACGTGCCGGCCGGAGATGCGCTGACGAAGGTCGCGAGCTTCGAGCATCAGGTCACCGGCGTCACCGTGTCGAAGGACGGCCGGATCTTCGTCAATTTTCCGCGATGGACCGAGGACACCGAGGTGTCCGTCGCCGAGGTGAAGGACGGCAAGGTGGTGCCGTTCCCCGATGCCGCCTGGAATTCCTGGCGCAACGCGAAGAAGGACGAGGTCTCGGCCAAGGATCATTGGGTCTGCGTGCAGAGTGTGGTCGCGAGCCCGGACGGCAACCTCTGGGTCCTCGATCCCGCCGCCCCCGCCATGGGCGCCCTGGTGCCGGGCGGCGCGAAGCTCGTCGAGATCGACCTCCGGACGAACCAGCCGGCCCGCACCATCGCGTTCGACGAGACGGTGGCGCCGCAGGGCTCCTATCTCAACGACGTGCGCTTCTCGCCCGATGGCAGGACCGCCTACCTCACGGATTCGGGGGCCAAGGGCGCCCTCGTGGTGGTGGACCTCGCCAGCGGCAAGGCCCGCCGCGTCCTCGACGGCGATCTCTCGACGCAAGCGGACGAGGGCGTGACCGTGACCTACGACGGCAAGCCCCTGCGCCGGCCGGACGGGCGCGGCGTCGAGTTCGCGGCCGACGGCATCGCCCTCTCGCCCGACGGCCGGACCCTCTATTGGCAGGCGATCAAGGGCAAGACCCTCTACAGCCTGCCGACGGAGGCCCTGGCGGAGGGCGTCACCACGGCCCTGATGCCGACGGCGCTCGCCGACAAGAGCCTCTCGGGCAAGATCGAGACCGTGGGCGAGAACGGCCCGGCGGACGGGCTGATCATTTCCCGGACGAATGGGCGGATGTACATCACCTCGCCCCAGGACGATTCCATCAAGGTACGCGACCTTTCCGCCAAGGGCGGCGCGACCGCCACCCTGATCAAGGACACGCGCCTGCGCTGGCCCGACACCTTCGCGGAGGGCCCGGACGGAACTCTCTACGTCACCACCTCGCGCATCCAGGATTCGGCCTTCTACAAGCCCGACGCGCCGGCGGCCTTGCCGACGGACCTCTGGAGCTTCAAGCCCGCCGCCCCGGACGCCACCGGCTCCACCCGGCCGGCGCGCTGACCCCGACGACCGGGCGGCCTCACGGGGCCGCCCGCCTCTTCCTCGAACCCAGGGCGACGATGCACCGACGTACCTTCCTCGGCCGGGCCGCCTTCGGCTTCGCCCTGACGGCGATGCCGCGCGAAGCGGCCGCCGCACCGGTCCTGCACGTCGACGATCCGGACTTCGCGGCCGTGGTCGATCGCGACGCGCGCCTCACCTCTCTGTATTCCGAGGGACGCTGGTGCGAGGGGCCGTGCTACGCGCGTCACCTCGGCGGCCTGGTCTTCAGCGACGTGCGGTCCAACCGGATGGTGCTCATCGGCGACGACGGGAAGACCAGAACCTTCCGCGACCCGTCCGACAACGCCAACGGCAACACCCTCGACGCCAAGGGACGCCTGGTGACCTGCGAGCACCGGGGCCGGCGGGTGGTGCGGGCCGAAACCGACGGGTCCCTCACGGTCCTGGCCGACCGTTACGGGGGGCAGCCCCTGAACTCGCCCAACGACGTGGCGCTGGCGCCCGACGGCGCACTCTGGTTCACCGATCCGATCTTCGGCATCTCCATGCCGGACGAGGGCATCGTGCGCGAACCGGCGCAGGCCGCGCGGCGGGTCTATCGCATCGACCCCGACGGCACGCTCACGGGCATGAGCGACGCCCTCGACCAGCCCAACGGCCTCGCCTTCAGTCCGGACGGGCGCCGCCTCTACGTCAGCGAGACCGGCGCCTCCCTCAACCCCGAAGGCGCCCGCGCCATCCTGGCGTTCCCCGTCGAGAACGGGCGCACGCTCGGGGCCCCGAGCACCTTCGCCACCCTGGACGCGGGCGTGCCCGATGGGCTCGCGGTGGATGCGGACGGGCGTGTCTACGCCGCGTGCGGCGACGGCGTCCGGGTCTACACGCCGGACGGACGGCGCCTCGGCCGCATCGCCACCGCCACGGATGCCGCCAACGTCACCTTCGGCGGCCCCGACGGCCGCCGCCTCTTCATCGCGTCCGGCCCCGCCATCCTGGCCATCGACCTCCGGGTCAGCGGCGCCGCCCACGGCTGAGCTCTCATCCCCTTCGAACACCCGAGACCCATCATGACCCTCGCCCGACGCGACCTCCTCGCCGCCGGCCTCACCGGGGCCGCTCTGCTGTCCGCCTCCGGTGCGACGGCGAAATCCGAATCCGGCGCTCACGAGTCAAAAACCGGTGGCGTGACGACGGACCGGACGCCCGCGGGCCTCGAACTCGCCTTCGTGGCCGATGCGCCCTCGACGCCGACGGGCCTCGCCATCGCGCGCGGTGGCCGCGCCTTCATCATGATGCCGCGCTTCGACGCCAAGGTGCCCTACACCGTGGGCGAGGTCCTGCCCGGCGGGGCCGTGCGGCCCTATCCCGATCTGGAAACCAACCAGCCCGATCCGGACAAGGCGCAGACACGCTTCTTCCACGTTCCCAACGGCGTGTTCGACCGGGACGACACCCTGTGGCTCCTCGATGCCGGACTGCCGGACGGCTCCGGGCCGCCGGTGAAGGGCGGCGCCAAGCTGGTGCGGATGGACATCGTCGGCAACCGCATCCTGCGGGTGGTGCCGCTGGAATCCGGCATCGCCCCGACCTCGTCCCTCAACGACCTGCGCATCGACATCCGGGACGGGTACGCCCGCGCCTACATCACCGACCAGGGCCAGGACGGGGAGGGCGCGCTCCTCGCCGTCGACCTCGCCACCGGGCGAGTGGTGCGGCGCCTGCACGGGCACGCCAGCACCAAGTCGCAGAAGGGGCTGACGAAGTTCGTCGAGGGGCGCGCCGTCGTCCAGCGCAAGGGCGATGCCCCGCCCAGTCCGGTCCAGGGCGGCGCCAACGGCATCGCGCTCTCCCCCGACGGGCGGCGCCTGTACTACGCCCCCCTCATCGGCCGGCACCTCTACGCCGTCGACACCGCCGCCCTGCTCGACCCGCAGGTCACCGATGCCGGGGTGGCGGCCGGGGTCGAGGATCTCGGCGAGAAGGGCATGACCGGCGGCCTGACCACGGATTCGAAGGACCGGGTGTACCTCGCCCTGCAGGAATTCAACGCGGTGGGCCGGCGCAGCCCCGACGGCACCGTCGAGATCCTGGCCGCCGACCCGCGCCTGATCTGGGCCGACACGTTCTGGATCACCCCCGACCGCTGGCTCCACGTCTCGGCCGCCCAGGTGAACCGCCGGCCGGAATACAACAACGGCACCGATCGGCAGGCGCCGCCCTACGCGATCCTGAAGATCCGGATCGACGCCGACCCGGCGTGAGGGGAGACGCCGGCTCCTTCCCGGCCATCGGGGGTGGAGCCGGCAGGGTACCTATTTCAGGGTCTTGAGGTAGGCGACGACGTCGTTGATCTTCTTGTCGTCGGGATAGCCGGCGAAGACCATCTTCGTTCCAGGCACCTTGGCCTTGGGATTCTTCAGCCACTCGTGCAGATTGGCGTCGTCCCAGGTGATCCCCGAGCCCTTGAGGGCGGCGGAGTAGTTGTAGCCCTCGTAGGTTCCGGCGGCGCGTCCGACGACACCGACGAGATTGGGACCGACCCCGTTCTTGCCGGCCTGATGGCAGGCCTTGCAGGGGGCGAACGCCTTCTCGCCCGCCGCGGCGTCACCCATGTCCTGCGCATGCGCGCCGAGCGAGAGCGCAAGTGTCAGGACCGTGCCGAGAACGATTGGCTTCATGGTTTCCCCCATCGCGATGGATAGGAACTCCTAACTATGGCGCGGGACGACCGGACGTAGGGCCGGCTATCGGCCTGCGACACCTTGTCGGTTCCCAGGCGGGATTAGACCAGGTGCCGGGATCGTGTCGCCGCTCCGATCATGGACGGCCCGGCCGTCCGGACGGCGCACCGGGCGATTTCCACCCGCCCCGATGTCCGAACCGCCCGGCCACGACCTGCTCCGGAGCGATGGAGGCCTCGCAGAAAACCCTCAGAGGGTGACCATGCCGCCCGTCACGGCGATCATGGCACCGCTCATGTAGCTGCCCCCGTCGGAGGCGAGGAGCACGTAGGCGCCCGCGAGTTCCGCCGGCTGGCCGGGGCGTCCGGCGGGGGTCATCGAGCCGAACTTCTCCACCTGCTCGGTGTACATGGTCGAGGGGATCAGGGGCGTCCAGATCGGCCCCGGCAGCACCGCGTTGGCGCGGATGCCGCGCGCGCCCAGGATCCGGGCGAGGTTGGCGGTCATGTTGGTGATGGCCGCTTTGGTGGACGAGTAGGCGAGCTGCTGCTCCACGGGGGTCTTGGCGTTCACCGAAGCGGTGTTGATGATCGACGCCCCGGCCTTGAGGTGCGGCGAGGCGGCCTTGAGGATGTAGAACATCGCGTGGACGTTGACGGCGTAGTGCCGGTCCCAATCGGCAATCTCGATCTCCTCGAGGGTGTCGGCGAGTTTCTGGAACGCGGCGTTGTTTACTACGATGTCGAGGCGGCCGAGCTCGGAAACGGTTTTGTCGACCAGGGCCGCGCAATGGCGGTGGTCGGCGACATCGCCCGGCAGCAGAACCACGCGGCGGCCGGCGCGCTCGACCCAGGCGGCGGTGTCCCGGGCGTCGTCGTGCTCGTCGAGGTAGCTGAGCGCGATGTCGGCGCCTTCGCGGGCATACGCGATGGCGACCGCCCGGCCGATGCCGCTGTCGCCCCCCGTGATGAGCGCGACCTTTCCGGTGAGCTTGCCCGACCCCCGGTAGCTCTCCTCGCCGTGATCCGGCTTGGGGGTCATCTCGGCGGACCGGCCCGGATAGGGAATCGGCGGCTGCGGGAAGGGGGGCTTCGGGTAATCGACCATGCGGGCTCTCGTCGCTCGGGGCCCCGGGGGGCCGTCCACGGGACAAGCGCCCTGCCCCGGCCTGGTTCGCGGGGCCGAAGGTCACACCAATCCACGTTACACGAGCGACGGCTGTCTCGGCGCTGCGCTCACTCGCTCCAGCGGAGCGCTGCGGCGGAGGCCAGGGTCCCGACGACGCCGGCGATGAGGCTGAGGGCGGCGAGGATGGCCAGCGGCGTCGTGAACGGCACCGTGCCGCCGAGCGCCGCCTCGCTCGCCGAGACGCCGAAGATCAGGGTCGGGATCATCAGGGGCAGCACCAGGACGGCGAGGATGAGGCCGCCCCGCCGGATCGAGGCCGTCAGGGCCGAGCCGACGGCGCCGATGAAGGTCAGGGCCGGGGTGCCGACGAGCAGGGTCAGGCTGGTGGCCGCCATGGCCGTGCCGTCGAGCGCCACGAGGAGGCCGAACAGGGGGGCGGCGAGCGCGAGGGGCAGGCCGGTGGTGAGCCAGTGGGCCAGCACCTTGGCGAGCACCACGAGTTCCATGGGCACGGGCGCGCCGGTCATCAGGTCGAGGGAGCCGTCCTCCTCGTCGGCCTGGAACAGGCGGTCGAGGCCGATGAGGGTGGCGAGCACGGCGGCCAGCCACAGGATGGCCGGCCCGATCCGCGACAGCAGGTTGAGGTCGGGCCCCAGCGCGAACGGCACCACGGCGACGATCATCAGGAAGAATACGAGGGAGAGCGCCCCCGAGCCGCCGACCCGGGCGGCGAGCGCGAGGTCGCGGGCGACGAGGGCCTTCAGGGCGCGCATCACCACCACACGTCTCCGGTCGCAGCGTCGGACGGCGTCGCCGTCGCCTCGCTCATGGCCGCCTCGCTCCTGGCCGCCTCGCTCCTGGCCGCCTCGCTCCTGGCCGCCTCGCTCCTGGCCGCCTCGATGCGCAGTTCGCGCGCGCCCTCCAGGCCCAGCGCCTGGTGGGTCGCCGCGATGACGAGGCCGCCCGTCGCCCGGTGGCGCGCCATCATGCCGGCGAGCACGGCCTGCGAGGCGACGTCGAGGGCCGCCGTCGGCTCGTCGAGGAGCCACAGCGGCCGCCGACAGACGAGGAGGCGGGCCAGCGCCACCCGGCGGCGCTGGCCGGCCGACAGGTAGGCCACCGGCAGCCGCAACGCGTGGCCGAGGCCGAGTTCCTCCAGGGCCGCGCGCGGACTCGCGGTGGGCGCGCCCAGGAGATCGCGGGCGAAGGCGAGGTTCTCTTCCGCCGTCAGCGGGCTCTTCAGGCCGTCGCGGTGGCCGACCACGTGCAGGCACTCGGGCAGGGTCGCCTCGCCGACCTCGTGCACGGTGAGCGTCCCCGATTCGGGCTTGAGGCGACCGGCCAGCACGGCGAGCAGGGTCGACTTGCCCGCACCGTTGCGGCCGGTGACCATGAGGGCCTCGCCCGCGCCGAGCGTGAACGACACGTCCGAAAAGATGCGGCGGCCGGAGCGGCGGACGGCGAGGGTCTGGGCGGTCAGCCGCACGGGGGGTCCTGGATCATGAGCCTCGTCGAACCGGCCACGGAACGATGTCGCGCCAGTCGCCGATCCGGTCCATGCGACAAATTCAGAGCCTCGCACCGCTCGGCACCCCGCCCATCGCACGCAGATCGTTCAGTGGCGAGACCCCATGCGCGGAAAGGTCGTCAGACCCTCGCCGCCTGCGTCGGCCCTTCGTGTCTGCGATCCGCCTTCGCCCGCCCACCCACAACCGAAACGTGCTTTTGCCGAGAATCCGTTGTGGAGCGTGAACGATTGGGCTTTCCTCGACCGAGGCGCGCGATCGTTCACACACGGGTGTCATGCCTGCTCCGACCATCACCTACGCCCAACACGCACGGGACCAGATCGCCCTGCGTGCCCTGGATGAGGCTTGGGTGGAGCGGACGATCCTGACCCCGGATGCCATGGAGCCCGATCCTTTGCATCCGGATCGACGGCGGGCCTTCCGCGCATTGCCCGAACGGGACGGCCGCGTGCTTCGCGTCGTTTATGTGATACGCTCGGCCTCAACCTTTCACGTGATCACAGCATCCCTCGATCGTGGGCGGGGGCCCGGCACGCATGAAATCCCGGTATGACCGTGAGGCGGACGCACTCTACGTGTAGCTCGCCGACGCCACGATCGTTGGGAGCGAGGAAGTGCGTCCGGGCATCATGCTCGATTTCGATGCCGCCGGACGTGTCGTC
This sequence comes from Methylobacterium sp. Leaf112, assembly GCF_001423295.1. Classification (GTDB taxonomy): domain Bacteria; phylum Pseudomonadota; class Alphaproteobacteria; order Rhizobiales; family Beijerinckiaceae; genus Methylobacterium. Next base: position 92,577 of record NZ_LMNG01000032.1, on the reverse strand, counting down.
GGGATCGAGATCCTCGACGCTTCCGAACACGTGGCCGAAGGCGCGGATTTCGCGCACCTCGCCGCGGCGTAGCCCCCTCCCGGCGACGACAGACCCACCGCTCTGTCAGCCCACCGGTAGCGGCCAGTTTCGAAGTGTTCTATACGGGCGTCAGGCTGCGCCGCGCGAGTCTCAGGGCGTCCAAACCGTCCTTCGCGCAACAACCTGTCCGGGCACCCCCGGAGCGGCGCGCGCATTCCAGCGCACCCAGCCGAGCACAGCTTTCGTGGCGCAGGTTATGCCTGCGCGTGTTCGACCAACCGCTCGCGAGGATCATCAACGCCGTGGCATCGCTCGACAGCTTCCAGTCCCGCCAGACCCTCACCGTCGGGGACAAGTCCTACACCTACTACTCGATTCCCCATGCCGAGAAGGCGGGCCTGGCCGACGCCACCGCCCTTCCGTTCTCCATGAAGGTGATCCTCGAGAACCTGCTGCGGTTCGAGGACAACCGTTCGGTGAAGAAGGACGACATCTCCGCCACCGTCGCGTGGCTGGGCAACCTCGGCAAGACCGAGACCGAGATCGCCTTCCGGCCCGCCCGCGTGCTGATGCAGGACTTCACCGGCGTGCCCGCCGTGGTGGATCTCGCCGCCATGCGCGACGCCATGGTGGCGCTGGGCGGCGACCCCCAGAAGATCAACCCCCTGGTGCCCGTCGACCTCGTTATCGACCACTCGGTCATCGTCGACGAGTTCGGCACCCCCAAGGCGCTCGCCGACAACGTGGCGCTGGAATACTCGCGCAACGGCGAGCGCTACACCTTCCTGAAGTGGGGCCAGTCGGCCTTCGACAATTTTTCGGTGGTCCCGCCCGGCACCGGCATCTGCCACCAAGTGAACCTGGAATACCTGTCGCAGACGGTCTGGACGAAGCAGGGCGACGGCGATTCCTTCCCGGTCGCATACCCGGACAGCCTCGTCGGCACCGATTCGCACACCACCATGGTCAACGGCCTCGCCGTGCTGGGCTGGGGCGTCGGCGGCATCGAGGCCGAGGCCGCCATGCTGGGCCAGCCCCTGTCGATGCTGATCCCCGAGGTCGTCGGCTTCAAGCTGTCGGGCAAGCTCCCAGAGGGCACCACCGCCACCGACCTCGTGCTCACGGTCACGCAGATGCTGCGCAAGAAGGGCGTGGTCGGCAAGTTCGTGGAGTTCTACGGCCCCGGCCTCGACGACATGGCGGTGGCCGACCGCGCCACCATCTCCAACATGGCCCCCGAATACGGCGCCACCTGCGGCTTCTTCCCCATCGACCGGAAGACCATCGACTTCCTCACTGTCACCAGCCGCACGGACGAGCGCATCGCCCTGGTCGAGGCCTACGCCAAGGCGCAGGGGATGTGGCGCGACGCCCAGACCCCGGACCCGGTGTTCACCGACACCCTGGAGCTCGACATGAGCGACGTGCGTCCGTCGCTGGCCGGCCCCAAGCGCCCGCAGGACCGGGTGCTCCTCGATGCGGCCAAACCCGGTTTCGCCGGCTCCATGGAGACGGAGTTCAAGCGCGCCGCCGACATCGCCACGCGCTACCCGGTGGAGGGCGCCAACTTCGACATCGGCCACGGCGACGTGGTCATCGCCGCCATCACGAGCTGCACCAACACCTCGAACCCGAGCGTGATGATCGGCGCGGGCCTCCTCGCCCGCAACGCCGTGGCCAAGGGCCTGCGCTCGAAGCCCTGGGTGAAGACCTCGCTGGCCCCCGGCTCCCAGGTGGTGGCCGAGTACCTCGAGAGCGCCGGCCTGCAGCAGCCGCTGGACGCGCTGGGCTTCAACCTCGTCGGCTTCGGCTGCACCACCTGTATCGGCAATTCCGGGCCGCTGCCGGCGCCGATCTCGAAGGCCATCAACGACAACGACGTGGTGGCCGCCGCCGTGCTCTCGGGCAACCGCAACTTCGAGGGCCGGGTGAACCCCGACGTCCGGGCGAACTACCTCGCCTCGCCGCCCCTCGTGGTCGCCTATGCGCTCGCCGGCTCCATGCAGATCGATCTCGCCACCGAGCCCCTGGGCACCGGGTCGGACGGCCAGCCGGTCTACCTCCGGGACATCTGGCCCTCGACGGCGGAGGTCGCGGAGTTCATCGAGGCCAACATCACCTCGGCCCTGTTCAAGTCGCGCTACGCCGACGTGTTCGGTGGCGACGATTACTGGAAGGCCGTCGAGGTCACCGAGGCCGAGACCTTCAAGTGGGATTCGACCTCTACCTACGTGCAGAACCCGCCCTACTTCGAGGGCATGACCAAGACCCCGGCCCCCGTCGAGGATGTGGTCGACGCCCGCATCCTTGGCCTGTTCCTCGATTCCATCACCACCGACCACATCTCGCCGGCGGGCAACATCCGGGCGAACTCGCCGGCGGGCGCCTACCTGCAGGAGCATCAGGTCCGGGTGCAGGACTTCAACCAGTACGGCACCCGGCGCGGCAACCACGAAGTCATGATGCGCGGCACCTTCGCCAACATCCGCATCAAGAACCAGATGGTCCGTGACGAGGCCGGCACCGTGGTCGAGGGCGGCTGGACCCTGTTCCAGCCCTCCGGCGAGCGGATGTTCATCTACGACGCGGCGCAGAAGTACCAGGCCGAGGGCACGCCCCTGGTGGTGTTCGCCGGCAAGGAATACGGCACTGGCTCGTCGCGCGACTGGGCGGCGAAGGGCACCAAGCTGCTGGGCGTCCGCGCCGTGGTGGCCGAGAGCTTCGAGCGCATCCACCGCTCGAACCTCGTCGGCATGGGCATCGTGCCCCTGGTGTTCCAGGGCGACACGAGCTGGGAGACCCTCGGCCTCAAGGGCGACGAGACCGTGACGATCCTCGGCCTCTCGGGCGATCTCAAGCCGCGCCAGACCCTGGTGGCCCAGATCACCTCCGCGGACGGCACCAAGCGCGACGTGCCGCTGACCTGCCGGATCGATACCCTCGACGAGCTCGAGTATTATCGGAATGGCGGGATTCTGCCGTACGTACTGCGCTCGCTCGCGGCGTAGGATCGGCAAGCCCTCCGATGAACGAAGGCCCCGCCCGCAAGGACGGGACCTTTTTCGTTTCGGCCCCCTTGAATGCATTCGATCAGGTAAACAAATCCATCATTAATCCAACCTAGAGTTGGCTGGCAACAGGGCGTCGAGAGACTTCGGCGCCCGTGATGATGGAGGAACCAATGAGCGGCGTGACCTATCCCTGTTACAAGCTGAAGCAGGACACCAGGGGCCAGTGGTACTGGGTCTACTACGCCAAGAACGGCGAGGAGATCTCGAAGAGCAGTGAGAGCTACGTCGCGAAGTCCGATTGCGAGCACGGCATCGCGCTCAACAAGGCGTCCACTAACGCCCCGGTGTTCCTCGTCTAAGGCGAAGCCCCACCAACCCGTCCTCCAGGGCAGGCACGGGCTTCGCCTGTCTTGGGGGAGGGCACCAGAATGCGGGGTCGATCCGAGATCATTCCTCGCCGCGACGGTGCAGCCGCTCGGGATGAAAAGAACGAACAGGAGGCGTCGGAGGACTTCAGGCCGCCTGCGCGTCTCCGCCCGTGAACTCCCGCCACAGCAGGATCAGCGCCGCCATCACGGCCGGGCCGAGGAATAGCCCCAGCAGCCCGAAGGTCTCGACGCCGCCCAAGATTCCCAGCAGCACCCAGAGGAACGGCAGCTGCGTCGTGCCGCCGATGAGGGCGGGGCGGACGAAGTGATCGGCCGCGAAGGTGACGACGAAGCCCGCCACCACCACCACCGCCGCCGGAACTACCGAGCCGGCGGCGAGGAGCACCAGGGCGGCGGCGCCGAAGACCAGGGGCGCGCCGAACGGGATCATGGCCGCCACCGCGGTCAGCGCGCCGAGCAGCACCGGGTGCGGCACGCCGGCGAAATAGTAGACGATCCCCAGAACCACGCCCACGCCGAGGCCGACGAGGACGAGGCCGTCCACGGTGCCGTGGACCGACGCCACCATCTGGCGGGCGACCCGCTCGCCGCGCGGGCCGAACAGGCGGGCGCTCGCCGTGAGCACCTGGGCGGTCACGAGCTTCCCGTCCCGGAACAGAAAGAACAGGGCGACGAGGCTGAAGCCGAACAGCACGCTGCGCCGGACGATCTGCGCCCCGAGGCTGCGCGACAGGCCCAGCGCGGTGGACTTGTCGAGGTGGTGCAGGAGGTCGGCGCCCGCCTGCGGATGGCTGAGGTTCGCCGCCCACCACGCACTCGCCTGTGCGCCGAAGGGAACGCGCGAAAGAACCTCCGGCACCGGCAGGCCGGTCTGTTCGGCCGAACGCGCCAGGGCGACGACGTCGTGCGCCTCGCGTGCCGCCTCGATGCCGAGCACCACCAGGGGCAGGAGGAACACCAGGGCGACCCCCAGGGTGAACAGGCTCGGCAGCAGCAGGTTGTGCCGTCCCGGCGGCCAGCGCCGCTCGGCCCGGGCGTAGAGGGGCCACAGGGCGATGGCGAGGATCACCGCCCAGGCCAGGGCCGGCAGGAACGGGTGCAGCACCCAGAGCCCGAGGGCGGCGAGGCCCACCACGAGGAGGATGCGGGCGACGCCCTGCGCCCGCGGCGTCAGGGCACCGGGCGGAGGGGGAGCCGGCGCCGGATCGGCGGTGCGAGGGGGAAGGGGCATGGATGGGAAAGCCTCGGAGGACGGCGGCGTCCGCGGCGGACGGCCGAGCCCTCATCTAGGCCGCCGACGCCGTGTGCGGAATGACCCCGCGCTCACGATCCGGAGGCCGCCCCGGGCAAGCGGCACGGTTGCCCGGTCTACCCCCCTCGTGTAAGGGACCGCCTTCATCTTTCGGGGACGGCGCGCGGCGTCGTCCGGCAGGGCATGCTGCGCGACCGGGGGCACCGGGCATCATGGGCCGGCCTTGAGGTCCGCCCCACGTCGGCGCGGAACGGGGCGGCGGGATATCCAGCAAACACGGCGAGAACGCATGTCCGACCTGACCCAGACCGCCACCTTCGACCGCGTCGCGGAAATCATCGCCGACACCGCCGACATCCCGCGCGACACCATCACGCCAGAGAGCCACGCCATCGACGATCTCGGCATCGACAGCCTCGCCTTCCTCGACATCGCCTTCGCGGTGGACAAGGCCTTCGGGATCAAGCTGCCCCTCGAGCGCTGGACCCAGGAGGTCAACGAGGGCAAGGTCCCGGCCGAAGAATACTTCGTCCTGAAGAACCTCTGCGCCCGCATCGACGCCCTCGTGGCCGAGAAGGCCGCCAAAGCCTCCTGAAGCCGCCGGAACCTCAGCCATGCGGCTCGAATATTTCGAGATGATCGACGCGGTCACGGTCCTCGACCGGGCCGCCGGCCGGATCGAGGCCGAGGCCCGGGTGCCCCTGGAGAGCCCGGTCTTCGAGGGGCACTTCCCCGGCCACCCCCTGGTGCCGGGCGTGCTGCTCACCGAGACCATGGCGCAGGCCTCGGGCTACCTCATCCTGGCCCATCTCGACTTCCGCCAGATGCCGTTCCTCATGGGCGTGGACAAGGCGCGGTTCCGCGCCTTCGTCGGGCCCGGCGCCGAGCTCGCCGTGGAGGCGAGCCTGGAGCATGACGGCTCGGGCTACGCCGTGACCAAGGCGGCCATCCGGCACGACGGCAAGCCGCTCTGCAACGCCGAACTGCGCTTCCGCACCATGCCGTTCCCCGACGGCCTCGACGCGCCCATGCGGGCGCGGGCGCAGCGGATCGGCCTCCTGGCTCTCGCGGGGCTCACGACGGAACCGGAGCCAGCATGAACGACGTCGTCGTCACCGGCCTCGGTCTCGTCTCCTGCGCGGGCGAGGGCATCGCGGCCCATCTCGACGCCCTGGACGCCGGCGCCCCGGCCCGGACGGACACCGAGCGCTTCGCCCCCTACACGGTGCATCCCGTGGCGCCGCTGGCGCTGGACGGGCAGATCCCGAAAAAATCCGACCAGCGCCAGATGGAGCCGTGGCAGCGCCTCGGCGTCTACGCCGCCGGCCTCGCCCTCGATTCGGCGGGCCTGAAGGGCGACGCGGCCCTGAAGGGCGCCATGCACCTCGTCGTGGCCTGCGGCGGCGGCGAGCGCGACACGGAGGTGGACGGGGCGATCCTGACGGGGCTTCGCGACGCCGCGGACCCGGGCGCCTACCTCAACGAGCGCCTGCTCAACGACCTGCGCCCGACCCTGTTCCTCGCCCAGCTCTCGAACCTGCTCGCCGGCAACATCGCCATCGTCCACGGGGTCACGGGCGCGTCCCGCACCTTCATGGGCGAGGAGGCCGCCGGCACCGATGCCCTGCGTATCGCCCAGGCCCGCATCGCCTCGGGCCAGGTCGACTGCATGCTCGTGGGCGGGTCCTACAGCGCCGAGCGGCCGGACGTGATGGTGGTCCACGAGATGGGCGGATACCTGCGCGCCAAACCCTTCCGCCCGGTGTTCTCCCGAGAGAGCGAGGGGGAGGGCGGGTTCATCCTCGGCAGCGGCGCCGCCTTCCTGGTCCTCGAATCCGCCGACCACGCCCGCGCCCGCGGCGCGAAGGCGCTCGCCCGGCTCATGCCGGTTCGCAGCGACCGCACCCGCCGCGCCCCCGGCGCCACGGCGCGGAGCGTCGAGACCCTGTGGCGCGACGCCGGATTCGAGGCCCCCGACCACGTCCTCTCCGGCGCCACGGGCGTCGGCGGGATCACGGCGGAGGAGGGCGCGGCCCTCGGCCGCCTCGCGCTCGGCATCCCCGTGACGGCGCTCGGCGACATCACCGGCCACACGCTCGAAGTGACGGCGCCCTTCGGCGCGGCTTTGGCGGCCGGGCTGGTGGCGCAGGGTCGGGCCCGCGAGGTCGCCGTCACCACCATCGGCCACCGCCGCGGCGAGGGCGTACTCCGCGTCTGTGCGGCCTGATGGACGGCACTGGGATTTCACCCGAGTGGCTGCCAGGGTTCAGAGTTCTCTCGGGCAGCGCAGGTCCCCTCTCCTGGAAGGAGAGGGACAGGGTGAGGTGTGTGACCCTTTCGGAGAGTTCGCACACCTCACCCCAACCTTCTCCTTTCAGGGGAGGGAGCCCCGTTGCGCATCGCCCCTTGAAGCCGGGTGCCGTCCGTAACCCGCTGCCCCGACGACGGCGAGAACGCGACATGCGTTCGGATTCGGTAGGTCACGTGGGGGAGAGCGGTACCCCGGCCCCAGGCCCCAAGATCCGTGAAACGGTGTAGAACGGCGCGATGACGAACGCTTCCTTTCGCGACAGCAAGGGCCGCCCCCTGGTGGCGGTCACGGGCCTCGGCATCGTGACCTCCCTCGGCCAGGGCCAGGCCGACAATTGGGCGGCCCTCACCGCCGGGCGCTCGGGCATCCACACCATCGCGCGCTTCCCCACGGAGGGCCTGCGCACCCGCATCGCCGGCACCGTCGATTTCCTCGACACCGATCCGCTCGTCGCCCCCGCCCTGTCGCAGCGCTTCGCCGAAGCCGCCGCCGAGGAGGCCGTCGCGCAATCCGGACTCGGTCCGAAAGGCGACTTTCCCGGTGCGCTGTTCATCGCCGTGCCGCCCGTCGAGATGGAATGGCCCCAGCGCCGGGCCATGGCGGAGGCGTCGGGCCAGGACGGGCCGATCACCTACGCCGACCTCCAGCGCGCCGCCGCCAGCCGCCGCTTCGACGCGTGGCACGACCTCTTCATCTTCGGCACCGTGGCGGAGAACATCGCCGACCGGTTCGGCACCCGGGGCTCGCCCATCTCGCTCTCCACCGCCTGCTCTTCGGGGGCCACCGCGATCCAGCTCGGCGTCGAGGCGATCCGCCGGGGCGAGGTGACGGCGGCCCTGTGCATCGGCACCGACGGCTCGGTGAACCCCGAATCCCTGATCCGCTTCTCCCTGCTCTCCGCCCTTTCCACCCAGAACGACCCGCCGGAGGGTGCCTCGAAGCCGTTCTCGAAGAACCGCGACGGCTTCGTCATGGGCGAGGGCGCCGGCGCCCTGGTGCTGGAGGACGCCGAAGCCGCGCGGGCGCGGGGGGCAAAGATCCTCGGCTACGTCCTCGGCTGCGGCGAGAAGGGCGACGGCTTCCACCGCACCCGCTCCAGCCCCGACGGCGCGCCCGGCATCGCGGCGATCCGCGCGGCCCTCGACGATGCCGGTGTCGGCCCCGACGCCATCGACACCGTCAACGCCCACGGCACCTCGACGCCGGAGAACGACAAGATGGAGGCCATGGGCTGCGCCGCCGTGTTCGGGGCGCGCATCGGCCGCCTGCCGATCTCGTCCAACAAGTCGATGATCGGCCACACCCTGACGGCGGCCGGGGCCATCGAGGCCGTGGTCTCGCTCCTCACGATCACGCACGGCCGCATCCCGCCGACCATCAACTACCTGGTGCCGGACCCGGCGATCCCGCTGGACGTGGTCGCCACCGCCCGCGACGCGCGGGTGTCCCGCGTGCTCTCGAACTCCTTCGGCTTCGGCGGGCAGAACACCTGCCTCGTGCTCGGGGACGAGCCCGCATGAGCACCCGCATCCTCGTCACCGGCGGCGCGTCCGGCCTCGGCGCCGCCCTAGTGCGGGCGCTCGTCGGCGCCGGCCACGACGTCGCCTTCACCTACCGCTCGTCGGCGCCCGCCGCCGAGGCCCTGGTGGCCGAGCTGGCGGCCGCCCATCCCGACCGCGCGGTAACGGCCCACGCCCTCGACCTCGCCGACCGCGACGCCATCGAGGCGTTCTGCGCGGATCACGAGGAGACGGGCTTCTACGGCCTCGTCCACAATGCCGGGCAATCCTCCGACGCGCTGGCGGCCATGCTCGATCAGGACCGGGCGGAAGCCGCCATGCAGGTGAATTTCTGGTCCCTGACGCGGCTGGCCAAATCCCTGGTGCGCGGCATGATCCGGGCGCGCTCGGGCCGCATCGTCGCCATCGGCTCGGTGGCGGCGCTGCGGGCGAACCCCGGCAACGCCGCCTACGCGGCGAGCAAGGGCGCGCTCATCGCCTATTGCCGGACGCTCGCCATCGAATCGGCCAAGCGCGGCGTGACCGTGAACGTCATCGCGCCGGGCTTCATCGACACCGGCATGATGGCCCCCTACGCCGCCCACCGCGCCGGCATGGAGCGCCAGATTCCCGCCGGGCGCTTCGCCCGTCCGGAGGAGGTGGCGGCGCTCGCCGTCTTCCTCATGGGGGCGGGGGCCGCCTACGTCACCGGCGCGGTCCTGCCCGTCGATGGCGGTCTGACGGCGATGATGGGCGTGCACCGCTCCTGAAGCCCGCCATGCGCCTGCCCCTCATGCTGATCGCCCTGGTCCTGGCGGGACCCGCCCACGCCGTGGAGGCCTTCCGGGTCGACGGCCTGCCGCGGGGCGAGGGCCTGACGATCCGCGAGACGCCGGACGCCGCCGCCCCGTCCCTCGGGCAGGTGCCGGCCGGCGCGCACCTGCGCGGCTTCGGTTGCACCAGCGACACCCCGAGCGGCCTGACCTGGTGCCGGGTCAAGGCCGGCCCACTCCTGGGCTGGGCGCGCCGACGCTACCTTGCGCCGGATTGAACAATGTCCCGGCCGCGACCCCTTTAAGCTTCCTTTACCATAGTTGAGCAAAGTCCGACCCGAAGGACAGGCCGCCACCACGGCGCCGTGCCTTCAGCCGGACGGCGCATGTTCCTGTTCACCACGCCCCCCGCCACCGCCCGCGACACCGGCTCCGCCCGGGATGCGGGCACGCGCGCGGCGTCGGGCACGGCCTCGGGCGCCGGTTCGGCCGTCGTCGAGGCGATCCGGGACGGGGCGCAGAGCTCCGGGGTGGGCTTCGACTACCTCCTGGCGACGGCCCAGCGCGAATCCGCCCTCAATCCCACGGCCAAGGCCGGGACCTCCTCGGCCACGGGCCTGTTCCAGTTCATCGAGCAGACCTGGCTCGGCACCATGAAGAACGCCGGGCCGAAGCTCGGCCTCCAGACCTACGCCGACGCCATCACGACGCGCCCCGACGGCACCTACACGGTGGCCGACCCGGACGCACGCCAGACCATCCTCGATCTGCGCCGCGACCCCAAGACCGCCGCGACCCTGGCGGGCGCCCTGACCCAGCGCAACGGCGAAGCCCTGACGGCGGCTTTGGGCCGCGAACCCACGGGGGGCGACCTCTACGCCGCCCACGTCCTCGGGGCCCGCGGGGCCGCCGCCCTCATCAACACCGCCCAGGCCAGCCCGGCCCGCGTCGCCGCCCTCGACATGCCGGAGGCGGCCGCCGCCAACCGCAACCTGTTCTACGACAAGACCGGCCGGGCACGGGGGGCCGCCGAACTCTACGCCCTCCTGTCGACGGCCCGCACCACGGCGGGTCCCGTGGGCGCGTCTCCGGCCCAGGCGGGCGGATCGGCGCCTGCGAGCCCCATTGTGCTGCCCGAGGCTCCCACCGCCTACGCCTCCCTCGACGGGGGCCTGCGCTCCCTGTTCCAGACCGACAAGCGCCAGGGCGCCATCTCGGAGGGGGTGGCCAAGCTCTGGCAAGGCAGAGCCGCGTCGGAGCAGGGCCGGGCCGTCACCGACGGCCGACCCGCGCCGACCTACTTCCCGCGCTCGGACGGCACGGCGGACACCGTCCTGCCCGCGACAGCACCGGCGCCGACGGCGGCGGCGGCCCCTACGGCGGTCTCCGCCACCCAGGCGGCGCAGACCTCGACGCCCGCATCCGGCCCCGCCCTCGTGGACGCGCCGCTGCCGCCGCGGCGGCCGGCCGAGTTCACCACCGCCTCGGTCGCCCGGACCGGCGCCCCCCTCGATTCCTCCCTCTTCACCGCCCGGAGCGGCCCATGATCATCCGCCAGTTCCTCGCCCTGACGCAGCACGCCTCGGCCGCGCGCCGGGCGGAGGCGGCCGGCGCCCTGGTGCGGGCCACCCTGCACGGCGGCCTCGCCCCCGATACGGCGGGCGAGACCGAGGCCACGATCCTCGCGCTCCTCGACGATCCCGCCCCCATGGTGCGCCGGGCGCTGGCCGAAGCCTGCGCGGCGAGCGCCGCCGCGCCGCGCTCCCTCGTGGTGGCCCTGGCGGGAGACCTGCCGGACATCGCCGGCATCGTCCTCAGGCGCTCCCCCGTCCTCACGGATGCCGACCTCGTCGACGGCGTCGCCATCGGCTGCGAGGCCACGCGCCGGGCCATCGCCGAGCGGCGCGACCTGTCGCACGCGGTGGCGGGCGCCATGGCGGAGATCGCCGGCCCCGTCGCCCTCACGGCCCTGGTGGGCAACCACAGCGCCGGCGTCACCACCGGAAGCCTCCTGCGCCTCGTCGCCCGCCACGGCGACGACGCGGCCTTGCGCGAGGCGGTGCTGGCGCGGCCCCACCTTCCCCTCGAAGTCCGCCAGGCTTGCACGGACCGGGTCGCCGAATCCCTGGCGCGCCTCGCCGTGGCGTCGGGCTGGCTGACGCCCGCCCGGGGCGAGCGGGCCGGCCGCGAGGCGCGCGAGCGCGCGACCCTGGCCTTCAGCGTCGGTGCCCACCCCATCGATCTCGCCCGCCTCGTCGCCCACCTGCGCCGGCACGGCCAGCTCAACGCCGGCCTGATCCTGCGGGCGATCCTGTCGGGCCACATGCCGTTCGCCGAGACGGCCCTCGCCGACCTCGCCGGCCTCCCGGCGGGACGGGTCGCGGGCCTCATGCACGAGGGGGCCAACGCCGCCTACGCTGCCCTCCACCGCAAGGCCGGCCTGCCCGAGCCCCTGCTGCCGGCCTTCTCCGCCGCCCTCTCGGCCTGGCGCGAGGCCGGCCGGGGCGAGACCGCCGCCCACGGCGCCGCCCTGTCGCGCCTGATGATCGAGCGGGCCCTCACCGCCTGCGAGAGCATGCCCTTCGCCGAGGCCCAGGGCGTGATGGCGCTGCTCGCCCGCTTCGAGGCGGAAGCGGCCCGCGACGCCGCGCGTACGCGGACCCGGACGATGACCGAGCGCGCGGCCCTGGCGCCCCCGGCGGCGACGGATTTCCCCGAGGCACGGATCTTCGGCATGCCGGCGTTCGACGGACTCCTCTCCGGCCCGCAGGATTTCGACACGACGGACGTCGACGCGCAGCCCCTCGACCTGCGGGCGGTCGAGTCGGAAATCCTCGACGCCGAGTGGCGCGAGGCGCAGCAGCAGGTCCCGCCCGTTCCGCAGCACGCGGCCGCCATGAGCCGGATGCTTCGGGAGACCGCCGAGATCACCGGCCACCGGGAGCCCCCCGCGGCCGCGGTCGACCCTTCGGAGACCGCGCCGCGCCCGGAGACGCAGCCCACCTGGGGAAGGCCGACGGCCTCGGAGCAGCACGCGCCCCTGGACCTCGGGGACATGGCCCTCGCGGATTCGAACGACGCGGACTCGGAGCTTGGGGACTCGGAGCTTGGGGACTCGGAGCTTGCGGATCTGCCGGAGGCGCCCGAAGCCCCGGAGAGCCGCGAAGCCCCGCCGGCCCTCGGGCCCATCGCCGACGGCGACGCCGCGTCCGCCTCGACCGACATCCCGGACGCCGTCGCGGCCGAGGACGCGCCCGTCGCATCTCGGAGCGATCCCGTCGGCCTCATCCTCGAAGCCCTGCCGCGCGCGATCCTGGCGCAGTTCCAGGAGGACCGGGCGGAAAAGCAGCGGGCGGCCGAGCGCGCGGACGAGGCCGCCCGCGCCGCGACTGTCGCGGATATCCTCGACACGATCCCGAACGCCCTGGTGGCGAGCTACCGCGCCGACCGGGAGCGCGTCCGCCTCGCGGCCTGAGGCGTCGGCCGACGTACCGGGGAACCGGCGCCTCGGCCGAACGGCAGACCGTCCCAGGCGTCAGCCGAACTGCTCGCGCAGGATCCGCTCGTCGAGGCTGTGGCCGGGGTCGTGCAGGAGCACGAGGTTGGTGGCGTGGTCGAGCCAAGTCTCCACGGTGGCGACCCGGCGAAACTCCGTGTGGTCGGCTACCGCCGCCACGGGCCGGTGCTCGGCGTCGAGCACCTCGATGAAGATGCGGGCGTGATCGGGCAGGAGGGCCCCGTGCCAGCGGCGCGGGCGGAAGGACGAGATCGGCGTCAGCGCCAGCAGGCGGGCGTTGAGGGGAAGGATCGGGCCGCCCACGGACAGGTTGTAGGCGGTGGAGCCGGCCGGCGTCGCCGCCAGAACCCCATCGGCGATGAGTTCGGGCAGGCGCACGTGGCCGTCGACGGAGATCCGTAGCTTCGCCGTCTGATGGGTCTGGCGCAGCATGTAGACTTCGTTGAGGGCCCGCGCCCGGTGTCGGCGCCCCTCCGTGTCCACGGCCTCCATCAGCAGCGGATGGATGCGGCTGCGCTTGGTGTTCTCCAGCCGTTCGAGGAGGTCCTCCTCGCGGTACTCGTTCATGAGGAAGCCGACGGTGCCGCGGTTCATGCCGTAGATCGGCGTGCCGGCATCCATGAAGCGGTGGAGCGCCTGGAGCATGAGGCCGTCGCCGCCCAGCGCCACCACCACGTCCGCCTCCTCGGGCGGCACGTGGTCGTAGCGGCGCATCAGGGCGTCGGCCGCCTGGCGCGCATCCGACGTCGGGCTCGCGATGAACGCGATCGTGTTGAAACGCCGCGACATGAACCCTCGTCCGCCCTGTTGACCCAACCACGCTCGGCGTCGCAACGCGCCGGTGGCCGGCACACCCGCCGCTGCGCGATCACGAGACCCATCGCTGGAGGACCCATAGCATGGAGCGTCCACTCCTCGTCTACACCACCTTCCCGGATGCCGAGATGGCGCTCGCCGTCGGCGAGGCCCTGGTGCGCCTGCGTTTGGCGGCCTGCGTCAACGTGCTGCCGGGGATGCGCTCGGTCTATGCCTGGAAGGGGGCGGTGGAGCGGGCCGACGAGGTGGTGGCCCTGATCAAGAGCCGCGAGGCCCTGGCCGAGCCGCTCAGTGCCGCCCTCAAGGAACGCCACCCCTACGAGACGCCGATCATCCTACATCTTCCGGTGGTGGGCGCCGACCCGGACACGGCGGCGTGGATCGCCGAAGAGACGGATCAGGCCCCGTTCAGCGGGTAGCTCCGGCCCTTCCACACGGCGGCGCCGGCGGCCTTGCGGCGCAGGAGCACGTTCCACTGGATCGCCAGGGCGACGGCGACGGCGACGGGATGCAGCGGGATCGTCACGAGGGGCTCGCGCATGGCGCGCGTGATCGCGGCGCGCGTGCCGAGGGAGAACAGGAAGGCGACGAGCGCAAGGGCCGCCGCCCCGGGCGCGACGAGGCCGAAGCCGAACAGGACCAGCAGCAGCACCGGCAGGATGTGGGCGGTGAACAGCAGCCCGGTCCAGACGGGCAAGGCGCGCGGCGTCGCCATGCCCTCGTGGGCGTTCTTCGAGAAGCCGGCCCAGCACTCGCGCCAGGTCCGGTACATCCGGCAGGTGGCGAGCGCGTGCCCGGCCACGAGATCGGTGCGGTGGCCCGCCCCGCGCAAGGTACGGGCCAGCAGCACGCCGTCGTGGAGGAAGCCCCGGATGGCGCCGTGCCCGCCGGTGGCGGCGTAGATCGACCGGTCGACGAGGACGAGCTGGCCGCAGGCCGCCCCGAGGGACGCGCGGAGGGAGGCGCGCATCATCGGCACCGGCAGGTAGCCCACGAGGAGGAAGCCGATCATCGGCACCGTGAGCCATTCGCCGAGCGTCCCCATGCGCTGACGCGGTACCGCGCTGACGAGGGCGGACTCCGTGCGGACGGCGTAGGCGGCCAGCGCCGCCGCCGCCGCCGCCGCCAGGGTCACGTCGGCGTCGATGAACAGCAGGTGCGCCCCGCGTGCCGCCCCGGCCAGCACCGCGCAGGCGTGATTCTTCCCCGTCCAGCCCTCGGCCAGGGGCGGGATCGCCACGAGCCGCAGGCGCGGGTCGGTGGCGGCGATGTCGCGCACGATGGCGGCGGTAGCGTCGGTGGAATGGTCGTCGCCCACCAGCACCTCGATAGCGACGCCCGTGCTGGCGAGCGCCGCCCGCACGGTGTGGGCGATGGTGGCGGCCTCGTCCCGGGCCGGGATGAGGATCGACACGCGGGGCGCTTCGTTGTCAGCGCCCGGCTGATGGGATTCAGACGTCGGCGATGGGGCGCCGTGAGCCGCGAGCGCCCCCCTCTCCTGCAAGGAGAGGGCTGGGGTGAGGTGTGGGACATCTCCGGACAATCCACACACCTCACCCTGTCCCTCTCCTGGAAGGTGTGGGGACCCGTGGCTCCCACCCGACACCGGAAGGCGAGCGGTGTCGGGCACCGGCGTGCGCAGGGCGAACAGGTTCACGGCGGTGAGAATAGCCGGCAGGAGGGCAAGCAGCACCGAAGCGATCGCGAGGGCGAGGATCACGGCGTGCGGTCTTTCTCGCGCAACAGATCTTCCTCGACGCGGTGGGCGGGCTCGAAGCGGCGCCCCGTCAGGGCCGCGCGCAAGCGCCGTCCCCAATCGTACACGCCCCCGACCCCCTTGGCGCCCGAGACGAGGGCGGTGAAGCGGGCGGGGTCACGGGCGATGACGTCGGCGGCGAGGCGGTCGAGGGTCGCCGTCAGCGCCTCCTCCATGCGGGCGAGGCGCTCGGGCCGGGGGAGGGACTGGAGGTCGCAAGCTCGGATCGGCGCGCCGAAGGCGGCGCAAGCCTCGGCGCCGCGCTCCTCCCAGAAGGCGTAATCGAGGGCGAGGGGCACGAACAGGGTGTCGGGTCCGAGTTCGGGCAGGCGGGCGACGCCGCCCCGGAGGTCCAGGGGCCGAGCGCGGACATCGGCGAAGCGCCCCTGTGCGGTGATCCACATCATCGCATCCGGCTGCGCCAGGATGTTTCGCGACGAGCGGAGGAACTGGGCCGCGCCGCGCGCCGAGTCGAGGTCCACCGGGAAGGCACCGATGCGGGCGAAGATCGCGTAGCGCGCCAGCATCCGGGCATCGAACGGCGCGTAGCTCGCGCGCTTCGGAAACAGCCGCCCGGCGAGCAGGATCACCACGGCGGCATCCCACCAGGCCGGGTGGTTGCAATAGACCACGACGGGCCCGGGATGGCCGGCGCAATCCGGCACGCCCCAGCGCGCGAGGCGCAGGGCGTTCATGTGGCGGCGCAGGAACCGGTCGAAATAACCGACCATGAACCGCCATACGAACCGCGAGCGGGCCGGGGCCGACACCGTCCGGTCCCTAAGCGCTCGCCCGGTTCCCTTCGAGGGACGCGATCGTCTGGGCATCGGTATCGTGGGCGTCGGCCGCGATCCAGCCCGACATCATCACCATGGGCATGCCGGGGCCGGGATGAGCCGCGCCGCCGGCGAGGTAGAGCCCCCGCACCTGCCGCGATCGGTTGCCGGGCTTGAACGCGCCCATGAACTTGCCGTGGGAGGCGAGGCCGTAGATCGCCCCGTTCAAGACCTTGTAGCGCTCGTGGATGTCCTGCGGCGTGAGGTGGCGCTCGACGACGATGCGCTCCTCCAGGTCCGGCATGCCGGCCGTGCGCTTCAGCTTGTCGAGGATCACCTGCCGGTAGGCCGGGAACATCTTCGACCAGTCGTGATGCGGCCGGAGGTAGGGCGTGTGGACGAGGACGTAGAGGGCCTCGCCGCCCTCCGGCGCCACGCTCGGATCGGTGGAGGAGGGGGCGGCGAGGTAGGCCGTCGGATCCGGCGCCGGCTCGCCCTTGCGGTAGATGTAGTCGAACTCCTCCTCCGGGTTGCGGGAGAAGACGAAGTCGTGGTGGCTGAGGTGGTCGTAGCGCTTGTTTAACCCGAGGTAGAGCACCACGCCCGAACAGGCCGGCTCGAAGGACTTCTTCTCGTAGGCCTTGCCGACGGCGCCGCCGACGAGCTCGCGGTAGGTCCGCACGCTGTCCATGTTGGAGATCACGGCGTCGAACGGCGTGGTGCCGGCGGCGGTCCGCACGCCCTTCACGGCGCCGTTCTCGATGGCGATGCCCGTGACCTCGTCGCCCGGCCGCAGGGTGGCGCCGAGCTCGCCGGCGAGCTTCGACAACGCCTCGGCCACCGCGCGGGTGCCGCCCATGGGGTACCACACGCCTTCGGCCGTCTGCATGTGGGCGATGGCGCAGAGCACCGCCGGCGCGCCGTAGGGCGACGAGCCGACATACTGCACGAAGTGGTCGAGCATCTGGGCGAGGCGCGCGTCCTTGACCTTGGACCGGATGGTGCCGGCCACCGAGGAGCCCATGCGCAGGGACAGCACGTCCCGCAGGGTCCCGGGGTTCATGTTGGCCCGGATGTCGATGGTGTCGAACAGGTCCTCTACCGCCTTCCAGAAGAAGAACTTGTTCGAGACGCCGTGCAGGTGCTCGGAGATCTCGATGAACTTCGTGTAGCCCTCCCCGGCGCCCGTGCCCGGGGCGAACCGGTCCATGGAGGCCGCCATGGTGGGCACGTCGGCCATGAGGTCGATCCGGGTGTCGTCGTCGAAGAAGCAGCGCCATTGCGGATCGAGGCGGCGCAGGTCGAGGTAGTCGCGGATGTCGCGCCCGGCCTCCTGGAAGATGCGCTCCAGCACCTTCGGTACCGTGAGGATGGTCGGTCCCATGTCGAACCGGAACCCGCCCTCGTGCAGCACCGCCGCCTTGCCGCCGAGCCAGTCGTTCTTGTCGTAGAGCGTGACCGTGTGGCCGCGCGCCGCACTCACGCAGGCCGCCGCGAGGCCGCCCAACCCCGCGCCGACGACGGCGACCGAAGACCCAGCCCGCATGTTCACGTTACTCCCGGTGCGGACGAAAGCCGCTCTGTACGATCGAAGCTAGGCCGCCGGCGACGGGGGTCAACGCGTTACCCCGTCGCGGCGGCGTGGAGGCGCGACCGACGATCCGACGCTTGGCCCTGTCTTAGATTAGCCCTGTCACGGTAGAGGAGCGTAGGTGATGCGGCCGTCGGCCTCGATCTCCAGAACATGATTGATGAGATCGAGTCCATCGCTCAGGGCATCGAGCACGCGTCCGAAGAGTTCGATCTGTGCCCTGCGGTGGGTGTTCGGCACGATCACGATCAAGCCGTTGTGCAAGGATTGGCGCCCATAGAGACGCAGGAAATCCAAGCGGTTGTTGGTGACGAAGCAATAATCGCCCGCTTCGATCACGGGGATCAGGCTCCGATCCTGATACCCCGCGAGGCCCAGGTAGCTGACGTGATCGACGGAGTAACCGCATTCGCGGGCGACGGCCACGAGGGCGGTCGAGAGACATTCGTCGATCAGCAGTCGTATCACGCGCGGGCGTTGACCACCGCGGACTTCCAATCGGACCCGTATTCGACGGCGGCCCAGGCCTCGACAGCCGCGATCCCATCGGCCGGCAGGGCGGGATAATCGGCCCGGATCTCCAGGGGCGTGTGGCCGACGCGAAGATAGGCGGCGATGTTCTCGGCCGGAATACGCGTGCCCGCCAGCACGGGTGTTCCCCCGAGGATACGTTCATCCCTGACGATGTCCGTCAGCGCGGACTCGATCGATCGGAAGCGGGAATCGGCCATCGAAGGCTCCATCATCGTCGCGCACGATGCCACGTGTGCGCCACAACTTCAACGAGAGCCCCCCTCACGTCACCCGGCGCGAAACCAGCCCCACGGCCGCCACCAAACTCACCGCCGCGACCGCGATCATCACGCCCCAGGCGGGCAGGGCGGCGGAGACGCCTTCACCGAGCGCGGTCTGGTAGGCCTCGATGGCCCAGGCGTTGGGGGTGAACCAGCCCGCCTGCTGCAGCCAGGGCGGCATGAGGAAGCGCGGGACCATGCTGCCGCCCACCGCCGACAGCAGGAGGACGCCGAAGGTCGAGGCGAGGTGCGCCTGCTGGCGGGTGGCGGCGGCGGCGCAGGCGGCCAGCGCCAGTCCGGCCGCCATGGCGGCGACGAGGAACGTGGTGACGAGCCACGCCCCCCAGTGGGGCTTCAGGTCGACGCCGTGCAAGAGGCTCGCGGCGGCGAAGATCAGCCCGGCCTGGAGCATGCCCTGGACGACCAGGAAGGCGAACTTGCCGAGCACGATGACGGCGAGGCCGCCGGGAGCCGCGGTGAGGCGGTCGGCGAGGCCGCCCTGGCGCTCCTCCACCAGGGACATCGCCCCCTGCATGGCGGCGAACAGCAGGAACACCGCCGCGATGGCGCCCGCGTAGTAGCTCACCCGGTCGTTGCCGCCGCCCGTGGCCGTGGTGCGCAGCTCCACCAGGGACGCGAAGGAGAACGGCTCCTTGCGGGCGCGCTGCTCGGCGAAGGCCTGGGTCAGGAAGGCGCGCTCGTCGGCGCCGATCTTGCCCGTCCGCTCCACGTCGGCGACGATCCGGGCCAGCACCACGTCCGGCAGGGCCGCGTTCAGCACCCGCTGGAACTGGCCGAGCGCGATGGGGGTGGCCAGCGCCCGTGCCGGGTTCTCGACGAGCACCACGGGCTGGTCGGCCGGGGCGGCGCCGGCCGGGGCGGCATCGAGGTCGCCGCGCAGGACCAGGGCGACGTCGACCTCGCCCCGGCGCACGGCGGCGGTGGCACCCGCGACGTCGCTGACGGACAGGCGTGCGATCCGAAGCGTCGGGTCGGCCTCCAGGGCGGTGACGAGGCGCTCCGTCGTCGCCGTCCGGGCGAGGTCGACGAGACCGAGATGGATGCGGATGCGCTCGCCGATCGCGCCGGAGAAGATCGCGGCGAAGATCACGAAGATCACGGTCGGCAGCACGAAGGCCATGACCAGGGCGGCGCGGTCGCGCACGAGGCCGAGCAGCATCACCCGGAAGGCGGCGGCGATCATGACGCGACGCTCTCCTGGCGGCGAAGGCGGACGGGGTCGGCCGGGTCCCACAGGCCGAGGGCGTCGCGGTAGACCGCCTCGAGGCCGGGCGCGCGGATGCGGATCTCGGCGACGGGGACGCCCTCGGCACGCAGGGCGGCGAGCAAGGCGGCCGCGTCGAGGCGCGGGCCGGCGGCTTCGAGGCACTGGCCGGCGGCTTCGAGGCACTGGCCGGCGGCTTCGAGGCGCGAGCCGGCGCCCGGATGCGCCCGCCAGGTCAGGCCGGTGTCCACGGGGCCGAATCCGGCGCGCCGCAGGGCCGCTTCGGCGGGGCCCAGGGCGGGGCTGGACAACGCGATCTCGTGCTCGGGGGCGCCGTCGCGGAGGCGGCCCAGGAGGTCGGGCAGGGCGCCCTCGCGTACGATGCGGCCTCGCGCGAGGAAGGCCGCCCGGTCGGCGAGGCGCTCGGCCTCGGCGAAGTCGTGGGTGGCGACGAGGAGGGCGGCGCCCTCGCGGCGCAGGCGCTCCAGCACGGCGTGGATCGCCGCGCGGGCGTGGAGATCGACCCCCTGCGTCGGCTCGTCGAGGAGAACGAGGCGGGGCCGGGCCATGAGGCTCGCGGCGATGTTGACCCGGCGCTGGTAGCCCCCCGACAGCAGGCCGACGGGGCGCCCGGCGACGTCGGCGATGTCCGTGAGGTCGAGGGCCTCCGCCAGTGCGGCGCGACGCGCGTGCCGCGAAAGGCCGGCCAAGCGGGCGAACACGTCGAGGTTCTCCGCCACCGTGAGGCGGGGATAGAGGGCGATGTCCTGGGGCACCCAGCCGATGGCCCGGCGGGCGGCGTGGGTCGCGAACGGATCGCACCCGGCGATGCGCACGCTGCCGGCCTGCGGGGCGAGGCGCCCGGCGACGAGGCGCATGAGGGAGGTCTTGCCGGCCCCGTTGGGGCCGAGCAGCGCCACGGTGCGGCCGGCGCACAGGTCGAGGTCGACGCCGTCGAGGACGCGCCGGTCGCGGTAGTTCAGGGTGGCCCCCCGGACCACGACCAGGGGTGCGTCGGACGGCACGGGGGCGGTCAGCGGCGGGGCAGGGCGCGGACCAGGCGCACGCGCAAGGCCAGCCCGGGCTCGCGCACGGCGATCTGGGCACGGGCGAAATCCGGCCGGGCCGTGCGCTCGGGCGCCCCGGAGAAGCCGTAGGGCTCGGTGGGCAGGCCGAGGCCGGTGCGGTCGAGGCGGCGGTCGCCGTTCAGGTCCTGGAACGCCGCC
Source organism: Methylobacterium sp. Leaf112 (assembly GCF_001423295.1). GTDB lineage: Bacteria > Pseudomonadota > Alphaproteobacteria > Rhizobiales > Beijerinckiaceae > Methylobacterium. Next base: position 71,620 of record NZ_LMNG01000032.1, on the reverse strand, counting down.
ACCGCGTAGGCGCCGGGCGCCACACCCTCGAACACTACGCGCTGGCTCGCGGCCCGCACGGGCGCGTCCTGGCCGGTCCGGCACTCGGCCTCCGACAGGCCGCCCTGGCACAGGGCGACGTAGAGTGTGGAGGGCACGGGCTCGATCCCATCCACGGTCACCTCGACGGTGGCCGCCCGAGCGGACCCGGCGATGAGGCAGAGGGCGAGGCAGGCGGCGCCCGCGATGAGATGCGTCACGCGGCGTCGCCGGAGGTGGCGAGCGGCGCCGTGTTCGGCACGCCGGCCGCTTCTGCGCCGACGCGGCCGGCCGACAACTCCTCGATGAGCAGGCGGGCGGTGATGCGCGCGCCCTCGTAGATCACCGGCAGGCCCGAGCCCGGATGGGTGCCGCCGCCGACGAGGTAGAGGCCGGGCCCGAAGCGGTTGTGCGGGCGGAAGTAGAGCATCTGCATCAGGTCGTGGGCGAGGTTGAAGGTGGCGCCTTCGTGGACGAAGAAGTCGTCGCGCCACTCCGTCGGGTCGACGATGCGCTCGTAGCGGATGCGCTCCTCGATGTCGCCGAGGCCGAGGATCTTCAAGCGGTCGAGGACGAGGCGGCGATAGGTCTGCCGCGTGGTCGCCCAGTCGATGTCGGCCTTGAGGTTCGGCACCGGCACGAGGACGTAGAGACTCGTGTGGCCGGGGGGCGCCATGCCGCCGTCGGTGAAGCCGGCGTGCTGGACGTAGAGCGAGGGCTGCATCGGCAGGGTGCCACCGGTGATCTCGCGGATGTTGCGGGCGTAATCCTCCGACAACAGGATCGTGTGATGGCCGAGCGCCTCCGGCGCCGGGCCCTCGATCCCGAGATAGAGCATGAAGGTCGAGCACGAGAGGCGCGCCTTTTCGATCTTGGCGTCGCGCCAGCGCGGGCGGTGCGACTGGGGGACCAGATCCTGGATCACCTTGGCGAAATCGCCGTTGATCACCACCGCGTCGGCAGGGATCGTCTCCCCGCCGCAGACGACGCCGCAGGCCTTCTTGCCCTCGAACAGCACCCGGTCGACGCTGGCGCCGAGGCGGATGTCGACGCCCATGCGGCGCGCCAGCCCCGCCATGGCCTCCGAGACGGCGCCGCAGCCGCCGACGGGGTGGTAGACCCCGTGCTCGTATTCGAGGAACGACAGGATGGTGAACAGGCTCGGGCACCGGAACGGCGACATGCCGAGGTATTTGGTCTGGAACGCGAAGGCGAGGCGCACGCGCGGATCGGCGAAGTAGCGCTGCAGGTCCTTGTCGACGCTGCGCCCCGGATGGAGGTGGGGCAGGGCGGCGATCATCGCCGGGGAGGCCATGCTGCGCAGGGTGTGGAACGCCTGCTCCAGCACCGGCTTGAAGAACTTCAGCTTGACCCGGTTGTCGGAGAAGAACTTGCGCACGTTCTTGGCGTCGTCCGGCGCGATGCGGGCGACCTCGGCCTCCAGGCGCGCCATGTCGTTGGTGGCCTGGATCGTGCCCGAGATCCCGCCATTCTCCTCGAAGACGAGGTGGTATTGCGGATCGAGACGTTCGAGCTTGACGTGGTCCTCCAGCCGCTCACCGCAGGACTCGAAGATGTCGGCGAGAATCTGTGGATAGAGGAAGAAGGTCGGTCCGATGTCGAAGCGGTACCCGCCCGGGGCCTCGACGGTCTTGGTCCGGCCGCCCACCGCCGGGTCCTTTTCAAGGAGCGTGACGTGGACGCCCGCCCGCGCCAGCAGCAGGGCCGTGGCGAGGCCGCCGGGGCCGGCGCCGACGATGATGACCCGGCGTCCGGACAAAGTCCGCAAGCCATCCCGTGACTGCAGCAACGCTCACAACTCCCCATCGATCGCCTGGATCACGCCCCCTGGCCCGATCCGGCTTTACCACGCACACCGACCGGCACACGGGTGCAATCTTGAGCGTAGCGACCGGCAGGGCAAGAGCCACGGATTGTCGCGTGCCGGTGCGGGGGGTGATTCGGGGCTGCGCCCGTGGAAAATCGCGCGGAATGCCATCATCCCAACCGGTGCGCGGCGAGGTGGTGCAGGGCGAGCGCCCCGGCGGTGGCGACGTTGAGGGAATCGAAGCCGGGCGCCATGGCGATGCGGATGGTCCGGGCGCGGGCCATGAGCGCCTCGGGCAGGCCGGGGCCTTCCGTGCCGAGGAGCAGGAGGGCGCGGGGCGGCGGCGTCAGGTCGGACAGGGTCTCGCCCCCGGCGGGGCTGAGCGCCAGGGGTATGAGGCCGTGATGGTGCGCGAAGGCCAGACAGGCGGCACCGTCGGGCAGGCGCCCGAACGGCACCGTGAGCGCCGCGCCGGCCGAGACCCGGATCGCCTTGCGGTAGAGGGGATCGCAGGTGTCGGCGTCGAGGAGCACCGCGTCGGCCCCGAAGGCGGCGGCGTTGCGGAACAGGCCGCCGACATTGTCGTGGTTGGTCAATCCGACGAGGCCGACGACGAGGGCCGGCGCCGGGGCGGGCGGCACCGCAAGGGCGCCCTCCAGGCCGCGCAGCCCCACCGCCAGAACGCCGCGATGGATCGGAAACCCCGTGATGGCGCTCATCACGGCCTTGGCGGCGACGTAGACCGGGACGGCGTCGGGCAGGATGTCGGCGAGGCCGTCCACGCGCTCCGGCGACAGCAGGATCGATTCCAGCGAGAACCGCGCCTTCTGCGAAACCATCACCCGAAGGGTGACGTCGCCCTCGACGATGAAGCGGCCCGCGCGCCCGACAAGATCGCGCTCGCGCATGGCCGTGTAGGGGGCGAGGCGCGCGTCGGCCGGGCTGTCGATGGGGATCGGGGTCACGGGCCGGGTCAGGGGTGCGGCCGGGTCAGGCGCTCGGCGGGCGGCCGCCCATGCGGATGGCGAGGGGGTCGGCCTCGGCCTTGGTCGGCACCTTCACCAGGGCCTCGCCGTCCAGCACGATCTCGCCGGCGACGGAGCAGGTGCATTTGAGGCGGGCACGGCGGCGCTCGGGCACGAGTTCGGCCACCTCGACGGTGACCTGAACCGTGTCGCCGATCCGCACGGGCGCGCGAAAGTTCAGGGTCTGGCTGATGTAGATGGCGCCGGGGCCGGGCAGGCGCGTGCCGAGCACCGCCGAGATCAGGCCGGCGGTATAGAGGCCGTGGGCGATGCGGGTGCCGAACGGCGTACGGGCGGCGAAGTGCTCGGACAGGTGGATCGGGTTGCGGTCGCCGGTGATCTCGGCGAAGCCCACCACGTCGGAGGACGAGATCTCCTTGTTGAGGGTCTCGGACAGGCCGACTTCGAGGTCCTCGAAGTACAGGACGCGCAGTTCTGGCATCATGGGCAGTTCCCCCGTCTCGTTCCGTTTGTGGCACGCATGCGTCGGCGGCACGTCCGGGGACGCGCGGCAGGTCACGCTCGCCTCGCACAGGCGCGCGGCCAAATCCAGTCTCGGACCGCCGCGCGGCCCGTATTCACCCGAACCGGTCGAGCCTTCACGGACATCGCGGCACGTGACGGAGACGACCCTGGGTCTGCCACGATGGCGCCGCACGGGTGGCTCTTCGTGCGCAAACTCTGCCGGACAGCGAACCGATCGACGAGGCCAGCATGGCGAAGCAGTTCCCCGCGATGGAGGACACGCATCAGCATTTCATCGCATCGCAGAAGATCTTCTTCACCGGCTCCGGGGCATTGGGCGCGCGCACCAACATCTCGCCTCGTCCGACCGAACACCTTCATGTGCTCGACCCGAACCATGTCGCCTATCTGGACCTGACCGGCAGCGGCAGCGAAACGGCCGCCCATGTGAGGGCCGACGGCCCGGTGACCCTCATGTTCTGCGCGTTCGACGGCCCGCCGTCGATTCTTCGGCTTTATGGAAAAGGCCGCGTCGCGTTCCGGGGGTCATCGGATTACGCGGGGTTTCTCGACCGCTTCTACGGAGGCGTGGAACCGCTCGGGGCCCGTCAGGTCGTGTCCCTCGCGATCGACCTCGTGCAGACGAGCTGCGGCTATGGCGTCCCGCTCTTCGCGTACGCGGGCGAACGCCCGGTTCTCGCGCGTTGGGCCGAGGCCAAGGGAGAAGCCGGGCTTCGTGCCTATCGCGCCGAGAAGAATGCAGTGAGCCTCGACGGCTTGCCGACGGGGTTTCGCGAACCCTGAGGCCTCTTCTCCGGAGGAGGAGGACGCCTGCGGCCCACGGGACCAGACCGACGTGTGCGCAGGCGGGATGGATGGACGCGGTGCGCCAGGGTACCGGGGAAAGAGCCGGGACAATTCGAAGGATTGACTTCACGCTTTCGTGATCCCCAGGGCCGAGGGTGTCGGGCATGACCGATTTCGACCCCTTCGCACCCCGGCATATCGGGTCGGCGCTCTCGGTGACGGGGCTCGTCGGCCTGATGGTGAGCGAAACGCCGAGGCCGGACATCCTCGTCCTCGCCTGCGCCTGCCTCGCCGGCTCCCTCGTCGCCTTCACGGTCGCGGCGTGCCGTTCGCCGCAGCCGCGGCGCACCGGTCGAACGCGCAGGCCCGCTGCGCCGAGGCCCATCACGGTCGATTGGGAAGCCGCCCCGATGGGCTGGCCGGCGCCCGGGCGGCCGCAGGGCGCACCGGTCCATCCGGCCCTGTCGTCTCGCGTGCGGACCCTGACCCCCGTCCTGCCGAAGCCGGCCCCGCCGCCGACGCCGCCGGGGATCTCTCCCACCCATCGGCGCGCGCTGAAGGACGTGCGCAACCGGCGCATCGCACGCGGCCCCTGATCGGTCGCGCCGATCTCCGGCCCGCCCCGGTCCCTTCCACGATTCGAGATCTCCCATGATTCGAGATCTCCCACGATTGGAGGTCTCCCTTAGTTAGAAGTCTCCGGGGGAAGGGCGGCCGCCCCCTCGACAGGGCGCGGCGCATCGGCGAAGAGGCGCAGGATGAGATGAGGCGCGCGGAGGCTCGGCCTCGTCCTGTCCCGAATGCCGACCGACGCCTTCGGGGACGATGCTTCAGGGATGGCCCCGTGACCGAATCTCCCGTCCCGATCGATCCGGCAGCGTGATGAAGCCCGCGCCCACCCCCGCGCTCCGTCCCGTCGTCGCCCGGGTGGCGGCCCTGAATCTCGGGTTCTTCGGCATCGAGATCGCCGTGGCGCTCGCCATCGGCTCCATCGCCCTCATCGCCGACAGCCTCGATTTTCTCGAGGACGCGGCCATCAACCTGCTGATCTTCGCCGGGATCGGCTGGAGCGTCCGCAACCGGGCCCGCCTCGGCATGGTGCTGGCCGGCATCCTGGTGATTCCAGGCCTCGCCACGGCCTACGCGGCCTACGAGAAGTTTTCAGACCTGACCCCGCCGGCGCCTCTGGCGCTGACCCTGACAGGGCTCGCGGCTCTGGGCGTCAACCTCGTCTGCGCGGCGATGCTGGCGCGCCACCGCGACGGCGGCGGCAGCCTGACCCGGGCGGCCTACCTTTCGGCCCGCAACGACGCCTACGCCAACCTCGCCATCATCGCCGCCGGCCTCGTCACCGCCCTGACCCTGTCCCCCTGGCCCGACCTCGTCGCCGCCGCCGGCATCGCCGTCCTCAACGCGGATTCGGCCGGGGACATCCTCCGGGCGGCCCGCGCGGAATGGCGCGCGGCCAAAACGGTCGCTTGAGGCAGAACGGTCGCTCACGGGCGGTCGCGTGAAGACGGCTTCCTGAAAGTCCGAGGCTCCAGAACTCCATGCGCGTCTTTCCGATCTCGGATCTCCACCTCGAGCGTCGCCGCCTCGACGTGATCCCCCTGCCGCGCCCCGCCTTCGATGTCCTCGCCTGCGCCGGCGACCTGTGGGAGGGCCATCCCGAGCGGGGGCTGGCGGCCGTGGTGGCCCTGGCGCAGGGCCGGCCCATCGTGCTGGTGCCCGGCAACCACGAGCGCTACGCCCCCACGGGCGACGGTCGCACGGCGCCCCAGCTCCTCGCCGCCCTGGAGGCCGAGGTCGCGCGCCTGAACGAGGCGGGGCACACGATCCACCTGCTCCAGGGGGGCGCGTCCGTGATCCTCGACGGGGTGCGCTTCACCGGCACCACCCTGTGGACCGACTGGCGCCTCGCCGGGCGCTGGCGCGACGCCGGGACGCCGGACCGGCCAGCCGACCCCGTCGCCTACGCCGCCGCGCGCATGACCGACCCCGTCACCGGGTCCCGCGAGTTCCGCGGCGCCATCCGCAACGGCGACGGCTCGGTGTGGTCGCCGCGGGACGCCATGGCGGCGCATGAGCGCGAGCGGGCGGGGCTCGTCGCGGCCCTGTCGGTGCCGCATGACGGGCCGAGCGTGTGCGTGACCCACCACCCGGCCGGCACGGCGGCGGTGGATGCGTTTCGCGGGGCGCCCGGCGTGCCGTGGTGGCTGCCGGCCTTCTACGCCACCACGGTGCTGAACGACCTGCCCGACGCCGCACGCCCGGATGTGTGGATCTCGGGTCATTTCCACGCAGGCCACGATCTCAGGGTCGGGCGCACCCGTTGGGTCGCCAACCCGGTCGAGGGCGCCACGTTCTCGCCCGACACGATCCTGGAAATCAGCTGACCCGGAGATCGGCTGAAACCGGGGCGCGGCGCCGCGCGTACCCGATGATGCGTCTGTCAGCCGGAGCCCGCCCGTGAACGCCTTCATCGCCGTCGTCCTCGTCTGCGCCAACGGCATCCCCATCGAGGGCTGCACCGACGACAGGGCGAGCGAGGTCCGCAAGGTCCGCGTTGCCAACGAGCTCGGCTGCACCAACGGCTGGCAGGAGATCATCGCCCGCACGGACCTTCGCGACGAAGTCGGGAAGACCGCCTACCTCAAGACCGAGTGCCGCCGGGTGAAGGCGGAGCGGTGAGACGCGCGCCCTACTTGTCGTGCTTGATGTAGGCGAAGCGCGGGTCCGTCGGGGTGCCCTCGAGGGCGCCGCCCTCCGTGCCGGGCTGCCAGCCGACCACCTCCTCGATCTTGCGCGCCAGGGCGAAGTCCTTCTCGGTCACGCCCTTGGCGGCGTGGTTGGTCAGGCGCACCTCGACCCAGGCGTAGGAGGCCGTGAGGTCGGGATGGTGCCAGGCGGCCTCGGCGAGGTGCCCCACGGTGTTGATGACCATGAGCGTGCTCTTCCAGCTCGCGGTCTTGTAGGTGCGCTTGATCCAGCCGTCCTCGAGGCGCCAGGCCGGCAGCTCGCCGGCGAGGCGGGCCTCGATGGTGGCGTCGTCGAGGACGGGTTCGCGCGGTTCGGCCATGGTGGATCCTCCCGTGGCCCGGCGTCGGCCGGGCGCCTGGCGGCGACCCTGCGACGGGCGGGGCGCAGGTGCAAGGACGTCCGCGCGAGGACACCTGCACAAGGACGCCCGTGCAAGGACGCCCGCGCAAGCGCGCGGGCCGTTTCGCCTCAGCGCCGGCGCGGTCGCGCCGGTGGACGGCCGAACCGGGACATCCTATTGAGACTCTCAACAGAATAAGGGAGGGACCGCCGATGCTGTCACGGCGCGGATTGCTCGCGACGGCGGCATTGCTGCCCCTGGCCGCTCGCCCGGCCCGGGCCGCGCCCCCCAGGGTTTCCGTGGGCAGCCTGCCCTTCGGCACGGTGTCGTGGGAGGCCGCCGTGATCAAGGCCCGCGGCCTGGACACGGCCAACGGCTTCACCCTCGACGTGGTCAAGCTCGCCGGCAACGATGCCGCCCGCATCGCCTTCCAGGGCGGTCAGGTCGACACCATCGTGGGCGACCTGCTGTGGGCGGCCCGCCTCGGCAACGAGGGCCGCGCCATGCGGTTCTTTCCCTATTCCACCACCGAGGGGTCCCTGATGGTGCCGGGCAAGAGTCCCATCGCCACCCTCAAGGACCTCAAGGGCAAGCGCATCGGCGTCGCCGGCGGGCCGCTCGACAAGAACTGGCTCCTCCTCAAGGCCCAGGCCCGCGACACCGCCGGCCTCGACCTCGAGACCGAGGCCACCATCGCGTTCGGCGCGCCGCCCCTCCTGGCGCTCAAGCTCGAGCAGGGCGAACTCGACGCCGGCCTCCTGTACTGGACCTATTGCGCGCGCCTGGAGCCGAAGGGCTTCCGGCGCATCATCGGCTCCGACGACATCATGCGGGCCTTCGGCGCCACGGGCTCCATGGCGCTGATCGGCTACCTCCTGGCGGGCGAGACCGTCTCGGCCAAGCCCGAGGCGGTGGCGGGCTTCACCCGCGCCTCGAAGGCGGCCAAGGACATGCTTGCCCAGGACGCCTCGGCGTGGGACGTGGTCCGCCCCCTCATGGCGGCCGAGGACGAGGCGACCTTCGAGGCCCTGAAGCGCGACTTCCTCGCCGGCATCCCGCGCCGGGCGCTCACCGCCGAACGCGCCGACGGCGAGCGTCTCTACGGCGTCCTGGCCCGGCTCGGGGGCGAGCGCCTCGTCGGCGCCGGCACCGCCCTGCCGCCGGACCTGTACTACGACGGCACGGCGAATGGCTGACGCACGCGACCGCGCGCCGGAGCCGCTCTGCGCCTCTCTGAGCCGGTTCGCTTCGGCGCCCCGACGCGAACCGACTCGGGTTCTCGACGCAGAACCGGTGCCCACTCCCGCGAAGCCTGCCTAGCACGATGAGATTCTAGCGACATGGGGACCGCCACCCGCCTCGTCTCGGTCCTCGTCCTGCTGGCCGGGTGGCAGGCGGCCGCCGTCGCGGCCGGCTCGCGGCTGCTGCCGGCGCCCCTCGCGATCCTGAGCTTCATCCAGAGCGAATCCGCCTCGGGCGACCTGTGGTCCAACGTCGGCATCACCCTCGCGCGGGTCGGGATCTCCTTCGTGCTCGCCATGGTGCTGGGCGTGCTGCTCGGCATCGCGCTGGGGCGGTCGCGGCGCCTCAACCTCGTCCTCGACACGCCGCTCCTCATCCTCCTCAACACCCCTGCGCTCGTCATCACCGTGCTGGCCTACATCTGGGTCGGCCTCAACGAGGGCGCGGCGGTGCTGGCCGTGGTGCTCAACAAGCTGCCGAACGTCGCCGTGATCCTGCGCGAGGGCGCGCGCGGCCTCGATCCGCAACTGGAGGAGATGGCCCGGACCTACCGGTTCGACCGGCGCACCTGGATCGCCCACGTGCTGGTGCCCCAACTCCAGCCCTTCGTGGTGGCGGCCGCCCGCTCCGGACTGTCGCTGGCCTGGAAGATCGTCCTGGTGATCGAGCTGCTGGGACGGCCCAACGGGGTCGGCTTCGCCATCAACTACTACTTCGTCCAGAGCCTGAACGTGGCCGCCATCGTCGGCTACAGCATCGTGTTCATGAGCGTGATGATCGCCATCGACATTCTCGTCCTCCAGCGCCTCGAAGCCCATGTCCGACGCTGGCGCTGAGCCCATGTCCGCCGGCGGCGCCGGGCCCATGTCCGCCGGCGGCGCTGAGCCCATGTCCGCCGGCGGCGCTGAGCCCATGTCCGCCGGCGGCGCCGGGCCCATGTCCGCCGGCGGCGCCGGGCCCGCGGCCCTCACCGTCGACATCCGCTCCAAGATCTACGGCGCCGGCGGCCCCGAGCCCGTCGAGGCGGTGCGGGACTTGGGCTTCTCCCTTCACGCGCGCGAGATCACCTGCCTCATCGGCCCCTCGGGGGCGGGCAAGACCACGACCCTGCGCATCCTGCTCGGCCTCGACACCGCCTACGACGGCAGCGTGACGCCCGACCCGGAGACCGCCGGCATCGCCATGGTGTTCCAGGAGCCGCGCCTGCTGCCCTGGCGCACCGTCGAGCAAAACGTGCGCCTCGCCCTGCCGCGCACCGCGCGCGGCCGCGATCTCGATGCCCTGTTCGAGTCCCTCGGCCTGACCCCGTGGCGGCGTCGCTATCCCGGCGCCCTGTCCCTCGGCATGGCCCGGCGCGTCGCCCTGGCGCGGGCCTTGGCCCAGAGCCCGCGCATCCTCGTCCTCGACGAACCGTTCGTGTCCCTCGACGACGCCTCGGCGGCGGCCCTGCGCGGCCTGGTCGTCGACAGCGTCACCGGAACCGGTATGGGAGTCCTGATGGTGACCCACAACGTCGCCGAGGCCATCGCCATCGCCGACCGGCTCGTTCTGGTGTCGGCCCGACCGGCGCGCCGCGTCGCCACCGTGGCCCTGGACCGCCCGCGCGAAGCCCGTGACCGGCCCTGGGCGGACGCGACCCGGGCCGATCTCGCCGGTCGCTACCCCGGCATCATCGCCGTCTGAGCCGACAAGGGGCCCGCGAAGGCGTCGGCGTCCCCGGAAAAGCCGCCGCGGCTCCGATGCGGCGAGACAACGCATCGCCCCTGGGCGTGACGGGCCGCGCAGGTTCGGCGGCTTTCCACCGATACGGCGGCCGGAATGCCCACCTGCACTATCCTGCATGGCCCCGGGACTACCGGCGGCGTCCGATCGAAGCCGAGGGCGCGTTCGGCTCGGATCCAGCCGAAATCGAGGACCACGCATGCATTCCGCATGTCCGCATGCGTTTCGCGCATAAGATCCCGTCCGCTCTATAAAAAGCTTTGGTAACAAGATCGCTGTTTTTGCACCGCAACATTGGTTGCGCCGCAGCATTAGGGGTCGATTCACCAAGGTCGGGGCCTTACGACCTTTGGCCTAGCCTCAGGAAACCCTCACAAAGCGAGTTGACGGCCCCGGAATTTTTCTTAGAGTTCATTCAAGCTTCGGTTTCGAGGGGCGCCGCAAAGGGATAGCGGCCCTCGGCCAGGAGGATCGACCCGGGACCTCATGGTTCGGTTCGGCCCTCCGCCCGCTACGGAAGCGTTATCTGTCCCTGTCGCAAACAGCAGGTCGCATCGAAAACTCGCGCATCTCCGGATCTGCGAACGCTCGGTGTCAAGACTTGTCGGAGGAATGCATGAGAGCGGTTCACCTTCTTGCCCTGGGCGCCGGCCTGGTGGCCTCTAGCCCGGTCCTCGCCAACGAAGACGTCCTGAAGCGCACGGCCAACCCGGCCGAGCAGGTCCTTCAGACCGTCGATTACGGCAACACCCGCTATTCCAAGCTCGACCAGATCAACGCCAGCAACGTCAAGCAACTCCAGGTCGCCTGGACGTTCTCGACCGGCGTGCTGCGCGGCCACGAGGGCTCCCCGCTCGTCGTCGGCAACATGATGTACGTCCACACCCCCTTCCCGAACATCGTCTACGCCCTCGACCTCGACAAGGAAGGCGTGATCGTCTGGAAGTACGAGCCGAAGCAGGACCCGTCGGTCATTCCGGTCATGTGCTGTGACACGGTCAACCGTGGTCTCGCCTACGCCGATGGCAACATCATCCTGCACCAGGCCGACACCACCGTCGTCTCGCTCGACGCCAAGTCCGGCAAGGTGAACTGGTCCGTCGTCAACGGCGACCCCAAGAAGGGTGAGACCAACACCGCCACCGTTCTGCCCGTGAAGGACAAGATCATCGTCGGCATCTCCGGCGGCGAGTTCGGCGTGCAGTGCCACGTCACGGCCTACGATGCCAAGACCGGCAAGAAGGCCTGGCGCGGTTACTCCGTCGGTCCCGACGATCAGCTGATCGTCGATCCCGAGAAGACCACCTCGCTCGGCAAGCCGGTCGGCAAGGATTCCTCGCTGAAGAGCTGGGAAGGCGACCAGTGGAAGACCGGCGGCGGCTGCACCTGGGGCTGGTTCTCCTACGATCCGAAGCTGGACCTCGTTTACTACGGCTCGGGCAATCCCTCGACCTGGAACCCCAAGCAGCGTCCGGGCGACAACAAGTGGTCCATGACCATCTGGGCACGTAACCCGGATACCGGCATGACCAAGTGGGTCTACCAGATGACCCCGCACGACGAGTGGGACTACGACGGCATCAACGAGATGATCCTCACGGATCAGAAGGTCGACGGCAAGGATCGTCCGCTCCTCACCCACTTCGACCGTAACGGCTTCGGCTACACCCTCGATCGCGCCACCGGCGAGCTCCTGGTCGCCGAGAAGTTCGATCCGGTGGTGAACTGGGCCTCCAAGGTCGACATGGACAAGGGCTCGAAGACCTACGGTCGTCCGCTCGTCCAGGCCAAGTACTCCACCGAGCAGAACGGTGAGGATACCAACTCCAAGGGTATCTGCCCCGCCGCTCTCGGCACCAAGGACCAGCAGCCTGCGGCGTTCTCGCCGAAGACCCAGCTGTTCTACGTGCCCACCAACCACGTCTGCATGGACTACGAGCCGTTCCGGGTGTCCTACACCCCCGGTCAGCCCTACGTCGGCGCGACGCTGGCCATGTACCCGGCCCCCAACAGCCACGGCGGCATGGGCAACTTCATCGCCTGGGACAACATCGCGGGTAAGATCAAGTGGTCGAACTCCGAGCAGTTCTCGGTCTGGTCTGGCGCTCTTGCCACCGCCGGTGACGTGGTGTTCTACGGCACCCTCGAGGGGTACCTGAAGGCCGTCGACGCCAAGACCGGCAAAGAGCTCTACAAGTTCAAGACCCCGTCGGGCATCATCGGCAACGTGATGACCTACCAGCACAAGGGCAAGCAGTTCGTCGGCATCCTGTCGGGTGTCGGTGGCTGGGCCGGCATCGGCCTCGCGGCCGGCCTGACCGACCCGAACGCCGGTCTCGGCGCGGTGGGTGGCTACGCCGCCCTCTCGAACTACACCAACCTCGGCGGTCAGCTGACCGTGTTCGCGCTCCCGAACTAATCGGTCGCACGAAGCTTTGAAGGTTAGGGTGCCGGCGCGGGTTTCCGCGCCGGCACCTTTATGATTAGGTCATTATCAAGAACAATTCGAACATCGGTCGAACGGGCCGATGGATGCTCCTGGGAGAAACGTCGTTGCAGTACCAAAGCAAAGCCGCCATCCGTCCGCTCGTGGCCGCCCTCGTTCTCGCGCTCGCATCCACTGCCGCCGTCCAGGCGCAGGACGCCAAGCCGGCTGATGCCAAGACCACGAACGCCAAGACCACGGACGCCAAGACCGCGGACGCCAAGCCCACCGATGCGGCCCTGGTCAACCAACTCGATCCCAATGCGCCCGAGAAGGACGCCAAGCTGCTCGACAAGTATCAGGCGGTGAAGGTCGAGGACGGCAAGTATTTCGACAAGGACGGCGCTCCGACCTATCACATCAGCAACGATGGCAAGAAGTTCGACTGGTACGCCTATTCCGGCTACCGCCGCTATCACGCCGAGTGCCACGTCTGCCACGGCCCCGACGCCATGGGCTCGACCTACGCGCCCGCCCTCAAGGACTCGCTCAAGCGCCTGTCGTACGAGGAGTTCATCGGCGTCATCGCCGGCGGCAAACAGGATGTCAGCGCGGCCGGCACCAACGTCATGCCTGCCTTCGGCGACAACAAGAACGTCATGTGCTACGCTGACGATCTCTACACCTACCTGAAGGCCCGTGCCTCCGGCGCCATGCCGCGCGTCCGCCCGACGGACAAGGAAGAGAAGCCCGAGGCCGCCAAGAAGGCCGAGAAGGAGTGCCTGGGCGGCTGATGACCCGCACAGGCTCGACCACCGGCCTCGTCCTCGCGCTCCTGCTCGCCGCAGCAGGGGCGCGACCCGCGTTGGCGCAATCGCTGCCCGACCTCGTCACCACGGACACCCTTCGGGTCTGTGGCGATCCGGGCAACATGCCGTTCTCCCAGCGCAAGGAGGACGGGTTCGAGAACCGCATCGCGGCGATCATCGCCGAGGAGCTGAAGGTCAAGGTCCGCTACTACTGGCTGACGCAGGGACCCGGCTTCGTGCGCAACACCCTGGGCACCGGCCTGTGCGACCTCATCATGGGGTCGGCGTCCGGCGGCGAACTCGTGCAACACACCAACCCGTACTACCGCTCGGCCTACACCCTGGTCACCCGCAAGGGCGACCTCGACGGGGTGACGCGCCTCGACGATCCGCGCCTCAAGGGCAAGGCCATCGGCGTCATCGGCGGCACGCCCCCGGTTAACCGCATGGGTGAACTCGGCCTCGTCAGCACCATGAAGGCCTACGCGCCCTACCAGCTCGACCCGGCGCGCAAACACCAGACCATCGCGGCCGAGGTGATCGCGGATCTCGCCGAGAAGCGGATCGACGCGGCGATCCTGTGGGGGCCGGCCGCCGGCTGGCTGGCGAAACAGAGCGGCGTGCCCATGGCGGTGGTGCCGCTGCTGGAAGAGCCCGACCGGCCACCGCTCACCTTCCGCATCGCCCTCGGCGTGCGGATGGAGGAGAACGACTGGAAGCGCAGCCTCAACACCATCCTGCGCAAGCGTCGCACCGACATCGAGAAGGTCCTGCGGGACTTCGACGTGCCGCTGCTGGAGGAAGAGGGCAACAAGCTCCTCGCCCCGGCATCCCCTTGAGATGACGGACGCACGTCCGCCCCGGACCCGGCGATGGTGGCTCGCCGCCGCCGTCGTGGGTCTCGGGACGGTCGCCGTCGTCGCAGACCGGCAGCAATGGACTCGCGTCGAGCCGGACCTCGTGCCGGTCTCGGACCGGGCCGACGCCGTCCTCGTCGAGAAGGCCGCGCGGCGCCTCACCCTCCTGCGGGAGGGACGGGTGCTCGCCACTTATCCGGTCTCCCTCGGCTTCGCGCCCGTCGGCCAGAAGGCCCGCGAGGGCGACGGGCGCACGCCGGAGGGGCTCTATGCGATCGCGTATCGCAACCCGCGCAGCGTCGCCCACCTGTCGCTCAAGGTGTCCTATCCGACGCCGGAGCAGGCGGCCGTGGCGGCGGCGGAGGGCCGGGAGCCCGGCGGCGACATCATGATCCACGGCCTGCTCAACGGCTTCTCGTGGTTCGGCCCCCTACACCGCTTCGTCGACTGGACCAACGGCTGCGTCGGCGTGACCAATGGCGAGATGGCGGACATCTACGCCCGGGTCGATGTCGGCACGCCCGTGGAGATCCGCCCCTGATCAGACCGGCTCGATGCCCGCGGTGTCGAGCTTGGCGAGCGCCTGCGCCACGGTCTCGGGGCCGATGACCAGGTCGGGGGCGATCTCGGCCAGCGGCACGAGCACGAAGGCGCGCTCGCGGACGAACCGGTGCGGCAGGACCAAGCGGGCGTCGTCGATGGTGGCGCCGGCATAGTGCAGCACGTCGATGTCGATGACCCGCGGCCCCCAGCGGCGCTCGCGCACCCGGCCCATGGCGGTCTCGATGGCGAGGCCCGCCTCCAAGAGGTCGTGCGGCGACAGGTTCGTCTCCAGCCCCAGGGCCGCGTTGAGGAACCAATCCTGGTCGGTGTCGCCCCAGGGCGGGGTGCGGTAATCGGCCGAGCGGGCGGTGATGCGGATGCCCGGCGTCACGGCGAGGCGCGCCACCGCCTCGGCGAGGGTCGCGGCCTTGTCGCCGATGTTGGAGCCGAGGCCGAGATAGGCGGCGTTCACGACGCGTCTCCGGCCCGGTGGCGGACGATCTCGATGGCGACGCCCTCGATCACCGCCGGTACCGGCGCGCTCGGCTTGTCGACCCGCACGCTCACGGACCGGATGGGTTCGTGCGCCGACAGGATCTCGGCCGCGATGGCCTCGGCCAGGGCCTCGATGAGGGCGAAGCGCCGCTGGGTCGCGATCCGGGTGACGATCTCGGTGAGGTCCGCGTAGCTCACCGTGTGAGCGACCTCGTCGGAGCGGCCCGCCGGCGCCAGGTCGAGGCGGCATTCGAGGGAGATGTAGAAGCGCTGGCCGAGGCGCGCCTCCTCCTCGAGGAGCCCGTGATACGCGAAGACCGCGATGCGCTGGACGAGGATGCGGTCGCCGGGATGGGACAGGGTCATCGCTCCGGCCTCATCACGGCATCCACCACCCGGAGGGCATCGACATGGGGCGCGACGTCGTGGACGCGCACGATCCCGGCGCCGAGGGTCGCGGCCAGCACGTGGCTCGCCAGCGAGCCGAACAGGCGGTCGACGGGCTTCGTCTCGGTGTTGTGCAGGCGCCCCAGCAGGGACTTTCGCGAGACGCCGACGAGGACGGGAAAGCCGAGGGCGACGATCTCGGGCAGCCGCCGCAGGGCGTCCAGGTGCTGCTCCCAGCTCTTGCCGAAGCCGATGCCCGGATCGAGGACGATGTCGGCGTCGCGGATGCCGGCCTGCCGAGCGATGGCGAGGGAGCGCTCGAAGAAGCGCAGCATGTCGGCGACGATGTCGATCCCGGGCTCGATGGTCTCGCGGTTGTGCATCACCATCACGGGCGCGCCGTGATCGGCTGCGACGTGGGCGATGTCGGGCTCGCGCTGCAGGCCCCAGACGTCGTTGACGATGCGCGCACCCGCCTCCAGGGCGACACGGGCGGTGGCGGCCTTGTAGGTGTCGACGGAGATCGGCACGGGCAGGCGGGACGCGAGGTCGCGGATCACCGGCAGGATGCGGGCCTGCTCCTCCTCGGCCGAGACGGGGGTATGCCCCGGCCGGGTCGATTCCCCGCCGATGTCGATCAGCGCCGCCCCCTCGGCCACCAGGGTCTCGGCCTGGGCGCGGGCGGGCCCGGGATCGGCGAAGCGCCCCCCGTCGGAGAACGAATCCGGCGTGACGTTGAGGATGCCCATCACGAGCACGCGTTGCCCGAGATCGGGCAGCAGGGTCTGCAGCTTCGAGGGAGGAGGGGGCACGGGGGCTCTGTCGGATGGGATGACGGTTCGGACTGCTTTGGCGCGATTACGCCCGGGGAGCAACGCCTGCCCGGCCGGGCGGGCGGCGCCGTCAAGGCCCGGGGACGAGGAGGCGGGACACCTCGGCCGCGAGATCGCCGGATTCGAAGGGCTTGCGCAGCACCGGCAGGTCGGCCGGGATCGGGATCGCCTCGGCGTGACCCGTGAGGATGAGCACCGGCACGCCGGCCCATCGCGCGCGCACGATGGCGGCGAGCTCGACGCCGGTCATGCCCGGCATGGCCAGATCCGCCACCACGAGGTCGAAGCGGTCCCGTTCCAGCAGGGTCACGGCCGAGGGCCCGTCCGGCGCCTCGCTCTCGGCGTAGCCGAAGGTGGCGAGGAACGAGGCCGTCACGTGACGCACCTCGGGGTCGTCGTCCACCACGAGGATGCGTGCGGCCTGGACGGGCGCCGCCGGGGCCGGCTCGGGTGCGGCCTCCCCCACGATCTCGGCCTCGGTGCGGGGCAGCAGCAGTTCGACGCGGGTGCCCTCGCCGACCTCGCTGGCGATGCGCAGGCGCCCGGCCGATTGCTGGGCGAGGCCGAACACCATGGCGAGGCCGAGCCCCGTGCCCTGGCCGACGGCCTTGGTGGTGAAGAACGGCTCGCACACCCGTTGCAGGATCGCCGGCGGGATGCCGGTGCCGGTGTCCGCAACCTCGATGGCGGCGTAGTCGCCATCCGGCAGGTCGGGATCGTCCCGCAGGGCCAAAATCCGGGTCGAGACGGTGATGCTCCCCCCCTCCGGCATGGCGTCGCGGCTGTTGATGCACAGGTTGAGCACCGCGAGTTCGAGCTGATCGGGATCGACCCGGGCGGCGGGTGCGGCCGGGTCGAGCCGCAGGGTCAGCCCCACGAGGCCGCCGAGGCTCCCCCCCAGCAACTCGCCCATGCCGGCGATGACGTGGTTGAGGTCGACGGCCCGGGGCCGGAGGTCGCGCGAGCGGCTGAAGCCGAGGAGGCGCTTCGTCAGGGTCGCCCCGCGCTGGGCCGCCTGCGTCGCGTTGGTGACGAGGCGCAGCACGCGGGGCTGGTCCGCGATCTTGGGGGTCGCGAGTTCGAGGCTGCCGAGAATCGCCGTGAGGAGGTTGTTGAAGTCGTGGGCGATGCCGCCCGCGAGGGTGCCCAGCGCCTGCATCTTGTCCGACTGGCGCAGGCGCGCTTCGAGAAGCCGGTGCTCGGTCACGTCGCGCTCGATGGTGGCGAGATGCACCACCGCGCCCGAGGCGCCGCGGATCGGCACCCGGGCGACGTGGCTCCAGCGCTCCGCCCCCTCCGGCCCCTCGGTGATCTCGGTCTCCGTCGGCCGGCCCGCCGCGATGGCCTGGGCGTCGGCCTCCGCCGCCCCGTCGGTTTCGGTGCCGGCGTGGTCCGTGCTCGCGGGGTCGCCCCGCAGCGCCGCCTCCGTGCGCCCGAGGCACTCGGCGGTCGTTCGCCCGAGGCGCTCGGCCTTGCGGGCATTGAGGCGGACGAACCGGCCCTGTCCGTCCTTGAACGAGATCGCATCCTCGGAGTGATCCAGGAGGCCCATGAGCAGGGCGCGCTCCGTGGCGAGTTCGCGCCCGAGGCGGTGGCGCTCGTAGGCCTGGCGCACGGCGCCGCGCAGGAGATCGGCGTCCCAGGGCTTGGTGGCGTAGCCGGTGATGCCGCCCTGGTTGAGGGCACTGATGACGGCGCTCATGTCGGCGTAGCCCGTGAGCAGGATCGCCTGGGCGTCGTGCAGACCGCGGGCCTGGGCCAGCATGGCGTCGCCGGTCATCCCCGGCATGCGCTGGTCCGACACGATGACGGCGATGTCGGGCTCGGCCGCCAGGATCTCCAGGGCCTCGGCCGGACGGCTGGTGGTCAGGACCCGGTACTCGTCCTCGAACAGGTCCTCGAGGGCGATGAGGATGTCGGGTTCGTCGTCGACGGCGAGGATCGTAGCTTTGGACATGCTCACCGCGCCTGCCGGGGGATGCCGATGATGAAACAGGCTCCGCCGCCCGGGGCGGCCTCGACCGTGAGCGTGCCGCTATGCGCCTGTACCACCGAGTAGGCAATCGCGAGACCGAGGCCGGTGCCCGCGCCGACAGGTTTCGTCGTGAAGAACGGCTCGAAGATCCGCTCGCGCAATGGTTCGGGAATGCCCGGCCCGGTATCCGAGATGCGGATCTCGTCGATCTCGTCGGTACTGGCGGTGAGGATCGTGATGGTGCCGGCCTCCGGCATGGCGTCGGCGGCGTTGCCGAGGATGTTCATCACCACCTGGTTGAGGAGCGCCGGGGTGCAGTGGATTTCCGGCCGGCCGGAAAAGTCGCGCACCACCCCGATCCGGTCGCCGAGCTTGTGCTGGATCAGGGCCAGCACCGTCTCGATGGCGTCGGGCACGTTGACGAGGGCGCGCTCGCCCTCGTCGAGGCGCGAGAATTTTCTGAGATTCAGGACGAGGTCCTGGATCCGGGTCAGGCCCATCCGCATGGCGCCGACGCGGTCGCCGCACTTTTTCAGGAGGCGCGGGGCGTCGGCGGGGGCGGGGTCCGCGACGACCTCGTTCAGCAGGCGCTCCACGGTGCCCTGGTGGGCGAGGATGAAGGCAAGCGGGTTGTTGATCTCGTGGGCGATGCCGGCGACGAGTTCGCCCAGCGAGGCCATCTTGGCGGCCTGCACCAGCTTGGCCTGGGCATCCGTGAGCTTGCGGTTGGCGGTGGCGAGATCCGAATTCGCCTGCTCCAGGGCACCCGCGAGGGCGGCGCGGGCCTCCGCCGCCTCGGCCTCGGCCCGGGCCCGTTCCAGGGCGCGTTCGCGGGCGCCGAACTCGCCGGCGATGCGACGGTTGTCCTCCTCCAGGAGCTTCCGCCGCACCAGGCTGCGCACCCGCATCACCAGCACGTCGCCGTCGACCTTGGACACCACGTCGTCGGCACCGGCCGCGAAGGCCTGGACGAGGAAATCCTTGGCCGGCGTGCTGCCCGCGATGCCGACCACGTGGAAGGTGGGCGTGCCGGCCTCGCGGGCGGCGATGTCGGCGGCCCGGCGGGCATCGACGGCCCGGCATAGGCCGAGGCCGTCATAGGCGGTGCCGAGGAGATCGATGGTGACGCAGTCGAAGGCGGCGCCGTCGGCGTCGAGGGCGGCGAGGGTGGCCTCGGCGGTGTCGGCGACGCTGACGAGGTGGCCCTCGTGGGCCAGCAGCCCGGCGAGGAAGGTGCGGTAGGTGGCGCTTCCGTCGACGACGAGGACGCGCCCGCGCCGGAACCCCGAGGCGCCTGGCGCCTCCGAGCCGCCGCCCAGGCGCTCGCGCAGGAGGGCGCGGATGCGCAGGATCAGGATGTCGCGGTCGGCGGACTTGGCCACGTAGGCGTCGGCGCCGCTCTCAAGGCCCTGGCGCTCGCCATCGCGCGCCCCCGTCAGCATGAGAAGCGGGAGGGCGCGGGTGCGCAGGGACAGGCGGAGCTGGCGGGCGAACTCGTCGCCGTTCATGCCGGGCAGGTGGTGGTCGGCCACCACGAGGTCGGGCAGGCGGGTGTTGAGGTGGTCGAGGGCCGCTTCCGCCGTGGCGCAGCGCTCGACGGAGAAGCCGTGCCCTTCGAGCAGCAGCCGCAATTCGAGGGCCTGGGTCTCGGAATCCTCAACGAGCAGAAGGCGGGCCGGCTCGCTCACGGCATGCCCCCCCCAGCGACGATCCTGGCGAGATGGGAAGCCACCCGGTCCAGCGGCAGCACCGTGCCGGCGCCTCCCATGCGGATCGCGGCGGCCGGCATGCCGAACACCACCGCGGTGCTCTCGTCCTCCGCGATGGTGGCCCCCCCGGCACGGCGCATGTCGAGGAGCCCAACGGCGCCGTCCTCGCCCATGCCGGTCAGCAGCACGCCGACCCCGCGTGGACCGGCATGGCGGGCGAGGGAGCGGAACAGGGCGGTGGCGGCCGGGCGCTGCCCGCCCACGGGGTCGGCGTCGGTGAGGCGCAGGCCCCCGCCGGGCGCCAGTTCGAGGTGGCGGTCGCCGGGCGCGACGTAGACCCGGCCGGGGGCCGCGCGCTCGCCGTCGCGCGCCACGGCGACGGGCAGGGCGACGACGCCGTTCAGCCAGGCGGCGAAGCCTTCCATGAAGGCCGCACCCATGTGCTGGACCACGAGGACCGGCAGGGGGAAATCTTCGGGCAGCGCCCCGATGACCCGGGCGAGGGCCGGAGGGCCGCCCGTGGACGCCGCGATGGCGACCACGCTCGGTGCCTCGGACGCGATGGCGGGGATCAGGGCACGCAGGTCGCGGGGCCGGCCCGCCCATTCCGCGCCGATGGGCCGGCGGCGGATCACCGGCACGGCGGCCATGATGCGCAGCTGCGTGCAGATCTCCGTGGCCACGGTCTCGTAGCCCGCATGGGTGGTGGCCACCGGCTTCTCCACCACCGAGAGGGCGCCGGCCCGCAGGGCGTTCATGGAGATGCGCAGGGACGAATCCTCGATGGCGTCGGCCACCACCACGATGGGCGTCGGCCGCTCGGCCATGATCCGGCGGGTGGTCTCCAGGCCGTCGATGCCCGGCAGGCGGATGTCCATGGAAATGACGTCGGGCCGGGCGGACGCGAGGGTGGCGAGCGCCTCCTCGCCCGAGGCGACGGCGGCCACGACCTCGAGGCGCGGATCGCGCCCGACGATGTGGATGAGGAGCTGGCGCACGACGAGGGAATCCTCGACGAGCATCACCCGCACGCGGGGCGCGTCGGGGGTCGCGGGTCCGGTCACAGCAATTGCCCGATGGTCTCGAGGAGACGGCGCTGGTCGAAGCTCTGCTTGGTCAGGTAGGCGTCGGCCCCGAGGTCGAGGCCGCGCGCCACGTCCTCGGGATCGCCCCGCGAGGTCATCAGGATGACCGGCAGGCGCGCGACGGATTCCTCCGCCCGGATGGCCTTCAGCAGGCCGAACCCGTCGAGGCGCGGCATCTCGACATCGGCCAGCACCAGCCGGATGGGCTCGATCCCGGCGCGCAGGCGCTCAATGGCGTCCTGCCCGTCGACGCAGACGACGACGCGGTAACCGGCCGCTTCCAAGATGCCCTTCTCCAGGGTGCGGGTGGTGATGGAATCGTCGACGACCAGGATGGTCGCCGGGGTGGCGGCGATATTGTTCGCGAGGTTGTTCGAACGTGAGGCCGAACCGATCGTTCCGCGCTCCGCCCCGGGGAGGAGCGCGGCATCCGGTCCGGCCTGAAATCCGGCCTCCGCCGCCCGGGCGACGAGGCCGTCCGGTTCGAGGACGAGGACGGGGCGGTCGCCGAGGATCACCGTGCCGGAGACGAGGCGCGGGTCGGCGCCGATGGGCGGCGCCGGCAGGACGAGGTGGGTGCGGACCTCGCGCAGGGTCTCGACAACGAGGACCACGCGCCGGCCCCCGGCCCGCAGGACGACGGCGGCCCCCGCCTCGGGCGGCCGGCCGCCGGGACGACCGAGCAGATCGGCCAGCGCCAGGACCGGCAGGGTGGCGCCTGCGCCGCCCTCCGACACGACCCTGAGGACCGGCCGGCCCATGGCCCGGTCGAGGTCGCGCGGATCGAACCGGATCACCCGCTCCACGGCGGCGCTCGGCACGGCGTAGGTCGCCTGCCCCGCCTCGACGAGGAGCATCGCGCGCCGCGCCGCCTGCAGGGGCAGGGTCATGGCGAGCTCCGTGCCCCAGGGCGCCCGGGGACTCAGGCGGACCTGGCCGCCGAGGCGGCGGACGGCGTCGGCCACCACGGACAGGCCGATGCCGCGCCCCGACAGGGTGTCGACCTCGGCCGCCGTCGAGAGCCCCGCCTCGAACACCAGGGCGAGGAGTGCCTCGGGATCGTCCTCCGTCGCCGCCAGCCCCCGCCGCCGCGCGGCCTCGGCGATGGCGCGCAGATCCGGCCCGCGCCCGTCGTCGTGGACCGTGACGACGAGACGCCCGGTCCGGACGGCGACGTCGAGGCCGATGGCGAGGGCCGGCGGCTTGCCGCTGCGGGCGCGCGCCTCCGGGGCTTCGGCCCCGTGGCTCAGGGCGTTGCGCAGGGCATGCAGCACCGGATCCTTGAGGGCCTGGAGCATCGAGCGCTCCACCGGAAGATCGAGGCCGGTGGTCTGGACGGCGATCTCCTGCCCGCCCTCGCGGGCGAGTTCGCGCAGGGCGCGGGGAAACCCGCCGAACACCGTCTCGGCCGGCACGAGGGCGAGGCGCTCGGCGTGCTCGGCCACCCGGGCCGCGGCCGCCTCGACGGCGGAGGCGACGGTGAGGCGCACCCGCGACAGGTCGGCGGCCTCGCGGGCCAGGGCGAGCAGACCGGTCTCGAGGTCGCGCAGGGACGTCGCGGCCGTCGCCGTCCCGCGCAACCGCTCGGCCATGAGGCCGAGGTCGCCCGCCCGCCGGGTCAATCGGGCGAGCCCCTCGGCCAGGACCACCTCGCCCCCGAGGGCACTCGCGAG
The DNA here is from genome assembly GCF_001423295.1 of Methylobacterium sp. Leaf112. GTDB lineage: Bacteria > Pseudomonadota > Alphaproteobacteria > Rhizobiales > Beijerinckiaceae > Methylobacterium. Next base: position 48,622 of record NZ_LMNG01000032.1, on the reverse strand, counting down.
CTCGTGACTCGCCCGGGTCAGGGCATCGATGGCCTCGGCCGGGACGCGCAGCAGCGCGCCGGCCTCGGGCGCCGGCTCGGGCACGGTCGGCGCAGGGGCGGCGGGTGGAACGGCCGGCGGCGCTTCGGCCGACCGGAGCGCCGGATCCGGCGCGGCTGCCACGGGGGATCCGGGGTCGAGGCAGCGGTCGAGGGCCTGCAGCGCATCGTCCGGCATCGGCGCGCCGACCCCGTCGGTAAGACCGCCGACATAGGCCTCGATCCGGTCGAGCGCGAGCTGGACCGCGGCCTCCGCCCCCCGGTCGAGGGTGCCCCCGCCTTCGACGATGCGGTCGAACAGGGTCTCCAACCGATGGGCCACGGCCTCCACCGCCGGCAGGTCGACGGCCCGCGACGCCCCCTTCAGGCTGTGCGCCCGGCGGAACACGTCGTTCCAGTCGCGGGACTCCGCCGCCCCGGCCAGGGCCGCGCGGATGGCGTCGATATGCTCGCGATGTTCGACCTCAAAGGCCGCGAGGAGGAGTTGGCGAATGTCCATCCGGTTCGGCTCGCCGCTCAGGCCCGCTTCCGCAGGTGCGAACGCACGTGCGGAAGCGGGCCCGGGCCCTTCGGGAAGCGGGTTCGTTTCATGGCCTCGGCCTCCCGCGTCTCAGAGTGCCTCACAAAACTCCCGGTCATCATCGGTTCTCGCCTCGAATACGGCGTTGCAGCGGGAGTTTTGTGAGAGACACTCAGTGCCGGTAGCGCTCGGCCAGGGTCATCAGGGCCTGGGCCAGCTCGGTGAGATTGGCCGAGGCGGCCTCGACCTCGCGGGTGCCGGCCGCCGTCTGCTGGCTCGCCTGGCGGATGTTCTGGAGGGCGCCCATCACCTGCTCGATGCCGAGCTGCTGCTGGTTGGTCGAGGCGACGATCTGCTGGAAGGTCTGGACGCTCTCCTCGACCCTCGCGGTGATCTCCTCGATGGTCCGCTGGGTGGTGTCCGAGCGGGCCTTGCCGGCGGCGGCGCGCTTGACCGCCTCCTCGGTCAGCATCACCGAGGTGTTGATGCCGCGCTGGATCTCGCCCAGGATCGTGCGGACCTGCCCCGTCGCCGCCTTGGCCTGATCGGCGAGCAGCTTCATCTCCGAAGCGACGACGGCGAAGCTCCGCCCGCTGTCGCCCGCCGCCGCCGCCTCGATGGCGGCGTTCAGCGCCAGGAGATGGGTGCGCTCCGAGATGTCGTTGACGGTGGTGATGATGTCGCCGATGGCCTGGGTCTTCTCGGACAGGGCGACGATGTTGCCCGCCACCGCCTCGGCCTGCTCGCGGATCGCCTCCATGGCCTTGGCGGTGTCGGCCACCGCGCGCAGGCCCGCCCGCGAGGTCTGGGCGGTGGATTGCGCCGTGGCGATGACCTCGCCGGCGCGCTTGCCGATCTGGGCGCCCGAATGGGTGATCTCGTCGACGGTGGCGGCGGTCTCCTGGACGGCGGCGAACTGCTCCTCGACGGAGGCCGCCTGCTCCTGGGCCGAGGCGCGGATCTCCGCCGCCGCCGCGTTGAGATCCGCCGTCGCGGCGCGGTTGGTGCGCGCCAGATCGGCGAGCCCCGCCACCATGCCGTTGAGGGTGCGCCCGAGCCGGGCGATCTCGTCGTCGCCCTTCGTCGCCAGGGTGCCGGACAGGTCGCCGCCGCCGACGCGCTCGGCGAATTGCATCACGTCCTCCAAGGGCTTGACCACGCCCCGCCGGATGAGGGCGGTGATGAGAATGCTGAGCAGCACGCTGGCGGCCAGGGTCAGGATGACGGACCACAGGCTGCGGTCGTAGATTTCCGCGGCGCGCTGCTGGCCGGCGGCGATCCCGGCGTCGAGGGCCTCGCGGGTGCGCTCGATGTCGGCCAGGAGCACCTCCTGCATCCGGTTGATCGGCTCGTTGCGCGCCTCGATGGCCTCGGCGTCCCTGGCCGCGATGGCGGTGAATTGCGGCTCGCTGACCGCGCGCAACTGCCGGAAGTCGCCGGCCGCCGCCTCGGCGGTCTCGGCGAGTTTCTTCCAGGCCGCGGCGCGCGCCGGAGCCGGCGCCGTGGCGGAATACCCGTTGGCCGTCCGGACCACCTCGCCGAAGAGCGCATCGGCCTCCTGGCCCATGCGCCGCCAGGTCTCGACGATCTGGATCAGCTCCGCCTCCGGGCGGTTGCGCATGAGCGCCGCCATCACGGCGTTGCGCCGCAAGAGCCCCATGTCGCGGGCCTTGTTGCCGAGGTCGTCGAGCTGGCGCGCCACCGTCAGGTCCCGCTTGACGATGGTGTTCATGTTGTCGCGCACGGCGCTGATCTGGTCGAGGGCGTAGAGGCCCAGCGCCACGATCACCACGGTGATGGCGACGAAGCCGAGGAGGATGCGTTTTCCGATGGAGATCGACACAGGCTGGCTCAAGGCTCCACGAAACCGACGCACACCGGGCAGGTGGCGCCGGAGTGCCTTCCGGAACGCCCGATCACCGTCGGCTCTCGTTCCGAGCGCGACGGTGCGGCGGGCGTTCTCCGAGGGACACTCAGGACAGGTAGCGCCTGAGGAGGCGCGGCAGATCGACGGCGACGAAGCCGTCGCCCGCATGGGTTCCCGCCGGGGCATAGCCCGAAACCGCCCCGGGACCCAATCCCGCGACGGCCGGATCGAGGAGGCTTTCGGTGGCGTTCGGAAGGTCCGGGTCGGACGCCGCGATGGCGACGACACCTTCCACCCGGTCCACGGCCAGGGCCACGGCCGCCGCACCACCGCGCAGGACCACGATATGACCGGCTCCGGGCTCGGCGGCACCGGGGCGTCCCAGCGCACGCGCAAGCCCGAGCAGGCTCACCACCCGGCCCGACAGGGCGACGACGCCGAGGAGGGCATCGGGCGCGTCCGGCACCGCCGTGACGGGGCGAGCGGGCAGGACCTGGGCGACCTGGGCGAGGGGCAGGCCGTAGCGATCCTCGCCGCACGCGCACACGAGGAACGAGCGCAGGGTCACCCGCTGCCTCGCCGTCCGATCCCGCCCCGCGAGGGCGCGCGTGCGGGCCTCCCGCAGGGCCCGTCGGCGGGCGGCTTCGGCGGCTCCGTTCATGGGGTGACGTTCATGGCGGACGTTCTTGGGATGGCCTTCATTCGGCAAGATCCTCCAGGGTGGAACGCGCCAGGGCCGCGCTCTGCGCCAGTTCCCGCGGGCCGATCCCGTCGGCTTCGGCGAGATGCGCCACGGCCGGCAGGGTCTCGCCGAGGCGGATGGCATTGTCGAGGAACCGGCAGCCCTCCGCCGGCCGCGTCATGGCGATCAGAAGCAGGCCGAGCTGATAATGCGCCATGACGAAGCCGGGATCGAGGTAGAGAGCCCGTCGCAGCGCCGCTTCGGCCTCCGCGTCGCGCCCGAGGGTCCGGGCGAGGAGCCCATCGTAATAGTGCAGGACCGCCGCCATCGGAGCGGCACGAAGGGCCGCCCGGACCTTGCGCCAAGCCTGGCCGGTCTCGCCGGCATCGCTCAGGGTGCGGATCCAAGTGAGATCGTCGTCGAGGGTCTCCGGTGGAGCGGTGTCGTTCCGAGGACGAGCGTCCCGCCCCGCCCCGTCCGCATCTGCCCCCACCTCCAGCGTCCCACCGGTCGGGCAGACCGGCAACGGGTCCGCCACGCTCCGAAGATCGGTTGCGCTCGCCTGTTCGCCGATCCAGGGAAGGGTGGGTTCCCACGGGGCGGAGGGGACGGGCGGCTGCACCATCACCGGCTCGCCGGCCCCCCGGGGGCGGTAGGCCACGGTGCCGGGCAGGTTCACCGGTTCGAGGGTCTGGGCGAAGGCGGGATTGGGCTCGGCGTGGCCAATGAGAAGCCAACCGTCCGGCAGCAGGCGCCGCCCGAGACCGCGCACGATCCCCAGCACGATTTCGGCCTCGAAGTAGATCAGCACGTTGCGGCACAGGATCAGATCGAAGTCGGCGAGGTGCGGCGGCGCGGTGCCGTCGACGAGCTCCATCAGGTTGCGGCGCTCGAAGCGGACCATCCGGCGGTAGTCGGTGCGCAGGGTGTAGGTCCCCTCCCGGCCCGGACCCGGCAGGACCGGGCCGGACGTGAAGTAGCGCAGCCGCTCCTCGGGCGGCAGGGTTCGAAGGGCCCAGCGGCCGTAGAGGCCGGCCCGCGCCGTCGCCAGGGCCGCGGTGCTGATGTCGGTGCCGGTGATGGCGATGCGCCAATCGGGCAGGGCGGGACCGAGGAGCTCGTGGAGGAGAATCGCGAGGGAATACGGCTCGGCCCCCGTCGAGCAGCCGGCGCTCCAGATCTTCAGGGAACGCTCATGCGCCCGCGCCGCGATCAGGCCGGGCAGAATGGTGCCGCGCAGGGCGGCGAACTGCTCGGCGTAGCGGAAGAAGAAGGTCTCGCCGATGGTGATCTCGGCCTCGAGGGCCGCCCATTCGGCCTCGCCCAGGGCCCTGTCGTTCAACAGAGCCGCGTAGGCGGCGCAGTCCGGCAGGCCGTTGGCCTTGAACCGCTTGCGCAGGCGATCCAGCAGGAGGTCGTCCTTGTCGGCGTAGTAGTGGTGGCCGGTTCGCGCGATGATCCGAGCCTTGAGGGCCGGGAAGGCCGGGTCGGATTGCGGGCCGAACCGGTCGGGCCGCTTCATGCAGGGATCCGCCCGAATGCGGCGAGGCGTCCGGCCGCGGCGCGGGTGAGGTCGTCCAGGCGCTGGCGCTCTTCGGCGGTGAGCAGACGGGCCAGGTCCAGGACATGCACCATGCGGTCGCCGAGGGTGATCTCGGCCGTGACGCAGCCGTTGAGGGTGCGGGTCTCGGCCACGGGCTGGATCGCCGCGCTCGGAACGACGACGAGATCCTCGACCCGATCCACCAGGAAGGCCGCGGTCGCGTCCGCCGCCAGGACGAGGTGGCGATAGGGGTCGTCCGCTTCCGCGCCGTCCCGGGCCGGGAGGCCGAGGAGATGGGCGAGATCGACCACCGGCACAGGCACGCCGCCAAGGTCGAGGAAGCCCGCCAGAGGACCGCCCGTCGCCGGGGGTGCATGCAGGTCCGGCAGAGGCAGCACCTCGCGCACGGAGGTCCGCACCAGGGCGCAGGGACTTCCGGCGACGTCGAGGAGGAGCAGGGCCATTGTGGTCGACAGGGAATTTTCCGATGATGGCATCGCGGGCGGGGCGAGGTTCGACGCGCTGGCATTCAGCACGTCCCAGATAGGACGGCCAGGGCCGGGCGGGCAAACACTTCAGGCCCAAGGTCGTGTGTTTTCGAGGTCCCCATGCCCCCGAACGCCACCGGCCTGGAGCCGCGCTCTTTTCCGCCGAACCGGCATCCACTTCGGCGGAGAGCGCCCTAGATGGATCGTGCGTCGGACGGGGACGCGCCCCCACACAGGACAGGATCTCGCATGCGACGGTTGACGCGCCTCACCCTCATGGTGACCCTCGCCCTCGGCCCCCGCGTCGCCTTCGCGGAGACGCCTGGTGCGGATTGGCTCACGCCGGCACAGACCAAGCAGGCCCTGAAGGCCGCCGGCTATTCGGAGATCACTAAACTAGAAGCCGACGATGGCCATTGGGACGGCGAGGGCATCAAGGACGGGCGCCGGATGAAGTTCGATGCCGATCCGAGGACCGGCGCCGTCCTGGGCGAAGTTCCCGCCGAGTAGATCCGCGTTGACCCTGAGGGGCGGATCGGCTACGACACGCGACACGAAATTCGATCCGCCGGTTCGGCGGGTGAAAAGATCAGACGGTCATTCCGATGCGTGCCATCCTCATCGTAACGAAAGCGCCACCGACGGGGCGGTCCTGACACCAGGGACCGCGATCCGGATGGTGGCGCATGCAGGGTCCTTCGGGGCCCTTTTTTGTTGCCGCGACGAGAGACGACACGGATTTCAGAACAGAGTTCGAGGAGCAGGACGATGGGCGGCGAGGTCATGACTGGGGCCGAAATGGTCATCCGGGCGTTTCAGGATCAGGGTGTCGACACTCTGTTCGGATATCCCGGCGGCGCGGTGCTGCCGATCTACGACGCGCTCTACCATCAGGACACCCTGAAGCACGTTCTCGTGCGCCACGAGCAGGGCGCGGTCCACGCGGCGGAAGGTTACGCACGCTCGTCCGGCAAGGTCGGGTGCGTCCTCGTCACCTCGGGACCGGGCGCCACCAACATCATCACCGGCCTCACCGACGCCCTGCTCGACTCGATCCCGCTGGTCTGCATCACCGGACAGGTGCCGACGCACCTCATCGGCACCGATGCGTTCCAGGAGTGCGACACGGTCGGCATCACGCGCCACTGCACGAAGCACAACTATCTGGTCAAATCCATCGCCGACCTGCCGCGCATCCTGCACGAGGCGTTCTACGTCGCCTCGCACGGGCGGCCGGGCCCCGTCGTCGTCGATCTGCCGAAGGACATCCAGTTCGCCAGCGGACTCTACGAGCGTCCGACCCAGAACGGCCACAAGACCTACAAGCCGGCGTTCAAGGGTGACGCAGGCCAGATCCAGGCGGCCGTCGAGCTGATGGCGAACGCGCGCCGGCCGATCCTCTATACCGGCGGCGGCGTCATCAACGCCGGCCCGCACGCCTCGACCCTGCTGCGCGAACTCGCGGCCGAGACCGGATTTCCCGTGACCTCGACCCTGATGGGTCTCGGTGCCTTCCCGGCCTCGGACGAGAACTTCCTCGGCATGCTCGGCATGCACGGGACCTACGAGGCCAACCTCGCCATGCACGAGTGCGACGTGATGGTCTGCGTCGGTGCCCGCTTCGACGACCGGATCACCGGGCGCCTGGATGCGTTCTCGCCGTTCTCCAAGAAGATCCACATCGACATCGATGCCTCCTCGATCAACAAGGTCGTCAAGGTCGATGTCGGGATCGTCGGCGATTGCGGCTCGGTGCTGGAAGACATGCTCGCCGCCTGGAAGGCCCTGCCGACCCGGCCGGACCCAGAGCGCTTCGACGCCTGGATGGGCAAGATCCGCACCTGGAAGGCGCGCGACTGCCTCGCCTACTGGCCGTCGGGCACGATCATCAAGCCGCAATACGCTGTCCAGCGCCTCTACGAGGCCTGCAAGGGCCGCGAGACCTACGTCACCACCGAGGTCGGCCAGCACCAGATGTGGGCGGCGCAGTACTTCAAGTTCGAGGAGCCGAACCGCTGGATGACCTCGGGCGGCCTTGGCACCATGGGCTACGGCCTGCCCGCCGCCATCGGGACGCAGCTCGCCCATCCGGACGGGCTCGTCATCGACATCGCCGGCGAGGCGTCGATCCTGATGAACATCCAGGAGATGTCCACGGCGGTGCAGTATCGCCTGCCGGTCAAGATCTTCATCCTGAACAACGAGTACATGGGCATGGTGCGCCAGTGGCAGGAGCTGCTGCACGGCTCGCGCTACTCGCAGAGCTACTCCGAGAGCCTGCCGGACTTCGTGAAGCTGGCGGAAGCCTACGGGGCCAAGGGCATCCGCTGCGAGAAGCCCGGCGACCTCGACGCGGCGATCCAGGAGATGCTGGATCACGACGGCCCGGTGATCTTCGACTGCGTCGTCGACAAGAAGGAAAACTGCTTCCCCATGATCCCGTCGGGCAAGGCGCACAACGAGATGATCCTGTCGGATTACCTCGGTGAGACCGGCGCCGAGATCGGCGACATCATCTCGGAAGAGGGCAAGATGCTGGTCTGACCCGCATCCCACCGGGCGTCTCCCGTGCCCCGGTCCCTAGCGCGGGTCGCCGAGGCGGCGCGCGTTGGACAGGCGGCTGCGCCAGCCCGGCGCGGCCGGACGCGGGGCCGGCCGATCGGACCGAGGGGTGAACGCCGCTCGCTTGACCGGGGCGAGTCCTTCGCATTTGCGCATCAGCGCGAAGAACTCGATCTCGCCGGGCTGCGTCGGCGTGAACTCGGCGAAGGCGAACGGCACCAGACCGATGGCGATCACCTCGCCGAGGACGGACACGAAGCTGTCGGGGGTGAAGACACTGCAATGCACATCGATCGTGCCGCCCGCCTCGTGGATACGCCGCGCATGCTCCAGGCCGGCCTCGGGCCCGTGTCCCGTGAACAGGGGGAAGCGGGTCTCGCGTCCCGCCCAGACGGCCTTGGCATCCACCTGCACCGCGCGGGAAAAATGCTCGTAGACCTGGGCCGGGCTCGGGCCCGTGGGGCGGGTGAGGGAGGCGCCGACGAGGTCGCCGACGGTGGTGAGCGTGCGGCCGCGATCGAAGGTGAAGCGCATATCCGGGACGGCCAGGAACAGGAGGCCATCCTCGTGCAGGGCCTCGGCGCAATCCCTCAGCCAACCGACGGGGTCGGGCAGATGCTCGATGACGTGCGAGGCGACGATGTAGTCCACGGAACCACGGTCCCCGAGGGCTTGGGCGAGGGTCTGGCGGTCGAGGACGAGATCGACCTCCACCAGGGCGCCGCGGGCCCGCGGGCCGGCGGCGGCATGGCCGGCGTATTTCCGGGCGAGGTCGTCCGTCGAAAGATGGTCGGCGTAGAGGATGTCGCCGTCGCCGCGGTGCACGAGGGGCCGGTCGAGGGGACCGAGTTCGACGCCGGTCCGGCCGTGGGGCCTCACGGCGGCGAGCGTGCGCTGGCGACTGTCCATGGCGGCGCGGTATCATGACGTCTGGAACGGGTCCAGCATGGACCCGGATGGGCGAAGAAGCGAAGAGTTGGAACTGGGGCAAGCCATGAATGCGATGAATACCCACTACCCCGACGCCGGCCGGGTCGAGCCCATCAACCGGCACACCCTCGCGGTCATCGTCGACAACGAGCCCGGCGTGCTCGCCCGCATCTCGGGCATGTTCTCGGGCCGCGGCTACAACATCGAGAGCCTGACCGTCTCGGAGACCGAGGTCGCGCGCCACATCTCGCGCATCACCATCGTCACCACGGGCACCGATGCGGTGATCCAGCAGATCAAGTCACAGCTCGACCGCCTCGTCCCCGTGCACCGCGTGGTCGACCTGACGCTTCAGGGCCAGTCCCTCGAGCGCGAACTCTGCCTCGTGAAGGTGGCCGGGACCGGCGAGCACCGCACGGAATCCCTGACCCTCGCGGCCGCCTTCGGGGCCAAGACCCTCGACGCGACCCTGAATTCCTTCGTGTTCGAGGTCACCGGCACCACCGAGGAAATCGACCGCTTCATCGGCCTGATGACGGTGATCGGCCTCGTCGAGATTTCGCGCACGGGCATCGCCGCCATGGGACGTGGGTCGGAGGCGATGTGAGGCTTTTCTCTCGACGGTGGTACTGTCCTGCCTCCGGAGGAAGGGGCTCTCGTCATGAAGGCCAAGCTCAACCGGACAGGGGATGAGTTCGTGATCCGGATTCCCGCGAAGGTGGGTCGCGAGAACGGATTGAGCGATGGGCAGATCGTAGAGATCAGCCCACGCGGCCGTGTCCCCACACTCGACGAGATGTTGGCGGAGATGGATCGTCTCGGCCCGAATAATCGGCCGGAGCTCGTTGATTGGGGGCCGGACGTCGGCACGGAGATCGTCCATGACGATTGGAGCCACTGAGGCGGCCCTGCCGGATGCCCGGGATCTCGTCTGGGTCGACCTGTGCCCGACTCTGGGCCGCGAGCAATCCGGTGTGCGGCCGGCGCTCGTTCTCACCAACCGGGGCTTCCACCAGCGAAACGCCACCGCGATCATCTGTGCGGTGACGTCGAATGTGGCTCCCTGGCCGACCAAAGTCATCCTGCCGGACGGACTCGCCGTGAGCGGCGCCGTGTTGTGCGATCAGATCCGTCGCGTGGATCGCACGATGCGTGGCTTCCGACCGATCGGGAAAGTCCCCGCGGATGTCCTGAAGGATGTCCGAGGCACGGTCGCAAACCTTCTTGGTCTGCACCTCGATCTCTCAATGCGTGGAAACGAAGATCGGCATGACCACCCTCTACTACGCCCCCGGCGCCTGCTCGCTGGCCTCGCACATCGCCCTGGAGGAGACCGGCACGCCGTTCGAGACCGTTCGGCTCGATCTGGCCAAGGGCGATCAGCGTGCGGCGGAGTACCTCGCCGTCAACGAGCGCGGGCGCGTGCCGGCTCTCGTGCAGGGGGGCTTGCAGGAGGGCTTGCAGGAGGGCTGGGTGCTGACCGAGAACACGGCGATCCTGCGCCACGTCGCGCGCCTCCATCCGGAGGCGGGCCTATGGCCGGAGGATTCGCGCGATCAGGCACGCGCCGACGAGTGGCTCGCATGGCTCTCGACGAACCATCACATCGCCTATGCCCATGTCCGGCGGCCGGAGCGCTACACCGCCGACGAGGACGCGTTTCCGGCCATCGCGGCCAAGGGCACCGATACGTGTGGCGACCTCTTCACCATGACGGACGTTAAGCTCTCGAACGGCGGCTGGGCCTTGGGGCACCGCTACAGCGTGGTCGATCCCTACCTGCTGCTGTTCTGGACCTGGGGCCGTGGCCCGGCCCTCGGCTTCGACATGGCGGAGCGCTTTCCCCACTGGACGGCGCATGCCCGCGCCATGGCGGCGCGCCCCGCCGTGCGGGCCGTCTTTGCCCGCGAAGGTCTGCGCCTGCCCGCGTAAAAGGCTGCGCCTGCCCGCGTAAAGAGCTGCGCCTGCCCGCGTAAGGCCCGTAGAACGCCGCTCGGATGACGATTCCCCTTTCGTCAAGGGAATCGTCTCGCTAAAAGCTGCCCGGATCGCACGGCCGCGCGGATGCTGTTTCAGATGAGGGCGCCGGAGCGCACTCATGCTCAATCGAGAGAAAAGAGAAGGTACCGCCATGCGGGTCTATTACGATCGTGACGCCGACCTGAACCTGATCAAGGGCAAGAAGGTCGTCATCGTCGGCTACGGCAGCCAGGGCCATGCCCACGCGCTCAACCTGCGCGATTCCGGCGTGCAGGGCATCGTCATCGCGCTGCGCGAGGGCTCGGCCACCGCTAAGAAGGCGGAGCACGAGGGCTTCACGGTGATGAACGTCGCCGATGCCGCCAAACAGGCCGACGTCGTCATGATGCTCACCCCGGACGAACTCCAGGGCGACATCTACAAGGAGTCCCTGGAGCCGAACATGAAGCAGGGCGCCGCCCTCCTGTTCGCCCACGGCCTCAACGTGCACTTCAACCTCATCGAGCCGCGCAAGGACCTCGACGTGCTGATGGTCGCCCCCAAGGGCCCCGGCCACACCGTGCGCGGCGAGTACCTCAAGGGCGGCGGCGTGCCGACCCTGATCGCCATCGCGCAGGACGCCTCCGGCAACGCCCACGACCTCGGCCTGTCCTATGCTTCGGCCAATGGCGGCGGCCGCGCCGGCATCATCGAGACCACCTTCAAGGAAGAGTGCGAGACCGACCTGTTCGGCGAGCAGGCCGTCCTCTGCGGCGGCCTCGTCGAGCTGATCAAGGCCGGCTTCGAGACCCTGGTCGAGGGTGGCTACGCCCCCGAGATGGCCTATTTCGAGTGCCTCCACGAGGTGAAGCTCATCGTCGACCTCATCTACGAGGGCGGCATCGCCAACATGAACTACTCGATCTCCAACACCGCCGAGTACGGCGAGTACGTTACCGGCCCGCGCATCGTGACGCCGGAGACCAAGGCCGAGATGAAGCGCGTCCTCAACGACATCCAGTCGGGCAAGTTCACCCGCGACTGGATGCTGGAGAACAAGGTCGGCCAGACCTCGTTCAAGGCCACCCGCGCCAAGCTCGCCGCCCACCCCATCGAGGAAGTCGGCGCCAAGCTGCGCGGCATGATGCCGTGGATCTCCGAGAAGGCCCTCGTCGACAAGGCCAAGAACTGATTCTTTTCGGGATGGCGCAGCCGTGCTCTGCTCGGCTGCGCCCCATGTATGAAGCCGGCGTCGCGACAGCGGCGCCGGCTTTTTCGTGCGCGAAACCCTCCCCCCTTCGTGGGGGAGGGTGGTCGCGGAGCGACCGGGAGAGGAGCAGCGCCACGTTCGCCATCGTAGCCCCCTCGTCCGCCCCGCTTCGCGGGCCACCTTCTCCCGCGGAAGGGGAGAAGGGCGCGCCCCGCTGTTGTGATCTACCGAAAATCCCGGCAATCATCTCCGCAACGGCCGCCCACCTCGAGAGCGGCCGACACACGGAGGACACCCATGGCATCGCTCTACTACGACGCGCATCGCGCGCTTCAGGAAGAGTACAACACCGTCAAGCTCGCCGAGCGCCTCGACACCGGCTGGGTGCATGACGGGATCGGCAAGGACGAGGCCGCCTTCATCAACAGCCGGGACATGTTCTTCCTATCCACCGTGGATCCGGACGGCATGCCCACCGTTTCCTACAAGGGCGGCAGCCCTGGCTTCGTGAAGGTGCTGGACGACAACACCCTCGTCTTCCCGGGCTTCGACGGAAACGGCATGTGGTACTCGATGGGCAACATCGAGGGTCAGTCCAAGGTCGGCCTGCTGTTCATCGACTTCGAGACCCCGCATCGGGTCCGCGTCCAGGGTCATGCCCGGATGCTGCGCGACGACCCCCTGATGGCCGAGTACACCGAGGCCAAGTATCTCGTGCGGGTCGAGGTCACCAAGGCGTGGGTCAACTGCCCGCGCTACATCCACAAGTACCAGAAGGTGGCACAGAACAAGTACGTGCCGACGCCCGACAAGGAGACGCCGCTGGCCCTCTGGAAGCGCCTCGACATGGTGGCCGACGTGATCCCCGAGGAAGATAAGGCGCGCGTCGCCAAGGAAGGCCAGATCGAGTTGCCGGAATACGAAGCCCGGGTGGCGCGCGGCGAGAGCTGAACCACTCAGGAGAACGCCCCGTGGACCGACCGGTAGGGGTCCACGGGGCGTATCTGGGGGCAGGCTCGCGTTAATGCCCGGGACGGCGGCGATCCCCATGGATGGCGTCGGGTCCGGGCGTTCCCGCTGTGTGGATCGTCAGGCGCCGCCGCGGTAGCAGCGGATCTCGGCCTCGGCCTGCGCCCGGCGGAGCTCGGCGACCTTGTCGTCGAAGACCTTGGTCGACTTGAACTCGTTGGCGCGCTGACCGATGCCCTGACGCATGGACAGCACGGTGCTGGCCTGGACGTAACGGTCGTAGGGCAGGATCGACGCCAGGGCATCGAGGGAGCACGAGCAGCGCGACAGGGATTCGCGGGACTGCCCGTTCGCCGCCATGCAGCCGAAGATGTAATCGGCCCGGGTCTCGGTCGGATAGTCGTTCTCTAGCTCCGCCGCCTGCAACGAACCGGCGAGGCCGGCGACGAGAAGGGCGGGGAGGGCGAGACGCTCAACCAGCGTTCGGAACATAGGTCAGGTTCTCTTCCAGGAGTTCGCCACCCTCGGCGTTCTTCGACTGCGCCTCGATGGAGACGAGTTCGCCGGGCACGGAATCGGACGTCACGAAAGTATAGCGGATGTTCTCCATCCCGCGCATGCGCTCCTTCATCCGATCGTCCAGAAAAGGCTGCGTTTCGATGCGCCAAGCGGACACGGTCCGCCCCTTGTAGTCGATGGTGGTCGGCGTCACCGTCGCGTTGTCGCGAAGCCCCTTGCGGATGGCATTCTTGATGTAGCGGGGGTTGGCCGAAAGCACCCGTGCCATGTCGATGAGGTGATGCTCCAGGAACAGGGTCATCACGGGGTTGCCCGGCATGTTCTCGAACGGGCCGGCGGGAAAGCGGTTGGCACCCGAGAACATCTCGACCCGGATATCACGGCTGTCCGCGCTCTGTCCGGCCTCGACGCCCAGCTTGATCGTATCGTTCAGGGGCGGCCCGAACGGGCCCTTCGAGATCCCGCTGCGGCGGATGTAGCCGTAAGTGAGCTTCGTGCCGGGGGGCACGTTCTGCATCTGCGGTCGCTCGAACAGCAGGTCGGAGGCGTTCGGAGCGCCCGTGCTGGCCTTGGCGACGGCCGGAGCCTCGGTCGGGGGCGTGCTCTGGGCCAGGGCGGAGGTGGCCGCCAGCATCAGCAGTGCGGCAAGGGTCGCAGACTTCAAAGGGACACGTCCTCGTTGAGCGGCGTACGCACGTTGGGCTGCACGTTACTGCCGATGGTCCGGTAGGTGTAGTCGGGCGGGGTCTCGGCCGCTTCTTCCGTGGCGAGATCACGCACCTTGGCGTGAAGCGGCGAGAGCGAGCAGGCCGGATCGGTGGCGGCGGCGTCGCCGGCGAGCGCCAACGCCTGGCAGCGGCAGCCGCCCCAATCCTTCTCGCGCCGGTCGCACGAGCGACAGGGCTCCTGCATCCAGTCGGTGCCGCGATAGGCGGTGAAGGCCGGCGAGTTCGCCCAGATGTCGCCGAGCGAGTGGTCGGTGACGTACCAGAACTCGAGCTGCTTGATGGTCTCGGCGGCGTGGCACGGCAGCACCTTGCCGGCCGGCGTCACGTTCATGAGCTTGCGTCCCCAGCCGCCGGCGCAGGCCTTGGGGTACTTCGCGTAGTAGTCCGGCACCACGAGGTCGATGACGAGCTGGCCCTTGAGGCGCTCGCGCGCCGCCTCGACGATGCGGATCGAGCGATCGACCTCGGCCTTGTTCGGCATCAGAGCGGCGCGGTTGACGTAGGCCCAGCCGTAATACTGGGTGTGGGCCACTTCCAGGCGCTTGGCCCCGAGCTTCACGGCGAGATCGATGAAGCCCTCGACCTCGTGGATGTTGCCGCGATGGATGACGGAATTGAGCGTCAGCGGCAGGCCGAGCTGGGTCACCCGCTCGGCGAACGCCATTTTCTGCGGCTGCGCGTTCTTCAACCCGCCGATTTTTTCTGCATTGGCCGCATCGACCCCTTGCACCGACAGCTGCACGTGGTCGAGGCCAACGTCGTAGAGGGCGTCGAGCTTGGCCAGGGCTCCGCCGACGCCGGACGTGATGAGGTTCGAGTACAGGCCGAGCTTCGCGCAGGTCTGGGTGATCTCGACGATGTCGTTGCGGGCCGTCGGCTCGCCGCCGGAGAGGTGGACGTGGAGCACGCCCAAAGCCGCCGCCTCCGTCAGCACCCGCTGCCACGTCGCCGTGTCGAGTTCGCCCGAGCGCCGGTCGAGTTCGAGCGGGTTCGAGCAGTACGGACAGCGCAGGGGGCAGCGATGCGTCAGTTCGGCCAGGAGCCCGACGGGCGCCGGCAGGACGGGGGCGGTCGGCGTGATCGCGTTCATCGCTCAAGAACCCGTTTGGTGGCGAGGTCGTTCAGCATGACGAGGATATCGGCCTCGATCACCGCGCGGTCGGCGGTGAATTTCTCCGCCAGCAGGCCGGCGATGTCGCGCACGGTGCGGGTCCCATCGACGAATTCGAGCACCGCCACGGCGTTGGCATCGAGGTCGAAGGTGCGCTCGGGGGCGAGCAGCACGTGCTCGCCGCGCACGGTGTCGTGGCGCAGGCGCACGCCGCGCGGCAGGCGCGGCACGTCGTGCGGACCCAGCGTGCCGGTACCGGCCGCCTGCGCGGTCACGGTCTCGGGGACGAGACCGGTGCCGGGGGTCCAGGCGTCGGGCGGGGTGAGGCCTGGGGCGACATAGGCGAAATACAGGGCGTCGAGCTGCGTCCACAGAACGTTGCACTTGAAGGTCAGCGCCGCCATCGCCTGTCGCTGCAACTCGGGGGTGGTGGCGTGCTTCTGCACGTAGTCGAGGGCGAAGTCGGCGTCGCGGGGCGCCTGGGTGAGGCGCTTGTCGAAGTAGGCCAGGGTGTCCTTGGTGATGAAGTCGTAGTTCTTCAGCATCCCGGCGACGCGCTCGGAAATGATGGTCGGCGAGAACATCTCGGTGAGCGAGGAGGCGATGGCTTCCAGCAGCGAGCGCTCCTTCACGAAGTGGACGTAGGCGTCCACGGAGAACCGGGTCGCCGAGAGGATGCCTTCGGTCGATTCCACATAGGCTCGCGAAAAACCGACGCCCTCGGCGAGCTTGAGCCAACGCTCGATGCCGCCGTCGCCGGGCGCATCACCGTCGTGATCGACGATGCGCTGGCGCCAGATCCGGCGAAGACTCGCATCCTCCATGCGCGCCAGCACGGCCGCGTCCTTGATGGGGATCATGGCTTGGTAATAGTAGCGGTTGAGCGCCCAGGCGCGGACCTGATCCTTGTTCAACTCGCCGTCATGCAGCAGGCGGTGGAACGGATGCAGGTTGTGGTAGCGCTTCGCGCCGATGTCGCGCAGGGCCGCCGCGAGTTCCTCGGGGCTCAGGAGGCGCTGGGTCTCATCGGCGACGGGCGTGGGGAAAGGCGCGGTCATGGGCGTTGTCCGGCTCCAACGGTGGGCGTTTCCTGGGCGCTTCTTCTAGATGGTGTCGTGATCCCTGTCAGGCCAACGACACCACGAACGCAATTATATTGCGCACCACATAGGTGCTGGGGCAGTAAATTGCCAGCGTGTCCCACCCGACAATCGGTGCGACCGGGTCCGGTGCAGGCCGCCGCGGGCCGTCAGAGGGACAGGCTCAGACCGTCATGGGCCACGGTCCAGCCCTCGGCTTCGACGGAGGCGCGCTCGGCCGAATCCTCGACCAGTACCGGGTTCGTGTTGTTGATGTGCACGAAGACGCGGCGGCCGATCTCGATGTCGGCGAGCGCCGCGATGGAGCCGTTCTCGCCCGTCATCGGCACATGGCCCATGCGCCATCCGGTCTTGGTGCCGACGCCGGCGCGGATCATGTCGTCGTCGAGCAGAACGGTGCCGTCGAACAACAGGGCCTCGACGCCCGCGATCTGGGCCTTGAGGCGGTCGGTGACGCGGGCGCAGCCGGGAATGTAGGCGAGCCGCTTGCCCCCCGCCTCGATCATCGCGCCGACGGTGGTCTCGGTCTCGGCGCCGAGGTCCACGGTCTCCCCCTCGAGCCAGAGGGGCACCTTGCCGGGCACGGAGAACAGGGTGACGGTGAGCCCGGGCACCGGCTCGAAGGCCGCATCGAGGCCGATGGATTCGCGCGCGACGACCCCGTCGGCCATCACGTCGAACACCCGGTTGGCGTTCACCGAATCGAGGATGCCGGCTGTCCCGTAGAGGGTGAAGGGCTGGCCCTCGCGCAGGGTCAGCAGGCCGGCGACGTGATCGACGTCGCCGTTGGTGAGCAGCACGGCATGGATCGGCGAGTGGCGCAAGCCCTCGCGCGGGTGCAGCACCGGAGTGTCGAACAGCTGCTGGCGGATATCGGGGGAGGCGTTCACCAGGAGCCAGCGATCCCCATCGGGGGACACGGCGATGCTCGACTGGGTCCGCGGCCTCACGCGGGTGGAATCCTCGCGGGCGAGGGAGCAGATGGGGCAGCGGCAATTCCACTGGGGAAGGCCGCCGCCCGCGGCGGAGCCGAGGATCACGACATGCATGGCTGAACCGACGCTGTCCCGCTCCTCAGGCTCGCTCCGACAACCTTAGTTGAAGGTATCGATCTCAGCCGACTCGTAGCTCGTGACTTCCATGCCAACGCAGATCTCGGAAACGACGGGGGCAGCCCAGGTCATGGTGTTTCTCCAGAGTTTCTTTTGAACAGCAGCGCCCCGATCGACCTTAAGAAGATCGTAAGACACTGACGGCGCAGTGGTTTCTGTCGCGGGAGCTATATCGACAATTCCGCCCGGCAGGGCAAGCGTTAAATTGCCGGTTTCTCCCGCTATCCTCTCAGAAAGCGCTTACGCGGCGCGCCCTCAGTGCCGGAAATCCTGTCCCTTGAGGTCCAGCATGAAGCCGCGTCCGCGGACCGTCACGATGACCGGGCCGCCCAGGCGAACGAAGTCCGACAGCTTGGTGCGCAGGTAACCCACGTAGACATCGACGACATTCAGCGACAGGCCACCCTGGCCCGCCCAGAGCTTGTCGAAGATGTCGCCGCGCGACACCGGCTGGTTGGCCTTGTCCATGAGGAGCGCCAGGAGCTCGGCCTCGCGCGGGGTGAGGCGCGCCGTCGCATCCGCGAAGCCGACCTGCCGGATGTTGAGGTCGAGGACGAGGCGGCCGGCGGTGACGATGGTGCGGGGCTCGTCGGATTCCTTGCGGCGCAGGAGATGGGTCTGCAGGCGGGCGAGGAGCTCGTCGAACACGAACGGCTTGACGATGTAGTCGTCGGCGCCCAGCGCCAGGCCCTCGGCGCGGTCGCGGACCTCGTCGCGGGCAGACAGGAACAGGATCGGACCGGGGTAGCCGCCTTCGCGGAGCGAGCGGCAGACATCGTGGCCCGAGCCGTCCGGCAGGGTGATGTCGAGGACGACTGCCTCCGGCGCCGAGTCGCGCGCCGCGATGAGGGCATCGTCGACGCAGCCGGCGACCCCCACGGAGAACCCTTCCGCCTCGAGGCCACGCGCGAGCATGGCGCGAATGTCGCTGTCATCCTCGACGATCAAGACCCGCGTCATGCCGTGGTTTCCTTCTCTGTCCGATGGGAGGCCGACGCTGCTTCGTCGGAAACGGGAAGTGCGAGGGCGACCTGCGCCCCGCGATCCTGAGGCCCGGCCCCCAAGCGGATCGCACCATCATGCCGCTCCACGACCCAGCGCGCCAGGGCCAGGCCGATGCCGAACCCGCTCTCGCCGGACGGGCTTTCGCGGCGGAAACGCTCGAACAGGGCGTCGCCGGTCTCCGGAAAGCCGGGGCCGTCATCCGTGACGGTGACGGTCGCCACGCCGTCGAGGGAAACCGAAAGCGCGAGGGTGACGCGGGTCAGGCCGCGGGCATGCCGCAGCGCGTTGTCGACCAGGCTTTCCAGAACCTGACGGAGCCATTCCCGGTCGGCCAGGAGAACCGCATCGGTGGCGATGGGTTCCAGGACGAGGCCGACGCGGCGGCGGGCCGCCTCGGAGGCCATGCCCTCGACGGCGTCGGCGAGGATCGCCGAGGCGAGGACCGGCCGCCGGTCGAGCTCGATCTGACCGGATTCCGAACGGGCCACCCGGAGCAGATCCTCGACCCGGCGCTGAAGCCGCAGGGCACGCTTGCGGATGGTGGAGAACACCGGCGCGTAGTCGATGCCGGGGCGTCCGGCCGATCGGGCAGCGATGTCGCATTCGCCCAGGATCACGGTGAGCGGCGTGCGCAGCTCGTGGCTGACATCGGCGAAGAACCGCCGGCGCGAACGGTCCACGGCCTCCAGGCGCGCGTTGGCGGCGCGCAGGTCCGTGGTGCGGGCCGCGACCGTATCCTCCAGGGCGGCCCGGTCGGCGGCGAGACGTCCCTCGCGCCGGGCGAGCCGGGCGGCCATGCGGTTGAAGTTCGCGACGAGCAGGCCGAGCTCGTCCCGGGTCGCCACGGACAGGCGGGTGTCGAGTTCGCCCCGGCCGACGGCGCTCGCCGCCTGACGCACCGCCGCGATGCGCGCGAGCGTCGGGCGCGTCACCGCCCGGTACAGTCCGAACACGATGGCCAGCGCCGCCGCCACCGCCGCCAGGGACGCCACCCGCAGGGTCGCGGACAGGTCGCGCGCGGCATCCGACCCCGCGATCATCGAACGGCGCTCCACTTCGATGAGGAAGGAGAGGGGCTGGCCGGTCATGGCGCCGAAGCCGTTGAGGGCGCCGCGGATCGCGCCCTTGCGCTGCTCGTCCTCGGACCGGCGCAGAATCTGGGCGACCTGCCGGTCGAGGACGGCACGAGCCGAGCGGAGCTGCGCCAGGGGGCGCGAACGGGCGGCGTACTGCGTCCGGTCGAGGGGATCGTCGCTGACCGCGATGCTGCGTCCCAGGGCCTCGTCGACGGCGACCAGGGCGCGATCGACGTTGGTACGGGCAACCGACAGGCCTTCCGGCTGCGCGTCCGGATTGCTCACCGCCTCCAGGGCGGCGAGACCGTACTGGGTCATGCGGCCCGACAATTCGACCAGGAGTTCGAGACGCCCCTGTGCCGCCAGGGTCCGGTCGATGGTGCGCTCCGCCGCCCCGATCGACCACAGCACGCCGAGGGCCGCCAGGACGACGAGCAGGGCCGTGCTGCCGAGGAGCAGGGCGAACCGAACCTTCAGCGAGCGCATCGTTCGGCCAATTCTTGCCACTTCCTCCCATGCACGACAGATGATCCGCAGATCATCGTCGCGCATGGCGGATGTCTAGGCGCAGAAAGCCAGTTTTCGCAAGTGCAGCAGCTCAGCCGGCGAGGGACAGGGTTCGCGACGCGATCACAGATCGCGCGGAACGGTCCCCCGTACGGCGCAGCGCCAGCGGTTCACCTGCCATTCCGGATGCTCCGCCTGCCATTTGGCCAGCGCGCTCTGGGAGTTGCGCAGACACACGGCTGGGCTGCGGGCCTCGAACGAGAGATCGATCCGGTCCTCGCGGCAACGTGTCGGCTCGGACAGGAGACAGATCGAGAGCAGGATGAGCATCGGCTGCGCCTTGGAATGCGTCGGACTGGACGCGCGGGCCAGCACGATGATGCTTCCCGGCGGGACGGAAAGGTCGCCCGCACGGGAGATTTACGCAATATAGTAGCCCTCGTTCCGGGGCTGAACGACTGTCGCAGCCGCCGTCAGGCGGCCGATACCCAGAGCTCCCCCTTGCCCAGGGTCGCGAGATCGCCCGAGTACCGGGTGAGCGCCCCGGCGGCGAGGTCGGCGTGGGCCGGGCTCAGGGGCCGCAGCGACCGGGCGAGGAGGCGCAGGAACACGAGGTCGTGGGTCCCGGTCTCGACGAAGCTCGGGCTGAGGGCACCGACGCCGCCCGTGAGGATCGTGCCGCGGCGCATGCCGAAGCCCGGGTGGTCGCCCACGGAGGTCGCCGCGATGGTGCCGGCGATCATCCGCGAGCCCGCATGGGCCCCGGCCGCCCCGACGAGGATGAGGCCGCGCCGCATGCGGTCTCCGAGGTGATCCCCAGCCGCGCCCTTGATGATCAGGGTGGCGCCGTCGAGACCGGCCTTGGCGGCGTAGACCGCCCCGCCGGCATGGTCGCCCGCATCTCCCTCGATGGTGATGGTGCCGCCGGTGGCCCCCGACCCCGCGAACGGACCGGCCGAGCCGGTGACCGTGACAGTGCCGTTCCGCATGCCCGCGCCGAGGCGCTGGCCGACATCGCCGACGACCCGGATGCTGCCGCCGTCCAGCGAAGCGCCGACCCGGTCGAGGCGCGACGAGCCGCCCTCGATGACGAGATCCTCGGAGCCGTCGAGGACGATGGTGAAGCAGTCGCCGAGGGTCAGGCCCCGGCGGCTGGTGCCGACGGGGAGCTTCGCCGCCTCGGTCTCGCTGAGTCCGCTGAGGGAGAGGGGGGTGACGTGCAGGAAATCGAGCCGCTCCGGCGGCTCCTGGCGCAGGGTGAGGGTGCTCATGCCGCTCCAGCCTCGCTCGCCGGCTCCTTCGAGAGCAGGTCCTTCAGGTGGTAGTGATGGCGGCCGAGATTGCCGCCGTAATTGCCGGCCGTGACCGCCACGAGCCCGTGGGCCGCGCCGGCCTCGGTGGCCGCATGCAGGGCTGCGCGCATGGATTCGGCGACCCCGTGCGAGGTCAGGGCGTCGATGACGATCTCCAGCACCACGCCGACGTCGGCCGAGAGTTCGGTGCCGGCCCGACCCTTCAGGGTCGGGCAATAGGCGTCGTTGGTCGAGGCCATCATGCCCTTGGTGCGTGCGCCGACCTTCGAGCCCGAGCGGACGATGCCGCCGGGGAAGGGCAGGATCGCGCCCGAGACCGTGCGGGCGGCATCGACGGCGATCTCGGCGACCTTCAGGGTCTCGGCATGATTGCGGCCGAGGAACAGCAGGTTGCCGCCGCCGACCGCCCCGTCCACGGCGCGAACGAAGTCCTCGCACAGGAACTCGCCGTCCATGACCGGGATGCGCCAGTAGCGGCGCGACTGGCCGGTGATGGGATCGGGCAGGCGCTTGGCCACGGCGAACCCGTCGCCGAAGTAGCGGATGGCGCCGCCGAGTTTTATTTTCGTGGGGCCGTCGACGCCGGCGTAGCAGGCGGTGCCCGGGCAGGTGAGGATGCACTGGCCGACGCGCTTGAGGAGCTGGTCCTTCAGGCCGTTCGGTTCGAAGCCGAACAGCAGGACGCGCACGCCGGGGCGCCCGTCCGGCGTCTCCTCGGGCGACAGTTCGCAATCAATGCCGGCCTCGGCGCCACAGCCGATCACGGACGTGGCGAACCCCGTCATGGTGACGGCGGCGATCATCGCCCACTTCGCCGTATCGTTGGTGATGATGATCGCCGTGCCGGCGACGTCGAACGCCTCGGCGAAGGTGTCGATCACCGGGATCCCGTTGAGGGTGAGTTCCGTCATGTCAGCCACCGGTCCTCACGCGACGCCCATCCTTCAAGCCGGACATGTCCTTCAAGCCAGACATGCGACCTCCTCGAACACGTCCGCCTTCGGGAAGGCCTCGTCCGGCACCTCGAAGGAGCTCAGGCCCGCGCCGAAGCGGTCCTGCAGGTAGGTCTCCGAGCGGGCGACCATGGCCTTGTCGGACTCGACGGTGAGTTCGAGGGTGTGCCCGGAGGTCCAGGCCACGACCTCGCCGTCCTCGACGATGGTCACCCCGTCCTTGAGCACGTACTTCGCCCGGGCGAACATCGCCGTGCGATCCCGATCGTCGCGATAGATGGCGACGTCGGCCCGAGCGCCCTCGCGCAGGTGGCCGCGATCCGTCAGCCCGAGGAGCTTGGCCGGGCCCGAGCGGGTGAGCTGCGCGATCTCGGAGAAGCTGTACTCGCGCTCGATGGCGCACAGGCCCGAGCGCTCGCCAATGACTTTATGGAGGCCGGCGATCTCGCGGTCGCGCTTCTCCTTGTCCATCAGCAAATGGATGATGTGCGGGTAATCCGTGAACGGACCGCCATTGGGATGGTCCGTCGTCAGGATCGTGCGCTCCGGCTCCTTGGAGAGCAGCATGAGCTCCAGGCCGATGGCCCATTGCAGGGAGCTGACGGCGCCGCGCGGCTTGTAGAGGAACGGCACGACGCCGCCGCCTTCCGCGTCCCCCGCCGTGAGGATCCATTTCTTCGGATTGGCACCCTTGCGGCCCGCGAACTGGCGCAGGATGTCGAGCGAGATGGTCACGGTCTGGCCGAAGGCGACTTGGCCGACGTCGAAGGTGGCGTTGGGGTGCTTCTCCATCGCCTCGGTGATGCGCTCGGCCGCCGAGCGGAATCCACCGGTGGCCGGATTCTCGGGATCGGCGACGCCGTAGGCGTAGAACTGGGCGTGGGCGAAGTGGATGCGCCGGCCTTCCGCCGCTTCGAGGGTATCCACGAACGACTCGTC
The DNA here is from genome assembly GCF_001423295.1 of Methylobacterium sp. Leaf112. Taxonomy (GTDB): domain Bacteria; phylum Pseudomonadota; class Alphaproteobacteria; order Rhizobiales; family Beijerinckiaceae; genus Methylobacterium. Next base: position 25,491 of record NZ_LMNG01000032.1, on the reverse strand, counting down.
GGCGCCCGGAATGCCGAGGTTGTTGCAATGGACGTGCAGCGGGTGCGGCACGCCGATCTCCTCGACCGCATCGAGCAGGGCCGTCATGATCTTGCGCGTGGACAGGCCGTAGACGGGAATCTCCTCGTCGAGGCTGAGCTTCAGCATCCCGTCCTTGAAGGCCGAGGCGCCGCCCGCGTTGATGCACTTGACGCCCAGCCCCCGCGAGGTGGCGACCGCAAGCGCGACGAGGTCGCGCACCGCCGCCTTGCCCTCGCGCTGGCGCAGGAGCTGGAGCAGGTGGTCGTCGTTGCCCATCACCGTGAGGGCGCCGCGATCGAGCAGCGGAATGTCGGCGAGTTCGAGCTGGGTCGAGAGGGCGCTCGCCGGCGGCATCGCCGGCTCGACCGCGATGGTGTAGCCCATCCGCGCATAGTTCGCGCCGATCCAGGCGGCCGAGCCGCCCGCATGCGCGAAGGGATGGCCCTCGGGGGCCGCCTCGCTGGTGTAGAGCTCCGGCAGGAGCAGGCGGCTCATCACCACGTTGCCGCCGGCTATGTGCGAATGGACCTCGACGCCGCCGGCCATCACCACGCAACCCGTGGCGTCGATGGTCTGGTCGGGCGTGCGCTCGGAGGCGGCGACGACCCGGCCGTTCTCGATCCAGACGTCGCCGACGGCGTCGCGTCCGGCCGTCGGATCGACGACCCGTCCCCCCTGGATGCGGATCAGCATGAGGCGGCCTTCATCTCTACGAGTCGGTCCTGGATGGCGCCGAGCACGCCGGCGGCCGTCAGTTCGGCCGACGGGCCCGTGGGCGGCGCGTACGTGACGGTGGCCCGCCGGTCGTTCCACAGGGCACCGCCGGCGCTCTCGCCCGGCACGCCGACGGCGATGACGATCTCGGCGGCGTCGCCCGTGGCCTCGGGGCTGCCCTCGCCGACGATGGCGATGGCGGGCAGGGTGCCCAGCCAGTCCGGCCGGGGCGCCGGGAGAGAGGCGAGCCACAGGGCGGCATCGGCCTCGCCGGCGGCGATCTGGCGGGCGCTGTCGAAGCGCCAGGGATCGTGCTCGGGCACGTGGCGGCCGAACCCGACGCGGGGGGCCTGGCCAGTGGTCCAGGCCGCGAGCTGGAGGAGGGCACGGCCCTGGAACGGGTCGGAGACGGGCAGGGCGAAGAAGCGCGTGACCTCGTTGAGGTCCTTGACCATGCCTTGGAGCATCTCGACGCCGAGTTCGCCGAGCTCGGCCGCGTCGTACAGGACGACGCCGTACTGGGCGGCGGCGAGACGCTTGGCGAGATCGCCATAGGCGGTCTCACCCGCGAGATGCCCCTTCAGGTAGGCGCGCAGATGCGCGACGGAGACCGCGAGACCACCGGCCTCGGCCGGGTAGGCCACGTGCCGGGTCGCGCCGTTGCCTGGACCGCCCAGGGACAGGAGGGTGCGCTCGGCCCCGGCGGCGCGTCCCCGCGTCGGCGCGGATTCGGCGATCTCCCCGACGATGGGCCGGTCCCACGGCGCGTTGCCGACGATGAGGACCGCATCCGCCCGGCCCGTGGTCTCGGCCGGCGTGGTCAGCATCCCGCCGGTCCGGCTCATGGAGCCCAGTTCGGCGTAGAGGCTCGTGCCCGCCAAGGGATCGACGGAAGCGCCGATGGCATCGGCGAGATGATAGGCCGCCCGCACGGCGCTCAGCTCGGCACAGAGGCCCGCCACGATGGGCGTGCGCGCCGCAGCGAGGAGGGTCGCGGCGGCTTCCACCGCTGCGTCCGCATCCGTCGCACCACCCTTCACCCAGGCCGCCATACTTTGCACCTTGGAAAATCGAGAGCCCGGCACACACCACGAAAACAGGGGTCGCGCACGGCGGGACTGAGCCAGTCCAGAACGATCGGGCGGCACGTTTGCATCGGGGCGACGCCCCAAGCAAGTCCCGGGGCCGACGCCGAACCGATTGAGGCTGGAATTTTTTGGCTTGCCCGAGCTTTGACTTGCCCCAGCACCGAAAGTTCCGACGGACCCCGCGCGATGCAGGCCGGAGGATGGATGCGCTCGCGGCGCTTGCGAGGCGTCCGCGCTCCGTGGGAGAAGCCCGCTGCCGGGCAATCCGCTCCGCAGCGACGCGATTGACCGAGCCGTATGATGCGGCCCGCAGGATCGAGAGGGATCGACGTGACACAGATCCCGGATGGGGCAGGGGACGGGGCAGGGGACGACGTGGAGAGGCGGGGCGTGCGGGTGCACGCGCCGGGCCGCCTGCATTTCGGCTTCCTCGACCTGCACGGCGGGCTCGGTCGGCGCTTCGGCAGCCTCGGCCTCGCCCTCGACGCCCCGGCCGTCACCCTCACGGCGCGCGCAGCGACCAGCCTGGCGGTGACGGGCCCGGAAGCCGCGCGGGCGCACGGCTACGCCCTGGCGGCGGCCGGCCATCTCGGGATCGAGGGCCACGCGGCGCTGACCGTCGAGGAGACGATGCCCGCCCATGCGGGCTTCGGCTCCGGCACGCAACTGGCGCTGGCCGTCGCGGCGGCCCTGGCCCGCCTCGCCCGCCGGGCCTTCGCGCCGGAGGCCTTCGCCGATGCCCTCGACCGGGGCAACCGCTCCGGCGTCGGCCTGGCGGCGTTCACGCAAGGGGGACTCATCGTCGACGGGGGCCGCGACGGCCTCGGCACGCCCCCACCCGTGATCGCGCGGCTCGACTATCCGGAGGCCTGGCGCGTCGTCCTCATCCTCGACACCGGCATGACCGGCGTCCACGGCACCCACGAGACCGAGGCCTTTCGCGATCTGCCGCGCTTTCCCGAGGCTCAGGCCGCCGAAATCTGCCGCCTCGTCCTGATGCAGGTGCTGCCCGCCGCCGCCACCGCCGAGCCCGAAGGATTCGGCGCCGGCATCACCCGGATCCAGCGCCTCATCGGCGACCATTTCGCCCCCCACCAGGGGGGGCGCTACGCCAGCCCCGCCGTGGCCGAGGCGCTCTCCGCCGTCGCGGCGCAGGGGATCAGCGGCTATGGGCAGAGTTCGTGGGGGCCGACGGGCTTCGCCCTGGTGCCGTCGGAGGACGTGGCGCGAAGGCTGGTCGCGTCCCTGGAGCGGCCCGGCCCCCTGCGCTTCCTCATCGCGCGCGGCCGCAACACCGGCGCCACGGTGACGCCGCTTTAAGGCGGGCGGCCTACTCCGATCCTTGACCGGCGTCGCATCGACCGGCTTTGACATTTCACCACCCCGGCGCACGCTCGGGGCAAGTCTTCTGGAACTGACTGCGACCGCACGGAGGGAAACCCGCCATGGCCCGCTCGATCCTGCATATGATCACGCCCCTCAAGCACATGAGCCCGTTCGACGTGAACATGGCCGTCGATGCCGGGTTCGAGACCATCGCGACCTACACGGGCGCGAGCCTGCCCGACGTCACGTCCCTGGTGCAGGATTCGATCTTTTCGCGCTCGCCCCAGGACGGGACGCGCACGGGCATCTTCATCGCCGGCAAGAACGCCGAGGAGGCCCTCGACATGGTCGACCGGGCCAAGAAGGCCCTGGTGCCGCCGTTCGCCAACCACATCTTCGCCGACCCGGCCGGCTCCTTTACCACTGGGGCGGCCATGGTCGCCGAGGTGACCCGCGCCCTGAAGGCGAAGTTCGACACGGAGCTCGCCGGCAAGCGCATCGTGATCTTCGGCGGGGCCGGCGTCGTCGCCTACGTGGCGGCGGTGATCGGGGCGCTCAACGGGGCCGAGACCACCATCGTCGGCCATGACGGCGAGGAGCGCGTCAGCAAGATCGCCCATACCATGCGCTGGCGCTTCGGCGTCGAGGTCGGGTCCGTGGACGGGTCCACCGTGGAGGCCCGGCGCGCCGCCATCACGAAGGCCGACGTGATCCTCTCGGCCGGCCCCGCCGGGGTCTCGATCCTCACGGCGGAGGATCTCGAATCCGCGCCGAACCTCCTCGTGGCCTCCGACGTCAACGCCGTCCCCCCGGCCGGCATCGCCGGGATCGACGTCAACGCCGTCGACGTGCCCCTGCCGGTGGGCAAGGGCGTCGGCATCGGCGCGCTGGCGGTGGGCAACGTGAAGTACCAGACCCAGTCGCGCCTGTTCCGCCGCATGCTCGAGGCCAAGGAGCCCCTCTGCCTCGATTTTCGCGATGCCTACACGGTGGCCGTCGAGGTCGCGGGCTAACCGGTTCGGCCCGTCCCCATCGGCGAGGCGCGCGCCCTGTCCGGTCCCGCAGGCGCTGCGACGGGCGACACGCTCCTCGTCGCCGCCCAATCCGGTCGTGCCCTCGCTCAGGCGGCGCGACGGGCGGGGTTTCGCCCGCTGGTCCTCGACCTGTTCGGCGACGACGACACCCTCGACCTCGCCGAGCACCACCGCCGCGCCTCGGGCCGGTTCGGCGACGGGCGCCTCGGCGGGCGGGACGTGAGCGCGGACCTCGATGCCCTGTCCGCCCTGGCCGACCGGCCACCGGTCGGGCTCGTCCTCGGCAGCGGTTTCGAGGGTACGCCCGATCTCATGGCCGCCCTCGCGGCGCGGTTCCGCCTCCTCGGCGCAGCGCCCGACACGGTCGCGCGCCTCAAGGACCCGCTCGGCTTCGCGGGCCTGTGCGCCCGCCTCGGCGTGCCCCATCCCGCCGTCACCCGCGATCCCGTGCCCGACCGGGCCGGATGGCTCCTGAAGCGGGCCGGCGGCTCGGGCGGCACCCATATCCGGGCGGCGACCGCCGGGCCGGCGCCACCCGGCGCCTATTTCCAGGCCCGCGTACCGGGCCGGGCCCATGCCCTGGCCTTCCTGGCGGACGGCCGGAACATCGCAATCGTCGGCGTCACGGAACAGTGGAGCGCGCCCTCGCCCCTGCGCCCGTTCCGCTATGCCGGCGCCGTGGAGCGTGCGCGCCACGAGGGGCCGGCCCTCGCCCCGCGCATGGTCGACCGGATCGCCGAGGCGGTCGAACGCATCGTCTCGGAAACCGGGCTGCGGGGCCTCGCCAGCGCCGACCTGCTCGTGTCCGACGAACACTGGTGGCTCACCGAGATCAACCCGCGCCCCGGCGCCACCCTCGACGTCCTCGACCGGCGCCCGACGCCGCTGCTCGCCCATCACATCGCGGCGAGCCTCGGCCGCCTGCCTGCCGTGGAGGAAGCGCCGGTGGATGCGGCGGCCACGGAAATCTGTTACGCGGCCACCGGCTACGCGCCGATGCCGCCGCTCGACTGGCCGGATTTCGTGCGCGATCGCCCAAGATCCGGCAGCACGGTGGCGCGCGACGCGCCCCTGTGTACCCTGTTCGCAACGGGGACGGACTCGGCCGCCACGAGAGAGATGTTGCGAGGCCGGGCTGCCCGATTGCGGACCCTGCTCGATCTGACGGAGGAACACCCATGACCACGCGTCCGACCGCGCCCAAAAGCCCTTATCCGAGCGTCAATGCGCTCACCGCTCCCCTGGTCGAGCGCCTCGTCGCCGATGCCGGCCTGCTGCGCCTCGCCGTGACCACGCAGGACGGCGCCCGCATGGTCGATGCCGGCGCCTCCGTGCGCGGCTCCATCGAGGCCGGCCGCCGCATTGCCGAGATCTGCCTCGGCGGCCTCGGCACCGTCACCATCGCGCCGTCCGGCCCCGTCGCGGCCTGGCCGTACTCCGTGGTGGTGCACTCGTCCGATCCGGTCATCGCCTGCCTCGGCAGCCAGTATGCGGGCTGGTCGCTCGCCGACGAGACCGGGGATTCCGGCTTCTTCGCCCTCGGCTCCGGCCCAGGCCGCGCCGTCGCCGTGGTGGAGGACCTCTACGCCGAGCTCGGCTACAAGGACACCGCCACCCAGACCGCCCTGGTGCTCGAAGCCGCCGGCGGCCCGCCGGCCTCCGTGATCGCCAAGGTGGCCGAGGCCACGGGCCTCAGCCCGGCGCAGCTCACCTTCATCTACGCCCCGACCCAGAGTCTCGCGGGCGCGACCCAGGTGGTCGCCCGCGTCCTCGAAGTCGCTCTGCACAAGGCTCACACCGTCGGGTTCGACCTGCACAAGATCGTCGACGGGCTCGGCTCGGCGCCGCTGTCGCCCCAGCACCCGGACTTCATCCAGGCCATGGGCCGCACCAACGACGCCATCATCTACGGCGGCCGGGTTCACCTCTACGTCGAGGCCGACGAGGCGGACGCCCGCCAACTCGCCGAGCAGCTGCCGTCGACCACCTCGGCCGACCACGGCGCGCCCTTCGCCGACATCTTCGGCCGGGTGAACGGCGATTTCTACAAGATCGACGGGGCCCTGTTCAGCCCGGCCGAGGTCATCGTCACCTCCGTCACCACGGGCAAGAGTTTTCGCGGCGGGCGGCTGATGCCGGAGCTGGTGGAAGCCTCTTTCGGCTGACGTGGATCACGGGGGCAGGGCGCCTGCCCCCTCTCCCCGCCGGGCGGGGAGAGGGCCGTATGGACCCCGGCGGCCAGCGACGGCGCCAGCCGAAGCGAGGGTGAGGGGGTGTCTCCGGACGAGACTCCTTCGCCGAACGCCCCCTCACCCTCGGCTGCCGCCTCGCCGTGACGACGACAGGATCGGCACGGCCCTCTCCCCGCAAGCGGGGCGAGGGGACTGCGCGGCAGCCCGGCCGGATCAATCCGGATATCGTGTGAGAACAAGACAATGCGGATCGGGCTCGCGGCCGACAACGGCAATTGGCACAAGGCGCGCTTGAAGGCCGCCCTGGAGCATCTCGGTGCGGAGCCGGTGCTGTTCTCCCTGGCCGACGTCGCCATCCGGACGGGCGGACGGGAGCCCCTGCGGGTGCCGGGTTTTCCCGACGCCCTGCCGGACGGCGTCCTGCTGCGGACCGTGGCCGGCGGCACCTTCGAGGCCACCACCATGCGGCTGGGCGTGCTCCACGCCCTCGTCGCCTCGGGCACCACCGTGTGGAACTCGCCCGCTTCCATCGAGCGCTCCGTCGACAAGGCGATGACGAGCCTGCTCATCGACCGCGCCGGCCTGCCGACGCCCGACACCTTCGTGGTCTCCAAGCGCGCGGCGGCGGCCGAGATCGTGGCCCGCGAGGCCGGTCCCGGCCGGCCCCTGGTGCTGAAGCCCCTGTTCGGCTCGCAAGGGGAGGGGCTCCAGCTCATCGAGACCCCCGACGATCTGCCGGGCGAGGACGCGGTGTCCCGGGTCTACTATCTCCAGCGCTACGTCGCCCGCAGCGACGGCCTGTGGCGCGACTACCGGGTGTTCGTCTGCGAGGGCCGCGCCATCGCGGCGATGATCCGCGAGGGCGACGGCTGGATCACCAATGTCCACCGCGGGGGTCGGCCGCTGCCCTGGACCATGCCGCCCGCGGCGGCCGAGCTCGCCGAGCGTGCCGCGGCGGCGGTGGGGGTCGACTACACGGGAATCGATCTCGTCGAGGACGGGGAGGGCGGCTTCCTCGTCCTCGAGGTCAACTCGATGCCGGCCTGGTCGGGCCTGCAGAAGGTCGTCGAGGTCGACATCGCGCTCGCGGTCGCGCGCGGCTTCCTCGCCGCCGTGCGGACGGCGCGCCCCCCGCGCCTCGTCTCGGCCCTGGGATGAGGGCTCCGGGAATAGGGCCGCGCGCATGACCCGCCTCACGGCCATCGGCGAAGCCTACCGGGCGAGCTGCCTCGCCGAGCTCGACGCCCTGAAACCCGGCAACGTCCATGCCTTCGCCGACGGCCATCGCATGGCCACCCGCGATTTCGTCATCAGTGCCGAGGTCTCGGCCCCGCATCTGGCACGAACCGGCACGCGGGTGGGACCACGGGTCCGCACCGCCATGGAGGCGACCCTGGCGGCGGTGGGCCAGAACACCAATCTGGGAATCCTGCTCCTCTGCGCGCCCCTGGCGCTGGCGGCCGAGGCCGGCACGCCGCTGCGCGCCGCCCTGGCCGGGGTGCTCGACGGCCTCGACGGACGGGACGCGGAGGAAGTCTACGCCGCCATCCGGCTGGCCAATCCCGGCGGCCTCGGCACGGCCGAGCGCCACGACGTGACCGGCTCCGGGACCCCGCCCGCCCTGCTGACGGGCATGGCGGAGGCGGCCCCGCGCGACGCCATCGCCCGCGCGTACGTCACCGGGTTCGCCGATCTCTTCGACATCGGCCTGCCGGCCCTGGCGGCGGCGCGGGCACGGGGGCTGTCGGCGCCGTGGACCACGACGGCCGTCTTCCTCGCCTACCTCGCCGGCGTGCCGGACAGTCACGTGACGCGCAAGCACGGGCTGCCCGTCGCCGAGGCCCTGCGCGCGGAGGCCGTGGATCTCCTCGACCTCGATCTCGCGGTCCTGCCCGTGGACGCCCTGATGGCGAAGGACCGGGCCTGGAAGGCGGCCGGACTCAACCCCGGCACCAGCGCCGATTTCACCGTGGCGACCCTGTTCCTCGATCATCTGCTCGTCTGACCTGCGCCGACGAAACACTGACTGCGGATTCACCAACGTCAGCGTTTGTTCCGGCCCAGATCAAATAATTTGCCGGAAACCACGCTTCGCGCAGGGTTGTTCCGGGCAAACGCCCAGAGTAGGGTCCGCGCCGCGATCCGGGCTAACCGGTCCGCCCTTTCGGGGGCTGGACGCCGTGAACAAGGATAGCTTTCGGCCGCGCTCGTCTTCGAGGGCGGTCACGTCTTTTCAAGACTCCTGGGAGAAACCCCACATGGCGAAGATCAACAAGGTTCTGGTCGGCGAGGCTCTCGTCGGCGATGGCAACGAGGTCGCCCACATCGATCTCATCATCGGACCGCGCGGTTCGCCGGCCGAGACGGCTTTCTGCAACGGCCTCGTGAACAACAAGCACGGCTTCACCAGCCTGCTCGCGGTCATCGCGCCGAACCTGCCCTGCAAGCCGAACACCCTGATGTTCAACAAGGTCACCATCAACGACGCCCGTCAGGCCGTCCAGATGTTCGGCCCCGCCCAGCACGGCGTCGCCAAGGCCGTGCAGGACGCCGTCGCCGAGGGCATCATCCCCGCCGACGAGGCCGACGACCTGTTCATCCTGGTCGGCGTGTTCATTCACTGGGAAGCGGCCGACGACGCCAAGATCCAGAAGTACAACTACGACGCCGTCAAGCTGTCCATCCAGCGCGCCGTCAAGGGCGAGCCCACCGCCGCTCAGGCCACCGAGCAGCGCAACTCGGCTTCGCACCCCTTCGCGTCGAACGCTTAGATTGGGGGCAGTCCTGGGCAGAGTGAGCCTCCGCCCGCACCGCGGGGCCTGATCCAGCGACTGGCATCCATCTTCCTCGGACGATGAACTCTTCGGATGGGGCGGCTTCGGCCGCCCCTTCTTTTTGCACTACGCCCCGAGCGAACCATCGTGGATCGCGGAGGCGACGAGGGCGCCGGCGACGCCGATCCCCGCCAGGGCCGCCACATCCGCCGGGCCGCGTACGCCCCCCGCCGCATAGAGGCGGGTCGCCGGGCTCGAAGCCCGCAGGGCGGCGAGCCGGTCGAGATCCGGCCCGGCCCCGGCACCGACCCGGCCCAGGGTCATCACGATCACGTCGCGCGGCCAGTGGGCCGGTTCGTCGTGAAGCGCATCCGGCCCGAGCCGCTCGCTCCCCCGCGTGTCGAGGGAGAACACGGCCCGCCCGCCGAGCGCCTGCACCAAGCCGGCATCCGTCTGGCTCTCGCTGCCGATCACCGGCCGCCCGAGGCCGGCGGCGAGAAACGCGTCCACCCCGGCGGCGTGCGAGAAGCCCGCATCGACCCAGAGCCGCGCATCCGGGCAGGCACACCGGATCGCCTCCAGGCTCTCCCGGTCGGGCGGGGTGCCGTCGATGATCGCATCGAGGTCGGCGACGTAGAGGCGGGTCGCGCGCACCGCTGCCATGAGTCCGCGCGCCACGGCCCCGGGCGACGATTCCTTTGCCAACGGCGTCACGATCGGGGCATAGGAGGCGCGCTCGCCGGCCCGTGCCCGCACCACCTGCCCGTGGCGCAGGTCGATCACCGGAATGATCTCGAATCCGTCCGCCATCCCGCTCTCCGTTCCCAGGCCCGCCTCCGTGTCAGCAGCATCCGCCCCCGCACAAACGCCCGTCATCGGCTGGGATCTCGGCGGGGTCCATGTCAAGGCGGCCCTCGTGTGCGGCGGCCGGGTCGAGACCGTGGTGCAGGCGCCGTGCCGCCTGTGGCGCGGCCTGCCGGCCCTCGACGAGACGTTCGCCCAGCTCCCCGACTGGGCGCGGGCTCCCGCCGACCACGTCGTCACCATGACGGGCGAACTCACCGACTGTTTTTCGGATCGGGCCGACGGCGTGGCGCAACTCGCCGGCTGGGCCGCCGCCCATCTCAAAGGGTCCGTACGGATCTACGGCGGCCGCGCCGGTCTCCTCGCGCCGGAATACGCCCGCACGGCCGCCGCCGACATCGCGTCGGCCAACTGGCACGCCACGGCCGCCCTGGTCGGCCGGCACCGCGCCCACGCGCTCCTCGTGGATATCGGCTCCACCACCGCCGACCTGATCCCCGTCGTCGGGGGGACGCCGGCGGCATCGGGCTACAGCGATGCCGAGCGCCTGGAGACGGGCGAACTCGTCTACACGGGGGTGGTGCGCTCCCACCTCATCGCGCTTTGCGACCATGCCCCGTTCCGGGGCCGACGCACCCGGCTCATGGCCGAGACCTTCGCCACGATGGCGGATGTCTACCGCATCATCGGCGATCTGCCCGACGCCGCCGATCAGCAGCAAAGCGCCGACGGCAAGGGCAAATCCCTGGCCGAGAGCGAGATCCGGCTGGCCCGCATCATCGGCCGCGACCACGGCGAGGGCGATCCCGCGGACTGGCGGGCGCTCGCCGCCCACTTCGCGGAGGCGCAGCTGCGCCCGCTCCACGATGCGGCGGCGCTGCTGCTGTCGCGCAGCGACCTGCCGGCGGACGCCCCCCTGGTGGTCTGCGGCGCCGGGCGGTTCGTCGCCGAGCGTCTGGCGACCCGCCTCGGCCGTCCGGCCGTGGCGCTCACCGACCTCATCGCCGACCGGCTTCCCGCGACGGGGGCCGATTGGGCCTCCACCTGCGGCCCGGCCGTGGCCGTGGCCCTCCTCGTCCGATAACGCCTCACCCCCGGAGATCCCCATGAGCGCCACCCACCGCCTCGCCCGCATCCTCGCCGCCCGTTCGGGCGAGGACATCGAACTCGCCTTCGCGACGCAGGACGGCCAGACCCTCAAGGTCCTGGCGACGCCCGATCAGATCGATCGGCTCGTGGACGAACTCGAGGACATCCTGAATTCGCCGACGGGTCCGGAGGCCGACGAGCCGCCGGCCGTCGCGTAGCGGCGCGTCAGCGCCCCGTGCGCACCCGGGTCCAGGCCCGGGTGACGAAGCGCTGGGTCCGGTCGTCCCAGGCGGTGTTGACGAACAGGCGCTGCAGGGTGGCGTCGTCCGGGTAGATGCCGGGATTGCCCAGGATCTCCGCCTTGACGAACTTCTTCGCGGCGGCGTTGCCGCTGGCATAGGAAACGAAGTTGGTGTTGGCTGCCGCCACCTCGGGCCGCATCATGTAGTCGATGAATGCGTGGGCCTCCGCCGCATGGGGGGCGTCCTTGGGGATCGCGAACGCGTCGAACCACATGAGCGACCCCTCGCGCGGCACGTAATAGGCGATTTCGACGTCGTTCTTGGCCTCTTCGGCGCGCTTCTTGGCCTGCATCACGTCGCCGGAATAGCCCACCGCGAAGCACAGGTCGCCGTTGGCGAGGCCGTTGATGTATTCCGACGAGTGGAACTTGCGCACGGCGCCGCGCACCTTGAACAGGGCGTCGGTGACCTGGGTGATGTCGTCCCAGCGCCGGGTGTCAGGCTTGAGGCCGTAGGCCGGCAGCAGGCTCGGGATCAGATCCTCGGGCGAATCGAGGAGCATGACCCCGCAATCCTTGAGCTTGTTCAGCAGGCCGCCGTTGAGGACGAGATTCCAGGTGTTGAGGGGCTGGGCCGCACCGAGGCGTTCGCGCACGAGGCCGAGATTCACCCCGATTCCGGTGGTGCCCCACATGTAGTCGACGGCGTAGGCGTTGCCGGGATCGTAGGCGGCGAGCCGTCCCGTGATCTCGGGCCAGGCGTGGACGAGGTTCGGGATCTTGGCCTTGTCGAGGGGCTGGAACACCCCCGCCCGGATCAGGCGCTGCAGGAACGGGCCCGACGGCACCACGAGGTCGTATCCGGAGCGGCCGGCCAGCAGCTTGGTCTCGAGAATCTCGTTGTTGTCGTAGGTGTCGTACACGACCTTGATGCCCGTCTCCTTCGTGAAGGCATCGAGCATCTTCGGGTCGATGTAGTCCGACCAGTTGTAGATGTTGATCACGCGCTCGGGGGGTGCGGTCTGCGCGCGCGCAGGACCGCCCCAGCCCGCCGCCAGGGCCATCAGCGTCCCGGCGACGAGGCTGCGGCGGGTGCGCGCGCGGATCACGCGGCGGCCTTGACGGCGACGACGACGATCTCGACGAGGTATTCGGGGCCGGCGAGGCGGGCTTCCACCGTGGCACGGGCCGGCTTGTCGTCGGGCGAGACCCAGGGCTCCCAGGCCGCGTTCATCTCCGCGAAGGTCGCGATGTCGGAGAGGTAGATCGTCGCCTGCAGGATGCGGCTCTTGTCGCTGCCGGCCAGCGCCAGGAGCCGGTCGATGTTGGAAAGGATCTCCTGGGTCTGCGCGGTGACGCCGGCGCCGACAGTGGTGTTGGCCGTCTGGCCGGCGAGATACACCATGTCGCCGTAGGTGACCGCCTGGCTCATGCGCGGGCCGGATTCGAAGCGCTGGATCGTCATGCTGAGCGAGATGCCTTGGCTGCCGGCCCATCCATCGCGGGCCACGGGCCTGCGTTGTGCCGCGTCCCGGGGGCGACCGTAAAGGGGGCGACGGCCTCCGCACGGTCGCGTTGCGACAATCTTGCCACTCCCGGCGCAACCAGTGCTGCGGTGCGGCGTTTCATGATCACAGAACGGCCAAGTCTGGGCGTCGGCGTATCGAGGATCACACCATGGGTATCATCTGGACCATCATCATCGGCTTCGTCGCCGGTGTCGTCGCGAAGTTCATCATGCCGGGCGACAAAGAGCCCGCAGGCTTCATCATGACGACGATCCTCGGCATCGTCGGCGCCTTCGTCGCCACCTTCCTCGGCCAGGCGCTGGGCTGGTACGGCCCGAACCAGGGCGCAGGGTTCATCGGCGCCGTCGTCGGTGCTATCGTGGTGCTCGCCATCTACGGCTTCATCGCCGGCCGCCGCACCACCAACACGTTCTGATATCCGATCCTTACGGACCGGAACGTGGAAGGGGCGCCCTCGGGCGCCCCTTTTTTCGTTCAGGCCGTGTGGCTCAGCTGCTTGACCGGGCAATGGCCCGTGGCCCCACGGATGGCGAGGCCGGCGCCGATGATGAGGGCGGCGAGACTCAGGAACTTGTTCGGGCGCGGCTGGGCCGCGGCGGCGGCGATGCCGAGGCCGAGGACAACGGACACGGCCCGCTCGGTGGTGGTCAGGTTGGCTTCACCTTCGAAGAGGCTCGGGATCATCGGATCGGACATTCTGGAACGTGCTCCTGCGACGTGCTCATGGTGCGTCGCGAGGCGAACGCCGTGTGAGGGCTGGCGTTCCGCGCGAAGCGAATCGCCGTGCCCCGCCCACCCCCGTGCAGGACGCCGCGCCTCCGCGACGGCGCACACCTCCGCGACGGCGATTGTCTCACGCATGCGGCGGCAGGTTCACACGCCTTGATTGCGTCGACCTTGCCGAATTCCCGCCCTACGCCCACAACGTCTCCGCCGCCGGAGAACGCGGCAGGGGAGCGATTTCGATGAAGATCCTGGGCTTGTCCGTCGCGGTGCTGTGCGCCGCGGGCGTCGGCGCGTGCGGAAGCATCACGCGTGGCACCACCGAGAAGATGGCCTTCCTCTCCGAGCCTTCGGGGGCGGCGATGACCACCACCAAGGGCTATGCCTGCCCGGCGACCCCATGCTCCCTCGACGTGGAGCGTTCGGACGAGTTCGACGTCACCTTCGTCAAGCCGGGTTACCGGCCGGCGATGGTCCCCGTGCGGACCAAGGTGGCGGGCGCCGGAGCCGCCGGCATGGCCGGCAACCTCCTGGCCGGCGGCCTCATCGGCGTCGGTGTCGATGCCTATACGGGCGCGGCCATGGACCATACGCCCAACCCCGTCAGCGCGACGCTGGTGCCCGACGCCCTTCCGAGCGCGGAGCGGGTCCGCCGCAGGCGCGGGCAGCCGGGAGTCTGATCCGGGATCGGCCGGCGCAGACGAAAAAGGGCGCGGCTCCCGCTGAAGCCGCGCCCTTCGTTCGGTGACCGGATGCGCCGTGGCGCACCCGGGCGACGCTCGTTTACGCGTCCTGGCGCGGGGCGCGGGCGCGGTCCTGCTCGGCGTTGCGCTCGGCCTTGAGCTTCTCGGTGAGGTCCTCGCCGGTCTCCTGGTCGACGACCTTCATGGACAGGCGGATCTTGCCGCGATCGTCCGCGCCGAGGAACTTGACCTTCACCTTCTGGCCGTCCTTGACCACGTCGGTCACCTTGGCGACCCGCTGGGCGGCGAGCTCCGAGATGTGGACGAGGCCGTCCTTGGCGCCGAAGAAGTTCACGAAGGCACCGAACTCCATGCACTTCACGACGGTGCCGTCATAGATCATGCCGACTTCGGCTTCCGCCACGATCGACCGGATCCAGTTGTAGGCCGCCTTGATGGCCTTGCCGTCGGCGGAGGCGATCTTCACCGTACCCGTGTCGTCGATGTTGATCTTGGCGCCGGTCTTCTCGACGATCTCGCGGATCACCTTGCCGCCGGTGCCGATCACTTCCCGGATCTTGTCGGTGGGGATCTGCATGGTTTCGATGCGCGGCGCGTACTCGCCGAGCTCGGGACGGGCATCGGTCAGAGCCTTGGACATCTCGCCCAGGATGTGGACGCGGCCTTCCTGCGCCTGATGCAGGGCGACCTTCATGATCTCCTCGGTGATGCCCGCGATCTTGATGTCCATCTGCAGCGAGGTGATGCCGGCTTCCGTGCCCGCCACCTTGAAGTCCATGTCGCCCAAGTGATCCTCGTCGCCGAGGATGTCGGACAGCACGGCGTAGCGCTCACCCTCGAGGATGAGGCCCATGGCGATGCCCGCCACCGGACGGCGGAGCGGCACGCCGGCATCCATCAGCGACAGCGAGGCGCCGCAGACGGAGGCCATGGAGGACGAGCCGTTGGACTCGGTGATCTCGGACACGACGCGGATCGTGTACGGGAACTCGTGGGCCGGGGGCAGGATCGGGTGGATGGCGCGCCAGGCGAGCTTGCCGTGGCCGATCTCGCGGCGGCCCGGGGAGCCCATGCGGCCGGTCTCGCCCACCGAGTAGGGAGGGAAGTTGTAGTGCAGCAGGAAGGTCTCCTTGTAGGTGCCTTCCAGCGCGTCGATGAACTGCTCGTCCTCGCCGGTGCCGAGGGTGGCGACCACGAGGGCCTGGGTCTCGCCGCGGGTGAACAGCGACGAACCGTGGGCGCGGGGCAGCACGCCGACCTGGGACTCGATGGGGCGCACGGTGCGCACGTCGCGTCCGTCGATGCGCGAGCCGGTGTCGAGGATGTTCCAGCGCACGACCTTCGACTGCGCTTCCTTGAACGCGGCCTTGACCTTCTCGGGCGCAAACTTCTGCTCGCCGTCCGCCGGGCACAGGGCGGCGATCACCTTCGCCTTCACGGCGTCGACGGCGGCGTAGCGCTCCTGCTTGACCGTGTTCTTGTAGGCCTCGCGCAGCTCGGCCTCGCAGACGCCGAGCACGGCGGCCTCGACATCGCCGTTCTCGGGCGCGGAGAAGTTGCGCGGCTCCTTGGCGGCCTTCTCGGCGAGGCGCACGATGGCCTCGATGACCGGCTGGAAGTGCTTGTGGCCGAACATCACGGCGCCGAGCAGAACCTCTTCGCTCAGCTCCTTGGCCTCGGACTCGACCATCAGGACGGCGTCGGTGGTGCCGGCGACGACGAGGTCGAGGGAGGAGGCCTCGAGATCGGCCACCAGGGGGTTCAGGCTGTACTGGCCGTTGGCGTAGCCGACGCGGGCGGCGCCGATGGGGCCCATGAACGGCACGCCCGAGAGCGTGAGCGCCGCGGACGCCGCCACCATGGCGAGGATGTCGGGATCGTTCTCGAGGTCGTGGGTCAGGACGGTGACCACCACCTGGGTGTCGTTGCGCCAGCCCTCGACGAAGAGGGGGCGGATCGGGCGGTCGATGAGGCGGGAGACCAGGGTCTCCTTCTCGGAGGGCCGGCCCTCGCGCTTGAAGTAGCCGCCGGGAATGCGGCCGGCGGCGTAGGCACGCTCCTGGTAGTTCACGGTGAGCGGCAGGAAGTCGATACCGGCCTTGGGCTCCTTGCCCGAGACGACGGTGGCGAGCACCGAGGTCTCGCCGTACGTCGCCATCACGGCGCCGTCGGCCTGGCGGGCGACCTTGCCCGTCTCGAGGACGAGCTTGCGGTCGCCCCACATCAGCTCTTCGCGTTGTACGTCGAACATTCTTTTGTCCTTGCCATCATGCGGTCGGGCGGACCCGGCGCCGCCAGGGGCAAGATGGCGAGGGGCTTTCTCGGTGTCCGAAAAGCCCCTCGCGATCCTGTCCCCGGCCGGCACGCCTTCAAGTCACCCGGGTTTCGGGGGGCCGGACCCATTCCGGCATCCCGATCTATGGAAACGCGGCCCCGGGCCGGGCCCGGAACCGCGTGGAGAACGCCGGCTTAGCGGCGGATGCCGAGTCGCTCGATGAGGCTGCGGTAGCGGGCCTCGTCCTTGCCCTTGACGTAGTCGAGCAGCGAGCGGCGCTGCGAAACCATCTTCAGGAGGCCGCGGCGGGAATGGTTGTCCTTGCCGTGGGTCTTGAAGTGGCCGGTGAGGTTGGTGATCCGCTCGGTGAGGATCGCCACCTGGACCTCCGGAGATCCGGTGTCCTTGCCGCCGTTCGCGTATTCCTTGATGAGCGCGGTCTTGCGCTCTGCCGTGATCGACATCGCTATCCCTTTCGGTGGGTTTTTCGGATCGTGCGGGCCCCGGCGAACCAGGGGGCCGCGAACACTTGCGGGAGGCCGGTGCCGGGATGTCGTCCAGCACGGTCAGTCCACAAGCAGCTTGTGCCCCGGCCCCGTTCACACGGGTCGAAGCGCGCGCAACATACACGAAAGCGCAGGCCGTGCCACCCCTCGCCATACCCCCTGGATTCCCGACCCTGGCAGGCCACCCCGTGCAGGATGCCATCGTGGCCGCGTCGGGGTTGCGTCGCGCCGTTCCGGCGAGGGGATTCGGCCGCCTGCGCGATGAATACCGAACGAGGATGCCGCCCCCAATCCCCTCATGGGAACCGCCCGCCAACAAGCCCGTTGACTGCCAGATTGGATCTGTTCTAATTCTCAACTGCAGGCAGCCACGCTGCCGATTTCGATCAGGAGCGACCGTCATGGCGAACGCCAAGTGTGAGAGCTGCAAGTTCTTCGACGAGCACAAGGTCAATGGCGCGGCTGCGGCCGCCGACGAGGGCCTGTGCCGGTTCAACCCCCCGGTGAGCCAGCCGGAGCCGCAGGGTCACGGCCTGTGGCCGGTGGTGGGCGCCGCCGATTGGTGCGGTCACTTCACCCCCGAGATGAGCGCGGCCGAGTAATACCTGAGCTTGATGAGCCTGACTCATCGAGGTCTGTCCGCGCGACGGCGCGGCGGCGGTCGTCCGCCGGACCTCAGTGAGACCGACCTATGGGTCGGTCTCACTGAGAACTGGTATAAGCGACCGACTCGGTACGAGAACGAAGAAGGGCCAGCCGCGAGGCTGGCCCTTCTTCGTTGGCGCGCCTCAGGCCGCGCGTCGGCCGAGGCTCCGGATATCCTGCGCGAGGGCGTCGACCCGTTCGGGGTCGGAATCCCAGGCGAACATGAACCGGGCGCCCCCGCCGATGAAGGTGTAGAAGCGCCAGCCCCTGGCGCGCAGCGCCTCCAACCGGTCGGCGGGCGCCCTGAGGAACACCGCGTTGGCCTCGACGGGGAACATCGCGGACCAGTCGGGCAGGCCGGACACCGCGGCGGCCAACCGCTGGGCGCAGGCATTGGCGTGCCGGGCATGGACGAGCCAGGCGCCGCCTTCGAGCATCCCGACCCAGGGCGCGGACAGGAACCGCATCTTCGAGGCGAGCTGCCCCGCCTGCTTGCAGCGATAACCGAAATCCTCGGCCAGCACCGGATCGAAGAACAGGATCGCCTCGCCGGCGGCCATGCCGTTCTTGGTGCCGCCGAAGCACAGGAGATCGACGCCTGCCCGCCAGGTCATGTCGGCCGGTGCGCAGCCGAGGCTCGCGCAGGCGTTGGAGAAGCGCGCGCCGTCCATGTGGAGGCGCAGGCCGAGATCCCGGCAGGTGGCCGACAGGGCGCGGATCTCGGGAAGCGTATAGACCTGCCCCGTCTCGGTGGGCTGCGTGATGGTCACCACCCGGACCTTCGGGAAGTGGATGTCCGAGCGGCCGGTGGCGAGCGCACGCACGGCGGCCGGGGTGAGCTTGCCGTTCTCCGTGGGGGCGACGAGAAGCTTCGAGCCGTTCGAGAAGAATTCCGGCGCCCCGCACTCGTCGGTCTCGACATGGGCCGAGGCCGCGCAGATGACGCTGTGATACGACTGGCACAGGGAGGCCAGCGCCAGGGCGTTGGCGGCGGTGCCGTTGAAGGCGAAGAACACCTGGGCATCGGGCTTGTCGAACAGGGTCCGAAACGCGTCCGCCGCGCGGGCCGTCCAGGGGTCCTCGCCATAGGCCGGCATCGAACCGGCATTGGCGGCCTGCGTCGCCGCCCAGGCTTCCGGGCAGATGCCGGCGTAGTTGTCGCTCGCGAATTGCTGGGGCGACGCGGAGGGTGGATCGAGGGGCATCGCTGGATTCGCCTATCGTCGTTGAGGCCGCAGGGTGAGCGGGACGACGACGTGTGGCGAAACCCGTTTGTTGCCGGTCCGGCCACATCCCCTCCCGGATCGGGAGAGCGCCACCTTGCCCGGGAGCAGGTTGGCGTCAGGCGTCGGCCCGACTCTTGATGCGGATCGGAATTTAACAGAGCCGCGACCGCCCCACAACCTGGGCGGGACCTTCCGGCCTGCCCTCGGCCGAACAGCAGAACGGGCCCCTCAGGACCCGTTCGATCGTCTCGTGTTGGTTGCGCTGCCCGGGTGACCGGGCGGACGCCTCAGATGGAGCGGCGGTTCGGCGCACCGGAATAGCGGCGACGGAGGTACGACACGAGCTTGGGCAGGAGGAAAGCGACGAGCAGCTTGCGCATGGGAACTCCGGGTTGGCCGCGCGGGCGCGGCATTTCGCAGGACCAATGCGCGTGAGACGGCTCCCGTTCCGTGGTTCGAGCCTAAAGCTCCAGGGTCAGGGTCACCGGCGCATGGTCGGAGGGACGTTCCCACCCACGCGCGTGCCGAGCCACGGTGAGATCGCGCACGGTTCCGGCGAGGTCGGGCGAGACCCAGGCGTGGTCGAGGCGCCGCCCCTTGTTCGCCGCGGCCCAATCGGGCGAGCGATAGCTCCACCACGTGTAGATCTTCTCGGGCTCGGGCACGAGCAGGCGGGCCGTGTCGATCCAGCCCGCCTCGCCCCGCAGGGTCTCGAAGGCTTCCGTCTCGATGGGTGTGTGACTCACCACGTCGAGGAGTTGCTTGTGCGACCACACGTCGTGTTCGAGGGGGGCGACGTTGAGGTCGCCGACCAGGATCGCCGGACCGGACGGGCGCCGCCCGCCCCAGGCCCGCAGTTCGGCGAGGAAATCGAGCTTGTGGGCGAATTTCGGATTGAGGGCCCGGTCGGGCACGTCGCCGCCGGCCGGCACGTAGAAATCGTGCAGGACGATTCCCGCGGCCTTGCCGGCCTCCGGCCCCAGCGCCGCCGAGATGTGGCGCGCATCCGCGCGGTCGCAGAAGGCCATGCAGTCGCGGGTGATCAGGGGAAACCGCGACAGGATCGCGACGCCGTTGTAGCCCTTCTGCCCGGCGAAGACAGCGTTCTCGTAGCCCGACCCGCGTAGGGCCTTGAGGGGGAAGGCGTCATCGGGACACTTCGTCTCCTGCAGGCACAGGACATCGGGCTGCACTTCGGCGAGGAAGCGCAGGACGAGGTCGATGCGCAGGCGCACCGAGTTGATGTTCCAGGTGGTGACGGTGAGGCGCAACGATCGATCCGCTCGCGTGAGGCCGGAAAAGGTTTAAAGGAACCTGCGCGCGACGGCGCGGCGGCTTCGCCATAGCCCGAAACCGCCCCGGCCGTCGCCGTGGAAATGCCGCGCCCGGCCGCGATTCCCATCGGGATCGGGGAGGGCGCGCGATTCAGGGGTCGTCGTTACCGTGTCGCGCATCCGCTCCACGCTGTTCAATCTGTACTGGGCCGGCTGGACCGCGCTCTTCCTCGCGCCCCTGGTGGTGCTGGCCGCGCTCGGCTCGCCCACGGGCCCGATCCGTGCGGCGACGCGCCTGTGGTCGCGCGGGATCCTGTTCGGGTTGGCGCGCATCGTCCGCCTCACCTACGTGGAGGAGGGGCGCGCGCGCATCCCGGCCGAACCCTGCCTCATCGTCGCCAATCATCAGTCGGCCTGGGAAACCCTGGCCTTCCTCACCCTGGTGCCCAACGTGGCCATCGTGGCCAAGCGCGAGCTCGTGGCGATCCCCATCGTCGGCTGGTTCCTACGGCGCTCGCCGATGATCATCATCGACCGGGCCAACGGCACCCAGGCCCTGCGCGTGATGATCGACGAGAGCCGCGCGGCCATCGCGCAGGGGCGCTCGGTGCTGATGTTCCCCGAGGGCACCCGCGGGGGCATCGACGATCCGGTGCAGTTCAAGCGCGGCGTCGAGCTGCTCTACGCCAAGCTCGGCCTGCCCGTGCTGCCCGTGGCGGTGAATTCCGGCCTATACTGGCCCCATGGCGGCTCACGCCACCATCCCGGGGCCGTCACCGTGAGCTACCTCCCGGTCCTGCCCGCGGGACTCTCCGGTGCGGCGTTCATGGAGGGCACGCAAGGGGCGATCGATGCGGAGTTGAATCGGTGGCGAGGCCCGCACGCCCCCGCCTCGCGAGGCCCACACACGGATACCCGGACGGAGGCGGATCACGCGTAGGAAGAAAGGCACGCACGTCTCGCCGGGACCACGTTCCGCCGGGACATGGAGCCGGAGCGACGAGGCTCCGATCCGTCCGTGGTCACCGACCACGCGAGGGTATCGGGGTAAGCGTTGGTGCGCACCATCCGAAGTGCTTCCCGCTTTCCGAAGCGTTTCATTGAGCGGCACAAACATCCTTCGGAACGAAGGCAGTTCCCAAGTCCGTGCGACGACCGAGCGTCGGCTCGGCGTTGTTGTAGATGTAACAATCCCCAGCCGGCCGAAACGATCTCGCAAACCGTTCAAAGCATAACAGGTTCGCAAAGGTGGATCGCGAGTTCCCGACAAATCTGGGTGCCAATGCGCTGACCTCGAAATCGATCAACGACGCTTCCAAAGGCGAGAGGGCGTCATAATCTTCGTGCGAAATCAGATCCGATTTCCAGATGATTTTGACGCCCGTTTCGTCGTAAGTCTTGCTCGCAATCTCCCACTTGGGGGCAAAAATATAACGCTCGTCACAGACGACAAATATCGTACTGCCGGCATCGGGAAGGGTATTTTTTATTTTCTGAACGATCTGATGAGCTTCGAGATAGAAATCCTCTTTTTCTTCCACAACCGTGGCCAAGTGCTGCTTACAATAATTAAACCAATCCTCTTCGATCCGAAGCTGGGCGACAGTGTCGATATTCTGTGAAAAGAATACTTGATTGCAGATTGCCTGAAATATCGGCTTCGATTTTACGCGCGGAATCAATGACCTGAAAAAGTCTGCCGCAAGGCTCGCGCTGATATCGCCCTTGGTGTGATAATACTTCCCGATCTGGCCAGCCCCCTCACCGAACAGCGTCCAACCGCCACGCTCGATACGATCGGCATAGGAAACATTGGGCATATCGACGACAACGATACCCCATCTCTTGCAGAAGTCTTCGAACACATCCCCCCAGAAGACCACATCGAAATCGTGCAGAGAGGACCGCTTGTCGTGCTGATCGCGACTGAATATTTTTGGTAGATAAATTCTGCGTCCATTCGAATCTTGGTTCTTCAAGGCAGCGGCACAGAGACCAAGCAAGGCAAACTTCTGGTTATTGATGCCGCCATCATTGTAGTGATAACCAAGCGGCGATCTCGTCGACATACGGTGACATTCCTCTATTCGAAGCGAAACTACATTTCTCGGAAACGTGAGAGGCTTTCTAGACTGGACCGCCCATTTGCGCCAGGGCCAGGGCCAGGACCGAGAATGGAAATCCGGACGTGTACCGGACGGAAGATCGACCGGCCCCAGCCCGAAGGCAGGGCTCCCGCTCTTCCGAACCGCCGAGAGAGGGTTGCTTTGAGCCTCGGCGCTCGATGGGCTAAGCGTGCTCCGCAGCCCCCCGACCACCATCGGTTCGCACGATGACGCAACGGGAATTTCGCAAGGGATACGAACACGGCTTCAGCCTCTCGCGCGTCGGGGCGGAGCCGGATCGCAGTTCGCCTTCCTCGACATCCATTTGCGGCCCCTATCCGCCTCAGGAGCTTGATCCGAGTGTTCTCACGCTATTTCAAGCGCCGAAATGAGGCCGTCCCGCAAACCGTTCCTGAATCAACGCCCGCTCCCGGACCTGTCCTGGGCCGCTACCTGCTAACCTCGGAAATCAAACGAAAGCTCCACGCACGTGGGGTTGAAACCGCGCACGGTCCCGGCGGAATGTGGATCCCCGAAGACTCGGTGTACGAAGCCCCATGCAGCGTCAAATGGATGGATCTGCATGGCTATCTGAGGATGGGCTGTTTCAGCTACGGCGTGAACGGATATTTCAACAACATTGACGTTGGGCGATACACGTCCATCGGCGAAGAAGTTCAGATGGGACGCGGCGACCACTCGATCAATTGGCTCAGCACAACGCCAAATTTCTACCTGCATGAGAAGCTGTTCGATGTCGGCCAATCCTTCGTTGGAGCGGAGGAGTACGATGCCTACCGACCGAACACCGAGGGCAGCCAGGGCTTCGTCATGGGCAGTCGGATCACGATCGAGAACGATGTCTGGATCGGGCACCGTGCCTATATCCGGCAGGGGGTGAGGATCGGCACGGGTGCCATCATCGGGGCCTACGCCGTCGTGACACGCGACGTACCGCCCTATGCGGTGATGGTCGGCAATCCCGCACGGGCGGTCCGCTACAGGTTCTCGGAACCCCTCATCGCACGGCTGCTGGCGAGCCGCTGGTGGACCCTGGCACCGTGGCAATTGCAGGGTATCGACGTGTCGCGACCGGAGGCGTCCATCGACGCTCTGGAGCGCCGCGTCGCCGAGAGCGAGCCTTTCGCAGCGAGCACCTTCACCCTGGCGGAGATTCTCTGAGACGGGGGTCGCCGTCCTCGACGTCGTGGTGCGCCGCCGCCACGCCTTGGATCAGCCCATAGCCCAGCGTTGGATTTGACCCACCGAGATCCGGGATCCACCTAAGATGGTGCCGTGTGGATGGGGCGTTCAAGAGGGTCCCCGTCGATGATCGACGCGCCGTCCCCATCAAGTTTATACCTCCGGCCCCCTCAGCCATAGAACAGGAACATGATCACACGTCGCCTGGAGCCTGATCTCGATGGATCATGATCAGCATCGGTGACGTCTCTATCCGGTGGTGTAGACCGGCATACCTCGAACCGTGCACGGCCGGGACAAGAGCCTGCAGAGACCGAAATTTCCGGTCCCTCGAACGTGCCATCGGACGATCCCGCCGAAGCGCAGACCCCGATGCGTGCCGCTCCTCACTGCGCCCGGATCTGCTTCTCCATCGCCTTGTCCTCGGACCGGCCGTAATTGATGAAGAACGCCGTGCCCTCGACGCTGCGGCCCTTCTGCAGATTCGAGAGTTGCACGATGGTCTGGTAGCCCTGGGGATCGGTGATCCGCCACTGGCTCAGGGTCTTCACCTCGGCATCGAAGAACAGCTGGATCTTCGAGGTGCCGCCGAGCGTCGAGCGGTCCTCCATCGAGATGCGGACGCCGCCCGGATCGTTCGAGACGTCCGAGACCGTGAGGTCGCGGGCGAGGTCGATCTTCTCCCGCAGAAGGAATTTCAGCGGGGTCTGCGAGATGAAGTACAGGTCCTGCGTGCCGAGCTTGCGGTCCTTCACGGCCACGGACGTGCCGTCGGCGACCACTTCCAGGGGGGAGGGCTGGTCGTAGTCGAAGCGCAGGCGGCCGGGCTTCGCCAGCGTCAGCTTGCCGCCGATGCGCCGCCCGTCGGCGCCGATCTGCACGAAGGTGCCGGTGAGGGTGGTGATGCCGTTGAAGTAGGCGTTGGCCTGCGCGAGCACGGCTGCGGCATCGGCCTCCTGCGCCAGCGGCGCACCGACGGCGGCCACCCTGGCGGGCTCGGAGGCCTTGAGGGGGAGCTTGGGGGTCACGATCTTGTCGCCCGCCACCGCCTTGGTGTCCTTCGCCGGCGTGTCCTTGGCTGGCTTTGCCGCCTGCGGTGCGGGCTTCTTCGGAGCGGCCGGGGCGGGAGCGGGCGGGGCCGGCGGCTCGGCTTGGGCCGGGGCGGGCTCCTCCTTGCGGCCGAACAGGCCGTCGAGGAACGAGCCTTGGGCCGCGGCAGGCTGGGGCTGAACGAGGACAGCCGCCAGGACGAGCAGCGGGCCGGCGGCGAGGCGGTGACGGCGGCCGATCATCTGACGGTCTCCTGAAGGCGGTTCGAACGGGGAGGGCTCCGCTTAGAGTCCGCCCCTGTGGCGATTATGCGACGCATCCGGGCCGCGCTCCTCCCCGGAGGGAGGGGACGGACTCAGTCGTCGTAATCCATCATCGACGACGGACCGGGGCCGCCTTCCATGAGGATCTCGCGCTTGCCGGCATGGTTGGCCGGGCCGACGATGCCCTCGATCTCCATGCGCTCCATGATCGAGGCGGCGCGGTTGTAGCCGATCTGCAGGCGGCGCTGGATGTAGGACGTGGACGCCTTCTTGTCGCGCATCACCACCTGCACGGCCTGATCGTAGAGTTCGGCGCCCGGATCGATGCCGCCGGTGGCGGCGAAGGCGCCGCCGTCGAAGATCGGCACGTCGAGGTCCTCGGCCTCGAGGGCCTGGGACTTCTCGGCCTTGTCGGCTTTGGAGCCCTTGGCGGGCTTCTCGTCCGGGGGCGAATCGTCGGTGGTCACGGCCTCGAGGTAGGACGGCCGGCCCTGGCGCTTGAGATGAGCGACGACGCTCTCGACTTCCGAATCCGAGCAGAACGGCCCGTGCACGCGGGTGGTGCGGCCGCCGCCGGCCATGAACAGCATGTCGCCCTGGCCCAAAAGCTGCTCGGCGCCCATCTCGCCGAGGATCGTGCGGCTGTCGATCTTGCTCGTCACCTGGAAGGAGATCCGGGTCGGGAAGTTCGCCTTGATGGTGCCG
>NZ_LMNG01000031.1 GCF_001423295.1 Methylobacterium sp. Leaf112 | reverse complement strand
TGTAGCCGATCTGACCACCGCCGACGAAGCCGTCGTTGCTGCGGCCGTTGCCGAAGGCGATCGCCTGGGTGGTGCCCGGACGGACCAGGGTGCTGGCGCTGTTCACGCCGATGACGGTCGGGGCGCTGTTGCTGGAGGCGTCGAAGCCGTAACCGGCGTTGAAACCGGCGTAGAAGCCCGTCCAGGTGAACACCGGCACCGGCACGAACACCGGCGGAGCCGCGCGGCGCGGAAGGTCGAAGCCGTAACCGGCGTTGAAACCGGCGTAGAAGCCCGTCCAGGTGAACACCGGCACCGGCACGAACACCGGCGGAGCCGCGCGGCGCGGAAGGTCGGCGGCCGAGGCGACGGCGGTCAGGCCGGCGAGGACGGTCGTGGCGAGAAGCAGTCTTTTCATCGGGGTACTCGGTTCTGGATTGGCGAAAGCCGGCGCGCTTGTAGTCCCTGGACGCCGCGAGGTCTGTCGCTTTCCTGCAACATGAGCATCGGATAACCCAGCACATCTCAACGAAGGGTAAAGGTTAGCCGCAGGTCACCCCGACCTGGATCCGTCGGTGTTCCGGCGCACATTGACAGAATCCTAAGGATAGGACCACCCTGACGGGGGATCGAGGAATTCAAGGCCTGCACACGTCTTCTTGACCGGATCCTGTCCTTGGCATGATCTTGCCACGCAGGCAGACCCATTTGTTTTTTAATGCTGGCTCTGCGCCGGCCCCGGGGCTGCGCCCATCCTGGACGAGTGCCCGCAGGCCTTGCGTCGCGCAAACGGGCAAGCCGGAGATGAACGGCGTCGGCCTCGGCATGAGGCTCTCTTAACCGTGTCCAGCGAGAATAGGCCTCGATCGGCCCGACCGGGCCGCCAGACCGATGATCGCCCCCGCCATGCTTCCTCCCAGCCGTTACATCGACATTCCCCGGGCCGAGGATCCCCTGGAGGAGCGGGACGAGCCCGTGGCCCGGCGGCCCGGCACGCTCCTGCCCTGGACGATCAAGGTGTGCCTGACCCTCGGCCTCGTCGCGCTGGGTACGACCCAGTACCTCTCGCGTGCCGTGGAGAGCGGGACCCTGCGCCAGCGCGAGGCACGGGCGGACGTCATGGACCCCGAGACCACGGGCTCCATCGGCGCGGTCGCGGCCCGCACCACCCTCGATCCCTGCACGGCGTCGGATCTCAGGCGCTGACACGGGACGGGCGCGGCCGCGGCGCACGGTTCAGGCGGCTTCGGCGGCGAGGCCGCCGAACCGTCGCTGCCGGCTCGCGAAGGATCGAAGCGCGACGGCAAGATCGCTTCCGTCGAAATCCGGCCAGTGCCGCTGCGTGAAGTACAGCTCGGCATACGCGCTTTCCCAGAGCAGGAAGTCCGAGAGGCGCTGCTCGCCGCTGGTGCGGATGACGAGATCGACATCCGGCACGGGGCCGCCGCTGACGCGGTGCCCGAACTCGGCGGCGGACGGCGTGCCGGCCTGGGCGGCGGCGGCCAGGATGGCGGCGCGAGCGGAGTAATCGACGGCGATGCGAAGGTGCAGGGCGGTGCCGGCCGCCGTCAGGGCCTCGGCCTGCCCGATGGCCTCGGCGATGCCGTCGGGCAGGCGGTCCCGCCGGCCGATCACGTCGAGGCGCACCCCGGCCCGGGCGAGGCGTCCCGCCTCCTCCCGGAGGTAGCGCCGCAGCAGGCCCATGAGCGCGGCGACCTCGTCCGGCGGACGACGCCAGTTGTCGCCGGAGAAGGCGTAGAGCGTCAGGGTGGCGATGCCCTGGGCCGGCGCCGCCTCCACGACACGACGGATCGCCGCGACTCCGGCCTTGTGGCCCAGGGCCCGGGGCAGGCCCCGCGCCGTGGCCCAACGGCCGTTGCCGTCCATGATGATGCCGACGTGAAGGCCGGCTTGCGGAACGCTTTGCATCGTAAAGTTTCCTGGCGCGTGAAGGTGGGTGCGTCCGGGATCCGGTCGGGCGGCGGCCGGGCGTCCCTCATGAGACTCCCGCCACACCGTTGGACGCAGGGCGGGAGCCGGCAGGGACCGGGAGTCCCGTGGGGTAATCCTCGTGGGATAATCTAGGCCGGCCGGGGCCGGCCGCCGGGCGCGGCGGTTCCCTCTGCGTCCCGGGCCGCCTCGGCGGCATCGCGCACCACGCGTTCCAGGACGGCGAGGTAGTCGAGGAAGCGCCGGCGCCCGGCGGCCGTCAGGCCGCAGGTGGTCTGGGGCCGGTTGCCGTCGTAACCCTTGCGGATCTCCACGAGGCCGGCCTCCTGCAGCACCTGGAGGTGGCGGCTGAGATTGCCGTCCGTGAGGCCGCACAGCTGCTTCAGGCTGGCGAAGGCGAGCCCCTTCGGATGGGCGATGAGCGAGGTGAGGAGGCCGAGGCGGGCCTTCTCGTGGATGACCCGGTCGAGCCCGTCATAGGCGAACGGGGCGTCGGTGCCGGGGACGTCCTGGGGGGGAATTGGGGCGGGCGGGGTGTCAGATCTCGGCATCGTCGGCCTCCGAAGCGGCACGGACCACCAGCGCCATCAGGCCCTGGCCGACGGCGAAGGGCAGACCCATCGCCCAGGGTGAGAGACTGCGCTCCCAGCCCGTGACCACGAGCACCGCGAGGCCCGCGACGAGGTACCAGGCCGCCACGAGGGCGACGCCGCGCGGCATGACCCGGACCCCGGCGAAGATGCCGAGGCTGACGAGCACCTGCCACAGGCCCGGCAGCAGCCACAGGCTTTCGGGCGAGACCCGCGCGAGGACCAGGGCGAGGAGCGCCCCGGCCGCCCCCGCCGGCAGGAACTGCTCCACGGCGTCGTGGATCATCGCATCCCCGAGACCGCCCGTGTGTCGGCGGGCACGGGCCCGCATTTCCGCCCCGACGAGGCCGAGGGCGATGACGGCCGTGGCGACCCAGGCCCCGAAGAACAGCAGCGGCCGTGCATCCGGATCGTCGAGCAGAAGGGTCTGCGCCGTGGCGGTGGCGAGGGCCAGCCCGGCGGTGGCCGCAAAGGCCGCCGGGCCGTAGCCGCTGAAGGCGGTGCCGCGCACGAGCTGCGAGCGGATGGCGACGATGTCGGCCAGGGCCTTGTCGAGATCGGTCATGCCGCGCCTCTCAAACTCTATGGTGCAAAGTATACGGCCTCGCAAAGCCGACGCAAGGGGTTTCTTTGCCATGCAAAGGCCGGGCGTCAGGCGCCCCCGAGGAGCGCCGCGAGGGCCGGGGACAGGCCGGTGCTCGCGAGGGTGGGGGCGGCCCTCCCGAGCCCCCCTGCCCCGGCGGCAGCCAGCACCGCCCGGGTGCCGGCCTCCACCGAGCAGAGAACCGGTACGGGAACGGCGGGCTGGATGCGCGCGGCGAGACCGGCCAGGGCCGCGCCGCCCAGGATCACGGCCTCGGCGCCGTCCACCTCGGCGCAGGCGCGGCAGGCGGCGGCGAGCTGGCTCAGGGCCGCGTCGGGATCGGCGGCGATCTCGCCGCCCGTCGGGGCGACGGTGCGGACGCAGGCCAACCGGTCGGACAGGCCGAGGGTGGCGACGAACTCCGTCAGCATCGGTCCCCACAGGACCCCACCCGTGACGATGGCGAAGCGTCCGCCGGCCCCGCAGGCCGCGCGGCAGGCGGCCTCGGCCATGCCGACCACCGGCACCCGCGAGACTTCGCGCAGGGCCATCAGCCCCGGATCGCCGAAGCAGGCGAGGTAGACCGCGTCGCACCCGTCGCCATGCGCCGCCAGGGCATCGAGGGCGGCGTGGCCGGCGATGGCGGAGGCCGCCCGGCTCGCGATGTAGCGGGCGCCGAAGCGTCCGGTCACGGCCACGATCTCGGCCGCCCCGCCGGCGATTCCCCGGACATGACCCGCCACCAGATCGGTGACCCCTTGCGTGGTGTTGGGATTGATGAGGAGGATCCGCGGGGGACGTTCGCTCGCGCGGACGATCGTCGATACGCCGTGGGACATCGCTCACCCCTCTCCGCCGCAGCATCGCCGGCCGTCGGAGCGACGGTGCTGCAGGCATCGCGCCGTTGGCAAGAGGCCGGGTTGGGCAAGAGGCCGGGCTGGGCAAGAGACCGGGCTCGATCGAGAGCCCCGGGCCGACGGCGTGGATAAATCTCCGCCGCACCGCCGGCTCGATTGACAAGCCGGCACGAGGCTCTAATTGTCCCCGCAACGCGTGTGCGCGGCGGGTCGTGTGTCGAAACCGCCCCTTGAAGCCGTCGCCGTGTCGATGCACTCCGCGCCGGTCGGTCGATTTCCCGCGCGCAACGGTTCTCATAGAATATGTCTTTTGCCGACCTCGGATTGAGCGACAAGGTCCTTCAGGCCGTCACGGCGGCCGGGTACACCGAGCCGACGCCGATCCAGGCCCAGGCCATCCCCCATGTGCTGGCCCGGCGCGACGTGCTGGGCATCGCCCAGACCGGCACCGGCAAGACGGCGGCCTTCACGCTGCCCATGCTGACCCTGCTGGAGAACGGCCGGGCGCGCGCCCGCATGCCGCGCACCCTCATCCTGGAGCCGACGCGTGAACTCGCCGCCCAGGTGGTGGAGAATTTCGATCGCTACGGCGTCAACCACAAGCTCAACGTGGCGCTCATCATCGGCGGCGTCTCCTTCGCCGACCAGGACGCCAAGCTCATGCGCGGCACCGACGTGCTCATCGCCACGCCGGGCCGGCTCCTCGACCATTTCGAGCGCGGCAAGCTCCTGCTCACGGGCGTCGAGCTCCTCGTCATCGACGAGGCCGACCGGATGCTCGACATGGGCTTCATCCCCGACATCGAGCGCATCGTGAAGATGGTGCCGTTCACCCGGCAGACCCTGTTCTTCTCGGCCACCATGCCGCCGGAGATCGAGCGGCTGGCCGACATGTTCCTGCATACGCCCCAGCGGATCGAGGTGGCCCGGCCCGCCTCCACCGCCGAGACCATCGTGCAGAAGCTGGTCGCCACGGGCTCCGAGGGCCACGAGAAGCGCGACCTCCTGCGCCGGCTCATCCGGGGCGAGGCCGAGCTCAACAACGGCATCATCTTCTGCAACCGCAAGCGCGACGTGGCGCTCCTGCAGAAGTCGCTCGCGAGCCACGGCTTCAACGTCGCGGCGCTCCACGGCGACATGGACCAGCGCGCCCGCACCATCGCGCTGGACGGCTTCCGCTCCGGCGAGGTGCCGCTGCTGGTGGCCTCCGACGTCGCCGCCCGCGGCCTCGACATCCCGGCCGTGAGCCACGTCTTCAACTTCGACGTGCCCCACCACCCGGAGGATTACGTCCACCGCATCGGCCGCACGGGCCGCGCCGGTCGCGCCGGCCACGCCTTCACCCTGGTGACCCGCTCCGACGAGCGCTCCATCACCGCCATCGAGAGCCTGATCGGCCAGCCGATCCCCTGGGCCGAGGGCGACCTCGGTGCCCTGCCGGAACCCTCCGCCGCCGCTCCGGCGAGCGAGGACGCGCCGACCCGCACCCGCCATCGCGGCAAGTCCGGCGAGACCCTACGCCGCCGGGGCGGTGGCGAGGCCGCGCGCGATCCCGCCCGGTCCGAGCCGCGGGCGCGCAAGGGCGGTGCCCGCCGGGGCAGCCCCGAGCGCGGACCGGCCCCGACGGTCGAGGCCGTGCCCGAGGCCGTCGTCGCACCGGTGCCGAGCCGGCCCCGCGAGCCCGCTCCCCAGCGCACGGAGCCGCGGCGCGACGAGCGCCGGCCTGCGCCCCGACGCCGCGGTGACGAGGATGACGGCGAGACGCCCGTCGGCCTCGGCTCGCACGTTCCGGCCTTCCTCCTGCGCCCGGCCGTGATCAAGACGCCCAAATAACCGCCCGGCCCCGGAAGCCGACGAACAGCCGTCCTCCCGCGACCCGAGTTTGGGCCGAAGCACCCGTGAAACGGGTCGCATTACCCGCGAAACGGGAGGAGGTCCGCGGCTCTTAACGGCCTCTCCACGATCTACCGGATAGGGTGCGCCTTCGGCTCTCCCCCGGTCGGCGAGAGGCCGGGAACGATCGCGTGGTTGGACGGACAATGGGCGGCAGTCAGGGTGACCGGGATCGGACCTTTGCGCTGGCCGAACGGGCCAATGCGCTGATGCGGGAGTACGGCCCTTCGGCGACGCCGCGGGCCTACACGGTCTGGTACACCTACGTGTCCGGCCTGCAGCCCACGATGAACGAAGCCGTCAAGCGTCTCACGGCGAAGGGCGCCCTGCTCGATTCCGACATCGACACCCTCTACGAAACCTATCTCGACGGGGAGCGCCTGGCGCGCGCGGCCGAGCGCACGAGCAGCACGGTGCTCTCCGAGATCGAGGGCGTCATGGAGGTGCTCGATCTCTCGCTGGGGTCCACGGCGCAGTACGGCGAATCCCTGCGGATCCTGTCGGACGATCTCGGCGGCTCGGGACTGGACCGGGCCCGCGTCCACGAAATCGTCGGCGCCCTCGTGGCCACCACCCGCGAGGTGACGTCCAACAACCGTGCCCTCGAGGCACGCATGCGCGAGAGCCGCAAGGAGATCGAATCCCTGCGCGAGACCCTGGAGGCGACCCGCCTCGAGAGCCTCACCGACCCGCTCACGGGCCTGTCGAACCGCAAGCAGTTCGAGGAGAGCCTGCACGCCATGGTCGAGGAATCCGTGGCCGACCGGGCACCGGCGAGCCTCATCGTCATCGACGTCGACTTCTTCAAACGCTTCAACGACGTTTACGGTCACCTCACGGGCGATCAGGTCCTGCGCCTCGTCGCCCTGGTGATGCGCGAGCACATCACCGCCCGCGCCACCCTGGCGCGCTTCGGCGGCGAGGAATTCGGCATCCTTCTGCCCGGAACGGACCGGGCCGAGGCCTGTGTCCTGGCCGAGAAGGTCCGCGCCAGCGTGATGGGACGCGACCTCGTCAAGCGCTCCACGGGGGAGTCGCTCGGCAAGATCACCATCTCCCTGGGGGTTGCCGCCGCGCGTTCCACGGACACCGCCGTGTCGCTGCTGGAGCGAGCGGACCAGTGCATGTTCAGGGCAAAGCGCGACGGCCGCAACCGCACGGTGGACGACGCCGAACCGCTGCCCCTGCCTGACGTCGCCTGACACCCGACAGGAGGGGCCAAGCAGGCGGCCGCTCTAGCGAGACCCGCTCAGGGCCTCAGGCCGAGGCGCGTGCGGCGGCCGGGGCGACGGCCTCGGGGTTCACGGGCGTGATCGCCACGGACTCGCCGCAGCCGCAGGCCGAGGTCTGGTTCGGGTTGTTGAACACGAACTGCGAAGCGAGCTTGGTGGAGGTGAAGTCCATCTGGGTGCCGAGCAGGAACAGCAGCGCCTTCGGATCGACGAAGACCTTCACGCCACGATCCTCGACCATGTCCTCGCCGGGCTTCTGCCCGTCCGCGTATTCCATGGTGTAAGACATGCCGGCGCAGCCGCCGTTCTTCACGCCCACCCGCAGGCCGGCGATGGGACGGTCGGCATCGGCGATGATCGCCTTGATCCGCGTCGCCGCCGCGTCGGTGAGCGAGAGGACTTTGAAATTCGAAGCCATGGGGTCTCTCCGGCAGCCGGGTTCAAGGCCCGGGCGGTTGAGGATGATCGGACGCGGTTAAGATAAGGATTGCGCGGGCCGTGGTCTACCACCCCTCACGCAGGTGCCGATGCCGCGTGCTAGACTGGCCGGATCGAGGAACCACCATGGCCGATGCCGCACGCCTCAGCATGACGCCCGAGGATTTCTTCGTCCGGCAGCGCGACCAGGACGAACTCTATGAACTCGTCGACGGTCACCCGGTGCCGCGACACCGGATGATGACCGGGGCGAGCATGCAGCACGACCGGGCGACGGTGAACACCATCGTGAGTTTGGGAACGCAGCTGCGCGGGAAATCCTGCCGCCCGACGACGGCCGACATCCCGGTCCGGACCAGCATCCGGGGCCTCCGTCGGCCCGACGTGATGGTCGAGTGCGCCCCTTGGTGCCCGATACCGACGAGGCGCGCGAGCCCAGGCTCGTCGTGGAGGTGGCGTCGCCCTCGACCACGACGATCGATCAGACCCGCAAGGTCGAGGAGTACAAGCGCCACCCGACGCTGACCACCATCCTGCTCGTCGAGACCGTGACGCCGCAGGACCTGCTCTACCGGCGCGGCGCGGACGGCTGGGAGATCGAGACCTTCGAGGGACTGGAGGCCGCTATCGACCTGCCCGACATCGGCGCGACGCTGGCGATGGCCGACATCTACGACGGGCTCACCTTCCCGGCGCGCCGGGATCTCGCCAGCGAAGGCTGAACGCGGCTACCACATGTCCAGGGCGACGCGGGCCTCGTCGGACATGCGGCTCTGATCCCACGGCGGATCGAACACCATGGTGACGGCGCAGGCCTGGACGCCCGGCACGGCCGCGACCGCGGTCTCGACCCAGCCCGGCATCTCACCGGCCACGGGACAGCCCGGGGCGGTCAGGGTCATGTCGATGGCGACCGTGCGGTCGTCGGCGATGTCGACCTTGTAGATCAGGCCGAGCTCGTAGATGTCGGCCGGGATCTCCGGATCGTAGACGCTTTTCAGCGCCGCCACGATGTCGTCGGTGAGACGGTCGAGCTCCTCCGGCGGGATCGCCGAGGCGCTGGCGATGGCGGGGGTGTTGGCCCCGCCGGTGATGGCTGAATCGCTCATGGTTGGTCCTCGTGAGGGTCGGGGATCGTGTCCGATCCCCGACATGCGCCGCCCGGGCGGCGGCGCGCAGTCGCACTTGTGGCGGGCCCGCCGCTGGGATTCCCGATCAGGCGAACATCATCTCGGCCTTGGCCAGGGCCTCGGCGAGGGCGTCCACCTCTTCCCTGGTGTTATACAGTCCGAACGAGGCGCGACAGGTGGAGGTCGCACCGAAGCGCGTCAGCAGCGGCATGGCGCAGTGGGTCCCGGCCCGGATGGCGACGCCGTAGCGGTCGATCACCGTGGCGATGTCGTGGGCATGCGCGCCCTTCATCTCGAAGGCGATGACGCCGCCCTTGTCCTTGGCCGTACCGATCATCCGCACGGAGTTCATCGCCCCGAGCCGCTCCTGCGCATAGGCGAGGAGCGACGCCTCATGCGCGGCTATGTTCTCGCGGCCGAGGGTCATCATGAATTCCAGCGCCGCGCCGAGGCCGACCGCCTCGACGATCGCCGGCGTGCCCGCCTCGAAGCGGTGGGGCGGGTCGTTGTAGGTGATGGAGTCCTGGGCGACCGTGCGGATCATCTCGCCGCCGCCCTGGTAGGGGGGCAGGCGCTCCAGCCATTCCTTCTTGCCGTAGAGCACGCCGATGCCGGTCGGCCCGTACACCTTGTGCCCGGTGAAGACGAAGAAGTCGCAATCGAGCGCCTTCACGTCGATGGGCTGGTGGACCGCGCTCTGTGCCCCGTCGAGGAGCACCGGCACGCCGTGCGCGTGGGCGATGCGCACGATCTCGGCCGCCGGCGTCACCGTGCCGAGCACGTTCGACATGTGCGTGATCGCCACCATTTTCGTGCGGGGCGAGAAGAGCTTCTCGTATTCCTCGACGAGGAAGTTGCCCTCGTCGTCGACGGGCGCCCACTTGATCACCGCACCGCGTCGTTCCCGCAAAAAGTGCCAGGGCACGATGTTGGAATGGTGCTCCATGATCGAGAGGATGATCTCGTCGCCCTCGCCGATCTGGCCGAGCAGCCCCATGGAGGAGGCCACGAGGTTGTAGGCCTCCGTGGCGTTGCGTGTGAAGATGATCTCGTCGGTGGAGTCGGCGTTGAGGAACTGCCGGGTGGTCTCGCGCGCGCCCTCGAAGCCCTCGGTCGCGGCGTTCGCCATGAAGTGCAGCCCGCGATGGACGTTGGCGTAGCCGGTCTCCATGCAGCCCACCATGGCGTCGATGACCGCGCGCGGCTTCTGCGAGGAGGCCGCGTTGTCGAGATAGACCAGGGGCTTGCCGTAGACTTTCTGGGCCAGGATCGGGAACTCCGCCCGGATCGCCTGGACGTCGTAGGGGGTGTTCGGGACGGGTGCGTTCATGGCGATACCTGTTGGGTGTCGGACGTGCGCGACCCTCCCCCCTTCTGCGGGGGGAGGGTCTTGGCAGGGTGCGCTCAGCCGCGCGCCTTCAACCACGCCTCGACGGTGCCGATCAGCGCCGCGCGGGCGCCCTCGTGGCCGACAGACTCGATG
This sequence comes from Methylobacterium sp. Leaf112, assembly GCF_001423295.1. GTDB lineage: Bacteria > Pseudomonadota > Alphaproteobacteria > Rhizobiales > Beijerinckiaceae > Methylobacterium. The sequence continues at coordinate 549,230 of NZ_LMNG01000031.1, read as the reverse complement.
GCAGCCCCCAGGAAGGCCTGGACCAGTAGGCTTTCGGCTTCCGCCTTCGGCAGCCCGCGCTGCATGAGGTAGAACAGGAGATCGTCGTCGAGGGCCCCGCAGGTGGCGCCGTGGCCGCAGGCGACGTCGTCGGCGAAGATCTCGAGCTCGGGCTTGTTCATCATCTGCCCTTCGTCGGACAGGATGAGGCAGGCCGACATCATCTTGCCGTCGGTCTGCTGGGCCGCCTGCTGGACGATGATCTTGCCCTGGAACACGCCCGTGGCGGCCCCGTCCACCACGGTCTTGAACAGCTCACGGCTGACCCCGCCCGTGGCGGCGTGGTCGGCGAGGAAGGTGGTGTCGGCCAATTGCTTGCCGTTGAGCATGGCGGCGCCGTTGACTACCGCGCGGGCGTCGGCCCCGGCGAAGTTGAGGTAGACCTGATGGCGCGAGAGCACGGCGCCCACCACCACGTTGACGGTCTCGATGGCGGACTCGGCACCGAGCCGGGCCGACAGGGTCGAGAGCGCCACGGCCTCGCGGCCTTCCGCATTGAGGCGCGCGTGCCGGAAGGTGGCGCGATCGCCGATGACCACGTCCACGGCGTCGTTGGGCTGGTAAGCGATGCCGTCCGGCCCCTCGTGGCTCTCGAGGATCAGCGCCTCCGCGCCCTCACCCAGGGTCACGAGCACGCGCGTGGCGGTCGAATAGGCCTCCGTGCCGGTGCCGATGAAGCGCAGATGCAGCGGCGTCTCGACCTTGGCGCCGGCCTCCACCGAGATCAGGGCACCGTCCGCCAGGAAGGCGGTGTTGAGCTGATAGATCGCGTTTTCGGAGGCCTGCTTCACCGGGGTCAGCTGCGCGAGGCGTGCATCCCCATCGGTCAGGGCTTGCGTGAGCGGCGTCACGGTGATGCCGGCCGGAATGCGGGTGAGGTCGGATTCGGCCTCGATGAGATGGCCATTGACGAAGGTGAGGCGCACGGCCTCGATCCCGGCAAAGCCCTTGGCCTCGGCGGACGCCGCCTTGGCGGTCTCGGCCGAGGGCATCTCCGCCGGATGGGCGGCATCGCGGAACGCCGAGCGGAGATCCGTGTACTTGAACGCCTCGACGCGGCGGGTGGGCAGGCCGACCGCCTCGAAGTAGCGGAACGCCTCCTCGCGGGCGATGGACACGCCCGTGGGGTACTTCATCCTGGTGGCTTCGAAGAGCTTGGACAGCCCGGTCTCGGCCGCGGTGCGGAGGGGGGTGATGTCGGCCATGATCAGGCAGCCTCGCCGGTGCGGTACTCGGCGTAGCCCGACGCTTCGAGGGCCTTGGCGAGATCCTTGTCGCCCGACTTCACGATCTGGCCCTGCGACATGACGTGGACCACGTCCGGCACGATGTAGTCGAGCAGGCGCTGGTAGTGGGTGATGACGAGGAACGAGCGGCCCTGTGCACGGAGCGCGTTCACGCCGCCGGAGACGATGCGCAGGGCATCGATGTCGAGGCCGGAATCGGTCTCGTCGAGCACGCAGAACTTCGGCTCCAAGAGGGCCATCTGCAGGATCTCCATGCGCTTCTTCTCGCCGCCGGAGAACCCGACGTTGAGGGCGCGCTTGAGCATCTCCTTGTTGATCTCCAGCTTTTCAGCCGCCGCGTTCACCTTGCGGATGAAGTCCGGCGTTGTCAGCTCGCCCTCGCCGCGCGCCCTGCGCTGGGCGTTGAGCGTCGCCTTGAGGAAGGTCATGGTGCCGACGCCCGGGATCTCCAGCGGGTACTGGAACGCCAGGAACACGCCGCTCGCGGCGCGCTCGTCGGGGCTCATCTCGAGGATGTTCACGCCGTCGAGGAGGATCTCGCCGCTGGTGACCTCGTAGTCCTCTTTCCCCGCGATGACGTACGAGAGAGTCGACTTGCCCGAGCCGTTCGGCCCCATGATGGCAGCGACCTCGCCGTCCTTCACGGTGAGGTTGAGACCGTTGAGGATCTGCTTGTCCTCGATGGCGACGGTGAGGTTCTTGATTTCGATCATTTTAGTCTAAGTCCTTCAAACCATTCATCGTGCATCGCTTTGAGGAACGCGATGTCCTTGGCCGGAAGGCCTGAACGATCGCCGATCACCGCGTCGATGTTGCACCGTGGACACAAGGCGGTTTCCTCGCGAGGAAGCCAGTCCCTGATCTCGTCCGGCAGGAATACAGCAAGGCAAAAGAAGCAACCGCATGCGACGCTACTCGTCACCTCTTCAGCATGCCGAGCGCTATGCTTATGCACAGATCTCAGCATGCTCTTTTCGTAGGCCACTACGAGAGGCTTAGCCCACCGAGCCTTCGAGGCTGATCGAGATCAGCTTCTGGGCCTCGACGGCGAACTCCATCGGCAGCTGCTGCAGCACGTCGCGGACGAAGCCGTTGACGATGAGCGCGGTCGCCTCCTCGTTGGAGAGGCCACGCTGCTGGCAGTAGAACATCTGGTCTTCCGAGATCTTCGAGGTGGTGGCCTCGTGCTCGAACTGCGCGGAGGAATTCTTCGACTCGATATAGGGCACGGTGTGCGCGCCGCACTGGTCTCCGATGAGGAGCGAGTCGCAGTTGGTGAAGTTGCGCGCGCCCGTCGCCTTGCGGTGCGCCGAGACGAGGCCCCGGTAGGTGTTCTGCGAGCGTCCGGCCGAGATGCCCTTCGAGATGATCCGGCTGGTGGTGTTCTTGCCCAGATGGATCATCTTGGTGCCGGAATCGACCTGCTGCATGCCGTTCGACACGGCGATGGAGTAGAACTCGCCCCGCGAATTGTCGCCGCGCAGGATGCAGGACGGGTACTTCCAGGTGATGGCCGAGCCGGTCTCGACCTGCGTCCACGAGATCTTCGAGTTGGCGCCACGGCAATCGCCGCGCTTGGTCACGAAGTTGTAGATGCCGCCCTTGCCGTCGTTGTCGCCCGGATACCAGTTCTGGACCGTCGAGTACTTGATCTCGGCGTCGTCGAGGGCAACGAGCTCGACGACCGCCGCGTGGAGCTGGTTGTCGTCGCGCTTCGGGGCGGTGCAGCCCTCGAGGTACGAGACGTAACTACCCTTGTCGGCGATGATCAGGGTCCGCTCGAACTGGCCGGTGTCGCGCTCGTTGATGCGGAAATAGGTCGACAGCTCCATCGGGCAGCGTACGCCCGGCGGAATATAGACGAACGATCCGTCGGAGAAGACCGCCGAGTTGAGCGTCGCGAAGAAGTTGTCGGTCACGGGCACGACCGAGCCGAGGTACTTCTTGATGAGGTCCGGATACTCGCGGATGGCTTCCGAGATCGGCATGAAGATCACGCCGGCCTTCGACAGTTCGGCCTTGAAGGTGGTGGCCACCGAGACCGAGTCGAACACCGCGTCGACGGCGACCCGGCGCTCGGGGGCGATGCCCTCCAGCACCTCGACCTCGCGGAGCGGAATGCCGAGTTTTTCGTACGTTTTCAGAATTTCTGGATCGATTTCATCCAAGGACATGGCGGCAGGCCGCTTCGGGGCCGCATAGTAATAAATATCCTTGTAGTCGACCTTGTCATAGGAGACCCGGGCCCAGTCGGGCTCCTGCATGGTCTGCCAGCGCTTGTAGGCGTCGAGGCGCCAGGCGAGCATCCACTCGGGCTCTTCCTTCTTGGCCGAGATGAAGCGGATCACGTCCTCGGAGATGCCCTTTTCGGACTTCTCCATCTCGATGGTGGTCTCGAATCCATACTTGTACTGGTCGAGGTCGATGGATCGGACCCGGTCGATGGTTTCCTGCACGGCAGGCATTGGCGTCTCCTGATCGACCCGGCGTCAAGGGCCGGGCGTGTTCGCGAGAAATGGTTTGGGCGGGCCGCCGGTCAGGCGGCCTGCCCTCGCCGTCGATATAGGGTGTCGACGAGGCGTTCGCAGGCGGCGAGACAGCGCGTCCCGTCGCTTATCGTGCTGTTCCACCCGAGACTGACGCGCAGGGCCCCTGCGGCCAGGGCGGGGCTGACGCCCATGGCGGCGAGGACCGGTGAGCGGGCGACCTTGCCCGACGCGCAGGCCGACCCGGACGAGAGCGCGACGCCGGCGAGATCCAGCGCCATCAGGGCCGTCGGCGCATCGAGGCCCGGAATGGAGAAGCTCACGGTGTTGGGCAGGCGCGGTGCGGCCTCGCCGAACACCACGAGGTCGGGCGCCAAGGCCCGCAGCCCTGCCTCGATGGTATCCCGCAGAGCCTCCTGCGTCTCGCCGAGCCCGACCATCTCGGCCGCCACCCCCATGCCGACGAGGCCCGACAGGTTCTCGGTGCCGCCGCGCAGGCGCCCCTCCTGGCCGCCGCCCCGCAGGAACGCCGAATCCAAGGTGACGCCCTCGGCGAGCACCAGGGCGCCGACGCCCCGGGGGGCGGCGAACTTGTGGCCCGAGAGGGTGAGGGCATCGAGGCCGAGGCCGGAAAAATCGAGCGGGATCTTGCCCACCGCCTGCACGGCGTCGGAATGGACGAGGGCCCGGCCGTGGCCGCGCGCCAGGGCGACGACCTCGGCGAGCGGCTGGATCACGCCGGTCTCGTTGTTGGCCGCATGAACCGAGACGAGGACGCCCTCCCCCCGGTGCCGGTCGAGGCAGGCGGCGAGGGCGGCGAGATCGATGATGCCGCTGGCATCCACCGGAACCACGTCGACGCGCTCGGCCGGGAAGCGATGGCCGGCCGACACGCAGGCATGTTCGGTGGCACCGATCACCAGCCGGGTCGGCGCCGGCTCGCCGGATCGGCGCAGGGCACCGGACAGCACGGTGTTGGCGGCCTCGGTGCCGCCGCTCGTGAACACGACCCGCCCCGAGCCGACGCCGACGAGGCCGCCCACCCGCACGCGCGCGCGCTCCAGGGCGGCGCGGGCCGCACGCCCCTCGGCATGCACCGAGGACGGGTTGCCCGGGAGGGCGAGCGCCCGCGCCACGGCCGCAGCGACCTCCGGCCGAACCGGCGAGGTCGCGTTGTGGTCGAGATAGGCGCGCGGCGAAGTCATGTTGGCGAAGTCATGGGGCGAAAACCACTGGCGGTCTCAAGGTCGAGGACGACAAATCCTTGCTTTTGCCCCCCACGATCATGCTAAGGCGCCGAAGAACCATGTTCCGACACCCCGTCGTGCAAGGGACGCAGCGACCCGGACGCGCCCGAACCGCTTGTTTAGAATAATTCTAGTCCACTAGAACCATTCTAAGAGCGCTTTTAAGTTCGTGCCCCGTCGAGTCAAGGCGTTCCGCGCGGGGCCTGCGTTGCGTCTGCCGTCGCGCGCCACGTCCTGAAGCTTGTGAGAGATCCATGCCCGAAGTCATCTTCACCGGTCCGGCCGGCCGTCTCGAGGGACGCTACCAGGCCCCCAAGAAGAAGGGCGCGCCCATCGCCATCGTGCTCCACCCGCACCCGCAGTTCGGTGGCACGATGAACAATCAGATCGTGTACAATCTGTTCTACACCTTCGCCAACCGGGGCTTTGCCGCCCTGCGGTTCAACTTCCGCGGGGTCGGACGCAGCCAGGGCGCGTTCGATCACGGCACCGGCGAACTCTCCGACGCCGCCTCGGCCCTCGACTGGGTGCAGTCGGTCAACCCGGAGGCCCGCGCCTGCTGGATCGCCGGCGTGTCGTTCGGATCGTGGATCGGGATGCAGCTGCTCATGCGGCGCCCGGAGATCGAGGGCTTCATCTCCATCGCCGCCATGGCCAACCGCTACGATTTCACCTTCCTGGCGCCGTGCCCGTCGTCGGGCCTGTTCGTCCACGGCTCCGAGGACCGGGTGGCCCCGGCCCGCGAGGTGATGCCGGTGATCGAGAAGGTGAAGGTGCAGAAGGGCGTCATCATCGAGCACCAGATGGTCGAGGGCGCCAACCACTTCTTCGACGGCAAGGTCGACGAGCTGACCCAGACCGTGGACACCTACCTCGACAAGCGCCTCGGCACGAAGGAAATGACCGCCTGAGGTGGACTCGCCGCAACCGGACTTGCCGCGTTCCCCTTCCCTCACGGGGAGGGGGTCTAGCCCCGGTAAGCCACCAGCACGGCCCCCGTGGCGATGAACGCCACCCCGAGCCAGTTCGCCGGGGACAGCCGCTCGCCGAGGAAGACAGCCCCGAAGATCGCCACCAGCACCACGCTCAGCTTGTCGACGGGTGCGACACGGCCGGCTTCGCCGAGTTTGAGAGCGCGAAAGTAGCAGATCCACGAGCCCCCGGTGGCGAGGCCCGACAGGACCAGAAACACGTAGGTCCGGCCCGACACCGACCCGAAGGGCTGCCACTGCCCGGTGCCAACGAGAATGGCACCGAGCGCGCAGAGAATGACGATGGTCCGGATGAAGGTGGCGAAATCAGAATTGACGTTGGCGATCCCCACCTTCGCGAAGATCGCGGTCAGGGCCGCGAAGGCGGCCGAGAGCAGCGCCCAGAACGGCCAGGACCCGAGCAGGGATTTCACGGAGCGACGCCCGCCGAGAACCGATCCCAGTCATCAGGAAGGGCAACACCCAGTAGAGTCGTCACAGTCCCCTCAATGCTGGGGAGCCGTGGTGAAGGCGCCGCCGCGGATCCGGTCCGGGAAGCCCTCGGCGTAGCGGGCGGTCGCCTCCTCGCCGTAGGTCATCACCAGCTCCTGGAACGCCGCGAACAGGGCGGCCTGGGCCATGCAGTCGCCGTCGAGGCCGTCGAGACAGCCTTCGGCGAAGGCCTCCGACACGTAGCCGAGCGCGGCGCGCTTGCTGTCGATATCCGCCTCGAAGGGCGCTTGGGCTGATTCAGCGTGCATGGCCACAGCATCGTTGGCGCCGAAGAAACGCTCGGCACGTTGGGATGATGATAGGGCGCACGGCCGGGCCCGCAAAGCCAGGAATTGCGAAGCGGTTAACGCCGGCGCTCGAATTGCGCGGATTCAGCCTTGCCCGCGCGGGTGTGGCCCAGCCGCATCATCCCCCGAACCGGCTCGCCAGGGCATGCGACAGACGCTCGCCCTCGGTCACGAACCGGGTGGCCGCCTCCTGCGCCGACGGGGTGCAGACCCGGTAGGTCAGGGCGTAGCCGCGATAGCCCCGGTTGTAGGCGCCGGCGAGGCGATCGCGCCGCCCGGGGGTCACGCCCTCGGCTTCCAGCAGCGCCTTCATCCGCACGGGCCACTGGCCCGCATCGGGGGCGGTGCAGAGCTCGCGCAGGAACGCCAGCGCCCCGACGATCTCGGAAAGCCGCATCAGGTCGCGGTCGTAGGGCGCCGGCGGCGGCTCGGGGGCGGGGGCCGGCTCCTTCTCGGCCGGCCTGTCGCTCCGGGGGGCGGCGCGGGCGGCGCCCCCCCGCCCCTGCTGGGCCTCGGCCCCCGGAATCGTCGCCAGAATCAGGCAGAGGGCGAGAGCGGCAACCGGTCCGGGCTTCGTCACGCGGCGGGTGTCCCGGGCAGTTCGGATATTCCACACCCGGCGACCCGGGCGAACGCGGCCGCCACGGTGCCGTCGAGGCCGGGCGTGGTGTCGAGGCCGGCGAGGTCGGCCAGGGTCGCCCAGCGCACGGCGAGCGCCTCGGGCCCCGGCGCCGGTTCGCCACCGGTCCACAGGGCGGCGTGGGGATGGACGACGTAATGGTGGCGGGTCCGGCCGTCCTCGGCCCGCAGGATGATCTCCGTCGGGGCCAGCACACCCACCACCGCGGCCGTGAGGCCGACCTCTTCGCGGAGCTCCCGCAGGGCGGCGTCGGCGAGCGCCTCGCCGGCCTCGACCAGGCCGCCCGGCAGGGTCCAGACGCCGCGCATGGGCGCGTTCGCCCGGGCGGCGACGAGCACCCGGTCGCCCCGGATCACCGCGATGGAGGCGCCGACGAAGGGCCGCGTCGGGAACAGGCGCGTGGCGTCGTCGGGCGATGCCGGTTCACTCATGGACGACAGCTCACGGATTGGGGTTCACCACGGCGATGCGCCCGTCGGCGAGGCCAACGAGGAGGCGGGCGGCCGCCCCGGCCCCGAGGGTGGCGACGCCGAAGGCGGCGGGCGCCGGCAGGGGCGCGCGGGCGCGCTCCGTGATGGCGCCCTTCAGGGACACGATCGCGAGGGCCGAGCGGTCGGCCACCGGCACGGCGAGGTCCACGGCCCCGTCGCGGGGAAGGAGCGCCGCCAGATCGGGACCGCCCTCGCCCGGTGCCGCGGCGTCGTAGCCGGGTGCCGACAGAAGGGGCCGCAGGGCGCCGCCCTCGTAGGCCCACAGCCGCAGCCGCGCGGTTCCGTCGGCCGAGCCCGTCGCGGCGACCTGCATCCGGCCGGCGCCTGAGAAATCCGCGACGCCCGCCACCTGGAGCGGCCTGCCGGGCTCGGCGGGGCTGCGCGCCCGCACGCTCCAGCCGGACTCGGCGGGCTCGACGACCATCAGCGAGGATCCGTGCTCGGTCTCGCCCACCGCCAGGATGGCGGGGCGGCCGTCGAAGGCCGCGATGCGCGGCGCGCGCGGGGCGAAGGCGGGATCGGGCGCGGGCCGGACCGTCGCGGTGGCGACGGGCACGGCCTTCGGCTCCGCACTCATGGGAACGGCCTTCCGCTCGCGGATCACGAGCGCGCCCGCGCCCAGCCGGCCGCGCACCGTCACGGGCTCGGCGAGATGGGCCGAGAGGGCGCCGGACAGCGCCCGGCGGGACCCGGGAAGCGCCCCGCGCGGGGTCTCGGCGGCGGCCAGCCCCTCGACGGCCTCGCGGCCGAGGAGCGTCGCGGTGACGTGCCCGTCGACGAGGGCGAGGACCGCGCCCCCCGCCTCTCCCCAGACCACGGCGATGGCCCCCCCCTCCGCCGCCGCGCCCGTCCCGCCCGGCTTCGGCCGCGCCAGGGGGAGGAGGCCGGAGGTCGCCACCGCGATGGCGACCTCGCTGCCGGGGCCGCGCAGGGCGCTCGCCGAGAACGGCAGATCGAGAATCGTGACGGCCGGCTCGGCGGCGGCCGGGAGCGGAAGGACGACGAGCAGCAGGGCAACGAGGCGCGCGGGCGACCGCCCCCGTTCAGACATGCTGGCCGCCGTTGATGTGCAGCTCGGCGCCGTTCACGTAGGACGAGGCCTCGGTGCACAGGAAGTAGATCGCCTTGGCCACCTCGTCGGGGGTGCCGAGACGGCGCTGCGGGATGCCGGCGACGATCTTGTCCGTGCCGGGCGACAGGATGGCGGTGTCGATCTCGCCCGGCGAGATCGCGTTGACCCGCACCCCGAGGGGTCCGAAATCGCTCGCCATCTCGCGGGTGAGGCCGGCGAGCGCCGCCTTCGAGGTACCGTAGGCGGCGCCCGCGAAGGGATGGACGCGGGACCCCGCGATGGAGGTGACGTTGACGATGGAGCCCTTGGCCCGGGTCAGCTCCTCGCACAGGCCGCGCGCGAGCAGGAGCGGCGCGAACACGTTGACCTGGAACACCTTGCGCCAGTCGCCGAACTCCGTGGCGATGGCGCCGAGGCGCTCGCCGTTGGCGCCTTTGGGCGAAATTCCCGCGTTGTTGACGAGGGCGTGGAGCAGGCCGCCCTCATCGGCGAGGCGCCCGGCCACTTCCCGGATACCCCGCATGGTGTCCTCGGGATCGGCCAGATCGACCTGGAGGTGATCCTCCGGCCCCATTTCCCACGGGCAGTTCTCGGGAAACGCGTGGCGCGAGCAGGTGATCACCCGCCAGCCGGCCGCCGAGAAGCGCTTGACGGTGGCGTGGCCGATGCCGCGGCTGGCCCCCGTGAGCAGCATGACGCGGCGGCGTTCGTTGGAGGATGTGGCCAAGACCGTTCCTTCGGGATCGGGAGGCGGTCAACGAAAGAGCACCCGCCGCACCGGCCTCAAGGTCTAAGCGCCGCCGGTCCTAAAATCCAGGGTCCATCCCGCGCCGCACCAAACGGCGGCGCCCGCCCTCGGGGATCGTGCCCCCACCCCATCGGGTCACGGATAGAGCCGGGCCCCCGCCCAGCCATCGCCGGCACGCGTGAACCGCACCCGGTCGTGCAGGCGGAACGGGCCGTCCTGCCAGAACTCGATCGAGACCGGCGCGACCCGAAAACCGATCCAGTTCTCCGGGCGCGGCACCGGACCGTCCTCGAACCGGGCGGCGAGGGCCGCCACCTCCGCCTCCAGGGTGGCCCGGTCGGCGAGCGGCCGCGATTGCCGGCTGGCATGGGCGCCGATGCGGCTGTCACGGGCCCGGCTGGCGAAATACGCGTCGGCCTCCTCGGGGGTCACATGGGACACGGGGCCGCGGGCGCGGATCTGCCGGCGCAGGCTCTTCCAATGCAGCACCAGGGCGGCCTGGGGGTTCTGCGCCAGTTCCTCGCCCTTGGCCGAGTCGGTGTTGGTGTAGAACACGAACCCGCGCGCATCGACGCCCTTCAGGAGAACCATCCGCACGTCGGGCAGGCCGTCCGAGCCGGCGGTGGCCAGCGCCATGGCGTTGGCGTCGTTGGGCTCCGACGCCTCCGCTTGCGCCATCCAGGCGGCGAACAGGGCCCAGGGATCCGTCGCGCGGGTGAAGTCGTTCGACGGGGCGAGGTCATCGATCCTTAACCGATCCAAGGCGAACATCCTGGCTAACGTGAGATCCGGGTCGGGGGGCACCGACGTGGGGCGCGGTTGGCCATCGGTCCTCTCCCGTCGTGAGATCAAGTGTAATGCGTCGGTGCGACTTTAGGACGAAAGGGGCGGCGGCCAAGGTCCCCGCCGCGGGTTTTTCGCGACGGACCACGGCTTGCGGCGGAACGCGCCGCCCTTCCCGCGCGGCGTCGCATGCCTGGCGCGCCCTCGCCGCCCTGGTGTTCCTGCCCCTGTCGGGCTGCGGCCTGCCGATCATCACCTTCCAGACCGAGACCGTCGCGGAAGCCGCCCTGCCGCCGGAACCGACGAGCACCGGCAGCATCGCGCGTCCGCCCGAAAGCTTCGGCCGCGATCTCGGGGCCGAGGATTGGCGCCGGGCGCACGCGGCCCTGTCGGTGGCCCTCGATCCGCAGGGCAACGGCCGCCCGGTGAAGTGGGACAACCCCGAGACCAGCCTGCGCGGCTCGGTCAATCCGACGGGCCTGCCCTACGTGTCCAACGATCAGGTCTGCCGCGACTTCCTCGCCTCGGTGATCGCGCCCGGCCGGAGCCGGTTCCTGCGCGGCACCGGCTGCAAGCCCTCGGGGGGCGAGTGGGCCCTGAAGCGCGTGCGCGGCACCAAGACGGCGATCTGACGCCGGCAACACGGCCTGACACTGGCGGCCTGACACTGGCGGCCTGACACTGGCGGCCTGACACTGGCGGCCTGACACTGGAAGGAACCGCCCGGGAAACGGCGCCCGCGATGGTGCGCCGGCGAAATCTCCGGGCCTCGCGTTGCGAACCGGCCGCGAACCGTCCACATCAGGCGCGATGAATCCGAGGCAGCGAAACCGCCGGCTCCCCACGGCCAAGCTCCTCACGGCACCGAGACAGTGTTGACCGATGCGCAATCCCTACGACGTCCTGGGTGTGCCCAAGGGTGCCAGCGAAGCCGACATCAAGAAGGCTTACCGCAAGCTCGCCAAGGCCTACCACCCCGACCGCAACGCCGGCGACACCAAGGCCAAGGACCGCTTCGCCGAGGCGAATTCGGCCTACGAGATCCTGGGCGACGCGGGGAAACGCGGGCAGTTCGACCGGGGCGAGATCGACGGTGACGGCAAGCCTCGCGCGAGCGGGTTCGAGGGGTTCGGGGGCTTCGGCGGCGGCGGTGGACGGGCCGGCGGGTTCGGCTTCGAGAACGCGGCCCGGGGGCGCGGCGCCGGCGGCCCCGGGGGCGGAGGTCCCGGGGGAATGGGCGACGACATCTTCTCGCACCTGTTCGGCGAAGCGTTCCGCGCCGGGGCCGGTGGGGCCGGCGCCGGGCAGCGCGAGCCGGCCAAGGGCGAGGACGTGGCGGCCGAACTCGCCGTGACCCTCGAGCAGGTGGCGAGCGAGGAGAAGCTGCGCCTGTCCCTGCCGGGCGGGCGCGACGTCGACGTGGTGGTGCCGCGCGGCGTGATCGACGGCCAGGTGATCCGCCTGCGCGGCCTCGGATCGCCGGGCGGGCGCGGCGCGCCGGGCGACGCGCTGCTCACCATCCGCATCCTGCCGCATGCCCGCTTCACCCCGGACGGGGCGGATCTGCGCGCCTCCGTCGAGGTGCCCCTGGAGGACGCGGTCCTGGGCGGCCCGATCCGGGTGCCGACCCTGACGGGCGCCGTCGAGATGCGGATCCCCGCCATGACGAGTTCGGGCCGGACCTTCCGGCTCAAGGGCAAGGGTCTGCCGAAGAAGGACGGGACGCGGGGCGACCTCTTCGCCACCACCGCCGTCGCCCTGCCGAGTGCCGAGGACACGGCGCTCACGGATTACGCCAAGGCCCGGCGCGCCGCCCGGGTCGGCTGAGACGCCGCACGTCGCACGCGGAATCCGGCACGGAAAACCCGGACTTCCGTCACCGGCATGCCTCCGCTAAGAGTGCGCGCGGCGCATGCCGTTATAGAGAGTGCGCGCGGCGCGTCCGTCCGTCCGATCCCTCCGGCCGGGCCTCGGCATGCCCGGCGACGCTTCTGGCTCAGGTGACTTCATGGCGGACACGAACCCGGTTCACGATCACGTCGGTGGCCTGCACGTCGGCGGCCTTCTCGCCGGCAAGCGCGGGCTGGTGCTCGGTGTCGCCAACAACCGCTCCATCGCCTGGGGCATCGCGAAATCCGCCGCCGCCCACGGGGCCAAGCTCGCCTTCACCTACCAGGGCGACGCCCTGAAGAAGCGCGTCGAGCCCCTGGCCCGCGAACTCGACGCCCACGTGGTCGGCCATTGCGACGTCACCGATCCGGCCTCCATCGACGCGGTGTTCGCCGCCACGGCCGAGGTGTTTCCCGAAGGCCTCGATTTCGTCGTCCACTGCATCGCCTTCTCGGACAAGGACGAGCTGACGGGCCGCTACCTCGAGACCTCGGAGGCGAACTTCACGAAATCGCTCCTGATCTCCTGCTACTCGTTCACGGCGGTGGCCCAGCGCGCCGAGAAGCTGATGCCGAACGGCGGCTCGCTCCTCACCCTGACCTATTACGGCGCCGAGAAGTGGATGCCGCACTACAACGTCATGGGGGTGGCCAAGGCCGCGCTCGAAGCCTCCGTGCGGTATCTGGCCGCCGACCTCGGCCCCTCGAAGATCCGCGTCAACGCCATCTCGGCCGGCCCGATCAAGACGCTCGCCGCCTCCGGCATCGGCGACTTCCGCTACATCCTCAAGTGGAACGAGTACAACGCCCCCTTGCGCCGCACGGTGACCATCGACGAGGTCGGCGAGACCGCCGCCTACCTCGTCTCGGACATGAGCCGGGGCATGACCGGCGAGATCCTCCACGTCGACGCCGGGTACCACGTGGTCGGCATGAAGAACCCCGAGGCGCCGGACCTCAGCCTCGACAAGGATTGAGGCCGGGCGGTCACGCGGTCCCGTCGCCCTCGCGCGCCATGAAGTCGGCGATGAGGGCGAAGTAGCCGGGCAGGAGGTCGGCGAGCACCGCGCGCCCGGCCGGCGTCAGGGTAATGCGCTTGGCCCTGCCGTCCCCCGGAACCGGAGCGCTGCCGAGCAGGCCCGCCCGCATCATGGCCTTGACGGTTTCGGTCACGACGGGACGTGAGATGTCGAGCCGGTCGGCGATTTCACTGCCCATGAGTCCCCCTTGCCCGGGCTCCCGATCGATGACGATCAGGATGAGGAAGCGGGTCTGCGACAGCGTGTGGGCGGTGAAGTACGCCTCCAGCGCGCGCATCAACAGGCTTGCGCGCCGCAGGAGCCGAAGCGCCTCGGCGACGGCCCCGGCATCCATGCCCGGGTAGCGGTCAGAGTAGCTCTGAAGCATCGCCCGCGTGGGCAGCTCCTTCAGGAAGAACATGCGCCCTCCCCGATCGCGCGCAACCGCGTGATCGCGACCGGCTCGGACAGCCACGTCCGATACCGCTCGAACACGGCGCGCGTATAGGGTTGGGCATGGTGAGCGGCGAGGGCCGCCTCGTCGTCCCAGACCTCGTAGAGGTAGAGCGGCCCGTCGCCGTCCCGGTCGTCATGCAGCGTGAAGCGGCGGCAGCCCGGTTCGGACCGTGTGACCGTCAGGATCGCCAGGACTGCGGCACGGGCGGCGGCGCGATGTTCGGGCTTGGGCGTGATCCGGGCAAAGAGCACCAATGGGTCCGGCATGACGAGCCTCCTTTTAGTTAGGATGCTAATCACTAGGCCGACCTGCCCTTTCCGGCAAGGCCGGGCGTCCCGGGCGCGCGTGCGGCTCACCCCTCACCGCTCAGGCGTGGGGTCCAATCCTCCACGGCGCTCCGCTCCAGGCGCCGGGCGGCGAGGCTCCGCCAGGAGGTCGACAGGGTCTCAAGGGCGGCGATCTCCGCGAGCGCCGCCCGGTCAGCACCGCCTCGATCGCGATCCTCATGGACTCCGGGGTCCTGGGTTTCTCGCGGGATCATGCGAAAAGATCACCTCGACACCGGCGTCGCAGCCGAGTTCCAGAAGGACGGGACGCCCCCGACAGGACACGCGGTGCGCCCCTCAATCCGGCACGGTCATCCCGGCCACGCCCGGTCGCGCGTCCGGGACGCGTGGGTCCATCGCCTCCAGCGTGTCCGCGATGGTGCGGGCGACGAGGAGGTTGCGGAACCACTTGCGGTTGGCCGGGACCACGTGCCACGGCGCGTCCGGCGTCGAGCACTGCGTCAGCGCATCCGCGAAGGCGGCCTGGTAGGCGTCCCAGGACCGGCGCTCCACGAGGTCGGCGGCGTCGAACTTCCAGTGCTTCTCCGGGGTGGCGATGCGGGCCTCCAGGCGCTCCTTTTGCTCGGCCTTCGAGATGTGGAGGAAGAACTTCAGGATCGTGGTGCCCTCGGCGGTGAGCATCCGCTCGAAATCGTTGATCTGGCCGTAGCGCGCCCGCCAGACCGGCTCGGGGACGAGGCCCTTCACCCGCACCACCAGCACGTCCTCGTAATGGCTGCGGTTGAACACGCCGATCATGCCGCGGCCCGGCGTCTTGGCATGGTAGCGCCACAGGAAGTCGTGGGCGGCCTCCTCGGCGCTCGGCACCTTGAACGGCCACACCCGGCAGCCCTGCGGGTTCACGCCCTCGAACACCGCCCGGATGGTGCCGTCCTTGCCGCCGGTGTCGATGGCCTGGAACACCACCAGCAGGCTGCGCCTGTGCTCGGCGTAGAGCCGTTCCTGCAGGGACACGATGCGGGCGCGCTCCACGGCCAGGGCCTGCTTGGCCGCCGCCTTGTCGAGGCCGCCATCGGCGTTCGCATCGACGGCGGAGAGATCGAAGGCAGATCCTTCCAAGGCTCGCCCCGGCGCCACGGTGACGATTCCGGGGGTGGCGTCAGCACGGGAGGCCTTGTGCGGCTTGCAGGAACCGCCCTCCTCCGCCACCGTTCCCCCGGGCTTTCCCCGGGCTCCCGACTTCGCACCGGACTTGCCGGATTCCGGCTTGATGGGCTTGTGCGGCATATGGAAATTCGTCCGCTGACGATCGAGGCGCGCAGGATCTTGAAACCTACCAAGACCTCGAAACCAGCCGAGCCCCTGGAACCGACAACGATCCGCAAGCGCGGCCGTTCCGATGCGCGTCGCGCGGCAGCCGACAAGCGCCGCCCGGCAGATGGGAAGCAGCGCGCGGTGGGGCGTGCCTCATGACCCCGACCCTCTACGTCGTCCGCCACGGTCAGACCGACTGGAACGCGGAAGGCCGTCTCCAGGGCCAGCGCGACATCGCCCTCAACGCCGAGGGCCTCCGCCAGGCCGACGAAGCGGCCGGGCGCCTGGCGCAGGCGGCGGGCGCGGATCTCCCCCGTCTCGACTTCGTCGCGAGCCCCCTGGCCCGCACCCGCAGCACCATGGAGGCCGTGCGCGCCCGCCTCGACCTCGCGCCCGAGGCCTACCGCACCGACGCACGCCTGAAGGAGATCAGCTTCGGCACGTGGGAAGGCTCGACCTGGGCCGAGATCCGGCGTCGGGACATGGCCCGGGCCCTGGCGCGCGACCGCAACCGCTGGGGTTACCGGCCGCCGGGCGAGGGCGGGGAGAGCTACGCCATGCTGGTCGAACGGGTCGCCCCCGCCCTCGCCGCCCTCGAGGGGCCGGCCTGCATCGTCGCCCATGGCGGCGTCGCCCGCGCGATCCTGGTGATCCGGGGCTGCCTCGGCATCCGCGAGGCGCCGCGCATGGGCATCCGCCAGGGCGGCGTCCTGGTCATCGAGGGCGCGACTTGGCGTTGGGCGTGATGGCGCTGGGCGTGATGACGTTGGGCGTGATCCGTATTGCGGCCCGGTCCTGCGGGCGGATCGGGTCTCTCACGTCCGGTCAAACGTGCTAAGGCACCGCCGAACTTCGGGCGTTGCCGCGATTCCGGCGTGATCCGAGCGCCTTACCCGGCCAGAACGAAGCGCATCCGAGGCTCGCCACAGGCAGCGGGCCCGAGGATCCGGCAGCGGAGCAGTGGATGACCAGTCTCGCCGAGACAGCCCGGCCCCTGGCGGATGGGCCCACGCGCCAGTCGGTCCTGTCCGGGCAGGAGACCCCGCGCGGCCAGGCGAGCCTAACCGGAAAGGCGGTCCTGCGCGGCGAGGCACGCCCCGACCTCATCCGCGACGAGGTCCTGGGCGAGATTTTTTCCGCCAGCGCCGCCGCCCGCCCCGATCATCCGGCCCTCGTCGACGGGGCGCTCAGCGACGCCGACGGCGCCCACCCGGCCCTCACCTACGCCGAGGTCGAAGCGCGGGCCGGCGCCATCGCCCGGGGGCTGGCGCATCGCGGCATCGGCCCCGGCGATGTCGTCGGCCTGTGGATGGCGCGGGGTCCCGACCTCCTCGTGGCCCAGATCGGCATCACCCTGTCGGGCGCCGCCTGGCTGCCCTTCGACGCCGAGGCCCCGGCCGACCGCGTCGCCGTGTGCCTCGCGGACGCCGCCGCCAAGGCGCTCCTCGTCTCTCCGGCCCTGGCGTCCCAGGCCCCCGACGCCGCACCCGCCCTCACCGTGGACGCCCTGCTGGCGGGAACGCCGGCGGATGCGCCCCGACCCGACCCGCGTGCGCTGGGGCTGACGCCCCAGCACCCGGCCTACCTGATCTACACCTCGGGCTCGACGGGCGTGCCGAAGGGCATCGCGATCAGCCACGCCAACATCTGCCATTTCCTGCGGTCCGGAAACGCCCTCTACGGCATGCGGCCCGACGACGTGGTGTTCCAGGGCGCAAGCGTCGCCTTCGATCTCTCCATGGAGGAGATCTGGGTCCCCTATCTCGTCGGCGCGACCCTGTTCGTGGCCTCGCCGGCCATGATGGGCGACGTCGAGGCCCTGCCGGGCATCCTCGCCCGCGCCCGCGTCACGGTGCTCGACACGGTGCCGACCCTGCTCGCCATGATCGCGGAGGACCTGCCCACGGTGCGGCTGGTGCTTCTCGGCGGCGAGGCCCTGCCCGAACCCCTGGTGGCCCGCTGGGCGACGGACGGCCGCGCCCTGTTCAACACCTACGGGCCGACGGAGGCGACGGTGGTCGCCACCGCGGCGCAGATGCGGGCCGGCACGCCCGTCACCATCGGCGGCCCGATCCCGAACTATTCGGTGTACGTCGCCGGCGAGACCCTCGAACTTCTCGAACCCGGCCAACCCGGCGAGCTCCTCATCGGAGGCCCCGGCGTCGCGGGGGGCTATCTCAAGCGCCCCGAGCTGACGGCGGAGAAGTTCATCGCCAACCCCTACCCCTCCGACGGGACCGACCCGGTCCTCTATCGCTCGGGCGATGCGGTCTCCGTTGACGCGGCCGGCAACATCCTGTTCCACGGTCGCATCGACGATCAGGTGAAGATCCGCGGCTTCCGGGTCGAGCTCGGCGAGATCGAATCGCGCATCCAGGTGCTGCCCGGCATCAACCAGGCGGCGGTGGTCCTGCGCCAGGACGACGGCGTCGACCGCCTCGTCGCCTTCCTGGTGCCCGAGCGCGGCATCGAGATCGACAAGGCCGCCCTGCGGCAGACCCTCGCCGGACAGATGCCGCCCTACATGGTGCCGGGGCATTTCGAGGTGGCCGAGGTGCTGCCGCGCCTGACCTCCGGCAAGGTCGACCGCAAGGCCCTGCGGGCGGCGACGCTGACCGTCGCCGACGTCTCGGGCGAGCAGGAGCCCCCGCGCAACGAGACCGAGGCGGCGCTCCTGGCGGCCGCCAACCAGGTGTTCGGCAACCAGGCGATCCCGTTCGAGGGCGACTTCTTCACCGATCTCGGCGGCCATTCGCTGCTGGCCGCCCGCTTCGTCGGCGCCGTGCGCGAGGCGCCGGCGCTCGCCGCCATCACCCTGCAGGACGTCTACGGCCGGCGCACCCTGCGGAGCATGGCCGACGCCCTCATCGAACGCACCGGCGGGGCCGGGGCGCAGATGGCGGTGCGGGACCTCAGCTTCGCCCCGCCCTCGTTCCGGCGGCGCTTCCTCTGCGGCCTCGCCCAGGCCGCCGCCCTGCCCTTCGTCATCGCGCTGGCCACCTCGCAATGGCTCGGCATCTTCGTGACCTACCTGCTGCTCACGGGCGGCGGGCTCGGCTTCTTCGGCGAACTCGTCGTGCTGCTGCTGGTCTATATCGGCATCAACGCCGTCACCGCCGCCATCGCGGTGGCGGCGAAATGGCTGATTCTCGGGCGGACCAAGCCCGGGCGCTACCCGCTCTGGGGCGTGTACTATTACCGCTGGTGGCTGGCGCAGCGCCTGACGCCCCTGGTGCACATCAAGTGGCTCCAGGGCTCGCCGGCCATCGTGTTCTACCTACGCCTGCTCGGCGCGAAGGTCGGCGACGACACCCTCATCTCCGACGCGGAGATCGGTGCCCCCGACCTCGTCTCCATCGGCCCCGGCGCCTCCCTCGGCGGCCGCCTCGTCATCGCCAACGCCGAGGTGGTGGGCGACACCCTCATCATCGGCCGGGTCACCATCGGGGCCGATGTCGCCATCGGCGCCTCCTGCGTCATCGGCCCCGACACGACCATCGGCGACCATGCCGAGATCGGCGACCTCACCACGATTCCCACCGGCACCGTGGTGGGCCGGGCCGAGATCTGGGACGGCTCGCCGGGCCGCCGCGTCGGCACCGCCGACCCCACGCTGCTGCCGGAGCCCGCCACGGCCTCGCCGCAGCGGCGCCTCGCCTTCGGGGTGCTCTACACCTTCCTGCTGGCGGCGATCCCCGCCATCGGCCTGTTGCCGATCTTCCCGGCCTTCTACATCTTCGACCAGCTCAGCGACTCGCTGTCCGACCTGACGGACATCGACTACCACTGGTACCTGCCGCTGCTGACCTGGCCCACCGCCATGCTGATGACGGCCGGCACGGTGTTCCTCATCGCCGGCATCCGCTGGGCGATCCTGCCCCGCGTCTCGTCCGGCACCCACTCGATCCACAGCGGGTTCTACCTGCGCAAGTGGACGGTGGCGCTCGCCGCCGAGGTCACCCTCGAGACCCTCTCGTCGCTGTTCGCCACGGTCTACATGCGGGCGTGGTACCGGCTCATGGGCGCCCGCATGGGCCAGGGCGCCGAGATCTCGACCAACCTCGGCGGCCGCTACGATCTGGCCGATATCGGCGCGCGCAACTTCGTCGCCGACGAGGTGGTGTTCGGCGAGGAAGAGATCCGGCGC
The DNA here is from genome assembly GCF_001423295.1 of Methylobacterium sp. Leaf112. Taxonomy (GTDB): domain Bacteria; phylum Pseudomonadota; class Alphaproteobacteria; order Rhizobiales; family Beijerinckiaceae; genus Methylobacterium. The sequence goes on along the minus strand of NZ_LMNG01000031.1, from coordinate 529,593 downwards.
GGCTGGATGCACCTGCACGAGGTCCATACCGGCGCCCGCGTCTTCGTCGGCAACGACGCCGTGGTGCCGCCGGGCGCCGTGATCCCCGACGACGTGCTCATCGGCATCAAGTCGAAGCCGCCGGCCAACGATCTCATGGCGCCGGGCGACACCTGGTTCGGCTCGCCGCCGATCAAGCTGCCGGCGCGCCAGCGCGTCGATCTCGGCTCCGACCTCCAGACCTACGAGCCCGGCCTCGGTCCCAAGCTCCGGCGCGGCATCTTCGAGGCGTTCTCGACCTCGTTCTCGCCGATGCTGTTCATCACCCTCGCGATCACCGCCATCGACTGGTACTTCTACCCCGCCATCCTGGCCCAGGACTGGACCGGGCTCGCCGTCTCCTTCGTGGCGGTCAGCGTCGCCATCGCGTTCATCCAGTCCTTCACCGTCATCGCCGTGAAGTGGCTGCTCATGGGGGTCTACAAGCCCGGCATGCAGCCGATGTGGTCGTGGTGGGCCATGCGGACGGAGGCCGTCGCGGTGCTGTACTGGGGGCTCGCCGGCAAGGTCCTGCTCGAGCACCTCGTCGGCACGCCGTTCCTGCCCTGGATGCTGCGGCTGCTCGGCGTGAAGGTGGGCAAGGGCGTGTGCATGCTCACCACCGACATCACCGAGTTCGACTGCGTCACCATCGGCGACTACGCCACCATCAACCGCACCTCGGCCCTGCAGACCCACCTCTACGAGGACCGCATCATGAAGGTCGGCCGGGTGGTCGTCGGCGAGGGCGTGTCGGTGGGCGCGTTCTCGACGGTGCTGTACGACACCAAGGTCGGCGCCTATGCCCGCCTGCGCCCCCTCACCATCGTGATGAAGGGCGAGTCGATCCCGCCCCATTCCGAATGGGAAGGCGCCCCGGCGGTGCCGGTGGTGCATGCCGCGGCGAAACAGAACGCAGCCTGAGGGTCGGGCCTCAGGTTCTTGAGCGAAACGCCCGCGTGCATCCCCTCTCCCCGCCTGCGGGGAGAGGGGATGCACGCCCACCGTAAGAAACCTCAGACATCCCGGTCACTTGGGCCGCGTGAGGGATGGCGGACTCACCCCCGCGCCGCCAGCGTCTCCTCGAACACCACGGCCTCGCCCCGCGACGGAGCGGTGAGTTCGCCCTGCCACATCACGGGGGCGCCCCGCACGACGGTGCCCACGGGCCAGCCCGTCACCGTGACGCCGTCATAGGGCGTCCAGCCGCATTTCGAGGCGATCCAGGCGTTGCGAATGGTCTCGCGGCGCTTCAGATCGACCACGGTGACGTCGGCGTCGTAGCCCACCGAAAGCCGCCCCTTGCGAGCGATCCCGAACAGGCGCTTGGGGCCGGCACTGGTGAGATCGACGAAGCGCGCCAGCGACAGGCGCCCGGCGGCCACGTGGTCGAGCATGATCGGCACCAGGGTCTGGACCCCGGTCATGCCGGAGGGCGAGGCCGGATAGGGTTTCGCCTTCTCCGACAGGAGATGCGGCGCGTGGTCGGAGCCGAGCACGTCGGCCACCCCCTGGGACAGCCCGTGCCAGATGCCGTCGCGGTGCGACGCGTCACGCACGGGCGGGTTCATCTGCACCAGGGTGCCGAGCCGCGCATAGGCCTCCCCCCCGTCGAGGGTGAGGTGATGCGGCGTCACCTCGCAGGTGGCGACGTCCTTGGCTTGCCCCAAGAACACCATCTCTTCCCGGGTCGAGATATGCAGGATGTGGATACGCGCCCCCGTGGCGCGGGCGATGCGCACGAGGCGCTCCGTCGCCTTGAGCGCCGCTTCGGGCGAGCGCCAGACCGGGTGCGAGGACGGGTCGCCCGGCACCTGCCGATCCACCTGCGCCCGCAGCATCGGCTCGTCCTCGGCGTGGAAGGCGGCGCGGCGACGGGTGCGCTTCAGGATCTCGGTGACGCCGGCATCGTCCTCCACCAGCAGGGAGCCCGTGGAGGAACCGACGAACACCTTGATGCCCGCCGCTCCCGGCAGGCACTCCAGCTCGGCGACCTGGTGGGCGTTCTCGTGGGTGCCGCCGACCCAGAACGCGAAATCGCAATGCATCCGGTGATGCGCCCGCGCGACCTTGTCGGCCAGCGCCTCGGCGCTGGTGGTGAGCGGATTGGTGTTGGGCATCTCGAACACCGCCGTGACGCCGCCCATCACCGCCGCGCGCGAGCCCGATTCCAGGTCCTCCTTGTGGTCGAGGCCCGGCTCGCGAAAATGCACCTGGCTGTCGATGACGCCCGGCAGGAGGTGCAGGCCGGTGCAGTCGCGCCGCTCCGTGGCGTCGGCCCGCGACAGGTCGCCCAGCGCCGCGATGCGCCCCGCCCGGATACCGAGATCGGCCCGGTGTTCGCCGTCCTGATTCACGATCGTGCCGCCGGAGAGCACGAGGTCGAAGGGCTGGTCCATCAGGGGGGCTCCACATTGAGACGCGGGTGCCGGCGGCTTATGTCAGGCGCCAGTGGCGTGCAACGCCACGGGAATTTCCGGAGCCCTCATGCCCATCGCCCTCCTGCCCGACCGCGCCGTCGTCACCTGCACGGGCGAGGACGCTGCGGGCCTGCTCCAGGGCGTCGTCACCTGCAACGTCGAGACCCTGGAGCCCGGCGAGGCGCGCCTCGGCGCCCTGCTCACCCCCCAGGGCAAGGTGCTGTTCGATTTCCTCATCTCCCGGATCGACGTCCCGGGGGCGGATGGCGGGTTCCGCCTCGACACCGACGCCGCCCGCGCGCCCGACCTCCTCAAGCGCCTCACCCTCTACCGCCTGCGCGCCAAGGCGGCCCTGGCCCTCGACCCGACGCTCGGCGTCGCCGCCGCCTGGGGCGGTTCGGACACCGCCATCGACACCGATCCGGTGCGGGACGGCCGCCTCGAAGGCCTCGGCAACCGCCTCTACGCGGCGCAGGGCGCCTTCTCGGCCGACGCCACGGAGGCCGATTACCACGCCCACCGCATCGCCCTCGGCATCCCGGAGGGCGGGCGCGACTTCGCCTTCGCGGACGCGTTCCCGCACGAGGCGCTCATGGACCAGCTCGGCGGCGTCGATTTCAAGAAGGGCTGCTACGTCGGCCAGGAGGTGGTGTCGCGCATGCAGCACCGGGGCACCGCCCGCACCCGCCTCGTGCCGGTGGTCGCCCTCGAAGGCACCCTGGAGAGCGGGGCCGAGGTGACCTCCGGCGCACGCAGCCTCGGCACCGTCGGCAGCGTCGCGGGCGGGCGCGGCCTCGCGATGCTGCGCCTCGACCGCCTCGCCGACGCACACGCGACGGGCGAGCCCCTGCGGGCGGGCGCCGCGCGCCTCGGCGCCGAGAAGCCGTCGTTCGCCACCTTCGCGTTCCCGGAGACGGTGCAGGCCGGCTGAACCGGGAAAGACCGGCAGAACCAAGGAAGACCGGTTGACCGGAAGCGGTTTGTTCCTGCCTCGTTCTCCGGTTATGAGTGGCCATGCTGTCCGACGAATCCGGCCTCATCCACCATCCCGACGGATGTCCCCGCTGCTGGTGGGCCGGCGACGATCCAGTCTACGTCGCCTACCACGACACCGAATGGGGCGTGCCCGAACACGACGGCCGGGCGCTCTACGAGAAACTCATCCTCGACGGGTTCCAGGCCGGCCTGTCCTGGATCACGGTTCTGCGCCGACGCGAGGGTTTTCGACGCGCGTTCGCGGGCTTCGATCCGGTCGCCATCGCGCGCTTCACCGAGGACGACGTCGCGCGGCTGATGCAGGACACCGGCATCATCCGCAACCGGGCCAAGATCGTCGGCACCATCGCGGGGGCGAAGGCCTTCCTCGCCCTCGAGGAGAGCGGCCCCGGCTTCGCGGCGTTCCTGTGGGACTTCGTCGACGGCACGCCGATCCAGGGCACGGCCACGGCGCGGGCCGGCATCGCCACGGAGACGGAGGTGTCGCGGCGGATGGCCAAAGCCCTGAAGGCACGGGGCTTCGCGTTCTGCGGCCCGACCATCGTCCACGCCTTTATGCAGGCGGTGGGGATGGTGAACGACCACCTCGTCGGCTGCCACCGCCACGCCCCCTGCGCCGCCCTCGGTCGGCCCGGGAACCAGACGTCGAAGGGCACCGCGTGAGCTCGCCGCGCGCCTGGCAGCGCATGCTCTCGGGCCGGCGCCTCGACCTCCTCGACCCGTCGCCCGACGACATCGAGATCGCCGACATCGCCCACGGCCTCGCCCGCGTCGCCCGCTGGAACGGCCAGACGGCCGGGCCGCACGTGTTCTCCGTGGCCCAGCATTCCCTGCTGGTGGAGGCCATCGGCGCCGGCCTCGTGCCCGGCCTCGCCCCGGCCCGGCGCCTCGAACTCCTCCTGCACGACGCGCCCGAATACGTGATCGGCGACATCATCTCGCCGTTCAAGGCGGCCATCGGCGATTCCTACAAGGCGGTGGAACGGCGTCTCCTCGCCGCCATCCGTGCCCGCTTCGGCCTGCCGGAGCCGAGTCTCGAGGAGGTCCGCCTGGTGAAGCGCGCCGACGGAATCGCCGCCTATTGGGAGGCGGTCCGGCTCGCCGGCTTCGACCGTGCGGAAGCCGCCGCCGTCTTCGGCGAGCCGGGCCCCCTCACCGCCGAGGCCGAGGCCCTGATCGAGCCGTGGCCGACCGCCCTGGCCCAGAGTCGATTCCTCGCCCGTTTCCTCGACCGCTCCCAAGCCCCGACGCCGGACACCTGATGCCGACCCTCCACGTCTGCCCCCTGTCGCGCCTGCCCGAAACCCTGGCGGAGACGGGCGCGCGCCGCCTCATGACCCTCATGAAGGCCGGCACCGCCATTGCCCGGCCCGAATCCATCGCCGAGGGCGGGCATTGCGTCATCGAGGTCAGCGACATCGCCGCGGCGATGGACGGCCATGTCCTGGCCGACGAGACCCATATCGGCCGCATCCTCGACTTCGTCGCCGCCTGGGACCGGGCCGACCCCCTGGTGATCCACTGCTACGCCGGGATCAGCCGCTCCACCGCCGCCGCCTACATCGCCGCCTGCGCCCTGGCGCCGGAACGCGACGAGGGGGAGGTCGCCGACGCCCTGCGGGCGGCCGCTCCGAGCGCGACGCCCAACCCGCATTTCGTGGCCATCGCCGACCGGATGCTCGGCCGCGAAGGGCGCATGAGCGCCGCCATCGCCCGGATCGGACGCGGTGCCGACGCGTTCGAAGGCACCCCCTTCACCCTCACGCTGACGTGAGAGCGGCGCATCCCGACAGATGGGCGCACCGGATTTGATGTTCTCGTACAGTCTCTTGAAGCCTTTTTTGCAACCTATTTCTCAGCCCGGAGGGTGTGGCCGAAACGACGCCCCGGCGGGCGAATCGGCCTGCGCGCGCGTTGTCCTCAGGCCCGTGGGGTTGTCGAGCGGACGGGGCCGGGCTTAGACCGGCACGATGAAGGGTAGACTGGAATGACTTCAGCGCGCTCCGCCGCACCGGCGTCGATCGATGCTGGCGCCGATGCCGACGCCGGGCAGGATCTGTCCGCGATACGGGATCTGCCGTTCGAACAGGCCCTCGAACAGCTCGAAGGCATCGTCCGCAGCCTGGAGAAGGGCGACGTGCCCCTCGACGAATCCGTGGCGATCTACGAGCGCGGCGAGGCGCTCAAGCGCCATTGCGACGCGCTGCTGCAGCGGGCCGAGGCGCGCATCCAGAAGATCACCCTCGGTGCCGACGGCAAGGCCGCCGGCACGGCGCCCCTCGACGTGGACTAGCCATGCGCTCGGGGCGCGGACCGGGATGTCCGCCGGCGACGAACGAAGCCCGCGGCTTCATCGGGCCGTGTCGAAATCATCAAGCGCCGCAAGCCTTTGCGCGCATATCTTTCCTCCGGGCGTGAGGTCTGTTCGGTGTCACAGCAAAACTCGATTCTAGACGGTCTCGACGAGACGTCCGCGCTGCGTCGGCTTCCCGAGAGCGATCTGCCTGCGGTGGCCGAGGCGGTGCGGGCCGAGATGATCGNCTCGATTCTAGACGGTCTCGACGAGACGTCCGCGCTGCGTCGGCTTCCCGAGAGCGATCTGCCTGCGGTGGCCGAGGCGGTGCGGGCCGAGATGATCGAGGCGGTGTCGATCACCGGCGGGCATCTCGGCTCGGGGCTSGGCGTGGTCGAGCTGACGGTGGCGCTCCACCACGTGTTCGACACCCCCGACGACCGCATCGTCTGGGACGTCGGCCACCAGGCCTAYCCGCACAAGATCCTCACCGGCCGGCGCGACCGCATCCGGACGCTGCGCCAGCCCGGCGGCCTGTCGGGCTTCACCAAGCGCTCGGAGAGCGTCTACGACCCCTTCGGCGCGGCGCATTCCTCGACCTCGATCTCCGCGGCCCTCGGCATGGCGGTGGCGCGCGACCTCGACGAGGCGGAGGCCAAGGCCAAGGGCGCCCCGGCCCCGAAGCGCCGCAACATGATCGCGGTGATCGGCGACGGCTCGATGTCGGCCGGCATGGCCTACGAGGCCATGAACAACGCCGGCGCGCTGCACTCGCGCCTCATCGTCATCCTCAACGACAACTCGTGGTCGGCGGCGGCACGATGTTCGAGGAGATGGGCTTCCACTACGTCGGGCCCATCGACGGGCACAACCTCGACCACCTGCTTCCCATCCTCAAGAACGTCCGCGACACCGAGCAGGGGCCGATCCTGCTCCACGTGGTCACCCGCAAGGGCAAGGGCTACGCCCCGGCGGAAGCCAGCGACGACCGCTACCACGGGGTCGTCAAGTTCGACGTGCTGTCGGGGGTGCAGGCCAAGGCCAAGCCCAACGCGCCGGCCTACACCCGCGTGTTCGGCGAGAGCCTGATCAAGTGCGCCGACGCCGACCCCAAGGTGGTGGCCATCACGGCCGCCATGCCGGGCGGCACCGGCATCGACCTGTTCGGCAAGGCGCATCCGGACAGGACCTTCGACGTCGGCATCGCCGAGCAGCACGCGGTGACCTTCGCGGGCGGCCTGGCGACGGAGGGCTACAAGCCGTTCGTGGCGATCTACTCGACGTTCCTGCAGCGGGCCTACGATCAGGTGGTGCACGACATCGCCCTGCAGAACCTGCCCGTGCGGTTCTGCCTGGACCGGGCCGGCCTGGTGGGGGCCGACGGCGCGACCCATGCGGGCGCGTTCGATCTGGCCTATCTCTGCTGCCTGCCGAACATGACCGTGATGGCGGCCTCCGACGAGGCCGAGCTCGTGCACATGGTGGCGACCTGCCACGCCCATGACAGCGGCCCGATCGCCTTGCGCTACCCGCGCGGCGAGGGGGTCGGCGTCGACCTGCCGGAGCGCGGCGAAGCGCTGGCCATCGGCAAGGGCCGGATGGTGCGCCGGCCCGAGGGCGCGCGGGTGGCGCTGCTGAGCCTCGGCACYCGTCTGTCCGAGGCCCTCAAGGCCGCCGATCTCCTCGAGGCCGAGGGCATCGCCGTGACGGTGGCGGATGCCCGCTTCGCCAAGCCYCTCGACGAAGCCATGATCCTCGATCTCGCCGCGAGCCACGAGGTGCTGATCACCCTGGAGGAGGGCTCGGTGGGCGGCTTCGGCGCCATGGTGCTGCATCTGCTGGCCGAGAAGGGCGCGCTGGATGCCGGCCGSGTCCGGGTGCGGACCCTGACGCTGCCCGACACCTACCAGGACCACAACTCCCCCGACGCCATGTACCGCGAGGCCGGCCTCGACGCCGAATCCATCGCCCGCACCGCCCGCGATACCCTGCCCGAGCGACTGACGCTGCCCGACACCTACCAGGACCACAACTCCCCCGACGCCATGTACCGCGAGGCCGGCCTCGACGCCGAATCCATCGCCCGCACCGCCCGCGATACCCTGCCCGAGCGGAAGGCCGGATCGAGCCGCCTGCGCCTCGCCTGACTGGTCCCATCAGGCGCATCCGCGCGGGCCAGCCCCGTGCGGATGCGCCTGGGTGTGACCCGACTGCGCTTGTCGGGGGTCTATTTCGATGACAAAAGCGCCGGGTTCTGCGGTCCCAAACCCGCTGCGCCCCTTTTGCTTTTGAACCCGCGAGAGAAATGCCACAGGCGACCCCCACCGGCCCCTTCGATGCCGGCCCGGTTCTCATCACCGGTGCGAGCGGTTTCCTGGGCGCCGCCCTCGTGGACGTGTTCCGCAAGGCCGGATTTCGGGTGCGGATCATGGTGCGGGCCACATCGCCGCGCACCAATTTGACCTGGACCGACGTCGAGGTGGTCGAGGGCGACATGCGCGACCGGACGGCCGTCGCCGCCGCCTTGCAAGGCCAGCGATACCTCGTGCACGCGGCGGCGGATTACCGCCTGTGGGCGCCGAACCCCGAGGAGATCGTCGCGACCAACCGCGACGGCGCCGTGATCCTCATGGAAGAGGCCCTGCGGGCCGGCATCGAGCGCATCGTCTACACGTCGAGCGTCGCCACCATCAAGCCGCACGACGACGGCACGCCCGCCGACGAGACCCGGCCCCTGACGCCCGGCACCGCCATCGGCGCCTACAAGCGCAGCAAGGTTGTGTCCGAACGGGTCGTCGAGGAGATGGCGGCGCGCAACGGCCTGCCCGTGGTCATCGTCAACCCGTCGACGCCCATCGGCCCCCGCGACGTGAAGCCGACGCCCACGGGCCGCATCATCTTGGAAGCGGCGCTCGGACGCATGCCCGCCTTCGTCGACACCGGCCTCAACCTCGCCCACGTGGACGATGTCGCCTACGGCCATCTGCTCGCGCTCCAGCGCGGACGGGTCGGCGAGCGCTACATCCTCGGCGGCGAGAATGTCCTGCTCTCGCAGATGCTCGCCGACATCGCCGGCATGGTCGGCCGCAAGGCGCCGACGGTGAACCTGCCGCGCGCCGTGGTCTACCCGATCGCGTTCGTCTCCGAGCAGATCGCCCGCTTCACCGGCAAGGCGCCGTTCGCCACCATCGACGGCATCAGGATGTCGCGCTACCGCATGTTCTTCACCGATGCGAAGGCGCGAGCCGAACTCGGCTACACCGCCCGCCCCTACCGCGAAGGCTTGTCCGACGCCATCGCGTGGTTCCGCCAGGAGGGACGCCTCAAGTGAGCGCCACCCTGCAGAACGCCACGGAGGCCCGCTCCGGCAAGGGCCACAAGGACGAGAACTTTCCCGTCGCGTCGCACCTGATCCACCCGAGGAACCGGGGCGCGATCCTGGCCTTCTACGATTTCGTGCGGGCCGGCGACGATGTCGCGGACCACACCACGCTGACGCCCGAGCGTAAGATCGAGCTGCTCGACGCGCTCGCCGACGCCCTTACGGGCAAGGGTCCGTCCGACCCCGAGGCCGAGCCCCTCAAGCGCGAACTTTTCGCGAGAGGCTTGCCGGCGACCCACGCGCTCGAACTCCTCGACGCCTTCCGCCTCGATGCGCGCAAGACCCGCTACGCCGATTGGGACGAACTCATCGCCTATTGCCGGCTCTCGGCCATGCCGGTGGGACGCTACGTCCTCGACGTGCACGGCGAGGATCCGTCCGTGGTCTGGGGGCCGTCCGACGCCATCTGCGCCGCGCTGCAGATCATCAACCACCTCCAGGATTGCGGGAAGGACTACACCCGCAACGACCGGGTCTACCTCCCGCGCGAAACCCTGGAGAAGCATGGCGTGACCGTCGAGGCACTGGGCGCCGCCAAGGCCTCGCCGGCGCTGCGCGCCGTCATCCGCGAATTGGCGACACGCACCATGGGGCTCCTGGACGAGGGCGCCGTGCTGCCCGACCTCATCGCGGACCTGCGCCTCAGCCTCGAGATCGCGGCGATCCACCGCCTCGCGGTCGTGCTGTGCCGGGGCCTGATGGAGCGTGATCCCCTGTCCGAGAAGGTCCATCACGGCAAGGCGGCGTTCGCCCTGACGGCGCTCGGCGGCATCGCCGCGACCCTGGCGCGGCGCCCCCTGCGCGGTCGGACCCTGCGTCGCCATGCGCTGGGGGCACGCGCATGAGCGCCACCGCCACGCCCCTGCCCGAGACGGCGCCCGTCGAGGCCCTGCCGGCGAAATCCTCGTCGTTCTACACCGCCATGCGGCTCCTGCCGAAGGAACGGCGCGAGGCGATGTATGCCGTCTACGCGTTCTGCCGCGCCGTGGACGATGTCGCCGATGACGGCGGTCCCGCCGAGATTCGCCGGGCTGAGCTCGACCGTTGGGCCGCCGACATCGACGCCCTCTATGCCGGACGGCCCGTGCCCCGGGTGCAGGACCTCGTGGTTCCGATCCGGCGCTACGGCCTGTTGCGGGCGGATTTCCACGCCGTCATCGACGGCATGGCCATGGACGCGTTCGAGGACATCGTCGCCCCCGACGAAGCCACCCTCGACCTCTACTGCGACCGGGTCGCCAGTGCCGTCGGCCGTCTCTCCGTACGCATCTTCGGTGTGGCCGAGGCCGAAGGCATTGCGCTCGCCCATCACGAGGGCCGCGCGCTCCAGCTCACCAACATCCTGCGCGACATCGACGAAGATGCCGAGCGCGGCCGCCTCTACCTCCCCCGCGAGAAGCTTTTCGCCATCGGCCTGACCGATCCGACGCCGCAGGCGGCCATCGACCATCCCCGCATCGGCGAAGTCTGTGCCGCCGTCGCGGAGGAGGCGAAGGAGCATTACCGCGAGACCTGGGCGATCATTGCCCGCTGCCCGCGCAAGGTCACCAAGGCGCCCCGTCTCATGGCGGCGGCCTACCGGCTCTACCTCGACGCCGTGCTGGCGCGCGGTTGGGCCAAGCCCCGCGCCCGGGTGAAGCCGGCCAAGGCCGCCCTCGTCGCCGTCGCCCTGCGTCACGGGATCGTCTGATGGCCGGTACCGTCCACGTCGTCGGCGCCGGGCTCGCCGGGCTCTCGGCCGCCGTCTCCCTGGTGGAGGCCGGACGCCGCGTGATCGTGCACGAGGCGGCCAAGCAGGCCGGCGGCCGTTGCCGCTCGTACTACGACCCGACCCTCGGTCTCACCATCGACAACGGCAACCACCTGCTCCTGTCGGGCAACACCTCGGCGCTGGGCTTCATGAAGACCATCGGCACCCCGGCCGATGCCCTCTCGGGGCCGGCCGAAGCCGAGTTCCCCTTCGCCGACCTGAAGACCGGCGAGCGGTGGACCCTGCGCCCCAACGCCGGCCGGATCCCCTGGTGGGTGCTTGCAGCTTCGCGCCGGGTGCCGGGCACCAAGGCATCGGACTATCTCGCCCCCTTGCGCATCCTGAAGGCCGCCGCCGGCAAGGCGCCGGGCCAGGGCGGAACCATCGGCGAGGCCATGGCCTGCGAGGGCCTGCTCTACGACCGCTTGTGGCACCCGGTGCTCATCGCGGCCCTCAACACCGAGCCGAAGGAGAGCGACGTCGGCCTCGCCGCCACGATCCTGCGCGAGACCCTCGGGGCCGGAGGTGCTGCGAGCCGTCCCCTCGTGGCGGTGGCCGGGCTCTCGGCGGCGTTCGTCGATCCGGCTGTGGCCTATCTGGCACGGTACGGCGCCGAAATGCGGTTCGGGCATCGCCTGCGCTCGCTGACGTTCGGCGAGGCCGGGGTCACCGAACTCGTGTTCGGCGACGAGACCCTCGTTCTTGGCGCCGGTGATTCGGTCGTGGTCGCCCTGCCACCCTGGGTGGCGGCGGACCTGATTCCGGGGTTGGCCGCGCCGCAGGCCTACCGCTCCATCGTCAACGCGCATTTCGCTGTGGTTCCGCCCGCGAACGCACCGTTACTGCTCGGCGTGGTGAATGGACTGACGGAGTGGCTGTTCGCCTATCCGGATCGTCTATCCGTGACCATCAGCGGCGCCGATCGCCTCCTCGACGTGCCGCGGGAAGACTTGGGTCGACAAATCTGGGCCGAAGTCTCGACTTTGTGCGGACTTGCGCCAGAACTGCCAAGCTGGCAGATCGTCAAGGAGAAGCGGGCGACCTTCGCGGCGACGCCTGCCGAGGCCGCGCGCCGATCCGGCGCCCAGACGGCCCACCGCAATTGCGTCCTGGCAGGCGATTGGACCGCGACCGGTCTGCCATCGACGATCGAAGGCGCGATCCGGTCGGGAACGACCGCCGCGCACGCACTCGCACGCCCGGCGGGCGAGTGTGCACGGGCACGCGCGCGCGGCGCGGCCTGAGGTATGGCGGCGGCTTTGAAGGCCGGTGGGGCGAGGACGATGCGAGAGGCATTCAAGAAGGTCGAGGCGCTGCAGCGCCCCAAGACGCAGGAGATCTCCATCGAGGATGTGGAGCGCGGCATCACGCGCGCGACGCACGCCCTCGCGGCTCTCTCCCATGCCGACGGGCACCTGTGCTTCGAGCTCGAGGCCGACGCGACGATTCCGTCCGAATACATCATGTTCCACCAGTTCCGCGCGACCGAGATCGTGCCGGGCCTGGAGGCCAAGATCGGCAACTACCTGCGCCGCACGCAAGGCAAGCACGGGGGCTGGTCCCTGGTCCACGACGGGCCGTTCGACATGAGCGCGAGCGTCAAGGCCTACTACGCCCTCAAGTTCACGGGCGATTCCATCGAGGCGCCGCACATGCGCCGTGCGCGCGAGGCGATCCTGTCGCGCGGCGGGGCCGCCAATTCCAACGTCTTCACCCGCTTCCTGCTGGCCCTGTTCGGGCAGGTGCCGTGGCGCGCCGTGCCGGTGATGCCCGTGGAGATCATGCACCTCCCGAAGTGGTTCCCGTTCCACCTCGACAAGGTGTCCTACTGGGCGCGCTGCGTGATCGTGCCCCTGCTGGTGCTTCAGGCCAAGAAGCCCTTGGCCAAGAACCCGCGCGGCCTCGGCGTGCCGGAACTGTTCGTGACGCCGCCCGAGCACGTCCGTCACTGGCCCGGCAGCCCGCACGCGACCTGGCCCTGGACGCCCATCTTCGGGGCCATCGACCGGGTGCTGCAAGTCACCCAGGCGCATTTCCCGAAGAAGCGCCGCCAGCGCGCCATCGACAAGGCCGAGGCCTGGGTCAGCGAGCGCCTCAACGGCGAGGACGGCCTCGGCGCCATCTTCCCCGCCATGGTCAACACCGTGCTGATGTACGACGTGCTCGGCTATCCCGCCGACCACCCGCAGGTGATGATCGCCTGCGAGGCCATCGAGAAGCTCGTGGTGGTCAAGGAGCACGAGGCCTACGTGCAGCCCTGCCTGTCCCCGGTGTGGGATACGGCGCTGGCCGGCCATGCCCTGCTGGAAGCCGGCGGCCCCGAGGCCGAGCGGCAGGCCCGCCGCGGCCTCGACTGGCTCAAGCCCCTTCAGGTCCTCGACATCAAGGGCGATTGGGCGGCGGGCCGCCCGAACGTGCGTCCCGGCGGCTGGGCGTTCCAGTACGCCAATCCCCACTTCCCCGACCTCGACGACACCGCCGTCGTGGTGATGGCCATGGACCGGGCCACCCGTCAGCACGGGCTGGTCGCCGACGTGCCCGACTACGCCAACGCCATTGCGCGGGCCCGCGAATGGGTCGAGGGCCTGCAGTCGAGCGACGGTGGCTGGGCGGCGTTCGACGCCGACAACAACCATCATTACCTCAACCACATCCCGTTCTCGGATCACGGCGCCCTGCTCGACCCGCCCACCGCCGACGTCACCGCCCGCGTCGTCTCGATGCTGGCCCAGCTCGGCGAGACCCGCGACAGCTCGAAGGCCCTCGACCGCGGCGTCTTCTACCTCCTCGCCGACCAGGAAGAGGACGGTTCGTGGTACGGTCGCTGGGGCATGAACTTCATCTACGGCACCTGGTCGGTGCTGTGCGCCCTCAATGCCGCCGCCGTCGATCCGGCGAGCCCCGAGATCCGCAAGGCCGTGGCCTGGCTCATCCGCATCCAGAACCCGGATGGCGGCTGGGGTGAAGACGCATCGTCCTACAAGATCGATCCGGCCTTCGAGCCGGGCTACTCCACGGCCTCGCAGACGGCCTGGGCGTTGCTCGCCCTCATGGCGGCGGGCGAGGCCGACGATCCGGCGGTGGTGCGTGGCATCAACTACCTGACCCGGACGCAAGGGGCCGACGGCTTCTGGTCCGAGGAGCGCTACACCGCCACCGGCTTCCCGCGGGTGTTCTACCTGCGCTACCACGGCTACCCGAAGTTCTTCCCGCTCTGGGCCATGGCGCGCTTCCGTAATCTGAAGCAGTCCAACACCCGGACGGTCGCGTTCGGAATGTAGGGGCGCGCCCGCCCCTACCCGCTCCGGGGAGGGCCGGCTTGGTGTCTGGAAATCCAATGCTCCCCGTCCTCGCCGTCACCGGCCTCGCCAAGGAAGCGCGTCTCGCCGCCGGACCGGGGGTGATCGCCATCGGGGCGGGCGGCGACCCGCGGCGCCTGCGCGCCCTCCTCGAAGTCCGAGTGCCGCCGGAATGCCGCGCGGTGGTCAGCATCGGCATCGCCGGAGGACTCGCGCCCGACCTTGCGGCGGGGGATGTGGTTGTCGCCACCGAGATTGTGGCGGGTGACCGGAGCTATCCAGCCGACAGAGCCGTGGCCGATGCGCTGATGGCCCGGCTCGCGGCGTTGGGCTCCGTCCTGGCGGCCGTCGCCGGCGTGGAAACGGCCATCCTCGCTCCTGCCGACAAGGCCAGCCTCCACGCCCGTACCGGGGCTGTCGCCGTCGATATGGAATCGCACGTCGCCGCCGCCTTCGCGGCCCGGCACGGCCTGCCCTTCGCGGCGATCCGCGTGATCTGCGATCCGGCCAAACGGGCGATCCCGGCCTTCGCGGCGCAGGCGCTGAAACCGAACGGCGAGCCCGACATCGTCGCGGTGCTCATGGCGATCCTGCGCGATCCACGCCAGATCGGCCCCCTCATGCACCTCGCCCGCGATTCCGGGCGGGCTTTCGCGGTTCTCAAGCGGTGCCGGCCCCTGCTCGGTGCGAACCTCGGCGTACCGTAGGAGGAACGGATTTCGGACAACGAAAAGCCCCGCGACACGAAGGTGTCGCGGGGCTTTTCGTTCGGGATCGTTCGGCGCCGGACTCTGCCGGCGCCGAGGCGGCTCAGGCCGCCGTGCGGTTGCGGGCTTCGCGCTTGGTGTCGACGCCGGAGGCTTTGATCTCGGACAGCTTCTGGGCGACGTTGCGCGAGAACACGAACTCGGCCGGGCGCTGCTTGTCGAGATTGATCTCGGGGGCCATCTCGCCCTCGGTCTTGATCCCGCGGATCGCTTGGATGAGCGGCTTCCAGGGCTTGCGCACCGAATCCACCACCGAGGACGCCTCGTAGCCCGAATGGACCATGCAGTCGGCGCACTTTTCGTAGTTGCCGGTGCCGTAGGAATCCCAGTCGGTCTCCTCCATCAGTTCCTTGAAGGTCGCCGTGTAACCCTCGCCGAGCAGGTAGCAGGGCTTCTGCCAGCCGAAAACGGTGCGGGTCGGGTTGCCCCAGGGCGTGCAATGGTAGGTCTGGTTGCCGGCCAGGAAGTCGAGGAACAGGCCCGACTGCTGGAAGGCCCACTTCTGGCGGCCCTTCTCCTTGCCGGCGCGGAACACGCCGCGGAACAGATCCTTCGTCGCCTTGCGGTTCAGGAAGTGCTGCTGGTCGGGCGCGCGCTCGTAGGCGTAGCCGGGCGAGACCGTGATGCCGTCGATGCCCATCTTCGTCACGCTGTCGAAGAAGTCGGCGATCTTGTCCGAGGACGAGTTGTTGAAGAAGGTGCAGTTGATGGTGACGCGGAAGCCCATCTCCTTCGCCTTGGCGATGGCGGCCACGGCCTTGTCGTAGACACCGCGCTGGCACACCGAGCCGTCGTGCATCTCCTTGTCGCCGTCGAGATGGATCGACCAGGTGAAGTACGGGCTGGGCTTGTACTCCTTGATCTTCTTCTCGAGGAGCAACGCGTTCGTGCACACGATCGCGAACTTCTTCTGGGCGATGATGCCCTCGACGATCTGCGGCAGGTCCTTGTGCAGGAGCGGCTCGCCGCCGGCGATGACCACCATGGGGGCGCCGCACTCGCGCACGGACTCGAGGGCATCCGCCACCGGCAGGCGCTTGTTCAGGATCTCGTCCGGGTAATCGATCTTGCCGCAACCGGCGCAGGCGAGATTGCAGCGGAACAGCGGCTCCATCATCATCACGAGCGGGTAGCGCTTGCGGCCGGTGAGGTGCTGTTTCAGGATGTAGCCGCCAATCTTCGCGACGTACCGGAGGGGAATACCCAAGACGTGGCTCCTTGTTGCTGGCCCCGATGTATCGGGCTGCTTAGCGTGAAAAAAATCGGAATTCCAGCGACCTAGATTGGAACCAATCCGAAACGACGCACAACCGACCTCGACCGTGCGGGTTTCCGCGACCCTGGGATAATCCGGCCACAGGGCCGGGGATCGGCGTGCAGTGGGCGTTGGTGACGGGACGGCCAGCCGGAACCCCCAGCCGCCGTGATGGTGGAAGACAAGCCCCCGGATCGTGAGCTTTCTGAGGCGAGGCGTCGTACCGACCGGCGCTTCTTCCTGACGGCGCTGGACTACCGACCTGCATGCCACGCATGCCGTGAAGCCGATTCCGCCTCCGAAAGCCCGGACCTTCGCAAAACATGGGATGCGTTGCATTCTGGACGCAGGACCCTTACTGAGCCAGGCGTCAGGATCGGCGCGTCGCGCGCGGTTTCGTCGTATCGAAGCCGTCGGCCGACCGCCGCCGGGAGGGTGTTCGCATTCGTGGATCGTGCCGATTGGTGATACCCGACGGTCGGACATGGCGCGATCCGCGTGTTCCGGCTCCACGGCCGGTGGTCAAAGACCCCGCCGGCCCCGCCCGGACCACATCGCATAAGCAGGCAGGATACCCGTGATCGAACGGCTCGTCGCGTTTTCCGTCCAGCGCCGCTGGCTGGTCATAGCCCTGGTCGCCCTCGCCACCGCCGCGAGCGCCGGCATGGCCGCCCACCTATTCCGCATCAACACCGATGTGGAGCGGCTGATCGACAAGGACGTCCCCTGGCGCCAGGACGAGATCGCCTACGAGAAGGCGTTCCCGCAGCGGACCGGAACCCTCGTGGCGGTCATCGACGGGAAATCGCCCGAGGAGGCCGAGGAGGCGGCGGCCAATCTCGCCAAGGCCCTGGCCGAGCGCAAGGACACCATCGAGTCCGTCTACCGCCCGGACGGCGGGCCGTTCTACGAGAAGAACGGCTTCCTGCTCATGTCGCAGGAGGAACTGACCAAGACCACGGAGCAGCTCGTCCAGCAGCAGGGCCTGCTCGGGCCGCTCGCCGCCGACCCGTCCCTGCGCGGCATCATGCGGGTGCTCAGCCTCGGGGCGAAGGGCGTCAAGAGCGGCGACGCCAAGGTCGAGGACCTCGACCGGCCGATGGCCCAGATCGACGCGACTTTGCGCAAGGTCCTGGCCGGCGAGCCGGCGCGCCTATCGTGGCAGACGCTCCTGTCCAACGGCAAGCTGCACAGCACCGACCTGCGCAAGTTCGTGATGATCCAGCCGGTGCTGGACTATAACGCCCTTCAGCCCGGCGCCACGGCGACGGCGGTCGTCCGCAAGATCGCGGCGGATCTCAAGATCAACAATGGCGAGTACGAGGTCGGCGGTGGCGCCCGCATGCGCCTGACCGGCCCCGTGGCCGTGGCCGACGATGAGTTCGCGACGCTCGCCGAGGACGCGTTCCTCAACTACAGCGTCACCACCGGCGCCATCGTCCTGTTCGTCTGGCTCGCCCTGCGCTCCGCCTCCCTGGTGGGCGCGGTGCTCATCACCACCTTTGCCGGCCTCATCGTCACGGCGGCCCTCGGGCTGCTGATGGTGGGCGAGCTGAACCCGATCTCGGTCGCCTTCGCCGCCCTCTTCGTGGGGCTCGGAATCGATTTCGGCATCCAGTTCGCCGTCCGTTATCGAGCGGACCGGTTCGAGCAGCCGGACCTGCCCTCGGCCCTGAGTGCCGCCGCGCGCGGCGTTGGCTGGTCCCTGACGCTGGCCGCCATCTCGCTCATCGCCGGCTTCTTCGCCTTCCTGCCCACCGCCTTCCGGGGCGTGTCCGAACTCGGCCTCATCGCCGGCGTCGGCATGATCGTCGCCTACTTGTTCTCGCTCACCCTGCTGCCGGCGCTCATCGCCGTGTTCAAGCCGAAGACCGAGGCGAAGGCCGTCGAGACCGCCTGGATGGCGGGGGTCGACCACTGGATCATCGAGCACCGCAAGGCCGTCCTCATCGGCGTCGGCCTCGTGACCGTGGCGGGCATTCCCCTGCTGTTCAAGCTGCCGTTCGATTCCAATCCGATGCACCTGCGCAGCCCGAAGGTGGAATCGATCGCCACCTATCTCGATCTGATCAAGGACCCGGAGACGAGCCCGAACCTCATCGACGTCCTCGCCCCCTCCCCCGAGGCGGTGCCGGAGATCGCCGCGAAGCTGCGCAAGCTGCCGTCCGTCGCCAAGGTCATCGACATCGACACCTTCGTGCCCCGCGACCAGGACGCGAAGCTCGCCGTCATCGCCGATACGGCCCAGCTTCTCGGTCCGGCCCTGAACCCGGGCCGCAAGCCGCCGCCACCCACGGACGCCGACAACGTCAAGGCGATCAGGGACACGGCCGTTGCCCTGCGGACGCTCACGGCCGCCAAGACCGCCGGTGCCCTCGCGACCACCCTCGATGCCCTGGCGGCGGCGCCCGTCGCCAAGCGCGAAGCCGCCAGCGTCGCCCTGACCACGGACCTCAAGACCTTGCTGACGCGTCTGGGCGGTCTGCTGAACCCCCAGAAGATCACCCTGGCCAACCTGCCGCCCAAGCTGAAGGCGGAGTGGGTCACGGCGGACGGGCGTTCGCGGATCGAGGTCCACCCGAGCGGAGACGCCAACGACAACGTCGTCCTGCGTCGCTTCGCCAAGGAGGTGCAGACCGTGGCGCCGCACGCCACGGGCGCGCCGGTCGCCACCACCTCGTCGAGCTACACCATCCTGGGGGCCTTCGTGCAGGCGGCGCTGACCGCCCTGGTGCTCATCTTCATCATCCTGTCGGTGGCCCTGCGCAAACCCTGGGATGTGGCGATGACCCTCGGGCCCCTGGTGCTCGCGACCCTGTGGACCCTGATGGCGCTGCATATCGTCGGCATGCCGCTGAACTTCGCCAACATCATCGCCATGCCGCTGATGCTCGCCGTGGGTGTGGCTTTCCACATCTACTACGTCATCGCCTGGCGGGCGGGCGTCGCCGACATGCTGGCGTCCAGCCTGACCCGGGCGATCTTCTTCTCTGCGCTGACCACCGGCACGGCGTTCGGCTCCCTCGTGCTGTCGAGCCATCCCGGCACGGCCAGCATGGGCAAGCTGCTGGCCCTGTCGCTGTTCTTCACCCTGGTGGCGGCGTTCTTCGTGGTTCCGGCCTTCCTCGGCCCGCCGCCGAAGCAACCCGACCCGAAGCGCCCCGAGGGTGATACGGCCGTCCCGCCAGATCTTCAGGCCAAGCGGCCCACCGAGGCACTGGCGGCGAAGTAGCCGGAGCCGACATCCGGCAGCCTTGCCGGTTGAGTTCGGAGCGGGCGCGGGGAGCAATCTCGCGCCCGCTTCGCTTTGCCGAACGATCTCGCGCGCCGAAACGCACCGGAAGTGCTCCCACGACCCGCAATGGTTCGTCTTCAAACCGGTTCGCGGGCGCAGCACTCGGGTTTCCCGAGCCGCATCCTCGATGACGGAGGCGATTGCGCCTTCGGATCGAGGAATTGCGGGCGGGCGCGCTTCAAAATTCGTGACGTACCGCTGCGGGGCTCTCGATCACGCCTCGTCGAGGCACCTTTGGCGCTGCCTGCTGCCCGCGGAGGTCGCGGCTCAGGCCGCGAAGTCCGAGAACCCGCCGAGAATCGCGCCCGATGCGGTCAGGGCGGCGCGCGAGGCCGGTGCGGTCAGTGCATCCAGCTCGGCCGCGTAGGCGTAGCCCGGGGCTTCTCCGGAGAAGCCGCCTCCCGTCGCCGGATGGGTGTAGAGTTCCGTGAGACCGTCCGGCAGATGTGCCAGGAGAGCAGACACGCGGGCGGGTGTCATGGCGCCGGACCAAGCCAGCCCGAGGGTCCGGTCGGGAATCAGCAACCCGGCTTGACGGGCGCGCACGGCGAGCAGGGCCGCCCACGGTGCACTGTCGAGGGCCGGTTTCGGAGCCGCGCCCGGCTCGGCGGCGCGTAGCACCGCGCGGGGTTCGCGCGGTACGCGAACGGCGCGCATACCGCAGCGACGGCCGATGGACAGCACCGCACCGGCGATGAGCGGATGGACGTGGAAGTGCTTGTGAGCATTGACGTGGTCGAGGGGCAAGCCCGTCGCCTGGTAGGCCTCGAACTGGGCCGTGATCTCGGCCGCGAGTTGCTTGCGCGCCGAGGCCTTGAGGGCGAGGTCGAGGCCGAGGCGGCCCATGTCGCTGCGGATGAGGCCATCCGGCCCGACGAGGTCGGGCAGGTCGGCGGGTGGAAGGGTTGGCCAAGCCTCGACCATGACCAGATGGAGCCCGATCCGGAGCGTCGGCAGACGTCGGGCGCGGGCCACCGCATCGGCCGCGGCAGGTGCACCCACCATGAGGCTCGCAGCCGTGAGAATGCCCTCGCGGTGGGCCTGCTCGACGGCCTCGTTGACCGCGAGGCTGAGGCCGAAATCGTCGGCGGTGACGATCAGGCGTTTCTTGTAGGGGCCGGCCATACTCAACTCTCGTGTTCGGGTACGGACTCGGGGGCCGACGCAGCGAAGGCCTCACGGCCAAGGACCAGGGTCGCCCCGCCTTTGCTGCCCGAGGTCGCGAGGGCCTGGAGCAGCCGTAAGTTCATGAGCTCCGGGTTGCCCTTAAGCATGCGGGCGGAATTGGCCAGGGAGCGCAGGGCGGCCTGCTCGGCCCGTGCCCGCTCCAGCGCCGCCTGCCCTTCGAGCCGTGCCCGTTCGACCTCTGCATAGAGGCGTCGGAGCTCGGGCGGCAACGTGACCGCGCCGATGCTCGCGTCGGTGATCCGGCAACCGGCGATGGGCCGGTCGAGCAGAGCCAGCAGGGCGGCATCCAGGGTGGATCGCTCGGACAGGAGGGCTTCGAGGCCGCGTGCGGCCGCAAGCCGGATCAAGGCGTTGGTGCCCGCATGCTGCAGACCTTCGCGGTAGCGGTTCTCGTTGGCTAAGCGCGGATCGACGATCTCGTAGACGAGGAGAGTCGACATGCGGAAGCACATCCGGTCGGCGCTGGTCACCTCGACGCCGTGAAGATTCTCGAAAGTCGGAACCTTCGGCAACGTCACGACGAGGCGGTCGCTCCACCCGATGGTTCGGTAGCGTCGGGGCTGCAGAAGTCCGGCGAAACGCCCGTCGCGATAGAGCAAGCCATGCTCCCATTCGTGGACGGTGCGGCTTAACCCCCGCCGCGACAGATGCGGGATCCGGCCGAGCGCGAGACCGCCTGCAAGGGCGAACGCGGCAGCGACCACGATGGTAGCGAGATCGGACATCGCACCCTTCCCGTTCTCTGGCCGCCCTCCGGCGCCACGGGGACGGGGCGGAGGCGCGTGGCCTGCAGAGCCCGGTCCCGGCTGCCCGAAGGCCGGCACCGGAGAGCGTTCAAGGTTGCCGAAACAGCGGATGACAGGCCCTCTCGTCGCTGACCGCGCCCGTATGAGCGTCGCGCGACCGGGTCCGCCGGGCCAAGCGTCTAGAGCACGCGGCGCGAGTGGGAAACCGGTTTCCCATATCTCACCCGGCGGCGATCGACTGAAGCAGAGCCTGGAAACGAGAACGGCCGGGCGAAACGCCCGGCCGTCGTGGTGTCCGCCGTCGCGGATGCTCAGGCGGCCTTGGCGGTGCCCTGACGCTCCTTGAGGAAGCGGTAGAACTCGACGCCCTCGCGCAGGCGGCGCTTCATCATGTCGGGCGAGCGGACCATCTCGGAGACGATGGAGGCGATCTTCGGAGCGCGGAAGTAGAACTTCCGGTAGAACTCCTCCACCGCCGCGAAGATCTCGGAATGCGACAGGTGGGGGTAGTGCAGCGGCGCGATCTGCACGCCGTTCTCGTCGACGAGCTCAGCATTGGCGATGTCGAGCCAGCCGTTCTCCACCGCCTGCTTGTACAGGAAGGTACCCGGGTAGGGGGCGGCCAGGGACGCCTGGATGGTGTGCGGGTTGATGCGCTTGGCGAACGCGATGGTCTCCTGGATCGTCTCGCGGGTCTCGCCGGGCAGACCGACGATGAAGGTGCCGTGGATGGCGATGCCGAGGTCGTGGCAATCCTTGGTGAACTTCTCGGCCACCTCGACGCGCATGCCCTTCTTGATGTTGTTCAGGATCTGCTGGTTGCCGGACTCGTAGCCGACGAGGAGCAGACGCAGGCCGTTCTCCTTGAGGACCTTCAGGGTCTCGCGCGGCACGTTCGCCTTGGCGTTGCACGACCAGGTCACGCCCAACTTGCCCAATTCGCGCGCGATTTCTTCAGCACGAGGAAGATTGTCGGTGAAGGTGTCGTCGTCGAAGAAGAACTCCTTCGTCTGCGGGAACTCCTTCAGGCAGTACTTGATCTCCTCGATCACGTGCGCGACCGAGCGGGTGCGGTAGGTGTGGCCGCCGACGGTCTGCGGCCAGAGGCAGAAGGTGCAGCGGCTCTTGCAGCCACGGCCGGAATAGAACGAGATGTAGGGGTGCTTCAGGTACCCGATGAAGTACTTCTCCATCTGCAGGTCGCGCTTGTACACGCTCGTGACGAAGGGCAGCTGATCCATGTCCGTCATGATCTCGCGATCGACGTTGTGGATCACGACACCGTTGGCGTCCCTGTAGGACAGGCCCTTGATCTCCGACATCGGGGTGCCGTCGGCGACTTCCTTGACGGTGAAGTCGAACTCGTTGCGGGCGCAGAAATCGATGCACGGGGCCTGGGCCATGGCACCGGCGGCGTCGACCGCGACCTTGGCGCCGATGAGGCCGGCGATGAGCTTCGGGTTGGCGGCTTTCAGCGCCTCGACGGTCTTCACGTCGGACTTGAACGACGGCACCGAGGTGTGGAGCACCACGAGGTCGAAGTCGTTGGCCTGAGCCACGATCTCGGCGAGCTTGATGTTGTGCGGCGGCGCGTCGATGAGCTTCGAGTTCGGCACCAGAGCCGCCGGCTGGGCGAGCCAGGTCGGGTACCAGAACGACTTGATCTCGCGCTTGGCCTGGTAGCGGGAGCCGGCGCCGCCGTCGAAGCCGTCGAAGGTGGGAGCCTGCAGGAAGAGGGTGCGCATGGGGTTCAAGGCCTCAGCGAGAAAGGAACGGGGGCGGGCGGGAAGCTAGAAGCGAAGATCAGAGCGAGGATGCACCAGCATCGTGGCCGAGGCTTCGCTCGGGGATCAGTGTGCCATCCGCAACCACCCGATAATCGTGGCCCTTCCATGTCACCGCACCCGAGACGAAGCTCCAGGCGAAGTTCATGAACGAGAGGATGTCGCGGATCGGCAACAGCCAGTACGGGTGCGACGCGAGACCGAAGGCCCGCTCGAGGCGCACGCACAGGACGATGCGGCATGCGAGCGCCAGGGCGGCGACCACCAGGGCGTTGGTGCCCGCCCCCGGGATCAGCGCGCCCATGAGGGCGAGCGGGAAGGCGTGGGTGACGATGGAGCCGGCGTAGCCCGCCGGGTCGACGTTGCGGATGGTGCGATTCCAGCGGAGCTCGTGGCTCCACAGGCCGGAGAGATCGGTGTCGACGCAGGTGTGGCCGATGGTGAAGGTCGGGATCGCCACGAGGCCGCCGCCGGCCCGCAGGGCTTCGCCGATGGCGTAATCGTCGGCGAGATCGTCCCGGAACGCCTCGAACCCGCCGATCTCGGCGAGCGCCTTCGCCGTGAAGGCGATGGTGGAGCCGAAGCAGGGCTTCGCGAGCCCGAGGGAGGTGCCCATCACCACGTTGGGCAGGAACTGCACGTCGATGGCCAGTGCCGACAGGTGGGCCCAGATGCCCCGGTGGGCCGGCACGCCGTGATAGAGGCAGGTGACGCCGTTGACGCCGGGCTGGCCCAGCTCGGCGACGATGCGGGCGAGGTAATCCGGCTTCACCACCATGTCGCTGTCGGCCAGCACCACCACGCTATGGGCGATCTCGCCCGACATGTTGATGAGGTTCGAGACCTTACGGTTGGAGCCGTGCTGGCGCGCGTCGACGACGAGGTCGAGGCGCAGGGCAGGATAGGCTTGCGCCAGGCGGCGCACCACGGGGATGGCTGGGTCGGCGGCATTCTGGACGCCGAACACCACCTGCACGGGGCCGGCATAGGCCTGCTGGCAGAAAGTCTCGAGGTTCTCGTAGAGGTTCGGCTCCATGCCGCAGAGCGGCTTGAGGATCGTCACCGACGGCGCCGCGCCCACGAGGACGGGCGCCGGGCGCCGGGCGAACCGGCCGGCGAGAGCCGCGGCGGTCAGACCGTAGAGGCAGCCCGCGAGCGCGAGTAGCAGCAACAGGTGCGAGAGCCAGATCAATTCCATGGGGGCATCGCTCGGTCACGGGGCTCGTGAGAGTGCCGCGAGGGGGCGGCGCGAAGATCGGGACGTCGGTGGTGAGACCGGCTGTGGCCGGACTCTAAGGCGCCGGTTTGACGGTGAGCATGCCGGCCGTGCGTTCGCGTAGGAATTTCAGCAGCCCGTCGGCACCGCCCGCCTTGAGGGGGTCGGCGAAGCTGCCGCGCAGGGATGCGACCTCGCTGACGTTGCCGTTGAGATAGACGTCCTGGATGCGGTTGCCCGGTCCGACGAGGTAATCGACCTGGGACGAATCACCATCGGCGTTGGCGGCCTCGCTCTGGACCAGCCGGTTCGCGCCGCGCGCCTCGCTCTCGGGCTTCACCGTGAAGGTCCCGCCGGCGGCCTGCCGAAGTCGGGTGGCGTAGGTGGCGATGAAATACTGGGCGAAGGCTTCGGTCAGGGCACCCTGCTGCTCGGGGGTGAATCCGTTCCATTTCGGGCCGACGGCGACACGCACAATGGCGGGAAAATCCATGCGTTCGGTGAGCGTCGGGCCGATGGCGGCGGCCCGGGTGCGGACGTCGCCGGGGCCGTCCTTGAGGGCGCTCTCGAAGCTGCCGTAGAGGGTGCGGACGGCACCCACCGCCAAGTCGTCGGCCGCCTGTGCGGGCGCGCCGAGCGACAGCAGGGCGGCGACGAGGCTGGCGCGGAGAACGGGGATCATGCGCACTTCTTCAGCTCCCCCAGTTCGCCGTCTACGGGGCGCAGAAGCGTGGTGCCGCGATCGTTGCCGTAGGGAACGCCCATGGGAGCGGTCTGGGGCGGAGCGTGACGGGCCGGCAACGCTTCGCCGCTCTCCGGAGCCGGTCCGACCTTGCCCTCGAGGGCGTGCCACGCGAGGAGGCCAGGAACTCCGACGAGGAGGTCGGCGAGGCGCTTGACGAGGGAGAGGGCCAGTGCCGCCTCGGCCGGGATGCCGAAGATGGCGCAGAGGGCGATGAGGCCGCCCTCCTGAGCACCCAGCGCCCCGGGTACGGCGAAAGCCGCGCCGCGCACCGCCTGCGCCAGGCTCTCGATCACCACCGCTTCGAAGAAGCTCACGGGATAGCCCATGAAATGCAGGCAGACGTAGACCTCGATGGTGCCGATGAGCCAGCCGACGAGGTGGATGCCGATGCCGCCCGCGACCCGGCCGTGATTTCCGTAGAGACGCTTCAGGGCATCGTAGAGCACGTCGATGGCGCCGAGCGCGCGCCACTCGCGCGAGCCGGCGAAGCGGCTGACCAGCCCCTGGATCACCTTGTGACCGCTGCGGCGCTGGATGAGATAGAACGCGGCGAGCGCCGGTGCGGCGACGGCGAGGCCGCCGGCCACGGTGCGGACGATGGGCCCGTCTCCGGCGAGCCAGGCGAGCAGGGCGACGCCGGCCACGGTGAACAGGAACTGCGTGACCGCCTGAGTCATCAGATCGACGAACATGCTGGCCCCGGCGACGCCCCCCGAGACGCCACGCTTGGTCAGGAGCCGGGCGGCGACGAAGTCGCCCCCGACCTGCGCCACGGGCAGCAGGGTGTTGATGCCCTCGCGCACGAAGCGAAGGACAACGCTGTCGCGCAGGGACGGGCGTTCGAAGCGCGGGAAGATCACGAACCAGCCGAAGCCCGCCCAGGCGACGGCCACGGCGCGCGCGAGCACGACGACGAGGGCGCCCCATCCGGCGCTGACCACGGCGGCCGCAACGTCTTCGAGGCCCGAGGACAGGAACAGACCGACGACGGTGCAGAGACCAACGATCAGGGCCAAGGTCGTCAAACGCTTCATGGTCCCCTTTCGGACGTCGGTTCGGCCGATCTCTGCTGAAATCCCGCCGTGTTTCCGGGTCAGAAGACCGCCGGAAGCGATGAACGTCATCGGAAGTTGCAGCTTTGGGAACCGTTGTCTATCACCCGATAGACACAGTGCGGACCAAAGCGGCAGGGGGGCGAAGCCCCGAAAATCACCCGCAGGACGCGCGACAGGGGTACGGATCATGGACCGCGAATCACACATCACGACGGGCGAGGCCGTCGATCAGGACGGTCGTGGCGACCGCTATGCCACCGCCGGTCTCGGCATGCCGGGAACGCCGAAGCCGTCCTCGCCGGTGATGGCCTGGAACGAGTGGGACCCTCTGGAGGAGGTCATCGTCGGAAGCCTCGACGGTGCGACCATTCCGACACACCACCTGACTGTGATCTTCAACCTGCCGCGGGCCGCCCAGCCGTTCTACCGCTTCGCGTCCGGCTTCCGCTATCCGAAGTTCATGAAGAAGCTCGCCCAGCAGGAGCTCGACAACTTCATCTCGATCCTCGCCGGCGAGGGCGTGAAGATCCGCCGCCCCGACAGCATCGACTTCTCGAAGAAGTTCCGCGCGCCGCGCTGGTCCTCGCGCGGCTTCTGCGTCGCGTGTCCGCGCGACCCGTACCTCGTGATCGGCGACGAGATCATCGAGAGCCCGATGTGCTGGCGCTCGCGCTACTTCGAGGGCGATGCCTACCGGGCGCTCTTCAAGGAATATTTTCGCAATGGGGCGCGCTGGACCTCGGCTCCCCGCCCGCAATTGACCGACGAACTGTACAACTACGATTATCGGGTGCCGAACCTGAAGGCCGGCGAGCCGATGCAGTTCACCGTGAACGAGTTCGAGCCGGTGTTCGACGCCGCCGACTTCGTCCGCTGCGGCCGCGACCTGTTCGTGACCCGCTCCAACGTCACCAACCTCATGGGTATCGAGTGGCTGCGCCGCCACCTCGGTCCGGGTTTCCGCATCCACGAGATCGAGAGCCGCTGCCCGCAGCCGATGCACATCGACTCCTCGTTCATGCCGCTCGCACCCGGCAAGGTGCTGGTGAACCCGGACTACATCGACGTCGAGAAGCTGCCGGCCGTGCTCAAGACGTGGGACATCCTGATCGCGCCGCGCCCCGATCCCGTCGAGGGATTCATGAGCAAGATCTCCATGTGCTCGCCCTGGACCTCGATCAACGTGCTCGCCATCGACGAGAAGAAGATCGTCGTCGACCAGAGCCAGCCGACGCTGATCAAGGCGCTCAAGGATTGGGGATTCGATCCGATCCCGGCGCCGTTCCTGTCCTACGGCCCGTTCGGCGGCTCGTTCCACTGCGCCACCCTCGACGTGCGCCGCCGCGGGACCTTGAAGTCCTACTTCTAGGATCGACGACTCGAGTTGGACGTGCGACCGCGTCGCGCGTCCAACTCGCGCCCGAGCGACCGGCGATCGGGCGACCGGCTCGGGTGCGCCCGATCGGACGGGTCAGGCGATCCGGGGTCGGACGGTCCGCGACCAGACCGTCACGGCGGCGGCCGCGGCGAGCCCGTACTGCAGCATGCCGTTCTCGGCGAGGTCCGTCGGCGCCACCTGCCACTGCAGGGCCAGCCGCGTCACGGCGTTGAGCGCGATCAGGCCGAGGCAGAACACCAGGGCTGCCAGGAGGGTGGCGAGGAAATCGGGCATGGCGATTCGTCCGGTGGACCCGGATGCTGCGTCGCAAGGCTTGCGCCAGGATCTCCCCGTGCCGTGACGCCGGGGGTCAGGCCACCGGCGGTCGTGTCGCCTGCATGGACGCGCGCGCGTCGAAGCCTTCGAACCAGGCGGCGAGGGCCGGGCTGCGCCGGCGCCAAGCCAGATCCGGGAAGCGCAGATCGAGGTAGCCCAGCGCGCAGGCGACCGCGATGGTGCCGATATCGATGCGGTCGGCCAGGGCCGCGACGCCGGCCTCGAACGTATCCAGCGCGCTCTCGATCTTGGCCGTCTGTCCGGCGATCCACGCGCTCGAACGTTCGCCCTCCTCTCGTACGGTCAGTTCGTAGCGGATGAGCAGCGCGGCATCGAGGAGGCCGTCCGCCGTGGACTGGTCGTTGAGGGCCGACCACCGTGCCGGGCCGGGCGCGGGGAACATGCCGCCGCCCAGCGCATCGAGGTACTCGCAGATCACGCGGCTGTCGGCGATGGCGTGACCATCGTCGGCGATCAGGGTCGGGACCTGGGCCAGGGGGTGCAGCGCGAGGATATTGGTGTCCCGCTTCGTCGGGTGTGCGGCACTGGGTAGGAGTTCGATGCGCTCGGCGAGGCCGAGTTCATGGGCGACGACCATGACCTTCCGCACGAACGGCGAGAAATGCGAATGGAAGAGCTTCATCGAGGCCACCGGTGCGAGATCGTGCGGGACTCAGGGCCGGCGGGGTGCCGGCTTGGCGCGCGCCGCTGCCGCCGGAGCGGCGACGGGGGCCGGATGTGGTGTCAGCCGCGGCGTTTCCATGACGAGACGCTTGACCGGCCAGCCGTCGGCCCAACGCTCCATGTCGCTGAACCGCGGGTTGCTCTTCAAGGTTTGTGCATCGGCGCCGTTGAAGGCCGCCGCGGCCGCAAGATCGAAGGTCTTCCAGTACGCGAGATAGTCCAGGCTGTCCGTACGGGCATTGTTGATCTGCGCGACCAGGGTGGTCTGCTCGCCCGTGAGGGCCATGTCCGGCGTCCACTTGAACGGAGGGGCCGGCTGCTTCGGGTCGCGCGGCGGATCGGGGGGCAGCTTCAGGGCGCCGCCGTCATAGGCGGCGTCCGCACCCGCCGGGGAGGCCAGGGTCGCGGTGAGGGCGGGGAATCCGTGATCGTCCGACAGAGCGCGCAGGAACAGCTTGCGCTCGGGTGTCACGGCGCTCGCCTCCCGCAGGAGGCGACGCGCCGCGAGATCCGCCGCGCGGGCATCGCGATCGCCGATCACGGTGACCACGAGGGTTTCGGGCGCGATCTTCGAGAGATCATGCAGGACGATGCCGCGTGCCTTGGCGTCGCTGGCGATGCCACCCGGCATGATCGCGAAGACGAGACGCGGGGTGGGGAGGCCCTGACCGGCCGCGTCGGCGGCGATGTTGGCGGCGATGGGTGCCCCGGCGAGATGGCCGATGAGGGCGATGCGCTTCTCGTCCGGCTTGGCGTCGGCATCGCCGGCGAGGTCCGACAGCGCAGACTTGATCAGGCGGGCCGAATTGGCGGAAGCGTCGGCCGGCCGCGTCCGATTGATCTCCTGGAAGCGTGGGAACACCACGAGGTAGCCGGCGCGAGCGAGGTGATCGATCCAAGAGCCGTAGGCCTGCGGGTTCGGTGCGCCCCAGGCGTGGAGGAAGATGGCCACGGGCCGCCCTTCGGCAGGCGCGGCCCCGGCCTTGTGGAAGACGAACGTCGCGGCGCTGGCCCGCCCGAGGGCCCGCTTGACGATGGTGGCCGTGCGATCACCGACGCCGCCCGGCCCCTCCATCGGCTGCACCGGCGGAGCAGCGGCCGACGCGGGATTGGATAGGGCAGCAAGGCTGCACAGGCAGGCGGCGATGAGGCCGGGGCGGACATTCAGGCGCATGGCGTGCTCGACGGGCGAATTCGGAACGGCAGCGGACCGCTAGTCGAGACATAGCAGATCGCGGGATGCGTGCGACGCTGGGGAAAAACCGCCCACCGAGTGCGGCATTCCCGCCGCACTCGGTGGGGTATCCGAACTCGTCGAGCCGGATCGGGCAAATCTAGACAGGCGATTCTAGACCCGAAGATCGTCACGGCCGGCGGTAAACCGCGATGCCTCGCCTCGAATCCGATGCACGAGTGAGGATCTGTCCTCACGCCACCGACCCGGACGATCCGTATGTCCTCAAGTTTCCACTTTACCGACGATGATCTTGGTCTCGGGCCAGCCGAGTCCGATGACGTCGGGCACGGTCTGCGTCTCGGCGGACCGACCGGCCGCCTCCTGCACCCAGGCGAGAATGTCTTCGGCGCGCCATGGTTTCGGAATGAAGGTCGCGGACATCCGCAGATCGCTCGGCTGGTCGCCGGCGTCGCCCGACGTGAGAAGCACGCGCACCCGAGGCCAGGTGACCCCGATGATACGAGCCAACTCGAACCCCCCGATGGGACCCGGAGTCCGCACATCCGAGAACACCACGCTGACTTCGTTGCCGCGATCCTGGAGAATCGCCAGGGCGCGCTCGGCGGTCTCGGCTTCGATCACCCGGAAACCGGTCTCTTCCAGCATCTCGGCCGCGAGGTAGCGCTCGTCGGGTTCGTCCTCGACGACGAGGATGACGGGGCGTGCGTCCGACGGAGGTGCAGCACTCATGGGTCCGGAACGCTCTTCAAGCCAGGATGGCGGGCCGATCCTCGTATTGCCAGAACTGTGAACTACCCGGTGAATGTGTCGTTCCTGCGGGCGTCGAACAGGGCGCTTTTTTGGTCGATGCAGCAACTGTGCCGCACTTCCCGTCAATCACGTCGCACAGCCTCTGCAGTCGTCACACGCCTCTCGCCTTGAAAAACGCCAGAGCGCGCGTCCATCCATCCTCCGCAGGCTCGCGGCGATAGCTTGGCCGGTAATCGGCGTGAAAGCCGTGCGGGGCGTCCGGGTAGACTACGAGATCGACGGATTTGCCCGCCGCCCGGGCCTTGTCGCGCGCTGCCTCGGCGGAGGCGACGGGAATCCCCGTATCCGCGCCGCCGTAGAGGGCGAGGATCGGCGCGTTGATCTCTCCCGCGACATCGTCCGCCGTGCGGGGTTGCAGGGCCGTACGCTCACCGCCGAGCGCGCCGTACCAGGCCACACCGGCCTTCAGGTCGCGGCGATGGGCGGCGTAGAGCCAGACACCGCGCCCACCCCGACACCAGCCCATCGTCGCGAGTCGTGACGCGTCGCCGTTCGACGCCGCGACGGCCCAGGCGGCGGAGGCATCGAGATCAGCGATCCATTGTGCGTCGGGCGTCTTCGAGATCACGTCCCGAACGATCACCTTGACGTCCGTCATGGTCGAGAGATCGCCCTGACGCGCGTACAATTCGGGCGCCACCGCACAGTAGCCGGCCTTTGCCAGGCGCCGGCAGATATCCTTGATGTAATCGTGGACGCCGAAGATCTCCTCGATGACGAGGATGACCGGAAACGGTCCCTGTCCTTCCGGCATGGCGCGATAGCCCGGCATCGGGCCGTCGCCTGCGGGGATCTGGACCTCGCCCGCCACGAGACCGCTTGCGTCCGTATGGATCACCTGCGCCTCGACGGCGGTGGTCGCGAGGGTGAGCCCGGAGATCAGGCTCGTCATCACGAAGCCACGCCGGGAGAAGGGCGGCGTCAGCATGCCTTCGAGGCCGCTCGCAATGCCGGTTCCGCCTGCGCGATCCTGTTTCATGCTGTTCTCCAGTCCTCGACCCCCATCTAGGGCCAAGTGACCGGAGAGCAACGTGCTTCAGTAAGCGGCGCGTTGGGGGGAGGCTTCGACCGCGCGATACGGCACCGGCGTACCGTTGCGTCGGTGCCCGCCGCGGATCTCGGGCGAAACGCTCCGCTTGCGCGCATCCGCCTGCTTGTTGCGCGTATCCACCTGCTTGCGGCCCTTGGGGCGGAGCACATCGCCGAGGGCCACGAAATCGTCGGCTGTTTTCGCGGGACTCTGGCCGGCCTTCAGACCGAAGCCGGTCGCAAAGGAGGCAATGAGACCCGCGTCCCGGGGGATCTCGAAGGCGCTGAGCGCCGCGAGGAACGCTTCACGGAACGGAAGGGCTCGGCACCAGCTCTTTTCCGAAAGGTGAAGCGGCCATTCCCACAGGTCGCCCCGACGCATGCCGAGCAGATCGCGGGCGATGAAATAACCGCTGGGGCGATGCTCCAGTCCTTCCGGCGAAACGCTCCATTCGGCGTTCTCGAACGGGGCTTCGGCGGTGACGCGGGTCTCGTCCAGATGCCGGCTGATCATGATGTCCCCCATCGGCGCCACGCGAATCACCCGGTCGGTGATGGGCGCGTCGTTTAGAACAATGAGGGAACATTGGCTCGAATCGAATCGAGCGTCAAGCGATGTTCTTGTTGTGTTCGATTGAGGCGTCAGGGTTTACGGAACAGGGGATGCTCGACACGGTCACCGGCGTGGATGCCGAGCCGCGCGGTGGTGCCGGCATTGAGCTCAAGCACGGACAGGACCGGCTCGCCGGAGGGAATGACCTTGGTCGAGAGCGGTTCGGTGTTCTGCGCGACGCGGGCAACGGATCCATCCTGGCGGATGAAAACCATATCGAGGGGCAGGTAGGTGTTCTTCATCCACATGGCCACGGGGGCGACGGCCTGGAAGTCGAACAGCATGCCGTGGTCCGGCGCCATGGTGCGGCGATACATCAGTCCGCGCGAACGGTCGGCATCCGTGCGCATCACCTCCACGGCGAAGGCGTGGCGCCCGTTCCGGGATGCGATGGTGAGGGGTTCGGTCGGACCGGAGGCCGCGTCCTGCGCGGGTACGACCTGAAGGCCCGAACCGAGGAACAGAACGGCGCAGAGCGCACGCAGGAAGGCGGGCATATTCGACAACGCGGTACTCATTCGTCGGTGGCAAAATCTTCGGTGGCAAAATCTTCGGTGGGACGATCGTCGATCGAAGGTTCGTCGGTGGCGGGCGGTGTCAGTGCGAGGCGGGCAGCACACCGTCGGGAAAGCGGACTTCCGCCGCCATCTTGCCCTTGGAGCCGTCGCCGTAGCGGACGAGAACGGTCTCGCCGGGCTTGAGTTCGGCGATGCCGTAGCGACGAAGCGTCTCCATGTGCACGAAGATGTCGGGCGTGCCGTCCCCTCGGCTGAGGAAGCCGAAGCCGCGCAGGCGGTTGAACCACTTCACTACGGCCGTCTCGAGTCCGCTCGTCGGCGTGACGCTCACATGGGTACGCGGCATCGGCAGTTCGGACGGGTGCAGGGCGGTGGATTGATCGAGGGAGATCACCCGGAACGCCTGCCAGCCGCGCGGCCGCTCCGTGGCCTCGACGACGACGCGCGCGCCCTCGCTGGCGGATTGATGGCCGTCGCGGCGCAGGCAGGTGATGTGCAGCAGCACGTCGGCCGTCCCGTCGTCGGGAACAATGAAGCCGAAGCCCTTGGCGACGTCGAACCACTTGATGCGGCCGGCGACCTCGATGAGGTCGAGGGGGCGCTGGACCTCGCCACCCAGGCCTTCGCCGGAGCGGGCATCCGCGTGCGTGTCAGCCGAATGCCCCCCGTAGGAGCCCGCCCCGAAATCGTCCGACATTCAGCAACCCACACCCGAATCACGCCACGCGATCCGGAAGGGAGATTAACGAAGTCGTCACCTTCCGGAAGCCTAATTGATCACCCGCCGGGTTGATCCATGTTGCATTGTTCGGGACGCGGGTGCCGGTGCCACAGGGGATCGCGGGGGCGCCGGTTCGATGGTACGGCGAGCGGCATGGCTCCCTCCCCTTCCGATTCCGACGCGGCTCCCGTTCCGCCCCCGCGGATGCGGATCGACGCCCTCGACGTCGCCCGGGGCTTGGCGCTCGCGGCGATGGCGGCCTACCACGCCACTTGGGATCTCGGGTACCTCCGGCTGACCCCGGAGAATTACGCGCTCACGCCGCCCGGCCGGATCGCCGCCCACCTCATCGCCGGCAGCTTCCTGATCCTCGTCGGGGCGGGCCTCGTGCTCGCCCATGGCACCGGCATCCGGCGACGGGCGGTGCTGACACGATTCGCCAGCATCGGCGGGGCGGCGCTGGCCGTCACGGTCGCCACCTATCTGCTGTTTCCCGGGAGCTACGTGTTCTTCGGCATCCTGCACTGCATCGCGGTCGCCAGCGTGCTCGCCCTGCCGTTCCTGTTCGCCCCGGCCGTGGTCACGGCTGTCTGCGCCGCCCTGGTGATCGCGGCTCCCGGTGTTGCGGGGTGGGGCTTGGCGGACGGGAGCGCCCTCGACAGCCCGGTCCTGTTCTTCCTCGGCCTCGGCAAGACGTTGCCGCAGACCAACGACTACGTGCCGCTGTTCCCGTGGTTCGGATTGGTCCTCGTGGGGATCGTCGCCGGGCGCCTCGGCGGACCGCGCCTGGCGAAGACCCGCCTCGGCCGCTGGCGGGCCGTGCGGGGGCCCGGGCGGGCGACCGCCTGGGCGGGGCGACACAGCCTCGCCGTCTACCTCGTCCACCAGCCCGTGCTGCTGGCCCTGTTCTCCGGCATAGCCGCCCTCACCGGGCCGCATCCGCGCGCCGGTGAGGCGGAGTTTCGGACGGTCTATGCCCGCAACTGCGTCGCGACCGGGGGCGAGGCCGCGGCCTGTCGGGTCGCGGCGCGCTGCGTCGTCGGCGCGTTCCGCCGCGACGGTTTATGGGCGCAGGCGCAGCGGACCTTCACGGTCGCCGAGCGGGCGAGGGCGCAGGCCCTGTCGCAGGGCTGCTACGAAGCCGCCGAGGGCACGGCCCCGGCGCCATGACGCCTCAATCCTTGGCGCGCTCCACGTAGGACCCGTCTTCCGTCATGATGACGACGCGGGTGCCGACGGCGATGTGCGGCGGCACGGCGGTGCGCACGCCGTTCGACAGGATGGCCGGCTTGTAGGACGACGACGCCGTCTGGCCCTTCATGGCGGGCTCGGTCTCGGTAATCTCGAGGGTGACGCGCTGGGGCAGCTCGACGGTGAGCGCCACGTCGTTGTGGATCGAGACCATCACCTTCATGCCCTCCTGAAGGTAGGGCGCGGCATCGCCGATCACGTCCTTCTGGATCGCCACCTGATCGTAGGTCTCGGGGTTCATGAAGTGGAAGCCCTCGCCGTCCTCGTACAGGAAGGTGTGCTCCCGGTCCTCGACGAAGGCACGCTCCACCGACTCGGTGGTGCGGTAGCGCTCGGACACCTTCACCCCATCGGTGATGCGGCGCATGTCGAGCTGCGTCACCGGGGTGCCCTTGCCCGGGTGGATGTTCTCGATCGTCAGGATGACGTAGAGCTTGCCATCCTTGTCGACGACGTTGCCCTTGCGGAGCGTGGAAGCGATCACCTTCACGGGGTCAGGTCCTGTTCGTGTCTCGAGAAACGGGTCGGTCGCCCCGGCGCGGTTCGGGTCCACGGGAGCGACATCGTCGTTCCGCCACTACCCTATCCGTGCCCCCGTTGCCAGCCGCAGGACCGGGTGGAGGATGGAAGGAAGGCCCTGAGACGTGGAGACGCCCGGCCGCCCGTGATATGGCCCCGGCGATGACCGCTCCCTCCCCCTGGTGGCATCCGGACCGCCACGCCGACCGGCGTCCGGCCCTGGTGGCGCGCAACCGCATCACCGCCGCCCTGCGGGGCCATTTCGCGGCGGCCGATTTCATCGAGGTCGAGGCCGCCAGCCTTCAGGTGTCGCCCGGTAACGAGGCACATCTCTCCGCTTTCGCGACGGAGATCCTCGGTCCCGATGGCGTGCGCCATCCGCTCTATCTGCACACCTCCCCGGAATTCGCCTGCAAGACCCTGCTGGCGGCGGGCGAACGCCGGATCGTGAGTTTCGCGCGGGTGTTCCGCAACCGCGAGCGCGGCCCCCTGCACCACCCCGAGTTCACGATGCTCGAATGGTATCGGGCGGGCGAGGACTACACCGAACTCATGCGCGATTGCGCCGACATGCTGGCTCTGGCGGCCGAGGCGGCGGGCACCCGGCGCCTCGCCTACCGGGGCCGCGAGGCCGACCCGTTCGCACCCTTCCGGCGCGTGACCCTTGCCGAGGCCTTTTCGGAGGTCGGCATCGATCTCCTGGCCACCGTCGCGCCGGACGGATCGACGGATCGGGATGCCTTCGCGGCGGCCGTTCTGGCAACGGGCCTGCGGGTGGCGGAGGACGACACCTGGGCGGACCTCTTCAGCCGCGTTCTCGTCGCCCGCATCGAGCCCGGTCTCGGCATCGGGCGCCCGACGATCCTGTGCGAGTACCCGGTGTCCGAGGCGGCGCTGGCCCGGCCGAGCTCCCGCGACCCGCGCGTGGCCGAGCGATTCGAACTCTACGCCTGCGGCGTCGAACTCGCCAACGCGTTCGGCGAACTCACCGATCCGGCCGAGCAGCGCCGCCGCTTCACCCTGGAGATGGACGAGAAGGAGAGAGTCTACGGCGAGCGCTACCCCATCGACGAGGCGTTCCTCGCCGCCCTCGCCCTCATGCCCGAGGCAAGCGGCATCGCGCTCGGCCTCGACCGGCTGGTGATGCTCGCCGTCGGCGCGCCTCATATCGAGGATGTGCTGTGGACGCCCGTCACCGGGGGGCGCCGGTGAACCGCCCCCTGAAGAGCCCCGCCGACCTCGCGCGGGCCGGGCTGGTGGACGCCGCGGCCCTCCCCGCCCTGGAGGCCGTGGCCGCCCGCTACGCCGTGTCGGTGACGCCGGATCTCGCCGACCTCATCGATCCGGCCGACCCCCACGATCCCATCGCCCGCCAGTTCGTGCCGCGGGCGGAGGAACTCGCGACGCGCCCGGAGGAGGATGCCGACCCCATCGGCGACGACGCCCACAGCCCGCTCGCCGGCCTCGTCCACCGCTATCCCGACCGGGTGCTGCTGAAGCCGCTCCATGTCTGCCCCGTCTATTGCCGATTCTGCTTCCGCCGCGAGCGGGTCGGCCCCGACGGGCTCGGCACCCTGAGCGACGCCGAACTCGATGCAGTCTTCGCCTATATCGCCGGCCGGGCGGAGATCTGGGAAGTGGTGGTCACGGGCGGCGACCCCTTCGCCCTTTCGCCCCGGCGGCTGGCCCGGATCGCCTCGGCGCTGCGGGAAATCCCGCACGTACGGGTGCTGCGCTTCCACACCCGCGTCCCCGTGGTCGAGCCCGCGACCGTGACCGACGGCCTCGTCGCGGCCCTGAAGCAGTTCGGCGGCGCGGTGTTCGTGGCGCTCCACGCCAACCACCCGCGCGAATTCACCCCCGCGGCGGCGGCGGCCATCGCCCGCCTCGTCGATGCCGGCATTCCCATGGTGAGCCAGACCGTGCTGCTCGCTGGCGTCAACGACGACCCCGCCACCCTGGGCCGGCTGATGAGGACTTTCGTGGAGCATCGGATCAAGCCGTATTACCTCCACCACGGCGATCTCGCGCCCGGCACCGGCCACCTGCGCACCGATCTCGATGCGGGGCGCGCCCTCATGGGGCATCTGCGCGGCCGGCTGTCGGGCCTCGCCCAGCCGCTTTATGTCCTCGACATCCCCGGCGGCCACGGCAAGGTGCCGGTGGGGCCGGACTACCTCCGCGCCACGGCGGCCGGCTGGCGGGTCGAGGATCCGCAGGGTCGTGTCCATGCCTACCCGCCGATCCCTGAGGCATGAGGCCGGTCCGGGTCTCGCGTTCCCTCCCCTGAAGGCCGCTCCCGCGCCATGTTCTTTCCGTTCTCGAAGCTGATCTTCTTCGTCATCACGCCGTCCAACGCGCTGATTCTCGCCGTGGTCGCCGGGATGCTCCTCATAGCCGTCGGGCGCTGGCGTCGCTTCGGACGTGTGCTCGCCGGGGCGGCGGGCCTCGGGCTTCTCGTCGCCGGTTTCTCGCCCCTCGCCCTCTGGGTCGCCTTGCCTTTGGAGGATCGGTTCCCGGCTTTCGTCGACGACGGAACCCCGGTCACCGGCATCGTGGTCCTCGGCGGCGGCGTCGAGACGCGCCTGTCGGCGGCGCGCGACCAGTTCGTCGTCAACGACGCCGGGGAACGCCAGCTCGCCCTCATCGATCTGTCCCGGCGGTATCCCGACGCGCGTCTCGCCTTCACGGGCGGAAGCGCCGCGCTGCGGCCGGGCGAGGTGTCGGAAGCCGAAATCGTCGGCCGCACCGCCGACGGCCTCGGCCTGCCGCGCACCCGTCTCATCCTAGAGAACCGCTCGCGCAACACCCGCGAGAACGCCGCCTTCACCGCCGATCTCGTCAAGCCGAAGCCCGGCGAGCGCTGGCTCCTCGTCACCTCGGCCTGGCACATGCCGCGCGCCGTCGGGTGTTTCCGCGCGGCGGGCTTCACCGTGGCCGCCTATCCCGTCGACTACCGCACCGCCGGGCCGCGCGACGCGGTGCGCTTCAACAGCTTCGCCTCCGACGGGCTCGCCCTCCTCGATGTCGTGGTCAAGGAGTGGATCGGCCTCGTGGTCTATCGGCTCGCCGGCTACACCGACGCCTGGATGCCGGCGCCTCAGGCTTCGTCGGTTCCGGCCGAATCGACGTCGGCCGCTGGCAGCGCCAGCCGGTAGATGCCGCGGAAATCGTCGACATCCTCCACGGGCTTGCCCTTGCGCATGATCGCGATCTGACCGGCCTTGGTCATCCGCACGGCGATGCGGCGCACCGGCTGCATCATCGGGCTCCACACTTCGGGCTGGGCGCCGCCGATGTCGCGGGCAACCTCCGAGGGGCAGACGGTCTTGCCGGGACCGCGCTCGGCCAGGAGGCGCAGGATGGTCTCGGCGATGAGTTCCTCGCTGGGGCCCTTGCGGACCGATGGCGCGGGGGGTGGTGGGGCTGCCGCCTTCGGGGCCGGCGGCGCCTTGGTGCCAGGTGCCTCGCCCGCCTTCTTGGCAGCGGCCTTCTTGCCCTTGAGGGCTTTCGCGGCGGCGATCCGGGCGATGGCGGTCTTGCGGGGTGGTTTCTTCGGATTGGTCATGGGTCCAACCCCTGCCCTGTCCCGTCGTCCTGCGCCAGGAGGGCGGCGCGAATTTTCGAACTGAACTGACGTCGCCACATCACGCAGACCACCGCCGTCGTGGTGAGAAACAGCAGAACTGGGCTCACGAACCATCCGAGATAGGCGAGCGCGAAGAAGAACGCCCGCTGCCCGCGCGCGAAATGGGACCCGGCCGCGATGTTCATCGCGGAGGCACGCCGCGCGGCGAGTTCCATCTCGGCCATGCTGGCGCTGGAGCCCTTGGGCGGCACCGCGCCGAGCAGGATCGCCCCGTAATTGAACAGCCGGTAGGCCCAGGAGAATTTGAAGAAGGCGTAGATGAACACCACCGCCAGCCCCGCGACCTTGATCTCCCAGGTCGTCCGGGTGGCGACGGCGCCGAAGGGCAGCGCCCCGAACAGGGTCAGTACGTCGTCGCCCGAGCGCGACAGGGTCAGGACGCCGCCGAGCGCGATGAGGGAGGTCGAGGCGAAGAACGCGGTACCGTTCTGGAGGGAGGCGTTGATGGTGGTGTCCACCACCCGGTTGTCGCGGTGGATGAGCTGCTCCGCCCAGATCTCGCGCTGGCGGTTCATGATCTGGCTCAGGCTCGTGCGCCGGCCCCGCATCCGCGAGACCGCCATGCCGTAGCCGGCCCAGGCCGCCACGAAGAAGCACAGGGCCGCGAAATCGAGGTAGGAGAAGTCCGCCGTGATCATCGGGTGCGCCTGATGCCGGGCCGATCGCGACCGCTCCGGCGCTAGCCCGGATGGCCGCTCCCTGTCCAGGGTCGGGCCCGTGCGGCCGTTTCAGTCGTGCAGGATCTGAAAGCCCGCCGCCGGGACCGGTCCCTCCGCCTCGGTGATCTCCGTCACGCGGGCCCCTGGAGGCCCCTGCCGGCAAGCGGCGAGCATGGCCGCGACGGCGTGGGCCTCCCCCGAAAAGGTCGCCGCCACGGTGCCGTCGGACCGGTTGCGGACGTGGCCCGAGAGGCCGAGGCGCTCGGCCTCGCCCTTGGTCCAGAACCGGTAGCCGACGCCCTGCACGCGGCCGTGGATGATCGCCTCGACGGTTCTGATCCGGCTCATGGCAATGCTCCTGTCAGGCGGCCCGGCCCCGCAGCCAGCCGCGCAGTTCGGCAATATAAGGGGTCGGCAGCTGCGCCGCATCCGCCGCCGCCAGGACCGATTCGAGGTAGCCCGGACGCGGTGCTCCCTGGGCGGAGCTGCCGCCGAGATAGATCAGGGCACGCTTGGCTCCGCCCTTCAGGGTGACGGGCTGGTAGGCCTTGGTGTAGAGGCCGCCGGCCACGCCCTCGTAGCGATCCAGCGCCGGTACGTCGGCCAGCGCGAGTTCCCAGACCACGCCCCACACGGTGGCGCGCGGATCACGCACCACCGAGGCGTAGCCCTCGCGCATCACGATGAAGCGGTGGCGGTTGAGCCGGCCCTGCCCGATCAGGCGCGAGCCGGGGCAGCGCGCGGCCATGGCGGCCGCGTCCATGTTGGCCCCGTAGGCGAAGTAGAGCGGCACGGGCCGCGCCGCGTCAGGCGAATTCGAGGATCACCGCATCGACGGCGAGGCTGTCGCCCTCCTTCGCCGCGATCTTCGAGACGGTGGCGTCGCGCTCCGCCCGGAGCACGTTTTCCATCTTCATCGCCTCGACGATGGCGAGCGGCTCGCCGTTCTTCACCTCTTGGCCTTCCTTCACCAGGATCGCCTTGACGAGGCCGGGCATCGGGCAGAGCACTTGCTTGCCCGAGCCGGCATCGACCTTCACCGGCATCAGGGCGGCGAGTTCGGCCTCGCGTCGGGTGTAGACCCGGGCCTGCGCCGCCGCGCCCGCATGCTGAAGCGCGACGCCGTTGAGGAGGCCGCGCACCTGCATCGCCACGCGCTTACCTGCGATCTCGCCCTGCCACACGGGCTCGCCCGGGCGCCACTCGCTCTGCACGGTCCAGGTGGTGCCGTCCTCGCCAGTGACGATGAGCGTGCCGCCCACCGCATCGACGGTCACCGGATAGGACGCATCCGCCAGGATCACGACACGGTCGCGCTCGAAGTGGAGCAGGGCCGGATCGCGCATCTGGCCGGAGATGCCGCGCTTGCGCTCGTTAAGCTTGTGATCGATGGCAGCGGCCGCCGCCGCCATGACCTGGGCAATCTCGCCCCTGGGCTCGGGGGCGGAGAAGCCCTCGGGAAACTCCTCGGCGATGAAGCCCGTGGAGATGTTGCCAGAGCGCCAGCGCGGATGCGCCATCAGGGCCGACAGGAACGGGATGTTGTGGCGGATGCCGTCGATGGCGAAGGCGTCCAGCGCCTCGCCCTGTGATTCGATGGCCTGCGCCCGGGTCGGCGCCCAGGTCACGAGCTTGGCGATCATCGGATCGTAGTGGATCGCGATCTCGCCGCCCTCCTCCACGCCGGTGTCGTTGCGCACGATCGCGTCGCCGAACCGACCCTCGGCCGGCGGCCGGTAGGTGGTGAGGCGGCCGATGGAGGGTAGGAAGTTGCGGGTGGGGTCCTCTGCGTAGACGCGGCTCTCGACGGCCCAGCCGTTGAGCTTCACGTCCGTCTGCGCCAGGGGCAACGTCTCGCCGTAGGCCGAGCGGATCATCATCTCGACGAGGTCGAGGCCGGTGATCATCTCGGTGACGGGGTGCTCGACCTGCAGGCGGGTGTTCATCTCGAGGAAGTAGAACGACTTGTCCTGGCCGGCGACGAACTCGACGGTACCGGCGGAGTCGTAGTTCACGGCTTTGGCCAGAGCCACGGCCTGCTCGCCCATCTTCCGCCGTGTCTCCTCGTCGAGGAGCGGCGACGGCGCCTCCTCGATGACCTTCTGGTTGCGGCGCTGGATCGAGCATTCGCGCTCGCCGAGGTAGATCACGTTGCCGTGCTTGTCGCCGATCACCTGGATCTCGATGTGGCGCGGATCGGTGATGAACTTCTCGACGAACACCCGGTCGTCGCCGAAGGACGAGGCGGCCTCGGACTTGGCGCGGGCGAAGCCCTCGGCGACCTCGTCGGAGGAATAGGCGATGCGCATGCCCTTGCCGCCGCCGCCGGCCGACGCCTTGATCATGACCGGATAGCCGATCTCGTCCGCGATGGTGACGGCGTGCTCCGGACTCTCGATGACGCCGAGGAAGCCCGGCACCGTGGAGACGTTGGCGGCGGAGGCGGCCTTCTTCGATTCGATCTTGTCGCCCATGGCCGCGATGGCGTGCGGGTTCGGGCCGATGAAGACGATGCCGGCGGCCTCGAGGGCACGCGGGAACGCTTCGCGCTCGGACAGGAAGCCGTAGCCGGGATGCACGGCCTGGGCGCCGGTCTGCTTGCAGGCGTCGATGATCTTGTCGATGAGCAGGTAGGACTGCGCCGCCGGGGCCGGGCCGATATGCACGGCCTCGTCCGCCATGGCGACGTGCACCGCGTCACGATCGGCGTCCGAGTAGACCGCCACGGTCTTGATGCCCATGCGGCGGGCGGTCTTGATGATGCGACAGGCGATCTCGCCACGGTTCGCGATCAGGATCTTCTCGAACATCGGTCCGGCACTCTGGTCGGTCAGGAAAGGTCGGGGCGCGCGGGACGCCCAAGCTCGTTCCCGTTA
The DNA here is from genome assembly GCF_001423295.1 of Methylobacterium sp. Leaf112. Taxonomy (GTDB): domain Bacteria; phylum Pseudomonadota; class Alphaproteobacteria; order Rhizobiales; family Beijerinckiaceae; genus Methylobacterium. The sequence continues at coordinate 487,143 of NZ_LMNG01000031.1, read as the reverse complement.
AAGCAGTTCTCCGACTTCGGAAAGCTGACCGGCCCGGCACGACGGGGTTTCTTCGGTTCGGTGCTCGCCCGGCGCGCCCGGGGCTTGCCCCGGTCGTTCGCCCTGCAGGAGGCTCGCGCCGCAGGACCTCTCAGGCCGCGGCGAGGAACTCCATCCGGGCCGGCTCGGCGGCGCGGCGCCGGTTGGCTTCCAGGGCGAAGGCGATGAGGGCTTCGTCGCACGACTGGGCCTCGCGGACCACGGCCTGGGCGATCTGACCGGCGAGGAGCGTCGGGCCGGTGCCGTTGCGCAGGGAGGCGGCGAGCCAGCGGGCGGTGCCGGCATCGATGGTGCCCGTGGGCCGCTCGCCCCAGACTGCGAAATCGACGATGGACGCGATGAGGAAGGGGCCGAAGGCGGCATCGATCTGCGGCACGGCCCGGTCGAGGGCGATGAGCATGTCGGCCTCGTCGCGGGTAAGGAAGCCGTCCGGCAGCACGTCGCGGGCGAGAGCCTGGACGTCGCCGGCCGTGATCCGGCCGGCGGCGACGGTACGGTTGCAGAAGAGCTGCAGCGAATGGTTGATCATGTCTTGATTCCTCTCCGGTCTCGACTTTGCCGGTCTGTGCCCGTGTCTATGGTTGGACTATGCGGGCCGGGAGGCTTCAAGTAGTTAACGGCCAAATCTGAATCGACGTTCAGGTTAAAGCCTGATCACGAATGAGACTTATCGAAAGATGTCTAAACCCGAGGGACGCGGACGCCGGTCGGGCGGATGGCGGTGCGCTCTCCGTGCGATCAGCGCACGATGACCTTCGAGCCGATGGGCACGCGGTCGTAGAGGTCGACCACGTCGTCGTTGAGCATGCGGATGCAGCCGGACGAGACCGCCTGGCCGATCTTTTCGGGCTCGTTGGTGCCGTGGATGCGGAACAGCGTGTCCTTCTTGCCCTCGGCGAGGTAGAGGGCACGCGCCCCGATCGGGCTCGTCGGTCCGCCTTCGAGGCGCTTGGGCAGATCGGGCCGGCGCGCCAGCATCTCGGGGGGCGGGTTCCAGTCCGGCCACTCGCCCTTGCGGTCGACTTCCGCCGTACCGGCCCAGGCCATGCCCGCATGGCCGACCGCCACGGGGTAGCGCACGGCCTTGCCGTCGGGCAGCACGAAGTACAGCCGGCGCTCCTTCGTGACCACGATCACGGTGCCGGGCGCTTCCCGGCTAGGGTAATCGACGGTGGCGCGGGCGATCTTCGGGTCGATGACGGCACTGGGCGCGAGTTTCATCCACGCCTTGTCGCGCGCCTCGCCCGTGAGGGCGGCCGGCGTCGCCGCGGCCGTCTGGGTCACCCCCGGCGCGGCGACGTTGGCGGTCTGCGTGTTGCAGGCGGTCAGGGAGAGCGCGCACGCGAGGGCGGCCAGGAGGGGAAGTGGGCGCATGGAACGGGCCTGTCGGCATGCCCGCGTCGTGCCGAAAATCCGGCGCGACACAAACTTGGTTGATGAGGAACTTGGTTGATGAGGTCTTGGTTGATGAGGTCTTGCGCAACCTAACCCGAGCGCGCATCCCAACGTAGGGTCACGCGACGAAGACGTGGCGCAATTGCATCGCCTGTTGCTTCAACGCAACGACAACGGCGGGCATCCGCTCGGGAGGGATGATGTGACGACGCTTTACGTGAGCCATCCCGCTGCCCTCGACCACGCCATGCCGGCCGGGCACCCCGAGAGTGCCGAGCGGATCCGTGCCGTGGACCGGGTGCTGGAGGACGAGCGATTCGCCGGCCTCGTGCGTGGGCTCGCCCCCCTCGCCGACGCGGCGGTGCCGACCCTGGTCCATCCCGTACCCTACGTGCAGGCTCTCATCGAAGCCGCCCCGCGCGAAGGCTTCGTCCAGATCGACGGCGACACCCTGCTGTCGCCCGGCACCATCGAGGCGGCCCTGCGCGGCGTCGGCGGGGCGGTCCATGCCGTCGACGCGGTGATGAAGGGCGAGTGCCGCAACGCCTTCGTGGCCATGCGTCCGCCCGGCCACCACGCCGAGCGTATGCAGGCCATGGGCTTCTGCGTGTTCAACCACGCGGCCATCGCGGCGCGCCATGCGCGGCAGGCGCACGGCGCCTCCCGGGTCGCCCTGATCGACTGGGACGTCCACCACGGCAACGGCTCCCAGGACATCTTCTGGGACGACGCGAGCGTCCTCTACGCCTCGACGCACGAGATGCCGCTTTATCCCGGCACGGGCGCCGCCTCGGAGCGCGGCAACCACGACACCATCGTCAACGTGCCCCTGCGCGCCGGCGACGGCAGCGAGCGCTTCCGGGAGGTGTTCGAGGCCGGCATCCTGCGCCGGTTGGAGGCGTTCGCCCCCGACCTCATCGTGATCTCGGCGGGGTTCGACGCCCACCGCCTCGATCCCCTGGCCCATATCCAGCTCGACGAGGCGGATTTCGGCTGGGCCACGCGCCGGGTCATGGAGATCGCCGAGAAGCACGCGGGTGGGCGCGTCGTCTCGGTGCTGGAGGGCGGCTACAGCCTCAAGGGCCTGGGCTTGTCGGTGGCCGCGCACGTGGACGCGCTGATGGGGCGGTGAGCGTCCGCCGGATCACGGCGTACGAGGCTGCGATCCGGCCTTTCTCCGTGCTGCGCTTCCCTGTGGTGATTCAGGATGGCCTCGCGGCATCTTACCCCTCCAGGCGCTCGTCCCCCAAGAACTCGATCCCGAAGCCCGATAGACCGACATAGGCCCGCGACGAGGTCGCGAGGTTCCGGATCGAGACGACACCGAGGTCGCGCAGGATCTGTGCGCCCAGGCCGACTTCGCGCCAGGCCCGCACGCGCTGGGCCTCCGCGCCCTCCTCGGCATAGGACTGGAGCGGAACACCCGCCGAGCCATCGCGAAGGTAGACGAGGATGCCCCGGCCTTCCTGGACGAAGCGGCGTTTCACCGCCTCGATCTGCCGGCCGCCCTCGATCACGTCGGCCACCACGTTGGAGCGGTGCAGGCGCACCAGCACGTCGCGCCCGTCGCCGATGTCGCCGTACACGAAAGCGAATTGCTGCACGGTCTCGAACGGCGTGGTGTAGGCGTAGCCCGTCATCACGCCCGCCTCCGTGGTCACCGGGAAGGTCCCGACGCGCTCGACCAGCTTTTCACGAGCCTGCCGGTAGGCGATGAGGTCGGCCACCGAGACGCGCTTCAGATCGTGCGTGTCCGCGAAGGCCGTGATCTGCGGGCCCTTCATCACGGTGCCGTCGTCGTTAGCGAGCTCGCAGATCACGCCGACGGGCGGGAGACCGGCGAGCTTGCACAGGTCGACGGCCGCCTCGGTGTGGCCGGAGCGCATGAGCACGCCGCCATCCTTGGCGATGAGGGGGAAGACGTGGCCGGGCCGTACGAAGTCCGACTCGCCCATGTTGCCGTTGGCGAGCGCCCGTACGGTGTTGCAGCGCTGTTCGGCGGAGATGCCGGTGGTGAGCCCGTGCTTCACGTCCACCGTCACGGTGAAGGCGGTGCCCAGCGGCGCATCGTTGGCCGCCACCATGGGATCGAGGCGCAGGCGCCTGGCCTCGGCCCGGGTCAGGGGCGCGCAGACGATGCCGCAGGTGTTGCGGACGATGAAGGCCATCTTCTCCGGCGTGCAGAGGGAGGCGGCGACGACGAGATCGCCCTCGTTCTCGCGATCGTCGTCGTCGGTGACCACGACGATCTCGCCGCGGGCATAGGCCTCGATGGCCTGCGTGACATGGGTGTGGGGCACGGGCAAATCTCTCGGAATCACGATGGCGGGTACGGCGGGGTGGGGCGGGCTCAGGCCCGCTCGCCCACCTGCCCCCGGTGGCGCAGATAGTGATCGGCAAGGACGCAGGCCATCATGGCCTCGGCCACCGGTACGGCGCGGATGCCGACGCAGGGGTCGTGGCGGCCCTTGGTGACGAGGTCGACGTCCCGGTTGTCGTTGGTCACGCTCATGCGCGGCGTCAGGATCGACGAGGTCGGCTTCACGGCGAATCGGCAGACGATCGGCTGGCCGGTGGAGATGCCGCCCAGCACGCCGCCGGCATGGTTGGCGAGGAAGGTGGGGGCGCCGGCATTGCCCGAGCGCATCTCGTCGGCGTTGTCCTCGCCGCGCAGGGCGGCGGACGCGAAGCCGTCACCGATCTCGACACCCTTCACGGCGTTGATGGACATCATCGCGGCGGCGAGATCCGCGTCGAGCTTGCCGTAGATCGGCGCGCCGAGGCCGGGCGGCACGCCCTCGGCCACCACCTCGATCACCGCGCCGATGGACGAGCCGTCCTTTCGGATCTCATCGAGGTAGGTCTCGTAGAACGCCGCCGTCCCGGCATCGGGGCAGAAGAACGGGTTACGGGCGACCTCGTCCCAGTCCCAGAGCGACCGGTCGACGGCGTGCGGGCCCATCTGCACCAGGGCGGCACGGATGATCACGCCCCTGGGCAGGACCCGGCGCGCGATGGCCCCGGCGGCGACGCGGGCGGCGGTCTCGCGGGCCGAGGAACGTCCGCCGCCGCGATAGTCGCGGATGCCGTACTTGGCGTCGTAGGCGTAGTCGGCATGGCCCGGCCGGTAGCTGTCGCGGATCTCCGAGTAATCCTTCGAGCGCTGGTCGGTGTTCTCGATCTCCAGGGCGATGGGCGTGCCGGTGGTGAGCTGCCGGCCGCCGGTGCGGTCGTCCGAGAACACGCCCGAGAGGATGCGGACCTGATCGGGCTCGCGCCGCTGAGTGGTGAAGCGCGACTGGCCGGGCTTGCGACGGTCCAGCTCCGCCTGGATATCGGCGGCCTCGATGGGCACCCCGGGCGGGCAGCCGTCGACGATGCAGCCGAGGGCGACGCCGTGGCTCTCGCCGAAGGTGGTGACGCGGAAGAGGTGGCCGAAGGTGTTGTGGGACATGGTGCCCCCGCTCTAGCGCGGGTCTTCGCGAGTCACAAATGCCGGGCCGGCGCCCGTCCCATACGGCGCCGGCCCGGCGGTCTTCAGGCCGGGACGTCAGCGATTCCCCGGGGTTCCACCTCGGACACGGCGTTGCGCTCGTGCCGGAAGCGCGAGAGGGCCGCGTAGGTCTTGAGGCGTGCCCGCATGAGGGAGCCGAGCGGCCGGTGCGCGGCGAGGCTATGGGCGGGGCGGAATCCCAGCACGTCGTCGGCGTAGGCGAGGCGCGCCGGGCTGTCGGCCACCTGCACAGGCAAGACGAGGCGGGCCACCGTGCGATAGGGGCTTTTCGTGTCGGACCATTCCTTCGAGGCGTCCTCGATGGGCATGGCGTCGAGATCGGTGCAGAGCTGGACCCGGATCTCGAACACCGCCTCGGCCTCGCGGAACTGCGCCGTCACGGCATGGCGGAACACGTCCGGGTCCGCCCCGGGGTCGAGGGTCGCGTCGGCCAGGGCGCCCTGGGCCGCCGTCGCCGGGAAGGCGCCGAGCTTGGCGACGTGGTCACCGTACCGCAGGGCCGCCTGACTGTAATACGGCTCGGCCAGGGGATGTTTCGGGGCGTGGCCGAAGAAGTCGAAGATCGGCGTGTCCTTGCCGGTGAAGGTCTTCACTAGGGTGTTGGCGGCCTGGGCCATCTTCGAGACGATGACCTTCACATCTTCCGGCGCTTTTGTGCCGAGCTCGAGCTGCTTCATGCTGCCGAGGAAGCCCGCCGCGTCGGGGTTGGGGAAGACCGGGCCGGTGGCGAGGACGAAGTCCTGCGTCGGGGCATCGTGACCCGGGAGTTTCTCGCCCTCGACGCCGAACACCTTGATGGCCATGCCGCGGTGGGTGGACACGGAATCCTTGAGGAGCTCGCCGGGGCCCTGCGCGAATCGCACCACCACCGGATGGGTGCCGGGCCTGGCGAACAGGCCCTGCGCCAGTTCCGGCGGCAGGTTGTCTGGAATGTGCAGCTCGCCCACGACCACGCCGCTGACCTTGGCGTGGGAGGCACGCACGGCGTGGCCGTAGCGCTTCGCCGTGGTCTCGCTCTCGCGGATCATCGAGGCGATGATCTTGTCGATCACCGCATCCTCGTCGGGTTTCGGCGTCTCGATGCCGTCGTGATAGCGCAGGTAGGTCTCGCCCATGGTTCTCTCGTCTGGAGGAATTCCAGGAGAGAACGCGCGCCGCCGCCACCGTGTCCGGTCACGAATCGGTGTGAATGCCTTCAGTCCTCCGGCCGCGCCAGCACGCCGCCCGTCATCGCCTCGCGCACCCCCGTGGTCGACGGGAAGGTGATCGGCAGGCCTTTCAGCGAGCGCACGGCGAGATGCGCGAAGGCCTGGGCCTCGAGATAGGCCGAGGACCAGCCGATGGCGTCGGCCGTCGTGATCTCGGCGCGCAGGTGGTAGTTCAGGAGGCGCACCAGTTCGCCGTTGCGCGCCCCTCCGCCGGCGACGATCCAGCGGGCCGGAATCTCGGGCGCGTGGTCCAACGCCCGCGCCACGGCGCGCGCCGTGAAGGCCGTGAGCGTCGCCGCGCCGTCCTCCGTCGAGAGCTGCCCGGCGAGCTTGTGCGAGAACCAGTTGCGATCGAGCGACTTCGGCGGCCGGCGCGCGAAGAACGGGTGGATGAGGAGCCAGGCCAACAGCGGCTCATCGGGGCGTCCCCGCGCGGCGGTGCGGCCGCCGTCGTCCAGGGGGCGGCCCGTGCGCTCGCGCATCCAGTCGTCGATGAGCGCGTTGCCCGGCCCGGTGTCGAAGGCGATGACTTCGCCGTTCGAGGCGATGAGGGTGGCGTTGGCGACGCCGCCGATGTTGAGGATGCCGAGCGCGCCCTCGAAGCCCGAGGCGCGGGCGAGCGCCTGATGGAACACCGGCACCAGGGGGGCGCCTTGTCCGCCCGCCGCGATGTCGGCGTGGCGCAGGTCCGACACCACGGGGATGCCGAGGCGACGGCTGAGCGCCGCCCCGTCGCCGATCTGCACGCTCATGCGCTGGTCGGGCCGGTGCACCACGGTCTGGCCGTGGAAGCCGATGACGTCGATGTCGGCGGGCGTCAGGCCGTTGTCGGCGAGGAAACTCTCCACCGCTTCGGCATGGGCAGCGGTGACGAAGGCTTCCGCCTCGGGAAGGCACCCCGGCCGATCCTCCCGCGCCGTGACGGCCTCCGAATCGGCGAGCGCGCGGCGCAGCAGATCGCGATCCTCGTCCGAGTAGCCGCGATAGCCCGTGGGGCCGAGGGGTTCGAGGTAGCCGTTGTGGCTCTGCACCACCCGCACGTCGTGCCCGTCGGTCTCGATGAGGGCGACGTCGACGCCGTCGAGGGACGTTCCGCTCATCAGGCCGATGGCGCGCATCATGGTCATGGTCGTGCCTTCCTCGGTCAGCCCTGCTAAGAGCCGGCGCAATGACGCGCGGTGCTATCACGCCGGTCCGCGCCGTGTCCCACCCCCGTGATCCTCCGACACCGGAACCGTCCATGTCCCCCGCGCCCGACGCCTTCGCTCCGAAATCCGATTTCCTCCGAGTGCTGTCCGAGCGCGGCTTCATCCATCAGGGCTCGGACCTTGCCGGCATCGACGCGGCGGCGCTGGAAGGCCGGCTCACCACCTATGTGGGCTACGATTGCACGGCGGCCTCGCTCCATGTCGGCCACCTCCTGTCGATCATGATGCTGCACTGGCTCCAGGCCACGGGCGGCACGCCCATCACCCTCATGGGCGGCGGCACCACCCGGGTCGGCGACCCTTCCGGCCGCGACGAATCACGAAAGATCCTCACCCTCGCGCAGATCGAGGAGAACAAGCTCGGCATTCAGAAGACGTTCGCGCGGTTCCTCAAGTTCGAGGGCGGCCGCAACGCCGCGACCATGGTCGACAATGCCGAATGGCTGACGAAGCTCAACTACATCGAGATGCTGCGCGATATCGGCCGGCATTTCTCCGTCAACCGGATGATGTCCATGGACAGCGTCCGCATGCGGCTGGAGCGCGACCAGGAACTGTCGTTCCTCGAATTCAACTACATGATCCTCCAGTCCTACGACTTCGTCGAGCTGAACCGCCGCTACGGCTGCACGATGCAGATGGGCGGCTCGGACCAATGGGGCAACATCGTCAACGGCATCGATCTCGGGCGCCGGATGGGCACGCCGCAACTCTACGGCCTCACCTGCCCGCTCCTCACCACGGCCTCGGGCGCCAAGATGGGCAAGACCGCCGCCGGGGCCGTGTGGCTCGATGCCGGCATGCTCTCGCCGTACGATTACTGGCAGTTCTGGCGCAACACCGAGGACGCCGATATCGGCCGCTTCCTCAAGCTGTTCACCCTGCTGCCTATGGGGGAGATCGCCCGGTTGTCGGCGCTGCAGGGCGCCGAGATCAACGAGGCCAAGAAGGTCCTGGCGAGCGAGGCCACGGCCCTGATGCACGGACGCGAGGCGGCGGACAGTGCCGCCGAGACGGCGCGGAAGACCTTCGTCGAAGGCAGCGTGTCGCAGGATCTGCCGACCGTGATCGTCTCGGCCGACCTCCTCGATGCCGGGCTCGGCGTGCTCTCGGCCTTCGGTCCGGAATACGCCAAGCTGGTGCCGTCCACGAGTGAGGCCCGCCGCCAGATCAAGGGTGGCGGCCTGCGGGTGAACGACGTGGCGCTGACCGACGAGCGGGCGGTGCTGCGCACGGGCGACGTGACGGCGGACGGGGTGATCAAGCTGTCCTTCGGCCGCAAGAAGCACGTGCTGCTGAAGGTCGGGTAGACGCCCCGGCCCGGGCTGCGCGGCCTATCGTTCGGTCTCGCCCATGGGCGCGGCCCCCATGATCCCGTCGTTGCCCCCGCCGGCGCTGAAGAGCTTGCGCAGGATGCCGGGCGCCAGGGCGGAAAGGGGATTGACGCTGACATCGGGCTTCGACAGCCGGCCGGCGACGCGGAAGTTGAGGGCGAACAGACCCTCGTTGTGCCCGCCGCCGAGGAGCTGTCCGAGGATCGGCAGTTGCGACACCACGTTGTTCAGGCCGTAGAGCGGCACGAAGGTGCCGTTGATGTCCGTGCGTTCTTTCGCCGTGTCGAGGTAGCCGTTCAGGGTGAAGCCCATGGCGGCGTTGGAGATCGCCGCGTCGGTGAAGTCGACCCGCGCGCCGGTGCGGACGAAATTGGCGCGCAGGCGGTCGAAGGTCACGTCGTTGCCGGCGTTCTGCACGATCTGCTTGCGGCCGCGCGCATCGACGATCTCGCTGCTCGCCGGTCCCTGCGCCATGATGCTCGACAGGGCCGGCTCGTTGCGCAGGACGAAATTGCGGATCTGCACGACGCCCGCCTGCGGTCCGTCGTTGAGAGCGGTGCTCATGATCAGCCGGCCGCCATACATCCGCTTGTAGATGTCGGCGAACCGCAGGGTCGCGCCGGCATCCTGGGTGTCCAGCGTCAGGGTCGGGCCCTGGTCCGAGCGGCCGATCTGAGCGGTGAACGGGGCCGCTCCGAAGCGGCCCTGGACCCGGCCGGAGCGGACGTCCTTGCCCTTCAGGACGAGCTTGACGGAGGCGTTGGTCAGAGCCTCTCCGTTGAAGCCCGTGAGGATGGCGAGGGAGAGGTCGGCGTCGATGTCCTTGGGGGCGGCGTCGCCCTTGCTTTTGCCATCCTGGCCGGTGAGCCCGCGCAGGATCGGGCGGGCATCGGCCACGGCGCCCTTGACGCCGATCCGATAGGTGTTTCCGGAGCGTTCGAGCTGCAGGCGCATGTCATCGCCCGGTGAGAGCTTCAGGCTCGACAGATCGGCCCGCTCGAACTGGCCGTCCGCCCCGAGGCTCGCCGTACCCCGCGCCGCAGCCGGGGCTGCGTCGAGGACGATGTCGCGCAGCTCGAACCCGCCACCCGACGCGTTCTCGATCAACGTGAAGGCGAGGCGGCCAGGTTTTCCGGCGGCCTTGGTGAAGCCCGGCACGATGCCGTCGATGCCCGCACGGGCCAGATCGGCCTCGATCCGGATCGGCGGCTTGCCCGAACCCGGGCGTCCGATGGGCACGGCGATCCTCACCGGAATGGCGCCGGTGAGCTGGGGCGCGACGGGCAGGCCCTTCTTGGCGCGCAGGGCCTCGTCGAGGCTCAGACCGACGAGAACTTCGCCAGGCGCCCCGGGCTTGGGCTGACGCAGATCCACCGTGAGGGGCGAGCCCATGACGCGGGCATCGCCCTTGAGGGCGAAGGCGCCGCGATCGTAGGACACCGTGAACCGCCCGGCGTCGAGGCGCTCCTTGCCGAAGGCCTTGTCGACGCCGACATCCGTGAGCGTGCCCCCGATGGTCACCGGCAGGTCCGGGAGGTCGGGGATCTGCTTGAGGTTCAGCGGGAAGTCGATGCGTAGGTCGGCCGTGCCCTTCACGCTGGCCGGATCGATGTCGACGCCGGTCAGGGTCTTGAACATCTTCGTCTGCATCAGGGAGACGAGGGCATCGGCCCCGCCTCCGAGGCGCATGCCGATCTGCGCCACCACCGCCTCCGGGGTGATCTTCGGGATGACGAAGGATCCGTCGGTGATGGACAGGACGCGGTTGTCGGCCATGCGCAGGTCGGCGGTCACGTTGCGGATGGTGGTGGTGAGGCCGGTGATGACACCGGTGACGCGGCCACGGCTCAGGGGCGGCGCGTCGTCCGAGACCGCGAGCGTCGCGTCGGAGACGGCGAAGGCGATGTGCACGGCATTGTCGGGCATCGGTTCGCCGCGCGTCGCGGCGGCGAGTTCGCTGCCGCTCATGTCGACGGTGATGTCGACGCTGTCGACTTTTCCCCCGCGCAGGTAATCGACGAGGTAGTTGCGCGCCGCCGGCGCCACGTGTTCGGGCCACAGGCGCATGGCCATGCGCCCATCGGTGTTGGCCGCGGCGATGCGCAGGGTCAGCCCGTCGTCGTCGGCGGTGGTGCCGAGGGTGCCGGTGATCCGCCCGCTCGCCGGGCCGGCCTTGACGGAGAAATCGTCGATGGCGATGCCGCCGGCCCGCCCCGTGAGATGCGCCGACAGGGATTCGATCGCGACGGGGCGGTCCTGCGCGTTGGCGCCCCGCAGGGTGGCGTCGCGCCCGGCGAGGCTCATGGTCCAGGCGATGTCGGAATCCGGAGCCCCTGCTGTCCAGGCCCCGGTGAGACGAGCCGAGTTGCCCGCGCCGCGATAGTCGAGGGCATCGAGCTTCATCGCCCGGCCCGCCTCGTCCCAGCTCACCTTCGCCGCGAGGCTGTCGATGGTGACGGGGTTGAAGTCCTTCTCCTCGATGAGGAAGTTGCCGTCGCTGGTTCGGATCGTGGCCGCCATCGACTCGATCCGTCCGGCGTCGAGGGCGACGTCGGCCTTGGCCGAGAGCTTGAGGTCGGTCTCCACCGGCAGCTTCGACTGACCGGAGAGCAGCAGCAGGTCGGTGATCGGCAGATCGTCGAGGGTGATGATGCCCGTGCGGCGGGTGCCACCGGCCTCCTGCACGTCGCCGCCGAAACGCCATTCCCCGTGCGGACCGTCGATGCGCAGTTCGAACACGCGGGCGTTGCGGGTGGCGTCGCGCCGGAACAGGCCGTTGACGTGCTCGAACACCGCGCGCTGGCGGGCGTCGTCGTCGATGAGGGTGAGGCGGCCGTTGGTGATGCGCGCCCGGTCGAGCGCCCCGACGATCCCGGCGGAATCCAGCACCACTCCGAAGATCGACGCCACGGTGGCCGAGATCGGCGAAACGGCCCCTTGCGTGGCGTCGACGCTCGGCAGGGTATGGGGTTGGACGGCCCCGGCCTGATCGGGGTCGTTCGCCGCGAACGCGATGGCGCCGTTGCGGTGAACCAGGGCGGTCATCTGGAGGTCGCGGAATTCGATGGCGCGCGGCTGGACCGAGAGGCGGGCGAGGCCCCAGGTGTCGAGGCTCACCACGGCCTGCGGCGCCCGCACCACGAGGGCACCCTCGGAGTTGTAGATGTCGAGCCCGGCCACCCGCAGGGCCAGGGAATTTTCCGAATCGAGCTCCAGGGCGCTGTCGCGCAAGGTCACGCGCCAGCCCGTGCCGATGCTGCCGGCGATGGCCGATGCGACACGCTCCGACATGCCGTCGATGCGCAGGGGACCGTTGGACAAGCGCCAAACCAGGCCGGCGAGCCCGAGGCCGACGCCGAGCACGAGGATCAGTACGGGCCAGAGGACCCAGCGCCGCCGCCGTCCGGCCACGCGGCCCGGCCGCAAACCCGTGACCGTGTCCTGAACCATCAATCCGTGAGCCGCTGGATCGGAACGCACCCTCGGGCTATCGAGCGGCGGTCCGTGGAGGAAAGGCTTCTCGGGCATTCGACCCGGGCCATGGCGTTGGCCCCAGGCACACCATCAATCGGCCGAAAGGAAGGCATCATGCCCCTCGTTACCGGAGATCAGGCTCCCGACTTCGATCTGCCCGGGGCTGGCGGCGACGCCATCCGCCTGGGCGATCTCACCGGCCGCAAGGTGGTTCTGTACTTCTACCCGAAAGACGACACGAGCGGGTGTACCCTGGAAGCGCAGGGATTCAACGCCCTCGGGCCGGCATTCGCGGCTGCCGACACGATCGTGATCGGAGTCTCGCCCGATTCGGTGAAGAGCCACGACAAGTTCAGGGCGAAGTACGACCTTACCTTTCCGCTGGCCTCGGACGAGTCGAAGGCCATGCTGGAGGCCTACGGGGTGTGGGTCGAGAAGAGCATGTACGGCCGGAAGTACATGGGGGTCGAGCGTACGACGATGCTGCTCGACCGCTCGGGCCGCATCGTCCGGATCTGGCCGAAGGTGAAGGTTCCGGGCCATGCCGAGGAGGTCCTGGCGGCGGCGCAGGGCGAGGCCTGAGCCGGCATCGGCGTGACGCCCCTGACCCGCATGGTGAATCCCAAGGCGTGATGGTGAGCCTTCGTTAACCCTGATCCGGCCAGATGGTGCGTGTTGGATCAGGTTCACGTCGATGCCCTTCCTCACCCGTCAGCCCCACGACACGGCGAAGCCCAAGGCCGTGGCCGGACCGGGAGCCGGTCCCTTCGGGCGGGGACCCGGTCTGCGGGTCCTCGGAGCAGCGTTGGCACTCTCGACGGCCTGGGCCGGTGGAGCCACCTACTACCTCGTGTTCCACGACGAAGTGCTGGCTCGCTTCGTGTCGCAGCAGAGTACGATGCAGTACGGCTACGAGTCGCGCATCGCCGCCCTCCGCTTCGAACTCGAACGGGCAACCGTGGAGCAGGTGACGACGCGCGACGGCCTCGCGACGCGTCTGGCCGATCTGTCCCGGCGCCAGGCTGCCCTCGAATCGCGTCAGGGCGTACTTTCGGCTTTGGCCGGCGACCCCGTGGCGTCCCGCCTGCCCGAATTGCCGGCCCAGGTACCGGCCGAGGACGAGATCGTGCGTGAGGCCGCCCAGCGGCGTCCCGGCGCCACGGCCAAGCCGTTCCCGACACCGGAACCGGTGCCGGCTGTAGATTCCCCGGTCGAGCCCCTGGATCTGCGCGGCGCCCGGGAATCCTTCCGCCGCACCGGCCTCGTCGTGGCCCATCTGGCGCGCCGCCTCGACGGCTTGGCCGAGGCTCAGTCCCGAGCGGTCGCCGGCATCGGCGCGAGTGCCGGACGCACGGCTCAGCGCCTACGCGGACTCGTTGCCCGAACAGGCCTGGATCCGTCGCGGTTCGAGTCGCGCGAGCCCGGCCTCGGCGGACCCCTGGTGCCCCTCGGCGACGATCCGTTCGGGATCGCCGCTGCTCAGGCGCAACGGGCCGTCACCGAGGCGGCCGCCCTTCGCCGCATCACCGAGACCTTGCCCCTGCGACGGCCCATCGCCGGCGACATGCCGGTGTCGAGCACCTTCGGCGCCCGCCTCGACCCGTTCACGCGGGGCTACGCCATGCATACGGGCCTGGATCTGCGCGCCGAGACCGGTGAGCCGGCCTACGCCACGGCGGCCGGACGCGTCACGGTCGCCGACTACAACGGCGGGTACGGCAACATGGTGGAGATCGATCACGGCCACGGGCTGGCGACACGCTACGCGCATCTCTCAGCCTACGCGGTGACACCGGGGCAGTGGGTCGCAGCCGGGGCCCTCGTCGGCCGCGTCGGCTCGACGGGCCGCTCGACGGGGAGCCATCTGCATTACGAGACCCGGATCGACGGGGAGCCCGTCGATCCGCAGCGCTTCCTTCGATTGGCCGACGCCCTCGCTCAGGTTCCTTGAGAGAAGGGTCGCCCGAAAAGTCTCAGTCGAGATCCTCGACCGCGTCGGCGCCGCCGTAGACACGCTGGGCCAGGGATGCCTCCATGAACGGATCCAGCGCCCCGTCGAGCACCGCGTCCGGATCGGTGGATTGCGTCCCCGTGCGCAGGTCCTTCACCAGCTGATACGGTTGCAGCACGTAGGATCGGATCTGGTGGCCCCAGCCGATATCCGTCTTGGCGGCGGCCTCGGCGTTGGCCTTCTCCTCCCGCTTCTTCAACTCGGCCTCGTACATGCGGGCGCGCAGCATGTTCCAGGCGGTGGCCCGGTTCTTGTGCTGCGACCGCTCCTGCTGGCACGCCACCACGATCCCGGTGGGATTGTGGGTGATGCGCACGGCGGAATCCGTGGTGTTCACGTGCTGGCCGCCGGCGCCCGACGAGCGGTAGGTGTCGATGCGGCAGTCGGATTCCTTGATCTCGATGACGATGCGGTCGTCGATCACCGGATAGACCCACACGGAGGCGAAGCTCGTGTGCCGGCGCGCGCTCGAATCGTAGGGCGAGATCCGTACCAGCCGGTGCACGCCCGACTCGGTCTTGAGCCAACCGTAGGCGTTGTGGCCCTTGATCAGGAGCGTGGCGCCCTTGATCCCGGCCTCGTCGCCGTCCGACCACTCGACGATCTCGACCTTGTACTTCCTGCGCTCGGCCCAGCGCCCGTACATGCGTTGGAGCATGTTGGCCCAGTCCTGGCTCTCCGTGCCGCCGGCCCCCGAATGGACTTCGAGATAGGTGTCGAAGCCGTCGGCCTCGCCGGACAGGAGGGTCTCGATCTGGCGGCGCGCGGCCTCCTTCTCGACGGCGCGGACGCCGTTCTCGCCTTCCAGAACCGTGTCCTGGTCGCCCTCCATCTCACCGAGTTCGATGAGGGTGGCGGCGTCGTCGAGGTCCTGGGACAGGCGCTTGATGGAGGTGAAGGCCTCGTCGAGCTGCGTGCGCTCGCGCATGACGTTCTGCGCGGCCTCCGCATCGTTCCACAGGGCCGGGTCCTCGGACGCCGCGTTCAGCTCCGCGAGGCGTTTTTCGACGGTATCCCAGTCAAAGATGCCTCCTCAGCAGTCCGATCGACTGCTTGGCGGCATCCGAGAGTTGTTCGATCTCGGCGCGCATCTGGTGTTTCGGGCTCGTGTGCGAGGTGTGAGCGCGGGTGATACCGACCCGCCCGCATGGTGTAAACGCCGGAGCGCTCCCCGATGACGACCCGGACCATGAACCGCGACCGCCCCGCCCCGCTGCAGGAACGCCCGACGCTCCTCGCCGCCACCGTCGCGGTTGTGGCGATGGGCACGGTCCTGCGCCTCGTGCCCTTGGGCTTGCCGCCGGCCCTGGTGAAGTATGGCGGGTCGATCCTTTGGGGCGCGATGGTCTACGGCCTCGTGGCGACCGTCCTGCCGCGCCCGCGCCGCCGCATCGTCGTCCTGGCCGCCCTCGTGGCGCTTGCCGTCGAGCTGGTGCGCCTCGTCCACGCGCCGGGGCTCGACGCATTCCGGGCGACCCTGGCCGGACAGCTCCTGCTCGGACGGATCTTCTCCCTGTGGAACCTCACGGCGTACGCGGCCGGCATCGCCGGCGCCGTCCTCGTGGATTCACGCCTGCGGCGCACGCCCACCCGGGGCGCGCCGTCCGATCCTCAGCGGCGATAATCCTGCGGGCCGATGCGGGCCGGGTTGAGGACGTATTCGCGCGGATGGGTCGAGCCGTCGAGGCGGCCTTCGCTGTGGCTGTCGCTGAAATACTCGGTGCCGGTGAAACCGAACCCCCCGCCGTTCATCACGCTCGGAACCGGGATGGCGCGTGGATCATCGGGGAACGGACGTCCCGTGGCGAAGTCGGTGGGTAGGACCACCGGTCCGTCGGCGGCGTGGTAGCGGGTCTCGGCCACGGCCGATGCGGTGAGTCCGAGCCCGACGAGGCCGGCGGCGAGGATCGTTCGCGAGGTCAGCGACACGGGCAGGCTCCAGGGAGAGAGGATCGGAGGGATACGTCTGCCGCCCACCATGGCGCAAACCCGGCGCCCTGTCCGTGGCCCTTCGGCGTCACCACGCGACTGCGCGGCCTCGCCCTGTGGGAAACGGAAAGGCGCGTTGCCGTCAGCCCTTGGAGTGGATCACCACCTCGGACTCGCGCTGGATCGGGGTGCAATTCGAGTAGAACGCGTTCAGCACCACCGGGCGCGAGTCGCAGGCATAGCCGAGGCCCGGCGCCGGTGCCGGGACGGGGTCACGGGCGACGATGGGCTTCGGGGCGCAGGCGCCGGCCGACGCGGCCAGCGCCAGCGCGGCAATCAGGGTCAATCGGCGCATGCGATCCTCTGCGAATGAAACTCGCGACATCGCCCGACCCTGCGGATGCCGGCCACGGGTGACAAGCCGCGCCGTCCGCCCGTGCACCGCTTTGCCGGTGCCTGTCGCCGCCGCGCAACAAGTGCGGCGGCGTACGCCTCAGTCGGCCTTGCGCTTCAGCCGGCCTTGCGCCTCAGCCTGCCTTGGCGAGGGGGGGCGATCCGGCCGGGGCGGCGGCCGGGGGCACCACATTGTGGAGCGTCCGATCGGAGCTGTCGAAGAACCGCCGGATGTTGCGGGCGGCCTGCCGGATGCGCTGCTCATTCTCCACCAGGGCGATGCGCACGAAGTTGTCGCCGTGCTCGCCGAAGCCGATGCCGGGGGCCACCGCCACGTCGGACTTCTCCAGGAGGAGCTTGGAGAATTCGAGGCTGCCCAGCGCCTGGTACTTCTCCGGGATCGGCACCCAGGCGAACATCGAGGCGGAGGGGCTGGGGATCTTCCAGCCGGTCTTGTCGAACGACTCGATGAGGGCGTCGCGGCGCTTCTTGTAGATGGAGCGCATCTCGGCGATGCAGTCCTCCGGTCCGTTCAGCGCGGCGGTCGCCGCCACCTGGATCGGCGTGAACGCGCCGTAATCGAGGTAGGATTTCACCCGGGTCAGCGCCGCCAGCAGCCGCTCGTTGCCCACGGCGAAGCCCATGCGCCAGCCGGCCATGGAGAACGTCTTCGACAGGGACGTGAACTCGACCGTGCAGTCGATGGCGCCCGGCACCTCCAGCACGGAGGGCGGCGGCTCGCCGTCGAAATAGACCTCGGCATAGGCGAGGTCCGACAGGATGATGATCTCGTGGCGCTTGGCGAAGGCGACGAGGTCCCGGTAGAAATCGAGGCTCGCCACGTAGGCCGTCGGGTTCGAGGGATAACAGACCACGATCGCCACGGGCTTGGGGATCGAGTGCTGCATCGCCTTCTCGACGGCGGGGAAGAAGGCCGGCGTCGGCTCGGCCGGCACCGAGCGGATCACGCCGCCCGCCATGAGGAAGCCGAAGGCGTGGATCGGGTAGCTCGGGTTGGGCACCAGCACCACGTCGCCGGGCGCCGTGATGGCCTGGGCCATGTTGGCGAAGCCCTCCTTGGAGCCCAGCGTCGCCACCACCTGGGTGTCGGGGTTCAGGCTCACGCCGAAGCGGCGCTTGTAGTAGTTCGCCTGGGCCCGGCGCAGGCCGGCGATGCCCTTGGACGACGAATACCGGTCCGTGCGCGGACGCCCGGCGGTCTCGACCAGCTTGGCGATGACGTGACGCGGCGCGTCGAGGTCCGGGTTGCCCATGCCGAGATCGATGATGTCGGCGCCGTTGGCGCGGGCCTGGGCCTTGATCCGGTTCACCTGCTCGAAGACGTAGGGCGGCAGGCGCTTGATGCGATGGAAGTCGGTCATGGCCTTCACGGTGTCCATGGGCGCGGATCGGGACCGAGGCGCGCGAAAGGTAAAGGGCTGTCATCACCCGGAGATGCCGGCGTGGTCTAACACTTCGCGCGTTTCGCGCCGACCGTTATCTTTTTGGCCCCGCTCCCAAGGAAAGTTCGTCTCGGGGTGGTCCGCAGGGTGGTCCCGGCGGATGCTTCAGGGCGTCGCGGAGGCCGGGCGGGTCGCACGGCCGGCACTCTCGGCCGAGCGTCCCTGAGCCTCGTTGCGGCCGCGCGCGCCTTCGAGTTCGGCCTCGAGGGCCTTGGTCCCCTCCGCGGATTTCGCCCGGATCGGGCGGGCCGGCGCCGAGACGCCCACGGGCAGGAAGTCCCCGCCGGGCTTGCGCGACTCGGCCACGAAGGCGGGGGCGGCCGGGCCGGGCTGATAGGCCGCCTTCAGGGGATTGAGGTCGCTCGAGCACGCCCCGGCGAACCCCGCCACGGCGACGAGGCAGGCGGCGGTCGCGACGATGCGCGCAGGGGCGATCATGGAGAGCCGGAGCATGACGGATGTTGGCCGATGAAATGCGACGCGGTCTGGCGTAAGCTCCCGATGCCGCGTTAATTTGTCGGAAACGAGGCCCCGCGCCGCCGTCGCCCACCCCGGTGCCGGTCCCCCGCGAATGCGCCTTCGGCCAGGGAGAGATGAACGCGTGACGACCGAACGGACGACACCGCTGCCCGACATCGACGCCCTGTCGCGCAATGCCAGCCGGTTCATGGAGGAGTTCGGTCGGGCCGCTGCCGTCTACATGAAGCCCGCCACCGAGATCGATGTGCTGAAGGCGCCCCCCGAGCCGCCGGAGGAAGTCAACGACGTGGTGCGGACCCTCGGGACCGTGGCCGAACGCTGGCTCGTCGATCCGAAGAAGACCGTCGAGGCGCAGGCGAAGCTCAGCGAGGCCTTCATCAGCCTGTGGGGCCAGACCTGGAACCGCTTCCAGGGCGAGGCGGCCCAGCCCGTCGCCGTGCCGGAGGCCAAGGACACGCGCTTCGCCCACGCCGAATGGTCGACCAACCCGATCTTCGATTTCATCAAGCAGAGCTACCTCATCACCTCGCGCTGGGCCGAAGGCCTGGTGGAGGAGGCCGACGGGATCGACGAGCACACCCGGCACAAGGCGCAGTTCTACCTGCGCCAGATCGTCGGCGCCCTGTCGCCGTCGAACTTCGTGATGACCAACCCCGAGCTCATCCGCCACACCCTGGACGAGAACGGCGCCAACCTCGTGCGCGGCATGAAGATGCTGGCCGAGGACATCGAGGCCGGCAAGGGTCAGCTTCGCGTGCGCCAGACCGACCCGGCAGCGGGCTTCGAGGTCGGCGTCAACGTGGCGGTGACGCCCGGCGAGGTGGTGTTCCGCAACGACCTGATGGAGCTGATCCAGTACGCGCCCACCACCGAGACGGTGATCAAGCGCCCGTTCCTCATCGTGCCGCCGTGGATCAACAAGTTCTACATCCTCGACCTCAACCCGGCCAAAAGCCTCATCGCCTGGATGGTGTCCCAGGGCTTGACGGTGTTCTGCATCTCGTGGGTGAACCCCGACGAGCGCCACGCCGACAAGGACTTCGAGGCCTACATGCGCGAGGGCATCGAGGCGGCCATCGACGCCATCGGCATCGCCACGGGCGAGAACGAGGTGGCGGCGGCGGGCTACTGCGTCGGCGGCACCCTGCTCGCCGTCACCCTGGCGATGCAGGCGGCCACGGGCAACAAGCGCATCAAGAGCGCCACCTTCCTGACCACCCAGGTCGATTTTACCCATGCGGGCGACCTGAAGGTGTTCGCCGACGAGACCCAGATCCGCCTCATCGAGGCCCGCATGAAGAAGCGCGGCTACCTCGAGGGCACCGGCATGGCCACCGCGTTCAACATGCTGCGGCCCAACGACCTGATCTGGTCCTACGTCGTGAACAACTACGTGAAGGGCAAGACGCCGATGCCCTTCGACCTCCTGTACTGGAACGCCGACGCCACCCGGATGCCGGCGGCCAACCACTCGTTCTACCTGCGCAACTGCTACCTCGAGAACACCCTGGCGCAGGGGAAGATGATGCTCGGCAACGTCCGCCTCGACCTGAAGAAGGTCGAGGTGCCGGTCTTCAACCTCGCCACCCGCGAGGACCACATCGCCCCGGCCCTGTCGGTGTTCGAGGGCTCGACCAAGTTCGGCGGTCCCGTCGACTACGTGCTGGCCGGATCCGGCCACATTGCCGGGGTGGTCAACCCGCCGGCCAAGCCGAAATACGGCTTCTGGACCGGAGGCCCCGTGAGCGGGACCCTGGACCAGTGGATCGCGGCGGCGACGGAGACCAAGGGCTCGTGGTGGCCGTACTGGTTCACGTGGCTGGAGCATCAGGCCCCGGCCCGCGTGCCGGCGCGTGTACCCGGCGAGGCCGGTCTTCCCTCCCTCGGGCCCGCGCCCGGAACGTATGTGCGGATGAAGGCCTGACCGCGCACGCGCCAGCGCCCCGCCGCCGGTTCGGCGCGGGGGACGGCTGGCAACGGGAGACGCGGGACGCCGCGAAACCACGTTTGTAAAGGTTTGAGCCGGTTTCCCGGCGTCCCTCGGCCCGGCCCCGTCTGGCGGAGCCGACCCTCTTCGACGTCACGGCGTCCAACACGGCACGACACGACTCGGCTAGTAGCGGCCCACCTCCGCGCGACGCGACGCCCCTTTTCGGGAACGCCGGTGCGGCAGCCGACTGATCAGGGTCAAGCCCCGAGCCCGCCTCGTAGTGGGCGGACCGTCCGTTGTCTCGGTGCGCCCCAGGGTCCCGGAGTCAGCCTCAACACGGCCTCCCCGTCCAGGGCACCTTGCGTCGCGTGTGCCGCCCGGGGCGATGGCGAACCGGGCCATCGACGCAGGCGCCGTCTCCTCCCCCGAGCCCCCCGACCCGGTCCGCCGGGGGGCCTCCCGCGTGGGAGGTGAGTGACCGGACTGAACCACGAAATAGGAATATTGTCAAGAAATTTCGGTGTCGGGCGCCGGCAGCGCACCGAAGAAGCCTTCTCCCCCTGTGCGGGAGAAGGTGGCCCGCGCAGCGGGTCGGGCCGGGACGAAGTTCCTTATGAGGAGAGCGCCCCATCCGGAGAGGTCGCCCCTCTCCTGCCTGCTCCGCAGGCACCCTCTCCCGTACAGGGGAGAGGGTTGGCCCAGGTGCTCCGCGCGACGGTCGGAGATGGGACGCGACGCTCAATACTTCCGGATGATCGGTGCGGCGGCCGGCACCGCCACGTCCCCGAACACGTAGCGGAAGCCGACGGAGACGAGGTCGGCGCTGCCCTCGGCCACGCCCGCGAAGGCGATGTTCTGGACGTTGTAGTCGCGGCCAGCGCCCGACAGGATGCGGCCCTTGTCCAGGAAGAGGTGCGAGTAGGCGACGTTAAGGGTCAGCTTCTCGCTCCAGCGGTAGCTCGCGCCCACCGAGACGTTGACGCGGTCGTTGTCGGGCAGGCGCACGGAGCGGTTCGAGGCGTCGATGGGCGATTCCTCGTAAGCCACGCCGGCCCGCACGGTGAGAGCGGGCGACCAGTCGTACTCGCCGCCGATGGAGTAGGTGAACCCGTCCTTGTAGTTCAGGGGCAGGAAGCTCACGGGCACGCCGCGGGTCTTCGAGACGATGCCGACGGTGCCCAGCCGGCTCCAGTTGTCCCACTCGAAGCCGAGGCTGACGCGCGCCACGGACGACACCGCCTGGGTGAGGCCGACGCTGAGCTTTTCCGGTGTGTTGAGGTTGGCCCGGACCTGACCGCCCAGGGGCGCGAGGGCCAGCAGCGGCACGCCGATGGAGCCCTCGATGTCGTGATGGACCGAGGAGCGGTAGCCGACGCCGAAGATCGTGCCGTCCCGCGGCGTGATGAGCGCGCCCGCCGTGAAGCCGACGCCCCACGAATCGCCCTTGAGGAACGAACTCGGCAGGACGGCCGGGTTGATCGGCAGCGGCACCGCCTGACGCAGGGTGAGGCGGAAATACTCGATGTTCGGACCGGCCGCGACGGACAGCCACTCGTTCACCTTGAAGCCGATCACCGGATTGAAGGCGAGGGTGAAGATCCGGTTGGAGCGGCCGTAGAGTTCGCCGGCCCAGACGTTGCGCGGCTTGGTCACGAGGCCGAACGGGGCGCCCGTCTGGATGCCGATCCAGAGCCGGTCGTTGAGCTGGTACGAGGTCGCGCCCGAGGGCACGATCGCGCCCTGGCCGATGTCGTTGCTGCCGCCGAGCGGCAGGAAGCCCGGATTGGTGCCGGTCTGCGGGGTGATGTGCCCGGACAGGCCGATGAAGGTGAGGTTCTGCTCGGTCACCCAGCCCGGACGCATGGTCACGGCCGCCGGGTTCCAGAACATGGACGAGACGCCGCCCGATCCGGATGCGGCGCCGGCGAAGGCTTGGCCCTGGGCCAGGGTGCTCTGCTCGCGGATGCCGAAGGCGCCGGCGGACGCATCCGCGATCCCGCCGAGGAGCATCGCCGACGAGACGCCCGCGAGGGCGATGGAACGCAACGTGATTGCCATGGATGTCTTCCCCGCCCTGGAATGATGCTCGAAGCCGGCATCTTAAGGGGCAGAGTGGCGGACTGTTCGCGACTTCGCAAATCGGATCGTTGCTTGAATTGACTAGTATATTTTCATGAATGACCTGTCGAATGATTGTCATTCTCGTGCGCTTCACGTATCGCCCCGACGACGGATAATTTTAGTTCAGATGTGAACCGTCTCGTGATCGTTCCCCGATTCGACGCAAAAGTGATCGAGGCTCGGTTTCCGTCGACGGGTGTCGCATTCCTGTAACAGCGGGCCGTGGGGTTTCGGTCTGGCCGCGTCTGCGTCACCCTTGCGGCGGCGCCCTCGGTGAGCGATGGCGTCTCTGGGTTCATGCGAGGGAGTTGCGCGATGAAGCTGATGCGGCACGGTGCGAGCGGGGACGAGAAGCCGGGGATGGTGGACGCGGGGGGCGGTCTCCGCGACCTGTCCGGGCACGTGCGCGATCTCGGCGGTCTGGCTTTCTCGCGGGAAGGGCTCGACCGCCTGCGCATCATCGACCCCGAGAGCCTGCCCCTGCTGCCGCCCGACACGCGCCTCGGCCCCTGCGTCGCCGGCACCGGAAACTTCATCGCCATCGGCCTCAACTACGCCGACCATGCCGCCGAGATCGGCGCCAGCATCCCGGCCGAGCCCATCGTCTTCAACAAGGCGCCGTCCTGTATCGTCGGTCCGAACGACCGGGTGATCCTGCCGAAGGGGTCGGCCAAGACGGACTGGGAGGTGGAACTCGCCATCGTGGTCGGCGCGCGCGCCTCCTACGTCCACGCCAACGAGGCCCTGTCCTACGTGGCGGGCGTCTGCGTCTGCAACGACCTGTCGGAGCGCGAATACCAGCTCGAGCGCGGCGGAACCTGGACCAAGGGCAAGGGCTGCCCGACCTTCGGACCGTTGGGTCCCTGGCTCGTCACCCTGGACGAGATCCCGCGCCTCGACGCCCTCGGCCTGTGGCTCGACGTCAACGGCGAGCGGATGCAGACCGGCTCGACGGCAACGATGATCTTCGGCGTCGCCCAGATCGTCGCCTACCTGTCGCACTTCATGATGCTGATGCCGGGCGACGTCATCACCACGGGCACGCCCCCCGGCGTCGGCATGGGCGCCAAGCCGCCGCGCTTCCTCAAGAGCGGCGATGTGGTGACGCTGGGCATCGACGGCCTCGGCAGCCAGCGCCAGGAGGTGGTGGCCTTCGACGACTGGACCGCCAAGGTCGCGGCGGGCGAGCCGACCCACTGAGGGCGCGGGAATTCGGCGGCCGGCTTGATTTTCCGGCCGGGATTCGTCTTCTGGAGCCATGATCGAGACGATGACCGCGCTTGCCGCACCCCGCCCCGCCCTGGCGACCTCCGCCATCCGGCACGATTGGACCGTGGCCGAGATCCAGGCGATCCACGACCTGCCGCTCCTCGACCTCGTCTATCGGGCAGCGGAGGTTCACCGCGCCCACAACGACCCGGCCGACATCCAGCGGGCGGCGCTCCTGTCGATCAAGACCGGCGGCTGCCCCGAGGATTGCGCCTACTGCCCGCAATCGGCCCACCACAAGGACGCCGGCGTCCCGCGCGAGCGGCTGATGCCCGTGGACGCCGTGCTGAAGGAGGCCGCCGCCGCCAAGGCCTCCGGCGCGCACCGCTTCTGCATGGGCGCGGCCTGGCGCCAGCCCAAGGACGGGCCGGAGTTCGACGCGGTCCTCGCCATGGTGCGCGGCGTGCGCAATCTCGGCATGGAGGCCTGCGTGACGCTGGGCATGCTCAACCCCTCGCAGGCGACGCGTCTGGCCGAGGCCGGGCTGACCTCCTACAACCACAACCTCGACACCGGGCCGGATTTCTACGGCGACATCATCTCCACGCGGACCTACGCGGACCGTCTGAACACCCTTCAGAACGTGCGCGACGCCGGCATCGGCCTGTGCTGCGGGGGCATCGTCGGCATGGGCGAGGGCGTGACGGACCGCGCCGCCATGCTGCAGGTGCTGGCCAACCACGCACCGCACCCGGAGAGCGTGCCGATCAACGCCCTGGTGGCGGTCGCGGGCACGCCCCTGGCGGAGCGCCCGCCCGTCGATCCCCTCGACCTCGTGCGCATGTGCGCCACGGCCCGCATCGTGATGCCGCGCGCCCGCGTGCGCCTCAGCGCCGGACGCAAGGACCTCACCCGCGAGGCGCAGATCCTGTGCTTCCTCGCCGGGGCCAACTCGATCTTCTACGGCGAGCGCCTGCTGACCACGGCCAACAACGAGACCGATGCCGACGCCGAACTGCTGCGCGACATCGGCATCACCGTCCCGGGTCTCACCCTGGCGGCGGCCGAGTAGGCCTGCCGGGGCGTCGGCGCAGGGCCTTAAGTCAGGCCCGCTTCTCCGCCGGAAGGGTGATCCGGAACCGGACGCCGGTCTCGCTCTGATCGAGGGTGATCGTGCCGCCGTTGAGGCCGATGAGCTCCGCCGCGATGGCGAGGCCGAGGCCGGTACCGCCGGGCCGGGTCGACCCTTTGAACGGGGCGAACAGATGCGCGCGCGCGCGCGCCGGCAGGCCCGGACCGTTGTCGCTGACGAGGATCAAGACGGTGTCGCCGGTCCGGCTCGCCTCGAGGATGATCCGGGGAGCATCGTTCGATTTCTCGTCCGCCATGGCCTGGACCGCATTGCGCACGAGGTTGGCGAGCGCCCGCGACAGCTGTTCGGGGTCGGCATGCACGGTGAGGTCCGCTGTGCACCGCTCCTGGATGACCACGGGCGAGTCCGGCGCGCACCCGGACAGATCGGCCTGATCCGCGAGGAGCGGCGCGAGCGGAACCGTGCGTTGCTGGGGATGGCGTTCCGTCGCCCGCCCGTAGGCCAGGGTCTCCTCGCAGAACCGGATCGCGCGGCCGAGGGTGGCGACCAGGCGCGGGGCGACGCGCTGCACCACCGGATCGGTGACCCCCTCTAGGCGATCGCCGAGCAGTTGCGCGGTGGTGAGAAGGTTGCGCATCTCGTGGTTGATCTTGCTGACGGAGAGGCCGAGATCGGCCAGGTGCCGCTTGGCCCGCAGCTCGCCGGCCAGGGCCGTCTCCATTCGCGCCAAGGCCGTCTCGGCGTCGCCGAGCTCGTCGTTGCGCCCCGACGGAACGATGACCCGGGCGGTCTCCTCCGGATCGTCGGCGAAGGCGGTGATGTTCGAGACGAGCAGCCGCACCGGCCGTACGATGACCCGCTGCAGCACGAAGAAGACGAGGCCGGCGACGACCGCCGCGATGATCAGCGAGGTGCCGAGCAACTGCAGGCAGAACGCCACCATGGCGCGCCGCAGGGGGGCCTCGTCGAGGATGACCTCCACCGGATCGAAGCCCTCCTGGGGCTTGCCGACGACCCGGATCGGCGTTGATGCCGGCAGGAACAGGGTCGACCACGTGCCCGCGATGGAGTGCCCCCAACTGTTGGCTCCGAGATCGACGACGCGGGACACGGAGTCCGGCAGGGGCTCACGGGCGATGACCTTGCGGGCGTCGTTGCCGGACACGATCACCGCCTGGGCGCCGACGCCGCGCAACAAGCGTTCGGTGAGGTCGTTCGAGACGCCGGAACGGGGCGAGACATCGACCACGAGGGCGGCCACCCGGGCCGCCGCGATCCGGTCCGACAACCACATCACCCGGTAGTTCGCCACCGTCGGAACGTAGATCAGGACCTCGCACAGGCCGACGAGGGCGACGGTCAGCAGGAACACCCGGCCGGAGAGGCCGATCCTCCGGCGGATCCACCAGGAATGGGCCGGTTCCGCGTCCGCCGCCGGGGCGGTGACGGGCGTGCCCATGGAGAGAGTCTCGGATTCGGAGCGAGACCTGGTCAAGACTTTCAACCTCGGCAATAGGAATTTCGTGTGAAAAGCTCTCAATCGTGATCGTTGTTCCGGATCGAAGTCTCGATCCATCGAACATCACGTATCATGCCCAGCAAGGTCCATCGGAACAGCGACGCGAAATTCGATGCTCGGATCGCCGTTCTGAATAAAATATACGAGGCGACAGGCCAGGTTTTGGCGGGATGTCTCCCCGCCGGTATGCTTTTCCCGCATCATGACAGGAATATGGTTGGCTTGGACGCCGTTTCTAGTACGATTCTACATGAACGAAAACCGGGCTGCGCTTTCGGCCGCGCGCGTCAGATGCCGGAACCGATTTCCGCGTCGTCGCCTCGATCCCGTCCCGGTCGTCGGGCCAGGCGGCGGCGCAGCACGACGGACAGGAGCGCGAAGGCCGCCAGGGCACCGAGGCCGGCGAGCATTTTCGGAGTGATCAGGCTGCGCAGGGTCAGGGTCTGCCCGCAATCCGCGCCGTCCGCCAGGATGCAGGCGGCCTTCGCGGTCTCGTGCGCCGCCACCACTTCCTCGATGGCGGCACCCGTGGTGGCGTAGACCAGGGCACCGGGGCTGAGGCCGACGATCGTGGCGAGCAGGAAGGTGCGCAGGGGAACGCCGAACGCGGCCGGCGCGAGGTTGGTCAGCCAGAACGGGAAGATGGGCAGGAGCCGCAGGAAGGCGACGTAGCCGAAGGCGTCGCGGCGGAACCCTTCGGCGAGGCCGGCCAGGCGCGGACCCGCCCGCCGTTGCAGCAGTTCCGAGGCGGGCCCCCGGCCGATGGAGAACACGATGGCCGCGCCCGTGCTCGCCGAGGCCACGGCGATGAGCGCACCCGGCACGATGCCGAACAAGAAGCCGCACAGGACCGTGAGAAACAGGCTCGCGGGGACGGAGACGACCACCGCAGTCACGTAGGCGAGGGCCGCCACCGCCATGGCGCCGATCGGATTCCCTGCCACCGCCGTGGTCAGCCAGGCGCGGGAGGCCAGGAGCGCGTCGAGGTCGAGGAGGTGTGCGACCCCCGAGACGAGGATCGCCAGCGATACGGTGACCAGCGACGCGATCGGCAGCCAGCGCAGGGCTCGGCGCCAGCCAGACCCTCGGGGCACGTCGCGAGCCGTCTCCTCTGTGATCATGTGCGGCGCGTCCCACCCGGCGGGCGACGGTGCGGCCGGAGATTCGCCGTTGTAATCGCGACGCGACGGGAATTCGACATGTCTTCGAGGCGAACGAAAGCTCTTCGAGGCGAACGAAAGCGGCGCCGTCCCGGGGGACGACGCCGCTCGATTCACGTCGCGATCGGATCGCTCAGTAGCGACCGGCCAGGGGCGAGGTCGGATCGAGGATCGGGTCGAGCGGTGAGAAGTCGATGTTGCGGATCGCGCTCGACCGGGCTCCGATGAAGGGACCGTTGGTGATCGGATCGGCCAGGATGCCGGTGCCGAAACGATCGTTGCGGCCGTAGGGCGGGGAGTTCAGGTAGCTCGCCGTGATGAGCTGCGGGTTCGTGGCCGGGTTGCTGACCGAACCGTTGTTGGCTTCGACGACGTTGCCGGCATCGAGCCAGCTGCGCGGACGAATGCGGATCGGAAGCGGCTGGCTCACGCGCACGCCGGCGGGAGCGTAGCGGCCCTGGGCCTCGGCGGCGGTGTTGAGTCCGACGCCGGAGAGGGTCAGGGCGCCCATCAGGGCAATCGTGGCAGCGCGCATGATGCACCTTGTTCAGATGAGAGGAGGATGTGTAGGCCGAACTGATTAAGAAACTCGGCCGTCCTTATGGGGATACGACGTGCGAGCCCAGGGCTGGTTCCACAATTATGGCCGCGCTTGCGTGTTCCGCCGCACTTGAGCCTCATTTTTTCGTTTGCCCACCACCGCCAGGGAGCCGGTTCGGGTGTCGGGGGCCGGGCGGCAGGCCGGATCGCGCAGACCATCGAAGCCGGGAACGCCTGGCGCCAGGGGCACCAGGGCGTCGAGGGCACAGGCCACGGCGCGGGGCTCCGGTGCCTGCCCGAGGGGAGCGCAGAGCCAGCCTTCGAAGCGGAGCGCCGCGCCGGCCGATCCGGCAAAACCGGTGCAGACCCGGTCGAGGGGGCCGCTGAAGGTCGCCTCCAGGGTCTCGATCAGGCCGAACTTGGTCGCGAGGCGTCCGCGCTCGCCCGTGCGGATCACCGACAGGCCCGGCCCGTCCGCCGCGCGCCGCACCAGGGTGACGAACAGGCCGGGGGTGGGGTCCCCCTGCCCCGTATCGCCGACGGTCAGGCGCAGATAGGGCGCCTCGATGTTCGGGAAGGCGCCCTGGTTCAGGGTCTCCTCGCGACGCCCGCTGGCGGGATCGATGCGGGTTCCCTCGGCACGGGCCGGCTCCAGGGCATCGGGATCGTCGAGGCGGAAACGCGGCGCTGCCATGGCGGTGGGTACGGCCGGCCGGACGGCGACGCCCACGCTCGGCACGAACGGCTTCGGCGCCTCGGACATGACCGTCGGGGCATCGCCCGCCATCGCCCCGGGCGGCGGGCCGGTCCTGCCGTTCTCGCGACTCTCGCGGGCGAGCAGGCTGAGCGCTGCGATGGCGGCCGCCGCGCAGGCGAGGCGCGCGGAGATCCGCAGGGCCGTCGAGGGATGCCGCTGGCCGCCGGTCGAACCGGGTCTCTCCGCCGTATCGTCGCTCGTGGTGATCCGCCGCAACCGCACCCCTCCGCCGGACGAGCGGCCCCCCTGGACGACCCGTGGCGTCGACCCTCGCGGATCACCCGGTACGATCCGGTTTCCCACGCGAGGATCGGCGGCGGATTTCTCGGTCTCGGTGAATCGCACCTTTAAGTTCGGGAGCGCCGACCCATGCGGCGGCCGCATGGGAGCCCCGGCTTGTCTCCGCGCTTCCCCGTCGCGATCTCTCGAACGGGGGACGTTCAGGTCCGAGCTCGGGCGCGATCAGGGATACCGACACGCTATGATTCCGCTCTCCGTCCTCGACCTCGCCCCGGTGCCCGAGGGCTCGACCCCTGGGGATGCCCTGCGCAACGCCCTCGCGCTCGCCCGACACGCGGAGGATCTCGGCTACCGGCGCTACTGGGTGGCCGAGCACCACAACATGATCGGCATCGCCAGCGCGGCCACGGCGGTGGTGGTCGGCTATCTCGCGGGCGGCACGCAGCGCATCCGCGTCGGTGCCGGCGGCATCATGCTGCCGAACCACGCGCCTCTGGTGGTCGCCGAGCAGTTCGGCACCCTCGAGGCGCTGTATCCCGGCCGGATCGACCTCGGCCTCGGCCGCGCGCCCGGCACCGATCCGCGCACGTCGCGGGCCCTGCGCCGCATGCCGGAGGCAGCCGACACCTTTCCGCAGGACGTGCGTGAACTCCAGGCGCTGTTCGGCGATCTCCAGCCGGGTCAGGCGGTGCAGGCCGTGCCGGGCACGGGGCTGAAGGTGCCCCTGTGGATCCTGGGGTCGAGCCTGTTCGGGGCGCAACTCGCCGCCGCCTTCGGGTTGCCCTACGCCTTCGCGTCGCATTTCGCCCCGGACGCCCTGCTGCCGGCGCTGGCGACGTATCGCGCCAACTTCACCCCCTCCCCGCAGTGCCCGAAGCCCCACGCCATGATCGGTGTGAACGTGGTGGCGGCCAACACCGATGCCGAGGCGCGCCGCCTGTTCACCTCGGCCCAGCAGCAGTTCACGCACCTGTTGCGCGGCACGCGCGGCCTGCTGCAGCCCCCCATCGACAGCATCGAGACCTACTGGTCGCCGGCGGAGAAGGCCCAGGCCTCGCGGATGCTCGCCCGCGCCCTCGTCGGGTCGCCCGAGACCGTCGCGCGGGGTCTCGTCGATCTGGTGGCCGAGACCGGAGCGGACGAGCTCATGGTCGCGAGCGCGATCCACGATCCGGCGGCCCGCCGGCGCTCCTACGCGATCCTGGCCGAGATCCGCGACGGGCTCGCGCAGCGGCCGGCGCGGGTGGCGTAGGCGCCCTTCCCCGGGGCTCCGAACCCTTGACAGGTTCGGGAGCAAGGCGTCTTGCTCCCGCCCTTGACGAATCATGCCGCGCTGCGGTGTGACCTCCGCGGCCGGCAGGCGACCGCACCACCCGAAGGGGCGGCGCGGCGCACGGCGGGGAGGGTCTGGACACGGCGTCCGATCCCGAATGGTGCCGCCGCGCTCGTGCCGGGCGCCGGCCCCGGGCCGGGCGCTTCGAGCGGATTGGTGAGGATCATGGGTTACAAGGTCGCCGTCGTCGGTGCCACGGGCAATGTGGGCCGCGAGATGCTGGATATCCTGTCCGAGCGGGCGTTTCCCGCCGACGAGGTGGTGGCCATCGCCTCGCGCCGCTCCATGGGGCAGGAGGTCTCATTCGGCGACAAGATCCTGAAGGTGCAGGCGCTCGATTCCTACGATTTCTCCGACACGGACATCTGCCTGATGTCGGCGGGCGGCGAGACCTCCAAGGAATGGTCGCCGCGCATCGGCCAGACCGGCTGCGTCGTCATCGATAACTCGTCGGCGTTCCGCTACCATCAGGACGTGCCGCTCATCGTGCCCGAGGTGAACCCGGACGCGATCCTGGGCTTCTCCAAGCTCAACATCATCGCCAACCCGAACTGCTCCACGGCCCAGCTCGTCGTCGCCCTGAAGCCCCTGCACGATGTGGCGAAGATCACCCGCGTGGTGGTCTCGACCTACCAGTCGGTCTCCGGCGCCGGCAAGGACGCCATGGACGAGCTGTTCCAGCAGACCCGCTCGGTCTTCACCGCCGGTCAGATGGTGCAGGAGAAGTTTCCGAAGCGCATCGCCTTCAACGTCATCCCTCAGATCGACGTCTTCATGGAAGACGGCTTCACGAAGGAAGAGTGGAAGATGATGGCCGAGACGAAGAAGATGCTCGACCCGAAGATCAAGCTCACGGCCACCTGCGTGCGGGTGCCGGTGTTCATCGGCCATGCCGAGGCGGTCAACGTCGAGTTCGAGAGCCCGATGTCGGCCGACGAGGCCCGGGCGATCCTGCGCTCGGCCCCCGGCATCCTCGTGGTCGATAAGCGCGAGCCGGGCGGCTACATGACCCCGCACGAGGCGGCGGGCGAGGACGCCACCTACATCTCGCGCATCCGCGAGGACGCCACCGTGGAGAACGGTCTCGCGTTCTGGTGCGTGTCGGACAACCTGCGCAAGGGTGCCGCCCTCAACACCGTGCAGATCGCCGAGATGCTGGTGAACCGCAAGTTGCTTCCGCGCCATCAGGCCGCCTGAGGCCCCTCCTCCGGTCCCTCGCGGACCGGGTTCTTTGCAGTGTTACCATCACGCCGTCCCGTTTCCGGGGCGGCGTTTTTCGTTCGGGCACTCGCCAGCGGTCGCGCGGGCAGAGCCGATCTATCTTGAATAATTTCCTATTTTGTGCATCTTACGGTAGAACATTTCATGGACAAAGGTGTTCGCCATGCCAGCGCGCGACCGAGCCACCTATCCCCGGACGACCCATGATCTCGAAGCGATGCGGCTTCGCCTCGCCCTTCTGACCACGTAGACGAAGCTGCTCCGCGTCCGCCACCTGATGCGGAAGTACGACCCAAATCAGCCCCGCGTTCCGGCGGGCCAGGGCGGCGGCGGGCAGTGGAGCCCGTCCGGAGGCGGGGGCGGTGCACCGACGCAGACGCAGCAGCGGACGTTGCTGGACGGCGGTGGCGAAGTCCTGTCGATCCGGGTCCGCTCCGGACGTGGCGACTGGGACGAGCAGCACCGGGTCATCACGCCCGACGGCGAGAGCCGCCTGTTCGAGACCGAGGGCGACGTCCAGACCATCCGCGACGGACAGACCGGCGAGGTGCTCTCGCGCGCGACGTTCGCGGGATCGGGGACCCCGCCCGAGGCGACGATTCGGCCGGTCTTCCTGCCGGTCGTGCCGTTCGTCGTCGCACCCGCCGTGGCGGCGACTTTGGAAGCGTCGGCGTTCCTGTTCGCCTACCTCGCCGCGCGGGGGCCGAGTTTCGGTAAGGCCCCCGGAACTACGGCCATGCGCTACCATTTCGAACCGTATGCGGGAAAGGACTAACCCGCTCGCTTGGGTCGGCAGGGTCGACCAGGCGACCCTCGACCAAGAGTGCCCTCTCAATCG
Source organism: Methylobacterium sp. Leaf112 (assembly GCF_001423295.1). Classification (GTDB taxonomy): domain Bacteria; phylum Pseudomonadota; class Alphaproteobacteria; order Rhizobiales; family Beijerinckiaceae; genus Methylobacterium. Next base: position 454,734 of record NZ_LMNG01000031.1, on the reverse strand, counting down.
CGAGGTGCAGGCGACGACGGACGAAGCGGCCAAGCGGTTAAAGGCTCTGAACCCGCTTCTGGATAATACCAGACTTGGGAGTATGATCCATCTTGATGCTGGACGAACAATCCTTGCTCGAATGTATCCTAACGTGAAGGTCGAATTTTCTTTGAATGATGATGGAGAAGAGCTGAAATATGGCAGATTGGATACAATACGGCTGGATATTTATGAACTATCTCGAAAAAATATGGTTTGTATCTACGATATTAAAACAGGGAATACGTATCTGGAGCCCAGCGGGCATTGCGTCTGGTGAGAGCTGCCAAGCTTAACTATCCTGAGTCCCGAGGTATCATCATGAACCAGATCAAGCCGCAGACATGACGACGAAGCGTCAGATCAAGAGCCTGGTGCAGCCGCTTCTGGAAAGGAACCCGGACCTCGTCCTCGTGGGACACCAGACACTCTGGCTTCGCCCGGTGGGATCGGTTGGGCGACTCGTTTTGATCGACCGAACCAGCGATCCGGATTGGTGTGTCGTCAGGTGGCATCTGTCCGAGTTCTTTATGCCCAGTACTTGGTCGTGGGAGGGACTCGGCCGCTGCAGTGACCGGATATGGCGATCGGCTGGTTTCGCGGGAGGGCAAGGTTGGTTTTGGTCTGATCCGACGATGTACGCTGACTTTGTCACGCGGGTCGAAGCCGATGCGATCGCGACGCTTCGACCCCTGGATACGACACGCAAGTGCCTGAACTTCGCTCGTACGCGCCCTGCCACGATTGGGCATCTCCATCCGTATTGGCATCTCATCACCGCCATTGCCCTTGGCGAACTCGACGCAGCGCGGGCAATGTGGGCGAAGACCGACGGCTACTATCGCCCGGACCGCATCCTGGACGAAGCGCGCCGCCAACCGATGTATGACCGCCTCTGCGAGGTCGGCGTTCCCTTGATGGCCGACGATCGGGCGGGGTTGGCCGCGCTCCTGCACCGGTGGGAGGCGGAGAACATCGTCGGCAGCCCCCTCGAACCCTATTGGGTCGCCGAGCGGTTCCCCCTGGAGGATGGCTGAGGCCATGGGCCTACGAAAAAGCCGGCGGCGTCGCGAGGACACCGCCGGCTTTTTCGTCCGCCCTGGAGGCTGGCCTCAATCCTCGCGGACAAAAATCGTCGTGGCGAGCGGCGGGATGGTCAGGCTGACGGAGTGGCTCTGGCCGTGGCTCGGCACGGCTTCGGCTCGGACCCCGCCCATGTTGCCGACATTGGAGCCGCCGTAGCGCTCGGCATCGGAGTTGATGGCCTCGCGGTAGAACCCCGCCTCCGGCACGCCGATCCGGTAGCCTTCGCGCACGACGGGCGTGAAGTTCGAGACCACCACGGCGACCTCGCCGGCCTCGCGGCCCTTGCGGGCCCAGGCGATGACGCTGTTGTCCTGGTCGTCCGCCACCAGCCACTGGAAGCCGGCGGCCTCCGTGTCGCGGGTGTGGAGGGCCGGCACGGCGGCGTAGAGGTGGTTGAGATCGCGGACCAGATCCTTGACGCCCTGGTGGTGGGGATCGTCGAGGAGGTGCCAGTCGAGGGACTGGTTGTGGTTCCACTCCTTCTCCTGGCCGAACTCGCAGCCCATGAAGAGCAGCTTCTTGCCGGGGTGACCCCACATGAAGCCATAATAGGCCCGGAGATTGGCGAATTTCTGCCAGCGGTCACCGGTCATCTTGCCGAGCAGCGAACCTTTGCCGTGCACAACCTCGTCGTGGGACAGGGGCAGGATGAAGTTCTCCGAGAAGGCGTAGAGCAGGCCGAAGGTCAGGTCGTGGTGGTGGTAGCGCCGGTGGATCGTCTCCTTCGAGACGAAGTTCAGGGTGTCGTGCATCCACCCCATGTTCCACTTGAAGCCGAAGCCGAGGCCGCCGGTGTAGGTCGGGTGCGAGACGCCCGGCCACGAGGTCGATTCCTCCGCCACCGTCAGGGTGCCGGGGGCGTGACTGTAGGTGGCCTCGTTGGTCTTGCGCAGGAAGTCGATGGCGTCGAGGTTCTCGTTGCCGCCGTAGCGGTTGGGGATCCACTCGCCCTGCCTGCGCGAATAGTCGAGGTAGAGCATCGACGCGACGGCATCCACGCGCAGGCCGTCGAGATGGTAGTGTTCGAGCCAGAACCGGGCGTTGGCGGCGAGGAAGGTCGAGACCTCCGTTCGGCCGAAATTGTAGATGTAGGTACCCCAATCCTGGTGGAAGCCCTGGCGCGGGTCGGCGTGCTCGTAGAGGTGCGTGCCGTCGAACTGGCCGAGACCGTGGGCATCGAGCGGGAAGTGGCCCGGCACCCAGTCGAGCATCACGCCGATGCCGGCCGCGTGCGCGGCGTCGACGAAGGCGGCGAAGTCGTCGGGCGTGCCGAACCGGCTCGTCGGCGCGAACAGCGAGACCGGCTGATAGCCCCACGAGCCGTCGAACGGGAATTCCGTGATCGGCAGCATCTCGATGTGGGTGAAGCCCATTTCCTTCACGTAGGGGATGAGCCGGTCGCCGAGCTCCTTGTAGGTGAGGTAGCGGTTGCCCTCCTCGGCCACCCGCGCCCACGACCCGAGATGGACCTCGTAGATCGAGATCGGCACGTAGCGCGGGTCCTTGACCCCGCGCGTCTCCATCCACTTCGCGTCGCTCCAGGTCGGGGTGCTGGTCCCCTGGAGCACGGAGGCGGTCTCCGGCGGGTGCTGCGCCGCGAAGGCGACGGGATCGGCCTTGAGGGGCAGGACCGTACCGTCGGGGCCGCGCAGCTCGAACTTGTAGTGCGCGCCGGCCTTCAGACCGGGGATGAACAGCTCCCAAACGCCGCCATTCTGCCAGAGGCGCATGGGGTGGCGCCGGCCGTCCCAGGCGTTGAAGTCGCCGACCACGCTGACCCGGCGGGCGTTGGGGGCCCATACGGCGAAGCGGAAGCCCTGGATTCCGTCGACGTCGCGCGCCTGGGCTCCGAGGATGCGGTAGGTGACGTTGCTGCCGACCTCGCGCAGGGCGTCGATGTCGTGCTGCTCCAGGGACGAGCCGAAGCCGTAGGGGTCGTGGCGGGTGCGCTCGGTGCCGTCCCAGTCCTCGACGGCGAGTTCGTAGAGCGGGCGGCCCTGGGATTCGACCCGGGCGACGAAGAAGCCGTCCGGGTGCTTGCGCTCGAACGGAATGCGCTGGCCCGCCGTCAGCAGGGTGGCGCCCTTCGCCTCGGGCAGCACGGCCCGAACCTCCCAGGTGCCCGGCCCGACCTCGTGGGGGCCGAGCACCGAGAACGGGTCGCCGTGGTTCGCCGACATGATGGCGGCGACCGCGTCGGGGTGCACGCCGCGCGTCTCAGCAGGCGCCCGCGTGCCCGTGGCAACAGGCGTTACGTTCGCGGCCCCCGAGGTTGCCGATGCGTGCCCGGTGCGGCCCGCGAACGTCTCGTCGATGCCCGTCATTCAAACGCCTTTCTTGATGTCGTCCAGAATGGTCAGAACCCCACGTGCGGGGATTTCGATCCAGTCGGGACGGTTGTTGGCCTCGTAATCGACCTCGTAGAGGGCCTTGGTCAGGAGGCAGAGCTTGAGCAGCCGGCTCTCCGTCTCCGCGTCCGTCACGGCGGCGCGGCTGACCGAGACGGCCTCCCGGTAGCCGTCGAGGAAGGCTGCATCGATCATGCCGCGCCAGGCGATGGAGGCCCGGCGTGCCCGCTCCTCGGAATCGGCGAAGCGCACGGCGATCTCGCGGGTCACGGTCTCGGCGCCGTAGGCGAACGAGCGCATCATCCCGGCGACGTCGCGCAGGGGCGTCGACTTGAGGCGGCGTTCGTCGGCCGGTCGCGAGGGCTCGCCCTCGAAGTCGACGATGATGAGGTCGTCCTCCGCGGCCAGGACCTGGCCGAGGTGGTAATCGCCGTGGATGCGGGTCTTCATCGCGCCGACGGGTGCCCGGGCCGTGAGCGCCTCGATGGCGTCCTCGACCTCGCGGCGGCGGCCGGCGAGTTCCGTGCTCGCCACGTTGGCCGCCCGTCCCGCCAGGGCGTCGAGGCCCCGGAAGGCCCGCTCGGCCTGACGGCGGGTGTCTTCGCCGAGCGCCTGCAGGTCCGCATGCTCGAACGGCTCGGCCGCAAAGGCCGGGTCGTCCGTCTCCACCGCGAAGGCGTTGTGCATCTCGGCCGTGCGCCGGCCGAGCAGGACCGCCCAGCGCAGGTGGGATTCGAAGGCCTCGTCCGGCGTCGGCGCCTCGCTCTCGGGGGCGAGCACCACCGTGTCGAAGTCGCGGCGCAGGCCTTCCAGCATCAGGGTCCAGGCATCGCCCTGGTTGAGGACGAACTTCTGCAGAACGGCGATGGCGGTGCGGACGCCGTCGGGATCGACATGCTCGACCACGCCCAGCAGCGCCGGCGTGTTGGAGAAATGCGCCGTCTCCGTGAGGAAGCGCCCGACCTCGATCTCGGGATGCACGCCGGTCTGGAGCCGCCGGAGCAGCTTCAGCATCATCTTGGAGCCGATGGCGATGGAGGTGTTGCTCTGCTCGGCGCTGAGGTTGCGCACCTCGCCGGCATCGAACGTGATCGCCGGGTCGAAGGCGGAGGTGGTCGAGAACACGAGCTTGCCCGTCTCGGTGGGCAGTTCGCGGCCTTCCCGCATGCCTTCCACCATGGCGACGGCGAAGGCCGGCGAGGCGGAGGCTCCGAACAGCAGGCCCGTGCGCGGACCGCGCCGGACGCGGGCCACGGCGAACGGCATAAGGGTCTCGTCCTCGCGGCCCTCGTCGACGGCCACGGGCACGAAGTAATCCTGCCGCTCGCCGTTGGCGAGGTGGACCGCCACGCGCGGCAGGAGGAAGCGCGCCTCGCCGGTGTCGTCCTTGAGGGCGACGCTGTCGATGACCTGCACGGACTTGATGCGCGAGCCCTTGGCGCCGAACCAGCGCCGGGTGGCGATGAAGCGCGGCGCCACGGTGCGCTCGAAGGCGGTGCGCTCGCGGCCCGCCATCAGGGTGTCTATGCCGCCGGTGAGCACGAGGGTGAACAGTTCCGGCGTCTCCGGCTGCGGGCCGATGCTGCCGGTGTTGGCGGCACTCAGGGAGAACCAGTAGAAGCCGTAGCTCGGTAGCGTCAGCAGGTAGGGCAGCTCGCCGATGGCCGGGAATTCCGAGCCGCCGGTAAGCTCGATGGGCACGGCGTTGCGCAGTTCCGACAGGTCGAGCTGCACCGCCTGCGGGGCCCGCGACAGGTTGGCGACGCACAGAACGCGCTCGCCCTCGAACTCGCGGATCCAGGCCAGCACCTTGCGGTTCGACGGATACAGGAACTGCATGCCGCCGCGCCCGAGGGCGACGGAGTTGTTGCGGATGGCGATCATGCGCCGGGTCCAGTTCAGCAGACTGGTCTGCGACTGGGTCTGCGCCTCGACGTTGATGGCGTCGAACCCGTAGATCGGGTCCTGCACGGAGGGCAGGAACAGCTTCGCCGGATTGGCCCGGGAGAAGCCCCCGTTGCGGTCGGGCGACCACTGCATCGGGGTGCGTACGCCGTCGCGGTCGCCGAGATAGATGTTGTCGCCCATGCCGATCTCGTCGCCGTAGTACAACACCGGCGTGCCCGGCATCGACAGGACGAGGGACTTCATGAGTTCGATCTTGCGCCGGTCGTTCTCGAGGAGCGGCGCGAGGCGGCGCCGGATGCCGAGATTGATGCGGGCGCGGCGCTCGGCGGCGTAGAACGACCAGAGGTAATCACGCTCCTCGGCGGTGACCATTTCCAGGGTCAGCTCGTCGTGGTTGCGCAGGAAGATGGCCCACTGGCAGCCCTCGGGGATCTCCGGGGTCTGGCGCATGATGTCGGTGATCGGGTGCCGGTCTTCCCGGGCGATGGCCATGTACATACGCGGCATCAGGGGGAAGTGGAACGCCATGTGGCATTCGTCGCCGTCGCCGAAATACTGCGCCGTCTCCTCCGGCCACTGGTTGGCTTCCGCCAGCAGCATCCGGTCGGGATAGCTCGCGTCGAGGGCGGCGCGGATCGCCTTGATGACCGTGTGGGTCTCGGGCAGGTTCTCGCAGTTCGTGCCGTCGCGCTCGATGAGGTAGGGGATCGCGTCGAGGCGCAGACCGTCGACACCCATGTCGAGCCAGTAGCGCATCACCTCGATGACGGCCTCCAGCACGACGGGGTTGTCGAAGTTGAGATCCGGCTGGTGGCTGTAGAACCGGTGCCAGAAATATTGCTTGGCGACGGGGTCCCAGGTCCAGTTCGACGTCTCGGTGTCGAGGAAGATGATGCGGGTGTCGGAATACGGCGTGTCGGTGTCCGACCAGACGTAGAAGTCGCGTTCCGGCGACCCGGCCGGCGCTTCGCGGGCGCGCTGGAACCAGGGGTGCTGGTCGCTGGTGTGGTTGATGACGAGCTCGGTGATGACGCGCAGGCCGCGCTCGTGCGCGGCCTCCACGAACTTCCGGAACTCCTCCATGGTCCCGTAGGAGGCGTTGACCTCACGGTAGTCGCCGATGTCGTAGCCATCGTCGCGCAGGGGCGACGGATAGAACGGCATCAGCCAGATCGCCGTGACCCCGAGGTCGCGGACGTAGTCGAGCTTCTGCGTCAGGCCCTCGAAATCGCCGATCCCATCGTTGTTCGAGTCGAAGAACGACTTGACGTGGATCTGATAGATGATGGCGTCACGGTACCATTGCGGATCGCTGCGATCGATCATCGCGTCGTTGCCTCATGCATCGAGTTCAAGGGCGTGGTCGGAGTGTGCGCACCGGGGCCCGTACGGGGATCGCCGGGTGCGGCGTCCGTCGGAGGGATAGGCGCCGACACTGAGGCGACACCGCGACGATCGGGTCCGATCGCCGGGGTTTCTGCTGACATGGGTGCGTTCAAGGCGCAACCCGGCGCGGGGCCCGAAGGCGCCAGACGATGGCCGAACGCTCGGCCGGATCGAAGGCGATGCGGTGGGATTTGCCCCGCAGTTCGAACGTGTAGCCCAGCAACAGGTCCTCGACCTCGACGGCGCCGTCGTCGGGTTGGCCGAGAAGCCAGAGCGGCACCTCGTAGGTGCATTCCTGGCGGTTCTTCGGGTCGAGGTTGACCATGGTGAAGATGCAGTTGTCGCCCTCGGGCGTCGTCTTGGCGTAGGCGATGATCTCGTCGTTGTAGGCGCCCGTGAACACCACATTGCGGAAATCCCACAGGGCCGGGTTGTCCTGGCGGATGCGGTTGAGCTTGACGATGTGCTCACGGATGTTGCCGGGCCGGTCGTAGTCCCAGGCCTTCAGCTCGTACTTTTCGGAGTTGAGATACTCTTCCTTACCGGGATAGGGCGCGGCCTCGCAGAGTTCGAAGCCGTTGTAGATGCCCCAGACGCTCGACAGCGTCGCGGCGAGGGTGGCGCGCACCACGAATCCGGCCCGCCCGCTGGTCTGCAGGTAGATCGGGTTGATGTCGGGCGTGTTGGCGAAGAAGTTCGGCCGGTAATACTCGCCCATCTCGCCGGCGAGCTCGGTGGAGTAGGCGATGAGGTCGGCCTTGGTGTCGCGCCAGGTGAAGTAGGTGTAGCTCTGCTGGTAGCCGGCCTTGGCGAGCTTCTTCATCATCTTGGGCCGGGTGAAGGCCTCGGCGAGGAAGATCACGTCCGGGTAGCGGCCGTTCACCTCTCCGATCATCCACTCCCAGAACGGGATCGGCTTGGTGTGCGGATTGTCAACGCGGAAGATGCGGGCACCCAGGGCGGCCCAGCCGAGCACGATGTCGCGCAGCTCGATCCACAGGGACGGCATGGCACCGCCATAGAAGTGGACGTTGGAGATGTCCTCGTACTTCTTCGGCGGATTCTCGGCGAACTTGAGCGTGCCGTCGGGGCGCCACTCGAACCACTCGGGGTGGTCCTTGATCCAGGGGTGATCGGGCGAGCACTGGATGGCGAAGTCGAGGGCGATCTCCATGCCGTAGGCGTGGCTCGCCGCCACCAGCCGGCGGAAATCCTCGAGGGTGCCGAGGTCGGGATGCACCGCCTCGTGCCCGCCCGCCTCCGAGCCGACGGCGTAGACCGAGCCGACATCGCCTTCCAGCGCCTTGAGGGTGTTGTTCTTGCCCTTGCGGTTGGTCTTGCCGATGGGGTGGATCGGGGTGAAGTACAGCACGTCGAAGCCGAGTTCGCGGATCTCGGGCAGGCGAGCGATCACGTCGTCGAAGGTGCCGTGGCGGCTGACGTCCATGGACTGCGAGCGCGGGAAGATCTCGTACCAGGCCGAGAACCGGGCTGCGAGGCGGTCGGCGATGACGGGCACGTTGACGGGATAGCGCGACAGGTTCACCCGCGGTGCGTAGCGGCGGACGAGGCGGGCGTTCTCCGGCGCCAGCATGAGGTCGAGCTGGGCCGCCGAGCCCGTGGTCTCGGCGTCCAAGGCGGTGGCCAGCGCCTTCAGGCGTTCGCGATCGGCGCCGTCGGCCTCGTCGGTGGCGTCGACCACGAAGGCGATGCCCTCGACGGTCTCCAGCTGGACGTCGACCCCGGCGTCGCGCTTCTTCAGGGTGTCGCGCATCCAGGACGAGAAGGCGTCGCGCCACGCCCGGATGGTGAACTCGTAGCGGCCGTTGCGCTCCAGGGGAAAGTGCCCGCCCCAGCGGTCGTTCTCGATGAACGCCATCGGGTCGGAGGCCCAGATCTCCTCGCCGACGACGCGGGACAGGATCTCGGCGTCGATGATCTCGTGGCCGTCGCTGAAGATGTCTGCGGTGACGTGGACGCTCTCGCCGACCACGCGCTTGACCGCCGAGCGGCCGCCGTCGATCTCGGGCGACACCGCCTCGATCACGACGCGGCCCTCGCCCGTCGGCGTGGTGAGCGGCGGATCCTTCGCGACCGTGTCGCGGGTGGCGCTCAGGATGCGGACTTCGCCGGGCTGCAGGTCGATGCTGATGCCGGGCGTGAACGCGATGGGGGCGACGTCCGGCGTGCGGTCGGTGAAGGCACCGAGCATCCCGCCCGTGCGGGCGACGAGGGGGGCGGCGTCCAGCGTCACGGGCGTCGCGCCGGGATTGTGCAGCACCAGCACGGCGTTGCGGGCCGAGGCGCCGTGGCCGGTGTCGAAGCGCAGGAGGGCGACGAAATCCGCGTCGGGAGCCGAGATCCGCGCCTGCGCCCCCTCGACGTTGGCGGCCGAGAGCTCGGCCCGCAGGGCGTTGATGGCGGTGACATAGGTGGAGATATCGATGCCGGTGCTGGATTCACGGGCCTCGGGGGTGGTCTCGACCACGTGCAGGCTCTTGGCGTAGCCCCACTCGTACCCGATGGGCATGAGCACGCCGGCCGAGAAGAAGGCCGCGAGGGCGTAGCGGGCCTTGAGGTGGCGGGCGACGGCCTCGGCATCGCCGTCGAGATCCGCCGCGAGGCGGGCCATGTCGTGGTTCTCGGGGAACGCGATGGAAGGGGCGACGACGCGCAGGCGGTCGTACTGTTCCAGGGCCCAGGGAGCCCGGAGGTCCCACCAGGCGAAGCTGTTGAACAGGTAGTCGAACCCGGCGCCCGCCGTCGCCTGCGCCTCCTCGAAGGTGCAGCCGAGGGTCTCGGCGGCGAACAGGCACCCGGGCTCCACCGCCTTGGCGGCCCCGATCAGGTCGCGCCACACGGGGGCCGGCACCTTGTAGGCGGCGTCGCAGCGGAAGCCGGCGACGCCGAGATCCTGCAGGCGGTTGACGTAGCCCGACCACAGGGCGGTCAGCTCCGTGCGGCTCTTGTCCGTGTGATAATCGAGCTCGGCGAGGTCGCCCCAGACCGTGCGCTTGCTCGGATCGTCGGGATCGACGGCGTAGGGGCTCTCGATCTCGCCGTCGGCGTCGCGCAGGAACAGGTCGGGCCGGTCGCGGGCGAGCGCGCCGTCGCGGGCGGTGTGGTTGACCACCAGGTCGGTCATCACCGAAAGGCCCTGAGCGCGGGCTGCGGCGCAGAAGCGGCGGATCTGCTCGTCGTCGGAGGTGCCGTCCTGGTCGCGGAAGCGCTCGTCGAGGCGGTCGGTGTCGGCCACCGCGTAGAGGCTGCGCGAGCCGCCGGTCTGGTGGAATGGGTTGAGGTACACCCAGTCGAACCCGAGGCCGGCGATGCGCGGCAGTTCGGCCGTCCAGGCCGAGACCTGTCCGACGAGGAGGGGGAACAGGTTGTAGATGCGCGGTCCCTCGGCGCGGGGTGCGAGGCTCTGCGGGAGCGTCACCACGCCGGCGTCGGTCCGCGGGGCGGTACGCGTTGCGGGGCTCGGTGCGTTCATGCGTGCTCCATTGGGGTTTGGTGTCTGGCGCCTTCCCTCTCCCCTCTGCGGGAGAGGGTGGCCCGCGAAGCGGGTCGGGAGAGGGGAGCGCGGTGTCCGGAGGGGGCGTCCCCTCTCCCGCCTGCTCCGCAGGAACCCTCCCCCGCAGGGGGGAGGGTTGTGAAAGGCGTTTAAGCCGTCCGCTTCAGGACCGCGTAGGGCAGACGCGCGAACAGGCGGTCGAGTTCGATTCGTCCGTCCGTCGCCTCGGCGGTCTCCCCGGTGACGAGGTCGATCCAGGCACTTTCAGCCATCACCGGCAGGTATGTTCCAGCGAACCCCGCCCCGCTCCACACCGCATCCCCGACGAGGTCGGAAACGAGGCGCGGCACGGCCACCAGAAGGTCGCCCGCGCCACTCGTCGCATCCGAACGTGTGAACGCGATGACATGGGCGGCGCGCCCGCCGGTCGGCACCACGGCCTGGTAGTCCGCCTCGGCGTAGAACGCCGGCCGCTCGGTGCGGTCGGCGAGCAATCGGGCGAGGGTCGCCTGCTTCACCCGTCCGTCGCTCCAATGCGCCAGGAGGTCGGCGACGTCGCCGCCCTGTTCGAGGGACCGGGCCAGCGCCGGATAGTCCACCGGGCGACGATTGTCGGGATCGACGAACGAGAAGTCCCAGAACTCCGTGCCCTGGTAGGTGTCGGGCAGGCCCGGCAGGGTCGCCTTCAGCACCGTGCGGCCGAGGCCCGCGATCATGCCGAGATGCGCCAGACGCTTGGCGAAGGGCCGCATCCGCGCCAGGAACTCCGAGCCCGGGACCACGAGCTTGGCGAAGAGGGCGTGGACGGCGCCCTCGTAGGATTCGTCGACGTTGACCCAGCTCGACCGGCGCTTCGCCTCGCGCAGGGCTTTTTCGGAATAGGCGTCGAGGCGCGTGCGGAAATCCTCAATGGCCGCGGGCTCGTCGTCGTCAAGCAATTCCAGCGGCCACGCGCCCAGGATCGCCTGGAAGAACATCCATTGGTCGTTGGCATCCGGCACCGCCTCGCCGTCGATGGTGGTGAGGTGCGGCCCGGCCAATTCCCGCCACGTGGTCCAGGCCTCGGCCCAGTCCCCGGGCATCTCCGAGAGGGCGAGCAGGCGCGAGCGGGCGTCCTCGCCCCGCTTGGTGTCGTGCGTCGCCGTCGCGATCATGGCGTTGGGCCAGTCGCGGGCCCGGGCCGCCTGGAGGGCGTGGAAATGCTCCGCGTCGATGCCGTACTCGCCCGGATCGCCGCCGACCTCGTTCAGCGCCAGCAATTCGGAGAAGCGGTAGAACAGCGTGTCCTCCAGGCTCTTCGCCATGACCGGGCCGGTGAGCTGCTGGAAGCGGCGGCGGAAGCGCAGGATCACCGCCGGATCGGGGCGGCCTGGTCCGGTGACGTCGATGCGGCCCAGCATGGCGTCGGCGGCGAAGTCGTGCACGGAGCGGTCCGGCAGGGCGCTCCAGCGCTTGGCCTTCTTCACCGCGTTCTCGATGAGGCGGACATCCTCGTCCTCGACGTCGCTCTCGTCGAGGTCACCCGGCAGATAGCTGCGATAGGTGGGGAAACGCGCGATGATCTCGATGAGCGCCCGACGGATGGCGTTCACCGAAAAGTCGCGGGTGCGCCTGTCGGCATCGGCCACGGCCTTGAGGTCGGAGGTCATCACCTCGAGTTCCGAAGCGAAGCTGATCTCCAGGATCTCGGCCTTGGCCGCGCGAAGCTGGAACTTGTAGGGCTCGTCGAAATGCGTGCGCGCCTCGTAGAGGTCGCGGATCGCCGCTTGCTTGCCCTTGTCGACCAGGATGCCGTCGAGCTGGTTCAGCACGTCGTAGCCGGTGGTGCCGGCGACGGGCCATGGCCGCAGGCGCTCGCCGGGCTCCAGAATCTTCTCCACGACGACGTAGAAGCCGGGGCCGACGGCGGCCTGCAGGGCGCGGGCGTAGCCCTGCGGATCGGCGAGACCGTCGATGTGGTCGATGCGCAGCCCGTCGATGCGGCCCTCGCGGATGTGGCGGAACACCGTCTCGTGCGAACGCTGGAACACATCCGACTTCTCGACGCGCAGGCCCGCGAGCCCGTTCACGTCGAAGAACCGGCGATAGTTGATGTCGCTCGCCGCCACCCGCCAATGGGCGAGCCGGTAGGATTGCTGTTCCAGCAGGCGGTGCAGGGGCCCGAAGCTGTCGGGATGGCCCTTGGCGCCGTTCAACAGGCGAAGGGTCCGCCCGATGGCCTCCGCGATGGCGGGCGACGCCGCAACCGCTTCGACGAGGCGCTCCTTCAGGTCCTCGGCCTCGGCCGGGAAAGCCATGCGGCGTTCCGCATTGGTCTCCTCGCCCATGAGGCGCAGGCGTTCGGAGATCCCCAGCACTTCGAGGGCCGCAGCGTCCTCGATGTCGCCCAGCGCCGCCAGCGAGCGGTTGAGGATGGTCGGATATTGCTGCGGGCAGATCGGGAATTCGTGCTCGTAGTGCCAGACGCTGAAGGCGCCTTTCTGCGGGTCGAACTTGAGTTCGAGCGTACCCTTCTCCAGGGCCTCGCCGTAGCGGTCGCCGAGGAACGGCACCACGAGCTTGTTGTTCGCGCCGAGGCGCGACCAGTCGATGTCGAACGCGTCCGCGTGGGGCGACAGGCCGCCCCATTCGAGCACCGAGAGCCACCACGGATTGTCGGCCCCGCCGACGCCCATGTGGTTCGGAACGATGTCGAGGAGCAGCTTCAGTCCGGCCGCGTGCAGGGTCTCGGAGAAGCGCACGAAGCCCTCTTCCCCGCCGAGCTCCGGGTTGATGGTGGCGTGATCGACGATGTCGTAGCCGTGGGTCGAGCCCGGCCGCGCCTTCTGGATCGGCGAGGCGTAGACGTGGCTGATGCCGAGTTTCGCCAGGTACGGAACGATCTTTTCCGCGTCCGCGAAGGTGAAGTCCTTGTGGAACTGCAGGCGATAGGTGGCGCGCGGCGGGGCCGAGGCGAGGCGCGCGGCACCCGAGCGCGGCCCGCGTTCCTCGGCCGCCAGGGAGGCAGCGAGCTTGGCCAGCGGCCCGCCCGGGGCCGCGATGGCCTCGAGGGTCCGGTCGAGCTTGCGCCGCCAGTTCGGGTAGCCCTCCGTCGAGCCCGGCACGTTGGCCTGAGACAGTTCGGAGACCACGTCCTCGTACTGCACGGCGGTCAGCATCGACGGCGCGCGGGCGAGGTAGCGCGCGGCGGCCTCCAAGGGCGCGGCTTCCGGCGGATCGTAGCTCGGCAGCAACTGCTCGGCGGCCAACGCCTCGGTGAGGCGGGTGCGCTCGTCAACGCGCTCGCGCCGCTCGGCGTCGGCGCGCTCGGAATCGTAGAGGCCGAGCGCCTGGCGGGTGTCGGTGTCGACGCCGCGCCACCAGCCGAGGAAGGTCGGCAGGTCGTGGGTGGTGATGGCCGTCAGCGCCTCGCGCGGATAGGCGGCCGGCGGCTTGAAGCGGGCGCCCTGCTCGCGCTCGAAGGCGAGGATGCGGTAGCTCAGGATTCCGGCCTGCATCAGGGCATCGGAGAAGCCCTCGGGTGCCGTGCCGAGATCCTCGGCGATGACGAGGCACTTCGCCCGGTGGCTCTCGAGGCGCAGCACGGCCAGCATCGGCTCGAACGGCATCGCCACGTAGGCGCCGGCCTGGGCCGTGGCGCCCAGCGGGATCAGGAACAGGCGGGCGAGCTGGAACGCGTGGTCGATGCGGATGGCACCGGCGTGGCGCATGTTCGCCTGGACCAGCGCCCGGAAGGCGGCGAGCCCGTCCCGCTCCAGTTCCAGCGGATGGAAGGCCGGGAGGCCCCAATCCTGGCCCTTCGGGGCGAGCAGGTCGGGCGGGGCGCCGATGGAGACGCCGTTGGCGAAGCGCTCGGGGTGGGACCAGATCTCGGACCCGCCGCGATCGGCGCCCACGGCGAGGTCGCGGTAGAGGCCGAGACGCATGCCGGTGCCCAGCGCGATCTCGGATGCCTCTTCGAGCTGCCGGTCGGCGAGGTACTGGAGCCACACGTGATAGGTCACGGCCTCGGCGTGCTCGACCGCGAAGGCCCGCACGGCCTCGGTGCCGTTGCGTTGGAACTCTTCCGGCCAATCGCCGAGCCATTGGGCGCCCTGGCCCTGGAAATGTTCGGCCAGCGCCTCGAACGTGCCGTGGGCTTCGAGATCGGCCCCCCCGGCGGTGCGGAAGGCGGCAAAGCGCGCATCGGTGCCGTCGCGGACGGCGGATTCCTGCCACAGGGCGCGGAGCACCGGCGAGAGCACGCCCCAGATACCGGCGTGGTCGACGAGCTTCGATTCGCGCAGGGCCTCGACGCGCGCGGACATGGAATCGAGGAGGGCGAACGCCTTCGAGCCGACGAAGCCCGGCAGGACACCGGGCTCGATGAACAGGGTCTCGAGGAACAGGCGCGAGGACGGCGAATAAGGCGAGATCTTGGTGCGGTCGGTGGCGAACAGGGCGTGGACCGGGCTGAGGCCGAGGAACGACGCGCCGCGCAGGCCGGCGTCGCGGGCGGCCCGCCCGGCATCCGCGTAGGAGCCGATGCCGAGGTTGTCCGGCGAGCGCAGGCCGTAGAGCTGGGCCGCGAGCCCCCAATCGCGCGCACCCTCGTCCGCATAGGCGCGCGGACGCCAGCAGCGCTGCGGCGCGGCGATGACCCAGGACTCGGCGCGGTGCTCGCCGAGGGTCGCGATCAGACGGTGGTAGCCGGGCGTGAGCGGCGGAAGCTCGAAGCCGGCGTCACCTGAGGCCGAAACCGCGACGCGGCCCTCGCGGACATGGCCGCGCTCGTCGACGAGGCGCCACGCCAGGGTGCCGGCCGACGACGCCCGCAGGGGTACCCGCGTGGCCCGTCGGGCCTCGACCGGCAGGAGCGACGGAACGAGGCCCTCGCGGACCGCCGTCACTTCCGCGAGACTCCCGGCGATCTCGGCATCGGTGCCCACCGGGAAGCCGAGGGCGGCGATCATGCCGGCCCGGGTCTCCAGGCTCGTCTCGACGGGCTGCCCGAAGGCGTCGGTGTAGCCGGGGGCGACGCCGAGGAGATCGGCGAGGCGTTCGAGGTCGCGGCTCATCAGTTCACACCCGTCAGGAAGATGCCCGTCCAGGACGGGAGTTCGATGGTCTGCCCGGTGACGACGTCGGCGCCGTTGCACCAGACGATCTGGCCGCCGCCGCGCGCCGTCTGGAGCGGCGCGTCGCCGAAGTTGGCAACGAAGCGAAGCCAGCCGCCTTCGTAGCGCCACGTGCACTCCGCGGCGTCCGGACGCGGCAGGGAAGCCGTTGCTCCCCGATAGGCGGTCTTGGTGAGCGGCACGACGGTCTGATGCCGGATCTGCAGGAGGTTGCGGGTGTCGGCCCAGACCCCGCGATGCGGCGCACGCTCGATCTCCGACCAGTCGATCCGCGAATCCGTGAAGGTCTTCTCCTCCGTCGGATCGGGAATCACCGATGTGTCGTCCGCGAACGCCGCGAAGCTCTTGAACTCGCGCCGCCGGCCCTCGCGGACGGACTTGTTCAACTCCTCGTCCGGCGCGAAATCGACGAAGAACAGGAACGGCGCCGTCGCCGACCACTCCTCGCCCATCCACAGCATCGGTATCTGCGGGCTGAGCAGCAGGCCGGCGCGGGCGAGGGCCAGCTTGGCCGGGTCCGAGAGCGCGCTCAGGCGCTCGCCGAGGGCCCGGTTGCCGACCTGATCGTGGTTCTGCAGGAAGGTGACGAAGGCCGACGGCGGCAGATGCGCCGAGGGTTCGCCGCGCGGGTGGTTGTCGAGGGTCGGGAACGGCTCGCCCTGGTAGGCGAAGCCCTCCGACAGGCAGCGGGCGAGATGCGCGACGGGTTTGTCCGCGAAACTCTCGTAGTAGCCGGCTTCTTCGCCCGTCAGCAGCACGTGCCAGCAATGGTGCAGGTCGTCGGCCCATTGCGCCGTGTGCTGGACGGGCTGGCCGTCGTCCTTGCGCTCCAGCCACTTGGCCTGATTGGCCTCGTTCTCCAAGACCAGATGGATGTGGCGGCCGGGCAGACGCGCCCGGATGGTCTCGGCGAGCTCACCGATGAAGTGTTTCTCGGAATCGTCGAGGATGGCGTGCACCGCGTCGAAGCGCAGGCCATCGAAGTGGTACTCTTCGAGCCAGTACAGGGAATTCTCGATGAAGAAGTCCCGCACCGTCCGGCCGCTGGTCTCGCCGTCGAAGTTGATGCCCGCACCCCACGGCGTCTGGTGCCGCTCCGTGAAGAACGTCTTGGCATAGGCGTGGAGGTAGTTCCCGGCCGGCCCGAAGTGGTTGTAGACCGCGTCGAGGAAGACCATCAGGCCGAGCGAATGCGCCTTGTCGACGAGGCGCTTGAGATCGTCGGGGCGGCCATAGGCACCGTCCGGCGCGTAGGGCAGCACGCCGTCGTAGCCCCAGTTGCGGGTGCCCTTGAAGTCGGCCAGCGGCAGCAGCTCGATGGCGGTGACGCCGAGGTCGCGCAGCTCTTCGAGCTTGCCTTCGAGGGCCGCGTAGGTGCCCTCTCGCGTCGCCGTGCCGACATGGAGTTCGTAGAGGACGGTTTCCTCCCACGGGCGTCCGGTCCAGTCGGAATCGCTCCAGTCGAAGCTGCGCGGGTCGATCACCTCGCTCAGGCCGGACACGTCGTCGGGCTGAAACCGCGACGCCGGGTCGGGCACCACGAGATCGTTGTCGATGCGGTAGCCGTAGCGTGCCCCGGCTTTCACGCCCGGTAGGGTGACGCGTCGCCAACCCTCGCCGGCATCCGGAATGTCATGGTCCGTTCCATCGACCACCAGGGCGACGCTTTGTGCCGTGGGGGCCCAGAGGGCGAACCGCACGCCATCTTTTCCCGCTTCGCCGCCGAAGGCCATCGCATGGGCTCGCCGCATTGCGGTTCGTCTTTCGTGATCACGTGAGGGACGACGGGCGGGCGCAGCCGCCGACCCTTCAAAAGGCTACGGGCCGCGCTCTGGTTCCATCGTTTCGAGGTAAGGCGGACCCGCGCTCCGGCAACCGCCCACCCCAAGAGAATTGTGCGGTGCGGGATCGGTTCCTCGCCCGGGTGGACGTGGCGCTAACGTCCGTACGTCGCCGGTCGTGTCCGCAGGACATAGAGCGCACGCGGCTCGAGATGCACGCGCGCGCCGGCCGGAAACAGGGTCTGCCCTTCGGGTACGGCACCGGTCGCCCGTGTGGTGTCGAACATCAGGCTCCAGGGTCCGTCGATGATCGGCGCGAGGGTGAAATCGCACGGGGACTCGGCGGCATTGACGAGGAGCAGGAGGCGGTCGGCATCGGGCAGATCGTTGCCGATCTGCATGCCGAAAGTCTGGCGGCCGTCGTCGGCCCAGGCCGCGCCATCCATCTCCGCCCCGCAGGGCGACAGCCAGTGCACGTCGCGCAACGGGCTCTCACCCACGGCACCCCCGGTCAGGAAGTCGCGTCGGCGCAGGGCCGGCTGCTCCCGGCGCAGGCGGGTGAGGTTCGCGACGAAGGCCGTGAGCGCCGGATCTGGGTCGCTCTCCCAATCGACCCAGTTCGTGGCGTTGTCCTGGTTGTAGGCGTTGTTGTTCCCATTCTGGCTGCGCGAGCGCTCGTCGCCCATCAGCAGCATCGGCACGCCCTGCGCCAGGAAGATCGTGGCGAGGATGTTGCGCTTCTGGCGGGCGCGTACGGACAGGATCGCGGGATCGTCGCTCGGACCCTCGACACCGTAATTGCGCGTGAGGTTGTGGCCGTGGCCGTCGCGGTTGTCCTCGCCGTTGGCGAGGTTGTGCTTGTCCTCGTAGGCGACGACGTCGGCGAGGGTGAAACCGTCGTGGGAAGCGGCGTAGTTGATGCTCGCGAGCGGCGTGCGCCCGGAGGCGGCGAAGATCTCGCGCGAGCCCGACAACCCCTGCGTGACCTTCGGCAAGACGCCCGGGTCACCGCGCCAGAACCCGCGCACGCTGTCACGGAACTGGTCGTTCCACTCGCTCCAACCGCGCGGATAGGCCCCGAGCTGGTACCCGCCCTGGCCGATGTCCCAGGGTTCGGCGATCATCTTGACCCGCGAGAGAACCGGATCCTGGGCCACGGCCTGGAAGAACGCGGCCTTCGCCGAAAAATCGTGGGGCGTGCGGCCGAGACTGGTGGCGAGGTCGAAGCGGAAGCCGGCGACGCCGTAGGCTGTCACCCAGTGGCGCAGGGAATCGAGGGTGAGCTGCATCACCCGGGGATGGTCGAGGTCGAGGGTGTTGCCGCAGCCGGTACAGTCGATCTCGCGGCGCGGGTTGGACGGGTCGAGCTTGTAATAGCTCGCGTTGTCGATGCCGCGGAACGACAGGGTCGGGCCGGAATGGTCGGCCTCGGCCGTGTGGTTGTAGACCACGTCGAGGAACACCTCGATCTCGGCGGCCGCCAACTCGCGGATCGCCGCCTTGAGGCCGCCGATGCCGGCCGGCCCGCGGTAGCGCGGATCGAGGGCGAAATAGTTCAGCGGCGAGTAGCCCCAGAAATTCACCAGCCCCTTGTCGATGAGGAAGCGGTCGTCGGCGAAGGCCTGGATCGGCAGGAGCTGGAGGGCGGTGACGCCGAGCTTCAGGAGGTGTTCGATGATCGCCGGATGGGCGAGCGCCGCGTAGGTGCCGCGTGCGGCCTCGGGAACGTCGGGGTGGAGCTGCGTCAGCGCCTTGACGTGGGCCTCGTAGATCACCGTCTGCGACAAGGGCCGGCGCATGGGGTTGATGGCGAGGTCGGGCACCTCCGGCGCGGTGACGACGCCGCGCGGCATGTAGGCCGCGCTGTCGCGCCGGTCGATCTGGTCCTCGCGCTGCAGGCCACGCCGATGGCCGTAGAGGGCGTCGTGCCAGCGAATCCGGCCCTGGATCTCGCGGGCGTAGGGGTCGAGGAGAAGTTTGGCCGGGTTGAACCTGTGCCCACGCGCCGGGTCCCACGGGCCATGGACGCGGTAGCCGTAGAGCTGGCCGGGAAACACCCCGCGCAGGTGTCCGTGCCAGACATCGTCCGTGCGGCAGGGGAGCCGGATACGCCGCGTCTCGAGTCGTTCGCCGGGTTCGAACAGGCACAGGTCCACCGCGGTGGCGTTCTGCGAGAACAGCGCGAAGTTCACGCCCCGGCCATCGAAATGCGCCCCGAGCGGCGCAGGAACGCCGTCGTCGAGGCCGATCATGCTGTCAGTCACAGAGACGTCCGGGATAGGGAGAGCCAGACGAGCGGCGGCCGCTCGTCATGGGGGCCTGCAAGGCTTATTCCGCAGCGGCCGCCGTGCGGGTCGGCTCACGCTCGACGCTGCGAAAATTCTCCAGCTCGGTCATGAAGTTGCGCGCCCACCAGTCGACGTCCTCGCGCGTCATGCGCTCGACCATCGGCTTCCACCGCTCCAGGCGTTCGCCGCGCGGCATGTAGAGGGCCGTGCGGATGGCCTCGGCCACCTCGAAGCGGTCGTAGGGATTGACGAGGAGCGCCTCCGGCAGCTGCCGCGCGGCGCCGGCGAACTTCGAGAGGACGAGGACGCCGGGATCCTCGTCGGACTGGGCGACCACGTATTCCTTGGCGACGAGGTTCATGCCGTCGCGCATGGGCGTGACGAGGCCAACCCGGGCGGCGCGGTAGAGACCGGCCAGGACCGGCCTCGGATAGGCCTTGGTGACGTACTGGATCGGGGTCCAGTTCGGCTCGCCGAGCGCCCCGTTGATCTCGCCGACGGTCTCGTTCACCTCGCGGCTGAGATCCTCGTATTCGGGGACCTCCGTGCGCGATTTCGGCGTGATCTGGATGTAGACGACGTTGCCGCGCTGGTCCGGGTTCGAGGCGAAGAAGCGCTCCACCGCCTCCATGCGCTCGGGCACGCCCTTGGAGTAATCGAGACGGTCGACGCCGATGAGGAGCTTGCGGGTGCGCAGGCCCGCCATGGTCTCGCGCACGGTGCGGTTGGCGCCCGCATTCTCCGCCGCCTCCTTGAAGCCCGCCACATCGATGCCGATGGGAAAGCTGCGGATGCGGGTCCGGCGTCCGTCCACCATCAGGGAGCCGCCGCCCAGCGGAATGGCCCGCAGTTCGTCGATGAGATTGCGGGTCAGGTTGTGGACGTCGGGGTCGGTCTGCAGGCCGATGAGATCGTAGTCGGCGATCCCGCGCAGGAGGTCGTTGCTCGCCGGCAGGGTGTTGAACACGTCCGCCGCCGGCCACGGAATGTGGTGGAAGTAGCCGATGGGGTTGGCGATGCCGAGGCCGCGCAGCTCGGAGGCGAGCGGCAACAGGTGGTAATCGTGCACCCAGATGATGTCGTCGGGCTGGATCAGGTCGGCGAGCGCGCGGGCGAAGATCCGGTTGACGCGCTGGTACCCGGCATAGTCCGAACGGGAGAAGGCGCCGAGGCCGAGCCGATAATGCATGATCGGCCACAGGGCGCGGTTGGCGAACCCGCTGTAATATTCCCGGTGATCCTGGGGCGAGAGATCGACGACGGCGTATTGTACCCGTCCCCGGTCGATCAGCGTCGGCTCCGTCGAGGGATTCTCGACGACGTTGCCGCTCCAGCCGAACCACAACCCCTCATAGGCCGTGAAGGCCTCCTTCACGGCGACGGCGAGACCGCCGGCCGCCACGGCCTTGCCCCCGTCCTCGGGGACTGCGACGCGGTTCGATACGATGACGAGACGTGCCACGTAAGCCGGCTCCGGTCCTCAGGGCGCTGCGCGGGAATCGCGCACGCTCAACCTGATACAGTGGGTGAACGCGCGGAAGCCGAGCGCGATCCGTTGGTTGCAGCCAAGCGCGTTAAGACCGGTGCGGTCAAGGGGCACTCCCTCCCGCCTCACGGCAAAATAGGCGCGGCTTCGGGGCCCTGCCGGACGGGTCGACCACAGGGGCTCGGGGTTGGAACGGTCGCCACTGTCATGCTCTCCGGTCAAGCTTTGCCCCCTTAGGGAATTGCAGCTGAACGAAGACTGACACGCCCGCCGCGCCCGTTCGGAACCCTGTCTCCGCGCACGCTGTTGAACTGCGGCAACAGCGCATCGATCAGCGCCGAGGAGTAACACCGTGACCATCAATCAACCCACAGGATCGCCAGCCACAGGACCGCTCGGCGCCGAGTCTGCCGCGAATCGTGAGACGGCGGATTGGAAGGCCCTGCGCGGCGATGTCGAGGGGATCGCCGACGTGGCGGTGGAGCGCGGCCGCGGCTTCGTATCCGCCGCGCGCGGCCATGCGGAAGAGTATGTCGAGCGCCGTAAGGGCGACGCCGCCCAGTCGGTCAACGACCTCGCCCGCACCGTGCGGGATTCGAGCAAGACGTTCGAGGATCGTCCCAACATCCGTGCCTTCTTCGACAGCGCGGCCGAGGGCCTCGAGCACCTCGGCACGCAGATCGAGAATAAGAGCTTTTCGGAGTTCTACGAGGACGCCGAGACGCTGGCCCGCCGCGCGCCCGTGGCCGTCGCGGTCGCCACCTTCGTGACCGGCTTCGTGGTGGCGCGCTTCATCAAGTCGTCGAGCGTGTCGGCGGTGCGTGATCTCGATCGCGACCTCGGTTTGCGCGATGCGCCGATCCGGGACGGCTCGCTTCGTGGCGGAACCCTCCGCGACGTGCCCGCCCCCGGGCTTCAGCGCGATCACGGCGTCTGAGGCGGCGCGCATGTCGAACGGACCCAATTCCAGCATCCAGGGCCTCATCGGCGACGCCCTGCGCGAGACCAATGAACTCGCCCGCAAGGAAATCGCCCTCTTCCGCAACGAGATGACGAGCAACGTGCGCTCGCTCTTCGTCGGGCTCGGGCTCCTCGTCGGTGCCGCCGTGTTCGGCGTCGTCGCCCTGTTCGTCCTCGTGGACGCCCTGGTGAAATGGCTCGCCACGGTGGTGCATTCGGAAGCGCTGGCCGCGCTCATCGTCGGCGGTGTGCTCCTCGTCGTCGCGGTGGTCCTCGCCCTCGTCGGCCGAAACGCCATGTCGCTCTCGACCCTCGCTCCCGTGCGGACCTCGCGTCAGGTCCGGCAGGATGCCCGTGCGTTGTCTGAAAGGGTCTCCGGATGAGCGGATCGTTGAACGAACTGGAGAAGGACATCGAGGCGAGCCGCGCCCGCCTCGACCAGACCATCGACCAGATCCAGGAACGGCTCTCGGTGTCGAGCATCGTCGACGAGATGCTCGGCAACGCGCGCCGCACGCCCCTGAGCGGGGTCTACGACGGCGCCCTCGACGCCGTGCGCCGCAACCCCGTGCCGGTCCTTCTCATCGCTGCCGGCGTGGGTTGGCTACTCCACCGGATGTCGTCCGACGCGGCCTCCGCCGTGGTGGCCCGACGCCGGGTGCGCCAGGCCGATGACGGCCTCCCCGTCGTCCAGACCGGTGCCGACCGGGTCTACGATCCCGACCTGCCGACGCGCCATCCCGTCAAGGATCTCGGCCAGGAAACCCAGATCTGAATCCGATCCGGGCCGCCGACGCGGCCAACCCTACGAGGAACCTGCCATGACCCATTCCCCCAAGCCCGGCGACGAATCCCGCTCGCTGCCCGACGACATCGCTCTCAAGGCCGGTATGCCCCGCGGCCACTTCGACGATCGTCCGTCCGCGTCGGGTGTCGACGACCTTCGCTCCGGCGACCTGCAGTCCCGAGCCGGCGACCTGCGCGACGCCGCCCTGGAAACCGCAGACGACCTGACCAACCGCGCCGCCGGGATCGCCGGGGACGTACGCGCACGGGTCAGCGACACGGCTCAGGATCTGCGCGACCGGGCCTCCGGAGCCTACGGCGATGCCCGGGACTGGGCTTCGGACGCCCGCGACACCGGCCGCCGCCGCATCGGCGACCTCACGGACCGGGGGACGGAGCGTTTCCGCGACGGCCGTTCGGCGGTCGAGGATTTCGTCACGGAGAATCCGCTCCTCGTCGGCGTCGTCGGCCTCGCCGCCGGCCTTCTCATCGGCGCGCTCCTGCCGCGCACGCGCCGCGAGGACGAGACCGTCGGTCCGTGGGCCGACGAGGTTCGCGACCAGGGCTTGCGTTACGCCCGCGATGTGACCCATCGGGGCCGTGAATTCGTTGCCAGCGCCCTCGACCCCGAGAATCTCCAGGCCGCTGCCCAGCGCGCCACGGCTCCCGAGGGTTCGACGGCGTCCAACGAGTCCTCCGCCTCCCGCGAAGGGTCGGCAACACGTCCGCACTGACCCGCGTTCGCCTCGAAGGTCGATGGCCGGGGTGGTGTCCGCAAGGGCGCCACCCCGCTATCGTTTGAGACGATCCCCCGGTGCGTGAGGCTGTGGACCCGTGACTCCTCCGGCGATCCGCCTGCTCTGGTGCGGCGATACGGCCCTGACCGTCGAGTTCGGTGACCGGATCGATCCAGTCCTCAACGCGGCGGTGCTCGCCCTCGACGCCCGAGTACAGGCCGCGGACCTGCCCGGCATCGTCGAGACGGTGCCGACCTACCGGTCGCTGACGATCCACCTCGACCCGCTCGCTGTGGATCCTGCCAGTCTGGAGACGGCCCTGCTCGATCTGGCCGGACGTCCCGCGCCCATTCGACCACCCGCCCGGGTCTGGCGCGTGCCCGTCGTCTATGGCGGGGCGTTCGGGATCGACCTCGACGCCGTGGCCGCGCAGCACGGCTTGTGCCCGTCCGCCGTGGTCGAGCGGCATGCCGCGCCCGAGTACCGGGTGGTGATGATCGGGTTCCTGCCGGGCTACGCCTATCTCGACGGTCTCGACCCGAGCCTCGCCCTGTCGCGCCGAGCGAGCCCGCGTCCGACGACGCCGGCGGGCACCATCTCCATCGGTGGCGCCCAGGCCCTCGTCGCCAGCATCGCGGCGCCGAGCGGATGGCACCTCCTCGGTCGCACGCCCGTGCGTGCCTTCCTGCCGGGGCGCGATCCGGTGTTCCTGTTCGAGCCTGGCGACGGCATCCGGTTCGTGCCAACCGACCCCACCCGCTGGGACGAACTCGACCGTGCGGCGGCGGCCGGCGAACCCGTGGCCGAGGTGGAGCGGTGAGCGCCCGTCTGGTCGTCGAGGCCTGCACGGGCGCCTCGAGTTTCCAGGATGGTGGCCGGCACGGCTACCAGCGCCAGGGCCTGTCCGGCTCCGGTCCCATGGACAGGCTGGCGCTGGCAGCGGCCAACGCCCTCGTGGGCAACGCGTTGGGGATCGTCGCCCTCGAACTCGGCTTGGGCGGCGGGCGCTTCCGCCTGGAGGGCGGCGACCTTTGGATGGCGCTCGCCGGCGCGCCCTGCGCCCTGCGGGTCGACGGCGTGCCGGTGCCCGACCATCGGGCGTTTCCCCTGAGCGAGGGATCGACCCTCGCCATCGATGCGCCGCGCCGGGGCGTGTTCGCCTATCTCGCCTGCGCGGGCGGGTTCGCCGTGCCGTCGATCCTCGGCAGTGCCGCCCTCCACCAGCGCGCCGGCCTCGGCGGTCTCCATGGCCGTGGCCTGCGCACCGGTGACGTCATCGACGGCGAGAATGCGTCCCGCGGTGAACTGGGGTCGTTCGGCATCCCGGGATCCTTGGATCCCCTGCCCCTCGAAACGGATGCCCCCGTGCGGGTGGTTCTCGGTCCGCAGGCGGACCGGTTCACCCCCGAAGCCGTCGCGCTGTTCACCGATGCGGCCTTCGCCGTCTCCCATCGGGCCGACCGGATGGGCATCCACCTCGATGGGCCCGCCCTCGCCCACGGACCGCACGGTTACAACATCGTCTCGGACGCCACCGTGCTGGGCTCCGTGCAGGTGCCGGGCAGAGGCCGGCCCATCGTGCTCATGGCCGATCGGCAGACCACCGGCGGTTACCCGAAGATCGCCACGGTGATCTCGGCCGATCTTCGAAGAGTCGCCCAGCGCCGGCCGGGCGAAGCGATCCGGTTCCGGGCGATCCCCTTGGCGGAGGCCTTCGCCCTGGCGCGCGAGCGGGCCGCCCTCACGGCCGCCCTCCCCGGGGCGGTCCGGGCCCATGCGGCTTCGGCGGGGGATCGGCTCGCGGGGGCCAACCTCGCTGGGGCGGCCGTCGATGCCTTCGCCGATCCCCTGTGCGACGGGCCGTGAAGGCTCGACGGGTCTGGACCGACGCGGTATCGCGATGCCCATGAAGATCGGCGATTGCGACATCCTCATCCTGCCGGGCTATGCCGGCTCCGAAGACGGCCACTGGCAGGCCCGCTGGGCCGAGCGCCTGTCCACCGGCCGCATCGTCGAGCAGGACGATTGGCACCATCCCGACGCCCCGGCCTGGCGCGCCCGCATCGTCGCCGCCGTGGCGGAGGCGACGCGCCCGGTCCTCATCATCGCCCACAGCCTCGGCGTGGTGGCGGCCGTTCAGGCGGCCCCGGACTTCCCGCCCGGCGTGGTGCGGGGCGCGATCCTGGTGGCGTTTCCCGATGTCGAGACCACGCCGAACCTGCCGGCGAGCGTCACCGCCTTCGCGCCGGTGCCGCGCGATCCCCTGCCCTTCCCGTCCCTGGTGGTGGCGAGCCGCAACGATCCCTACTGCACCTACGAGCGGGCCGAGGATTTCGCCTATGCGTGGGGCGCCGTCGTGGTGGATGCGGGCGAATCCGGCCACATCAACGTGGCCTCGGGCCACGGCCCCTGGCCGGAGGGCCTGATGCGCTTCGCCGGGTTCATGAAGACCCTCTGACGCCGCCCTCCTCCGCCGCCTCGGCGGACTTGAACAGGGAGCCCGCCACGTCGGACAGGCGCGGCGCCGCCTCGCGTACGAACGGCAGGGGCCGGCAGACCGCGAGGGCCGCGAGGCCGAACCGGGCGGTCATCAGGCCGTTGAGCACACCCTCCCCGAGCTTGGCCGAAACCTTCGCCGCCAACCCCAGCCCGAGGGCCTGCTGGATCATGCTCTCGCCCACCGCCATGCCGCCCGTGACGGTGAGGTGGGCCAGCGCCGAGCGAGCGAGCCGCAGGAAGCCGAGGAAGCCGGGGCGCCCGCCGTAGATGGTGGCGATCCGGCGCAGCAGCCGCACGGCGGCGAAGATCACGAACGCCACGTCGACGATGGCGCGGGGGCTGAGCGCCGTGACGCCCGAGACCTGCTTCGCCGCCGTCGCGATGGCCTGGCGGGCCTGCCGGTCGAGGGGGGCCAAAAGTTCGTGTTCGGCGAGCCCGAGGCGGTCGTCGACGTCGAGGATGGCGTCGCTCAGGGTGTCGAGGCGGGTCCGGCCGGCCGCCAGGGCCGCCCGTCCAGCATAGAGGGCGCTGAGATCCCGCACCACCGCCTGAGCCGCGCTGTGGTCGCGGGCGGCGAGCGCCTCGACGGCTCTGGCCCGCAGACGCTCGATCTGCCGCTCGCGCCAGATCCCGGACAGTTCGCGCACGACGAGTCCCAGAAGGCCGAGGGCGGCGACTCCGAGGAGAACCAGCGCGACGGCGCCGAGCCACGGGGCGGCGCTGAACAGGTCGGCGATGAGGCGCTCGACGGAGAGGCCGACGCCGAGGGACACGAGGCCGCCCAGCGCCACGAGCAGCATCGACAGCCACGGTGCGCGGGATTTCGGCGCCACCGGAACCGGCGTGCCGTCGGCGGCCTCGACGATCTCGAACGGCTCCTCGACGATGCGGACTTGGGCAGGCGAAGCCGAGGGCGGCACGAAGCCCTCGGCCACCCCGGCCGGTTCAGCGGCGGGGATGCGGAAGGCGCGGGGGCGGTTCGGCGGGGGCGTGGAGGTCATGCGGGCCTCAAGAGAGCTTGTCGCCGAGGAGAAATTGCATCGCCCGGTCGAGGCGGATCTGCGGCAGGTGACCGGGGCGTCCGAGGGCGTCGGGCTTCACCAGGGGTGGGCGAAAGCGCGGGAAACGTAGGGAGCCGGGCGGCACCGCGCCCTCCAGCACCGCCTCGGGTCGCTCGGGGAGTTCGCCGGGGAAGATCGCCGCCTCGCTCAAGCCGTCGAAGGTCTCGTCGCCGACGGATTCACCGGCCTCCGGCGTGCCCGAGACGGCGCGGAGCACTTCCGGCCCGTCGTGGATCGTGGTCTCGCGGGTGGCGCGCACGGAGGCGAGGGCCACGGTGCCGACGCGGGCGCCCGCGGCCTCCGTCCGGCGCATGGCCCGCGACACGAGGAGGCGCAGGAGCGCGTCGAGGCGGTCGTGACTGGTCTGGTGGAGATGGTCCGCCTTCGTCGCGGCGAACAGGATGCGCTCGGCGCGCGGCGCGAACAGCCGCGACAGGATGGTGTTGCGGCCGATGCGGAAGCTGAGGAGCACGGAATCCAGCGCCTCCTCGAGCTCCGCCAGGGCGGCCGGGCCGGCATCGACGGCGGCGAGCACGTCGACCAGCACGATCTGCCGATCGACCCGCTGGAAGTGGTTGCGGAAGAACGGCTCGACCACCTTGGCCTTGTAGGCCTCGAAGCGCCGCTCCATCAGCCCCGCGAGACTGCCGGGATCGAGGGGATCCGTGAGGTCGTCCAGCGGCGCGAAGGTCAGGGCCGGCGAGCCGGCGAGGTCCCCCGGCATGAGGAACCGACCCGGCGGCGTGGTCGCCACGGATTCCGGCCCGGCCCTGAGGGCGGAGAGGTAGGCCTTGAACGCCGTGCTGGCGCGCTCGGCCACCATCTCGTCGAGCGGCGCCTTTGGGTCGAGGCCCTTCAGGGTGTCGAGCCAGGGGGCGGCCATGGCGGCGCGACCGCTGCGGCGGGTGCCTGAGATGGTGGCGCGGGACCACGCCGTGTAGCTCTGGTCGATGAGAGCGAGGTCGAGGAGCCATTCGCCGGGATAGTCGACGACGTCGAGCATCAGGGTGCCCGGCCCCGAGCGCCAGCCGCCCTTGCGCTCGTACTCGATGGCGAGGCGGAACTGGCTGATCCGGTCGGTGGAGCGCGGCCACAGGCGGTCCCGCGTCAGGGCCGTGACGTGCTCCTCGAAGGGAAAGCGCGGCAGGTCGTCGTCGGGCTGGGGCACAAGGCGGGCGCGACGCAGGCGGCCCTCGTGGGCCGGGGCGAAGGCCGGCAGGGCATGGGCCTCCACGAGGTGGTGGATCAGGGCCGTGGTGAACACGGTCTTGCCCGAGCGGGCGAGGCCGGTGACGCCGAGCCGGAGCGTCGGCTGGATCAGGAGGTCGCTCGACGCCTCGGCGAAGGCCTTGACCGCGGAACCCGCACGCGCGGCAAAGCTGTTCATGAACGACTCGATGGTGGGCGGGGAGAAACAGCGGGAAGTCCAACAGAAGATCCGGCAGGGCTGAAGTGGCGCCGGGGCACCCGGCCCGCAAGGTCACGGCTCACGGCGTCGGGGCCGGCGGGCCGATGGCCGCCAGGGTTCCGGCATCCAGGCGGGCGACGGCCGCGTCCACGAGGGCCGGGCCGGCCCGCAGGGTGCCGAGCTCGACGTTCGACATGGCGAGCATCACCGCGCGCAGGGCGGGCAACGGGCGCCCGTCCGGCCCGAACAGCTTGAGATCGTCCTCGACCTTCAGGCCGACACTGCCGGCGATGCGCGCGGCGTAGTTGCGGATGCGGGTCTCGTCGTTGCTGCACAGGGGTGCCGGCACGGTGAGATCGAGGGGGCGCAGGGCGCCGAGGCCCGCGGCAATGGGCGGGAGCGCGGCGGATTCCGTGACGAACCGCTTCTGCAACTGAGCTGTCGCAGTCTCCACCGCACGGGTCGCGTTGCCCAGGACCGCACTCGGTTCGACGAGGAGCACCGACGGCTTGGCAATCAGGACGGACTGTTTCACCAGGAGTTCGGAGGGGCGGACCAGTAGCCCGTGCCGCGGCGTGGGGGCCGGTCCGGCCGCGATGGAGCCCTGGACCCTGGAGCTTCGGCCTCCGTTAGCCTGGGCTTTCGGAGCCGGTCCTCTCGCGGGCTGAGCCTTGCGATCCGGTGCCGGCGGCACCCGTCCGCCCATCCGCGCCAGGGGCGACCACGGCTGGACCCTGAGGGGGCCGCCGCGTGATGCCAGCGCCCGGCGCGGCATCCCCGCCCGGGTGTTGCGGGCGAGGAAGCGCGCCCGAAGGGTTCCGCCGAGGCCGCGCGGCGCCACCGGACCCGACACCCGCGGGCTTGCGGCAGGCGTGCCCCGGCATTCCGCGGGAGCCCAGCGCCTGACGATGGAAAGGGCCGTGCGCCGGTTGAGATCGCGGTAATAGCGTCGAAGCAGGCCGGCCGCCGCATCCGCGCCGTCGGCGGCGGTGGCGAAGCCCGTATGGCCTTCGGCATCGGCGCCGATCTCCCCGGACCAGCGCGCCGACTTGATGCACCAGTAGTTGTTGAGCTTGACGCAGCGGGCGACGAAGGCCGGCTCCGTCGTGGACCAGCGTGCCGCCAGGGCGAGGGAGACCGGGCGAAGTGCCTCGCCCGCCTCGATCCGCCAGTTCGAGACGGCACGGCTCTCGGGCACGAAGCGCGGCGCTTCCACGGGCTTCGCCGCGACGGCCGCCCGATCCCGCGCCGGTCCGGACAGACCTAGACGCACGGTTTCGAGGCCGCCCGCGATGGACGACGCCAAGCTTGTCAGGATCAGGAAGGATGCGAGGAGCACGACACGCGAAAAGCTTGACCGGGGATCGGGGAAACGGCCCGGTGCCGCAACGGTTCAATGAGAGGTGGAGGCTCGGGTTCAGGCCGCCTCGTCGGCATCGAGATCGCGGGGCGTCACGAAGCGCTCCAATCGGCCTGCGCCGGCGCGGACCTTGGCCCAGGTCTCGACGTCGAAATCCAGGACGGCCAGTGCCCCGGTGGGGAACCCCTCGGCGAGGCGGTCGCGCGCCGCGGCCGGGCCGGACCCGACGAGGCGAAGCGCCACGTCCTGCAGGCCGGGATGGTGGCCGACCACGAGGAGGCAGCGTGCCGAATCGGGCGTCGCGCGGACAACCTTCAAGAGGGCCGAGTCGGGCGCCTCGTAGATGTCCGGCACGATGGTCGCGTCCGGGGCACCCAGGGCGGCCTGCACCGGTTCCCAGGTCTCCCGCGTCCGACGGGCCGGCGAGACGGCCACGTGGTCGGGCCGCAGGTTCTCGGTCACGAGATAGCCGGCCATGAGCGGCGCGTTCCGCCGGCCGCGGGGGTTGAGGGGCCGGTCGAGGTCGATCACCCCGGCCGGGCGATCGGACTTGGCATGGCGCAGGAGCAGGACACGGAGCATCGTCGATCTCTCAGTTGAAGCCCACCACGGCGTGCGGAACGTAGGGACGCTCCAGGGTCGCCATCTCCTCGGGCGTCAGCGCGAGGTCGAGGGCCGCCGCGGCATCGTCGAGGTGCCCGGGCTTCGAGGCGCCGACGATGGGGACCGTCACGGGCGATTTCTGGGCGACCCAGGCCAGCGCCACCTGCGCCCGGGGAACGCCGCGCGCCTCGGCGATGGCCGCCACCGCTTCGACCACGGCGCGGTCGGCGGCTTCCGTCGCGTCGTAGAGGCGCTTGCCGACCAGATCCGTCTCCTGGCGGGCGCTCGACACGTCCCAGTCGCGGGTGAGACGCCCGCGTGCGAGGGGGCTCCACGGCAGCACGGCGATGTCCTGATCGGCGCAGAGCGGCAGCATCTCGCGCTCCTCCTCGCGGTGGAGGAGGTTGTAGTGGTTCTGCATGGTCGAGAACCGCGTCCAGCCGTGGCGGTCGGCGAGGAACAGGGCCTTGGCGAACTGCCACGCATACATCGACGAGGCGCCGATATACCGGGCTTTCCCGGCCTTCACCACGTCGTGGAGCGCCTCCAGGGTCACCTCGATGGGCGTGGCGTAATCCCAGCGGTGGATCTGCAGGAGGTCGACGTAATCCGTGCCGAGGCGCGTCAGGCTGGCATCGACGGCGGCGAAGATCGCCTTGCGCGACAGGCCGCCGGCATTGGGACGGTCGCTGAGGCCGTAATAGCACTTCGTCGCGATGACGAGGTCGTCGCGGCGCGCGAATTCCTTCAGCGCCCGGCCGACGATCTCCTCGCTGGTCCCGTCCGAATAGTAGTTCGCCGTGTCGAAGAAGTTGATCCCCATCTCGACGGCCTTGCGCAGGAGCGGCCGGCTCGCCTCCTCGTTCAGGGTCCACGGGTGGGGGCCGCGCTCGGGAATGCCGTAGGTCATGCAGCCGAGGCAGAGCGGCGAGACGTCGAGGCCGGTGCGGCCGAGTTTCTTCATCTTCATGGAAGCGGGTCCGCTGCTGGGGATGGAACGCGGCGATGGGCGCTATCTGGGTCGCGAAGGCGTGTTCGGAAGGGCTGCCTCAGAACAGACGTTCGAGATCGCGCCGCCCGTCACGACGCGGACGATTTCCCCCGTGACGACCGGTCCCTCGTCGCGGTCGGGCGAGGTCTCGTACAGGACGAGAAACGGCGCTTCCACGAGAACCCGCGTCGACGGGTGAATGTCCGGTCGGCGTGGCCCCATGCGCGGATGGTCCATGAACTGCAGGGACCGGAGTTCGATGCGGTCGTAGATCCGTTCGGCGGCCAGCCGGTTCTCGGCGCCGATCGCGAGGTAATGGTCGAGCAGATCCTGCCGCACGAGGATCGACCAAACGACCTCAACCGGCATCGGACGTCCGGAAGCCTTGCGCGTGCGTGGCCGCGAGCCGGTCGCGGGCCTCGCGGCGAAGATCCTCGAAGTCCAGCTTGCCGTGCGTCCCACCGGCCTTGCCGGTATTCCAGGCCCGCCGCAAATCCGCGACGTCCCGTTCGCCGCGAACGCGCCGGTCGGACCAAAGGCGCACGGCATCCTGCACGGCGTCGCTCATCGACGCGTACTCGCCAGCCTGCACGGCCGAACGAATCTGGGTCGCGAGGGGTTCGGGAAACGAGACCGTCACGCGCTCGCCCTCGGCCATTGCGATGCACGCCCACTCGGTGACGGCCATAGGTCCGCTGGAGGCAGCTTAATCCCGAACGCGATCGGAGACGAGCGCCTTCAGCCGCTCCGCCCTTCCCGCCGCATCATGAAGGCGAGTTTCTCGAACAGGCTCACGTCCTGCTCGTTCTTGAGGAGCGCGCCGTGGAGCGGCGGGATCAGCTTGCGGCCGTCGCGCTCGCGCAGGGTCTCTGGCGTCACGTCCTCGGAGACGAGGAGCTTGAGCCAATCCAGCAACTCGGACGTGGAGGGCTTCTTCTTCAGGCCCGGCACCGCGCGGGTCTCGAGGAAGACCCGCAAGGCCTCCTCGACGAGGCGGTGCTTGATGCCGGGGTAGTGGACTTCGACGATGGCTTTCAGCGTCTCGGCATCCGGGAACTGGATGTAGTGGAAGAAGCACCGGCGCAGGAACGCATCGGGCAACTCCTTCTCGTTGTTCGAGGTGATGATGACGATGGGCCGGCGCTCGGCCCGGATCGTCTGCCCGGTCTCGTAGACGTGGAACTCCATCCGGTCGAGCTCGGTCAGGAGGTCGTTGGGGAACTCGATGTCGGCCTTGTCGATCTCGTCGATGAGCAGCACCGGCCGCTCGGGATGGGTGAACGCCTCCCACAGCTTGCCGCGGCGGATGTAGTTGCCGATGTCGGACACGCGCGGGTCGCCGAGCTGGCTGTCGCGCAGGCGCGAGACGGCGTCGTATTCGTAGAGCCCCTGCTGGGCCTTGGTGGTCGACTTGACGTTCCAGGTCAGGAGCGGCGCGCCCAGACCCTTGGCGATCTCCTCCGCTAGGACCGTCTTGCCGGTGCCGGGCTCGCCCTTCACCAGCAGCGGCCGCTCGAGCACGATGGCGGCGTTGACGGCCGTGGTGAGGTCGGAGGTCGCGACGTAGTCGGCGGTGCCGGAAAAGCGCATGGGATCGGTCCGTGGCGATGGTGCGGGTCGAGGGAGGCGAAAACGGCGCCGGGTCCGCTTCTTGTCTCGCTCGGGCGTGCCGGATATATATCTGGATATAGAGTGGAGACCGGCCATGGACAACACGTCCCAGAAGCGGGCGCTCGGCGCCTACCGGGCTCGCCTGACCCAGCGCGGCATCGCCCGCTTCGAGGTGATGGGTCGCGAGGCCGACCGTGCCCTGATCCGCTCCCTCGCCCGTCGCCTCACGGAGGATGGTCCTGCCGCTGTCCGGCTGCGCGCCACGCTGTCCGCGGTCCTGGACGAACCGGCGCCGAAGACGGGTGGGATTCTGGCCGCCCTGCGGCGCTCGCCCCTCGTTGGGCTCGACCTCGACTTGACGCGCTCCGACGAGGAAGGGCGCAGGATCGACCTGTGACGCGCTACCTCCTCGATACCAACATCCTCAGCAACCTCGTCAAGCCGGTCCCGTCCACATCCTTGATCGCCTGGATGGCCGAACGGCCCGACACGTCCCTCTTCATCAGCGCCCTGACCGTCGCGGAGATCCGGCGCGGCATCCTCGAACTGCCGGTCGGACGCCGGCGCGACGGGTTGGAGGCGTGGTTCGCGGGGCCTGAGGGGCCGCTGGCCTTGTTCGCCGGCCGGGTCCTGCCGTTCGACGGGGCGGCCGCTCTCGCCTGGGCGGCCCTGATGGCCGAGGGCCGGCGTCGAGGCCGGCCCCGCAGCGCCCTCGACATGATCGTCGCCGCCATCGCGGAGGTCCATGCCTGCCTTGTCGTGACAGACAACGAACGGGACTTCGCCGACCTCCCCTTCCTCAATCCGATACGCGCCAATGACGCCCACAAATCCGACTGATCGCGCTCATAGCGTCTTTCCGTCGTGCCACACGCAGTTCGAGGCCAGGATGCCGAGGTTCACGTCGGACTTCTGCGGCTGCGGCAGGGTCTTGCCGTCCATGGCGAGATCGATCTTGATCTCGACCTGACCCTTGGCCTCGTTGGTGCGGCGGGAGAAGTAGCAATATTGCTGGAACGGCTGGTCTTCGTTGGCCCGGAAGTTCCAGCCGGTGACGATCTGGCCGTCCATGTAGGGCACCTGCTTGAACACCGTGAAGGTGGTGTTCACGATGGCCTTCGAGGCGGGGGCCGCGTCGTTGCCGAGCTGGGCCTTCGTCGGGGTCGGTGTGGCGGCGGGCTTCGGCATCCCGCCTTCGAGCTTGAGGACGTTGTCGGTGAGGGTGACCTCGCCTTTGGTCTTCAGGGTCACGTCGGAGAGGGCCGCCTGCATGGCGGCGGCGATCTTTTCCGCCGCCGTGTCGAACTGGTTCATCGTGGCGTAGCCGTAGGAGGCCGCGCCCAGACCGATGCCGGCGAGCGCGCAGAAGGCGCCGAAGCCCAGCGACCGAAACAGGAAGGCGCGGGCGGCGATGATCTTCGTCTCCGCGCGCAGGC
Organism: Methylobacterium sp. Leaf112; assembly: GCF_001423295.1. GTDB lineage: Bacteria > Pseudomonadota > Alphaproteobacteria > Rhizobiales > Beijerinckiaceae > Methylobacterium. Next base: position 420,347 of record NZ_LMNG01000031.1, on the reverse strand, counting down.
GCCCGTTGACGTTCTGCGCCAGGACGACGTTCTCCGGCGTGCCGGTGGTGTGGATGCTCATGCGCCCGCTCCCGCGCTGGCCGGCAGGGCCACCTGCGCCGGCGGACGCCGGTCGATGGGAATGACTTCGCCGGAGGCGGCGTTCGCTTCACGCTGGGGCTCAGGTGCCTCGCGCGGGGGCTTGGGCTGGGCCAACCCGATCTCCTGCCGCAGGGCGTCGGTGATGGAGTCCAGCATGTAGGGCGTCGCCGCCGGATCGACGGTGGCGCCGAGGTCGTCCTCGTCCATGAAGGTCTTGCGGACCGAGACGGCGCAGAGGGCGAGGATCGTCGACGCGAAGGCGGCGCACAGGGCCGGCACGAACACGAAGATGCGCAGGAAGGCGTGAACCTGCGCATCCGTCACATCGATGGGATCGACCCCGTACACCATGGCGGTGAACGAGTGCAGCTGCGAGCGGTTGACCGAGTTGCGGTAGGCCTGCTCCGCATCCGCGACCTTGCGGTCGACCACACCCCGGTCGAGGGCGCTGCGGGCCTGCCGGGCCTCCTCCAGGGCCTTCGTCACGCCGGCGCGGTCGCTGCCGGCCTTGGCGACGCTGGCGTTGAGGGTCGCCGTGCGGGGGTCGGTGACGCATTTGAGGTTCGAGTAGCGCTGGCCCCGGCTGTTGGTGCCGGAGACCCGCTCGCAGCGCTGGGCCGGCAGGGCCGAGAGCTGGCTGGCGTTCTCCGCCGCGCGCTTCTCGATCTGGTCGAGTTCCGTGGTGTATTGCGTCACCCGGGCATCGGCCGCCGCGATCCGCCCGTCGATGGTCGCCCGGTCGGCCTGCGCGTCCTTGAGGGCGGTCTTGGCCTTGGCCGCGTCCATGAGGCGGGGGTGGAACATCATCTCGCCGAGCTGCGAGACCGATTTCGTGGTCACGCCGGCGGCGAAGACGATGCCGATGATGGCCATGATCCGGATGGCGTAGGAGCGCTGCGTCCGCGCCAGGATGCCGAGCGGAACCCGGCACAGCTCTACCGCCGCGTAGACCAGCGGCGCGAGCAGCATGAAGTAGAACGCCTTCGAGTCGCCGTCGCTGTAGACCCCGGCGAACAGCCAGGCACCCCACAGGGATGCGCCGATGACCATGAACTCCACCAGGTAGGCGATGCCGACGTAGCCCCACTTGATGCGGTAGCCCTTCTCGACGTGGCGCTCGTGGGTCCACCGGTCGGATTCCCGACGCCATTCGCGTCGCTCGCGCTGGACATCCCGGCTGGGCGGCGTCTTTCGCATGGGGCACTCGTGTCTCGAAACGCGACGAACGTGGGACTTAACATTCCGTTACGCCCCCGGCTAAGCGGCCATTGTGCCGATTTTGCGCCGCGCTGTGGGGTGCGTCTTCGGTGCAACTCTGCCGGGCGTCGGTTTCGACGAATTCGGAGGACAATCCGATTGCGCGTCCGCGCCCTCCCCCCGCATGATCTGCGGGGCCGACGATCCTCCGGCCACCCATCACGGCTCAAGGAAATCCCCAGCCTCCATGACGGACATGCACGCCGGTTCCTACAAGGAAGCGATCCTGTTCCTCGTCACCGCTGGCGTGGTGGTGCCGCTGTTCCATCGCCTGCGCATCTCGCCCGTACTCGGCTTCATCGGCGCCGGCGCGCTTCTGGGTCCGTTCGGTCTCGGCCGCTTCGCCGAAGCGATGCCGTGGCTGTCCGCCGTCACCATCGCCAACCGCGCCGAGATCGCGCATCTGGCCGAGTTCGGCGTGATCTTCCTCATGTTCATGATCGGCGTCGAGCTGTCGTGGGAGCGCCTGCGCACCCTGCGCCGCCTCGTCTTCGGTCTCGGCTCGATCCAGGTGGTGGCGTCCGCGGTGGTGATCGGCGCGATCCTGTTCGCCCTCGGCGTGCCCCTCGCGGCCACGATCATCGTCGGGCTTGCCCTCGCGCTGTCCTCCACCGCCGTGGTGCTGCCGGTGCTGGCCGAGCAGAAGCGCCTCAACACGCCCGCCGGCCGGGCGAGCTTCGCGGTCCTGCTGTTCCAGGATCTCGCCGTCGCCCCCGTGCTCTTCGCCATCGCGGTGCTCGGGCGCAGCGACGGCGCCGATGTCGGGGCCGCGCTGGCCTTCGCCCTCGGTCAGGCGGTGGTGGCCCTCGTGGTCATCGTGGTGGCGGGGCGGCTCGCCCTGCGGCCCCTGTTCCAGCTCGTGGCGCGCACGCGTTCGCCCGAGCTGTTCATGGCGGCCTGCCTCCTCGTCATCATCGGGACGGCCCTGACCGCTGCCGCCGCCGGCCTGTCCATGACGCTCGGCGCCTTCGTGGCCGGCCTGCTGCTCGCCGAGACCGAGTACCGCCGGGCCATCGAGGCCACCATCGATCCGTTCAAGGGCCTGCTGCTGGGCGTGTTCTTCGTCTCCGTCGGCATGAACCTCGATCCGGCCCAGCTGATGTCGGCGCCGGGCGCCATCCTGGGCCTCGCCCTGGGGCTGATCCTGATCAAGGGGGCGATCATCGTCGCGGCCGCCCGGTTCCTCAGGCTGTCGCGCGCCGTCGGCCTCGAGGCGGCGCTCCTGCTCGGCCCGGGCGGCGAATTCGCCTTCGTGCTCATCGGGGGCGCGCTCGCCGGAAACCTCGTGCCCGAGGAGGTCGGGCAGGCCGCCCTCATCGTCACCACCGTGACGATGATCGCGATCCCGGCGCTCGCCGTGCTTGCCCGCCGGCTCGGCAAGCGGATGTCGCGCGGCCCACTCGGGCGGGCGCGGGCCGAGCCGGTGCCGGACAAGCAGCAGAACCGCGTGATCATCGCGGGCTACGGCCGGGTCGGGCGCCTCGTCGGCGAGATGCTGGCCCGCCACAAGATCCCGTACCTGGCCCTCGATGCCGACGCCGCCCGGGTCTCGGAGTACCGCCGCCTCGGCAATCCGGTCTATTTCGGCGATTCGGCCAACGCCGAACTCCTGCGCCGCTGCGACATCGCCAATGCGCGCGCCCTCGTGGTCACCCTCGACAACCCGCGTGCGGTGGAGGCCGTGGTCGAGGCGGCGCGGGCGGAGCGGGCCGACATCACCATCGTGGCCCGCGCCCGCGACGCGCGCCACGCCACCGCCCTCTACGAGATGGGCGTCGACGACGCGGTGCCGGAGACCATCGAGGCGTCCCTGCAACTGTCGGAGGCCGTCCTCGTCGATGTCGGCGTTCCCATGGGCCTGGTCATCGCCTCGATCCACGAGCGACGCGACGAGTATCGCGCCATGCTCAAGCGCAAGGAGACGGAGGTGCGTCCGGCCTTCCGGGCACGCCGCACCGTGGGCAAGGGAACCCTCGGCAACGCGGCGGGCGGGAAAGGAACGGAGACGGCCCGCGAGGCCGGCCTGCCGAAGGAGGCGGCCGACCCCGTGATCAGGAGCGCGTAGGGCGGCGACCCGCCCCACGCCGTCCGGTCGTTCAGCCGTGGCAGGCGCAACCCGAATGTCCGCAGCCGTCATGGGACGCATGGCCGTCGGCGCAGGCTTCGCAACAGAAGGTCTTTCCGTCCCGCTCGATCCCGGTGCCGGTCTTCACCTTGCAGACGCAGTCGGCGCAGGCACAGGGAACCATCTCGGCGGTCGCATCGGCCATGGGAACAATCCTTCGTTCGCTGAGGGGAGTGAGGACAGTTTCGCCAACGGGACGCCCGGCCGCAAGGCGCGCACGGCCACTGTCGCGAAGATAGTCCCCACCGATGGGGCGAAGCGTGCTAGGGAATGGCCAACCCCGCACGACTCCGTGCCCTGGGCAACTCCATGAGGCCCCAGTGGCGAACGCGTTCAAGAGCGGTGCATCCCAGTCGCGCACGACCGACGATTTCAACGAGCGCGCGAAACGCCTCTCGGAGCGGCTCGGCGCCATCGAGAAGCCCGCCCAGATGAAGCGCGGAAACGCGCCCCGGCGTTCGTTCAAGGCCGGACCGCGCCCCGAGGCCGACACCGAGCCGAAGGGCGAGGTTGCCGAGGGTCAGAACGAAGCCGTCGAGACCAACGAATCCGAGACCGAAACCGAAGCCTGAGCGACGCCGGATCGGACACGAAAAAGGGGCCGATGACATCATCGACCCCTTCCTCTCGATGTCCGAGGCACCCCGTTCAGCGGCGCGCCTTGGCTTTGCGGGCGGCGTAACGCGCGTCGCGCGCGGCCTTCTTCTCGACCAGTTCCGCTGCCTTCCGCTCTGCGGCGGCGAGTGCTTCCGCTTCTTCGCGAGCGATCTGCGCCGCGAGTTCGGCCTCTTCGCGGGCCCGCTTCTCTTCCGCGGCCTGGCGTTCGGCGGCGATCCGGGCGGCTTCGCGTTCCCGGGCCCGCTCTTCGCGGGCACGTGCAACGGCGGCTCGGGCCTCGGCCTTCGCAATCATGTCCGGGTCATCCGCCGGGGTGCGGGCCTTGAATTTTTCCAGCAGCATCTGCTTGGCGCTGGCGGAGTTCTTTCGGCGGTCGTCGAAATTCCTGTAGTCGAAGGCGCTCATCTGACCTTTCTCGTGGCATGTCGCGGCCGGACGCACCGCATGGGGTGGGCGACCGTAGGGTGAAACAGAACAGCTGAAAATTCGGGTCGATCGGGGGTGCCAATGCCCCAACGCAGGTGCGGAAGCAACAGAAGCCGCCCGGTGACGAGCGGCTTCCCGTCGGTATGTTGAATCGATGCCTCACCGGGAGGCATCGACGGGAGCCTCAGGCCGCCTGGAGGTTGCCCGCTGATTGCTTGCCGGTGCGACGGTCGCTCTCGATCTCGTAAGAAATCTTCTGCCCCTCGATCAGGTTGCGCATTCCGGCCCGCTCGACGGCGGAGATGTGCACGAACACATCCTTGCTGCCGTCATCCGGCTGGATGAAGCCGTAGCCTTTGGTCTCGTTGAACCATTTCACGGTGCCCGTGCTCATGGCTTATCCTTTCGTCCAGTGAAGTCGTATCTGCCCTTCCCGCACGATGACGCGCGGAACCCGGACCGCAGGTTCGGTGAATTGTGGCGGATCGAGGCAGCATCCCCGCACGGTCCGAAAAGGACCGAAGGAATGCACGAACCCTTTGGGACGGCCTTGGATCGACAGATCGGATGTATGAAGCCTGCGACGCACAGACAAGGCGCGAAGGCTTGTCGGGTTCCCCACCGATCCGGGTTTTCGCCTCCACCGACGGAGGCCTCATGGTCTTCCCGCACGACCGCACAATTGTTCGGGCTGGTCTCGGCCGCATGGCGTGTCGTCGTTTCTCGGCGTTGCGCGCAGAACTTCCAAGGATGACTTCCCGAGGATGGTGGCCATCCACCCCAGAGTTGAGGCCTCCCGTTGCGGTTGCCCCGGTGTGGCATGATGGCTACGCTGGATGGCTTCTGCACGACGACGCGCCGAACGGCGTATCTGCCGGGGAACCACGACGATCGGCGGCACGTCACCGATCGGGCAGGATGCTTCACAGCAGGATGCTTCACGATCGTGCGGAGACGGCCATGTCGCGCCTGTTTAACCGCGCGGAGACGGATCGACACGGTTAGTATGGACCGGCATCGAAGCGGGGGCGGGATGACGGCAGCGAACAGGACCGGTCCGAGACCAGTCCGGGAAACGATCGACATGGCAGGACGAACCGGAAGACGGAACGGGATGTGCCGTTCGTGAGAATCGTCTGGTCCGGTTCGCGTCCCGCCGTTGCGCGCGCGCTGGCGTATGCTGCCTTGCCCGTTCTGCTCGGACTCGCCGGCGGTGGGATCGCGGCGCGGCCGGCGGCCGCGTTCGATCTGTTCGGCCTGTTCGGATCCGAAGAGGAGCTCCCGGTTCCGAGCGCCGGTGCCCTGCCCTACACGGTCAAGTTCCAGGGGATCGACGACGACGACGTTCTGCGGGCACTGCAGGACACCTCGACCCTCTATCGCCTGCGCCAGGACGCACCGCCCGACGGCGAGGGGATGGTGCGCCGGGCCGAGGCCGACCAGCGCCGCCTCGCCGACGTGCTCTCGGGCTACGGCTACTATCAGGGCACGGTGCAGATCCGCATCGATGGGGTCACGCTGACGGGCGAGTCGAGCGTCGCCGCCGCGGCCGGTGCCGCGGAGGGCTCCCGCGCCCGCGCCCTCGTGCCGGTTCGGATCTCCGTCACGGCCGGTCCGCTCTACACCCTGCGCACCGTCGGCGCCCGCGATCCCTCCGGCAGGTCTTTTCCTGAGGAGGTGCTGCCGCCCCGTTTCACCCGTGTGGACAGCGACGTACCGGCGCGTTCCGCGACGGTGCTCGCCCGCGAAGCGAAGATCGTCGATCGCTTCCGGGCGCTGGGTCACCCCTTCGCCAAGGCGGTCTCGCGCGATCCCGTGGTCGACGACACGGCCCACGTCATGGATGTGGGGTTCACCATCGATCCGGGTCCCATCGCGGGCCTCGGGGAGGTCGCGGTGCGGGGCACCACGGGCCTCGATCCGGCGGTGGTGCGCTCGTTCATCTATGCCGAGCCGGGCGATCCCTACTCGCCCAAGGCCATCGCCGACATCCGCCGGTCGGTGGCCAAGGTCGAGGCCCTGGGCTCGATCCGGGTGCGCGAGGGCGAGGCCCTCGATCCCGCCGGCAACCTGCCGATCTTCGTGGACGTGACCGAGCGCGACCACAATCTCATCGGTGTGGCGGCCCGCTACTCCACCGTCGACGGTCCGGGCATCCGTGCCTACTACGCCAACCGCAACCTCTTCGGTGGCGGCGAGACCCTGCGGCTCGACGCCGACGTCTACTACCTCGGCAACGACCTCTACGCGACGCAGCGCAAGCTCGCGGGCATTGATTCCAACGGCCTCGGCGGTCGCCTCTCGGCGACCTTCGTCAAGCCGGCCCTGTGGGGCACCCGCAACGACCTCGTCGCCAACCTGTTCGTCGGCCGCGAGGCGCAGCAATCGTACGTCAGCGACGCGGCCGGCGGCACCGTCGGCATCCGCCACCGCTTCTCCGACGCGTTCTTCGCCCAGGTCGGCATCGACGGGCAGGCCGGCCGCTCGCAGGACGCCCTCGGCAAGGTCGACTACCGCCTCGTCGGCGTGCCGGTCTCGGTGAACTACGATTCCACCGACAACCTCCTCGACCCGACGAAGGGGTTTCGCGTGATCGCGTCGGCGACGCCCTATGCGGGCTTCCTCGGCTCGGACCCGTCGATCTTCGTGGCGAAGGCGCAGGGCTCGACCTACTACGCGCTCGACGACGAGGCCCGCTACATCCTCGCCGGCCGCATCGGTTTCGGCTCGATCTCGGGCGCGAACCTCGACGAGATTCCCGCCAACATCCGGTTCTTCGCCGGCGGCGGCGGCTCCGTGCGCGGCTTCCCCTACCGGACGCTCGGCCCGCGCGGTCCGTTCAACCTGCCGATCGGCGGCCGCAGCCTGTTGGAGGCCTCGTTCGAGGCCCGGATCAAGGTCACCGACACCATCGGCGTGGTGCCGTTCTTCGATGCCGGCACCGCCTTCGCGTCGAGCGTTCCCGACTTCGAGGAGCGCATCCGCTACGCGGCGGGGCTCGGCTTGCGCTACTACACCGGCATCGGCCCGATCCGCGTCGACGTCGCCTTCCCCCTGGACCGCATCAAGGGCAACCGCGAGCGCCCCGTGGCCCTCTACATCAGCCTGGGACAATCGTTCTGATGGGATTTTTCGGGGGAGTCCGCGGCCGTCCGACGGCCCGTTCCGCGCGCGGCGGAAAAGCACCGGTCCGCGCCGTCCTGGTGGTGGTGGCCGTCGTGACTCTTGGTCCCGCGGTTCCGACCCACGCGGACGAAGCCGAAAAATCCGTCCTCGGCGGCCTGCTCTCGAAGGCGCTCTCCACCCCCGGCTCGCAGGTCGCGATCGGTGCCGTCGACGGCGCCCTGTCCTCCGACGCCACCATCCGCGATGTCGTCATCAGCGACGCCAACGGCGCCTGGCTGAAGCTCGACAAGGCGCGCCTGGTCTGGCGGCGCCTCGCCCTGTTCTCGGGCCGCCTCGAGATCGACAGCCTCGAGGTCGGCCGCCTCGAGGTTCTGCGCCGCCCCCTGCCCGCTCCCATCTCGGCCAAGCCGGAGCCGGACGGCTCGCTGCTGCCCGACCTGCCGGTGAAGGTCGAGGTGAAGGCGTTCAAGCTCGCCGAACTCGTGCTCGGCGAGGCGTTGGCCGGCCAGCCGGCGCGCCTCGCCGCCGACGGACGGGCCAAGCTCGGCGCCCCGTCCGAGGGGCTCGATCTCGATTTGAAGGTTCGCCGCCTCGACGCGGCCGGCGATTTCACGGCCCGGTTGCTGTTCGTGCCCAAGGGCGAGACCCTGGAACTCAAGACCACCCTGATCGAGCCGGCGGGCGGTCTGCTCTCGAAGGGCGCCAACCTCCCCGGCCATCCGGCGATCAACCTCGACCTCGACGGGCGCGGGACCCTCGATTCGTGGAACGCCCGCCTCGATTTCGATGCCGGACCGGACCTCGGCGCCAAGGGTACGGCCCGGATCTCGCGCATCGGCACCGACCGGCGCCTCGCCCTGGACCTCGCCTCGCGCATCGAGGGGCTGCTGCCCGGCCCGGCCGCCGCCGTGTTCTCCGGCACGACGAAGCTCGAAGGGGGCCTGCGCTTCTCCGACAGCGGCGCCTTCGGCATCGACCGGCTCGATCTCACCTCGCGCACGGCGCGCCTCGAAGCGCGCGGGTCCCTGACCCCCGACCGCATCGCGGATTTCGTCGTCGCGGCGCGCGCCGTGCCGACGGAGGGGGGCACTACAAAGGCGGGGGATGCCGAACTCGACACCCTCGTGTTCGACGGCAGCCTGAAGGGGCCGATCGCCCGTCCGGCCGTCAACGGCGTGCTGAAGGCCGCCGGCCTGCGCGCCGATGGCAACGCCCTCGACCGGATCGACGCAACCGTCGCCATGGCGCCGACGGGGCCGGATGCCGCGGCGACGCGCTTCGCCCTCAGCGCCGACGCGAAGGTCGAGGGCCTGTCCCTCGCCGACCCGGCCCTGCGCCGCGCCATCGGAGCGCGCGCCGCCCTCGTGTTCCGCGGCACGCTCCAGCCCAGCGGGATCGTCGACGTCGCCCGGTTCGAGATCGACGGGCCGACCGCGCGCGCGACGTATGCGGGCAGTGTCGGCCAGAACACCCTGACGGGGACCGTCGATGCGACGCTCTCCGATCTCGCCGCGTTCTCCGAGGTCGCCGGCCGCTCCCTCGCCGGGAGCCTGACCGCGCAGGCCAAGCTCGGCGGCGACCCCGCCCGCAAGGCCGTGACCGCCGATGTCGATGTCCGGGCCGATCGCCTCGCCCTCTCGGTGCCGGCCCTCGACGGCCTGCTCGGCCGCACCCCACGGTTCACCGGCCGCCTCGCCCAGGTCTACGACGGCTACAGCTTCGACGGCGCACGCCTGGAGGGCGCCGAGATGGTCGCGCGCCTCGACGGCCGCGCCACCGCCCGGATGGCCGACGCCAAGCTCCTGGTCGATCTCAAGGACCTCTCCGTCGTCGATGCCAACCTGTCCGGCCGGGCGCTTCTCGACGGCCGGCTGACCGGCACCCTGGAGAAGCCCGACCTCACCGCGACGGTCACGGGGGACGATTTGCGCGCACAGGGGCGGCCCATCCGCGACCTGCGCCTGGAGGCGACGCTCCGCGACCTCACCGGCGCCCTGGACGGAACCGTGAAGCTGAACGGCGACGTCGCCGGAAAGGCCCTGCGCGGCGACGCCCACCTCGCCCGTCTCCCCCAGGACTGGTCCCTCGACCGCCTCGCCTTCAGCCTCGGCTCCGTTTCCGTCGCTGGGAAGGCCACCGTCGATGCACGCTCCTTTCTCACGGAAGGAAACCTCAGCGTGACGGCGGCGAACCTCGACGACCTCTCGCCCCTGGCCCTTACCGCCCTCGGCGGAAGCCTCGAGGCCGCCGTGAGCCTGTCGCGCATCGGTGGCCGCCAGGATGCCGCGATCCGTGCCAAGGCCGCGTCGCTCCGGGCGGGCACCGTCGGCCTCGCCCGCCTCGATGCCGACCTCACGGGCCGTGACCTTCGCGCCCGCCCCGTCGTCGACGGCCGGGTCGACGCCGACCGGGTGGTGGTCTCCGGCGAGACCCTCGACACCGTGCGCCTCGCGGCCGTCGGAACTCCGAGCGCCAGCGATATCACCTTGACGGCGAAGGCGCGCGGCTTCGACCTCGACGGCGCCGCGCGCCTCGTCCCCGCCGATCGGACCCGGATCGAACTCGCCCGCTTCTCGGCCACGCGCGGCGGCGACCGTCTCGCCCTCGCCGGGCCCGCAACCATCACCCTCGCGAACGGCGGCGCGCTCATCGACAACCTCGTGATCGCCGCCGGGTCGGGTCGGGTCAGCCTGTCGGGCCAGGCCGGATCGCGCCTGGACCTCAAGCTCGGCCTCCGCGCCGTACCGCTCGCCATGGCGCGCATCGCAGCCCCGAGCCTCGCCCTCACCGGCACCCTCGACGGCGAAGCGGATCTCCGGGGCACGTCGCAGCGGCCGGAGGGACACTACGCCCTGACCCTGTCCCGCCTCGTGACGCCCGAGACCCGCAAGGCCGGCCTGCCTCCCATCGACGCCAAGGCGAGCGGGACCCTCTCGGACGGGCGCGCCGGCATCGAGGGGCGCGTCTCGGCCGGGCGCGGCGCCGAGATGACCGTCTCGGGGTCTGTCCCGGTGGCGGCCGGCGAGGCCATCGCGCTGAAGCTCCGCGGCACCCTGGAGGCCGCCCTCGCCAATTCGATGCTCAGCGTCGGCGGTCAGCGCGTCACGGGTCGCGTCGCCCTCGATGCCGGGGTGTCCGGCACCCTCGCGGCCCCCCGCGCGGACGGCACCGCGACGCTCACGGGCGGGTCCTTCACCGACCCGCTCCAGGGCATCCGGCTCACCAACATCGAGGGCCGCGTCACCGGACGCGGCGACACCCTGGTGGTCGAGCGCCTGACCGCCCTGACCCGCAACGGCGGCACGTTGCGGGCCGATGGACGCGTCGCCCTCCAGCCTGCGGCGGGCTTTCCCGTCAGCCTGCGCCTCAATGCCGAACGGGCCGAACTTGTCTCCAGCCCGCTGATGACGGCGGTGGCGAGCCTCAACCTCGCCCTCACCGGTCCCCTCGCCAGGACCCCGAAGGTGTCCGGCCGCGTCGATCTCGTCTCCGTCGATGTCACGGTGCCGGATCGCCTGCCCGCGAGCGTGAAGCCCTTGGAGGGGGTACGCCACGTCAACACCCCGCCGGACGTCCGCGCCCGCCTCGCCGCCCGGGCCGACCGCAAGGCCGCCGTCGCTGCGGCCGGACGCCGGCGGGGCAAGGCCGCCCCCCCCTTCGACGCCACCCTCGATGTGGCGGTGAACGCGCCCAACCGCATCTTCGTGCGGGGACGCGGCATCGACGCCGAGCTCGGCGGGGCGTTGCGCCTCACCGGATCCTCCCGCGACCCCGTCGCGACGGGCGATTTCGAGATGCGGCGCGGCCGTCTCAGCGTCGTCGGCCAGCGCCTCGATTTCACCCGGGGACGCCTGACCTTCGGCGGCGAGATCGCGCAGCCGGATCTGGATTTCCTGGCCGAGACCAAGGCCGCCGAGATCACCGCCCGCATTGCCGTGACGGGCCCCGCGAGTCAGCCGGTCTTCGCCATCACTTCGGACCCGACCCTGCCGCAGGACGAGGTGCTGTCGCGCCTGCTGTTCAAGAAGGCGTCCGGCGGCCTGTCGCCGTTCCAGGCCCTGCAACTCGCCCAGGCCGTGGCCCAGTTCTCGGGGGGCGCCGGCGGCGTCGATGTGTTCGAGCAGGCCCGCAAGGGGCTCGGCCTCGACAGCCTGGACATCTCGACGGGGGCGAGCGGCGGGCCGGCCGTCGGTGCCTCTCGCTATCTCAGCGACCGGCTCAGCGTCGGCGTGAAGGCCGGTGCCAAGCCGGCCGACACGGCGGCCACCGTCGATTACGACGTGACGCGCCGCATCAAGATCCAGGGCGAGGCCGGCAGCGACGGCCGTACCGCCGTCGGCGTTGGGGCCGAGTGGGAGTACTGACCGGCGGAGTCGCTCGCCGGCGCTAGCGCATCAGCCAGAGCGATTGTCCGAACCCGCTCAAGGGCGCGTGGAAATGCGTCACCAGCACGATGGCCCAGAGCAGCCCGAGCACGCTGGTCAGGCTGAGGAGGATCACCTCGCCGTACTCGTGGGCGCCGGGCCGGACGCCGTTCGTCGTCGGAGCTTTTGCATCGTGCCGGGTGCGCGCCATTCGGTATCCTCATCGTTGCCCCGTCACCGTCCGAAGCGGTGACGTTCGGATACCGCCGCAAGGGCCGCGCCATCACACCGGCTCATCCCTACGTCGAGGGCAGGTGAGATCAGCCCTGCCTGCACCCCTTCTCGCACCGGAGTCGCGCCGTGCCCGCTCGATCCCTCCTGTTCTACCCGGACCCACGCCTGCGCCTGCCCGCCGAACCGGTCCGCGTCTTCGACGATTCCCTGCGCAGTGCCGCCGCCGATCTGTTCGAAGCTCTGAAGGCCGTGTCGGCGCTCGGTCTCACGCTGCCCCATCTCGGACGCGCGCAACGGGTGATGGTGGTTCGACTGGAGCCCGGTGATCCCGCGACCACCTACGTGAATCCCGAGATCGTCTGGACTTCGCCCGAGCGCGCGCCGCAGATGGAGGGCAGCGTCTCGATGCCGGGCGTCACCGATCTGGTCGATCGCGCGACCCAGGTCCGCCTTCGCTACCGGGACCTCGACGGAGCCGAGCAGGAGGAGAGCGCGGCCGGGTTCCGCGCCGCCTGCCTCCAGCACGAGGTCGACCAGCTCGACGGCATCTTCTGGATCGACCGTCTGTCGCGCCTGCGCCGGGAGCGCGCGGTGAAGCGCTTCGGCAAGCTTCGGCGGCCCTGATCCCGATGTTCCGCCCGCGCCGCGCCCATGATACGCCGTTGGCCATGCGGTTCGCCCTTTCGATGCTCCTGCTGTGCTCGGCCGCCGTTGCGGCTCCCGCCCCCGTCGCGGCCCCCGCGGCGCCGGCCGTCATCGGCTGCGCCTCGCTCGCGAATTTGCGCATTCTGTTGCGGCAGACCGCCAACGATCCGGCGAAGGCGGCCGCCCATCTCTCCGACGACAAGGCCGATCACCTCGGGTGCGCGATCCTCGGGCGCGAGACCGTGGTGGCCCTCGCGGATCATGCCGCCCTCAACGGACACGCCTACGACTGCGTCACGGTGCGCGGAACGAGCGTGTGCCAATGGACCATCGCCGGGTCCGTCGCACCGGCCGAGCCGACGCGTCCGGGCCGCCGGACCCAATCCGAGACCGGCAAGGCCGCATCCGGCAAGACCACGATGGACAAGACCACGATGGACAAGACCGCGACGGACAAGGGAACACAGGACAAGGCACCGCGATGAGACGAATCCTCGGAGCCATGGGCGGCCTGATGCTGGTTCTCGCGGGAAGCGCACGGGCCGCGCCCGAGCCCGCACAGCCGGTCGTCGCCTGCGAGACCCTGGTCGGGCTCCGTCTGTTGATGGGCGATGGCGGCACCGACCATGCGGCGACCGTCACGCGCCTCCCCCGGCATTCCGGCTGCCGCCTCGTCGCGCGCGACAAAGTGGGGGCGGCCGAGCAGAGGGCGATGATCGGTGGGGCGCCGTTCGAATGCCTGACACTTTCGGACGCGGGTCGATGCGCCTGGGTGATGCCCTGATCCTGCGGTGTCAGTGATCCGCACTCGGTTGCGGCCAAGGTTCTGCTACGCTCGTTCCGAACGACGGGGGACCCTCACAATGATCAGGATCGGCGGGCGTGTTGCAGGGATCGTGATGGCTGCGGCCATTCTCGGCGGATTTGCCGGATCGGGGCATCCAGCCCTCGCCCAGGGGGCGTCCACGCCGATCCAGAGCCCGCAGGATGCGGCGTGTCGCAACGAGGCCCGGGCGAAGGTGTTCGTGACGCCGGACCCGAAGGGACTCGGTCTCTACGCCATCGGCCGCCAGATCTACATGTCGTGCATGCGGCGCCTGCAACCCGCCGCCACGCGGCGCGTGCGTGATCGCAGACGCTAGGAGTGGACTGTATCCGGGACGGCTCGGCCGCGCCGCAGAATGGCGCGGACCCGGATCGAATCGATCAGGCGCTCAAGGGGGCACCGATGCGGGCGCGGAGCTGATGACGCAGATTCTGGTTCGCCGTCGCGTCGGCGTCGAGGGCGGACATCAGACGCAGGAGGCGGCTGATGGGCGTCGAACGATCCTCGACCGCCGCAGCGATGAGGTCCTGCAGCGGCGTTTGCTCGCAGGGAAATTGGGTGGTCTCGCTCGAAAGGGCCGACTGGAGCATGGGTCCACGAATCCGTCGCTGTGATCAGGCTAATCCCGCGCGGCTCGCTACGCCATGATGCGGTGCGGCGCCACCCCCTTTTTGCCGCCTATCCATAGCCGGCATGGAATTTCGGGCGCGCACACCCGTACACGCGTGAAATCCGTGGATATCCATGTGTGGGAAAGCACGCGAACCCCGTCCGCCCGCCTCACCGCGCCAGGGGCGATTCGGCGTAGCGATCGCAGAGGTTCTGCGGATCGGATGCGACGGCGATGCAGCCCGACGCACGTAGCTCGGCCTCGGAGACACCACCGCACAGGACGCCGATGGTGGGCAGGCCGGCCTTTGCGGCGGCCTGAACATCGTAGGCCGTGTCGCCCACCACCATGCTCTGCCAGGCGTTCAGGGGAGCGAGCTTGGCGAGCGCCGACGCAAAGATGTCCGGAAACGGCTTCGAGCGTTCGGCGTCGTCGGAGGTGGTGGTTACGGAAACGAGATCGGCAATCCCGAGCAGATCCTTGTAATGCGCCACCTCGTCCGCCTTTCCCGACGACGCCAGCGCGATGGTCTGACCTTCGGCCCTGATCCGCTCGAACAATGGGCGGACGCCCGGAAACGGCCGGACCTTGTCGAGGAACGCGCGCTTGAACAGGTCGGACCGATAGGCCTCCATGGCTTCGCCCTCGCGCTTCACCCGGTTCCGATCGACGAACATCGGGAGAAGCTGATCGCCGCCCTTGCCGATCTGGGCTCGGACCTTCGCGTGCTCCGTCTCGATGCCGAAATGGGCGAAAGCCTCGACCCAGGCCTGGGCGTGGAGATCGACGCTATCGAGAAGCGTCCCGTCGATATCGAAGATCACCGCCTTGACCGCCGACGCCATCTATTCTGCCCTCAAACGATCGGCAGGGCGCGCATCCGAGCGGGACGCGCCGGCCGAGCCGTCGATGCAGCCGAACGGCTGGCGTGGGCCGACGTTCCGTCGCGACGCGAAGATCGACCGTTTCAGCGCGGGACGATGTGCAGGCCGTCATCCGGCAGGAGGTTGCGGGCCGGCCCCCCGGTCTGCTGGCCACGGCCCTGCTGATAGTAGGGCAGCTCGGGACGACGGTCGTTGTCGCTGCCCGAGTCGTATTCGTAGGGCCGGCTCCACGGCGCGCGACCGCCGACGCCCGCCACGGTTTCGACCTCGCCGGGGATCGGGGCGGTGCCGTAGCCATACGGCGTCGCCTGCGCCGCCACCGGGACGACGATCGCCGCGGCGACGAGGGTGGACAGCAGAGCCTTCATGATCGACCTCGCATGCCGGGCCGTGGCCTGGAGCCCGGCCAAGGATTGTTCGAGGGCTCAACGCCACGCTTGATCCCGGTGTTCCCGAGTCGGTGAAACGGCGAAGCCCGCCACCCTGGTCGGGCAGCGGGCTTCGAGGATGTCGGGAATGGGGGCCGGTTCTCGGCACGGGCCGATGCCGACATGAAGACGCGTCGTTAGTGCATGACCACGCTGGTTTCGGCGCTGAACGCCTTGGAGCGGGCCGCCGCCACCTTGGACGTGGTGGTCTTCGGGGCGGTGGTCTTCGGGGCGGTGGTCTTCGGCGCGGCGGTCCGAGCGGCCGCGACCTTGGCGGAGGCCGTCTTCGTCGCTGCCGTCTTGGTGGAAGCCGGTTTGGTCGAAGCGGTCTCCTTGCCGGGTGCCTTGGCGACCTTGGCGGCGGGGGCCTTCGCCGGCTTTGCCGTCTCGACTGCCTTGGCGGCGGCGCTGCGGGTGCCGGTCTTGGGCTTCAGGGCGCGGGCGGGGCTCGGAGCGAGGCTGATCTCGGCGGCAACCGGACGAACCTGGACGGGCCTGTCGGCGACGAGTTCACGCTCCGCCCGGAGCCAATGATCGGTGGCGTGGCCGTAAACCCGGCCCTCGCCCTCCCAGATGAAGTAGGCGCGCTCGCGCACCTGCTGCTCGAAAGGATGCATCGCGTTCTCCTCGTGGATTCGACGAGAACGATGAAAGGGCACGGTTAACGCCGGGTTAACCGTGCGGCGCGCCTCACCCCTTGGCCAAGCGCCGGGCATTGGCCCGGACCTTCCGCCGATACCCGGCCATCACCTTGGCCGTCGAACCACCGCGAGCCAGCAGCAGCGCCGCCTCGTTCGCGGCCGTGATCTTCTCGCTGACCATGCGATGCGCTTCCACCTGAGCGGAATTCCCACCCGCAGCGAGCTTGGCCAGCCGAAGGCCGATCACCTGCTGGGATTCCATCGCCAGCAGGGTCGCGTCGAGACCGAGTTTCCACCAAGCGCCGAACATGCCACCCACCCCAGTCAAGTCTTCGGCGGCGAGAGCCGCTCCGGGTTTCAGTCGAACGAACGGCCCTTCGCGGCGGAGCCGCCGAGGCTGATCTTCTTCGGGGGCGATCCGGCGAGGCTGATCTTGCGGGCGGGCGCGGGGGCGGCCTCCGTTGGGACGGCCGGACGCGCCGGCTTCATGCGTGACTGGCCGTAGACCACGGAGCCGATCTCGCCGGCGACGCGCACGAGATCCTCACGCTCGCAGGCCCGGGCCACGGTCAGGCCGAGCTGGTGCATGTGGCTCTTGCCGTAGAGGTAGACGGCGAGCTTGGAGCGTGTCGGTTCGGCGATTGTGGCGAGCAGTTCGGGCAGATCGTCGGCGTCGGCCCGATAGACCTCGCCGAGAAGGTCGAGGGAGACCGGGCAGGCCGGATCCGCGACGGGACCGCTGGTGGGATGGGATTGCGTCATGGAGCACCTGTCTGTGCGAAGGGGGAAGACGTGGCCGGGGCCGCCGCGACGGGAGCCGGGGTTGCCTCGACGGGGGTCGGAGAAGGTGGTGCGGCGGGCGGGCGAACCGGGGCGAGGCAGCCGGTGCAGACCGACGCGATGGCGATACGGGCGCGCTGATCGGCCCGCGCCCATACCGCCTCGTTGCGGGCCCGGGCCTGTCGGACCTCCTCGTCCGTCATCGGTCCCGATCCCGCGCCGAGATGGCGCGGCGCCTCGCCGGGCGGTCGGATCCGGAGAAGCAGCGGCGCCTGCTCCCGGGCGTCGAGCGCTTCCTGCGCGGCCGCAGGCGGGATCGCCGCGACGAGACCGATGCTTCCGGTCGCCAGGAGGGTGAAGCGGGCGAGGATCGAACGGCGCATCGGCTCCCCGTCGGCGGCTGTGAGGGCGGACGATCGCCACCCTATGGTTAACAAGGACCTACCGCGACGCGCTGGGTGGTGACGCAGCGGCAACCCGCCCGATCGACTGCACTGCAGCATGGTCTTAACGTTGCGGCATGGACACCACAATCTGGCTCTGGATGGCTGCGGCCGTTACCTATTCCGGTTACATGGTCTTTGCCATGCGGTCATGACCGCATCGGGACCGGCCCGCCTCAGGTCCGGTCGTCCTTGTCGATGGCCGCGCAGATCGTCACCAGATCGCTGCCGGAATTCGCGACCGAGCACGTGACCAGGGCCCTGCCCGCGTCGACCTTGCTGTGTCGCTTGGTTTCCGCACTGGTCCGCGCCGTGCGCCCGGCCTCCGCGAGGGTGTCGGCGGGAAGGCCGTTGACCGCCTGCCCGGCCCGTCCGAACAGCGGGAAGTAGCCCGTCGGCAGGGTCGCCCCCTTGAATTGGGCACCTACGGCCGAGAGGTCGCCACAGGCCAGGGTCAGGCCGATGCCCTCCCCCGCCGAGAATTCCGCGAAATCGACGGTGCGCCGGACGAGGGTCGCCTGCGTCGCCGCCGTCACGCGATCGATGAGATCGCCGCAGCGATCCGCCCGCGCCGGTGTCGCAAGGGCGAGGGATAGGCCGAGGAGCATCAGGGAGGTGCGCATGGCTTCTCAGCTAGGGGAAGGCCGGCACTTGTCGAGCGGGCTCACGCGAGGGATGCCCGCCGGCGGCGCACCACCGTTCGACGGAACACACCCACCACCTCGACGTGGCTCGAATACTTGAACTGGTCCACGGGCGTCACGCTCTCCAGCCGGTAGCCGCCCGCCACCAGGGTGGCGGCATCGCGCGCGAAGGTTCCGGCATCGCAGGCGACGCCTACCACCAGGGGGACCTTGCTTTCGGCGATGCGCGCCGCCTGCGCCTGGGCGCCGGCCCGGGGCGGATCGAACACCACGGCGTCGTAGAGGTCGAGCTCGATCGGCAGGAGGGGGCGCCGGAACAGGTCGCGCCGCTCCGTCGTCACCCGGCGCAGGGACGGCGTCGCGCGCACGGCCCGGTCGAGGCTCGCCAGCGCCGCGGCTTCACCCTCGACGGCATGGACATCGCAGCGTTTGGCCAGCGCGAGGCTGAACGGTCCGCTGCCGGCGAAGAGATCGACGACGCGCTTCGTCTTCTTGTCGAGGGCGGCGAGCACCAGGGCCGTGAGGGCCGACTCGCCGGCCTGCGTCGCCTGGAGGAAGCCGCCCGGCGGCGGGCTGAGGCGAATGCCGTCGGTCTCGATCACGGGTAGGCGGCGCTCGACGAGGATCTCGCCGTGCAGGGAAAGGCGCGCGAGGTCGAGGTCGTCCGCGAGGCGCACGAGGACGGCCCTTACCCCTTCGGCCACGGGGCCGTGGCCCCGGATGTCGACGTCGAGCCCGGCATCGGTCGAGGTGAAGGCGACATCGAGGGGTTTTCGCCCGTGCCCGAGGGGCGCGCTGAGGGCTGTCGCCACCGTGGGGGCCCGGTGGAGCGCTTCCACGGTGATCGGGCAATGGTCGATGGCCACGAGGTCGTGGCTGCGAGCCGCCATCAGGCCCGCCCTGGCCCCCGCCTCCCCGGCCCGGACATGCAGCGTCAGGCGTCGGCGGCCCTCGCCGTGGGCGTCCTGCAGCGCCGCCGGATCGGCATCGAGGCCGGCCTGCGACAGGGCCTGGCCGACGAGGGCCCGCTTCCAGGCAGCGTAAGGCTCATGCGCCCAATGCTGGACGGCGCAGCCGCCGCAGGTTCCGAAATACGGGCAGAACGGGTCGATCCGGTCCGGCGAGGCGGTCTCGACGGAGACGAGTTGGCCGCGACCGCCTTCGCGCCGGATGGCGACGCGCTCGCCCGGCAGGGCGTAGGCGACGGCCGCGCCGTCGGTCGCCATCCCGTCGCCACGCGCACCGAGTTTGGCGATGGTAACGATGTCGGGGGAATCGGTCATGGAACTGCTTTCCGGCGCGCTCCGATGAGGAACTCGCGATTGCCGTCGCCGCCGGTGACGGGCGACGGGATCAGGTCGAGGCCGGTGAAGCCCGCGCCCGCGATGAAGGTGTGGATCTCGGCGCAGACCGCTTCGTGCACGGCCGCGTCGCGGACGATGCCGCCGCGTCCGATCCGGTCTCGGCCCGCCTCGAATTGCGGTTTGACCAGGGCGGCCAGGGCCGCCCCCTCCCCCATGAGGGCCGCGATGGGTGGCACCACCAGTCTGAGGGAGATGAAGCTCACGTCGATGGCGACGAACATCGGGGCCACCGGGATCGTCGTCCGGTCGAGGGCACGCGCGTCGTGCCCCTCCAGGCTCGTGACCCGGGGATGCGTGCGCAGCGAGGCATGCAACTGATCGTGCCCGACATCGACGGCGTAGACATGGGCGGCCCCGCGCCCGAGGAGCGCATCGGTGAAGCCGCCCGTCGAGGCGCCGATATCGAGGCAGGTCAGGCCGGCGGGATCGAACCCGAAGGCGTCGAGGGCCGCCACGAGCTTGAGCCCGCCGCGGGAGACGAAGGGATGCGGGGCCTGCGCCTCGATCCGCGCGCCCGGCGCGATCAGGTCGGAAGGCCGCGCCACCACCCGGCCATCGGCCCGCACCAGACCGGCCGCGATGGCGCCCTGCGCCCGCGCCCGGCTCTCGAAATGGCCACGCTCGACCAGGAGGCGATCGGCCCTGATCCGGTCCCGCGTCATTCCCAAACTCAAAACTTCGGCGCCCGGCTGCCCGCAGGCCGGCGCGAATTCCCCTCCGCTACACTACAAAGTGGCGCGCGCGAACGAAAAATCGTGCGTGTTCGGCTCGCGTCGACGGCGCCGCCTGTCGCATACAGGAACCCCGAGGCCCGCTCTGCCCCGGGGGAACGGATGCCGGGCGACGGCTTTGAGATCGCGCAAGTCGGCCGTTCCCTCAGCCCCGACCGCGACAACAGGACGAACCATGGCCACGCCGCGCGAGATCGAGTTGAAGCTGGAATGCGGGGTCGCCGACCTCGCCGCGCTCGCGAACCACCCCCTGTTGCGGGCGGACGGGACGCCGGAGGCGGTGGTTCTCAGCTCGACCTACTTCGACACGGCAAAGGGCGACCTGCGCAAGGGCGGACTGACCCTTCGCGTGCGCCGCGAGGGCGACCGCCGCATCCAGACCGTCAAAGCCGCTTCCGCGAGCGTGGGCCTGTTCGACCGGGCGGAATGGGAGGCCGAGATCTTCGGGGAGGTGCCGGACGCCGAGGCGTTCGCCGAGACGCCCGTCCCGGCCCTCCTGGGCGACGCGGCCGATCCCTCCCTCGTGCCGGTCTTCACCAGCGTGGTGGATCGTACGACCCGTCTCGTGGTCCACGGCGCCTCGCTCATCTCCGTGACCCTCGATCAGGGGCGCATCGAGACGGCCGAGGGCGCCGTACCGCTCTGCGAAGTCGAACTCGAACTCGACGAGGGCAGCCCTGGCGACCTGTTCGGCCTCGCCCAGGCCTTGGCCGAGACCATTCCTCTGCGCCTCGGTGCCCTGAGCAAGAGCGCTCGTGGCTGGCGCCTCATCGACGGGACGTTGCGCAAGTCCAGCAAGGCCAGTCCCGTCCGCCTCGAACCCGACGCCACGGCCGGCGGGGCATTCCGGGCCGTCGCCCAGGCCTG
Source organism: Methylobacterium sp. Leaf112 (assembly GCF_001423295.1). GTDB lineage: Bacteria > Pseudomonadota > Alphaproteobacteria > Rhizobiales > Beijerinckiaceae > Methylobacterium. The sequence goes on along the minus strand of NZ_LMNG01000031.1, from coordinate 399,253 downwards.
CCTGCATCACCTGCGCCTGAACGAGGACGTGTTCCTGCACGGACGCCACCCGGAGGGTTTGCACCAGATCCGCGTGGCGCTCCGGCGTCTGCGATCGGCCCTGACCCTGTTCAAGCCGATCCTGACGAGCGATCCCGCCGCCGCGCACCTGCGGGACGAGATCAAGCGCGTGACGGAGCCGTTCGGCCGGGCTCGCAACCTCGATGTCTTCCTGGAAACGACCTTGCCGGCGGAACTCCAGAAGCGCCCCGAAGAGGCCGGCCTCCAGGATCTGCGCACCCGCCTCGAAGCCGAGCGCGATCGAGCGCACGATGCCGTGATCGCCACCCTCGAATCGCCGGCCTGGCGCAGCCTGATCCTCGATGTCGCCGCCTGGATCGAGACGGGGGCGTGGCGAACGCAAGGACCCGCGGAGGGTGGGACACCCGCCCGCGATGCCCCGGCGGAGGATTTCGCCGCCGACATCCTCGACCGGATCCGCCGCCGCATCCGCAAGCGCGGCCGCCGCCTCGAACGTCTCGACCCTGAGGCGCGCCATCGGGTGCGCATCGAGGGTAAGAAGTTGCGCTACGGCGCCGAGTTCTTCGCCAGCCTGTACACGGACAAGAAAGCCCACAAGCGCCACAAGGCCTTCGTTTCGGCGGTGTCGGATCTCCAGGACCATCTCGGGGCCCTGAACGACATGGCGACCGCCCACGAGGTGTTGTCGAGCCTCGCCACCGCGGGTGACGGGGTCCCGGCCGAGACGCTGTTCGCCGCCGGCCTCACGGCGGGGGACAACGAGGCCGAGACCAAAGCCCTGCTCGCCAAGGCGGCGGACGCCCATGCCGATCTCGTCGATCTCAAGCCGTTCTGGCGCTGAAGGGCTCGCCTCAGCGTCCGACGCTGAGGGCGTAGAGGGTGATGGCCGCGGCGTTCGAGACGTTGATGCTGCGGATCTCGCCCCGGAACGGGATCCGCGCGAGCACGTCGCAATTGTCGCGGGTCCGCTGGCGCAGGCCCTTGCCCTCGGCACCCAGCACGATCACCGCCGGACGCTTGGCAGCGATGGTGTCGAGATCGGTCCCGGCCTCGGAATCGAGGCCGATGCGGGTGAAGCCGCGCTCGCCGAGATCGATGAGCGCCTCCGACAAATTGCGGACGATGACCAGGGGCACGTGCTCGAGGCCACCCGACGCCGATTTGGCGAGGACGCCGGTGGCGGTCGGCGAGTGCCGGGCCGTGGTGATGATGCCGGCGACCCCGAAGGCGGCGGCCGTACGGACGATGGCCCCGACATTGTGCGGATCGGTGATCTGATCCAGCGCCAGCAGCAGGGCATCGTCGGGCAGGTCTTCGAGGTCCGGGCCCGGCAGCGGATCGGCTTCGAGATAGAGGCCCTGGTGCACGGCATCGGCCCCGAGAAGCGCATTGATGGCGCTCGGCCGCACCAGCTCGGGATCGATGCGAAGCTGCCCGATCTCCTCGGTGAGGCGCAGCATGGCGTTCTCCGTGGCGAGGAGCCGGTGCAGGCGCCGGCCCTCGTTGGCCAGCGCCTGGGCAACCGGATGCCAGCCGTAGAGCACCACGTGGTCGCCCTCCGGCCCTGCCGGGCGGGGGCGGAAGCGATCGCCGCCGGGGCCGGGCCGTCTCGCCTGCCGGTTCGGCGGGCCGTCGCGTCGCGTGGTCATGGGGGCTGTCCGCTCGTGCCGGGCGGGGCCGGGGAACGCCCGCCGCTGTCCTGCGCGACAAACCGGCCACCGGCGTTTTCGTCAAGCGGCAAACTTGTCCGGAAACGCCCGTTGCCCCCGCCTCCGATCCCGCCTATAGAGGCCTCGCTCCGACCAGCGCCCTTCGTCTAGCGGTCCAGGACGCCTCTATTCCCCTACCATCCTACCAAGTACGTGGTTGCGAGGGTCAGGCATGGTAGGCATCCGAGGTCTGTCAACGAAGGATGCTTCTCGGCCGGTACAGACGGTTGACTGCCCGGCTGTGCGAACGTAGAAAACTGGTATTGGTGAACCAAAGCGCCTATCGTCTATCGGTTAGGACAGGTCCCTTTCAAGGATCAGAGCGGGGTTCGACTCCCCGTAGGCGCGCCAATACAGTATCAAACCCCATGGCAGCTGCCGCAGAGCTCAATCGAGCCTTTGTTTATCGACGGTAGGGCGTGGTTTTCCGCACTGAAAGATGGGGTCGCCCTCTGTAGAGCGAGCCATTACCGTTCAAACCCGGGAAACATCTCGCCGGGTCATTCTCGGTCGCCACCTTCAGCGTTAGCCCTCGGAGGTGCGTAAGACACTGCATCGGAACCGCCGCGGCCGGGTCCTGGATCGTGTCGAACGCTGCGTGCGCGATCAGCCCGGATCCTGACGCGTGCTCCGGCCGTTCCGATCCGCCGGTTCGACGACGATGTTCGGCGGGATGTCGGACCCGGACCCGAGGAGGCTTCTCAGATGCCCATCGGCGACCGTTTGCGTGATGTTCGCGGGTCCTGATCCGCCGACGCGGTGGGTCCCGGTTTCGGTATCGCTCGCGGTTTCACGCTCGGAGGACACCGCTCCACCGCTCTCGGGCGCAATCAGGCCGAGACCGATCGCATGATCGGCCATGACGGCACTGTCGGCTGCGAGGACGAGGCTGCTTCCGGCGGCACTGACCGCGACGGCGAGGCGTTCGATCTCGACGATGCGGCTCTCGCCGCGCGAGACGTTGCGGATGTAGACGGCGAGCACACGCCCCGGGTGATCCGCCACGACCTGCGCGTAGACCTCCGGGTCGTGCTGACCGCTGTCGCCGAGCAGGACGACGGGCAGGTCGCGGTAGAGTGCCAGCATGTGGCCGATGAGCTCGCGCTTGTGATGCTCGGCCTTCCGCGGCAGGGGATGCCGCCAGGACAGCCCCCATTCCCGCAGGAACAGTACCGGTCCCACGGGGATCGCATGCTGGCGGAAGAACTCGCCCAGCATTTCGTAGATGCCCCATGGCGCCCGGGACACGTAGAGCATCGGGTTGGCCTCATGGCCGCTCGCGCCGTCGTGGAACGCGCGACAGAGGGCGGCGGCGCCCGGAAACGCCACGCGGTTCTCGGCGTCGGCCACGAAGAGGCGCCAGAGCATCTTGAACTTGTTGGCGACGCCCGTGTGCATGATGGTGTCGTCGATATCGCTGATGACGACGAACCGGCACCCCGTCGGCGGGATGTAGACCTGCCCCTGTGCGATCACCGGTGGATCGGCCTCGAGGGTGAGTGCGACTGGATGCCAGGCGATCCCGCCGGGAAGTGCCTCGCGTGGGCGGAGGTGGACACGAAAGTACCCGTCCCGGTCGGTCGCGACGCGAACCTCCGCCCCGCCGAAGCGTGCCGTCACGGTAGCTCCGGCGATCTTTCGACGGCGGATGCGGCGCGCGATGTCACGCAAGCTCGCCCGGAGATCGTCGGCGTTCGCCGTTCGATCGGGGTGCGATTGCCGGAACACGCGGCCGATCAGGAAGATCTCCCGGCTCGTTCCGTAGCCGCGGTAAGCCTCGACGACCGTTCCGCCCCGGCCCTGCGCCTTGCGTACGGGACGGGCCGCGAGGGCCAACAGGCGGACGACAGCCGTTCGCCAAGTGGGCTTCGTCGTGGTGGGGCTCTCCATGTCAGCGGCGCACCGCCTCGACGTCGTCGATGTAGATCGAATCCGGCCCGCACGGGTGCCACGCCTTCTTCGCGTCGGTCTGTCCCTTCCTGCCCCAGCAATAGCCGGCCTGGGCCAGGCGACCACTCAGACGGTCGCGCAGCACGCACTGCTCGCGGATCGCCGCAGGATCGCCGCTTCCTTCACAGCCTTGCGTCGCCTTGGTTTCGGCGGCGAGCAGGTCACGCACCGTCGGCATCGGCTGCCCGAAGGCGCTGCCGGCGACAAGAAGCAGAGCGAAGGCGGCCGAGGTGGAACGCATCCCCACAGGATAGCCGCAAGCCGGTCGTTGTCGAGGAGAACCCTGCTGGCCGGCACGGGAGGCCGTCGAGGATGCTTCCCCGACGCATGGGGCATGACGCGGAACCCGGTCGCACCGCCCACGATTCACTTCCGAGAACGGATTTTGGGAAGAGCGCAATGGTCTCTCAGGACAAGACACCGCCAGCCGGCCTCGACGTACCCGCCAAGGGAAAATCCCTGGTCGAGCCCAGGATCACCGAGGACCCGGCGGAAGCCGGACCGACATCGCCAGGGCACGTCGCGCCGGCGGATGATCCGGGCCCGGAAACGGGCGGATACGACGATCATTCACCGAGCCGCCACCCGACGAACGAGGAGGGTGGCTACGGTGCAGGTTGAATCACCCGCCGGGCTTCGGGCTCGCTGATCGCCACGATCCAGCGCCCCTCCTTGGGGTGCCGTCATCGTGGATGAGCAGCTCCCTCCGAAGACCGACGGTGAGAGCACCGCGAGACGGGCGATGCGACGTACGGGTGCGTCCGACGCGCGGGGTTTGCGGGATTGCTGGTCCGGACGTCGAGCCGATGGTGTGGCAAGAGCAACCCATGCGATCGCCGACCCCCGATCGAATGCCCGAAATCGCGCTTCCCATTCAGAGCCCGGCCTCGAACCGTCCGGCTTCGGCGGTGGGTCATTCGTTGTTGCGTGAAACTCCCGGGGCCTGCTGCTCGTACCTCCCATCACCTCGCGATGGCGCGGCAGGGAGACCGTATTGTCGAGAACCAAGTCTTTCGCCGCGGGACATCACCGTCGCCCGCTGCGATCCTACCGTGCCATCACCCGCCACAACGACGGGTGCATTATCCATGTGCGAGACATCCAGGCGGACAGCGACGAGGAGGCGATCCGGATCGTGACCGAGCCCGGCGCGGATGTCTGCACCGACCTTTGGAGCGAGAGGGGGCTGGTCCAGCGCTTCGGGATGAAAACCGGGTAGGGTGGAACCCCGCGGATGCTGGGCCGTTCTCCAGTCCCAACGAGACCCAACCTTCACCCGCCCGGAGCAATCCGCGGCGGGCTTTTCATGTCACGACTTGGGCAGCCGCTTCTCCGGGGCGGGATGACGCAAGCGTGCCTTGGCGTGCCGGGTCGCCTGTTCCGTACGACCGGCGCCTGCCGTCTGCGAAGAACCGTAATAGTCGTGTCCGGTCAGCCCGAACGATCCGCCATGCACCACCCCGGGCGCATCAGGAATGCCGCCAAGAAATTCGAATGGCCCCGCCGAAGCAGCGGAGGCGGAGGCGACGAGGAGGACAACGAGGGCGTAACGCATGCGCCGCTTTTACGGTCATATGCTGCACAGCCCCTTAACGGCTTTCGTGGATCGCAGAGCCACCGGGGGAGGATCACTACCGCCGAGGTAAGCATCATAGCCGATCGCAGGTGCAAAGCCGTGGGATACTGTCGGCGGATCACCCCATCGATAGCGTTGCCCGCTCGGATAAGCGCTCGGTTGATTTCCTGGCCGATCCGGCGGTGGCGTTGCGGACAGCAATCCGCTGACCGGAAAACGATCGGACCTGCGGCGTTCCCGGAACACCAAGAAGGCCGATGCCACGATTCGCATGTATGCCTCCAGGTGACGATGACGCTGGAAACAAGCACGCAGAAACGACGTTCCATCACCAAAATGTCAGTCGAACGATAGAAAGATAGAGTAAGCGGTGGTTTCCCATGTCGGCAAAGCGGATCATGGAAGATCCAATGGTTCCGGAATACGTGTAAAGGGGCGGCCCCTAAGAACTTGCGAGCATCCGCGTCGATTGAAGAACCACGAGGATCAGCGTGGCGAAGGCCGCCGTGGCGACCAGATAGGTGATGATCTTGGTGAACTTGGTCATGATTCCCGTCTCTTCGGCCGTATGACCTGGGTCGCCCGCCCGGCGGTTTGCCTTCGTTCGGCGGCGCGCGGACAGGGTCGGGTAAGTTCAGGCTCCGGCGCTGGTCGGTGCCGGAGTTCGTGATGGCGCGCCCGTGCGGACCCTGGATCGCTCCTTGTGGAGTCAGTCGTCCGCTTCGTCGGACGGGCCGCCATGCGATCGTTCATAAGCGGCGATGGCCCGGGAGCATCCCTCCGACAGGTTCGGACGATTGCGCTTGAAGCAGGCTTTCACCTCGGGGCCGCCCGGTTTCATACCCGCGCACAGACGGAGGTAATCACCGCCACAACTCGCGCGCATGGCCTCCATCTCAGGCCCTTCCTGCGCTACGACCGCTGATGGGGGCAAGGCGAGTGCTCCCGCGAGCGTCAGTGCCTGCAGGGCCATTTTACGAAGGTTCATTTCAGGTTCTCTGTTTGCCTTGAGTCCGAGGGCGTTCCACGCGGAGCCACGTGGAGGTCCGCCTTGCACGGCTCGGGCATGCGATGATCTACACCGAGGCCTTGGGGGCCGGCACGTGTCCGCGGTGCGCAGCGTTCGCGAAAGCATCGGGCTCCGGAAACCCCGCCGTCGCGAGACCGGGGCCGCCATCAAGGCGGGCCCGATGTAGGCTGGGATCGGGCGCGACCGTGTCAGGGGCAAGCGTGACGGTCGCCGTCGTTGCCCAGATAGGTCCCGCTGGCCGCATCGTAGGAACGAAAGCGGCGAGCGCAGGCTGCGACGGCCTCGGGATTGGGTCCTCCCTGCACCACCACCGGAGCGGCTTGCGCCTGCGCGTTGGCGATGGCGCCACCGATGATGGCGCCCGCGGCCAAGCCGGCTACGCCCGCCCCCACCGCAGCGCCGACGCCCGGACCACGCCGATGGCCGTAGCCGCGCCGATAGCCGTAGCCTCGGCCATACCCGCGTCCACCGCGCCAACCGTGGCGAGGACCGAACCGCCGGTACTGAGCGTACGTGGTCGGCAGATCGCCTCGCTCGAGCGCCGCGATCGGCGCGGCGGTTGCCTGAGAAGCTTGGGCCGGTAGCCCGACCAGAGCGGCGACGACGGTGGTCGCGAAGGCGAGAATCAGTCTCATGTGAACGTCGTTACCTATCGAGTGAGGATTGGTCCTATCGATCGACGTCAGTAGCCCCGGCGGTTCGACGGAGCGGAGGTCCGACCGCGAAAGCGGCGGCTGACGTAGGCGATGATCTTCGGAAGCACGAACGCGGTCAGCAGCTTGCGGATCATGGGTGGTCTCCGGGGTTGGGGTGCGTCACGGCGCGAAATTCAGTGCCTGGAACGGGACAGCCAACCGACCGCGAACGCGATGGCGGCGAGGCCGAGCAGGGCGGAGGCGCGATGGTCGTCGGTGTAGCGGGCGGCTTGGCGGCCATAGGCCGTACCGCGCTCGCGGGCGTCGCGAGCGACGCCGCGTCCCTCCTCGATGAGATGAGCGGCCCGGCTCCGGACTTCACGCGCGAGATCCCGTCCGTCGTGGACGTAATCTTCGGCCCGATCGCGGGCGCGGCCGTAGGCGTATTGCGCACCGCCGGCCATCTGGTTGACGGCGCCACGCACCTGCCGGGCCGGATCACCGGTGAGGCCGCCGACGGCGGTCTGCGCGCGACCCTTGAGGTGGCGGGACGCGCCGCGGAACTGGTCACCGTTCATGGGATACTCCTGGGTTCGAATGGTGGGGCGGCGGGACCCGGTCGGTGCACCGGCCGCCCGTATGGGATCAGTGCTTGCCGGTGACCTTGTCGACGAGCGAGGCGACGCCGTCCTTGGCCTCGCCGACGGTGCGCTGGGCCTCGCCCTTGAGTTCCTGGGCCTTGCCTTCGACGACGAGCTTGTCGTTGCCCGTGACTTTGCCTGCGGCCTGCTTGACGTTGCCGGCCGCCTCGTTGGCGAGGCCCTTCAGCTTGTCCGTGGTGCTGCTCATGGGATGGATCCTTCGATTCGAGGATGAACGGGAGGCCGGCCGGTCGCGGTGACCGACCGGGGATCGTCTCAGACGCGACGGGCGTCGTAGCTGTCGGCGAGGGTGTGGAGCTTCGGGGCGCCGAGGCGGCCACCGAAGAAGCCGGCGAGCGCACCGAGGATCAGGGCGAGCGCACCGTAGAAGGCGCCCTGGGTGGCAGCCGACTTGGCGGCGACGGCCGCGGCTTCGGCCTTCACCTTGGCGGTGGCGATGGTCTCGTCGTACTGCTTCTTGTAGTCTTGGATCTGCGTCTTGGCCTGATCGACCGGGATGCCCTGAGCCTTGGCCAGCGCGTCGGCGGCACGGTTCTCGGCCTGGGCCTTCTGGGCCGGGTCACCGGTGAACAGGGCGCGGATCGCGGCGACGGCTGCATCCTTGGCGGCCTGCGGGTCCTGACCGGCGGCCTGGTTCCGAACCGACTGCTCGATCCCGTCGAAGGGGTTCGAGATCTTCGACAGCGACGGGGCGGCAGCCTGGGTCGCTGTCTGCACCGTGCCGCCGACGAGGGAGCCGGCGCCGCCGAGCGTGCTGGTCACGCCCGAGAAGGCGCCGCCGATGAGGCCGCCGGCCGCCGAGGTCAGCAGGTACAGAACCACGAGGGTGGTCACGGCCCACGAGACGAGGCCGTGCAGGCCGGCGGCACCCGTGACGGGCTTGCCCGACAGGCGACCGGCGATGAAGCCGCCGGCCAGCGCTGCGACGATGCCCGAGCCGACGAACCAGACGCCGGCACTCATCGACAGGGTGGAAGCGGCGGGATTGTCGGCGGCCACGGGGCCGACGCTCGACAGGCCGACGCCGACGCCGACCATGTTCAGGATGACCTGGGTCACCAGGGCGGTGACGGCGCCGGCGAAGATGGCGCCCCACGAAACTTGGTTCAGCAGAACGGTGCGAGTGTCGGCAGAGGCCGTGGTGGTCGAGGTCGCGAGAAGGGGGGAAGTGGACACGTACAGGTACTCCGGGTCGTCGGTCGTCCGAAAAGTTCGGTCGTTCGAGGGGGCAGTCTGGGTTGGAACTCAACGGTCCGACCGAGCCGTCGCGGCGCGGTCGGACCGATCGATGCCGGCTCTGCGGATCAATCGCGGCCGTGGATGAGGAGGCCGAGGCCGTAGCCGACGAGGCCGGCAACCAGGAGGGCGGCAACGGGGTGCTCCGCGATCTGGCTGGCGGCATCGTTGCCGTTCCGACGAAGGGAACGGGCACCGGTCTCGTAGGCGTCTTCCGCCCGGTCGTACGCTTCGCGGCCTGCACTGCGGACGGAACGCTCGGCGCGCTCGTAGGTATCGCTGGCGGCACCCTGCGCCCGGCGTGCGCGGTCCTCGACATCGCCGGACCCGATCAGATTGCCGACGGTGTCGCGAACTTTGCCGCCGATCTCGCGGGCTGTCTCGGCAACGTGGTCGGCCGCATCGCGCGCGGTGTCCTTGGCTTGGCCGTACAGGTTCTCGGCGGCACCCTGCGCCTCGCGGGCGCGGCCCTCGACCGAGTCCCGGTTCGAGCCCGTGAGGTCGCCCACCGCGCCCTGCACCTTGCCGCCGAGTTCCTTCGCGGCGCCGGTGATCCGATTCGTGTCGACCATGATGGTGTTCCTGTTCTCGTTTCGATGATGTTCGTCGGCTGTAACGTGTGAGCGAAGCTACGTTTGAACGGCCACGTTCGGTTTCAGTTCGAGCTTCGGTAGTGACTACTGAGAGGTTTCTCGCCCACGACTTCGGACATGAGCGCCGATGCTCCGACGGCTTCGTTCTCCGAGCCTTCCAGCTACGAAGAAATCTAGATCGCCTTCCGCATGCACTGGCTTCGCGAAGTCCGGTGCGAACCCGTCCCTCAAGTGGTCCGGCGTGGCCCGTGAGCAATGGTGCAAATATACTGGTAAGGCAGTTTTTATTTGCTAGCCTCCGAAATCGGGAACCCGTTGTTGCGACCCCATACGATGGCTTCCGAGCGCTTGTGGACGGCGAGCTTCCGGTAGAGCGATGCGGCGTGGTTCCGGACTGTGTTGCGCGAAAGCCCCAATCTCTGTGCAATGCCATCGTCGTCCAGTCCTCGGCAGATGAGGTCGAGGATCTGGCGCTCGCGACCCGTCACGTTCGGAACGACGGCGTCACGGGTCTCGCTCGCCGGCCGGCGAAGGGTCGTGAGCTTCTCGATGAGCCCGCGGCTGAACCAGGAGGTGTCGGCCATGACGGTTTCGATGGCTTCGAAAAGCTCCCGCTCGGTGCGCTTGCGCTCGGTGATGTCCTGCAGCACCAGAAGGGCGAAGGTCTGGTCGCCGATCTCCACGCGCTCGGCCGAGACGAGGCAATCGAAGTTGGTGCCGTCTTCGTGCCGGAGGCAGACCTCCAGGCCGAGGACATAGCCGGTGCGCGCCACCGCCGTCTCGAACCGGGTTCGTGCGGCGTCGTGCACCCAGAGACCAAGTTCCGCGGGCGTACGTCCCGTGACCTTGTCGGCGCTGTAACCGAACACCCGGGTGAAGGCCTCGTTGACGCCGGTGATGGAGAATCCCTCGGCCCGTGCCAGCAGGGTCGGCACGGGAGTGAGGTGGAACGCCTTGGCGAAGCGCTCCTCGCTCTGACGAAGGGCCTTCTCCGCCTTGCGGCGCAGTTCCAGGTCGGCGAAGGTGAAGAGCATGCAGGGCTCGTCGCCGAACTCGATGGGCTGGCCGGCGACGATGACGAAGCGCGAACTGCCATCGGGCAGATCGAGGCAAGCCTCCATTTGCGGGATGGTGGCGCCGGTATTGAGCCGGGCGATCGCCAGATCCCGGCTGCGGGCGCCTGCCAGCACGTCGACCTCGTAGACGCTGCGGCCGATCACGGCGTCGCGGGTATAACCAGTCATCTCCAGAAAACCGTGGTTCACCTTGACGTGACGCAGGTCCGACAGCCGGCAGATCACTGCAGGTGCCGGATTGGCGTTGAAGGTGGCTTCAAAGCGCTCCTCTGCCTCGAACTGCTCCGAGACGTCCTTGAGGATGAGTGCCAGACAGCTCGGATTACCCTCCCGGTCGGTGGCGACGAGGCTGCGTAGAGAGTGCACGAAATCGACCTCTGGCCGGTCCGTTCGGGTCACCTCGACGATGACGTCGTGGAAACGTTCTCCCGAGACGACGCGCTCCATGGGGTATTGGTTCGGAGCGTGGTTGTTGCGGTAGCGCAGTGTGAAGCGCCCACGATAATCGTCCACGGTCTCGCCGAGTTCGCCGATGGTTTCCGCGCCATGCATCGCGAGGGCCGCCTCGTTGGCATAGGCAATGGTCTGGTCGGGCTCGACCAGGATCACGCCCTCGCTGAGGCCGGCGATGATCTGCCGAAGCTCATGCCTGTCGACGGCAACCACCACGTCCCACCGCCTTCCGTACCGCTCGATTCAAGCCAGGCCGTAACAGCGCTCGTGGACGGACGGTTCCGGGCCGGGAGGTCCGTAGACCGGTATATCTGGATCATTGACGTGAATGTGAACGATCATCCAGAACCGGCCCGGTAGAATCTACCGTAGAGGGGCAGCCTCTCAGGGCTGATATCCCGAACAAGGACTCCTCCCCACAATGCTGACAAGCATCGTCACCGACGAACCTTCGCCGAGCGAAGGATTGCCCCGTCATGTCCAAGATCAGATCGGGGCACGGCTGAACGAACTCATTCCCAGCGTGGACACGGTCGATGCCGATACGAGGCTCGGCCGAGTTCTGCTACGTCTGCGAGCCGCCCTGCTCGACGCCGAGGCCGAACGTCAGATCACGAAGGCGTTCGGCGACGAACTCATCGCCGTGGTGCCACGTCTCCGACGCTTCGCTCTTCTCCGTACCGGCAATTCGGCAGAGGCAGACGACATGGTTCAGGCGACCCTCATGCGGGCTTGGGAGCACCGATCCCAGTTCCGCACTGGGACCAACCTCGTCGCGTGGCTGTTCACGATCCTGCGCAACATCCATCTGAACCAGCGCAAGCGTTTCCGCCGGGAGGTCGAGGACGTCGACGGCGTCATCGCCGGTTCGGTCTCCGCGCCGCCCGAGCAGGAACACCGCGTTGCCCTCGCCGAGCTACAGTTCGCCTTGAACGACCTCCCGCCGGAGCAACGCGAGACCCTGTTGCTCGTGATGGTCGACGGCCTGCTCCACACGGAGGCCGCGATGGTGCTCGGGTGTCAGGTCGGTACCGTGAAGAGCCGGGTGAGCCGGGCACGCGAACGTCTCGCCCTCGCCCTCGGCCTATCGGGATGACACCGTCGGACACTTCGGGGCCAACCAGGGCTTTCACCTTGTGGGTCTTGCGTTCAGCGCCCGATGACCCGTTGTCTTCCGGGCGTTCGAGGGGCCGAACAACGCTCGTTTTTCCCGAGTTAGGAGGTCGTATCGTCGGTGGTGGCGAGGCGGTGCGTGATCCAGTCCTGGGCGGCGCCGAGACTGGCGAAGGTCGGCGGGTTCGGATGGTCGACGCGGCCGAATCCGGCTTCGAGGAACCACCGGCCGGCGTCGTCGCCGTGCTGCTCGCACAGGTGAACCAGGATCGCCACGAGGAACCCATCGTCGAACACGAGATGGCTCTCGGTATCGTTGCTGCCCGTCGCGACCTGCACAGCCGTGCTGCTCGCACAGGTGAACCAGGATCGCCACGAGGAACCCATCGTCGAACACGAGATGGCTCTCGGTATCGTTGCTGCCCGTCGCGACCTGCACAGGCTGGAGGTGGAGGCTCATCCGTCAGCCTGCTTCTTCAGATGGAGGTAGGTGGGATCGAACTCCGCGGAGCGGCACAGGTCGTTCCAGGCGTTGACCACCAGGGTGCTGCTGCGCAGGGTGATCAGCCCCTGGCCCCGCATCTCCTGCAGGGTGCGGTTCACGTGCACGGTGGTGAGGCCGAGCGCATCGCCGAGTTCGGTCTGGGTGATCGGCAGGGGGCAGCGGTGATCGCCGGCGAGGCCCACCGCTTCGAGCTTGAGGTACATCTCGCAGAACAGGTGGGCGATCCGGCCATAGGCCGACTTGCGGCCCATGCCGGTCATCCATNAAGAGGAATGGCCGATGACCACGATCTCACCGGCCCGGCCGTCCGGAGCGTGGGCACCGGATCGGCCGAGACGCGGGCGACCACGAGGGGTGGCAACTCGCGCGACTTCTTGGGCGCCGCCTCCTTCGAAGCCGCCTCCTCGCCGGCGAGGCCCACCGCTTCGAGCTTGAGGTACATCTCGCAGAACAGGTGGGCGATCCGGCCATAGGCCGACTTGCGGCCCATGCCGGTCATCCATTCCCGAAAGATCGCCGCGTCGATCAGGGTGTCGCGCCACAGCACCGCCCCGAGGCGCGGGAAGCGCAGGGTCAGGTCACGGACGCTGTCGTGCGGGATGAACGCGACCGTGGCCACGGTCACGGTGCCGAGGCTGTGATCCATCACCGGCAGGTGGAGGCTCTGCAGATCGGGGGTGTCGCCGGGAATGTGGAACGAGAAGATCTGGCGGCGACCCTCGCCGAGGATCTTGTAGCGGCACAGCCAGCCTTCGAGGACCAGGCAGCATTGCGAGGGCTTGTCGCCTTCCCGCACGATATCCTGCCCGGGCTCGAGGGTCCGCGTCCGCGCCGGCAAATTGCGAACGGCTTCCTGCTCCTCATCCGAGAGGGTGGCGATGCTGTCGAGCTTGCGCAGCAGCATGGTCATGGGAGCGTTGTTGGAAACCGGGTGCATAGCAACTTCGCCTTTCACTTGTGGCGCGAGCGCTCTGCTCTTCAAGGCACCCGCCTCTCTTATTGCTCCGCCGACGCCGGAAGCGTTTCTAGATGTGCGTGATACCGATGCATTATCATATGATAATTTGAAATCCCCCGCGCGCCCGATGCGTTACGCGACCTTTTCGCCGCTCGGTAGTGGTCGGGCGATCGATAGAACGGGAGGCATGGGCCGTGGGTCCGATGACTCTCGTTGCTTCGCTCGACGATGTGTCGCGCGAGATCCCGGGGTGGCGAGACGCTCGATCGGTCGCCTGCAGCCGTCGATGGAAGGTTTCTCGCAAGGCGCAGGGGCACAACGTGGCTTCAGACCAGAATGGATTAATCCGGCGTCCTACCGCGGATCGGCATTCGGGCCGTCAACCGACGCAGCGTTTGAAGACGCTCGATTGCCCAACCATGCGGCAACGGGGTGAGGTGCGATGCCTCGATTTGCGGCATCGACAGGAATGTTGCGGTGCACTAAAACTTTCGCCTTCGATGGGTCGGGCCCCGGTGCTCGGCGGAGCTGTTCGGCCTCTTCCGGGTTTCCGGCTGCAGCGTTTTCTTTCGAGCCCGCATCGGAGAGTCACCCCATGGCGTGGGTTATTCTGAGCGTGGCGGTGGCCACGGAAATCGCTTGGGCCTTGAGCCTCAAATGGGCGGCTGTGCGGGGAGATTGGGCGACCTCGTCGGTCCCGATCGTCCTGAGTTTCGTCAATATGGGCCTGTTGGCTCTTGCCATGCGTGGTCTGCCGGCCGGGACGGCCTATGCAGTGTGGACCGGCCTCGGTGCCGTCGGGGTGGTCGTGTTCGGCGCGCTGGTCTTCGGCGAGAAAGTGAATGCGACCCAGATGGCCTTCATCGCCCTCACCATCACGGGTGTGGCCGGCACGAAGTTTTTCGCTCAAGTGTAGTCGATCGCTCATGGGGGCTATGGCGGTTCGCTTGAAGCCTTCCAGCACGGGACCGGGAGACGACAGCTTCTCAGGCGACAATGCTTGCGGGTGAACGACATCGGGCGCCTTCGGAATGAGGTCGCTCTGCCGGTGCTCGGTCCCTCCATCCAGGCACCCGGTCGAGCGAACGATGCGATCGGCCCGTGCTGAGGCATGCGACCTCCCGAGACCCCATCGCGCGACCGAATGCGGATAGGCGAGCCAGCTTTCCTGGCCGGTGGGTTCGTCGCAGCGCCACGTTCCGGGGCGTCGCTGAGCCGTCGATGTTTCATTCCCATTGAGAAGCTCTGCGCCGTCAGTGCCGGACATACTCCCAGACCTTGGAGATCACGACCGAGCCTTCGCCCACGGACGAGGCCACACGCTTGACCGAGCCTGCGCGGACGTCGCCCACCGCGAAGATTCCGGGATGTGACGTCGCGTAAGGTGATCCTGCCCCGATCGCCTCTCCGGTCAGCACGAAGCCGTGGCCATCCAGTTCGATGAGGCCCGAGAGCCATCCGGTGTTGGGTGCGGCCCCCACCATCACGAAGACGGCGCAGACCGGGCTCGTCCGAAGGGTTCCATCGACAACGCTGCGGGTCGTGACCGCTTCGAGACGGTGCTCGCCATGGAGAGCGCTGACTTCGGTGCCGTAGTCGATCGTGATCGCCGGGTCCGCTTCCAGACGGCTCGAAAGGTAGTGCGACATCGAGGCCGCGAGCGACGGTCCGCGCACCAGGAGGCGAACATGCTTGGCCGACCGACTGAGAAACATCGCCGCTTGACCGGCTGAATTGCCGCCGCCGATGATGATGACCTCGGCATTCCGGCAGTAACGCGCTTCGATTTCCGTTGCCGCGTAGTAGACGCCGGCGCCCTCGAACGCTTCGAGCCGATCGATCGGCAGGCGCCGGTACTGTACACCGGTCGCAACGACCACGGCACGGCCGCGAACCCGTTGATCGTTCTCGAACGTGGCGCAGAACGCTCCGTCTTCGAGCTGATCCAGTCTGGTGACCCGGCGCGGCATGGCGAACCGCGTCCCGAACTTCATCGCCTGGACCTCGCCGCGCCAGACCAGATCGGCGCCGGAGATCCCGGTCGGAAATCCCATGTAGTTCTCGATGCGGCTCGATGTCCCGGCTTGGCCGCCGATCGCGACATCCTCGATCACCAGGCTGTGCAGCCCCTCGGCGCCCGCATAGACGCCGGCCGCAACGCCGGCGGGGCCACCGCCGACGATGAGCACGTCGAAAGCCTCGTCGTCGACGAGGTCGTGGTTGAGGCCCAGCAGATGCGCGACCTTGTCGGATGTGGGTTCCGTCACGACGATGTCGCGACCGAAGATCACGGCAGGCCTGTCGACGGCAATCGAACAGCTTCGTGCCACGGCATCGGCCTCCGGGCTTGCCAGCGCGTAGGACCTGTAGGGCAGGCGGTTGCGGCTCATGAATTCCGCAATCCGCCGAACCGCCCGGTCGTCGTCCTCGCCGAGGAGGACCAAGGTGCCGTCCCGCGTGTCGAGTTGCCGCCGACGGCGCGCGGCGAGCACCGTGATCACGATGTCCGACATTTCGGGGATCTCGGACATCAGCCGCAGCATGTCCAGTCGCGGCACCTCGATCACGCTGGTATCCCGCACCGCCCGCATCGGCATCGACCAGTTGCCGCCATTCAGGAACGCGATCTCGCCCATGAACTGCGTCGGCCCGAGTGTCGACGGAAGATGGCGCTCGTCCGTGAATGGGTTCACCACTTCGACTTCGCCCGTTTCGACGTAGACGAATCGATCAGCGGGCTCGCCAGCACGTGCCAGGAACCTCCCGGCCGGGTAATGCCGCTCCACCCCAACGGCCCGAAGGGCTGCGATATGCGATGCCGCGAGGGGAACCCGCTGCATTTCGGCGAGGTCCCGTCCGATCGATTCCATCTCTCGTTCTCCCTGCCCATCATCGAGGTGCGGCGCAGAGTCGATCACTCGAGCCCACCAGGCAAGGGACGGCTCCTGCAGGAGGTCCGATGTTGCGCCGCGCCGCCGATGATACGGATGCAGGCGTCGTTCGGTCGACCGGACAGCCTCCGTCAGTCCGAGGCGCTCTACGACCTCCCCGCGACCATCCAGGAGGGATGCCCGTCGCGCCCATCTCGGCGTTGGGTGCGACGGGTCACGACTGCGTCGTGTTTCCGACCGGAGGCATGGATGCAGGATCGCGCTTTGCGCAAACCGGTCTTGTCGGGGCGAGTGACGCAGCCACAACGACGATACGCGGCGCGACCGCGCCCGTTTCCACCCTTGGATCCGAAGCCCCGGTAAGGTGCGGCCTGTTGCGAACTCCGATGTGAACGCCGTCCGGGTCCAGAACGATCGACGCCGGGATCGCGCGAACCGGACCGGAAGCCCGCGATACCGCAAGGGCCCGATGGACGGGGCGAGTCCTGCGACCCGAGCCGTGAATGCCGAAGCGAACCAAGCCTGCCAGAAAGGCCGGCCCGACCCAGTCGCTCACGACAGGTAGTTCACCAGCGTCAGTTTCGAGAGCATCGAGGTCACCTGATAGCTCGCCTGCAACTGGTTCTGCATGGCCAAAAGTTTGGATGCGACTTCTTCGGTGGAGATCGAATCCGTGCCCGCGAGGGTGTTCTGCAGTTGCGCCTTGGTGGCGCCGTTCTGTGCCTTGGCGTTGGTGATCTGGGCCGCGGCGAGGCTGAGTTCGGTGGCGATCTGGGCGATGCCCTGATCGTCCTGTTTGGATGTGAGAACGGTGCGGACACGGTCGGTCAAGGCGGTGTAACGGCTCCGTTCGCTCAACGCCAAGGTCCGGTCCGCGGCTGAAAGGGTGGTGTCGTTCGGTTCCTTGGTGCTGGCGAAGCTCTCGCTCGCCAGGGCGGCGATGCCCGCCAGCGCGTTGCGGATGCCGGCCTCGTTGGCCTGCGCGCCGATGCCGATGGATTGGCCGCTGCTGACCTGGACGGTTGCCGTGCCACGCGGATCGGCGAGGCTCTCGTCGCCCGTGTACCAGATCACCGTCTTGCGAGCCGGATTGGTGGAGAAGCCGCCGGTGGCGGTGTCGACCCGGCGCGGGGCGAACGCGTCCGACTTCGAGCCCGCGAAGAAGTCCTTGGAGGCCAGGACGGCGGACGAGGCCGCGAGCGTCGTGCCGGCGCTCGTCTTCACCGTGTCGGAAAGCGCCTTCTGGATGTTCAGGGCCGTCGCCTCCGGGCTGGCGCCGATGGCGAAAACCGAAGGATCCTTGCTGTCCGCGACGGTTCTGGCCGTCAGCGTGATCGTCGTCGGGGTGCCGTCGCGCAGGCCGAGGGTCAGCGTGATGGTGTCGCCGTCCTTGGGCGGCGTGACGGCGCTGACCGTCAGGGAGGCGCTGGCAGGGGTACCGCCCGAGAGGGCCAGGGTCACGCCCGGGGGAGATTTGCTCTGGGCGGCGGCGATCCCCCTTTCCCCGACGGCCATCGTCAGGCTGGCGAAGCTTCCGGCCGCGTCTTGCCCGATCACGAACTCGTTGGCCGCGCCCGTTGCGACCGTGCGTGCCGTGTAGGTTACGACGGTTCGAGTACCATCGGGCTGCACGATGGTCACCGGGACCGACGCGCCGTCGACGGGTTGCGCGGCGAGACTTGCGGGAGCCGCCATCTGGCTCTGCCCGAGTGCCAACTTCAGCTTGGAGCCGCTATCGGTGCCGATCAGGAATTCGTTGGCTCCGAGGGCGGGGCCTGTCCGCGCCGTGTAATCGACGAAGGCTTGACTGCCATCGGGCTGGTTGACGCTGAGCCGCACGACATCGCCGTCCGTCGGCTGCGTGCCGAAACCGAGAGCCACCCTCGGCGCACTGGCCGCGTCCAGATTTTCGCTGAACGCGGCCTTATTGGAGCTGTCGATGCCCAGCAGGGTGAACCCGAAATTCGCGCGTCCGATCGCGCTCGCTCCCTCGGAGACCGTGACCGCCGCCGTCCCGGTGGCCGGAATGCTGAGGTTTCCCGTCCCGGTGATCCCGTCGGCGGCCTTGCGCTCGGCGATCATGGCGTTGAGGCCGGCCTTGGTGCCGTCGCCGTTGAGGATCTCGTCGGCTGAGATGACGGGTGGCGTATCGGTGGCGCGCCCTCCGAACAGGTAGGTTCCGGCGTAGTTCTGGTTCAGGGTATCGACGAACAGGTCGAGGTTGGCCACAGCCGTCTGGCGGGTGGTGTCGCGGGCCGAGGACGAACTCGTGTTGGTCAATCCCTCGGCGATGCCGCTCACCGTTGTCGACGTGACCTTGGACAGATTCTGCAGGCTGGCCGAACCGAGCGTGATGCGGTTGAGGGCGCCGGTGATGCTGGCGGCGTACCCATCGAGGCGCGCGACCTGGGCGTGTGCGCTCAAGCTCGTGGTACGGGAGGCACCCAAGCCGCCATAGGTCTCCGCCACCCGGCCCGTGGTCAGCTGGGTGGTGAGCGTGTCGAGCTTGTCCTTGGTCGCGAGCAGGCGCTGCGTGTTCAAGGTGGTGGTGTAGCTGCCGGCCGCGAAGGGCGTGATGGTCATGGGCGCGATCCCGGGAACGGAGGACGGACGACGTTGGGCGGGACCACGGCTCAGATCCGCAGGAGCGTGTCGAGCATGTCGCGGGCGGCCGTGAGCACCCGCGCGTTGGCACCGTAGGCGGTCTGGAGCTGGATCAAGTTGGCCATCTCCTCGTCGATCTTGACCCCGGATTCGCTGGAGAAGCGGCTCTGCGCCGTCGCGAGGGCGATCTGCTGCCCTTCGTCCAGGCTCTGGCTCGACGCCGCGTTCGCTCCCTGCGCGTCGATGATGCGCAAGGCGAAGTCGGCCACGTTGGTGGTGAAGGGCGCCCGCACGCCGCCGATGCCGGAAGCGGCCGAGAAGGTGTAGGGGCGGGTGATCAGCCCGTCCAAAATCCGTTGCGGACGCGTTGCGTCGCCGGACTGGGTCGTCGCCGAGGACAGCACCAGGGCGCTGGTGTCGGCCTTGATCGCCGGGTTGAGGGCGATGCGCTGGGCAAAGCCCGTCAGCTGGGAGCCGCCGTCAAAGCTGCCTGTGTAGAGGCCGTTGGCCCGGCCGGAATCGACGAACAGAGCGATCTCGGGATTGTTGCTGGGAGCTTTCGTTTCGCTCGCGGCGGACGGGATGGTGAGGGTCGCGCCAAGTGTGGTCACGGATGCCGTGCCTGCCACCGGCGTTGTGCCAAGCGCAATCGTGAGTTTGCCCGCCGTGACGGACGCGACATAATTCGGTTGCAGGGCGGCTGTGATATTCGCTGCCAGTGTCGCATCGCCGTTGATCGTACCAATGGGTTGGGCACCGGGCATTCGGAAGGCGATAGGCGCGGAACCATCGATATCGCCAGTTCGGAAGGTAGCAGTCCCGGTGTCCGAGGCGACGAGAACGATCTGAGAACCGTTCGCGAGACCCAGTGTGATCCGATTGCCTGCCTTCAACCCGTTTAGGTCGATGCCTGTGCTCGCAGCGGCACTAACGGTCCTGTCCGTGGTCGATTGTGCCAGCCCGGCCGCCAGTTCGTCGATCTGGCGCTGTGCCTGAACCAGGGTGTCGTCGCGGGCGGTCACGGCGGCCGCGAGGGAGCCTGAGCGCAAGGCGCCCGTGGCGATGAGATCGATCCGAGCGCCACCGGGTGTCGTTGCGGTGATCGTGCCGACGCCGCTCTTGCCCGCCTCCGTGGAATAGAGGGCCTCGGGGCTCAACACCGCGCGGCTGTCGAAGCCGAGCGATGCGGAAACGCCGTGATCGACCAGGGTGACGCCCGACTGGGTCATCACCGTGATCGAACCGTCGCCCACCTGGGTCGCCTGCACGTCCATGTATTGGGCGAGCTGGTTGATGGCCTGGTCGCGTTGATCGAGAAGATCGGGACTGGCGCCGATGCCGTTGGCGGCGACGATCTTCACGTTGAGCTGTGCAATGGACTTGAGCAGGGAACCGGCACTCTTCACGTCGCTGGCGATCTGCGATTCCATTCCCGTGCGCAAGGTCTGGATGCCGCTGGCGATGGTGCCGATCCGGCTCGCGAGGGCCGCAGCGTTGCTGGCTACGGTGGCGCGAACGGAGCTCACCGTGGGATCGTTGGCGAGTGCCTGGAGGGACTGCGTGTATCCGTTGAGGACCCCATCGAGGGATGTGCTCGAACCGGGAACGCCGTAGAGCGCATCGAGCTGCGTCGCCACGTTGGCGGCAATGTTCGTATAGGCCGCGCCGGAACTCTCCAACCGCAGTTGCTTCTGCGACGTGGCGTTGAGAATTCGCGAGACATCGCCGCTGTTGATGCCCGTTCCGTCGTTCTGGGCGACGGGTGACTGGACACGCTTGACGTAGCCGACCGTGTTGACGTTGGCGATGTTCTGCGAAACGACGCCGATCTGCGCCTGCATCGCCTGCAGGCCGGCCGTGGCGGTGTTGATCGCGTTCAGCGACATCGATTCGGGCCTTCCCCTCGCGCGAGGTCCTGAAGCGGGCGTGCAGGTTGTTCGTCCTGCGGCCGGGTGCCCCCTGCGTTCCTAATCTGCTCCGGAAACTGAGGCAGAAAACGTTCGCAGGGGCGGCGTTCCTAGAAAGATGACTTGGATGGTTGATGTTTCGTTTTCATCTTAATATCGATGTTAGCGAATGATATTGATCAGGTCGCTCATCATGGTCTGCGCCGTCGACATCACGCGGGTGTTGGCTGAGTAGGCCTGCTGCGTGACGATCATTTTCGAGAATTCGGCCGCGATGTCGGTGTTCGACTGTTCGATCTCGCCACCCACGACGGACGATCCGTTGAGGCCGGAGATCGGCGCGCCGGAATCGAGGGTCTGGGTGTAGGTCCCGTTGGTGTCGCCCTTGAGGGCGTCGGCGTTCTTGAACTGCACGATCCCGACCTGGGCGAGGGCCGCCGAGTTGCCGTTGGAATAGGTGCCGGTGATCTTGCCGTCGCTGGTGACCGAGAGCGAGGTCAGGGTACCCGACGCGTAGCCGTCCTGCTGCACCGTGTCGGTGCGGACGCTTCCTTCGCTGGTGGCGTACTGGGTCAGGGCGCCTGCGGCGATGTTGAGGCCGACGTTGCTGAGTTTGACCCCGTCGACGGTAAGATCGGGGATGATCGGGGCGGTCGGCGACGTGAGCTGGCCGCTCTTGAAGGTGAACGCTTGGCCGACGTTCTGCCAGGCGTCGTCCGCTGCGCCGGCATTCGAGTTTCCGAGGTAGAACAGGTTCCACACGTCATCGGTTGCGGGCTTGGCCGGCGCAGCGGCGATGGGTGGCGTCGCCGTCGGATCGGCCGACACGGCGGCGGTGGCCGCGCCTCCGTTCTGGACCTTGGCCCAACGCATCTGAACGGTCATCGGAGCGCCGGAATCGGTATAGGCGGTGAGCGATCCCCCGGAGAGGGTGTCGTTGAGGAATTTCGTGGCATCGCTTCCCTTGATCGGCGTTCCCAGGGCGGGGGCCGCCGGATCGGTGAGAACGGGGGTGTAGGCCCCTGAGGTCAGGGTCTTGAGCAGTGCCGAGTCGGCATTGCCCGCGACGGCATTCTTGGTCGACGGCGTCATCGGCAGATTGGCGCCGTAGGCAATGCTCGTCGTCGGTTTGGCGGCAAGCGATGCCGTCGAGATCTTGATGGGGCCGGTCCCGGTGGTCTGTCCGGTTCGGGGGTCGAGACTCTGGCCGGTCAGGTAACCGCCGGCCCCGTTGACGAGATAACCCTGGTTGTCGGATTTGAAATCGCCCCGGCGGGTGAAGTACTGGGCTGCGGAAAAACTGGCCTGACCCGCCGCGTCGCCGGTCTTCGTCTGAACCGTGAAGAACCCCTGCCCGCTCAGGGCCATGTTGGTGTCGATCCCGGTGGAAACCAAGCCGCCCTGGATGGTGTTGGTCAACCGAGAGAAAGCGCCGACGGAGCCGGAGACCTGCTTGTTCAGCGGCTGCTCGGCGATCATGTCGACGAAGTTCGTGTCGACCCGCTTGAACCCGGTTGTCTGCGAGTTGGCGATGTTGCCCGAGATGTTGTTCAGCGAGTACGACTGGGCCTGGAGGCCCGACACCGCGGTTTGTAGCGCACTGAAAATGTCCATGGTCGGCCTTGGGGTCCGCGAGATCGGTCATACCTAAGTCAGCAATCCGTATGCCGTCGGTGTTGTCTCGGAAAATCAAGGGCTTAGGTCGTATCGTTCGTCCCGGGCGGCGCTGCGCCCCGGCAAGTCTTGCCGATGCGCGGCGGTTTATGCCGGCCTCTCGGCGACGTCGAATGTCCGATATGCTACGGGTCCCGGCAGCGTGAGGTTTACGGAAATGCGTGCTGTCCTTCTGGTCGCGGGCCTGCTGACAGGCTTACCCTTGGGTGCTTCGGCGCAACCCGATCCGAGTCCTCATAAGCCGAGGCCGTCCGCGCCTCGGCTCGAAACCGCCACGCCGGACGCGCCGTCCACGTCATCCGAGGAAGCGCAGGCGCGGCGTGATCGCGCCGAGGCGGAGCGCAAGGTCCGCGAGAAGGCCTTCGACGATCGCGTTCGTCGCGCGACCTCGTCCATCTGCAGCAATTGTACGACGGGTCCGACTCCGCGTCGTCGTGTTCGCGAGCAGGCAGCGCCGGAACCGCGCGATCCGATGTTCGATCCCGCGGAAGCGCCGCCGATGCCGGACTGAGTTTACCGTTGACGCTGTGGGGCGTCATCGCTGCCCACCTCGATCTCGGTGGACCGGCATGGGTCTCAGGACGAATGGTCTTGCCCGGCGCCGTGCCGAGCGAACGGATACCGATATGACCACCCTGTATGCAGGGGCGGAGGCGCAGCCGCCTCGGTCCTTTTCTCTGCCTTTTGAGGTGAGGAGCAGGGATCTTCGAACCTGTAGGGAGGCTGCGCCGCGTGAGGGCCGAAAGGGTTGGGGCGATGGCAGGTGATCTGTTTCACGAGAACTGGCGTCACGAACAGCGTGCCGATGGGCTCTATGTGATCATCGAAGAGATTGGTGGGCTCGGTGCGCTCGGCCCGTTTCCCGACGCGGAAGCCGCTCGGATCGGTTTCGCCCGCTACTTCCTCGGGCTGGATCTCGCACCGCCCTCTGCGCCCGTTCTGCCGAAGGCCGACACGGTCTCCGTCGCGGACAGGCGATCGCACGATGCGTCTGTGGATGACGGCCGCACGCGTATCCTCGATATGCGCGATGGCGAAAATCGTTGACCGAGGTGACCGATGCAAGGTCGGCTACGTGACTGTATGGTCATAAGGCCATTGATTCTGGCGTGACCCACCCTGTACCCCCAGAGAAGTGAGCGCCGCGTTCTGCTTGACAACCAACGGACGATGAAAAATGCCTATGCATTAGGCTGCGGCCACGCCCGCTTGGGGTAGGATGTGGGATCGATCCGCGCGGGGGTGCCATCCCATCCCGCGGAATCGTAACGATGCCGTAGGGGTATCGTCATTGCTGGTTGTTCGGGGGCAGGCGGGTCCCGGCGGCTGGAAGTTCAACCGTGCGACTGCTGGACATTCTGACGTAATGAAATCAATCAAAGCCTTGTTCGGCACCCGCACGCGGCACGACAGCGACCTCTCGATTCAATCCGACTACGATCTTCTTGCACGCAGCGGGTTATTTGATCGGGGCTACTATCTCCGTGAGAACCCGGATGTCGCCGAGAATGGGGCGGATCCGATCCATCATTATCTCACCATCGGCTTCGTCGAGGGGCGTGAACCCTCAGCGTTCTTCGATGGTACGGGTTACCGGGAGGCGGACCCCGCGATCAAGAGCGAGGGTATCAACCCTCTCGTCCATTGGTTGCGCTCGGGTGCAGCTGAAGGGAGGCCGGCCCCCGTACGCATGGGTCGGTCACCGATCTCTGGTGAAGTCCGGTCGGATTACGCCTTGGTCGCCCGCAGCGGTCTTTTCGATATTGGCTACTATCTCGCGGCCAATCCGGACGTTGCTGCCTCCGGGGAAGATCCCATCGTCCATTATCTCCAATTCGGATATCTCGACGGACGCGAACCATCGGCATTCTTCGATGGAACCCGCTATCGCACCGAGAACGGAGACGTTCGCGACGCGCGCATCAATCCTCTGGTCCATTGGTTGCGCCTCGGTAGCGCCGAGGGACGCGTAGCGCCCGTCCGCACCGCTCCGACCCTTGCGCGGCCGGGTACCGATTACGCGCTCGTTGCCCAGAGCGGGATGTTCGACGTCGGCTACTATCGGAGGGCGAATCCCGATGTCGCGGACAGCGGCATGGATCCGATCCTCCATTACATCACTAACGGCTTCTCTGAAGGACGGGAGCCGTCTGAATTTTTTGACGGCCAGACCTATGCTGAACGTTATCCTGACGTCCGCTCAAGCAATCTCGCCCCGCTCGTCCATTGGATGCGCGTTGGACTTCACGAAGGCCGTTTTGCACCGATCCGAAGTAGCGAGGGCGTCAGTCCCGGGACCGATTACGATCTTGTCGCCCGTAGCGGCCTGTTCGATGCCGCGTTCTACTTAAGAACCTATCCGGAAGTGGCCGCAGCCGGGTTGGATCCCGTCGCTCACTACCTGCGTAGCGACAATGCGGATGGGCTTCAGCCCTCGGCATTCTTCGACGGCGCCGCGTATCTCGCCCGGCATCCCGAGATCGCAGCGGCCGGCGTGAATCCACTGGTGCATTGGTTGCGAGTTGGTCACGACGAAGGCCGTTCCGCACCCGTAGCCGTTGGCCCGTCAGGACAGCACGGTCCTGGGTCCGATTATGATCTTGTGGCCCGCAGCGGCTGGTTCGATGAGGCACACTATTTCACGCAGAACGCCGACGTTGCCGAGGCCGGTTTGGATCCGGTGGCGCACTACCTGACGGGAGGTTATCGCGAGAATCGTGAGCCGTCCGCGTTCTTCGACGGACGTGGCTATAGTGCACGCTACCCCGATGTGGCGGCGGGAGCCATGGCCCCGCTCGTCCATTGGCTTCGTATCGGTCGTACGGAGGGGCGTCATCCACCGATCCACGTCCTACCGAGCCCAGGTCACGACTCCGATTATGCCCTGGCAAACGGAAGTGGGCTGTTCGATCGTGCATACTATCTTTCGCAGAACAAGGATGTTGCCGAAGCCGGTCTCGATCCGGTGGTTCACTACCTCGCTTCCGGTTTTCGAGAGAACCGAGAGCCGTCTGGGTTCTTCGACGGGTGTGGTTACAGCGCCCGCTACCCCGACGTTGGGCTCGCAGACACTGCGCCCCTGATTCATTGGTTGCGCATCGGTTTGGCCGAAGGCCGCGATGCTCCATTCCACAGCGGGATAGCCGAGCCGGAAGGCGGCTCCGATTACTACATCGCGATCCGAAGTGGTTTGTTCGATCGAGCGTACTACTTACGGGAGAATCGAGATGTGGCGGAGGCTGGCCTCGATCCCGTCGCACATTACTTAACTTCGGGCTTTCGCGAGAATCGTGAGCCATCGGGGTACTTCGACGGACGTGGTTACCGCGCGCGCTACCCTGACGTAGGCCTCGCCGATATCGCGCCCCTGATTCACTGGTTGCGTATCGGGTTGGGTGAAGGTCGCGACGCACCGATCCGCGCCCTGACCGACGTCGGAGCCGGGATCGGCTCGGACTATGACGTTGCAGTGCGCAGCGGATTGTTCGACCGGTCCTACTACTTACGCGAAAATCCTGACGTCGCCGCGGCTGGGTTCGATCCGGTGGCACATTACGTCACTTCGGGTTTTCGTGAGGGACGCGAGCCGTCGGAATTCTTCGATGGACGTGGCTACCACGCCCGTTATCCCGATGCTGTGGATACCGCACCCCTGGTGCATTGGGTACGCGTCGGCCTCGTCGAGGGGCGGCGGCCACCATTGCGCGGCGCCCTACCGCCCGGTGCTGGTATCGCCTCCGATTATGAACTCGTCGCCCGAAGCGGCCTGTTCGATGTCGGCTATTATCTGCGCACCTATCCCGACGTCGCCGCCGACGGCATGGATCCCATTGCCCATTACCTCACGAGCGGGCACCTCCAGGAGCGCGAACCGTCGCTGTTCTTCCACGGCCAAACCTACCTGGAGCGCTACCCCGATGTCCGCGCCAGCGCGATCAATCCCCTCGTGCATTGGTTGCGGACAGGAACCCTTGAGGGACGTGAGGCGCCCCTGAACCCCCGCGGGATCGGTCAGCAACTCAGTCTGCGCGACCTGTGCGAGCCCACCCGTTCAGAGGCCACCGCCGGCCTGTCGGACCCGGCGTTTCGCCCCAGCGTGGTGACGCCGGCCTTCAACACCGAGCCTTCCTATCTCCAGGAACTCTTTCAGACCCTGCTGAATCAGAGCTACGTCGGCTGGCGCTGGATCATCGTCGACAACGGATCCGAGCGGCCCGATACGCTGCGAACCCTGCGCCGGATCGCGGCCGCGGATCCCCGCGTCACCGTGGTGTTCGCCGAGCGCAACCTCGGCATTGCCGGCGGCACGAATCGCGCCATCGCCGAGGCCGACGGGACGCACGTCGCGCTTGTCGACCACGACGACCTGCTGCCGCGTACCGTGTTCGAGGCGATCTGGAAGGCGATCGAAGCCGAGCCCGATGCGGACCTCGTCTACACCGACGAGTGCAAGATCTCGGACACGGGCGAACTCTACGACGTGGTTCTGAAGCCCGGCTGGTCGCCGGTTCTTCTTGAGAACACCATGTATCTCTCTCACCTTTCCGTCTACCGCCGGGACTTTCTCGCGACCGTGGGCGCGTTTCGGCCGGACTTCGACGGCACTCAGGATTACGACTTCGTCCTGCGCGCCTCCCGCCATGTCGAGAAGGCGATCCACGTGCCGGTGATCGGCTACGTCTGGCGCGCGTCGCCGACCTCGACGGCGACGTCGATGACGACGAAATCCTACAGCGTCGGGCGCCAGGAGGCGTCGCTCCTCGAATTCGCCCGGCAGCGCGATCCGGACGCGTCCGTCTCGCCCGGCTTCGGCGATGGATTCTGGCGCACGCACTACACCCTGCCGGCCGCGGCACCGCTCCTGTCCTACGTGATTCCCACGGGGGCGGGGTCCAGGATGGTGCGGGACCGACGCATCAATCTGATCCTGAACTGCGTTCGGAGCTTCGAGAACACGGAGTTCTATCCGAACCGGGAATACGTGATCGTCCATAACGGCGATCTTTCCGATGAGCAGAACGCGCAACTCGCCGAGACGCCGGGTATTCGCTTGGTGCACTACGAGGACCGCTCCCTCAACATCGCGCGGAAACTCAACATCGGCGTCGCAGCCGCCGCGGGTGAATTCGTTTGCCTGCTGAACGACGACGTCGAGGCCATGACGGCGCGCGGCGGCGAGGAACTCGTCGCCTTCCTGCTCGCCCATCCGGACGTCGGCATGATCGGCCCCCTTTGCCTGTTCGAGAACGGCACCGTTCAGCACAACGGGGTTATCCTCCTCGAACAGGGGCCCTCACACGCGGGGCTGTTCGTCGCCCCGAGCCATGCCGGCGCCACGGGCAATCTCCTGCAGTGTCGGCGCGAGGTGTTCGGCGTCACCGGGGCCATGGCCATCGTGCGCCGCGCCGATTATCAGGCGCTCGGCGGCTTCGACGAGCGCTTCCCGCTCAATTACAACGACGTCGATTTCTGCTTGCGCATGCGCGAATCCGGCCGCACCTGCGTCGTCGATCCGGGCGTGCGGGTCTATCATTACGAGAGTGCCTCGAAGACCGGCACCTATCGCTGCGAAAAGGAAGCGCTCTACGCCCGCTGGCCGGGCTTGCGCGACCCGTACTTCAACCCAGGCTTCGACCAGCGCGATCCGACCTACCGTGTGCTGCTTCGGCCCGAGCGGGCCCCCGTCGAGACGGACCCGGCCGCGTTCGAGAATTGGCTTGATCGCCATATCGCCTGGCGCATCCGACATTACCCAACCTCCGGCGCGATCCGGTTCACGCTCTGCGTGCCAGTCTACGACCAGCCGGCCGCCTTCCTGGAGGAAATGCTGCAATCCTGCCTATTGCAGACCTACACCAACCGCGAGATCGTCATCGTCGACGACGGATCGACCCGGCAGGATACCTTGATTTGGCTCGCCAAGGTCGAGGCCGCGGGCCATGCCCGGGTGATCCGGCACGAGGCGAACACCGGCATCGCCGGCGCCAACCGGACCTGGCTCGCCGCGGCCGAGGGCGAGATCCTCGTACCCCTCGACGCCGACGACTACCTCA
The DNA here is from genome assembly GCF_001423295.1 of Methylobacterium sp. Leaf112. GTDB lineage: Bacteria > Pseudomonadota > Alphaproteobacteria > Rhizobiales > Beijerinckiaceae > Methylobacterium. The sequence goes on along the minus strand of NZ_LMNG01000031.1, from coordinate 370,607 downwards.
CCATCGACGCGCTCCAGGTGATGGCGCACTGGATCGAGCGCTTCCCCGAGGCACGGGTGTTCTACTCGGACGAGTTCAAGTCCAATCCCGCCTCCGCCAAGGCGAGCCCGTTCTTCAAACCCGCCTTCGATCCGTTTCTGTCTGCGAACTGCTGCTATCAGACCCATCTCATGGCTTGGCGGCGCGACTTCCTCGTCGAGATCGACGCGTACAGCGATGATCGCGCGACCTGGTGCCACGATTGGGATGCCATCGGTCGTGCCTGGGCCGTCGGGCATGAGCCCGTGCATGTGCCGGAACTGCTCTACGCCTGGCGGATCAATCCCGGGTCGACGGCCTCGGCGGAGACCGGGGACAAGCCTGCAGCGGTGGCCTCACAGAAGTTCGTCCTCGATCGGTTGGTCGAGGCACGGGGGCGGTCGGGCGATGTCGCCGTGCGTTCGAACGAGAGCGGCCAGCACACCGGCATGTGGTCGCTGAGACCACGGCGCACCCTCGACAGCGTCATGAATCTCCGTGTCGAGGAGGCTTGGCGAGACGGCGGGGCTGTGTTGCGGGCCGCTGCGAGCACGGACGCCGAATGGCTGTACCTGCATACCGGGGCGTCGCCCGTTGAGGCCGATCTGCTGGAGCTCTCGGCCCTCGCCCTGTGGGACGAGCGCCTCGACGTCGCCTCGGGTCTGCTCACCGATGCCACGGGAACCCTCATCACGTGGTCCGGGGCGTTCTTTTGCCCGGACGGGACGGTGCTCGACCCAAATCTCGGCCGGACGTTCGACGGCTCCTATCACGGGCAGATCCATACCCAGCGCTGTGTCGACGTTGCCGCACCGACCAACGTCGTCATCCGGATCTCGGCCCTGCAACGGGTCCTCCGCACGAGCGGCGACGCCCTGACCTCCGACGAGCTCATGATTCGTCTCGGACTCGACGCGGTCCACAACGCCCGGTTCGTTGCGGTCACGCCTTACCTACGAACGGTGTGGAAACCGGCACCCGGCCTCATTCTTCCAGTCGACCGGACAGGCCTGTTGGCTGGGCTCGAGGAGCGACTGCTTGCTAGCCGTTGGTACGATTCACGGCTCAGTCCCGAGCGCCCCTATGGGATCGAGCCCGAACGTTGGAGGTGCTGAACATGCGGGCCCACGATCGCGTGCGGCGTTGCGATCAGTCTGCGGTCGGGCGTCTGTCGGTCAGGCCCATCCGATGAATCCATCGCCGCCAGCGTTCCTGCTGTTACGGCAAAACCGTCGATCAGCAGGACGCCTTTTCGCGAGGCGGAGCATCAGTGATCGTCGATGGATATCGGCATTGGGGGGAGCAAAAGTCCGCCGCCTGACGGCTGGCGGCCGCACCTACGAACGCCGGCCCCCTCAGCCCAGCGGCACCGCCTTGGGTATCGGCTACGACGCGCAGGCGAGCGACCGCTGGATCGGCACCGGCAACTCGCTTCTGCGGCGCAATACCTGTCTCCCCGAGGCCGACCCGTTCGATCCGCGCCTCAGTCGCTCGGGGGGCGAGGATTACGACCTGTACGTGCGCCGCGACCGCCCCGGTCGCCGCATGGTCTGGTGCAACTCAGGCTGGTCGCCGCCCTCTGGACGGTCGCGCGCCTGCGCAACGCTCCCGATACGGGCGCGCGCCGGCTCAAGGTCGCGCAGGTCGCCGGCAAGCTGCTTTGATGGACAATGCCGAAGGGGCATCGCTGATGGACGAGTTGACCCTCCGCATCTATCCGTCGGTGCGCGCCGCTGCCCCGGATCTCGAGACGCCCGGCCTGGCGGGCTACGCCTTCGCGCGTCACGCTTGGCTCCAGGCCTGGGCCGATACCTTCGGCGCGCAGGCTCACATAGAACCCGCCATCGTCGTGATGGCGGGTGTGCGCATCCAAATGGTCCTGCCCCTCGGCATCACTCGGCGGAACGGCTTGCGCACGTTGGAATTTCTCGGTGGGATCGTCACCGACTACAACGCGCCCGCTATCGATCCCGACTTCGCCCGCAGCCTCGACGCCACGGCCGTGCAAGCTCTGTGGCGCCGGATCACTGCCGCCCTGCCGTCCCACGACGTCGTTTGCCTGACACGGATGCCCGTGACCCTGGACCCGCCCGAGGGAGCGGTCGGGGAGCGGGTGCCCAATCCCCTCGCCCTTTTGCCGGGCGTCAACGCTGCCGGGCAAGCGCGAAGCGTGACGTTCCCGGACAGATACGAAGCGCTGACAGGGACCCTGCGCCCGAGATTCTGGGCCGACACGCAGCGCTGTCGCCGCCGACTCGCCGAAGTGGGGCCCATTGCCTTCGTCGTCGCCGACGATGACGCCGGCATGCGGGCGCTTATCGTCTCGCTGAAGCGGATGAAGTCGCGGCGATGGCGTGAGACCCACTCCAAGGATTGGTTCGCCGTCCCGGCCTTCTCCGATTTCTACGACGCCATGGCCCGGATCGACCTTCCGGAGGGGCGAATCCACGGGAGTTCGCTCAACGTCTCGGGCACGGCCGTGGCAGCGCATCTCGGCCTCGTCTATCGCAGCCGCTTCTACCTCCTCCTGATCGGATGGGAGGCGGACGGCTGGCGCCGTTTCAGTACCGGACGCCTCATGACCGAGACTCTGCTGCGCCAGGCCTTCGACGAAGGCCTGCGGGTTTTCGACTTTACCGTCGGCGAAGAGGCCTACAAGGACGATTGGGCCAACGCCCTGATGCCGCTGGTCCGCTACGACGAGGCCATTACCGCCCGTGGTCGCTTCGCAACGGTCCTGATGACAGCGCGCGACAGATTGCGAGCCCGCGCCACGCAGGTCGCGTGGCTCCGCAGGATCGTGCGCTGGTTGGCGGGCCGGCCGCTCGCATGACCGGCTTCGATACGATCCGGGATGCGGAGGGTAGGCCCCTGTGATTGGCCCGGGGTGGCGCCCTGGGCCGGAGGCTGATCTGGCCCGACACCCGGCGGGCGACGACCCTTCCTGGAACCCCGATCGAAGGATTTCATCGCCTCAGCTTGGCAACAATCTCTTCAGCCGTATGCTTCTTCCGTCCCATGATGACACCCTCCACATGGCGCAGAGCCATACCTCGGGGAGGACCACTTTTCACGGGGCAGGCCAAACCGGCAGTTCAAGGCCGCGTGCCCGAACAGATCGTGGGTCGCGGATTTTACCTACCTGGTAACCTGGGGCGGTTTCGTCTACGTGGCCTTCGTCATCGACGTCTTCGCGCGCCGAATCGTAGGCTGGCGTGTATCGCGCTCCGCCCGGGCCGACTTCGTGCTCGATGCCTTGGTGCCGGCCCTGCACGAGCGTCGCCCCTCCACCGGTAGCGGCCTTGTCGGTCATTCGGATCGCGGCTCGCAATACGTGAGCATCCGCTACACAGAGCGCTTTGCCGAGGCCGGCAGCGAATCCGCCGTCGGTAGCGCCGGAGATTCCTACGATAATGCGCTCGCCGAGACGGTAATCGGCCCGTTCAAGGCCGAGGTGATCCATCGGCGCGGACCATGGCGATCATTCGAGGCCGTCGAGTATGCCACCCTCGAATGGGTGAATTGGTTCAATCACCGCAGGCTGCTCGAACCGATCGGCAACGTGCCTCCCGCCGAGGCAGAAGCGCGCTACTAGACCAAGGCCGAGGCACAAGCCTTGGCCGCCTGACCCAAACCAAATGGCCTCCGGGAAACCCGGAGCGGTGCAGTGGCGTTTGGCCTGCCACCGTCTGAGCCTTGGCTCAGTTCGGGCAGGCGCTTGGGATCGTTCAAGAGCACTGGTATCGGTGAACAGGATCCCAACCCGGGATGGTGAGGTGAGTGTGGAATGAGCGTGACGGGATCCGGATCTGAGCGCCCGCGGCGGACCCTCGTCCTCGTGATCGGGATGCATCGCAGCGGGACGTCCACCGTGGCGGGAGCGCTCGGCGTGCTCGGAGCGACTATGCCGGCCAAAGGGCTTGGTCTCTCAGACGACAATCCAAAGGGGCATTTCGAACCGAAGGAAATCGTCGCCCTGCACGACCGGGTGCTGGCATCGGCTGGCATGCATTGGTGGGATTGGGACAGGTTTCCCGACGCTTGGTACGATTCCCCGGCCGCGCAGGAATTCATCGATGAACTTGTCGACATTGTGCGAGCGGAATTCGGGGACGCCCCGGTTTTCGTCGTCAAGGATCCGCGCACCTGCAAGCTGATGCCCCTATGGCGGCGCGTTGCGGCGATCCTCGACCTCGACGCCGTGGCTGTCCTACCGTTCCGCCACCCCGACGAGGTGGCGCGTTCGCTGCACGCCCGGGATGGTTTTCCCTTGCCCAACACCCTGATGACATGGCTGCGCTACGTCCTCGAGGCGGAGCGTGAGAGCCGTGGGATGCGCCGGGTTTTCCTCCGTTACGAGGATCTTCTGGCGGACGGCCGGTCGGTGATGCGACGGGTGGTCGACACCCTGCAATTGCCCCTCCCCCGTTTGTCGGAAGCAGACCTCGCCGCGCTTGATAGGTTCATCGATCCTGATCTCAGGCGGAGCCGGGCCGGGTGCGGGAGCATCGACCATCTCCACCCATGGCTTCAGGACGCCGTGACATCCTACGTGCGGGAGCTGACACCAGCGCACGAACGAGCTGGGCAGCAGCCGGTCTCCGTGGTTCTGGATCAGACCCATGCAGCCTTTGCAACAGCCTGCGCCGCGTTCGTACCGGCTTTGCACGCAACGAATAAAGGGTTCGAGGACGCCCAGGGCCGAAATATGTTGATCCCTGGCCTCCAGGCGGAGCGCGATGCGGCACAAGACTTGGCTCGCAGCGCAAACGCGAAGTGGGCCGAAGCAGACGCCCGGATCGCAGCCCTGCTCATTGAGGGCGCTGAGGTCGCCGAATTGCGAGCGGCGTTACAGGCCAAAAACGATCAGATTGGTCGATTGGAATCGGCGATTCAGCAAGCCAAATCCAAGGACGCCCCCCCGCGGCGGTGGTGGCAACGCAACTGATGCGTTCTTTTAGCACGCCCAAAATGTTGCCTATGAGGGGGATTGGACAAGCGCCATGTTTAGCGCCCTAAGTTTATCAGGCACATGTAGATGAGCATATAAAACCTGAGGTTTTGTGTATGTGGGGCAGTGGAGAATAATTCGTTGAACTTCTATAAAATCGATCACTATAGTTAATCTACAGTATTGAATACTATTTAATTCTATCGTTAGATGCCCTAGTTTTGAATCATGTTTAGTTTTTAGGCGTTGTAATAATTTGAGCGCCTACCTCCGAAACGACGATGCGTTCGTATAGCTTCAGCAAGTCGTTTCCTTGATCCGCCGTGGTCCGTTCCGAACTGCGAACGGCCGACGGGCTTTGGCTGAAGCGCACGGGATCGTTGTTGATGCAGACTAGGACGTCACGCAGGGAGTCAGGCGATTCGACATCGATACGGAACCCGTCGACCTTGTCGGTCAGATCCGCTCCAATGGCACCCCTATCGCTCGCAACGACCCAAAGTCCGGCAGCACGCGCTTCTCGGGTCACAAGGCCATAGCTTTCCGGCCACAAGGAAGGCGCGAGTAAGACGTCGAGCTCGGCGTAGAGCTCGGCGATGGAGTCCTGCGGCTGTCGCCCGATGAGACGAACCGGTGTGCTCCCCCAGATCTCCGTGGACGTTTCCCCAGGCGCTCGCGCGTGATCGACAAGCGTGAGATCAAGGTTTGGAAAGGCTCCGGTCCGCAGGACGGATTCGATCAAGGTTGCGCCCTTGTGCGTTGTCCGACCACCAATCTGTCCGAGGCGCACGCGTCCCGCCGGACCCGGACGCCGCGGTACAAAAGCCATCACCGGGACCCCGTTCGACACAGCGACCGTTCGGGGATGTCCGGCCGCACGATAAAGACCGGCGAAACTCTCCGAGACGGCGATGAGAGCGTGTGCAGCATCGAGCAGGTCTCCGAGCTTCCTGCGCCGACTCAAAGAAGCGATCGGGTCGAGGGAGCCGTTCGTGGCGTCCATCAACGGATCTGCCGAGGGCGCATGAACGCGTCCATCCGCATCGACGAGAAACTGAAAATCCGAGATCCACCACGCGTCGTGGAGCGTGACAACATAGGGAATGCCACGCGCCCGAACGGCTTCCACCACGGTACCGGTGAGGTGCTGCACGCAGTGAACGTGGACGAGATCGGGATCGAAGCGATCCAAGAGTTCGTCGAAGGGCTCGCGCATGCGCGTGTCGAACGGTTGCCAACCACCATGCTCACTCTGAAGTGGCGCGATCCGGTACACCGGTGCGCCACGGTAATGGTCGATGCGCGTGCTGTAGGCCGGGTGAGCGCCATCGTCAGCCGCCGCGACCGCGAATTCGAAACGGTCAGCGGCATGATCGAGAAAGTGATCCAGGTTGTCCCGAACGACGCGCGTCGCCCCACCCACGAGTTGCGGGGGAAAATAGACATTCAGAATGAGAACACGCGGCTTTCGCCCAGCGACCGGCCGGTAGGTTCTCGGGCGAGGCTGAGCGGTTCCCATAAGATTGGGGGACTCAGGCCGCGGCGGCGGCAGTGCATGGGTAAGAACCGCGACGGCCTGATCCAATCCGTACTCGCGCAACGCTTTCAGACGAGCCCGCTCTCCGATTGCCCGCCGCAGAGTATGATCGACGATCAACCGGTCGAGGGCCTGAAGCCAATCTTCGGACGTATCGGCGAGCACCGCGTCGACCCCATCGCTGAGCAATTCCCGGTAGGTGCGCGTCCCGGAAACGATCGACGGAACCCCGCACATGGCGGCCTCCAACCATTTGATCTCGCTCTTGGCGTCCGCCATGGGGCTGCGCATGAGCACCGCAAGATTGATATCGGTGGCGGAAAGGACGTCCCAATAGGACGCCACGTCCCCACAAAAGCCGAGTTGTCGAACTTGGCCCGCAAACGCGTCAAACCGTGCGTCGAGGTGGAGGTAGCCGGCGATCACGAGCCGCACATGCTGATGGCGGGCTAAAATTTCCAACAGGGCGGGGGCAAGGAGGACGGTGAAATCCCGGTTATGGGCTTTCGTCCCCGATCCGTAGAAGAGCGTCACGGAGCCCTCGGAGAAGGGGGCCGCCCGATGTGCGAGGAAGGGTTCGTTGCGCTGGTCGAGCCCATTGCGCAGAACGTGACAGGATCCTTGAGGAAGATGCGGCCGCATGGCGTCCGCCAGGGCAGGTGTCGACGCAAATCCGGCGTCGCACAAGCCTAGGGCGTAACGGAACAGCGGTACGCCATACTGTAGTTCGATGTAATCCTGTTCGGTGATCTGCCCCTCGAAACTGTCGAACGGATCAGGATAATGTCGCGGGTCGAACAGCAGATCGTCGATTTCATAAAACGTCGGTAGCCCAAGCGCCTTTGCGTAAAGAATTGCATGCAAAACCGCGGGGAAGGCTGCGACTCGATAGAAGATCACCGCAGACGCAGAGTCGAGGCTCGATCGGCATCGATCCGCCTCGTCCTGCTTGAAAAGTTCGACGGTCCATCCGCCATGCTCGAGCTGCCGACATTTCTGCACCACGCGGTAGTGGTCGCACTGGGGGAGGTCGCGATTGGCAACGACCACGATCCGGCCGTTGCGAAGTGGCGGAAGTCGCCCCGGTAAGGGGTCGACGGTTGCAATGACCCCCGTCAACCGGTCGAGACAGGCGGTAAGGCGATCGTCGGCCTCCTGTCGCCGGCCGAGCGCATAAAGGGCTTTTGCGTCCCGGCTGATGCTGGCGAAGACAAGCGCGACGGTCTGATGCGCAGCGATCCGCCATTCTGGTGCACCACGGAAGGTTCTGGCCGATCGTTCGATCCGGTCGAGTGCCTCCTCGGATGCACCAGGCTTGGCAGCCAGCCCCAAAGCGGCGTGAATATGGGTCCACAAGCCCGCCCCAGGGAGATTGGCCGCTACGGCATAGTCGGCTGTCGCTTCACCATCGCGGCCAAGTGCTCGCAGCGCTTCGGCGCGTTGGTGTAGGAGCAATGGGTCCGAGGGAGCGGCGGCAAGTCCGTGCCCGGCGGCCGTCAGGGTCCTATCGTGATCGTTGCGGATGAGATGATAGTTGGCGATCTGTCCAAACAGGCGAGCTGCACCGGCCCCGCGCACGACTCGATGATGCTCGACAAAGCCGCCGGCGACGAAATGTGCGAGGGCAGCGAACCGACCCGCGGGAAAAGGCTTCTCGCTGAAAGCTTGGCTGGCATCATAGGCTACGTCATCGAAGCAGTCGGGGAACGTGTCCTCACCGATCAGTTGAGCCAGGGCGCTTCCTTCGCTGCCTGGAACGTCATCGACGATCCCGAAACTCAGCCAATCGCGATAGAGTTCGACATCACTCAAGGACGCCTTGTCGGGAAACTGCGAGCGGTAGAATTGTGGATCGAACTTGGCCTTCATGGACATGGGTGCCAATCGTTCGACCCCCTGTTCCAGGAACAAGTGGATACCCTCCAAGCGTGAAGCCGGGCGATGGGGAAGCCAGCTCGCATTCAGGATGGAAAATTCGTAGAGCATGAAATGGTCAAGCACGGGCTCGGGCAAAACACCGGTTGCGGCGGCGGCCCCGCGGATATTGGCAAGATCCCGCTCGCCGGCCTCGTTGCGCCGACGGCGATAGGGGCGGCCCTCAGACCGACCATGGCGCAGAAAATGCTCCTGCAGTTCCCAGGGTGCGACCTTATCGAAGAGGTCTCCGTAGAGCCGGCGGTAATGGCTCGGAATGAAATCGCCCGGAAGCCGCCCGAATTCTTCTTCGAGTCGTCTGATGAGCACGCGCGGGTTCGGCGCTCGCCCCTCCAGGTGACCGAACTGTAAGAAATGCTCGATCAGGCCGCCATCCGGAATCTCGGATAGGTCGTGGTAGTAGCGCTGATAGAATGCCGCGTCGAAGTCGTCTGGGAGGCCGTACGCCCGACCCTCCCCGCGACCAAAACGCAGGTAGTGTTCCGCGAGCGCCCAGTCCTCTCGTATATGAGAAAGATCACCATTGAGCTGACGATAGCGTTCAGCATGGAAATCAGTAGGTAGTTGCCCAAGCTCAGAACTCAAGGCGTCCATGAGAGCGGATGCATGCGGGTAACGTCCCTCCCGACGACCATGCGCCGTGTAGTGCTTTAGCAACGCACGAGGGGTCGAAACATTCGATAGATCCGAATAATATATACGGTAAAACTTATGATCGAAACTTTTTGAATTGGTTTTGCCGACCCGAGAATTTTTGCGAAATAGCCGCCTAACGAACATGCAATATTTTCCGGGCGTGTCTAAGAGCTGACTTGAGGGCGGTTTGCTGTCCTTACATTGCCATCCCTATCATGTGACGCCGGACCAATCACCCACATACCGCATGGATCAGGGTATCGGCTTCGTTCGCTCTATCGTCGATTCCTGTAGCACGTTGGCCTAACACCGGGTACCGAGCGAGACCATAGGAATTGGGTTCACAAGCGATAGGGGGAAGGGAGGCGCATGGCGTCGAAGGCACGCTTCGTACCATCAGCTCCCGGTGTTTGAGCAATCCCGCCGCAGGGCATTGCGGTTCCAGGCCCGAGGACGAAATCGGCCCGGCCCTGAAATTGCTCCGATCTGCCACGAGCAAACGGGTATAAATTCGATAAACCGCGTTCCCCATCAACAGAAGAGGCGGGGATTCGACGACAAACAAACTACTGACGGACGACCCGCTCGCGCAGTGCCCGAACGAGCGTACGAGTCCATGATACAGCCGGAGCCCGAACGCCACATGTCCTTGTACGAAATCTTTCTCTCCAATACCGGTCGACCAATCCACAAATCGGGGCACTACTTCTTCGCCTATGAGCGCCATTTCGGTCGCTATGTCGGCCAGCCTGTAACATTTCTTGAGATCGGCGCCGGGAATGGCGGTTCGTCGCAGATGTGGAAACGTTGGCTCGGGCCGCTTGCACGTATCGTCACCATCGACATCAATGATGTTTGTCGACAGTACGGTGACGAGCAAGTCGCCGTAAGGATCGGTGATCAGTCCGACCCCGCTTTCCTGCAATCGTTGATCGATGAGTTCGGTGTTTTCGATGCCGTACTCGATGATGGCAGCCATCACATGGCGCATGTCACGGCGACGTTCGAGTTTCTCTACGAGCGTATCGCCGCCAATGGTATCTACATGATCGAGGATATGCATACCGCATACTGGCCGGATTACGGCGGCGGTCGTAACGATCCGCGGTCCATGGTCGAACGTTTCAAAGGGCTTATCGACGATCTCAATGCGGATCACGTCAAGGACGGTACCGTGGCCCCAAGTGCCTTTACGCGACAAACAATCGCAATGACTGCCTACGACAGCATTCTTGTTTTCGAGCGCGCGCCAATGATTAATAAATTTATGAAAATGATCGGCAACGAATCGCTTCGCGTCAACTATTGAGTCCCCATGAGCCTCCTCCGATCCTGCACGAGCTTATGGGGTACCGCGGAAATTCGCGGCCTCGAACCGGACGTCTCCGTCGTGCAGGACGGATTCTACTTACCTTACACCCATGGTCAGGCTTGGGGGTTGTTCGCACAGGACGGAACCCCCATCGCCGCGGCGACGGATTACCGTGAACGCACGCATATCCCGCCGGATCAACGTTTGGAGACCAGCCTCACCGCGGAAGACATCGCGTGTGAGGCCCCCCATGGAGCATACATCTACGGTGGACGTATCAACCCGCATTTTGGGCATTTTTTGATCAACACCCTCCCGCGTTTCTGGGCCATGGCGCGCATTCGTTCGCCCCGGACTCCGATCCTGTGTCATGGACCTGGAACGCCGGCTGAATGGTTCGGCGTGCCTTTCATTGCCGCCGCCTTCGGTCTGCTCGGTCTATCGCCGCGGGACTTCGTAAATTTTCACGAACCTACACGCGTCCGCTCTGTCGTCATTCCAAGTACGAGCTTGGAGGAACAATCCGCGGGCTATCAGGTCTATGGCGACATGTGCCGCAAGATGGGTGCCCGTATACGGGCCACGAGTTCTGTTAATCAAAACCCCACACCGATTTACTATTCGAAGACCAGGCTAATGTCAGCGGTAGGCCGGATCACCAATGAGCACGAAATCGAGACGGTTCTCGATCAGGCAGGTGTCGAAATCATCTATCCGGAGACCTTGAGTTTCGTTGATCAAATTCGCTTGATGTCGTCACGCGAGCGTATCATGGGGTCTGCAGGTTCATTCTTGCATGCCAGTATCTTCTGCCCCAACCGTCGTATCACATGCCTCAATGTTACGGAGCAGATCAATACCAACTACTTGCTCATTGATGGATTGGCTGGAAACACCTCGACCTACCATTATCCCCCGGCCCTGCAGGTTTTGGAGCAGCAGGCCAATTTCCTCACCCTGCGATATCTACCCGACGCTTCTGATGTTGCTCGGGAAATGCTGGAGCTTATAAACTAGAGCCCAAAGTAATCAGGCTTAGTATATGCGGGTTTGACTGGTGATCTTGTTGTAATTATTGCTGACCTTACGATGATATTCGGTTGTGCAGACTATCTGTTCTTTGCTTGTATGCGAGCGAGACCATGGCGGACCATTTCCTCATGCTCCGAACGGGCAACGCAGAGATAGTTCATCACCCGTGCACCAACGTTCTCCGAGAACCATTCAGCCGCAGACGATCCCTGGTACGGGATTAGCCGCAGGTTCTCGTCATCGATTGCAGAGACACGGTAGCCGTGCGCTGCCAGAATTGCATAGCAGGCGGCGAAGTTCTCATGCCCTTGAACCTCCAGAAACAGGGTGGGCTGAGCTGCCAATGTCTTGCGAGCTCCGGCTAAAGCCATAGCCTCAACGCCTTCGACGTCGATTTTGATCAGATCGAGCTTCGCAAATCCGTGTTCCGCCAGGATCACGTCGAGCGGCGCCGCCGTCACGATCTCCATCCTTATTGGGAGCCAGTCCGGCCGGTTCTGCGGAGCGTTCAATGACGATCCCGTATCAAGGATGTCTGGCCCCCAGGCGACATGCAGGGACAGCGTACCGAGCGCGTTCGAGACGGCGTAGGGGGCAACTTTCAGTTTCGGGTAGCAACCATTCGCCACGAGATTCATGAACAAGCGCGCACGCACGGCCGGATTGGGTTCGATGGCGATCACCGATGCATTGGGGGCAGCGACCTGCGCCAACATGCCGAACAAGCCCGTGAATGATCCGACATCGGCCACGGCTGCCGAATGTTTCGCGATGGCCAGCCACGCAGCGACGCTGGCCGCTTCATAGGCGTCCGGTCCGAACGCGTGGTAGACCATGGCAACGCCGTCGTCGTTGCTCGAAAACATCGTCAGGTCGATCTCGTCGACCTGCACGTGTGTCCACCCGAAGTAGGGATGCGTGCCGCGAAAGTCGTGTCCCGCCTGATCATGCTGGCTGGCGGGACGGTAACGGTAGCCCGGCTGGACCCATGGCCTCGCAGCCAGAGAACGTGCGTTCAGTCCCGCCATGGCGTCGGCGCGCGTTTCCGATGGCATCAGGTGCCCCTAAAGTTGTAGCGGACGGAAATCACCCGAGGCGGTCTCGCACCGATAAACCTTCGACGAACCGCGAAAGTCGGAATGGTGCCTTGCGCCAGGGCGGAACGCCTAGCGCTCCTTGAGGGCGCCCTTCAGCGAATCGCGGACCGGGCTGGTGACGTAGTCGAGGACCGTGCGCTCGCCGGTGCCGATCATCGCGGTGGCCGACATGCCGGGGTAGAGGCGAATGTGCTTGACGAGGTCCTTGAGGGCCTCGGGCTCGATGGAGAGTTCCACGGTGAAGTACGGCTCGCCGGTGCGCTGGTCCTGCTGGCGGTCGGCCGAGACCTTGGTGACCGTGGCGGGGATCGGCGGCAGCTGGCGCGCCTCGTAGGTGGCGAGCTGGATGTGCGCCTTCATGCCTTGGGTGACCTCGTAGGCCTCATCGGGCTTGAGCTTGGCTTCCACCACCAGGGGGGCGTCGGTCGGCACGAGGTCCATGAGGCGCTCGCCGGGGGTGACGACGCCGTTCTTGGTGAACTGGGTCAGGTTCAGCACGTAGCCGTCGTCGGGGGCGCGGACCTCGACCATGTCGAGGGTCTCGCGGGCGGCGTGGAGGCGGGGCAGCGTGTCGTTGATCTTGGCCTGGACGTCGCGGAGCGCTTCGGCCACCTCGGCGTAGCGGGTCTGGCGCATGCTGGCGATCTGGAACTCGGATTCGGACATCAGTTCCTTGGTGCGGGCGACCTCGGAGATCTGGGCGCCGCGGTTGCCGACGAGTTCGGCGGCCGAGCGCTCGAGCTGGCGCACCCGGGCCTTCGGCACCAGGGCTTTTTCGTACAACGACTGCACGCCCACGAGTTCGTCCTGGATCAGGGCGGACTGGCTCTCGATGGACTTGATCGTGGCGTCGAGGCCGGCGAGGCGCGTCTGCGACTGGTCCATGCGCTTGCGCAACACGTCGAACTGGCTCTCCATCGAGGCCTTGCGGGTCTTGAAAAGATTCTCCTGGTCGCGGATCATCATGGCGATGTCGGGCTCGGACGCGCGGGCGACGATCTCCTTCGGCAGGGTGATGCTGTCGGCCCCGTCGCGCTCGGCGTAGAGGCGGGCGCGCTGGACCAGCAGGCCGTCGAGGCCCGACGCCAGCACCTCGGCCTGGGCGCGCGGCGTGGCGTCGTCCATGCGGATCAGCACGTCGCCCTGCTTCACCACGGCGCCCTCTTTGACCAGGATCTCCCGGACCACGCCGCCGTCGCGGTGCTTGATGGTCTTGCGGCTGGATTCGACCCGGAGGTAGCCGGGGGTGACGATGGCGCCGTGCAGGCTCGCCACCGCCGACCAGACGAAGGTGCCGAGCACGAACACCACCACCACGGCCATGCCGGCGACGATGGGCTTCTTCACCCGGGCTTCGAGTTCGCGCAGGATCTCCGCCTCGTCGGCGGAATGCGGGATGGGGGCGGCCGGCGCCAGGGCGAAGGCCGGCATCTTCACGGGGACGATCCGCCCGATGGCGGTGCCCACGGTCTGGCCGAGATTGGCGGGGAGTTTCATCGGAGTGCCTTTTCGGGCGATCGGTCTGAACCGTGTGGTGGGGCCGCTCTGCGGCCGATGTTGGGCATCCTACTCCCGACCTCATCCTGAGGTGCTCGCGCAGCGAGCCTCGAAGGAGGGTTCCAGGCCCCGGAGCGCGATCTGGAACCCTCCTTCGAGGCCTCCGCTGCGCTTCGGCACCTCAGGATGAGGTGGGTGGGTGGGAGAGGCAGTCTCGGCCCTACCCCTGCGCCACGGCCGGCGGCGGGGCGGCGCGGGTCTCGGCGGTGCCGGGGACGCCGGCGGGCTGCATGAGCTGGCCCAGGATCACGTCGCGGTCGCCGAAGGATTGGACCTCGCCGCCGCGCACGAACAGGATCTTGTCCACGTGCCGGAACACGGACGCCCGGTGGGAGACGATGACCACGGTGACGCCGCGGGCCTTGAGGGCGCCGAGCACGTCGAGGAGCGCGGCCTCGCCCTCGGTGTCGAGGTTGGCGTTGGGCTCGTCCAGAACCACGAGGCTGGGGTCGCCGAGCAGCGCCCGGGCGAGGCCGAGGCGCTGGCGCTGGCCGACGGAGAACACCGTGGTGCCGCTGGCGCCGAGCTCGCTCTCGTAGCCCTTCTCCAGGCGGACGATGAGGTCGTGGATGCCGGCGTCTTGGGCGGCGCGGGTCACGGCCTCGTCGGAGACGTCGGTGCGGAACCGGGCGATGTTGTCGCGTACGGTACCGGTGAACAGCTCCGTGTCCTGGGGCAGGTAACCCACATGCCGGCCGAAGGCGGCGCGGTCCCAGGCATGGACCTCCATGCCGTCGAGGCGGACATGCCCCTCCGTCGGCTTCCAGATGCCGATGAGCATTCGGGTCAGGGTCGACTTGCCGGCGCCCGAGGGGCCGATGATGCCGAGGGCCTCGCCGGCCTTCAGGGAGAACGTAATGTTCTTGAGAACCGGCTCCTTCATGGTGGGCAATTGAAAGGTGACATTCTGAACTTCGATCAAGCCGTTGGGGCGTGGCATAGCCGTCGCGACAGGATTGGGTTCGTACCCATCCATGAGTTTACCAAGGCGCTTGTAAATCTGTCCGGCCTCGACAAGGCTCTGCCATGAACCGGCAACCCGTTCGAAAGGTGCTAACGCCTTCGAAGACAGGATCATGTTTGCAAAAAGAACGCCGGGCCCAATAACCTGTTTGAGAACCAGAAAGGCGCCGAGGGCTAAGACCATGATCTGGATCAGCATGCGGGTAAACTTGATGAGCTCGCCGATCTTACCAGCCTGTTCGCTGGCATGAGCTTGACCGTTAATAAGAGTCAGCCGATCAACTTGCCAACGCTTGGTCAATGCAGGAAGCATTCCAAGTGCGCGCACAACTTCCGCATTGCGGAGCGCCATGTCGGTAAACTGATAGCCTCGAATCGCAGCGCTGTTCACGCGGGTGATTGCCCTGCGGGAAACCCGATCCTGTAAGACTGCAAGGCCCAGCAGGATAAAGCCACCAACGAGACAAAGTAAGCCCACCCAAGGATCTATAATAAATAGTGCGCCCATAAATATGGGCATCCACGGTAGGTCAAAGAACACTGCCATGCCGCTGCCCGTCAATGTTTGACGAAAAACATCGAGGTCACGAACAGCCTGGCTCTGGCCAGTATTCTCTTTTAATTCTCCAGAAAAGAGTGCGCCGAAGACGTGCTGAGCCAAAAGGCGGTCAAAAAGCACACCAAAGTGGATCAGAACGCTGCTACGATAATGATCAAGAACAGCAGAAACTATAAATGCACCAGTTACGCTAAAAGCCATTATCAGAAGGGTCGCGATGCTTTGGCTCGCAAACACCCGCCCATAGAGTTGAACCATATAAAGCGGCAAAGCTAAGTATAGTATGTTGATACAAAAGCTAAAAAGAAAAGCATAACCAAGGGGTCGAACTGACGACCTCAACGCTTGGTCGAGCAGGTTGCGGCGAATGTCAGTCATGCCAGTTCCTGCGTGAGTTGAAGTATACTCACGAAACTTTTGGAGAGATTTGAAGGAGTGGTATTTGTGCAGCGATTAGCTTTTTGGTGCGTCGAAATTAGGGCGTGCCGTCTGCCATATCCCCAATAACCAAGAATCGAAATGCAAAAAAAGGGCGGCCTAAGCCGCCCTTCTCATTCGCCAATTATCTGAGTTTTAGATCAGGGTCGTGGCGGTCTGGAGCGCGGCGATATCCGTCACGCCGGTCAGCTTGATCGCGAGATCAGAGCTCGCATTGAAGGTACCATTGCCGTCGTTGTTGACAACGATGTAGGCGCTCTTGTCGTAGAGGATACCGGTCACAACACCAGCAGTCGTGGGACCGCCATTGTTAGCCGACGCGAGGTTCAGAGCACTTGCGAGCGTCTGAGCGGTCGATGCGTCGACGATGGTGAACTTGGTCGGCGTACCGGTGATGCCGTCCGAAACGTTCAGGGTGTCATTACCAGCGCCGACGAGGAAGTCGGAGATGACAATGGTTCCCGAGCCGCTACCGACGATGCTGTTTTTGCCCAGCGCAGCCGAGGTGGTGATGTCGGTCGTAGTACCAGCAACCGTACCGGTGAACGTGACGACATTGCCAGCCGTGGTAGCGCTGCTGGCGAACCCAGTCAGAGTGCCGGTATAAGCGCCTTGGGCGGTTGAAGCGGTACCAACACCGTTAGCGGCAACACCTGCAAACGCAGTAGCAACCTGTGTTGCCGTGAGATCTTGCGCTGCGGTGAACGTAAGACCACCAGCCGTGACTGCATCACCTGCAATCAGAGCCTTGAAAGCAACAGTGTCGACCTCAAATGCAGCACCGGCACCGTTCGTAACCTGGGTCACGGCCGGAACAGCGGCCGTGGTTGCAGCCGTCGTGGCAGCGTTCGACAAGCCAACATTCACGATGTCAGCGCCAGCGCCGAGCGTGATGGTGGTGATGCCAGTCGCAGCCTGCGTGTTGAGCACGTTGACCGTGTCATCACCATTGCCGCCAAACAGCGTAACGGTGCTGGTCGAGTCAGCGGTGACGCCGAAGCCACCGTTCAGCGTGATCGAGTCATTGCCACCAGCGGCGTAGATGGTCGCAGTGCCCTGGCCAGTGTAGCTGATCACATCGGCATTATCAGCCGCGTCAGCAGCAGCAGTGCCGCCGTAGATGACCGTGGTGCCGGTGTTGCCGGTCACAGTGATCGAATCTTCGTTGCTGGTGCCGGCGTTGTTCTCGCCACCGAAGACGGAAACCGTTGCTTTGACGTTAGCGACGTTGATAGCGATGCTATCCTTGCCGAGACCGCCATAGACGGTAGCGACGGAGGACGAGGCCAGGCCGGTCGTGCCACCAACGATGATGCTATCGTCTCCAGCGTTGCCGAAGATGTTGACCGTTCCACCACCGTTGAAGGTGATGCTGTCGTTACCATCGTTGGGATCAGCAGCGCCCTGACCACCGAAGATCGTCGTAACAGCGCCCGTACCACCATTCACGATGTTGATAGAGTCGGTGTTCTCACCGCCATAGATGGCCATCTTAGCGCCACTGGTGGCGTTACCGGCGGCATTCAGCGTGATCGAATCGTTTCCGACAGCGTTCTTGCCACCGAACACAGTGACGAAGCTCGAGGAATCGAACGCGCCGTTCTGGGTGATGACGTCAGCACCGGCGTTGCCGTAAACGAGGAAGCTGCCAGCACCACCGATAGCAATGTTGTCAATGCCATCGGACGGATCGGAAATGCCAACGCCGCCGAAGACCGTCTTCACACCGCCAGCAACGCTGCCGGCCGACACATCAACGGTGCCGGTCGGAGCAAACACGAGCGCATTCGCTGCGCTCTGGTTGACCGTTGCGCTGCTGGCGACGGAGAAGAGACCGTTAGCAAGCGAAACGTTCGGGAAGTTGCCCTCGGCGACCGGGGTGCCCGTGATCGTGAGAGTGTTGCCGTTGGTGTAGGTGAAAACGGAATTGCCGTTCACCTCAGACACGCCGCGGAAGAGAGCGGGGTTTGCAGAGATGACTACGGTATCGGTCTTGAGCGCGGTCTGGTTCGACGAACCGTCGAAAATAAAGGTGGCCATAAAGCTCTCCTGGGGTCTCAGACAAAAATTCGCTTCGCAGCCCGGCTATTCTTGCCAGTGCCGTGACACCCACCGCGGGGACCCCTTCGAGAGGGGTGTTCCGTTTAAGGTTGGGCTCTTTTTTCAGAGAACCGAGCGCGGTGCAACCGGATTTTGGGTTAACCGCACAGGCCTCTGAAATCCTCAAATTCGTGTTGTGGAAGTATCACAGAGTTCCACCTGAATGGGACGTTCAGGCAATGAACAAGCCCATGAGCCGGCTTGTTTTTTCTCAGTAATGGATTTTCCACTCGTCGTAGCGCTCGTCGAGGGCCGCGAGGTCCTCGAAGCGGTAGCGGTAGCGGTGCTGGTTGGCGCCGCTCTTCTCGTAGTGCGTGTGGAACTCGACGGTGTTCACGTTCTCCGTATCGCACTGGCACGAGGAGAACGGACAGGGGGCGGGCCCATCGCGCAGGGTGATCTCGGGTGATTCGGCGAGGTTGCCGAGCGAGCCGTGGTACTTGCCCATGCCGCAGGGGGTGACGACGCCCATGGGGTCGATGAAGATCGCCCGGTAGCCGGCGTTGCAGGCGCCGGGGCGCTTGGCGTTGAGCAGGTATTCGTAATCGTGCCGCGAGTAGATCATCGCCTTGATCTGCGCGCGCTCCGCGTCCGAATACGCCTGCGGGTACCACTTCTCCTGGTGGGGGCCGACGAAGGGCTGGATGAACACGTCGACGCCCCGCGCATTGAGGCGGGCCTTGTAGTCGGCCAGCACGTCGAGCGCCTCGGGGAAGGCCACCATGATGACGGCGAAATCGTAGCGGCGGTTGAACTCGGCCGCCTTGTCGAACCACGCCTCGTGGTCCTTGATCTGCTCGGGGTGGAAGCTCGCCACCATGGCGATCTTCGCCTCGTCGAAGCCGACAAAAGTCTTCTCGAACTGCGGCACCGACAGGGTGAGGTTGGTGATGAGGTTGAGGGCGTGGAGGTTCGGGCTCTGCGACAGGGTGCGGGCGCCGTCCACCAGATCCTTGGAGACGAAGAACTCGCCGCCGACGCCGATGCGGATGTTCACCGCGTAGGGCAGCTGGGCGATGTTGTGCATGACGCGGCGGTAGCGCGCGGGGTCCCACTTCGAGGTCGGCGGCTTCTGGAACGTGGTGCCGTGGCCGGCGACGCAATAGGAGCAGGCGAGGTTGCAGGTGGGGTAGTCGGTGTAATACCGGATGTTGAGGGGCGGCAGGGCGACGGCGGCCTGCGGGGCCACTCCGGGGGCCTCCGCCGGGACCAACTTCGCCGCGGGTTTCGCGAGGAAACGCGAAAACAGGTGTTGCATCGGTCCTCGGTCCCTCGTTCGGTCCCCGTCGCTACAGGGCGCAATGGCCGAGAATGTGGCGGTGCGCTATAGGGCGCGTCGATTGTTGAGCCGCTGAAAGTTCCGCGCGTGTCGAAAAAGCCCGTGATCGCCTTCGTGCATCAGAACATTCCGGCGCAGTTCCGCAACCTCGCCCCCGCGATGGCGGCGGCGGGGAACGACGTCTACTTCATCACCGCCGGGCAGGGCGAATCGATGGGGACGAAGCGGGTCCAGTACCAGATCGACGTGAAGAACGAGCTGCCGGTGATGGCGCACTTCACCTACGCGCAGAAGGTGACGAAGGCGCTCCTCCACCTCCAGACCGAGCTCAAGGTGGTGCCGGACCTCATCATCGGCCACGTGGGCTGGGGCGAGCTCCTCTACGTCAAGGACCTCTACCCGAAGGTGCCGGTGCTCGGCTATTTCGAGTGGTATCTTCGCGCGAAGCCCCTGGCCGACTTCGAACCGACCGAGCCCGTGGACCGCGACGCGCCGTTCGTGTTCCGGATGAAGAACACCGCCAACGTGATGTCGGCCGAGCTGTGCGACGCCGGCCTGACGCCGATGCACTATCAGTACGCGAGCTATCCGGCCTCGATCCAGAAGAAGCTCAACGTGATCCACGACGGGATCGACACGGTGTCGATCCGCCGCCCGGCCCGGGGCAAGCTCACCCTCCCCGACGGGCGCGTGCTGACGAGCGCGGACGAGGTGGTGACCTATGTGGGGCGCGGGTTGGAGCCCCTGCGCGGCTTCCCCACCGCCATCCGGGCCATCGCCGAGCTGTGCAAGACCCGGCCGAAGGCGCATTTCGTGATCATCGGGGCCGACGAGCCGGCCTACGGCAACCCGCTGCCCAACGGCGAGACCCACCGGCAGCGCCTGCTCGCCGAGCTGGAGATCGATGCGACCCGCGTCCACTTCCTCGGGCGGGTGCCCTACACCACCTTCCTCGACGTGCTCTACGTGAGTTCGGCGCACATCTATCTGACGTACCCGTACTTCCTGTCCTGGTCGATGCTGGAGGCCATGGCGGCCGAGTGCCTGGTGATCGGCTCGCGCACGCCCCCGGTGGAGGAGGTGATCGTCGACGGCCACAACGGCCTGCTCGTCGATTTCCACGATGCCCACGCCCTGGCCGAGCGGGTCCGCGCCGTGCTGGAGCGCCCGCGCGACTACGACGCCATCCGGCTGGAGGCGCGCCGCACCATCCTGGAGCGCTACGACCTCCACGGCCACTGCCTGCCGCGCCAGAAGGCGCTCATCGCCTCCCTCCTGTAAGCCGCCACGATTCCGCCACGGCGCGGACCGACATCGCTTGCCCCACCCTTTCGAGACATCGCGTCGATGCTGAACCTCTTCAAGCGAGCGGCCCCGGCTCCCCTCCCCCCTGTGGGCGAGCCCTTCTTCAAGTTCGAGGACGCGTTCCTCCAGGAGAAGGCAGCGCATTACGCCGCCGGCTACAACGGCGCGCACCCATTCCCGCACGTGGTGATCGACGACTTCCTGCCCGCCGACGTGGCCGAGCGCATCCACGCCGCCTATCCGGGGGTGGACGATCCGGTGTGGTTCGACTGGAAGGCGGGCGATACGGTCAATCAGCCGAAGAAGCTCGGGGTGCGCCACGCCTCGCGGATGGAGGGCGCGCCGCCGCTCATCCATAACATGTGCTACGCGTTCAATTCCTACACGTTCCTGCACTTCCTGGAGACGCTGACGGGCCTGAAGGACCTCATCTCCGACCCGTGCCTCAACGGCGGCGGCATGCACCAGATCCTGCCGGGCGGGAAACTCCGGGTGCACGCGGACTTCAACATGATCGAGCCGTTCGGGCTCTACCGGAAGCTCAACGCCATCCTCTATCTCAACAAGGACTGGGACGAATCCTGGGGCGGCGACCTCCAGCTCTGGAACCGCGACGCCACCAAGTGCGAGGCCCGGGTGATGCCGCACTTCAACCGGCTCGCGGTGTTCAGTACCCTGTCGACCTCGCATCACGGCCACCCCGAGCCGCTGGCCTGCCCCGAGGGGCGCACCCGCAAGTCGCTCGCGTTCTTCTACTACTCCCGTCATCCCGAAGAGGGCGATGCCACGCCCCGCACGGTGCAGTGGAAGAAGCTTGAGGAGGCGACCCCTGTCTGAGGCCCTGCCGCCGCTCACGGGGCGCTATCCGGAGTTCCTTCTGGCCGAGCGCGCCCGCGCCGCCGTTTCCACGGACTTGCGCGAGCGGGCCCGCTACGACGTCGAGACGCGGCCGTTCTACCTATTCGGCCTGCTGACGGCGGCGGATGTCGCGCGCTTTTCAGGAATAGACCACGTGGCGGCCATTGAGTTCGGCGTCGCCGAGGGCGCAGGCCTGCGCGCCCTGTCGGAGCTCGCCGCAAAGGTGACGGCGGTGACGGGCGTCCGATTCACCATCTTCGGCTTCGACACCGGAGCGGGCCTGCCGTCCCTGGTCGATGTGCGCGACCATCCCGAGATTTGGCAGGCGGGCGACTTCCCGACCCGCGACCCCGAGGCGCTGTCGGAGCACGCCACCATGGTGTGGGGCGACATCGCCGAGACCCTGCCGGGCTTCATCGCGGGGCTGACGCCTGCGATGCCGGTGGGCTTCGTCAGCGTCGATGTCGACATCTACCGCTCCAGCGTCGACTGCCTGACCTTGTTCTCGGGGGCGAAGGCCGATTGCCTGCTCCCCGTGGTGCCGGCCTATTTCGACGACACCATCGGCGGCCCGGCCCGCATCGGCAGCCTGTTCCGTAACCGCTGGTGCGGGCAATTGCTCGCCATCGACGAGTTCAACCAGGGCGCCTCGGCATCGCGAAAGATCGATACCTTACGCACCCTTCGCTACCGGCGGCCCTTCGTCGACGAGCCCTGGCTCGAACAGATGTACGGCCTCCACGTCCTCGACCACCCCCTGCGCCAGCCCGGCGCGACGCGTCCGGCCTTGAGCATCGGCGGTCACGCGGCCGAGGACCGGATGATTTGGCCTCTATGAGGTGACTTGGCCTTTGTAAGGTGACCTGGCCTCTGTGAGATGGTTCGGCCTCTCTCGGATCAGCCCGTCCCCTCGAGCGGATCGGAGCGGCCATCACGACGTGGCCCCCGAGGCTCGACCGCCAAGGCTTGGCCGTTCTGCTCTGGGGTTGTAGAACGGGGCAACAGGAGTAGCCCCCGCGTGTCGCATCCGTTTTCCCGGCGTCCCGATTGGACGGGATTGTGCGACGAGCTCTTCGGATTCGGCACCGGTGTCAGCCTCGATCCGGGTCCGCAGGCGCGACTTCGGTCGTACGTTCGGAGCTTGGCACCGGCCGCGCGCCTCGATGCCTCGCTCTGGAGCGACTATGCCGAACTCTACGGCGAGAGTCTCGCCGACCTCGCCGGCGACGACCCCGTGCGTGCGGCGCGTGTGGAGGAACGGCTCTACGCGACGCCCCTGACCCATGGTTTCCTCCAGGGCCACATGGTCCACGAATCCCTCACGTCCAATCCGGCGGCGCGCCTCCATGTCGGACGGATCATCCTCGATCGGCTCGTACGCCTCTCGGAGGCCGTCGGTGCCGGGCGGGTCCAGAGCCGTGAGCACGGCCAGACGCAGTTCGTCCTCGACGGACTCGATGCCCTGTTCGCAGCCATCGAGGATCGGATCGGGAGCGACCTGACCCCGCCCCGCCAGGCCGGCGAACTGTTCGGCGTCCAACTCGCCAAGGGCACGTTTTCCGATCGGCACTTCGACGGGATCTATGGGGCTTTGCGCGCCCACCGGATCGCCCGCGATTTCGGGATTCGGTCCCCTGCACTCCTCGAGATCGGTGGCGGCTCCGGCCACCTTGCCTATTACGCCCGGCGGATGGGCTGCGAGCGGTTCGCCATCATCGACCTGCCGCCGGTCCTCGTGCCGCAATACATCCTGCTCGCCACCGCGTTCGGAGCGGACGTGGTCGGCTTCGGCCACCGAAGCGAGCCCGGTATCGCCCTGGTGAACGCCTACGCGGGAGGCGCAGACCGGTTTGCCGATTGGGATGTGGTGATCAACATCGACAGCATGCCCGAGATGGCGCCGGCGGATGCCGGACGCTACCTCGACCGTATCCGCCCCGGCGGCCTGTTCCTCAGCATCAATCAGGAATCCGCCGTCCAGAACGGCGACCACCGCCAGAATGTCGTCGCGGACCTCGCCCGCGACCGTGGGTTCCGCTGCCACGCCCGCATGCCGGCCTGGCTCCGCACAGGATGGGTCGAAGAAGTCTTCCAGGCCCCTTGACGCGGACCTGAGACCCGGATCGATCCTGGGTCTCGGCCCTCGACGTGCCGAAGGCCCCCGATCTGGGGTATCGAAGGATCGGGACGTCGATCGAGAGCTCCCGAGCAGCCAATTCTCGGCACGGGGTCTCATACCGCCTCCGGTTGGTCATCTCGGATCGAACGGTCGCGTCGGTGCTCCCTCTCCTTCCAGGAGAGGGGACCCGCGTTTCACCACCCTGCCGAACTGATCAAGCGGAAAGCGTATCGTTCCCGTTCGGTTCACGCCGCCCGCACGGTGGCGAGGAACCCGTCGACCTCGGCGCGCAGGCTCGTGGCCTGGCGGGCGAGGTCGCTGGCGGCGGTCAGCACCTGGTCCGAGCCCGAGCGGGCGGACTCCGCCGCCTCGCTGACGCCGGCGATGTGGGTCGAGACCTGGCGGGTGCCGTCAGAGGTGAGGATTGTTGTGCGGGCGATCTCCTGGGTGGCCGCGTCCTGCTGCTGGACCGCCGCGGCGATGTCCTGCGACAGGGTGCTGAGGCGTTGGATCACCGTGGCGATGCCCCCGATGGTCTCGACGGACGCCGAGGTGGAGGCGGTGATCTCCTGGACCTTGGCGGCGATCTCCTCGGTCGCCCGGGTGGTCTGGTTGGCGAGTTCCTTCACCTCGGCGGCGACTACCGCGAAACCTCGGCCGGCGTCGCCGGCCCGCGCGGCCTCGATGGTGGCGTTGAGGGCGAGCAGGTTGGTCTGGCCGGCGATGCTGGAGATGAGCCCGACGATCTCGCCGATGCTGCCGGCCGCCGCCGCGAGGCGGCGCACGTCCTCGCCCATGCGGGCGGTGTCGCGCTCGGCCTGGGCCGCCACCGTGGCGGAAGTCTCGACGCGAGTGCCGATCTCGCGCACGGAGGCGCTGAGTTCCTCCGTCGCCGCCGCCACCGTATCGGCGCTGAGCGCCGCATTCCGCGAGGTGCTGGCGACGGCGCCGCTCAAGGTCGAGGTGTCGTTGGCGGCCTGTGACAGGGCGTAGGCCGCGGCTTCGAGCTGGGCCGAGGCCGCCGAGACCGCTTCGACGATGCCGCCGGCCCGCGCCTCGAACCCGTCGGCGAGGGCGAGCATCGCCTGGCGCCGCTCGGTCGCCGAAGCGTGCGTCAGCTGCTCGGACTCCGCACGGATGCGCCGGCCCTCGCTCAGGCTGTCGCGGAACTCGGCGGCCGCGCGAGCGATGGCCATGACCTCGCGGGGGCCTTTCGTGGGAAGCGGGCCGGCATCCGCGCCGCGCCCGATGGCCGACAGGGCATCGGCGATCCGGGTGAGCGGACGGGCGATGGCGGTGCCGAAGCCGAAGGCGACGAGGCAGGACAGGGCGAGGGTCGCCAAGCTGGCGCTCAACCACAGGACGGCGCTACGCTCCACGCCCGAACGTGCCGCTGCCGCGGCGCGCCCGAGATCGTCGACGAGTCGATCCTCGATCCCCTTGAGCGCGTCGATGCGCTGCGTCGCGGCGGTGAACCAGCCCGGTGCATCGGTGATGCCGAGGGGTTGGCCCGGGATCGTCGCCAGGACGATCGCCCGCTGGCGCTCGACCTCCCGGGCCGCCGGGCTCGTGGCGACGGCGTCGAGGAGTTCGGCCTGCGCGCGATCGGCGGCGAGGCGGAACAGGGATTCGTGGATCGCCTGACCGGCGCCGAGGGCCGTCAGCCTTGAGAACCCCGGCAGATCGAGCTGGCCGCTGCCGATGATGGCGGCCCCGGTCGCGCGCTCCTGGCCGGCGAGCTCCTTCAGGGACAGGAACGACGAGTAGGCCGAGACCCGTGCGCTCAGGGCGGCGTCGTCCGCGACCTGGGACATGTCCCGAACGAGGTCGAGGGCCTTGCCGATGAGATCGGTGTAGGCCGCGAGGTTCTGGGCCGGGCTGCGGGCGAGGGTGTCCACCGCCTGACGGTGCGCGGCGAGACCCTCAAGGGCGGTGGCGAGGGTTCTGCCCCTTGGGGCGAGTCCGCCGGCGGCGCCCGTCTCCATCGAGCCGTAGCTCGTCATGAGACGCTCGCGGCTTGCATCCGTTCGGCCGCGCTGGGTGTCGAGTTCGGCGCGGAACCGGGTACCCTTCGATCCGAGATACAGGCTGGAGGCGCCGCGTTCGCGCTGGGCCTCGTGCACGAAACCGCCGGCATGACCCGCGAGGCCGAGAAGGCGCTCCACCTCGACCATGCGGCCGCGCTCTTCGATTCGCCCGGAGAGCGCAATGCTCGCCACCACGGCGAAGGCGAGGCACGGCGCCAGGGCGACGAGGAGAATTCGGCCGCGGAGGGACGAGAGAACGGAACCGAGCATCGGAGCAACCCAGGAGAAGAAATCCCGCTCTGACTGCATTACGAATGTAAACGTCGTGTTTGCGCACGATGAAATGCCTAATTTTTAATCCTAATTGATGCAAACTTCATCGCACGTCGAGGCGAACAATACTGCGAACCGATGCTTCGTTTTGGTTGTGATCCACGGATTTGACTCGCTACATGATTGCGTGCGGTGCGGTTTCAGTGATGAACCTTGGTAGCCGTGCGGGTGGGGATGGCCCGCGACTCGCGGATGGCGTGCGGCCAAGGTCCGAGGAGGACCACCCACGGGGCCGTGCGGACCGAGCGTGGCCGATCGGACCATCGCAGCGTGCCTCCCGGGGCAGACGTCGCCGCGACCGGCGATGGTGGAGACGCGTGCCAGTGGCCCGACCCGTCGGTCCGGTCGACCGGCCCGAAAATGCCGATCGGGTTACCGGAGTCTGGGATTTGCCGCCTCTGAGAAGAAAAACTTTCGCCTCGACCAAGTTATTTTTGCATTGAAAATTAACGAAACCCTGGGGAATGCGCGGGGAGCATGGCTCAAGCCAATCTCTCCTGTGCTCTGCAATATAGGATCGGCGCTATAGTTGATCCGCGAACCCGGCTCGGCGCTATAGTGCGCTGCAAAAACAGCATACCGCACCGCACAAAAGCGTGGTCTAATCACTCCATCGGGCGGCATCGAGCTGCTCAAACGGAGATTTTCCCATGCGCGCCATGACCGCCCTCACCCTCGCCACCCTCGTGTCGGCCGCTTTCGTGTCGGGCGCCGCCGTTGCCGGCGAGGCGACGTACCTGACCCCGCCGCTCTTCCGCGAGCAGGCCCGCGACACCCAGAAGGTGCGTCGTGTCAGCGACCTCACCACCACGCCGAACCTCGTGGTCGTGGCAAAGCCCCTCAACGCCGCGCGCACCATTCAGATCGTGGCGGATGCCGAGGCGACCGCCGCTCGCTAAAATCCCATCCGATGCGCGGTCCGACGCGCACCGGACGGGTCTGAGGGGCAGCGTCTAAGCCTTGGTCGTCGGCGCGTTCGCGAGCCAGGCCCAAGCCGCCCCCTCGTCCGCGAGATCGAAGGTTTTCGTCTCCACCGGCATGACGAAGCCTGACAGGTCGATCATCGCCTTTGCGAAGGCCGGCGCACCCACGACGACGTAGCGCCGGATGTGCGCCAGCGAGCGCGCCTTCACGCTCGCCGCGTAGCCGTCGAAGGTCGCGCCGAGGTCGGAGCCCTCGTAGTTCGACATCACGATCAGCATGTCGATGGTGTCGAGGCTCTTCATGGCCTCGTCGGTGACGGCCGACATCCACTCGATATCCGGCTTTGTGATCCGGTCCTTGATCTCGAAAGCCAGAAGATCCGGGCGCGGTGATTCACGCCGGATCACCGAACCGTCCGGTGCACTGTTCATGAACTCTGCCTCGTCTCTCGGGCGGGGGGCGTCAGCTCGGCTGTTCTTCGGTCTTCTCGATCTCCGGATCGTCCTCCTGCGGGATCGCCGGATGCGGCTCGCCCTTGGGGGGCTGCTGGGGGGTGGGCTGCGTCTGGTCCGACTTCGTCTCGGACGCGTCGTGGGTCTCGCCTGGGCTCATGGTGCTCTCTCCCGCTGAAATGCAGAGACCAAGCCGCGACGCTCGGGTGTGTTCCCGGCTTTCGCCTGTGACCGACACGGCAGGGGCTGAACGCCGGAAGGGCCGGGCGCCGGAAGGGCCGGGCGCCGGGCCCGACCCCATTCGTGACGTAGGACCCCGGCGACCGCGACGGTGATCGTCAGGCGGTCGCGACCCCCTGCAAGCTCTCGGCAAGGTGGCTCGCGAAGGCGTCGCCCTTGTAGATCTCCGAAACGGCCTGCTTGAGCTTGGCCTCGTCGTCGGACTTGCCCAGCGCCTTGGCGTAGGCGGCGGCGGACCCGAAACCAGCGAGGCCGTAATGGGCCATGCGCTGATACTGCGCGATGATCACGATATCGCGCAGCTTGCCGTCCTGCGGCGCCTCCTCGCCGGCGTGCTTGCGCGCCTCGCTGACCAGACCCTCCATGCCCTTGCAATGCTCGGGCTCGACGGTTCCGCCGCATTGCTCGATGAGCGCTTTGAGAATGCCCGTGTGCTTGTTGATGCCGTCGACCGACCCGTCCAGCATCTGCTTCAGCGTCCCGTCGCTGGCCTTCTGGCTGAGCTGCTGGACGACACGGACCATCTGGTCGTTCGCCGACCAGCTGTCCTTCAATTCGTCGAGATAGACGTCTTTCAAGCTGCTGGGTGCCGACATGAGGAATCTCCCTTGGTTTCCTCCATCAACCGCACCGGTCCGCGAACGTTCCGGGCAATAAACGGCCTCCTCCAACGTGTTTTGATTGCTGCGTTGTTCGACGCCGCGGATCGATAAAGCCTTTCTTGCCTGATTTAACCTATGTCTAAGTGAATTTGTCCTGCATCCGGATGCCTCACAGGCGGAACCGGACCGGGTCCGCCCGGTCGCCCCCGAGGGTGCAAGCGGCGTGGATCAGCGCGAGATGGCTCAGGCCCTGGGGCGTGTTGCCGAGGCCGTCCCCCGTCACCGGGTCGACCATCTCACTCAGGATGCCGACGCCGGGCGGCAGGGCCCCCAGGACGGCCGCGAAGGCGACTTCGGCCTCGTCCTGGCGCCCGAGTTCGGCCAGGGCCTCCGCCACCCAGAACGAGCACGCGAGGAACGCCCCCTCCTCCCGCTCCGCCCCGGAGTAGCGGTAGAGGAACGGGCCATGCCCGAGTTCGGCCCGCACGGCGTCGAGGGTGGTCGACAGCCGGTCGCGCCCGTCGAAGCCGAAGCGCACGGCCAGGGCGATGGAGGCGTCGAGGCGCTCGGTTCCGGGATAGAACGTGTAGGCGCCCCGCGTCTCCGACCAGCAATGCGCCTCGACCCAGGCGGCGATGCGGTCGCGCTCGCGCTTCCAGCGCGGCACGCAGGTCGAGGGGAGGTGCCCGGCCTCGGCGAGCTCGACGGCGCGCGCCAGCCCCTGCCAGGCGCTGATCTTCGACATGGTGTAGTGCTGCGGCTCGTGCAGTTCCCAGATGCCCGCATCCTTCTGCCGCCAGCGATCGGCGCTCTGGTCGGCGAGCCCGGACAGAACCATGGCGCTGCGCTGGTCGAGGATGTTGCCGTCGGCGACGAACAGGGCCGCCGTCTCGAAGATGTCGCCGTAGATCCCGTGCTGGTGCTGGAGCGCGGCGCCGTTGCCGACCCGTACCGGACGGGAGCCGCGATAGCCGGGCAGGTCGAGGGTCTGTTCCTCGGGGCCGACATCTCCGCACAGGGTGTAGAGAACCTGCGGGCCGTGCCGATCGAGGCGGTTCATCAGCCACGAGAACGCCGCCTTGGCCTCCGGCATCGCGCCCACCCGCAGGAAGGCGTTCACCGCGTAGCCGGCATCGCGGATCCAGGCGTAGCGGTAATCGTAGTTCTTCGGGCCGCCGATGCGCTCGGGCAGCGAGGTGGTGGCCGCCGCCGCGATGGCGCCGCTCGGCGAGTACAGCAGCAGCTTGAGCGCGAGCGCGCTGCGCCGGACCGCGTCGCGGTACGGACCCGCGTAGCGCAGGCTCTCGGCCCAGGCCCGCCAGGCACCGTCGCTGATGTCGATGCGCCGGTCGATCTCGTCCATCGCCGGCACGCCCAGGGGCTCGTCCTCGCCGGCGAGCAGCGCCACCGTGGCGCGCTCGCCCGCCGTCAGGGTCACGGTCGCCGCGATGGTGCGGTCCGCCTCCTCGGTGATCGTGACGTTGTCGCTGCACCGGAACAGGCCGAGGACCGGGCCGACATGGAACACGCAGCCGTTGGGGGTCGGCTGCAGCCACGGCGAGGCGGTGTCGCCGCGGGTGCCGAACACCGCGCGGATGCGGAAGGTCATCGTGCCTGAGAGCACCTCGATGCGGCGGGCGAGCTCGCACCAGGGCAGGCGTCCGGCCGTGGAACTGTTGAGCGACTCGGTGAGCCGCGCCCGGCCCGTGTCGGAGGCGAACACCGTCTCCAGTACGTTGCTGTCCTGGCGGTAATGCCGCGCGACGCGGGTCGCGCCCTCGGGAGTGATCTGGAAGTAGCCCCCGGCCTCCGGGTCGAGCAGGCTGTCGAACAGCGGCGGCGAGTCCATCTCGGGCACGCACCACCACGCGACGGTCCCGTCCGGCGCCACGAGGACCACGGACCGGCCGTCGCCGAGGGCGGCGTAGTCCTGGATCGGAACCTCAGCGCCGGAACTCCGCCCTGATTTATCCGCGCGGTCCGGGTCGCCGCTCGTTCCCTCGTGCATGGTCGAATCGCGTTCCAGAGTCATCGTCGGGGTCCGGCGGGGGCGGTCAGTTCTTCGGGACTTTGTCCTTGCCCTTGCCCGGGTTCGAGGTGTTGACGAGCGCCGGTGATTTCTGGGCGCGCAAGGTCTCTTCCTGTGCCTTCGTATCGATGCGCTTGGTGCGGGTGAACGGTTCGAGGGCCACGGGGCCGCCGGTCTTCAGGGCCTGGACGATGCCCTCCAGCACGCGCACGTCGGCGTAGCCCTCCTCGCCGTCCGGCTCCGGCTCGCGATCCTCGAGGATGCAGTCGGAGAAGTACTTCAGCTCCCCGCCGAAATGGTCGGTGTTCTTGAAGCTTGCGTGGCTCTTCGATTCGCCCAGGGTCACGGTGTGTTCCAGGGGCTTGCCGTACATGTAGGCGGGATTGACCTCGACGCTGCCCTTCGTGCCGACAACCGCGTAGGTGTCGAGGGTGTTGCCGTAATAGGACAGGACGAATTGTGCGAGGCGGTTGCCGGGAAAGCGCAGGGTGACCGCCACGGTGTCATCGAAATCGCCCATGCCCGCATCCGGGTGCCGGACGCCCACCGCCGAGACCACCTCCGTCGGCTCGTCGCCGAAGACGTAGCGGGCGGCGTTCACGGGATACGGCCCCATGTCGAAGATCGGGCCGGCCTCGACGCCGTTCCGGGCCCGGTGGTTCTCCGGCGAGACCATCTGGGTGAAGGTCGAGGAGAAGGTAAGGAGGTCGCCGAGCTTGCCGGAGCGGATGAGATCGATGGTCGCCAGGGTGGCGGGCTCGAAATGCAGGCGGTACGCCACCATCAGCTTGGCCGGCGAGGTCTCGGCGACGTTGAGGATCGCGCGGCACTTCTCCGTCGACACTTCCAGGGGCTTCTCGGCGAGCACATGGATACCGGCTTTGAGGGCCGGGATCGCAAACTCCGCATGGCGCCAGTTCGGCGTCGCGAGGTAGATCGCGTCGATGGTCCCAGAGGCGAGGAGTTCGTCGAACTGGTCGTACGTGTAGGAAGCGGTGACGCCGTACTGCTTGCCGACGCCGGACGCCTTTTCGGGGTCGCCGGTGACGAAGGCCACCACCTCGGAATTGCCCGTGTGGGCAACGCCGGGCAGCATGGCTTCCTGGGTGATGTCACCAAGAGCGACGAAGGCGTAGCGGACCTTTTTGCCGGAGGTCAGACCGAGGGCCGAGGCGATGCTCATGCGGGTCTCCAAACGAGGGCGAGCGAAGCGTGGGGATCGAGCCGGGCGGGGCGTCGCACCCGGGCCGCAGGAGGCGGCGCACGGGCAGTCAACGGAGGCCCTCCTCGATCGTTGCTGGGGGATACGATCCGCCTCAGGTGACGATCCGTCCGGCCGGACCCGACGAGCGCGGCGGCCGTAGCGACGCCGCGATCCGATACGCCCGTCGCGATCGCAGGCGTTGATGCCCCACATCGTCCGTGTACTCAGTTTGTTCCGAATGATATCGTGGAAGCCGATGTCGGTCGGCGTTTCTGCCCGTCCAGCCCGCCACCGGCCGGACTTGCACGGCCGGTGGCGGCACCTTGTCTTGGACACCCGACGCCCGACATGCGGGTGGCCGGCGGATGCGAAGCCTGTCGAACCGACCCGAAGCGTGAAGAGATTCCATGGCCAAAGCCAAAGCCAGAGCCGCCGCCCGGCAAGCGGAAGTCGAGAAGGTCGAGGCCGACATCGAGAAGCTGTTCGACGGCGCCCGGGACGCCCGCGTGATTTCCGTGCGCGGCGCGCGTGAGCACAACCTCAAGAACATCGACCTGACGATCCCGCGCGACCGGCTCGTGGTGTTCACCGGGCTGTCGGGCTCGGGCAAGTCGTCGCTCGCCTTCGACACCATCTACGCCGAGGGCCAGCGCCGCTACGTCGAGTCGCTCTCGGCCTATGCCCGCCAGTTCCTCGAAATGATGGGCAAGCCCGACGTCGACCAGATCGACGGGCTCTCGCCGGCGATCTCCATCGAACAGAAGACCACTTCGAAGAACCCGCGCTCCACCGTCGGCACCGTCACCGAGATCTACGATTACATGCGTCTGCTGTGGGCGCGGGTCGGCATTCCGTACTCGCCCGCCACCGGCCTGCCCATCGAGAGCCAGACCGTGAGCCAGATGGTCGACCGGGTGCTCGCCCTGCCGGAGAAGAGCCGGCTCTACCTGCTCGCGCCCGTGGTGCGCGGCCGCAAGGGCGAGTACCGCAAGGAGATCGCCGAGTTCCAGAAGAAGGGGTTTCAGCGCCTGCGCGTCGACGGCGAGTACTGCGCCATCGACGACGTGCCGGCCCTCGACAAGAAGGTGAAGCACGACATCGACGTGGTGGTGGACCGCATCGTCGTGCGGGCCGACATCGCCGCGCGCCTCGCCGATTCCTTCGAGACCGCCCTCGATCTCGCCGACGGCATCGCGCTGATCGAATTCGCCGACACCCCCGAGGGCGAGGCCGCGCGCGAGCCCATCACCTTCTCGTCGCGGTTCGCCTGCCCCGTCTCGGGCTTCACCATCGCGGAGATCGAGCCGCGGCTGTTCTCGTTCAACAACCCGTTCGGCGCCTGCCCCACCTGCGGCGGCATCGGCCACGAGATGCGCATCGACCCCGAACTCGTGATCTCGGACGCCAAGCTCAGCCTCAAGCGCGGCGCCGTCGGCCCGTGGGCGAAATCGACCTCGCCCTATTACGGCCAGACCCTGGATGCCCTGGCCCGGCACTACAAGTTCAAGACCACCGTGCCGTGGGCCGAGCTGCCCGAGACGGCGCGCACTGTGATCCTGCAGGGCACCGGCCGGGACTCCGTGCGCTTCGCCTACGACGACGGCATGCGCGCCTACGAGGTCAACAAGCCGTTCGAGGGCGTGATTCCGAACCTGGAGCGGCGCTACAAGGAGACGGAGAGCGACACCGCCCGCGAGGAGATCGCCCGGTTCATGAGCGCCACGCCGTGCGCCACCTGCACCGGCAAGCGCCTCAAGATCGAGGCGCTGTGCGTGAAGATCGCCATGGAGGACATCGGCGCGATCACGTCGCTCTCCGTGCGCGACGCGCACAAGTGGTTCTCCGACCTCCCGGAAAAACTCACGGACAAGCAGAACGAGATCGCCTTCCGCATCCTCAAGGAGATCCGCGACCGGCTCACCTTCCTCATCGATGTCGGCCTCGACTACCTCACCCTGGGGCGGGGCTCGGGCTCCCTGTCGGGCGGCGAGAGCCAGCGCATCCGGCTCGCCTCCCAGATCGGCTCCGGGCTGACGGGCGTGCTCTACGTGCTGGACGAGCCCTCCATCGGCCTGCACCAGCGCGACAACGAGCGTCTGCTCGGCACCCTCAAGCGCCTGCGCGATCTCGGCAACTCGGTCATCGTCGTCGAGCACGACGAGGACGCGATCCTGCAGGCCGATTACGTGGTGGATGTCGGCCCCGGGGCCGGCATCCATGGCGGGCGGATCATCGCGCAGGGCACGCCCGCGGAGGTGCTGAAGAACCCCGCCTCGCTGACCGCCAAGTACCTCACCGGCGAGATGAGCGTGCGGGTGCCCACCGCCCGGAGGAAGCCGAAGAAGGGCAAGCTCAGCCTCGTGGGCGCGCGGGGCAACAACCTCAAGAACGTCTCGGTGGATATCCCGCTCGGCACCTTCACCTGCGTCTCGGGGGTCTCGGGCGGCGGCAAGTCGACCCTCATCATCGATACGCTCTACAAGTCTGTGGCGAAGACCTTGAACGGCGCGCACGAGCACCCGGCCCCGTTCGAGCGCCTCGACGGCCTGGAGAACCTCGACAAGGTCATCGACATCGACCAGTCGCCCATCGGGCGGACCCCGCGCTCGAACCCGGCCACGTACACGGGCGCGTTCACGCCGATCCGCGACTGGTTCGCCGGCCTGCCCGAGGCCAAGGCGCGGGGCTACCAGGCCGGGCGCTTCTCCTTCAACGTCAAGGGCGGGCGCTGCGAGGCCTGCTCCGGCGACGGCGTCATCAAGATCGAGATGCACTTCCTGCCCGACGTCTACGTCACCTGCGACGTGTGCAAGGGTCGCCGCTACGACCGCGAGACCCTGGAGGTGAAGTACCGCGACCGCTCCATCGCGGACGTCCTCGACATGACCGTCGAGGAGGCCGCCGACCTGTTCAAGGCGGTGCCGACCATCCGGGAGAAGATGGAGACCCTGGCCCGCGTCGGGCTCGGCTACGTCAAGGTCGGCCAGCAGGCCACCACCCTGTCGGGCGGCGAGGCCCAGCGGGTGAAGCTGTCGAAGGAGCTGTCGAAGCGGGCCACCGGCCGGACCCTCTACATCCTCGACGAGCCGACCACCGGGTTGCACTTCCACGACGTCGCCAAGCTCATGGAGGTTCTCCACGAGCTCGTCGACCAGGGCAACACCGTGGTGGTGATCGAGCACAACCTCGAAGTCATCAAGACCGCCGACTGGGTCATCGACATGGGCCCCGAGGGCGGCGACGGCGGCGGCGTGGTCGTGGCCGAGGGGACGCCCGAGCAGATCGCCCAATCGAAGAAGAGCCATACCGGGCGCTTCCTGCGCGACGTCCTCGCTCGCCGGCCGCCCGCGCCCGTCGTCGCCAAAGGCCGCAAGGCCGCCGTTTAGGGATCGGGCGGCCCTACGAACCGGCCCTCGGACGCGGATCGGCGGCATTTCGGGGGTGATTCGCGGGGCCGCCAAGGCATTCTGGCGTCTTCGGGCGGCGCCGCATCGCGGAAGCGGTCGAAGGCCCCCGGCGCCAAAGGTTAATGCTTGCGCAATCGCCGGAGGCGTCTTTCCGGTTTTGCCCGGTCCGTGCGGGGGCGGCAAACGCTTGCGCCGTCAGCGATATCGTTCCAGTTCGTCCGAACGGACCCGCGTGCGCCGCGCCACAATGGTTAACGAACCGCGCTGTTGCACCGCGGCAAGATTGCGGCTTTTGCGCAACGGTCAGTTTGGAACTGCCCCGTTTCAGTGCAACGCGCTGTCCTTCCGGGCCAAGCTGTAGAATAGTTCCCCTCGTTGAGACACGAATTCGGGCCGCAAGGGGGGCCTTCCAAACCAACGGGAACACGCTGCTCCAAAGCAGCGGACCGGCAGAATGGTGCGGAAGGCTACGCGGCGCCCGCCTGAAATCCTTGGGAAGGACAGACACATGATGAAGAACTGGCTCGCCGCCGGAGCGGTGGCGCTTTCGGTTGGCATGTCCGCCACCGCCGCCTTCGCCCAGACGACCACGGTTCCCGGTGAGCAGGTCGGCCTCGCCACCGGCGCGCCGCTGCCCGAGGGCATCTACGCCCTCAACACCTTCGTCTACCGCAGCAACGAGAACACCGGCCCCGGCGCCGTCGACGTCGCCGTCAACGTCCCCGTGCTCGTCTGGTCGACCCCGTTCGTGCCGTTCGGCGGCCGCGTCGAGCTCCTCGTCGCTCCCCCGACCGTGTTCGCCTTCGGCAAGAACGGCGGCGCCAACGGCTCGCGTGACCTGTCCATCAACGTCGGCACCTTCGTCGGCGGCATCTGGGCCTTCGATCTCGGCAACAACTTCGGCGTCAGCTTGCTCGGCGGCGTGTACCTCAACGAGCTCAATGCCGGTCGCGGCGTCCTCGTGAACAATGCCGGCACCACGGCCAGCTCGCCGGTCCTGCCGTTCCTCGCCTCCAATACCTACCGTATGGGCGTCGCCGCCAGCTACACCGGCGATGGTTACAACCTCACCGCCAACCTGACCGCGAACATCTACGACTCGCCGGCCTCGTTCGGTGGCAACAATACCTTCGGCACCCGCGGTCCGTTCATCATCTCCGACTCGCTCAACCTCGACCTGACCGCGACCAAGAAGTTCGGCAAGTTCGAGATCGGTGTCATCGGTTACGGCACGATGAACTTCGACATCAGCGCTGCCAGCCTCGCCGCCGGCAACCGTGGCAACTTCTCGGTCGGTGGTCTCATCGGCTACGACTTCGGGCCCGTCACCGCCCAGGCCTACGTCGCCACCACGGTCGCCAATGCCAACGTCAACCGTCGCACCGACACGGTCGAAGGTTGGTTCCGCCTGATCGTTCCGCTGTACTCGCCCACCGCCGTTGCCGCTGCTGCGCCGGCTCCGATCATCCGCAAGTACTGATCCGACAAGGACTGATCGCGGACCTCCGGGTCCGCAGGGTCCCCGGACACAACACGCCGTTCCTCCCCCGGGAGGGACGGTTTTTCGTTTTTGGCGCCCTCGGGGCTGGCGTCGACCGCCGGAGGCTCGCGCGAAACTCGGGTCACCGCGGGGGGCCGTCAGCCACTCCTTAAGTCTCCTGGTCGAAGGTGTCCGCTCGAACGACGCGAGACCCGACCGATGCAAGCCAGCGAGACCGGCGCGATGGGACCCGACGGATCCGCCCGGGTGTCATGTCCGGAGCGCGGATTGCCCGGCCGCGGCCTGACGCAGGTGGCGCTGTTCTCCGGCACCCTGCTGCTAGCGGCTTTCCTGCTGTTCAGCCTGCAGCCGATCTTCACCAAGCGGATCCTGCCCGTCCTCGGCGGCACGCCGGGGGTGTGGTCCGTCGCCATGGTGTTCTTCCAGGCCCTGCTGCTCGCGGGCTACGCCTACGCCCACGCCCTGACCCGGTGGCTGCCGTTCCGGATTGCCGCGACCGTGCACGGCGCCGTTCTGCTCGGCGGCGCTGCGTTCCTGCCCATCGGGATCGCCGCCAGATACGGGAGCGTCGGCACGGGCGACGAGGCCCTGTGGCTGGTCGGCCTCTTCCTCGCCTCCGTCGGCGCGCCGTTCTTCGCCCTCTCCGCGAGCGCGCCCCTGCTTCAGGCCTGGTTCGCCCGCTCGGACGACCCCGCGGCGGCGGACCCGTACTTCCTCTACCGGGCCTCGAACCTCGGATCGTTCGCGGCCCTCCTCGCCTATCCCCTCGCCATCGAGCCGATGCTGGGCCTCGCCGAGCAGACGCGGCTGTGGTCGGTCGGCTACGGCCTCGGGGCCTGCGCACTGGCAGCCTGCGCCCTCTCGGTGATGCGGGCGGCGCGCGGGCCGGTTCGCGCGGCCGAGGCCGAGGCCGAGCCCATCGGCCCATCTCGGCGCTTGGCCTGGATCGGCCTCTCGGCCGTGCCGTCGGGCCTGCTCGTCGCGGTCACGGCCCACATCACCACCGATGTGGCGGCGATCCCCCTCATGTGGGTCATCCCGCTGGCCCTCTATCTCCTGACCTTCGTCATCACCTTCCGGCCCCTCGCCACCTGGCCGGAGCGCCCCCTCGCCGTCCTGCTGACGGCCGGGACGGCCGTGGTCCTGGGCGTCGCCGTCATCGGGCGCCTGCCGTTCCTGATCGATCTGCCCTTGAGCCTCGGGCTCGGCTTCGTCGCGAGCCTCGTCGCCCACCGGGCCGTCTACGGGCTGCGGCCGTCCGCACGACGCCTGACCGAGTTCTACCTGTTCACGTCGCTCGGCGGCATGCTCGGGGGCCTGTTCGCGGCGCTCATCGCCCCGCGGCTGTTCCCGACGGTGGCGGAATATCCGCTGCTCCTCGTCGCGGCCCTGGCCTGCCGCCCCGGCACCTTCGCGGGCCTGCGCCGCGTGCGCCCCGACCTGCGGCACCGGCTGCGCCCGGCCCTGCTCGCCGGCGCGTTCGTGGGAATCGTCGGGGTGTTGGGATGGTGCGTCCCGGGCCTCACGCCCCACCTGGCGATGATCGTGCTGATGGCCGGGCTTCTGGTGAGCTGGCGCGCGCCGCGGCGGGTCGTCGGCTTTGCCGCGCTGCTCTGCGCCCTCGGCCTGGCGATGCCGCACCTCGTCGCCCGGGACTACGAGAGCCGGCGCAGCTTCTTCGGGGTCCATCGCATCGAGACCGATGCGTCGGGCCGCTTCCGCCTGCTCACGCACGGCACCACGCTGCACGGCGCCATCCGCATCCGCGCGGACGATGGCGGGCCCGCCCTCGGGCGGCCCGAATCCACCACCTACTACGCGCCCGGCAACGCCATCGCGGATGTCCTCGCGGTCGGCCGCGCGGCGCACGGGCCCCTGCCGGCGGTGGCCGTGGTCGGCCTCGGCGCCGGCAGCCTCGCCTGCCAGTCCGAACCCGGGGAAGCCTGGACGTTCTACGAGATCGATCCCGTGGTCATCCGCCTCGCCACCGACCCCGCCCGGTTCCGCTTCCTCCAGGAATGCACGCCCTCGGCCCGGATCGTCCAGGGCGACGCCCGCCTGACCCTCGCCGCCGAGACCGGTTCGGTACGCGTGCTCATCGTCGACGCGTTCTCGTCCGACGCGATCCCGATGCACCTGCTCACGGGTGAGGCCCTGGCGCTCTACCGCAGCCGTCTCGATGCGCAGGGCGTCCTCGCGCTCCACATCTCCAACCGCCATTTCGACCTGCGGCCGGCCCTGGCGCGCGCCGCCGCCGAGCAGGGCCTGACCCTCCTCCAGCGCCTCGACCGGCTCGACGAGCCCTTCGAGGCCCACTACCGCGCGCCCGCCCTGGTGGTCATCGCCACCCGCGATCCGGTGGTCGAACGGGAAGCCGTGCGGCTGGGCTGGACGCCCGTCGCCCCCGACATGACGCGCCGGCCCTGGACCGACGACTACGCCAACGTCCTCGAAGCGTTCTTCGACAAGCTCGGGCACACGAAGGCCGCGCCGCTGCGGGATTGATGCCGGCGGCGCGGGGTGCGTGAGCGGGGCCGCTAACCGACCCGGTTAAGCCGGCGCGCGCCGGCGAACCGGTTGAGGAATCGCGGTTCCTTCTCGGGGGCGATGCGGAAAGCGAGGTGCATGGTGCCGCCCTCCTCCTCGCGCCGGTCCAGAACCTCGCCGTTCTCGTAGAGCCAGTGCAGGGACGCCCCGTCCTCGGGCGGCAGCACCACCGCGAAGGTGGAGCGCTGGCGCGCGATGCGGGCCTCTATCCGGCTGGTGAGCGCCGTGAGCCCCTCCCCCGTGAGGGCCGAGACGAGGACCGGCGCGTCGCTGTCCCGGTCCGTACGCCCCTGCGCGCTGAGGTTGAGCAGGCGCGTGCGCTCGGCCGGATCCAGGAGGTCGGCCTTGTTCCAGACCTCGATGATCCGGGTGGCGCTGGTCTCGATCCCGAGTTCGCGCAGGACCGCGCCGACATCCTCGGCCTGGGCCTCGCTGTCGCCGTGCGACACGTCGCGGACGTGGAGCAGGATGTCGGCCTCGATCACGTCCTCCAACGTGGCCCGGAAGGCCGCGATGAGGGAGGTCGGCAGCTCGGAGATGAAACCCACCGTGTCGGACAGGATCACCGTCTCGCCGTGGGGAAGCTTGGTGGCGCGCGCCGTCGGGTCGAGGGTGGCGAACAGCATGTCCTGCGCCATCACCTGGGCTTTGGTGAGGGCGTTGAAGAGGGTCGACTTGCCGGCATTGGTGTAGCCGACGAGGGCGACGATGGGATACGGCACCCGCGCCCGGCCCTGCCGGTGCAGGCCGCGCGTGCGGGTGACGCCGTCGAGTTCGCGCTCGATCTTCGTCATCCGCTCCTGGATCATGCGGCGGTCGGCCTCGATCTGGGTCTCGCCGGGGCCGCCGAGGAAGCCGAAGCCGCCGCGCTGGCGCTCCAGGTGGGTCCAGGACCGCACGAGGCGGCTGCGCTGGTAGGCCAGATGCGCGTGCTCGACCTGCAGCGTGCCCTCGCGCGTGGAGGCGCGGCGCCCGAAGATCTCGAGGATGAGGCCGGTGCGGTCGATGACCTTGCAGCCGAACTCCTTCTCCAGGTTGCGCTGCTGGACCGGGGAGAGGGCGCAATCCATCACCACGAGGCCGATCTCGCGCGCCTTGATCATGCCGGCGAGCTCCTCGACGCGGCCCTTGCCGAGATAGGTCGAGGGCCGGATTCGCTGCACCGGCGCGAAGATCGCCTCGACCACGTCGAGCTCGATGGCGGCGGCGAGGCCCGAGGCTTCGTCGAGGCGCGCCTCGTTGGAGCGCAGCATCTCGGTGTTGTGGACGCCCCCGACACTGCGCTGCGCGACCCGGCCGAGATACGGCCCGACCACGAGGGTGTGGGTCGCGGCCGCGATATCGCCCTCGGGGGCGGCCATCGCCTGGAGCCGGGCTTCGCCGGGCGTCATGGTTTCCGTCATGGGTTGCGCGTCAGACCCTGTCCTGTGATTTCAGGACATTGGGCGCGCGGACACGCCAGACAAGGGCGCAGGGTGCTAATCCGGGGAAACGGGGCCTTCGACTCTCCGCGGATCAAGCGAACCCCCTTCCATCGGAGGAGATCGAAGCGATCACAGGCCACACCGCCGTCGTTCCCGGGCGCGCGCTGAGGCAACCCGGACGGCCGCGCCGGAGGCGTTCAATCCAGAGCTGCCGATTGCGGGAAAACTCGGCGGACCCTGTGTTTCTGGATCCCGGGTTCCGCTGCGCGGCCCCGGGATGACACGGCGCAGGAGACGCCCGTTTCCTCAAGCGTCCCCGCAATCGCTCAGGCCAGCGCCTTCTCCGTCGGGGCGGTCTCGTCCGGCTCGAACAATTGCACAGGATGGCCCGGCATGATGGTCGAGATGGCGTGCTTGTAAACGAGCTGGGAATGGCCGTCGCGCCGCAGCAGGACGCAGAAATTGTCGAACCACGTCACCACGCCCTGAAGCTTGACGCCGTTGACGAGGAAGATGGTGAGCGGGATCTTGTTCTTACGAACGTGGTTCAGGAACGTGTCCTGCAGGTTTTGAGCGCGTTCGCCCGCCATTGTTCTTATCCTTGATCAAACTGCCGCCCGCCGCGAATGACGGGTTCTCATCAGTCGGGTGCGGGGTGTTCGGAGCGACGACTTGATCCGGTGCCCCCCGCAGGCACCATTACACGTGCATCGGCGCAGCGATGCAAGTCCGGCTCGGAGAGTCCGGCTCCGAAAGTCAGGCTCGGCAAGCCCGTGTTGGCAAGCCCGTCTTGGCAGGCCCGTCTTCCGGCCATGCGCCCGGCATCGTCCGTGCCGCGCCTCAGGGGCCGATGCCGAGGGA
Organism: Methylobacterium sp. Leaf112; assembly: GCF_001423295.1. Taxonomy (GTDB): domain Bacteria; phylum Pseudomonadota; class Alphaproteobacteria; order Rhizobiales; family Beijerinckiaceae; genus Methylobacterium. Next base: position 329,360 of record NZ_LMNG01000031.1, on the reverse strand, counting down.
CTTCAGTTTCCTGTGCAGGGCCGAACGCTCCATGCCGATGAACTCGGCCGTGCGCGAGATATTGCCCGAGAATCGGGCGATCTGCGCCACGAGGTACTCGCGCTCGAAGATCTCGCGGGCTTCGCGGAGCGCGAGGCTCATGAGCTTCTCGCCGCCCGAGCCGTTGGGCGTCGTCGGCACCAGGGCCCCGATCTCGGTCGGGAGCATCTCGGAGGTGACCTCCTGCTCCGGGTCGGTGTGGGTGAGGATCATCAGGCGTTCGACGTTGTTGCGCAGCTGACGCACGTTGCCGGGCCAGTCGTGCGATTGCAGCACCGCCATGGCGTCGTCGGCGATGCGCCGGCGCGGCAGGCCGGTGGCGCCCGAGATCTGCTCCATGAAGAACGTGATCAGCTCGGGCACGTCCTCGCGGCGCTCGGACAGGGCCGGCACCCGGATCGGCACCACGGAGAGGCGGTGGAACAGGTCCTCGCGGAAGCGGCCGGCGGCGATCTCCTCGGCGAGATCGCGCGACGACGACGAGATGATGCGGACATCGACGTGCACCCGAGTGGTGCCGCCGACGCGCTGGAAGTTCTGGTCGACGAGGACCCGCAGGATGCGGTTCTGGGTCTCGCGCGGCATGTCGGCGACTTCGTCGATATAGAGGGAGCCGCCATGGGCCTCCTCCAGGGCACCGACCCGGCGCGCCCGCCCCTCCCCCGCCTCGACGCCGAACAGCTCGGCCTCCATGGTGTCGGGGGTGATGGTGGCGGCGTTGATCACCACGAACGGGCCGTTGGCCCGGGTCGACGTGGCGTGCAGGGTGCGGGCCGAGAGCTCCTTGCCGGAGCCCGGCGCCCCGAGGATCATCACCCGGGCGTTGGTGGGCGCCACGCGCTCCACGGTCTGGCGCAACTGGTTGCACACCACGGAGGCACCGACGAGGCGGCTCGCCTGCCCCGAGCGGGTCTTGAGGTCGCGCACCTCGCGCTTGAGGCGGGACGCCTCCAGGGCGCGCTCGGCGACGAGGATGAGCCGGTCCGCCTTGAACGGCTTCTCGATGAAGTCGTAGGCACCCGCCTTGATGGCCGCCACGGCGGTCTCGATGTTGCCGTGGCCCGAGATCATCACGACGGGCAGATCGGGGTGGCCCGCCTTGATCTGATCCAGCACCTGCAGCCCGTCGAGGCGCGAGCCCTGGAGCCAGATGTCGAGGAAGACGAGGTGGGGCCGGCGCGATTCGATGGCCGCCAGGGCCTCGTCGGAGCCGCCGGCCGTGCGGGTGCGGTGGCCCTCGTCGTCAAGGATGCCGGCGACGAGGTCGCGGATGTCGGCCTCGTCGTCGACGATCAGGATATCGGCGCTCATGACTGCATCTCCGCGATTGGGGGGGCCGTCCGCGCGGCGCCCTTCTCATCCTGCGCGGAGGGTTGGCCCTCCGGCGTCGTCTGCCCCGGGGGGGCCTTCTCCTGCGGAACTTGCGGCACGCGCATCCGCACGCGTCCGCCCCGTCCCTCGGGGTTGTCGTTGAGTTCGATCCCGCCGCCGTGCTCTTCCAGCACCTTGCTGACGATGGCGAGGCCGAGTCCCGTCCCGCCCTCGCGGGTGGTCATATAGGGCTCGAGCAGGCGCTGGCGCCCCTCGGCGGGAAATCCCTTGCCGTTGTCGGTGACCTCGATGACGGCGAAGCCCTCCTCGAGGATGAGGCGCACATCGACTTTCCCCTTGCCCAGATCGGCCTCCGGCACCGCCTGCACCGCCTCGACGGCGTTCTTGAGGATGTTGGTGATGGCCTGGGACAAAAGCCGGATGTCGAAGGCCGCGAGCACCCGCTCGGTTCCGGCTTCCGAGAAGCCGAACTCCATGTCCGGATGGGCCACGCGCATCATGAACAGGTTCTGGCGGGTGATCTCGCTGAGATCGTTCTGGGCGATGGCCGGCTTCGGCATCCGGGCGAAGGACGAGAACTCGTCGACCATGCGTTTGATCTCGTCGACCTGGCGGATGATCGTCGCCGTGCACTGGTCGAACACGTCCTTGTCCGCGACGATCACTTTTCCGTATTTGCGCCGGATGCGCTCGGCCGAGAGCTGGATCGGCGTCAGCGGGTTCTTGATCTCGTGGGCGATGCGGCGGGCCACATCGGCCCAGGCCGAGGTGCGTTGGGCCGAGACGAGGTCGGTGATGTCGTCGAGCGTCACCACGAAACCGCGGGCGCCGCCTTGCGCCTGCTCGCTGGTGACCCGGACCGTCACCGTGCGCTCGCGCCCGTCGCGGGTGAGCTGGATCTGCTGCTGAAGGGCGCGCTGACGGCCCTCGCCTCCCTCGGGGAACAGCGGCGCCAACTCGGGCACGGCCTGGATCAGGGGCTGGCCCACGATGGCGTCCGCCGTCAGCCCGAGGGTGCGCTCCACGGAGGGGTTGGCGATGGTGACGCGTCCCCCCGCATCGACGCCGATGACGCCCGGCGAGACGCCCGACAGCACGGCCTCGGTGAAGCGCCGGCGCCGGTCGATGAGGTCGCTCGCCGCCATCAACCCGTCGTGCTGGCGCCTGAGCTCCTGCGTCATCTTGTTGAAGCTCTCGGACAGGTGCGCGAGGTCGCCGTCGCTCTTCCGGGCCGGGACCTGGGCGTAGAAGTTGCCCGACGCGACCTGATCGGCGGCGTTGATGAGCCGACGGATGGGCGCCACGAAGCGGTTGGCGAAGTTCAACCCGAACCATACCGCCGACAGCAGGGCGATGAGGGCGATGAGCACGAAGACGGAGGCGAAGCTGATCTGGATCGAGCGCTTCAGGGAATCGTAGGTGAGGTACTCGGCCGCCGCCGCCCGCGACACGCCGGGGAACTCGACGGCGAGCTGGCTGACCTCGCGCTGTACCAGCAGCACGGCGCCGTCATAGGCGGTCATCCGAAACAGGGCGGCGAAGATCCGGCCCTCGCTCGGCACGAGGCAGATGGGGTCGGTGGATTTCGCCGCGTCCTCGAAGGCGGCGGCCGAGGGCAGGCGCCGGTCCTTCAAGGGATCGATCTGCGCGCGCGCCACCACGGAATCGGGGCCGCGCATGATCTCGGCGACGGGCAGGCCGAGGGCCGTGGCGCGGGTGGTGAGGAAGCTCTCGAACCATTGCCGGTTCACGTCGAAGTTCGGCCGTGCTCGGGTGAGGTCGTCGGCCAGAATCCGGATCTCGCGGGCGAGGCTCTGGCACTGGTTTTCCTGATAGGCGTCCGCCACCTCGACGGATTTCAGCACCACGTCGCGGACCCGGTCGGTGAAGCCCAGCGACAGGCCCCGGTCGATGGTCACGGCCGCTACCACGGCGAGCAGCACGGTGGGCAGGATGGCGATGAGGGAGAACAGGCCGACGATGCGGGTGTGGAGCCGGGCCACCGCCGCGTTGGTGCGGCGCGCGTGCAGGAAGACCCGCGCCTCCCAGGCGATGATGACGATGAGACCGAGCACGAGGACGACGTTGATGCCGAGCAGCGTCAGCCCGACGGTGGGCGTCGGCGTCACCCGGATCACCCCGGCCAGGATCAGGAAGGTGGCGATGGCCGAGACGAGGGCGGTGACCACCACCAGGGCCCCGACCCAGCCGGGTCCGCGCGGCGGCGGCTTCAACGGGGCCGCATCGGAATCCAATGGCGTTCCGGCCGGACCGGACGCCTCCCCAGAACCCTTCGATGCCTTGAAACGCCGCAGCCACGCCATGCGTGATGCATCGCCACAACAGTGTGGCGAAATTAATACGAATTGGGCCGGGAAGAGCCGTCGAAGCGGCGGATGGTCATGGCGCCGACGACGAGGGCGGGCGAGCGATCGGTCAACGTCAGGGCAACCATGGGTTCTCGATCGTCAGCCCACAATTGAGGAAATCCGCCACGTTGCGTGTGACGACGACAGCGTCTCTCGTGCGCGCGATGGCTGCAATCATCAGGTCCATCGTCGCAATGGGCCTGCCCGTTCGCCGCCGCGCCGCGAAAATGCCGGTATAGCTTCGTGCGGCCTCAGCGTCGAAGGCCCAGACCCGTCCACGAAAATCCTCCGCGAACATGGCGTGGGCGGACAATTCAAGCGCCGAACGCCGGCGCCCGTCAGGCATGATGGCCAAACCGGCGAGAATCTCGGCTTCGCAGATGGACGCCGTGAACAGGCTCTCTGTGCTGCGGATCGCAATCCACGCCGCCACCTCCGGAGTGCCCCTGCCTGTCATCATGGCGGACAGGACGTTGGTATCCAGGAGAAATTTCACTCGAGCACGGGCGGATCGCGGGGCGGCCCGCGTGCGGGCACGTCGATCTCGATGCTTCCCAGGGGAGCGAACCGCGCCCGTATGCGCTCGTAGAGATTGCCGGCCTGACGGTCATTGGATTCGCCGAGGGCGCCTTCGAGGATATGGCGGGCCTCGGCTTGCATGGATTGCCCATTCCGGGCGGCGCGGACGCGTAGCCGTTCCTTCAACCCCGGATCTAGGTTGCGAATCGTGAGGCTGTCCTGAGAGGAACGCAGTGGCATTCGATCAGTCTCGTCAACATCGATGGATCGAGCAAGCTGGTTTGGGCAGGGCACGAACCCTGCCTTGCGCCCCGCCATCGACCCGTGACCAAAATTCATTATCCTCGCGCCATCCCAGTCAAGAGACCCCCATGCCCGACACACCCGTCTTCGCGACCGCCGCCGTGGCCGCGCCCCATCGGCTCGCCGCCCGCGCCGGCCAGCACGTCCTGGCGCAGGGCGGCAACGCCATCGAGGCCATGGCGGCCATGGCGGCGACCATCGCGGTGGTCTACCCGCACATGAACGGGATCGGCGGCGACGGGTTCTGGCTGGTCCGCGAGCGCGGCGGCCGGGTGCGCGGCATCGAAGCCTGCGGCCCGGCCGGCGCGCTGGCCACGATTCCCCGCTACCGCGGCAAGGGCTACGACGTGCTGCCGTCGCGCGGCGCCGACGCGGCCCTGACCGTGGCGGGTGCCATCGGCGGCTGGAGGCTCGCCCTCGATCTCGCCAAGGCGCTGGGCGGGCGCCTGCCCTTGGAGACCCTCCTGGCCGACGCCATCGGGCATGCCCGCGACGGCGTCGCCGTCTCGCCCTCGGAGGCGCGCTACGTGCCGAAGGAGATCGACACCCTCCACGACCAGCCGAATTTCTCCAAAACCTTCCTCGACGACGGCAAGCCGTATGCGGCCGGTGCGATCCGGCGCCTGCCGGGCCTCGCCGACACCCTGGCGCAGCTCGCCCATGCGGGCCTCGACGATTTCTACCGGGGCGATCTCGGCCGCGAGATCGCCGCCGACCTCGCCGATCTCGGGTCGCCCGTGACCCGGGCCGATCTCGAAGCCTACGCGCCGCGCGAGCGCCAGGCCCTCAGCCTGCGCCGGCGCGACGCCACCCTCTACAACTTCCCGCCCCCGACCCAAGGCATCGCCGCCCTGCTGATCCTCGGGATCTTCGACCGCCTCGGCGTCACCCGGCCCGAGACGACGGCGCATTATCACGGGCTCATCGAGGCGACGAAGCGCGCCTTCGCCATCCGTGACCGCATCGTCACGGATTTCGACCGCCTCAGCGTCGATCCCGCGCGCTTCCTCGACCCCGCCCGCCTCGACCGCGAGGCCGCCGCCATCGACATGCGCCGCGCCGCCACCCTGCCCCTGCGCAATCCCGGCGAGGGCGACACCGTGTGGATGGGGGCGATCGATAGGGACGGCCTCGCCGTCTCTTACATCCAGTCGATCTACTGGGAGTACGGCTCCGGCGTGGTGCTGCCGAAGACCGGCATCCACTGGCAGAACCGCGGCACGTCGTTCTCCCTCGACCCCAACGCCGTCAATCCCCTGGAGCCGGGCCGGCGCCCGTTCCACACCCTGATCCCGGCGCTTGCCGCCTTCGACGACGGCCGGGTGATGGCCTACGGTTCCATGGGGGGCGACGGCCAGCCCCAGTTCCAGGCTCAGATCTTCGCCCGCTACGCCGATTACGGCATGAGCCCGGCCGCCGCGGTGGACGCGCCGCGCCTGCTCTACGGCCGGACCTGGGGAGCGGAATCCCTCACCGTCAAGGTCGAGGACCGGTTCGACCCCGCCTGCATCGCCGCCCTCGGCGCCATGGGGCACACGGTGGAGGAACTCGGCGGCGCCTACATCGATTCGCTGGGCCATGCCGGCATGCTGATCCGTCACCCCGGCAACGGCCGCATCGAGGCGGTGCACGATCCGCGCTCGGACGGCGGGTCCGAAGGGCTGTAGAAGCCGGCCCGGCGCGTTTCGCGCGCCAGAGCATCAGGCACAGAGCGGTTCAGACTCCATGGCGGCATCCGACCAGACCCAGAGCGATTATTGGAACGGCGACGCGGGCGCCCGCTGGGCCCGCCATCAGGCGACCTTCGATCGGGTGTTCGCGCCGCTGACCGAACGCCTGTTCGCAGGCGCCGCCCTGCGCCCCGGAGACGCCGTGCTCGATGTCGGGTGCGGTGCCGGTGCCACCGCCCTGCGGGCCGCCGACATCGTCGGTCCGTCCGGCCGCGTCACCGCCGCCGACGTCTCGGCGCCCCTCCTCGCCGTCACCGCGCGCCGGGCCGCATCCCGGCCGCCCGGCGGCGCCCCCATCGCCCTGGTGGAGGCCGATGCGCAGACGCACGCCTTCGCGGACGCGGCGTTCACGCACCTGATCTCGCGCTTCGGGATCATGTTCTTCGACGACTCGATCGCCGCCTTCGCCAACCTCCACCGCGCCCTGCGGCCGGAGGGCCGGCTGACGATGCTGTGCTGGCGAGCCCAAGCCGAGAACGCCTGGATCGACCACCCGTTCGGCCTCGTCCGCGCCCTGGTGCCGGAGCCAGAGCCGACGCCCTTCGACGCCGCCGGCCCGTTCCGGTTCGCCGATCCGGCCCGGCTGCCCGGCATCCTGGCCGCCGCCGGGTTCCGCGACATCGCCCTCATGCCCGTGGACGAGCCCCTCGTGCTCGGTCACTCCGAGGCCGGCGACCCCCGGGAAGCGGCCGAGGCGGCGGCGAACTTCGCCCTCGACCTCGGCCCGGCTTCCCGCCTCGTCCGCGATCAGACCCCCGAGATCCGCAGCCGCGCCCACGCGATCGTCCTGCGCGACTTCGCGGAGAGGGTCTCGAACGGAGCCCTGCGGCTCGGAGCGGCGTGCTGGCTGGTCACGGCCGTGCGTTAACGCCGAACGACCAGACGACACCGGACATCCTGGCACGGCGTATGCTTCGGGCGCTCCGCCTCAGGAGTGAATTATGGATACGATCGTCTCCCGCCAGCGCTGGCTGCAACTCGGCCTCGGCCTCGTCGCCATGATGGCGATCTCCAGTCCCCAGTATGTCTGGACCCTCTTCACCAAGCCGCTGATGGCGACCACCGGCGCGACGCTGGCCGCCATCCAGGTCACCTTCACCATCGTCATCGTCCTGCAGACGTTCTTCTCGCCCGTGCAGGGCTACCTCATCGACCGGTTCAGCCCGAAGGTGATGATCGCGCTGGGCGCCGCGCTCTCGGGCCTCGGCTGGGTGCTCGCCGCCCGGATCGACAGCCTGTGGGGCCTCTACGCCACCTACGGCCTGTTCTGCGGTCTCGGTACCGGCATCGTCTATGTCGGCATCGTCGGCCTGATGGTGAAATGGTTTCCCGACCGGCGGGGCTTCGCCGTCGGCGTGGTTGCGGCCGGCTACGGCATGGGCGCCCTGCTCACCACCTTCCCCATCACCAACATGATGGCGGCCTCGGGCTACCGCGAGACCCTGAACACCTTCGGCATCGTGCTCGGCATCGTCGGCGTGCTGGCGGCCCTCGGCCTGCGCGCCCCGCGCCCCGGCGAGGCCCTGCCGGCGCCGGCCCGCAACCTCTCGACCTGCACCCACGACACGGCGCCGAAGGAGATGCTGCGCACGCCGCTGTTCTGGTTGATGTTCGTGATGATGACGATGATGTCCACGGGCGGCCTGATGGTGGTGGCGCAGTTCGCCTACTTCGCCCGCGACTTCGGGGTCGCCGACGCCATCGTGTTCGGCTTTGCCGCCCTGCCCTTCGCCCTGACGTTCGACCGGATCACCAACGGCCTCACCCGCCCGTTCTTCGGCTGGGTCTCGGACCGGATCGGCCGGGAGAAGACCATGGCCATCGCGTTCGCGGCCGAGGCCGTCGCCATCGCGCTGATGCTGGTGTTCCGCGAGAACGCCTACGCGTTCGCCCTGCTGTCGGGCGTCGTGTTCTTCGCCTGGGGCGAGATCTTCTCCCTGTTCCCGTCGCTCCTCACCGACACCTTCGGCACCAAGCACGCCACCACGAATTACGGCTTCCTGTACATGGCGCAGGGCGTGGGCTCGCTGTTGGGCGGCCCCGTCGCGGCGATGATCTACGCCGCGCAAGGGTCGTGGATCCCGGTGTTCGGCATCGCCATCGGCCTCGACCTCCTCACCGCCGCCCTCGCCTGGTTCGTCCTGCGTCCCATGCGGCGCGAGTGGCTCGGGCTCGGCGGCGCGCCCGTGGCCGTGGGCAAGCCCGCCCTGGCGTGAGCCCGCGGGCAGTCGCGGAACGAGAACGAAAGACGGCGGGGCCCCGAGCCCCGCCGTTCTTCGTTTCCCATCGCCCCGGGGCGTCTACAGGCCGAGCAGGGCCTGGGATGCGCCGATGAGGGTCAAGACCAGGCCGCCCACGAAGGCGACCGCCATGGCGTAGGAGAACCCGTTCCAGATCAGCGAGACCGCCTTGAGGGACCGGTTCAGCAACGGTTGCCACCCGCGGTCTGGCCGTACTGCTTGACCGGGAAGTTCTGCTGGTTGGCGTTGCCCTCGGCGGCGGAGCTCACCGGACAATTCGCGGGCGAGCGGGATTGCGGGTTGCCGTAGAGCGTGCCGGTCGTCTCGGTGTCGTTGGCGAACCCGGTGTAGCGGGCCGGGCGATCGAAGGCCATCGCGGACGAGATCGAAGCAACACCAAGTACCAGGGCGGCAGTGGCGGCGGCGATACGGGTCATCATAATGGTCTACTAGCTCCTGATCAGTACAGTCCGGCGGTCCGGTCTGTTTCCGTTGCGTCTGATACTGATATAGGGTGCCTTTGCCGGATACGACGTGTCGCGACGCACGCGGCATCGCGGATTAAGCACAGACGCTTCTCTCGCGTCACGCGGCCGGATTCAGTGCGGTTTCTGCCGGCGCGTCGGCCCACGCCACCGCGTAGAGCGCCAGGTCGCGGGTGTCGCGGCACTCCGAGGGCGGCATGGCCGAAAGGGTCAGGCCCGAGCGGATCGCCGGGCCGAGGAGGCGCCGGAAGGCGTCCGACGCGGTTAGGGTCAGGTCCGCTGCCTTGGCCCGCGCCTCGATCCGCGCGAGGGTGTTCATCGCTTGGCCGAGCACCGTGAACTCTGCCCGGTGGCCGTCGTCGAACACCCCGACGAGCACCTCGCCGCAATGGAGCGCCATGGTGATGCGCAGGGTCGGCCGCCCTTCGCGGGCCCGCTCGGCGTTGAGGGCCGCGAGGCGCGCGACGATGGCGCGCCCGCAGGCCAGCGCCGCATGGGCCTGGGCCTGCGGGCGCCCGACGACGAACTGCGCCAGGATTCCGTCGCCCACGTACTTGTCGACGATGCCGCCGTGCTCCGTCACCGCCACGTGGGTCAGGGCGCGGACATCCAGGAGGGCGCGCACCACCTCCTCCTGCGCGTGCTCGCGGGTGAAGGCCGAGAAGCCGCGCAGGTCGAGGGCGAACAGGCAGGCATGGCGCGAGCGCACGGCTTCGAGGCCCGCGCTCGCGAGTTCGCCGACCACCCGGGTGGGGACGAACCGCGCCAGGGTGGTGCGCTCGCGCTCCATCCGCAGGGCGGTGGTCACGGCCGAGCGCAGGCGCCGCACCCCGTCGATCACCACGAGGCTCGCGGCCATGAAGGTGAGCAGGCCCGGCACCTCCTCGTCGAGGGTGACGTGCGGGCCGAGCAGGGCGCTCTCGGGGTATGCGAAGGCGAACAGGATGGTGCTGCCCCAGGCGAGGCTGACGAGGCCCGCGAACACCGCCGTGTGCAGGACCCGCATGCTCAAGCCCGTCTGGAGCAGGAGCAGGAAGGCGGGGAGCCGGCTCACCGCCGTCGCGGTCTCCTCGGTTTCCACCGCGCCGACGAGCATGTGCTCGACCACGAGGAACAGGGCGACGCCGGCATTGAGGAGCGTCGCCGTCCAGGCGAGCCATTCCGTGTCGGCCGCTTTGTCCGGATCGGTGCCGCCGTATTCCCGGCGGCGGCCGCGATGGGCCTCGCGCCAGTCGGCGAGGCCGAGGCAGACGGAGCAGACGGCGTAGACGACGAGCACGATCCAGTGGTTGGCGGTGTGGCTCGATCCGTCGAAGCCCTTGGCGGTGGCCAGCAGCACCAGCACGATCACGAGGTGCAGCACGAGGGAGCGCCGCCCCGAAGCGGTCTGGATGAGGCGCATGACTGTCGGGTCGCCGTGGGGCGGGCGGCGTGTGAACGGGGGCATGAGACTCCGGCGGGAGGGATTCGGGCTGGCCGGTCTTAGGCCACGGGGCGCGGACCCGGCCAACGCCGCATGACGACGCGAGCGATGTCGTGGGCGCATGCGTCGTGAACGCATGCAGGTGCCCCGATCATCCGCCGCGCGGCCCTCCCTCACGCCATCGTTAAGTCCCGGTCCCCCGTCCCGCCCCCCGTGCCGGCGTCACCGGGCGTTGCGGAACACCTGCAGGTCGAGGTCGCGCACCTTCTTGCGCAGGGTGTTGCGGTTGACCCCGAGCAGCTCCGCCGCGCGGATCTGGTTGCCGCGCGTGGCCGCCAGCGCCGCGCCGATGAGCGGGCCTTCGATCTCGCGCAGGATGCGGTGATAGAGGCCCGGCGGCGGCAGGGTATCGCGATAATTGCCGAAATACTCGGCCAGGTGCCGCTCCACGGCACCCGACAGGGTCTCGCCCTCCCCGGCGGCCTTGCGGGCCGTGCCGTTGGCGGGCGCGCTCTGGGCGAGCGGCAGGGTGTCGAGCTCCGCCTCGATCACCGGCCCGGTGATGGTCTCCTGCGGGTAGAGGGCGGCGAGGCGCCGGACGAGGTTCTCCAGTTCGCGGACGTTGCCGGGCCAGCGGTAGCGCTTCAATCGCTCCATGGCCTCGCCGTCGAGCTGCTTGCGGCTCAGGCCCTCGCGCTCCACCATGACGAAGAAGTGCCGGATGAGGTCGGGCACGTCCTCCGAGCGCTCGCGCAGGGCCGGCAGGCGCAGCGGCACGACGTTGAGGCGGAAGAACAGGTCCTCGCGAAAGATGCCCTGCTGGATCGAGACCCGCAGGTCCTTGTTCGTGGCCGCGATGATGCGGACGTTGGTCTTGATCGGCACCCGGCCGCCGACGGTGGTGTACTCGCCCTGCTGCAGCACGCGCAGCAGCCGGGTCTGGGCCTCCATCGGCATGTCGCCGATCTCGTCGAGGAACAGGGTGCCGCCCTCGGCCTGCTCGAACCGGCCGGCCGAGCGCGACAGCGCCCCCGTGAAGGCGCCCTTCTCGTGGCCGAACAGTTCCGACTCGATGAGGTCGCGCGGGATCGCCGCCATGTTGACGGGCACGAACGGGCCCGTGCGCCGACGCCCGTAATCGTGCAGGGCGCGGGCGACCAGCTCCTTGCCGGTGCCGGACTCGCCCGTGATCATCACCGTGAGATCGGTCGGCATCAGGCGGGCCAGCGCCCGGTAGATCTCCTGCATGGCGGGCGAGCGCCCGACCAGGGGAATATCCTCGTTGCCGGGGTCGGCGCCGGGGGCCGGCGTGCCGCGCGGCCGCGACAGCGCGCGCCCCACGATGGCGATGAGCTCCTTCAGGTCGAAGGGTTTGGGCAGGTATTCGTAGGCCCCGCGCTCCGAAGCGCGGATCGCCGTCATGAAGGTGTTCTGCGCGCTCATGACGATGATCGGCAGCTCCGGCCGCACCCGCTTGATGCGGGGCAGCAGGTCGAACACGTTCTCGTCGGGCATCACCACGTCGGTGATGACGAGGTCGCCCTCCCCTTCGGCGACCCAGCGCCAGAGGGTGGCGCAATTGCCGGTGGTGCGGACCTCGTAGCCGGCCCGCGACAGCGCCTGGTTCAGGACGGTGCGGATGGCGGCGTCGTCGTCCGCGACGATGATGTGGCCGTTGGGCATGCAGCGACTCTACAGCTCCGCGCTCGACTCGCGCCCGTCACGGGCGCTCGACATGGGAAGGAGAAGGCGGAAGGTGGTGCGGCGCGGCGCGGGATCGCATTCGACGATGCCGCCGTGGTCGCCGACGATCTTGGCCACCAAAGCAAGTCCCAGGCCGGACCCCTGCGCCTTCGTGGTCACGAACGGGTCGAACAGGTCCGGCAGCAGATCGGCGGTGACGCCGGGTCCGTTGTCGCGCACCGCCACCTCGATGGGCAGGCTGACGCGTTCGCGCGAGCCCGGGATCTGCAGGCGCAGGCCCGTGCGGAAGGCCGTCGACAGGGTGATCTCGCCGTCCACCGTGTCGGCGCCGATGGCCTCGGCGGCGTTCTTCACGAGGTTGAGGATCACCTGGATCAGCTGGTCGCGGTTGCCGAGCACCGGCGGCAGCGACGGATCGTAGGTCTCGACGAAGCGGATGTGGCGGGCGAAGCCCGACTGGGCCGAGCGCTTCACCTGATCGAGCACGCCGTGGACGTTGACGGAGACGCGCTCCACCGGGCGCTCGTCGCCGAACAGCTCCATGCGCTCGACGATGCGGACGATCCGGTCGGACTCGTCGCAGATGAGTCGGGTGAGGAGGCGGTCCTCGTCGTCGGCCGATTGCTCGAGGAGCTGGGCCGCCCCCCGGATACCGGCCAGCGGGTTCTTGATCTCGTGGGCCAGCATGGCGCCGAGCGCCACCATGGAGCGGGCCGCCCCCCGGTGGGTGAGCTGGCGGTTCATCTTGTCGGCGATGGTGCGCTCCTGCAGCATGAGCACCACGGCCTCGCCGTCGTCGCCCAGCGGCGTCGCGAACACGTCGACGCTGCGCTCCTGCCCCGAGCGCGGATGCACGAGTTCGACCCCGTACTCGCTGACGCTGGCCCGGCGGCGCCGGACCTCTGTGACGAGGGCCGAGATGGGCGAGGCGAACGGGATGATGTCGGCGAGACGCCGGCGCTGCATCAGCCGGGCGGAATGGTCGAAGAACGATTCGCCGGCATGGTTCACGTGGAGGATGCGGTCGTCGACCCCGATGGTGAGCACCGGCAGCGGCAGGGCGTTGATCACCGCTTCGCTGGTGGGGGCCGCGACGGTCGGGCCGCGGGACTCGTCAGGGGCCGTCATGCCGCCTTCTCCATCGCCGCGTCCGTCGTCGCCCCGCCGCGGGCTTCCCCGTCGAACGCCGAAGCCAGCAGGGCGATCACCACGGCGGGGTCGGTGGTGGTGAGGAGCCGCGTGCGCCCGTCCGCCGACAGGCCGCCGCCGGCCTCGGCATAGGCGGCGAGGTGCTTGCGGGCATGGCGCACGCCCATGCGGACGCCGTAGAGGGCGAGGATCCCCTCGTAATGGGCGATGGCGAAGGCGGCCTTGCGGGCGTTCGTCAGGGTCGGGCCCGCCCGGCCCGCGAGCCCGGCCGCGATCTCGCCGACGAGCCAGGGCCGGCCCACGGCGGCGCGCCCGATCATCACCCCGGCCGCACCTGAGCGGGCGAGGCAGGTCCGGGCCGCGTCGAGGGTGGTGATGTCGCCGTTGGCGATGACCGGGATCGACACCGCCTCGACGACGCTGCGGATGGCGTCCCAATCGGCATTGCCCTTGTAGAATTGCTGGCGGGTGCGGCCGTGGACCGTGACGGCGTTGAGCCCGAGCCCCTCGGCGCGCCGGGCGAGGCTGGCGGCGTTGAGGCTGGCATGGTCCCAGCCGAGGCGCATCTTCACCGTGACCGGAATCGACACGGCGGCGCGCACGGCGGCTAGGATGCGTGTGGCCCCGTCGAGGTCGCGCATGAGGGCCGAGCCGGAGGCGCCGCCGGTCACGACCTTGGCCGGGCAGCCCATGTTGATGTCGATCGCGTCGGCGCCGTTCTCTTCGGCGATCCGCGCGGCCAAACCCATGGGCTCGGGCGCGCAGCCGGCGAGCTGGACGACGTGGGGCTCGATGCCCCCGCCCTCGGCCCGCAGGGTGGCCTCGACGCTGCCGCGCGCGAACTCGGCCGCCGCCACCATCTCGGAGACCACGGCGCTGGCACCGCAGGCCCGGGCGATCCGGCGCATGTGCACGTCGGTGATGCCCGAGAGCGGCGCCAGCAGGACTGGCAGCGGCCAGCCGGAACCGCCCAGCGCCGGGATGGACCCGGGGACGGCGGACGACGGGGAAGAGGGAGAGCGCAGAACGCTCAAATAATCATCATGGATCATTGTGCTCAAGGAATAGTCAAAACCGCGGCGGGCGCAAGCGCTCCCGGCGATTTGATTTCACGCCATGCCCCGCTTAAACGCTGGGCTCGTTCAAGCCCTTACAATCCGCAAGGCCTTGCAACGCGATGGTGGGAGCGTTTTCATGGCCGGCACCGCGTTCGAGGCGGCGGCAGTGGTGGTCGCGGCCGGCCGCGGCATCCGCATCGGCGGCGATGTGCCCAAGCAGTATCGCCGGGTCGGCGGCCAGGCGGTGTTGACCCGGACCCTGGCGGCGCTTGCCGCGCACGAGTCCATCACCTGCATCCAGCCCGTCATCGCGGTCGACGCGGAGGCGTTCTATCACGAGTGCGTCGCCGATCTCGACCCGGCCCACCGCGAGAAACTCCGGGCGCCGGTACCGGGCGGGGCCACGCGCCAGCTCTCCGTCCGCGCCGGGCTCGAAGCCTTGGCGACGGGGGCGACGCCGGATCTCGTCCTCGTGCACGACGCCGCCCGCCCGCATGTCGACACCGCCCTCATCGACCGCGCCCTGGCGGCCGGGCGCGCCTACGGCGCCGCCGTGCCGGGCCTTGCCGTCACCGACACCATCAAGCGCGTCGAGACCATCGCGCCTGGGATCGGCCGTGTGGTCGAGACGCCGGCCCGCGAAACCCTGCGCGCCGTGCAGACGCCCCAGGCCTTCGCCTTCCGCCTGCTGCTGGATGCGCATCGCGCCGCGCGCGCGGAGAACCTAGACGGCTTCACCGACGACGGGGCGCTCGCCGAATGGGCCGGTCTCCCCGTGGTGGTGTTCGAGGGCGACCCGCGCAACCGCAAGATCACCCAGCCTTCCGACCTCATCGACGCCGACCGCGACTTTTCCGGCCCCGTCTCCCTTTGAGGCGAGACGTGCGTCGGCCGCTTTCACGAAACCCGCTCAGCCTGGAGCCCGCATGACCACCTACCTCACCCGCCTCGGCACCGGCTTCGACGTCCATGCCTTCACGGAGGGCGATCACGTCTGGCTCGGCGGCATCAAGATCCCGGCCGACCGGGGCGTGCTCGCCCATTCGGACGGCGACGTGGCGCTCCACGCCCTCACCGACGCCCTGCTCGGCGCCATCGCGGACGGTGACATCGGCACTCACTTCCCGCCCTCCGACGAGCAGTGGCGCGGTGCCTCCTCGGACCGCTTCCTGGCGCATGCCTGCGATCTCGTCCGCGCGCGCGGCGGCAAGATCGATCACCTCGACATCACCGTGCTGGCCGAGGCCCCGCGCATCGGCGCCCACCGCGAAGCCATCCGCGCCCGCATCGCCGAGATCGCTGGCGTGCCGCTGACCTCCGTCTCCATCAAGGCGACGACCACGGAGAAGCTCGGCTTCGTCGGCCGGGCCGAGGGCCTCGCCGCCCAGGCCGCCGCCACCGTGCGCCTGCCGGAGATCGACCTCGACACCGCCTCCGAGACGTCCGAGCGTCGGTCTTGATCGCAGACACCGCCCTGCTCGCCCGCGCGGAGGCGCTGGTCGCCGCCTTCGCGGCGGCGGGGCGGAGAATCGCCACGGCGGAATCCTGCACCGGCGGCCTCGTCGCCGGACTGCTCACCGCCGTGCCGGGCTCCTCGGCGGTGCTTGAACGCGGCTTCGTCACCTATTCGAACGACGCCAAGTCCGAATCCCTCGGCGTGCCGACCGCGCTGATCGCCGCCCACGGCGCCGTCAGCCAAGCGACGGCCCGCGCCATGGCGGAGGGCGCCCTCGCCCATGCCCGCGCCGATGTGGCGGTGGCGATCACCGGCATCGCCGGCCCGGGCGGCGGCAGCGCGGACAAGCCCGTGGGACTGGTGCATTTCGGGCTGGCCCTCACGGGCGAACCGACGCGTCATCTGGAGCGGCGCTACGGCGATCTCGGCCGGGGCGAGATCCGGCGTCTGGCCGTGGGGGACGCGCTGGGGTTGCTCGAAGGGCTCGTCGGCCCGATGCCGGCGCCCTGACGGGTTGGCACCGAGCATCGTGTCCGCGACGACAGGGTTCCGAGGCGCGATCCAGGCAAGTACCCTCGCTGAGGCAGATACCCTCGCCGAGGTAGACCATGCCGATCATTCTCTCGTCCGCGACCCTGGATCGGATGCTCGCGGCGCCGGCCTACGAGGATCTCGTCTGGATCGCCGGCATTCTCGCCGGGTGCAGCCGCTACGATCCCGAGGCGCCGACCTACGGCTTGCCGGAGGTCGCGTTCGGTCTCGTCGAGCGTCTCGCGTGGTTCGCCCAGGGCGTCCGCTCCGGCGTGTGGACCTACTTCGAAGCCACGCCCCTTCCGTGTCAGAACGCGATGCTGGCGATCCTGCAGGCCGACGCGGCACACCCTGAATTCCGGCAGACCTACGAGACCGGCATGCGCGACTGGCGCACGCCGTCCGCCTTGACGGCCGTGGACGCGTGGATGGACGCGAACGACGATCGCAACACCCGCATCCTATGGGATCTCGTCGCGGCGAACCGGACGCTGCTCCAAGGTCTCGTCAATACCGCCTGAAGCCCTCGGTGGTGAGGGACGCACCCTGCCTCCATCCGCGTGTCGCCCCTTCGGGTCGGCTTGCGAATCACCGCGCGCCATGCTCAACCCACCGCCCGATTGTTCCCGCGCCGACGAGGGAGGCCGCATGCGTATCGTAGCGATTCCCGTCCGTGCCGGCGCCAGCCGCTTCGGCTGCCAGATCTGACGTCAGCCGCGCGCCCGAGGGCGCCCCGCTTCCGTCTGTCGCCCCTTCTCTGATCCTTTTGTCCGCCGCCGGTTTCGCACCGTGCCGCGGCCTCCGGAACGACGCGCGATCCGCGTCGCGAGGTTCCCATGTCTGTTCGTCACCAGCGCGAAAGCGCCTATCGGGCGGTCCTCGCCTTCGTGTTCCGCCGATGGCGCGCGCGGCTCGGCCTCGTCGCCGGCCTCGTCGCGGCCATCACCTGTGCCACCCTCGCGGACGTGTTCCTGCCGCTCTACGCCGGTCGCCTCGTCGATGCCCTCGCGGGGGACGACCGCGACGCGGCCCTCGCGGCGGCGTTGCCGGCCTTCGCCGCCATGGCGGCCCTGGGTGCGGTCCATATCGGCCTGCGCCACGTCGCATGGGCCCTCGTGGTGCCGCTCACCCTCGGCACCATGGCGGACGTGGCGCGGGCCGGCTTCCACCGGGTCCAGCGCCTGTCGACGGACTGGCACGCCAACAGCTTCTCCGGCTCGACGGTCCGCAAGATCTCGCGGGGGATGTGGGCCCTCGACGGGCTCAACGACACCCTGCTACTCGCCCTGCTGCCCTCCGTGGTGGTGCTGCTCGGCACCATGGTGCTCCTCGGCTGGCACTGGCCCGCCATGGGGGCGGTCATCGGGCTCGGCACCCTGGCCTATGTCGGCACCGCCATCGGCCTCGCCACCAAAGTGATCGCCCCGGCGGCGCAACTCTCCAACGGCTGGGACACCCGGCTCGGCGGCACCCTGTCCGACGCCATCGGGAACAACGCCGTGGTGAAGGCCTTCGGCGCCGAGGGCCGGGAGGATGCGCGCCTCGCGCACATCCTGGGCAAGTGGCACAAGCGCACCCGCCGCACCTGGATGCGGGTGACCTGGAGCGTCACCGCGCAACTCGGCCTTCTGCTCGCCCTGCGCACCGCCATCGTGGGCGTCGCCCTGTGGCTGTGGTGGACGAAGGCCGCCACGCCCGGCGATGTCGCCTACGTGCTCACCACCTACTTCGTGGTGCACGGCTACCTCGGCGACATCGGCCAGCACATCAACCACCTCCAGCGGGCGGTGAACGAAATGGAGGAACTCGTCGCCCTCGATTCAGAGCCCTACGGCGTCGCCGACCGGCCCGGCGCGACGGGGCTCTCGGTGACGGGCGGGGCGCTGCGGTTCGAGGCGGTGACGTTCCACTATGCCGGGCACGCCGCGCCGCTCTACCGCGACCTCTCGGTGACGATTCCCCCCGGACAGCGGGTCGGTCTGGTGGGGCGCTCGGGATCGGGCAAGACCACTTTCGTCAAGTTGGTGCAGCGGCTCTACGACGTCACCGGCGGGCGGATCCGCATCGACGGCATCGACATCGCCGATGTCACCCAAGCCTCGTTGCGCGAGAATATCGCCATCGTGCCGCAGGAGCCGGTGCTGTTCCACCGGTCGCTTTCCGAGAACATCGCCTACGCGCGGCCGGGCGCTTCCGCCGAGGCCATCGAGCGGGCGGCGCGGCTCGCCAACGCGCACGACTTCATCGCCCGGTTGCCGAAGGGCTACGGCACCCTGGTCGGCGAGCGCGGCGTGAAGCTGTCGGGCGGCGAGCGCCAGCGGGTGGCGCTGGCCCGCGCCTTCCTGGCCGATGCGCCGATCCTCATCCTCGACGAGGCGACCTCGAGCCTCGATTCGGAATCGGAGGCCCTGATCCAGCAGGCGATGGAGCGGCTCATGCGCGGGCGCACCGCCATCGTCATCGCCCACCGGCTCTCCACGGTCCGGTCCCTCGACCGCATCCTGGTGTTCGACCGCGGCCGCATCGTCGAGGACGGTCCCCACGACGACCTGATCCATGAGCCGGAGGGCCGGTACCGCGCGCTGTTCGAGACCCAAGCGGCCGTGCGTGCGTGAGGACGGTGCCTCACCTTACGGCGACGGGCGATGCCCCGGCCTGCGGATCGGCGGTCACTTGTCCGGGTGTTCGCAGCGATGGGCACGGCCCTCGGCCGAGACGTAGGCGATCCGGCCGCCCGTCGCCCGGCACTCGGCCGCCCGGGCGTCCATCACCCACTTGTCGGCCAAGGCGAGGCTGAGGGGCACCAGGGTCACGAGGCCGAGGAACACCGCCACCGCCGCGATGGCCCATCCGGTTCCGCGCGGCGGATCGGGAAAGGCCGGCCGCTCCGCCGGGGCGGGGAACAGGAAGGCGAGGGTCGTGAGCCCGAGGAGGGTGGCACTCATGGGGGCACTCATGCGTGGCACGCGCGGGACGTCGCCCTTCGGCGTCGCGTGCGGTCAGGCCCCCGACCATAGCGGTTCGCACGGATGTTGGCAGGCGACCATGGGAAGCAGCGGGCAGTCGAGCGGTCGGGCCCCCGCTGGCGATCGCATCCGCCGGGGAGGGCTCAGGCCGGGCTGTCGGCCTGGAACCCCGTCCCTTTGCCGGACGGCGAGCGCAGGGAGGCCTGGCAGGTGCAGCCGGGCCGCATACAGGGCTCGGACCCCTTCTGTGCCAGCTCGCCGCAAATCAGCAGACGATGCAGCAGGTGTTCCATCGGACCCTGCTGGTAGGGCTTCTGCAGGACCGGGACACCCTGGTAGGCCCGCTCCAGCCCCTGCGTGCCGTAGCCCGTGGCGAACAGGAACGGCAGGCTGCGCTCGAACAGCACGTCGGCGATGGGGTAGCTCCGGGCCTCGCCGAGGTTCACGTCGAGCACGGCGGCATCGAACGTCTCGGTGCGGGCGAGCGCCAGGGCCTTGTCGAGGCGCATGGCGAGAACGACCTCGCAGCCGAGGTCCATCAGCATGTCCTCGGCCAGCATGGCGACGAGGCTTTCGTCCTCGACCAGAAGGACGCGGCGTCCATTCAGCACCGTCATGGGGCGGTCTGCCCGGTGATCACGTCCTGTCCCATCCACCCCAACGCGGTCAGGGGCACTTCGAGCCTGCACACCACCCCTGCGACACGATACTCGATCTCGGCCCGCCCATCGAATTCAAGGGGCAATTGGCGCTCGATCAGCCGCGAGCCGAAGCCCTTGCGGGCCGGGGCCGCGACTTCGGGGCCGCCCTGTTCCTCCCACAGCAGGTCGAGTCGTTGTCGGTCGTCCGCCATGGGTTCGAGGGACCAGGTGACGTGGACGCGGCCCTCGGGAACCGACAGCGCGCCGTACTTCGCCGCATTGGTCATCAGTTCGTGCAGGGCCATGGACAGGGTCACCGCCACCTTCGGATGAAGCCGGGCATCCGGCCCGTCCATCCGAAACCGGTCAACGTCGACCTCGGCGAGAAGATGGGGCGCTAGGGCGCGCGTGACCACGCTGCGCAGGCTGGCGCTCTCCCAATTGTCCGCCACGAGGACGTTGTGGGCCGTGGACAGGGCCGCCATCCGGGCGTCGAACACCGTGCGGGCGCCGACCTCGGCCAGGCCCCGGAACGTCTGCGCGGCGATGGACTGCACCGTCGCCAGGGTGTTCTTCACCCGGTGGTTGAGCTCGTTGAGGAGCAGGCGCTGGCGCTCGGCCGCCGCCTTCTCCTCGCTGATGTCGCGCACCTCGATGATGGTGCCGATGATGTTCGCCGAGTCGTCGCGGATCGGGCTGGCGGTGAAGCCGACGGGATAGAAATGCCCGTCGGCGTGGACGAACACCTCCTCGCCCCGCTCGTGGTTGTTCTGGGGGAACGCCCGGTCGATGGCGCATTCCGCGAGGGGGAACGGCCGGCCGTCTGGATAGGTGTGGTGCACGATGTCGTGAAGCGGGCAATCGCGCGCGAGCACCTCGGCCAGGGTGAAGCCGGTCAACTGCTCGGCGGCGCGGTTCATGTAGACGCAGTGTTGGCGGTCATCCATGAGGAAGATCGACACCGAGGCGTTGTTGAGCACCGCATTCAGCCGGCGCTCCGTCTCGAACAACTGGTCGCCGCGCCGCAGGGTCGCGAGCGAAGCCGCAGCCAGGGCGGACGATTGCAGGGGCTGCCGGGATTGCGGCACGGCTGGATCCTTCGCACGGAACGGGTGCCAACGCCGTGCACTGCCGGATGGTTCGCGTCAACGCTGCGCGTGTTCCGGGACCCGCCTCCCGCAGCTTCGCCATCCGGCGCCACAGGCGGGACGGAACGGTCTCGCGTCTGGCGGGTTGTTGCATCAATCCTCACAACTCTGGGAACTCTCGCATGCGCAAGCTCGCACTCGCCGCGACGGCCGTCCTCGGTCTCGGCCTCCTCGCCGCCGCCCCCGCCGAAGCCCGCGGCTACGGTTACGGTGGTGGCTACGGTCACGGCGGTTACGGTCACGGCGGCGGTTATGGCCGTGGATATGGCGGCGGCTACGGTCGCTACGGTGGCGGCTATGGCCGTGGTTACGGACGGCGCGGCATCGGAACCGGCGCGGCCGTGGGCCTCGGCATCGCCGGTCTCGCAGCGGGCGCCATTGCGGCGGGCGCCTACGGCGGCGGGTATGGCGGCGGCTACGGTTACCCGGCCTATGGCGGGTATTCCTACGGCGGCCCGCGCGCGGTCGGTTACGGCTACGCCCCCGCCTATGGCTACGCTCCGGCCTACGGCTACGGCGGCGGTGGCTATTACGGCTACTGAACGTCCGACAACATTCCATGAAAGGGGGGTCGCCGAAAGGCGGCCCTTTTTTCGTTACGGGTTGATGGGTTCGACCGGCCGAGGCAGTGCCGCGGGACGGCAACCTGCACGCAATGGTGTGGCGAGCGTCGTGCGATCCAGCGCGAACGTTGTCCTGTAGACGGGCTCTGTGCTCAGACCGTTGGGTTCGCTGGAACGCAAGCCGTCATGCAAATAGGCGTCTGACGCAAGGGTACGAATACGTTCGCTTTACAACGCCTATCGAACCTGATGGCACTGAGACACGATCGTGTCTGGCCCACCCTGCACGGTGTTGGTTCACTCGATGACGACTATTTGTTTTTTCTTTCAAGGCTGACGCCCGGAAGTATAGTCTTCACCGAAAGGCGTACGATGGCGCGCTGTGGGTATCCTGGCCTAAGTAGAAAATTCCTCTCAATGCGATGTTGTTTCGAGCATAAAAATGTGAGCATTTCGACGCGACGAATATTTCCTGTGGCAGGTGCCGAAAAAATGAACCAGGACAGCCGCGCTCATGCCTGGGGAATCAAAGCAAGTTTTTCGTTGGTTTGTCTTCTTATCGTTCTATCCGTTGCTTCGTTGGTCTCGGTTTTGATTTTTCTAGTCATCGAAGCCACCGATCGTGTGATCGAAACGTATGTCCTGCCCATTCTCATCGAAGAAGATCAGGGATTTTTCGTCGACACGCACACCGATGCATCCTGACAGCTTTCCAGGCGTTCCACCGGATATTCGGAATTTGGCCTGGGTACTCGGTTGGGCACGCAAGGATATCCCGGTGACGATGAGGTAAACAGGTCTCGGCCAACGCCTCCCATGATCGCGCACGATCCCATCGTGGCCGGCGTTGCGCCGCGGACCCCGCCCCATGCGGCATTCCCCCTGATCGTTCGCTGCCCCCCTCAAGCCACCTCCGCGAAGGCTGCACCGTCGGACCGTTTGTCGACGGTCCGACGCGCTCCGACACGTCCGCGCGGTGTCCGGATTCAATGATCGCGGGCCGGAACGCCGGGAGAGTTTGCCGCGATCGGCGATAGGGGCCGCGGCAAACCTTCGATAGGCAGGGTCTTCGTCCGATCGAACCGCTTCGCCAAGGGCCCGGACCGGTCCCGCGCTGCCTTCGGGTCCGGGGCGTCCCAGTTGGCTTGGCCGGGTATGACGCCGCCATCGGCGCGACGCCCGCCCTAACCAAGTGTTAGCGACCGGTATTCTAAGGGAGGATCATCCAACGTGGCAGATCCTTTCGAAAAGGAAGCACGGCCATGACTTCGTCCTCCCCGGAATCGGAACCCGCGCCGGGTCCGGGCGCGGGTTCCGTACCGGTGGCGCCGCGTCCGGGTGCTCTGCGCTGCCGCCCCATCGAGGAAACCGATCTCGACACCGTGGTCGGTTTGCTCGCGGCCGGCTTTCCCGAACGGACGCAGGCGTACTGGCGCGACGGCCTCGCCCGTCACGTCGCGCGGGGCGTGCCGGACGGGGTTCCGCGCTACGGGTATCTCCTCGATCACGACGGGGTGGCGGTCGGCGTGCTGCTGACGCTCTACACGCGCATCGCCGATGCGACCGGCTCCCACCTGCGCTGCAACCTGTCGAGCTGGTACGTCGATCCGAAGTTCCGCGCGGCGGCGACGCTCCTCGACGGGCGGGCGATGCAGGACAAGTCGGTGACCTATCTCAACATCTCCGCGTCCGTGCACACGCGTGCGATCCACGAGGCGCGCGGCTTCCGGGCCTTCGTGCGCGGGCAGCTGCTGGCGATGCCCAGCCTGAGCCGCTCGCAGCGGGGGCGACGGGTGGAGCTTTTCTCCGAGGGCCATGCGGGAATCCTGTCGCCCCGGGAGCGCGGACTCGCACTGGACCATGCCGGCTACGGCTCCCTCGTCCTCGTGTGCCGCGACGCCACGACGGCGCGGGCCGTCGTCCTGCAGCCGCATCGAATCAAGGCCGTGCCACGCTGGCCCGCGAGCCCGACCCTGGCGTGTTATCAGATCGTCTTTGCGCCCGAGCCGGACACGCTGGCGGCATGGCTCGGCGCGATCGGGCGGTACCTGTTGCTTCGGCACGGCGTCCTGTTCGTGATGCTCGATGCCAACGGCCCGCTGCCGGGCGTGGTCGGCCGCTACCTTCACGGGCGCGAACCCCGCTACGCCCGCGGGCCGCACCCCGTTCCGATCGGCGACCTGAGCTACACCGAGCGCGTGCTGTTCGGCGCGTGAGCGCGGCCCCCCGCCCCATCGGGCACGGTTCAACCCCCAACCGCGAGCGATCCGTGACCCTGCCTCCGTCGCCCGCCGATGCCTTCGCGGCGTCGTCCGAGCCTGTGCCCCATCGGTCGGCCACACCGGTCGCGAGCCTGCACCTGCTCGGAGCGGGACACCCGCCCTGCGGCATCGGTGATTTCAGCCAGCTTCTCCTCGACACGCTGCGGGCGGCCGAGCCCGGCGTGCACAACGCTCTGACCATCGAGCCCCGCCAGTTCCGGCTCGCCGAAACCTGGGCCGCCATCGACCGCGCGGATGCGGTGGTGACGAATTTCCCCGTCGTCGCCTGGAAGCGGGCCTTGTTCGGGCCCCTCGCGGTCTACGCCCTGGCCAAGCTGCGCCGGCGCGCCTGCCTCACGATCCTGCACGAATGGGCCGGACTGCACCGGCTGCGCCGCCTGGTGCTCCGGCCGCTGCTGCTCCTGTCCGACACGATCTTCCTCGTCTCGCCGCAGGTGCGCGAGGAGCTCGCCGCCGATCCCCTCGTGGGGTTCCTGGCGCGGCGCGCCGCCCTGATGCCGGTGCCGCCGAATCTGAGCCGCCCGGCCGGCATCGCCGACAGCCCCCTGCGCCAGCGCCTCCTCGCCGCCCGGCGGGCGGGCCGCGTCGTCCTCGGCCATTTCGGGTCGATCTACCCGGGCAAGCAGCCGGAGGCGGTCCTCGACATCGCGGCGGCCCTCGCGGCGCGGGGCGAAGACCCCCTCCTCGTGTTCATCGGATCCTTCATCAAGGCCTCGGACGGCATCGAGGGCGTCTTCGATGCCAAGGTCGCCGCACTCGGGCTGGAGGACGCGGTCGTCGTCTCGGGCTACGTCGCCTCGGCGGAGGAACTGTTCGGCCTGTTCGAGACCGTCGACGCCTTCGCGTACGTCCTGCCCGAGGGGCTGACGGCGCGGCGCGCCAGCGTGCTCGCCTGCGTCCAGGCCGGCCGGCCCGTGGTCGTCACGGCACCGATGCGCGCCGACGAGTTCGATCATCATCCCCGCTACCGTGAACTCCTCGCGGCGGGCGCGATCCTGCCTGTCCCGCGCGGGGCGCCGGCGGAGGCCTACGCGGAGGCGGTGCTCGGGGGGCGCGCCCGTCCGACCCGATTGCCGGAGATCGACCGCGCCGCCTGGTTCCGGGACGCGGCGGACGGCCTGCGGGCGCGAATGCCGGACCGTGGCCGCCGGCGGCTCGGCGCGCCGGAGACCTGATGCTCAGGGCCCTACGACGAGACCGGCCGCGAGGACGCCTGGCTTAGTATCGTGTTGCAATCTTGGGATCGCGGGATCCTGATATCCAAGGACCCGGCTGGCGCCGGCTCCGCGTTCACCGGCGCGTTCGGAAGCGGGCCAGATAGTGAAGCCCGAACACCGCGAACAGGAACATGAGCCAGATCGGGTCGCCACGATCGAAGAAGAAGCTTTCCATGGTCGAAAGCAGCAGCCCGAACAACCAGATCTGCAGGAACATCGTGGCGAACGGCCCGGCATTTCCGGTTTCCGTCTGCAGCCGGTGATAGTTGCGCAGCGGGCCGATCACGAAGACCAGCACTAGAAGCACGAGGCCGATGGCGCCGAGGGTCAGGGTGGTGTCGAGGTAGCCGTTGTGGCTGTGGCTGGCGTACCCGGCCCAGGTGGCGCCGTCGTCCGAGAGGTCGCGCAGGGTCTGGGTGCCCCAGAATGCCGCGAAGCCGTGGCCGGCTATGGGGCGCGCAGCGATACTCTCGATAACGAACCGCCAGATGTCCGTCCGGCCCGTGAAGGTCGCGTCGATGGGCAATGCGCCAACGATCGACGCGATGGCATCGCTCATCACCGTCCCGACGGTGAACAGGTTCATCAGCACGATCGGTCCGACCGTGATCAGCAGGCGCCCGCGAAAGCTCCGAATCGCCGCGAAGGCCCCGGTCAGCACGAACACCAGGAGGCTGAGCGCGAAGGCGCTCTTGCCCTCCGAGCCCACCAGGAACACGCAGGCAAGGCCGAGGATCGCGAGACCGGAGACGCGCCCTCCGGTCCGCATCACCGCGAGGCCGACGAACAGCAACATCGCCATCACGGCGGCCGCGGCGTTCTTGTGGCCGAAGGCGCCGCGCCAGTTGCCGACGAGGGCGGGTTCCATGAGGTCGCGCGGCTGGTGGATCGCGAGATCGGGGGCGACCACCAATCCGACGTAGCAGACCGTGAGGAGGCCGAGGGTCGCGACGGCCAGGAGCGTGCGGAACTCCGCCCGGGTCTGCGCCAGGAGCGGAAGGCTCGCGGTCAGCAGCATCACCGCCGCGGTCAGCGCCAGTCGTTTCATCGAGGTGGTGGGATCCTGGGACAGGATCACGCTCAGGGCCAGCCAACCGACGAGGGCGACGTGCGTCGGCAGGACCAGCGAGGCCAGTGCCCGGCCGTGGTCGCGTACCACGAGCAGGAAGCCCGCGAGGGCCAGGAGGCCGTAGGTGGCGTAGGTGACGGTCTCCTGCCCGGTCACGAGGTCCGCCGCGTCGAGGCGCGACAGGTCCGCGAACGGCTTCAGCGTGATCCAGGCGAGCAGGAGCGTCGCCAGGAACACCGTTTGGCGGAGCAGGCGCGGCACGGAGAGATTCGCGATGCGCTCGTGCAGGTGCTTGGCCATGTCGGACGCCGACACCGCCGCCTCGCCGGGCACGGCCGCATCGGCCCGGGCGTGGTGAGTGTCGCACCCGCGGCGCCCCTCGGACGCGTCACGCTGGCCGAATGCGGGCCGCGTAACGTTCATTTGGGCGTGGCCGCGCGATAGGGCTGAGGCTCGATGCCGATGCTGGCGAGGCATCGCCCCACCGCAACGGCAATGGGATGAAGTGCGAAGGTCAGCTGGCGGGTCTTGGCAAGGATGCGAAGGCTACGCCCCACCGAAAGGCTCAGGATCACCGCGGATTTCATCGCGATGACGACCCCTCCGATCCCGCCCAGCCTGTGCTTGCGGTCGATCCTGTAGTTGATCGCACCGATTCGGAGGCCCCGCGCCGCGAGCCATCGCAAGGTCGTACGGGCGACGGGGACGGTCTCGCTGATCACGGCCTCCTGCTCCCATTGGAATTGGATACCGGCTCGCCGGGCCCGCATGAAGAAGTCGGTGTCGCCGCCACCGAGGAAATTGTAGGCGACGTCGAAGGCCGGCAGCCCGAGCCGCACGAAAGTCGAGCGGGCGATCAGGCAGTTGCCGCTGCCGTAGATCACAGGGACCGGGCCGCTGGTGTCGAAGGCCGGGCGAAAGGCCGGATGGCGCGCGAGGGCGGGCGGGCCGCCCTGCGCGATCTGCGGCATGACCGGACCGCCGACGACGCCCGCGCCGGTGCGCTCGGCGGTCGCCACCATGGCTTCGAGCCAGGTCGGCTCGGCCCATTCGTCGTCGTCGATCATCAGAAAGAACCGGGCCGCCGGGTAGGCCCCGAGGGCGGTGCCGAAGGCCGCGTTGATCGCGTGGCAATTGCCTTGCGCGTGTTCGACCAGAGCGAGCCCGCGCAGGCGGCCGGACGCGAAGTACGCCTCCGCCACGTCAGCCCCCTGCCGCGCCCCGGCGTCGTTCTCGACGACGACGACGGCGAAGGGGCGACGGGTGGTCTGCGCGACCAGGGAATCGAGGGTCCGTGCGAGCCAGTCCGGGCGACGGAAGGTCGGAACGCACACGACGATGTCGATGGCGGTATCCACGGCGCGGTTCGGGCTCACGCGGCACTCCGGGTGAAGTCTTCGAGGACGGCCATCAAGGGCTTCGGCCGCATGGTCGCGTCGAGGGGGAGCGGCCGGTTCGGCAATCCGTCGGACCGGGTGAAGTAGCTCGGCACCCAGGTGTAGCGGTCGCTGATGCCCCAGGTGAGGATCGCGCTCGGCGGCACGACCTCGTGCACCGCGGCGAGGAACGTCCGGGCCGTCTCGGCTACGCGCCGGTCGCGGGTTTCCACGTCGCCGGGAAGGCTGGCGTCGATCACGTCGAGCTCCGTCACGAGAACATCGAGGTTCATGGCACGGATCTCACGAAGAAAAGCTTGCAGTCCGTCCCGGTCGATCCGGCGATCGGCGAAGAGGTGCGCCTGGAGACCGATGGCGTGGAGCGGCACGCCGGACTCGACCAGGCGGCGCGCGATTCGCAGCAGGGCGGCGCGCCGGCCCTCGAAGCGCGCCCCGACGTATTCAAGATCGTACTCGTTGAGGACGAGGCGGGCGGCCGGATCGGCCGCGGCGGCGGCGCGGAACGCGATGGGGATGTAATCCGCCCCCAAAGTGTTGCTCCAGACGAAGGGGCGCAGGTCGCCGGCCGCGGCGGGGTCGTCCGGAACCGCCTCGTTCACCACGTCCCAGGAGGTGATCAGTCCGGCGTAGCGCGAGACCACCCGCTCGATGTGCTGCGTCAGCACCCGCTCGGCTTCGGCCCGGGAGGTGATCGCGTCGGTCCAAGCCGGCATGGCGCCGTACCATGCGAGGGTGTGTCCGCGCAGTCCGATGCCGAGCCGGCTCGCGAACGCCGCGATGCGGTCGGCATCGGCGAAGTCGAAGGTCTCGCGGTTCGGTCGGATCACCGGCCATTTCAAGCTGCCTTCCGGCACGATCAGGCGGCACCGCTCGGCGAGGGCCTGGGCATAGGCCGGGTCGTTCGCCAGCGCATCGCCCCGTACGGCGGCCCCGTAAGTGGCGCGCACCGATTCGATGCGGGCTGGCCCCCCCGGGGCCGCGCGGGCCGACGGATCGCGGGCGAGCAGGCCCGATCCGGCCAATGCGCCAGCGATCATCGTCCGCCGTGTGGGACGGAACTGTGTCATCGTGAAACCTCGGTGGCTTCCAAGCCGACGGAACTGCAAGTTCGGGTCCGAGACGTCGTGCCGGGGAAATCAGGCGGGGGAAATCAGGCGGGGGAAATCAGGCGGGGGAAATCAGGCGGGGAATGTCGAGCCGGGGCGGCCACCCCTCCCCGCGGTACCCGGCACGCGCTCGATCGGAGCAGAGATATCCTGGCACGGCGCCTGCGGACATCCGGCCCATGACCGCCACCCTGTCTCACAATCCGACACTGGCCGGGCCCGCCGTACCGCCTGGCCGTCCCATCCCGGGACAAAATCCCATTCCGGGGCAGGGTCCCGGATCTGGACGTCGCGCACTGTCCCGGTTCGCGACGCACCGGGGTGCCGTTCTCGGCTACTTCCAGCTGCTGGCGGGCTCCGGCGGCCGCCTCGTCCTGCAGGTGCTGTACTTCTTCCTGCTCGCCAACACCCTCAGTCTCGCCGACATGGGGGTGTTCGCCACCGTCTCGGCGGCGGGCGTTCTGATCGGATGCCTCGCCGGCTTCGGTTTCCAATCCGCGGTGATGCGCGCGGCGGCCCGACGGCGTTCGTCCCTCGGCGGCTATCTCGCCGCCTATTACGCCTGCTCCGCCCTCGCCCTGCCGATCATGCTGGCGCTGGCGGGCCTGCTCTACCTCGTGCTCTTCCGCGAGGTGATCGCGCTGCCGGGCTATCTCGCGATCATCGTGGTCGAGATCGCCCTGTGGCGCGAGATCGAGCTCCTCGTCCAGGTCAACAGCGGTCTGGGCCGATTCGGGGCCGCCTCGACCCTGGTGTCCCTGCCGGTCGGCTTTCGCGCCGCCGCGGCGGTGGCGTTCTGGGCCATGGGCGGCGGCGATGCCGAGAGGTGGAGCCTGTACTATCTCGTCGGCAACCTCGTCGCAGTCGTCGTGCTGGTGGTGGTTTTCCATCCGCGCGTCCGGATGCGCCTGCGGCCCAAGCTGGTGCGGGGCAAGCTCCGCGACGGGCTGTACTATACCCTGTCGCACTTCCTGTTCCTCTCCCAGGGCGAGATCGACAAGATCATCATCCTGTCCCTGGCGGGCGAGCGCATGGCCGGCATCTACGCCATCACCATCCGGCTCATCGATCTCACCGCGGTGCCGCTACGTCCGATGTACATGATGTACTCGCGCAAGCTCATTCAGGCCGGTCGGGTCACCAAGGCCCTGCTGCGGGAGAGCATGCGGATCGAGGTGGTGATCGCCGGCATTTCCACCGGCGGCCTCCTCGCCCTCATCGCCCTATTGTCGATCTGGCCGAACATTCTCGGCACCAACGTCTCGGCCGCCTACGGAATGCTCACGGTCGTCCTGGTGGTACCGGCAGTGCGCAACCTTCTTGAGTTCCACAGCGAACTTCTGTTCGGCTTCGGCAATCTCGGGCTGCGCGCGGCCATCACCGGCACCCTCGTGCTGATCAAGGCCCTCTCTGTTGCGGCCCTCATCACCCTGTTCCCGGCCCCCGAATCCTGGACCCTGGGGCTGAATGCGGCCTCCGCGCTGATTTACGGGCTCTCGTTCCTCGCCGTGTACGGCTTGTTGACTCGGAACGCCGCATGATGAGCGCGAGCAGGAGGCCCCCGGTCTCCGAGACGGGGCCAGCCCGAGGTTGCAGGGCGGGTTCGACGGAGGCACATATGCGCGACCAAGGCGAAGTCGCCATTCCCGGACGGCCCGAATCGGTCGGCTTGATCACCATCAGCCACCGCGGGGATCTCGATCGCTGCACCGTGCTCTTCGACAGCATCGACCGTCATATGCCGCGACGCGGCCGGCACTACGTCATCGTCGATGACGAGGACCTGCAGCTCTTTGCGCCCTGTGCCCGCGCCGATCGGCAGATCCTGCCCAAATCGCAGTTCATGCCCTCCTGGCTGCGGCCGATCTTCGGCCTGCGCTGGCGCGGGCGCCGCTACTGGTGGTCCCTCCACGGTCGGCCGGTCAGTGGCTGGCACGTCCAACAATTCGTGAAGATCGAGGCAGCACGCTCGCTCCCTGAGGCACGCTTCTGCATCATCGATTCCGATGTCTGCTTCTTCAAGGATTTCGACCTCGGCCGGATCGCGCATCCGAACCCGACGCCGTTCCATGTCCATGCAGGCGGAGTTACGGAGAATCGGCCTCGGCACAAGCTGTGGGTCGCCACCGCCGCCCGCCTCCTGGCGACGCCGGTGCCCGCCTTGCCCGCCAACGACTACATCGATCAGATCATCGTCTGGGATCAGGCCACCGTTCGGGACATGACCGCCCGGATCGAGACGGTGTCGGGCCGCGATTGGGTGGCGGCCATGTGCCGGGACCGGGATTTCTCGGAGTACATGATCTACGGCGCCTTCGTCGCGGCGTCGGCCATCGCCGGATCGCGCCACGCGGTCACGCACGAGAGTTTCACGCGGACCCACTGGGAAGCCGATGAACTGAGCCTTCCCGACATCCTCGCAATGCTGCGGACTTCGACCCCGCGCGAGCGGGCGTTCTGTATACAGTCGTTCGGCTCGACACCGATTGCGACGATTCGAGCGGCACTGAGTACGTTCTATGCCGAGGCGACGGAAAAACAGAACGATATTAAGCATAACAGCGTCGAAGTGTGAGTAAAATATCCCTGAATCAGTCAGAGAGAAAAGAGAGTTGTAAAACTATCCCACGAGTCGTGCATAATCCCGTTGGGCACCTTTAGGGTACGACTACCCCGTTGGAAAGAATGACGGTGGGGCATCTGTCCGGAACGGGACGCGGCGGCCCTGGAGTCGTCCTATTCCAGGGCAGGCTTTGTACGACGGACGGAGGGGACGGTGAATCAAATCATGGCGGCGGCAGGCGAAGCACGACTTGCCGCCTGTGACCTCTCCTTCGATACCGAAATCCTGAATCCGACGAATGCGCGATACGGCGATGACGATTTCGTCCTGCGCAGGCAGGGCGGTCCGCATGCGGCGGTCTAGCGCCATGCTTTCGGTTCTGCCCGATGGGACCGTCGAACCCGTCGCCAGCGTGCGCACGCGTCTGCAGCAGCGCCTCGCACGGCATCTGCGGACGGCCCCGGCCCTGGTCGCCCCAGATATGCCGCTGGTGAGCTTCACCTTCGACGACGCCCCGACCTGCGCCTGCACCACCGGGGCGGCGATGCTCGACGACCATGGCGCCAAGGGCACCTACTACATCTCGGGCGGGCTGATAGGCCAGCGCGACCGGTACTGGACCGTGGCGGACGACGCCGAGATCGCGGCTTTGCACACGAACGGCCATGAGATCGGCAGCCACACCTACGGTCACGCCTTCGTGCCGGGCCTGGACCGCGCCGCGCTCGTCGCCGAATCCCGCCGCAACCGCGATCGGCTGCGGGCCACCGTGCCGGGCCTGCCCCTGGAGAGCTTCGCGTTCCCCTACGGATTCGGATCGGTGACGGCCAAGCGTACCCTGGCGGGCCTCTACCGCTCGAGCCGGGGCATCGTGCCGGGCCTCAACGTCGGTCGCACGGACCTGCAGTTCCTGCGCGCGAACCCGCTCATGGAGGTCTGGACCGATCCGGCGCGGATCGCCGGGTTGATGGATGCGGCTCTGGCCCGCCGTGCCTGGCTGATCTTCTACGGACACGACGTCGTCGACCGTCCCAGTCCCTACGGATGCACGCCGGGCCTCCTCTCGGCAGCCCTGCGCCTCGCCGGGGATCGCGGCATCCCCTGCGTCACCGTCGCGGAGGGGTTGCGCCGCGCCCTCCCCGCCCCTTCGCCCGCCGACCGATCCCCGCGCCCCACGCACCCGACCCGTTAACCGGGCCGAGGTACGATGGTCGGGCCGGCCGCCCTCCTTTCCATCCGATGGTGCGCCGGTTGCGACCTCTTCGGTGAGACATCCCCCGAGAACGGCTTCCGTCCCGGAATGGGTCGGATCGGTCCGGGAATGACACCGGCAATCCGGTGCGGGACATGTTCCGCGGCCGGTCTCGACGGAGCCCTTCGATGCTGGTCTACGACGAAGATCATCCGAGCGACCGCCGGCCTGCGCTGCGAAGCCAAGCCGGCAACGCAGGTGGCCGTCCGTTGTCCGTCCGTCACGTCTACGCCCTGCTGCGCCGGAGGGCGTTGGCGATCGCCGGCTGCGCTCTGGTCTGCGCCCTGCTCGCCTTCGCGGTCGGCAAGGCGGCGACGCCCCGCTTCACCGCGGTGGCGCAGATCTACATCGACCCGCGCGAACTGCGCCTAATGGACAAGGAATTGACGACGGTCGGGCAGGATTCCGCCGGGCTCCTCACCATCGTCGAGAGCCAGGCACAGGTGATCACGTCGAGCAGCGTGCTCGGCCGTGTCGTCGAGAAGCTCGATCTCGACAACGATCCCGAATTCGGTGGGACCAGCAAGGCACCCGGCTTGTTCGGATCTCTGATCGAGGGCCTCGGGCTGTCTTCCCCGCTCCCTCCGGAGGCGGAGACCGGGGCCACGCCCGCCCTCGCTGCCCTGACGAAGCGCATCGCCGTGCGTCGCACCGGCAAGACCTTCATCGTCGACGTCGAGGCCACGTCGCGCGAGGCCGCCAAGGCGGCCCTGATCGCGAACGCCGTGGTCGAGTCCTACCTGGCCGTGGGCGCCGCGAACCGCGCCGAGGCGGCCAACCGCGCCACCGCCGGCCTCTCGGCCCGGCTCGTGGAACTGCGCGAGGACGTCAACCGGGCCGAGAGCCGGGTCCAGGCCTACAAGGCCGAGAACGGCCTGATCGGCACCCGCGACGTGCTGGTGACCGACCAGCAGCTGACGCAGCTCAACGCCCAGCTCGCCGGGGCCCGCGTGCGCGCCGCCGACGCCCAGGCCCGCGTCGACGGGGTCCAGCGCATGAAGGAAGCCCGTATCGACGCCGGCGCGACGGAAGCCGCCCTCGCCTCCCCGGCCATCGCCGCCCTGCGTGCCCAGTATGCGGAACTCTCGCGCAAGCAGGCCGAACTCGCCAACGACCTCGGGCCCCGTCACCCCCAGGTCACCTCCATCGCCTCGCAGATCCGGCTGTCGCGCCAGCTCATCGAACAGGAGATCACCCGATACGGACAGGCCGCCCGCACCGATCTCGCCCGCGCCCTCGCGACGGTGACCGCCTTGGAGAGGAGCTTCGATGCGGCCAAGGGCAACACCGTGGGCCTCGCCCAGGCATCGATCCGGCTGCGCGAACTCGACCGCGAGGTCGAAGCCAGCCGCGCGGTCTACGAGGCATTCCTGCTGCGCGCGCGGGAAATCGGCCAGCAGGCCCGACTCGATGCAGGCAATGCCCGCGTGATCACGCAGGCCGTCAAGCCGATCTACCGAAGCTATCCGCCGCCGGCCATCACCCTCGCGCTGTTCGGGCTCGTCGCGGGGCTTCTCGTCGGCGTCGCCCTCACCCTCGGGGGAGAATGGCTGAAGGGCGAGATGCGCCCGCCCGCCGAGGCCGAACCGGGTACGCTCGACGCGATCACGGCCGCGCGGCAGCGTCCGCCGACGGCGCGGGCGATCACCGACACCGGTACGAAGCGGCTGTCCGCTGCGGTCGGAGGTCACCCGTGAGATCCGATCCCGTGGCACAGTACGCAACCGGCCCGGCCCCCGGTTTGTCCGACGACCCACCAGCGGATCTGGCGACGGATC
Source organism: Methylobacterium sp. Leaf112 (assembly GCF_001423295.1). GTDB lineage: Bacteria > Pseudomonadota > Alphaproteobacteria > Rhizobiales > Beijerinckiaceae > Methylobacterium. The sequence goes on along the minus strand of NZ_LMNG01000031.1, from coordinate 295,040 downwards.
CCATGAAAGTGGTGCAGACGACCCCCCTGGGCGGCATGCCGATCGCCGTCCTCAGCATGGCGGAAACGGCCGAGCTGATGCTCACCGCCGCCGAGGGACGCCCGCGCCCGAACCTTCCGCTTTTTCTGACCTCGGCCAACGGCGAGGTCCTGTCGCGCTTCGCCCGGGATCGCGACTTCGCCCGCATCATGGCGCAGGCCGATCTCGTCAATGCCGACGGCCAGCCCATGGTGGTGGCGTCCCGCTTCATCGGGACGCATGCCCTCCCGGAGCGGGTGGCGACGACGGATCTCTTCCACAGCGTCGCCGAGGGCGCGATCCGCCGGAACCTGACCTTCTACCTGTTCGGATCGAGCGAGGCTGAGAACCAACGCGCCGTCGAGAACGTCCGGCGTCGCCATCCCGGCATCCGCATCGTCGGACATTCGCACGGGTATCTCCATGGCGAAGCGCTCCGCGACAAGGTCCGCGAGATCGACGCCCTCAGGCCGGACATCCTCTGGCTCGCCCTCGGGGTGCCGCGCGAGCAGCTTTTCGTCTACGAGTTCAGCCCGCTGCTCATCCATGTCGGGATGATCAAGACCTCCGGGGGGCTGTTCAACTTCCTGTCGGGGAGCCGCACGCGCGCGCCACACTGGATGCAGCGCTGGAGCCTGGAATGGCTCTGGCGAATCAAGGAGGAGCCGTCGCGGCTTTTCTGGCGCTACGTCACCACGAACCCGCACGCGATCTTCCTGATGATCGCGCACAGCCGGCCGTTCCTGCGGGCGCGCACGGGCCTGTATCGCGCCGTGATCGCCCGCATACCGAGCCTCGGGCGCGTTCCCTGACCGGGTTTCGTTGCCGGGTTTCGCCGCTTGGCGGAGCCATCGGCGCGAGCCCACGTTTCTTCGGGACCGGGAACGTCGACGGCAGTCTTGACGCGTGGCGCACGAAATCAGCTATCCGCCGCTGAACACGCCCAAACAGGTCGCCGAAGGCGTCTGGATCGTCGACGCGCCGCCCGTCCATCCGGGGGGCATGCCGCTGCCGATCCGCATGACGGTGCTGCGCCTCGCAGGCGGTGAGCTGCTGCTGCATTCGCCGGTTCCCCACGATCCGCTCCTCCAGCGCGCCTTGGAACGGCTCGGGCGCATCGGACATCTTGTCGCCCCGAGCGTCGGCCACTGGATGTTCCTTCAAAACTGGCAGGCGGCGTGCCCCAACGCCATCACCTGGGCAGTGCCCGGCCTCCGGGACCGGGGCCAGGTTCGCCGCTCCGGCGTCCGGATCGATGCCGATCTGTCGAACTTCCCACCCCGTGTCTGGGCGGGCGAAATCGACCAGGTCCTGGTCGCCGGGCCGGTGTTCCGGGAGATCTGCTTGTTCCACCGTCCGAGCCGGACGCTGCTTCTGACCGACCTCGTGATCAACCTGGAGGCCGATCTACTCCCGATCCCGGTGCGCCCCCTCGCCCATGCCCTGCGGATCGTGGCGCCGGATGGCCGGGCGCCGCTCTACCTCAGGCTGCTTCTCGGCGCGAACCGCCGCGCGGTGGCGCGGGCCGCCCAGCGGCTCGTGGCCTTCGAACCGGACCGGGTGATCTTCGCGCACGGGCAGTGGTTCCGCCACGACGCGGCAGGGGATTTGCGGCGTTCACTGCGATGGGCCCTCGGCCCGGCGAGCGACCCGGCGCGGACTTCCGGCTCCCCCGCAGCGCACAGCCCCGCACCGAGGATCTCCACGGTCCTTGCGAGCGTCGCCGTCGTCGGGATGATCGCCGCGCTGGTCTATGCGGACCGCAGGCGTCGCTGAGCTGGTCGATCGCCGCGACGACGCCCGTTCGTCCACCTGACACCCCGCGCATGTTCCCGACGCGCGATGGGTGGAACGTCGTCGCGCCGCCCGTACAACGAACACGGATCGACTTCGTGTCTCGACGCTCGTACGACCCTGAGGTCTCCGTCCAAACAAGGATCGTCGGACGTCATCGTCCCGCGACCTGCGTCAGCCTGGCTTCCCAGAGTGGCTGTCTCGATATCTACGAAATGGTGCGGACGGCGGGACTCGAACCCGCACAGCCTTGCGGCCGCAAGATTTTAAGTCTCGTGCGTCTACCGGTTTCGCCACGTCCGCATACCGGTTCCTGCGGTAGCGGGGCGGGCGTCCGAGATCAAGACATTCACCCTCACGGCGTCCAGCCGTAGAGCCAGCGGTAGCGGCGGGTCATGCCGGCGGGACCGAGGCGGCGCATCACCATGTTGCGCACGCGGCCGACGAGGGGACCGGCATGGTAGCTGCGGCCGTTGGCGCGGGCCGCCGCGCGGACCTTGCGCACCCGGGCCCGGCGCGCCTTGGCGTAGGCGGCGAGTGCCTCCGGCACCGGGGCCGTGCCGAGGCAGGCCGCCAGGATCGCCGCATCCTCGATGGCGAGCGCCGCACCCTGCGCCAGGAACGGCAGGATCGGATGGCCGGCATCGCCCAGGAGCGCGACGCGTCCGCGCGCCAGGGGCTTGGCTGGCGTACGGTCGACGAGCGACCACACCAGCCACGAATCCGGCACGCCGAGGAGCGCGGCCAGCGCAGGCGCCGCATCGGGGAAGCGGGCGCGCAGGACCGCCGGTTCGCCGAGCTGGCCCCAATCGTCGGTCCCGGCGCGCTCCGGCACCACGGCGACGACGTTGAGGTGGCTGCCGCCGCGGATCGGATAGTGCACCACGTGGCGGTCGCGGCCGAGCCACAGCCCGGTGGCGTCGGCGGCGAGTTCGGGCGGCACCGCCTCGCGCGGCACCAGGGCCCGCCAGGCGGCGGCGCGCCACGGGCGCAGGGGAACCGCGTCGAGGTGGCCGCGCAGGCGCGAGCGCACCCCGTCTGCGCCCACCGCGAGGTCGGCCACGTAGGTCTCGGAGCGGGCGCCCTGGTGGCTTTCCAGGGTGAGGCTGACGCCGTCCCGGGTCTCGACGAGGCCGGTGACGTCGCGGCCCATGAGCAGGCGGATGCCGGCACGACCCCGCACGGCATCTAGGAGCAGGGTCTGCAGGTCGGCCCGATGGATCACGTAGTAGGGCGCGCCGAAACTTTCACGATGCGCGGGGCCGAGGGGGATCGCGCCGAGCTGGCGCCCGTCCGCGAGCGCCCGCACCACCACGCCCGGCGGCTCGCTCGCGGCCCGGCGCAGGGCCGCTCCGAGGCCGAGGCCGATGAGCACGCGGCTGGCGTTGGGCGAGAGCTGGAGGCCGGCGCCGACCTCGCTGAATCCGGTACGGCGCTCCACGAGGGTGACCTCGTGGCCGGCCGCGTCCAGGGCGAGGGCCGCCGTGAGGCCGCCGATCCCGGCGCCGACGATGGCGATCCGACTCGGACCGACGGAGGACACGGCGCTCAGGCGGCGGCCGGGGTCCGGTCGTCCCACACGCAGGCCGCCGGGTCGGCGGTACCGGCCTTCAGGCCCGGACGGTGGCGATAGAGCGTCGAGCAGTACTGGCAGATGATCTCGTCGTCCGTGCCCATGTCGAGGAACACGTGCGGATGGTCGAAGGGCGGGCGCGCGCCGATGCACATGAACTCCCGCGACCCGACATGGATCACCGCGACCCCGAGGTCGTTGTGGAAGTGCGGCACCGCCTTGTCAGCCATCGTCCCGTCCTGCCTGCCGGCCCGTCGAAACCCGTCCGGGCGCCCGTTCGTGGAGACACGGTGTCTAGCCCCTCCCCGGCCCGGCGCCTAGCCCGCCCCGAACGCCGGTCTTCCTTCGGGGCGGGGTTGGCCTCGCGCGAGGGTTGGCCTCGCGCAAGGGTTGGCCTGGCGCAAGGGTTGGCCTCGCGAGCGCGGGGTCGTACAGAGGATCTTTCCCGGCCAGCCACGAAACGCCCGCCCATGACGCAGAACGATCAGGCCGTCTCCGAGACCGGACGACGTTCGCCCGAGCCGCCCATCCACGGGCCGGAGGGGTTCGCGGGCATGCGCAAGGCCGGGCGCCTGACGGCGGAAGCCCTCGACGTGCTGATGGAGGCCGTGGCGCCGGGCGTGACCACGGAGGCCCTCGACGACCTCGCCTACACCTTCGCCATGGACCACGGCGCCTACCCGGCCTCCCTGCTGTACCGCGGCTACCCGAAATCGATCTGCACCTCGATCAACCACGTGGTCTGCCACGGCATTCCCAACGACAAGCCCCTGCGCGAAGGCGACATCGTCAACCTCGACATCTGCCTCATCGTCGACGGCTGGCACGGCGATTCGAGCCGCATGGCCTATGTCGGCGAGGTGTCGCGCAAGGCCCAGCGCCTGTGCGAGATCACCCACGAATGCCTCATGCGCGGCATCGCGGCGATCAAGCCCGGCGGCTCGACCACGGATATCGGCCGGGCGATCCAGAGCTATGCCGAGGCCGAGCGCTGCTCCGTGGTGCGCGACTTCTGCGGCCACGGGCTGGGGCGCACCTACCACGACGCGCCCACCATCCTGCACTACGCCGAGCCGAGCTACGACGTGACGTTCAAGCCCGGCCAGTTCTTCACCGTGGAGCCGATGATCAACCTCGGCCGCCCCGCCGTGAAGGTGCTGTCCGACGGGTGGACGGCGGTGACGCGGGACCGCTTGCTCTCGGCCCAGTTCGAGCACACGGTGGCGGTGACGGAGACGGGGGCCGAGATCTTCACCTTCTCGCCGAAGGGCCTGCACCAGCCGGTCAATCCGGCGGCCTGAGCCGGTCCCGTGAGCGCCCGCCGACCGTCCGACCCTCCCCTGCCGGCCGGCGAGGCGACCGGGACCGAGGCGGCCGAGCCGCATTACCTCGGGCACCGCGACCGCCTGCGCGCCCGCTTCGCCCAAGGGGGCGCCGACGCGCTGCCGGATTACGAGCTCCTCGAACTTGCCTTGTTTCGCGCCATTCCCCGGCGCGACGTGAAGCCCCTGGCGAAGGCGCTGATCCGCCGGTTCGGCAGCTTCGCCGAGGTGATCTCGGCCGAACCGGCCCGGCTTGCCGAAATCGAAGGCATCGGCGCCGGGGTCATCGCCGACCTGAAGCTCATCGAAGCGGCGGGCCATCGGCTGGCGCGGGGCGCCATCGCGGCCCGGCCGCTGCTGTCGTCGTGGAGCGCCGTGCTCGAATATTGCCGGGCCACCATGGCGTTCGCGGCGCGCGAGCAGTTCCGTGTGCTGTTCCTCGACCGGCGCAACCACCTCCTCGCCGACGAGGTCCAGGGGCGCGGCACCGTCGACCACACGCCGGTCTATCCCCGCGAGGTGGCGCGGCGCGCCCTGGAACTCTCCGCCACCGCCATCATCCTCGCCCACAACCATCCCTCCGGCGACCCGACCCCGTCGGCGGCGGACATCCGCATGACCCGCGAAATCGTCGGCGTGCTCGATCCCCTCGGGATCGTGGTTCACGACCACGTGATCCTCGGGCGCGAGGGCCACGCGAGCTTCAAGGGCCTGAAGCTGATCTGACCGTCACCCCCCGCGAAACATCCGGCCCTCGACGCCTTCACGTTTCATGAGAGACACCGTGCCGCCTCGCGTTCCGCGTGTTAGCGTACCCTCGAAGGGGTCCGTCGAGACCTCGAACGGCCGGTCGGTCCGCCCCTGGCGCGCCTCTTGCCTGGAACTTGGCGTTTAAGGGGAGGCGCACATGGCGCTCGCTGCGTTCGACGAGATGACCGGGTTCCCGGACGGGATCCTGAAGGAAGGGACGCTCAACGATGCGGCCGTGCGCGAGGCGTACAACAGCCTGAAATCGTGGCTCGACACCACGCCGCCGGAGCATTTCAACACCCGTCGCAGCCAGGCGGAGATGCTGTTCCGCCGCATCGGCATCACCTTCGCGGTCTACGGTGCCAACGAATCCACCGAGCGGCTGATCCCGTTCGACATCATCCCCCGGGTCATCACCAAGCCGGAGTGGAGCTTCCTCGAACGCGGCCTCAAGCAGCGCGTCACCGCCATCAACGCGTTCCTGAAGGACATCTACGGCGCCCAGGAATGCATCAAGGCCGGCATCATCCCGGCCGATCTCGTCTACCGCAACCCGCACTACCGGATGGAGATGCGCGCCTTCAAGGTGCCGCACGACCTCTACGTCCACATCGCCGGCATCGACATCGTCCGCACCGGCGAGAACGACTTCTTCGTGCTGGAGGACAACGCCCGCACGCCGTCCGGCGTCTCCTACATGCTGGAGAACCGCGAGGTGATGCTGCGGCTGTTCCCGGAGCTGTTCTCACGCCACCGCGTGGCCCCCGTGGAGAACTATCCCGACGCCCTGCTGGCGACCCTGCGGTCCCTGGCGCCGTCCACCGCGACGCGGGACCCCACCGTCGCCCTGCTGACGCCCGGCCGCTACAATTCGGCGTTCTACGAACACTCGTTCCTCGCCGACAAGCTCGGCGTCGATCTGGTGGAGGCCTCCGACCTCTTCACCAAGGACGACGTGGTCTACATGCGCACCACCGAGGGGCCGCGCCGGGTCGACGTGCTCTACCGCCGCCTCGACGACGACTTCCTCGACCCCCTGGTGTTCCGCCCCGACTCGGTGCTCGGCGTGCCCGGCCTCATGAACGCCTACGAGCGCGGGACCGTGACGCTGGCCAACGCCGTCGGCACCGGCATCGCCGACGACAAGGCGGTCTACAGCTACATGCCCGAGATCGTGCGGTTCTTCACCGGCGAGGAGCCGATCCTGCACAACGTGCCGACCTATCGCTGCCGCGAGAAGGAGGCGTTCGCCTACGTCATGGACAACCTCAAGGACCTCGTGGTGAAGGAGGTCAACGGCTCGGGCGGCTACGGCATGCTCGTCGGCCCGCACGCGACGAAGCGCGAGATCGAGGAGTTCGGGCGCAAGTTGAAGCACGCACCCGACGGCTTCATCGCCCAGCCGACCCTCGCCCTCTCCACCTGCCCGACCTTCGTCGCCTCCGGGGTCGCGCCGCGCCACGTCGACCTGCGCCCGTTCGTGCTGTGCGGCTCCGACGAGATCCGCATCGTGCCCGGCGGCCTCACCCGCGTCGCCCTGAAGGAAGGGTCCCTCGTGGTCAATTCGAGCCAGGGCGGCGGCACCAAGGACACCTGGGTCCTCGACGCCTGACAATCCCCTCCCGTCCGAATACGGCGCGGGTCCTGCGCGCTTCCCAACCCGTCATCGCCTCCGCATAGTCCCCTCAGCCCAACGGTTCCCGCGCGCGTCGCGGGTGGCCGCGCCTCAACGGAAGCCCATGCTCTCCCGGACCGCAGACAACCTGTACTGGCTCTCGCGCTACGTCGAGCGGGCCGAGTTCGTCGCCCGCATCCTCGACGCGGCGCATCGGCTCGCGGCCCTGCCGTCGAGCTACGGCGGCGGCGAGACCAACGAATGGGCCTCGGCCCTGGCGTCGGCCGGCGATCCGGAAGTGTTCAAGCCGCTCTACGACGGCGTCACCGAGGCCACGGTCTGCGACTTCCTCGCCTTCAGTCCGCACAACCCGTCCTCGATCCGCTCCTGCATCGAGACGGCGCGCGAGAACGCCCGCAGCGTCCGCACGGCCCTGACCACCGAGATGTGGGACGCCATCAACGGCGCCTGGCTGGAGCTGCGCAACTACGAGGGGCGCGACCTCAACCGCGACGAGTTCTCCCGCTTCCTCGAATGGGTGAAGGGCGTGTCCCTGGCCTTCGACGGTTCGGCCTACCGCACCATGCTGCGCAACGACGCCTACTGGTTCACCCGCCTCGGCACCGCCATCGAGCGGGCCGACAACACCGCCCGCATCCTCGACGTGAAGTACCGGATCCTCCTGCCCGCCACCGAGCGCGTCGGCGGCAGCCTCGACTACTTCCAGTGGACCACGATCCTGCGCGAGGTCTCGGCCTTCAACGCCTATCACTGGGTCTACCGCGAGAGCGTGAAGCCCCTGTTGGTGGCCGATCTCCTCATCCTCAACCGCCAGATGCCGCGCTCGCTGCACAACTGCTACGGCATGCTCGTGGAACACCTCGACCTCATCGCCGACGCCTACGGGCGGCGCGGGGCCAGCCAACGTTTCGCCAGCAACACCCTGGCGCGGCTGGAGGGCGAGAACATCGACCGGATCTTCACGTCGGGGCTGCACGAATTCGTCACGGCGTTTATCGCCGAGAACAACCGCCTCGGCGCGGCGGTGATCGAGCAATATCTCGTCTGAGCGGGTGTCACGTGGCGCCGCCGACGTGACACCCGCCTCGAAATCCGTCGACTTATCCCGGTTCGCCTCGAACCGTGTGACACGTCGGGGAATGATGCTTAGGGGTGGCGGGCTCTGCCCGGACCCGCGCAAAGGCCGCCCTCATGCGAATCCGCGTCTTTCATGAGACCAACTACACCTACGAGCATCCCGCCCGGAACCTGATCCAGGTCCTGCGCCTGCGGCCGCGCGACCATGACGGCCAATATGTCCGGCGCTGGCGCATCGAGCCGTCCATCGACGGCCGGATCAGCGAGCGCGAGGACGGATTCGGCAACGTGGTCCATTGGTTCACCGCCGACGAGCCGGCCGAATCCCTCACCATCCGGGTCACCGGCGAGGTCGACACCAACGAGATGCACGGCGTGGTGCGCGGCACCGTCGAGCGCCTGCCCGACGAGTTCTACCTGCGCGATTCCGATCTCGCCCTGGCGAGCGAGCCGATCCAGGCCTTCGCCCGTGCGGTCCGGGAGGCGGGCGACGCCTCGCCCCTGCCCTGCCTCCACCGCCTGCTCGCCGCCGTGCACGAAAAGGTGGTGTTCGAGCCCGGCCCGACCAGCGCCAGCACCACGGCGGCGCAGTCGTTCGAGCAGGCGAAGGGCGTCTGCCAGGATCTGACGCACATCTTCATCGCCGCGGCACGCCACCTCGAGATCCCGACCCGCTACGTCTCGGGTTACTTCCACCGGGACGACGGGATGGTCGACCAGGAGGCGGGTCATTCCTGGGTCGAGTCCCTAGTGCCGAACCTCGGCTGGGTCGGCTTCGACCCCGCCCACGGCATCGCCACCACGGAGGCGCATATCCGCGTCGCCGTGGGGCTCGACTACCTCGGCGCGGCTCCGATCCGCGGCAGCCGCATGGGTGGCGGTACGGAAACCCTCGACGTGAAGCTCCGCGTCGAGCAATCACAGGCGACGGTCCAGTCCTGACGATACGGGGCGTTCGGGCACGAAGAAAGCTGAAACGATGACCTACTGCGTCGGTGTCCTGGTCGAGGACGGCCTGGTGATGATCGCCGATACCCGCACCAACGCGGGCCTCGACGACATCTCCACCTATCGCAAGCTCCACCACTTCAACGTGCCGGGCGAGCGGGTGATGATGCTCGCGTCCGCCGGCAACCTCTCCATCACCCAGTCGGTTCTGAGCCTGCTCTCCGAGGGCGTCGAGGGCGATGCCGGCGAGGCTAAGATGAAGCTCGTCGAAGCGCCGACCATGTTCCAGGCCGCCCAGCTCGTCGGCCGCGCCATCCGCCGGGTGCGCGAGATCGAGAAGGCCGGGTTCGAGGCGGCGAACCTGCGCTTCTCCGTTTCGCTGCTGTTCGGCGGCCAGATCGGCACCGACCCGATGAAGCTGTACCTCATCTACGCCGCCGGAAATTTCATCGAATGCAGCGGCGACGCGCCGTTCCTGCAGATCGGCGAGCACAAGTACGGCAAGCCGATCCTCGACCGGGCGGTGAAATACGAGACCGATCTCTACGACGCCCTCAAGGTCGGCCTCGTCTCGATGGATTCGACCATGCGGTCCAACCTCGGCGTCGGCTTGCCCATCGACATCGCCCTGGTCCGCCGCGACGCCCTCACCCTCGAGGTCAACCACCGCATCGAGGCGGGCGAAGGCTACTTCCACGATCTGCGCGAACGCTGGTCGGCGGCCCTGCGCGCCGCTCACCGGGCGATCCCGCGTCCGCCCTACGGCCCGGCCGCCGACCCGAAGTAGATTTTTTCGAGTTTCGCATCGCGTTCGGCCCTCCCCCACGAGGGGGTGGGAGACGCTCCCCGACGCGTCAGGTCTTCCAGGCTCCGAGCAAAGCGCCCACGTCGCCCGCCGGGTCGCGGCTGCGCATCAGGCCGCCCATGACGGCGATCCCGGCGGCCCCTGCCGCCCGGCAGGGCCTGACCCTCTCGCCCATGATACCCCCGAGGGCGATGACCGGCAGCCCGCACGCTTTCGCCGCCCGCATGGCCTCCGGCCCCAGGGCCGGGCCGTAGCCGGGCTTGCTCGACGTCGCGAAGATCGGGCTCAGGGTGGCGTAGTCCGCGCCATGCCGCGCGGCCACCTCGACCTCCCCGATCGAATGGGCCGAGACTCCGATCAAGCCGTCGGGCAACCGACCCCGCGCCGCCGCGAAATCGGCCGGTGTCGCCCCGCCGGGCAGGTGGACGCCGTCCGCCCCGAGACCCGCCGCGAGGGCCGCGCTTGCGCCGATGCTCAGGACACCGCCCCGGGCGCGCACCCGCTCCAGCAGCGTGCGCGCCAGGGTTTCGCGCGGGGCCGGCGCCAGGTCGCGCTCGCGAAACCAGACCCAGCGGGCGCCGCCCGCGAGAAGCGCGTCGATCCGGGCGACGAGGTCCTGCTCCCCACCAAGGACCAGGGTCCGGTCCGTCACCACGAGGAGCGGCGACGGCAGCGCCCTCACGAGCCGACGAGGCCGAGCTGCGGGCTCGACGGTTCGGCCCGGCCGCGCCGAGGAATGCGGCCGGCGCGGTGCGCGAGGCGGCCGGCCGCGACGGCGTGGCCCATGGCGCGGGCCATGCGCACGGGATCGTCGGCCTTCGCCACCGCCGTGTTGAGGAGGCAGCCGGCGGCCCCGAGCTCCATGGCGATGACGGCGTCCGACGCCGTGCCGATGCCGGCATCGACGATGACGGGCACGGGCGAGCGCCGACAGATCAGTTCGAGGTTGGCCGGGTTCGCCACACCCATGCCGGAGCCGATGAGCGAGCCCATGGGCATCACGGCGGCGCAGCCGATGTCGGCCAGGCGCTGGCACACCACCGGATCGTCGTTGCAATAGGGAAGCACCGTGAAGCCGTCCTCCACGAGGTGGCGGCAGGCCTCCAGCAATTCAGCGACGTCCGGGTACAGGGTCTCGCGGTCGCCGATGACCTCGACCTTGATCCACGTCGTGTCGAGGGCCTCGCGGGCGAGTTCGGCGGTCATGATCGCGTCGCGCGCCGTCTCGCAGCCGGCGGTGTTGGGCAGGAAGCGGTAGCCCTTGAGCTTGCTGACCGTGTCCGAGCCGTGGCCCTGGAGCGAGACCCGGCGGATCGAGGCGGTCACCACTTCGGCGCCCGACGCCGCCACGGATTCGGCCATGATGGATTGGGTGGGATAGCCCGCCGTACCGATGAACAGGCGCGAGCCCAGGGTGATGCCGGCGATGACGAGGGGATCGTCGTGGGGTTCGGTCATGGTTTCAGCCTCCCTGCATGGCGCGGACGATCTCGACGCGGTCGCCCTCTTCGAGTTGCGTCGTTTCCCAGTCCCGGCGGCGGATAACCGCGCCGTTGAGGGCGATGGCGATGCCCTGTGGGCTCTCGATCCCGGTCTCCTCGGCCTCGATCCGGAACAGGGCGTCGAGGTCGCGCGCCGCGCTCTCGTGGGGCCGGCCGTTGAGGATGAGTTTCATGCGCGCGCCCTCGTCTCGGCCGGGGCGAAGCGGGCGCGGCCGAAGGCGCTGGCGTAGTCCGGCACGGCGCCGTCCGTCAGCAGGGCCGCGACGGCGTCGGCGGTGGCGGGCGCCAGGAGGTAGCCGTTGCGGTGGTGGCCCGTCGCCGCGACGAGGCCGGGGGCCAGGGTGTCGATGATCGGCGCGTCGTCGTCGGAGGTCGGGCGGTAGCCGCTCCACACGGCCTCGACGGCCATCTCCTCGATACCGGGCAGGACACGGCGCGCCCCTTCCAGCAGCGCGTAGAGGCCGCCCGCCGTGACGCCGGGGGTGAAGCCGCAATCCTCCACCGTCGCCCCGACGATGAGGTGGCCGTCGCTCTTCGGGGCCATGTGGACCTGCTCGGTCCAGACCATGTGGGTGAGGGTTCCGGTGCGGGCGGTGGTGCGCAGCGCCAGCGACTGGCCCTTCAGGGGACGCACCGGCAGCGCTAGGGCATCGGGGAGCAGCCCGGTCTGCCCGCTCCAGGCGCCGGCGGCGAGGATCACAGTCTCGGCCGCGAGCCGGCCCTGGCCGGTCAGGAGCCCCGTGACCCGGTCGCCCGCCCAGTCCAGGGCTTCGACGGAGCAATTCTCCACGATGGTGACGCCCGCGGCCGTGCAGGCCCGCACCAGGGCGGCCATGACCCGGCTCGGATCGACCTGATGATCGTGGGGACAGTAGAGGCCGGCGGTGACGGCCGGGCGCAGGGCCGGCTCGCGGGCCCTCACCTGCGGCCCGGACAGCCACGTGGCCTCGAGGCCCGAGCGGACCTGCAGGTCGTGGCGAAAGCGCAAGCGCTCGACCTCGTCGCGGCCGATGGCGAGCACCAGGGTGCCCTCCTCCCGGTAGTCGATGTCGACGCCCGACGCCGCCTGCAGGGCGTCGCGAAACCCCGGCCAGCGCGACAGGCTCTCCAGGGCCAAGGGCAGCAGCGGGTCGGAGCCGGGTTCGTGCTCGGCGGCCGGCGCCAGCATGCCGGTGGCGGCGAGGCTCGCCCCCGCGCCGACGGTCTCGCGCTCGACGACGGTGACGGCGCGTCCGCGTTCCACGAGGCGCCAGGCGATGGACAGGCCGATGAGGCCGCCGCCGACGATGGCGACATCGCAGCGGGCCGGCAGGGCGGATTGCGCCCGGGCGGCGGCGGGTGAGCGCCTGAGATCGATGGGTCGGCTGGGATCGAGCACCTGGACAACCTCCGCGACGGACGCAGGGGGTGTGGGGCCTGTGCGCTTCTGAGCGGAGCCCGCCGAACTCGGGCGGGCAAACACGGCGGTCCAATCCCTACGCCGGTATGAACCGGTTCAGGTTCGAAGGATTTCCGCGCCGCCGCCCGCACGCAGGCCGCTCATCGGTTTCTCAGCCCCTTGCCGGGGATCTCCCTGGAACACCACCGATGTGGGCCGGGACGGCCCTCCGGTCAACACCCCGCGCGCCTCGTCACACCGTCGCGGCCGGCCGTCCGGGGCGGAACACCCCCATGGGCTCGGCGAACCCGTCGAGGGCGTGGGTGCCGAGGGAGACCGGATCGCCCCAGAGGAAATCCACGAAGGGCTTGGACATCAGCAGGGGCTCGCCGAGCGTCCTGTTGAGGCGGGCGAGGCGGCTCGCGAGGTTGACGTCGCGGCCGATGACCGTGAAGTCGAGGCGCGCGCCCGAGCCGACATTGCCGTAGGCGGCCTCGCCGTGATGGAGCGCGATGCCGGCCGCCACGGGCTGGGCGAAGCGCCCGAGGCCGTTGGCCTCGTCGAGGGCCGCGAGCGCGCTCTGGGCCGCCGTCAACGCCCCCTTGGCCGCCCCGCCGAGGTCGTCGCCGCGTTCGCGAAAGATCGCCAGCAGGCCGTCACCGAGATACTTCAGCACCTCGCCGCCCTCGCGCTCAATGGCCGGCACGAGGCAGTCGAAGAAGATGTTGAGGAGGTCCACCGCTTCTTCCGGGGTCATCTCGGCGGAGATGCGGGTGTAGTCGCGCATGTCGGCGAACAGGATCGCCGAGCGGATGCGCTGAACGTGGCCGCGCCGGATCGATCCGGCCAGGATCGCCTTGTGCGGTTCGTCGCCGACATAGATCCGCAGCACGTGGTCGAGCTGCTTGTTGATGCTGCGCATCTCCATCACGGCGGCGAGCGTCGGGATGACGAAGCGCAGGATCGCCACGTCCTCATCGCGAAATCCATCCGCGCTGCGTGTGGCGAACGTGATGCCGTTGCGGGTGCCGTTGGTGAAGAACAGCGGCGCCACGATGTAGTGGCGGTAGCCCTCGGCCTTCAGGTCGGGAATCACCGCGTAGGCGTCGGACGGCGTCTCGGAAAGATCGAGGATCAGCCACTCCCCGGTCTCGTGGACCGTCTGGAACGGGCTCTCGCGGTAGGCCTTGTCGGAGGCGTCGCCGTGGGGGAACAGCCGCACCGTCGAGCCCGATTCGCGGGTCCAGAAACGGCCGACGCCGGAATACTCGGAATGCAGGGCGTCGATGGCCGTGGTCGCCCGGTCCACCGGCACCCCGAGGTCGATGAGCCGCTCGGCCAACCCCGCCAGGAGGTCCTCGGCGTTGGGCATCCGGGCGCCCTCGCTCAGCAGCCAGTCGCGCAGGGCCACGCATTGCTGCAGGGCGCCGAACGGAACGTCGTTCGCTTCCGATCCGTCGGCTTCGGCGGTGGGCGGCGACTGGGGCGGACCTCGATCGAGCATATGGCCTAGTTGGGTCAAGGATCGCGCTTCGGCAACCGGACGCTCGCTTTGCGCGGCTCTCCGAACCGCCATCAACCGGGAAACGATGGTTGGATCAACGTGAAATCTGCGGACCCCGGTTGCAATTCCATTCGAATTCCGCGCCTCGCCTCCCCCAGGACCTCCGGTGGGGGAGATGGGCACGATCCCGAAAGGCCTCGAATCACGACGGTGTCGAATCCTCACGTGAAATGAAATCTAAGATTGTTTTCTTTCAGGTTGTATTGCATCTCGATAGCGCAACCTCAACGTAAGGAAGCGTGTGATGATTCGATTGGAAAGCCGTTTACTCGAACTCTCTGAAGTTGCGTTCGCCGAGGAGGTCATCGGCAATCTGCGAAAGCAGTTCAACGTCGACCTCGCACCTATCCTTCGTTCGCATCTCCCATATGCCGAGAAGAAGAAGCGTGCCGCCGGGGCACTGCTCGATGCGATCTTCGATAAGGCGAAGCGTGAGGGCTACCTTGAGGATTGGCATCAGGGCAGCCCCAACCGCGAAGCCGAAGACGCGCTCCTGGACGCGATGCTCGCGAGTGACGTGGACATCGAGCCCAACTTCACAATCGTACCCACGGACGTCCCCACAATCCTGAGTTACAGGGGGAACGACGTCAAAGATTATGTCTATATGCTGACGAAGCGGTTCGAGAACGCCTCGAACGCGAAGACGCCCGGGCAGGCGGCCGGTGAAATCATCGGCGGCGGCGTGCTCAGCGTCGGTCTCGCAGCCACGAAGCTCGCTATCGACGCCTATCGTGCCGGTGGGACGACGTTCCTCGGTGCTGCACGAGCGGGAATCGCCGGCCTCGGCATGAAGACTGCCATCTCGGTCATCGTCTTCGCACTCGTCGGTTTGCTCCTGTTCCTGTTTCTGGAAAACCCGAAGAAGGTCCTCGGAATCGTCATGAACGATACGGACGAGAACCTGACGGTTAACAAGTGGCGCGATGGTCTGACCGGTGCCAACCAAGGCGATCTCTACATGGCGCATGGCGACATGAAGAGCTTCATGGCCGACCATCCGTCGGGCTTGAGTTCACCCGAAGTGCAGGTCAATCATCGCACCATCTTCGGCAAGGACGACCCGGACAATTTCATTTCCGCCGGGATCTACTTTTCGGACAAGAAATTCGGGCTACGCGGCGCCGAGGGCGTCATGGTTTTCAGCACCTCGGTGACAAAGAAGCGGATAGCCCTGTTCTTCGCGAGCCCCTATACGAACGACAATGGAACAAACATGGACGTTATCGGCGACGTGACGCCAGAAAGCGTTTTCCGCGGACTCTACGATGCCCGGAAAGTATCGATGCAAGTCACTAAGGACGGTTACTTCCTGCAATCCTCGGTGAACGAACCGCGTGGCGGAGTGGTCGCCGCCATCAGTTACATCCGGAAAGCATGACGAGACAGTTCGACTTGGCGCAACATGCCGAAGGCCGCTGACTGAACGTACGGCGATGCATTGAATCGAAAAAGGCGGCCTACCGGGCCGCCTTTTTACGACTTCAGTTGTCGAGGAAGCTGCGCAGTTTGCGCGACCGGCTCGGGTGCTTGAGCTTGCGCAGGGCCTTGGCCTCGATCTGGCGGATGCGCTCGCGGGTCACCGAGAATTGCTGGCCGACCTCCTCGAGGGTGTGATCGGTGTTCATGCCGATGCCGAAGCGCATGCGCAATACGCGCTCCTCGCGCGGGGTCAGCGAGGCGAGGACGCGCGTCGTGGTCTCGCGCAGATTGCTCTGGATCGCCGCGTCGATGGGCAGGACGACGTTCTTGTCCTCGATGAAGTCGCCGAGGTGGCTGTCCTCCTCGTCGCCGATGGGGGTTTCGAGGGAGATCGGCTCCTTGGCGATCTTCAGGACCTTGCGCACCTTCTCCAGGGGCATGGCCAATTTCTCGGCCAGTTCCTCGGGGGTCGGCTCGCGGCCGATCTCGTGCAGCATCTGGCGCGAGGTGCGGACGATCTTGTTGATCGTCTCGATCATGTGCACCGGGATGCGGATGGTACGCGCCTGATCGGCGATGGAGCGGGTGATCGCCTGGCGAATCCACCAGGTGGCGTAGGTCGAGAACTTGTAGCCGCGACGGTACTCGAACTTGTCCACCGCCTTCATCAAACCGATGTTGCCCTCCTGGATCAGGTCCAGGAACTGCAGGCCGCGGTTGGTGTACTTCTTGGCGATGGAGATCACGAGGCGGAGGTTCGCTTCGATCATCTCCTTCTTGGCCTGACGGGCTTCGCGCTCGCCCTTCTGGACCATGTTGACGATCTTGCGGTACTCGCCGATCTCCAGGCCCGTCTCGGAGGCGAGCGTCAGGATCTGCTCGCGCAGGCGCACGACCTCCTTCTGGCCCTTCTCGACGAGGTTCTTCCAGCCGCGGCCGCCGAGGCTGCCGACGCGTTCCATCCAGTTCGGGTCGAGCTCCCAGCCCTGGTAGTGGCGCAGGAACTCGTCGCGGGCGACGCCGTGGGTCTCGGCGTAGCGCATCAGGCGGCCCTCATGCGAGATGAGGCGCTTGTTGATGTCGTAGAGCTGCTCGACCAGGGCCTCGATGCGGTTGGCGTTGAGCGAGAGGGACTTCACGTCGGTGACGACGATGTCCTTCAACTCGTCGCGCTTGGCGGCCTGCGCCTCCGTCAGGGTCCCGCCCGAGGCCTTCACCTCGGCGTGCTCGCTCTGCAGCTTGCGCAGCTTCTTGTAGTTGTTCGCGATGTTGTCGAACGTCTCGAGGACGCGCGGCTTGATCTCGGTCTCCATGGCCGCCAGGGAGACGTTGTTCTCCATGTCGTCCTCGTCGTCGCCCTCGGGCGCCGCCGGAGTTTCGGCCTCGGTCTCCTCGGCTTCCTCGCCGCCTTCCGCGATCTGCATCGCGTTTTTGGCGTCGGGACCCGCGTAGGTGGCTTCGAGGTCGATGATCTCGCGCAGGAGCACCCGTCCGTCGACGAGTTCGTCGCGCCAGATGATGATGGCCTGGAAGGTCAGTGGGCTCTCGCACAGTCCGGCGATCATCGCCTCGCGGCCCGCCTCGATGCGCTTGGCGATGGCGATTTCGCCCTCGCGCGACAGCAGCTCCACGGAGCCCATCTCGCGCAGGTACATCCGCACGGGATCGTCCGTACGGTCGGTGGGCTCCTTGGTCGTGGTCTCGCGCACGGCCGGCGCCTTGGTCGGCGCGATCTCGGCGACCTCGGTCCCCTCCGCGCCGTCCTCGTCCTCGCCGGCCTCGCCGTTGGCCTTGGTCTCGCCGGCGGTCTCCTCGGTCTCCTCCGCCTCGACGACGTTGATGCCCATCTCGGAGAGCTGGGACAGTACGTCCTCGATCTGGTCGGGATCGGACTGGCCGTCGGGCAGGACCTCGTTGATCTCCTCGTAGGTGATGTAGCCGCGCTTCTTGGCGAGCTTCACCATCCGCTTGACGGAGGCATCCGTCAGATCGAGAAGCGGCCCGTCCGTCTGTGCCTCGGGGGCAGCATCCGTCTCGTCCCGTTCCGTTGCCTTCGTCGCCATGGTCCGCCTATGGTTGTCGTGGCAATGTCGCGCGGGAGTGTGTGGCTCACTCCGCGTCTACGACGTTGCAATGCATATGGTGTGCGGAACGCCGAAAAGCGCCCGCGTCGATCTCAGATCCCGGTATGCAAGCGAGACGCTTGACCGATTGTTAACCATGCGCCGCCTTCGGCGCGAGAATTCCATTCCTTCGAAGGCCTAGCCCGCTGCCGCATCGGCGTCGGACCCGTCCTCCTCCGCCTCCGCTCCGGCGACCACGGCCATACGTTGCTTCACGTCACACAGCCAAGCGAAGTTCGCCTCCGTGAAGTCCTCGGCCAGGGCGTGTTCCGCCAAGCGAAGTTCGCTATTTAGCGCGCCGGACTTGCGGTGCAAGATCACGGCCTGACGCAATGCGTCTTCGAGACGCACGGGATCGGCATGCGCGTCAAGGGTCCATCGGTCCCCGGGGCGCACATGAGTGGCCAGTCGTTCCGACGCCTCGACCAGTCCGGTGCGCCGCAGGCGGGCCTCCAGGACCTCGACGCCGGGCTGTCCGGCATCGGCGTGGCTGTCGAGGAGCAGCGAGCGCAGGGCCTGCGCGTCGGAATCGCCGAGTTCGAGTTCGGCGAGATCCTCCGCCTCGATGCCGAGGAGTTCCGGGTGGACGAGGAGGCTCGACACGATCATCGCCTCGCGGTCGCGAAACGCCACGGGGCCGGCGGCGTTGGTCTCGCCCGCATAGAGCGGGTTGAACTTGGTGGTGATGCGCGGCGACGGCGGCGGATCGCCCGGGCGCGGGGTCCGCTGGTAGGCCGGCCGGCCCCCGCCGCCGCCCTGTCGGGGCTCCCACGGGCCGCGTCGGCCCTGGTTCGACTGGGGTGAGAGCGCGCGCAGGCGGCCCTCGATCTCGTCGCGGTAGAACCCCCGCACGGTCTCGTCGCGGATGCCCGCCACCATCTCGCGCAGGATCTTGGCGAGGCCTGCCCGGCGCTCGGGCGTGTCGAGGGGCGCGCCCTCGGTCGCCCGCGACCACAGCACTTCCACCAGGGGGCGCGCGCCCTCCAGCACCCGGTCGATGGCGGCCTTGCCCTCGGAGCGCAGGAGGTCGTCGGGGTCCTGCCCCTCGGGCAGCATGGCGAAGCGCAGGGATTTGCCCGGCGTCAGGCCCGGCAGGGCGACGTCCAGCGCCCGAAAGGCGGCGCGCTGACCGGCGCCGTCCCCGTCGAAACACAGGATCGGCTCGTCGCCGTGGCGCCACAGCAGCGCGACCTGCTCCTCCGTCAGCGCGGTGCCGAGGCCCGCCACGGCGTTCGGGTGGCCCGCCAGCGTCATGGCGATGACGTCGACGTAGCCCTCGACGGCGATGATGGTACCGCGATCGTGGGCCGCCTTCCGCGCGCCGTGCAGGTTGTAGAGGAGCTGGCCCTTGTGGAAGAGCGGCGTCTCCGGCGAGTTCATGTACTTCGCCTTGGCGTCCTTCTGCATCGCCCGGCCGCCGAAGGCGATGACGCGTCCGCGCGAATCGGTGATGGGAAACATCACCCGGTCGCGAAACTTGTCGTACGGCACCTTGATGTCGTCGCCGGTCACGATCAGGCCGAGCTCGGCCATCATTTCCTTGGACACCTCCTTGGCGGCCAGATGATCGCGAAGAGCGTAGCGGTCGTTCGGCGCGTAGCCGAGGCGGAACCGCGCGCGGGTGTCGAGTCCGAGCTGGCGCCGGTCGAGATAGGCCCGGGCCTCGATCCCGGCGCTCCCGGCGAGCTGCGCCTCGTAGAACGCGGCCGCCATCTCCATGATGTCGAGGGCGCCGGCGCGCTTCGTCTCCATTTCCCGGGTGTCGGCACTCGGGGTCGGCAGGCTGACGCCGGCCTCCGAGGCCAGGCGCTCGACGGCCTCGGGAAAGCTCAGCCCTTCCGTCTCCATCAGGAAGGTGAACACGTCGCCGTGTTTTCCGCTCGAGAAGCAGTGGTAGAACTGCTTCTGGTCGTTGACGTAGAACGACGGCGATTTCTCGGCGTTGAACGGCGACAGGCCGCGCCACTCGCGCCCCGCCTTCTTCAGCCGGACGCGGCGCCCGACCACGTCGGAGGCGGGCAGGCGCGCGCGGATCTCTTCGAGGATGTGGGGCGGATAGCGCATGGGACCTCTGCGGCCGTCCAGTTTAGCCGAAGGGACTTAAGGAGTCCCGAACGCCGAGCGTCGCGGCCTGCCGCCTCGCCTCACGCCTTGGCGTTCAGCACCTCTTTCACCAGCCCGCTCGCCTTGCCGAAATCCATCCGGCCGGCATAGGCCGCCTTCAGGGACGCGATGACCTTGCCCATGTCCTTGGGGCCGGCGGCGCCCGTCTCGGCGACGGCGGCTTCGATGGCGGCGCGGGTTTCGGCCTCGTCCATCTGCTGGGGCAGGTACCCGGCAATGATCGCAGCCTCGGCGCGCTCGTTCTCGGCGAGTTCCGGGCGGCCGCCCTGATCGTAGACGCCGGCCGATTCGTTGCGCTGCTTGATCATCTTCTGGAGGAGCGCGAGGATCTCCTCGTCGGTGGGCTGTTCCTTGCCCAGCCCTCGCGCCTCGATGTCCTTGTCCTTCAGGGCGGCCTGGATCATCCGCACGGTGGCGAGTTTCGCCTTGTCGCCGGCCTTCATGGCCTCTTTCATCTCGGTGGTGAGGCGGGCGCGCAGCATGGAAGTCTCCTGATCGGGCTGGTCTGTGAATTGCTGAGTGGATCGCGCGTCTTGAGCCGGTGGGTGCGTGGGGCCACATTGACCCCATCGCCGCCCGCTCGGTATGAGCGCCGCACGACAAGCCACCCGCGTGTGCCGTGTCGCACGGCTTGCGCCGTGTCGCACGGCGCCGGGATCGGCCGGACATAAGCGAGATCACGCCGATGCTGCAAGATGAAGGCGCCCGCGCGCACCCCGCCACCGCCGCACCCTCCCCGGCCCCCTGGGCCGAGCCCGTCGCCACCGCCCTCCTGGTTCTCGCCGACGGCACGATCCTCGAAGGGTTCGGCATCGGCCAGACCGGGGCCGCCGACGGCGAGGTCTGCTTCAACACGGCGATGACCGGCTATCAGGAGATCCTGACCGACCCGTCCTATGCCGGACAGATCGTCACCTTCACGTTTCCCCATATCGGCAACACCGGCACCAACGACGAGGATCTGGAAAGCCTCGACGCCGCCCCGGCCTCGGGCGTGCGCGGCGCCGTCATCGCCTCGGCGGTGACCAACCCGTCGAGCTGGCGCTCGTCGAGCCACCTCGACGCCTGGCTGAAGGCGCGCGGCATCGTGGGCATCACCGGGGTGGACACCCGCGCGCTCACCGCCCTGATCCGCGACCATGGCATGCCCAACGCCGTCATCGCCAACGCTCCGGACGGCAGCTTCGACCGCGAGGCGCTGAAGGCGCGCGCCGCCGCCTTGGCCCCCATGGAGGGCCTCGACCTCGTGCCGCCGGTGACCAGCCGCGAGACCTCCGCCTGGTCGCAGACCACCTGGGGCGTGAAGACCGGCTACGGCGACCGCCCGGCCGGCCAGGGCCTGAAGGTCGTGGCCATCGATTACGGCGTGAAGCGCAACATCCTGCGCCTGCTGGCGCAAGCCGGCTGCGACGTCACCGTCGTGCCCGCCACCACGAGTGCGGCCGAGATCATGGCGATGAAGCCCGACGGCGTGTTCCTGTCGAACGGCCCCGGCGACCCGGCGGCGACGGGCGAATACGCCGTGCCGGTGATCCGCGAACTCCTGTCCGAGAAGGTGCCGACCTTCGGCATCTGCCTCGGGCACCAGCTCATGGGCCTGGCGCTCGGTGGCCGCACGGTGAAGATGGCGCAAGGCCACCACGGCGCCAACCATCCGGTGAAGGACAAGACCACCGGCAAGGTCGAGATCGTGTCGATGAACCACGGCTTCGCCGTCGATCCGGGGAGCCTGCCGGCAACCGCGGTGGAGACCCACGTGTCGCTGTTCGACGGCTCGAATTGCGGCCTTTCGCTCACCGACCGCCCGGCCTTCTCGGTGCAGCATCACCCCGAGGCCTCGCCGGGGCCGCGCGACAGCCACTACCTGTTCGAGCGCTTCGTCGCCCTGATGCGGGCGGGCAAGCCCGAGACGCTCCACGCCGTGGCGGAGTGAGGTCGGCGGCCGGCCGCGTCGGGGGTCGCTCCAGTCCGGTCTGTGCGAGCCACCTGCCCCGATATGGACCGGAGCGCGTCACAAAATGTCCGGCATTGCCGGGCATCCCCGCACCGTTAACGGCCCGCTAAGGACGACGCTCGAAGCTTCGTCGCGCGGGCCCGAACCGGACCGATGGCGGGGATCTCCACATGACCTTCGACGACGCGCGCGACGACTTCTCGCGCCTGCATCGCCTCTTCACTTTCCATCTCGGCGTCGGTGTCGGCCTGTCTTGGATGACCACCCTGTACGCGGCTTGCTACGCGCCGTGGGTGCGCAACATCCGGGCCCTCATCGACCCCGCCGCCGGGCTCGACCGCGTCGAGAGCACCCTGTCCTTCCTGTTCGTCCTGCCGGCGGTTCTCACCATCGCCTGGGTGAGCCTGTTCTTCGGCCGCGAACTCCTGCGCCGCAGCCAGACGCTATCCAGCGCCGCCCTGGAATTCGCCGCCGCCGCCGTCGTGGCCTTCGGGGTGTTCACCCTGTCCATCGACCGGGCTGTGGCCGCACTCTACGCCGGCCTTTAAGTTCAGCGAACCTGCCGGAGGCGGACGATCACCTCCGGCCCGCGAGCGTGCCTATTGCACCTTCGCGAACAGCGGCTCGAACCGCTTCGTTGCGATTATGTCATGCGGAACGGCCTTGGCGGCGTCGAGGTTCGCCGTCTGGTCCCCCACCACCACCAGGCCGATCATCCCCATGATGTAGTGCGGCGCGCACTTGATGCCGTAGACGCCCGGCTTGTCGAAGGTCACCACCTCTCCTCCTCCTTGACGACCACGGTCTTGAACGTCGCCGCGCCCTCGGGCGCCATGCCCTTGATCAGCTCGGCGTTGTGCCCCTTGTCCGTTGGGGTGAAGCGGATGCTGTCGCCCGCCGGCAGCTTCACCAGGGCGGGCTCGAACACCATCATGCCGTCCGCGCCGCTGTCGAGGGTCTTGACCGTGAACTCGGCCGCCATCGCGGCCGTGCCGAGGGTCGCGCACAGGGTGACCGTTCCGGCGAGCAGGGTGAGCTTCGTCATGCGTTTCCTCGAATGATTCTGAAGAATATCGACGCGTTTCGTCGATCTTGCGCAAATATAGCAACGCACAATGTCGGGCAAATTCGCCGATACTTACGAATTCAAACAGTTCTATTCGTAAGAAGATCTTGGGGGCCGGCGGCGGGCATGGTTCCTGCGTATGGCTGACGGCGCCCACCGCTCCGCCCTTCCAAAACCGGGCGGCGGCGTGTAGACGCGAAGCCTAACGACAATCCACGCCGCTCGCGCCCGCACACGGCAGCCCCCGATGGTGGCGCCGCGTGTGCCTGGGCGCGTGCCCGCAAGCCAGGGCCCCCGATGCCGAAACGCACCGATCTCTCCACGATCCTCATCATCGGTGCGGGCCCGATCGTCATCGGACAGGCGTGCGAGTTCGACTATTCTGGCACCCAGGCCTGCAAGGCGCTCCGCGAGGAGGGCTACCGGATCGTGCTGGTCAATTCGAACCCGGCCACGATCATGACCGACCCGGACATGGCCGACGCCACCTATGTCGAGCCGATCACCCCGGAGATCGTCGCCAAGATCATCGAGAAGGAGCGTCACGTGGTGCCGGGGGGCTTCGCCCTGCTGCCGACCATGGGCGGCCAGACCGCGCTGAACTGCGCCCTGTCCCTCAAGAAGATGGGCATCCTCGAAAAGTTTGACGTCCAGATGATCGGCGCCACCGCCGAGGCCATCGACAAGGCCGAGGACCGCCAGCTGTTTCGCGACGCCATGACCAAGATCGGCCTGGAGACGCCGAAATCGGCGGTGGCCAACGCGTCGGCGGCCAAGAAGGTCGACCGCGAGAAGTACCTCGCCGAGATCGCCCGGATCGAGACCGCCACCGAGGGCGACGCCCGCGCGCCCGCGCTGGCCGCGTTCGAAAAGACCTGGCACCGGGGCGAATCCGACCGGCGCAAGCGCTACGGCGAGCACGCCATCGGGCAAGCGCTCATCGCGCTCGCCGATGTCGGCCTGCCGGCGATCATCCGGCCGTCCTTCACCATGGGCGGCACGGGTGGCGGCATCGCCTACAACCGGGAGGAGTTCCTCGACATCGTCGAGCGCGGCATCGATGCCTCGCCCACAAACGAGGTCCTGATCGAGGAGAGCGTGCTCGGCTGGAAGGAGTACGAGATGGAGGTCGTCCGCGACAGGAACGACAACTGCATCATCGTCTGCTCCATCGAGAACATCGACCCAATGGGCGTCCACACGGGCGATTCCATCACCGTCGCTCCGGCGCTCACGCTGACCGACAAGGAATATCAGGTGATGCGCGACGCGTCGCTCGCGGTGCTTCGCGAGATCGGCGTCGAGACCGGCGGCTCCAACGTCCAGTTCGCCATCGACCCGGCCACCGGCCGGATGATCGTCATCGAGATGAACCCGCGCGTCTCGCGCTCATCGGCGCTCGCGTCGAAGGCCACGGGCTTTCCCATCGCCAAGGTCGCGGCCAAGCTCGCCGTCGGCTACACCCTCGACGAGATCGCAAACGACATCACGGGCGGGGCGACCCCGGCTTCGTTCGAGCCGACCATCGACTACGTCGTCACCAAGATTCCGCGCTTCGCCTTCGAGAAGTTCCCCGGCGCCGAGCCGACGCTCACCACCGCCATGAAGTCGGTGGGCGAGGCCATGGCCATCGGCCGGTGCTTCGCCGAATCCCTGCAGAAGGCCCTGCGCTCCCTCGAGACCGGCCTCACCGGCCTCGACGAGATCGAGATCGAAGGCCTCGGCAAGGGCGACGACCACAACGCCATTAAGGCGGCCCTCGGCACCCCGACCCCGGACCGGCTCCTCAAGGTCGGCCAGGCCCTGCGCCTCGGCGTCAGCCACGCGGAGGTCCACGCCTCGTGCAAGATCGATCCGTGGTTCCTGGAGCAACTCCAGGCGATCATCGACCTCGAGAACCGGGTCAAGGCGCACGGCATCCCGACGACGCCGGGAGCGCTGCGCCAGCTCAAGGCCGCCGGCTTCTCCGACGCGCGCCTCGCCGTGCTGGCGAAGACCGACGAGGAGTCGGTGCGTAGGAACCGCCGGGCGCTGGGCGTCCGCCCGGTGTTCAAGCGCATCGACACTTGCGCGGCCGAGTTCAAGGCGCCCACTGCCTACATGTACTCGACCTATGTCGCGCCCTTCGCCGGGACGGTCGTCGACGAGGCCCAGCCGACGGAGGCGAAGAAGGTCATCATCCTCGGCGGTGGCCCGAACCGCATCGGCCAGGGCATCGAGTTCGACTATTGCTGCTGTCACGCCTGCTTCGCGCTGACCCAGGCCGGCTACGAGACCATCATGGTCAACTGCAACCCCGAGACGGTCTCGACGGATTACGACACCTCCGACCGGCTCTACTTCGAGCCCCTGACCGAGGAGGACGTGCTCGAGATCATCGAGACCGAGCGTCAGGCCGGGACGCTGCACGGCGTCATCGTGCAGTTCGGCGGCCAGACCCCGCTCAAGCTCGCCCGCGCCCTGGAGGCCGCCGGGGTGCCGATCCTCGGCACTTCGCCCGACGCCATCGACCTCGCCGAGGACCGCGACCAGTTCAAGCGCCTCCTCGACAAGCTCGGGATGAAGCAGCCGAAGAACGGCATCGCCTATTCGGTCGAGCAGAGCCGGCTGGTGGCCGCCGATCTCGGCCTGCCCTTCGTGGTGCGGCCGAGCTACGTGCTCGGCGGGCGCGCCATGGCGATCATCCGCGACGAGACCCAGTTCGCGGATTATCTCCTCGACACCCTGCCGAGCCTGATCCCCTCCGACGTCAAGGCGCGCTACCCCAACGACAAGACGGGGCAGATCAACACGGTGCTGGGCAAGAACCCGCTCCTGTTCGACCGCTACCTGTCGGACGCCACCGAGATCGACGTCGATGCCATCTGCGACGGCACGGACGTGTTCATTGCCGGCATCATGGAGCACATCGAGGAGGCGGGCATCCATTCGGGCGATTCGGCCTGCTCGCTGCCGTCGCGCTCGCTCTCGCCCGAGATCATTTCGGAGTTGGAGCGGCAGACGAAGGCCATGGCCCTGGCGCTCAAGGTCGGCGGCCTGATGAACGTGCAGTACGCCATCAAGGACGGCGCCATCTACGTGCTGGAGGTGAACCCCCGCGCCTCGCGCACGGTGCCGTTCGTGGCGAAGGTGATCGGCGAGCCCATCGCCAAGATCGCCGCCCGCGTCATGGCCGGAGAGCCGCTGGCGAGCTTCGGCCTCAAGGCCAAGGTGCTCGATCACATCGCCGTCAAGGAAGCGGTGTTCCCGTTCGCGCGCTTCCCCGGCGTCGATGTGCTGCTCGGCCCCGAGATGCGCTCCACCGGCGAGGTCATCGGCCTCGATTCGAGCTTCGGCGTCGCCTTTGCGAAAAGCCAGCTCGGATCCGGCACCCAGGTGCCGAAGGGCGGGGCGGTGTTCGTCTCCGTGCGCGATGCCGACAAGGCCCGGATCCTGCCGGCGATCCGCCTGCTCGCGGAACTCGGCTTCACCATCATCGCCACCAGCGGCACCCAGCGCTATCTCGCGGAACAGGGCGTACCGACGGAGCGGGTGAACAAGGTTCTGGAAGGCCGGCCGCACGTGGTCGATTCCATCAAGAACGGCGACATCCAGCTCGTGTTCAACACCACCGAGGGGGCGGGTGCGCTCTCCGACTCCCGCTCGCTCCGCCGCGCGGCCCTCTTGCATAAAGTGCCGTACTACACCACTCTCGCGGGTGCGATGGCGGCGGCCGAGGGGATCAAGGCCTATCTGGAAGGCGATCTCCAAGTCCGCGCCTTGCAGGAATACTTCGCGGCCTGAATCATCGCGTTGCGGGTGACTTGCGTCACGGCCGCGACGCATTAGGTTCTGGACGATCTTATTCTGGCCCGGGGGGAGCGATTGCGCTCCCTTCGGGCCTCTTCATTGTGGCGCGAGACGATGACCATAGACAAGGTTCCGATGACGGTGCGCGGCTACGCGGCGCTGGAGCAGGAGTTGAAGCACCGCCAGCAGGTGGAGCGCCAGCGCATCATCCAGGCGATCTCCGAGGCACGAGCCCTCGGCGACCTATCGGAGAACGCCGAGTACCATGCCGCCAAGGAGGCGCAGTCCCACAACGAGGGCCGCGTCATGGAACTCGAAAGCATGATCGCGCGCGCCGAGGTGATCGACGTCACCAAGCTCTCCGGGACCAAGATCAAGTTCGGCGCCACGGTGAAGCTCGTCGACGAGGACACCGAGGAAGAGAAGACCTACCAGCTCGTCGGCGAGCCGGAGGCCGACGTGCGCTCGGGCCTCGTGTCCATCACCTCCCCCATCGCCCGCGCCCTCATCGGCAAGGGTGTGGGCGACACCGTCGAAGTGACGACGCCCGGCGGCGGCAAGTCCTACGAGGTCGTCGCCGTCCAGTACGGCGCCTGAGCGTCGTCGTGCGCCGCCTGTTGCGCTGGGCCGGGACGGGAGGCCTTCTCGGCCTCCTCTCCCTCGCCGCCCCGGCTTCGGCCCAGGGTCTGCCGAGCCTCGGGGGCGAGCGGCTGTCCGGCATCCGCGTCGATGTCGGACCCCTCCTCGCCCAGGGGGACGGTCCCCGCGCCCGGGCGCTTCAGGACGATCTTACCCAGGCCCTGCGCGCCGAGTTCGCCGATGTTTCCGGTGGGCGCGGCCCGACCCTGGTGGTGCGCCTGCGCAGCCTGTCGATGAACCCCTATGTCGGCAACCAGGGCCGGAGCGGCTTCGGCGGCAGCATGGATTCCGACTATCTCGACGGGGAGGCCCTCCTCGTCGGTCGCCGTGGCGAGGTGCTGGCCCGGCATCCCCAGCTGTCCGTCGTCCCGGCGAGTTCCGGGGGGGCCTGGTACGATCCCGAATCGGAGCGTCGGCGGGTGACCGCCATCGCGGCGCATTACGCCGGCTGGCTTCGGCGGGCCCTGCCGTCGCAGTGATCGTCGGGCGAACCGACCGGCGGGATTGACGTGGCGGCGCCGATGTCGAAAGCGTCCCGGATGCATGCACCGTCCGGCCGTCCGGCAACGACCCCCTCCCCTCCGCGCGAGATCGCCCAGGCCAGGACCTGGATCGTCACCGACGGCAAGGCCGGCGACGAGAACCAGTGCCTCGGCCTCGCCGAGACCCTCGGCCTCGCCTTCGAGACCCGGCGCATCACGCCGCGCCCGCCCTTCGGCTGGATGGCGCCGTGGGGGCCGGTGGACCCGGGCGATCGGCCGGGCCGGGCGCGCGGCGCCCTGTCGGGGCCGCTGCCCGACATCCTCGTCGCCTCGGGTCGGCGGTCGGTACCGTACCTGCGGGCCGTCCGCGAAGCCTCGGGGGGACGAACCTTCACAGCGTTCCTCAAGGACCCGCGCACGGGACCGCAGACCGCCAACTTCGTCTGGGTGCCGGATTACGACGACCTGCGGGGGGAGAACGTCTTCACCACCCTCACCGCGCCGCATCAGGTGTCCGCCAAGCGCCTCGCCGCCGCGCGCGCCCGGCCCGATCCGCGCCTCGCCGGCCTGCCCTGGCCGCGCATCGCCGTGCTCATCGGCGGCGACAGCCGGCATCTCACCTACCGCAACGCCGACATGCGCCGCCTCGTGCGCGATCTGACCAAGCTCTCGGAGGGTGGCTGCTCGCTGATGTTGACGGTCTCGCGCCGCACCCCGCCGGACCTGCGCGACGCCCTCGAGGCCCTGGTCGCGGCCAAGGGCGGGTTCTTCTGGGACGGGACGGGCGAGAACCCCTACGTCGCCATGCTGGCGCTCGCCGAGTCCATCGTGGTCACGTCGGATTCGGCGAACATGGTCGGCGAGGCCGTGAGCACGGGCGCCCCGGTCCTCCTGTTCGACCTGCCGAAGACCTATATCCGTCACAGGCGGCTGTTCGCGGGCCTCGCCATGGCGGGCGCGTTGAAGCCCTTCATCGGTCGTTTGGAGACCTTGCGCTACGAACCCCTCGACGCGACGCCGGCCATCGCGCAGGCGATGGCGCGGGCCTACGACGCGCATGTCGCGCGCCTGGCCTCCGCCGACCCATCCTGAAGGAGACGAATCCGATGGCGCACACCCATTCCAAGCTCGTCATCATCGGCTCGGGGCCGGCCGGCTACACCGCCGCCATCTACGCCGCCCGCGCCATGGTCGAGCCCCTGATGATCTCCGGCTTCCAGCCCGGCGGCCAGCTCATGATCACCACGGATGTGGAGAACTATCCGGGCTTCGCGCAAGCGATCCAGGGGCCGTGGCTCATGGAGCAGATGCGCGCCCAGGCCGAGCATGTCGGCACCAGAATCGTGTCCGAGTACATCACCAAGGTCGATCTCAAGGTCCGGCCGTTCCGGCTGGAAGCCGATTCCGGCGAGACCTACTCGTGCGACGCCCTCGTCATCGCCACGGGCGCCCAGGCGAAGTGGCTCGGCCTGCCCTCCGAAGCGGCGTTCCAGGGCTTCGGCGTCTCGGCCTGCGCCACCTGCGACGGCTTCTTCTTCCGGGGCAAGGAGGTCGTGGTGGTCGGCGGCGGCAACACCGCCGTGGAGGAGGCGCTCTATCTCGCCAACCTCGCCTCCAAGGTGACGGTGGTCCACCGCAGGGGCGAGTTTCGGGCCGAGCGCATCCTGCAGGAGCGCCTGTTCAAGCATCCCAACGTCGAGGTGCTGTGGCACCACGCCGTCGAGGAAGTCTGCGGCACGCAGAAGCCCCCGTCGGTGACGCACCTGCGCCTCAAGGACGTGCGCTCGGGCGAGATCGTCGAACGCAAGACCGACGGCGTGTTCATCGCCATCGGGCACCAGCCCGCGACGGCGATCTTCGAGGGTCAGCTCGCCATGCGCGACGGCGGCTACATCGAGACCAAGCCGGGGACGACCCACACGGCGATTCCCGGCGTCTATGCCGCCGGCGACGTCACCGACGACATCTACCGCCAGGCGATCACGGCGGCCGGCATGGGCTGCATGGCGGCCCTCGACGCCGAAAAGTTCATCGCCGCCCTCGAAGTCGGCGAGACCCCACAGCAAGCTGCGGCCGAATAGCGATTTTTGTCCGCCGCGGCTTGCGCCCGGCCGCAACACAATCGCAAGATCGAAGTCCTAACCTGAGCGCTGACGGCATGGGCCGTCGGCGCTTCTCGCATGGACGACCCACACTGTGATCCGTGGGTCACCGCGCGGCGCGTGTCAGGGTCCGGGCCGGCAACGGCGAACGGGACGACACCGGGGTGCGTACGGGAGTGGACGCCGTGGACTGGGACAAGATCCGCATCTTCCTCAACGTCGCCGAGGCCGGCAGCTTCACGCGCGCCGGCGACGACATCGGCCTGAGCCAATCGGCCGTCAGCCGCCAGATCAGCGCCCTCGAGCGCGAGTTGAAGGCACCTCTGTTCCACCGCCACGCCAGGGGGCTCATCCTCACCGAGCAGGGCGACCTGCTGTTCCGCGCCGCGCGGGACATGAAGCTGCGCCTGGAGAACACCCGCGCGCGCCTCGTCGAAACCAGCGAGCGCCCGTCCGGCGACCTCAAGGTGACCACCACCGTGGGGCTCGGCACCTCGTGGCTCGCTCAGCGCGTGGCCGAGTTCCTCGACCTCTACCCCGACGTCCGCGTCGAGATGATCCTCACCAACGAGGAACTCGACCTCGCCATGCGGGAGGCCGACGTCGCGATCCGCATGCGGCGGCCGGCCCAGCCCGACCTGATCCAGCGGCGGCTGTTCACGGTGCATTACCACGCCTACGCGGCGGCCGACTACGTCAAGCGCTTCGGCGAGCCCAAGAGCATCGCCGACCTCGACAACCACCGGCTGATCTCGTTCGGCGGCAACGAGCCGTCCTACCTGCTCGCCACCCACTGGCTCGCCACCGTCGGGCGCGAGGGCCAGGAGCGCCGGCCGATCCACTTCACGGTGAACAACATCACGGCCCTGCAGCAGGCCATGGAGACGGGCGCCGGCATCGGCATCCTGCCCGACTACGCCGTCGAGAGCGGCACCGGCCTCGTCCAGGTCATGCGCGACAGCGAGATGCCGCACATGGAGAGCTACCTCGTCTACGCCGAGGAGATGCGCACCGTGGCCCGCGTGCAGGCGTTCCGGGACTTCCTCGTCGCCAAGGCGCAGCGCTGGATCTACTGAGCGCCGCGCCTGGGCTCCGTCACACGAACAGGCGTTCCTTCTCCAGGCCCTTGTAGAGACCCGCGACCTGCTCGCCGTAGCCGTTGTAGATCAGGGTCGGCACGCGCTGGTCGGTGCCCAGCACCCGCTCCGTCGCCTGGCTCCAGCGTGGGTGCGAGACGGCCGGATTGACGTTGGCCCAGAAGCCGTACTCGGCCGATTGCAGGCCTTCCCAGAAGGTCTTGGGCCGCTCGGCGACGAACGAGATCTTGGTGATCGATTTCACCGACTTGAAGCCGTACTTCCACGGCACCGCGAGGCGGATCGGCGCGCCGAACTGGTTCGGCAGGGCCTTGCCGTAGATGCCCGTGACCACGAAGGCGAGGTCGTTGGCCGCCTCCGCCATGGTCAGCCCCTCGATGTACGGCCAGGGGTACAGGAACGAGCGCTGGCCCGGCGCCATGGCGGGGTCGAGGAAGGTCTGCATCTGGATGTACTTCGCACCCGAGGCGGGTTTGGCGAGCGCCACCAGCTTCGAGAGGGGAAACCCCGTCCACGGCACGGCCATGGACCACGCCTCGACGCAGCGGTGGCGGTAGAGCCGCTCCTCCAGGGTCACCTTGCGCAGGAGGTCCTCGAAGCCGATCTCGAACGGCTTCTCGACGAGGCCGTCGATCTTGATGGTCCAGGGCTTGGTCTTGAGGGCGTTGGCCGCCGGCAGCACGCTCTTCGACATGCCGAATTCGTAGAAGTTGTTGTAGTCGCCGCTGTACTTCTCCGCCGTGACGGCGCGGTCGAGGGCGTAGGCCTCGTTGCGGGGCGCCGGGTACAGGCCGGGCTCGGCGGCGGCGTGCGCGCCGCGGGCGCCCAGGAGCGCCGATGCAGCCAGACCGGCCCCGGCACCGAGCAGGGCGCGGCGGTCGAGGAAGACGCTCTCGGGGGTCGCGAGGTGCTCCGGGATTTCCCAGCCGCGCGGACGCTTGATGTGCATGTGAGGCTCCTTCGCAGATGCCGGCCGGAACGCTTCACTTCGACGCCCGGCGTCGATTCTCGGCATCCGCCCGATGCCCACCATACGGACCGGCGGCCCGTTTGGTTACACGCGGCGCGATCTCACGAAGCGGGCGGATCGTCGCGCAGGGCCCGGCGCAGGACCTTGCCGACATTGGTCTTCGGCAGGGCCTCGTGGAACACCACCCGGCGCGGCACCTTGTAGCCCGTGAGCTGGGTCCGGGCGAAGGCCCGCAGGAGATCGGGCGTGGTCTCGTCGGTTCGCCGGACGACGTGGGCCACCACCATCTCGCCGGTCTCGTCGTGGCGCGCGCCCACCACGGCGCATTCGAGGACGCCGGGATGGCCGGCCAGAACCTCCTCGATCTCGTTGGGGTAGACGTTGAACCCCGAGACCAGGATCATGTCCTTCATCCGGTCGACGATGCGGACCTGCCCGTCGGGCTCGAACACCGCGACGTCGCCCGTGCGGAAGTATCCGTCCGGCGTGGTGGCCCGCGCGGTCTCGTCGGGGCGCCTCCAGTAGCCGGCCATGACCTGGGGCCCGCGCACGCACAATTCACCGGGCTCGCCGGGGCCGGCGCTCCGCCCGTCCACGGTGCGGATGGCGACGTCCGTCGACGGAAGCGGGAAGCCGATGGTGCCGGACCATTCGACGAGGCTCGGCGGGTTCACGCAGACCACGGGCGAGGTCTCGGACAGGCCGTAGCCCTCGACGATGGTGGTGCCGGTGATGGTCTTCCACTTGGCCGCCACGGGGGCCTGCACCGCCATGCCGCCGGCGATGACGAAATCGACGTGGCCGAAATTCACCGCCCCGATGCCCGGATGATTCACCAGCAGGTTGAACAGGGTGTTGACCCCGGAAAGGTGGGTGAAGCGGTTGCCCTTGAGGGTCTTCACGAAGCCGTCGGCGTCGCGCGGGTTTGGGATCAGCAGACAGCACCCGCCGAGCTTCACAAACAGGAAGAAACAGCAGGTCAGGGCGAAGATGTGGTAGAGCGGCAGGGCCGTGATCATCACCCGCTCGCGGCCGTCGTCGCCGTCGATGCAGAACCAGGTCTGACACTGGGCGACGTTGGCGACGATGTTGCGGTGGGTCAGCATCGCCGCCTTGGCGACCCCCGTGGTGCCGCCGGTGTATTGCAGGAAGGCGAGGTCGTCGGGGGCGAGGGCGACGACCGGGCGCGGCAGGGTCCGGCCGAGGCGCTGGACCTGCTCGAACCGGACCGTCCGCTCGGGCGGCAGGGCATAGGCCGGCACCGCTTTCTTCAGGGTGCGGCTGGCCCAGCCGATGGCCCGCCCCTTGAGGCCGAGGCCGTCGCCCGGCCCGGCGACGACGATGCGCTCCAGGCTTACCTCGGCAAGGGACGTCTCCACCGTGTGGGCGAAATTCTCGAGGACGAAGAGGGCGCGCGCGCCGGAATCGGCGAGCTGCGCGGTAAGTTCGCGCGGCGTGTACAGCGGGTTGACGTTGACGACGGTGCAGCCGGCGAGCAACACCCCGAGGATCGCCACCGGGTAGGCCGGCACGTTGGGCATCATGATCGCGATGCGGTCGCCCTTGCCGTAGCCCTGCGCCGCGAGCCACGCCGCCACCGCCCGCGCGGATTCGCCGAGCGCGCCGTAGGTGATGCGGGAGCCGAAGCACTGCACCGCCGGCCGGTCGGGATGGCGCCGCAGGGTGTCCTCGAACAGGTCGACGAGGGTGCCGAGGGCCGCCACGTCGATCTCCGCCGGCATTCCCCGCGGGTAGGCGGACAGCCACGGACGCTCGGCGCCACGACGAGGGGCCACCCGATCCTGGGGCATTGCGAACCTCCCTGTGATGCGGCGCAGCGGCTTGGTGCCGCTTTCGTTCACATCTGAACCATCTTTTCGGATTTGCCGGCCCGGATCAAGCCACCGCGCCGGATGGTGGCCGATGGCGCGCCCGGTTGTCGAGCCAGGCGAGCGCCGAATGGGGCAGGAAGGCGAGGAGGACGAGGGCGGCGGCGAGGGCCGCCTCCCCGCCCGTGAGCGGGCGGCGCGGCCAGGCGCCGAGCCCGGCGGCGTGGGCGAGGCCGAGCATCGCGAGGGCGAACCAGAGCGACAGGTATCGCACCAGCACGCGCCCGCCCGCCGCCAGGAGCCATCGGCCCCAGCCTCCACCCCTTCGGACGGTGCCGGCCATGAGCAGGCTGCCGAAACCGAAGGCGAGGCCGAACACGAACGCGGCCGAGGCCGCGCCGAGGCCGTAGGCCACCGTCATGGTCTGCCCGTTGAGGAAGGCGACGCCGCCCGTGGCGAAGCCCGACCGCAGGGTTGGGCCGCCGAAAGTCGGATACAGGCCGGCGACGAGCAGCATCGCGACCGCGACCGCGCCGCCGGCGAGGCGCCGGACGGGTCGGCCCGGCCCCGGCCGGATCATCGTCACGAGGAGGGCGGCGAGCCCGTATAGGATGGCGGCTGCGAACAGCGGGTACCGGTCGAGGAAGAAGCCGTAGAATCGCGCCTCGACCACCCCCGGCAGGACCGTGCGCTGGCTGAACCCCGTCGCCCAGGCCAGGCCCACGCCGAGGATCGCGGCCGCCGCCGGGGCCAGCGCCCAGGCGGTGGCGGATACGCGGCTCACGCCTCGTAGTTGTCGCGCACGAGGCGATCGAGGAGGCGCACGCCCCAGCCCGCACCCCAGCTCCGGTTGATCTCCGACGACGAGGACGACATGGCGACGCCCGCGATGTCGAGATGCGCCCACGGCACGTCGTTGGTGTAGCGCTTGATGAAGGACGCGGCGGTGGCCGCACCCCCGTGGCGACCGCCGGTGTTCTTCATGTCGGCGAACTTTGAGTCGATGGCCTTATCGTAGGCCGGGATCAGCGGCATCCGCCACACGGCCTCGCCGGTCGCCTCGCCGGCGGCGGTGAGCTTGGCGGCGAGGTCGTCGTCGGTGGAGAACAGGCCGGCGATGTCCTGGCCGAGCGCCACGATGATCGCGCCCGTGAGGGTGGCGAGGTCGATGATGAACTTCGGCTTGTAGGCGCCCTGGACGTGCCAGACCACGTCGGCGAGCACGAGGCGTCCCTCCGCGTCGGTGTTGATGATCTCGATGGTCTGGCCCGACATGGAGGTAACGATGTCGCCGGGGCGGAAGGCGTCGCCGTCGGGCATGTTCTCCACGATGCCGATGGCACCTACCACGTTCACCTTCGCCTTGCGGGACGCCAGGGCGTGCAGGGTGCCGACGACGCAGGCCGCACCCCCCATGTCGCCCTTCATATCCTCCATGCCGGCCGCCCCCTTGATGGAGATACCGCCGGAATCGAAGCACACGCCCTTGCCGACGAGGGCGATGGGGGCCTCGTCCGCCGCTCCGCCGTTCCAGCGCATGATCACCACGCGGGGCTCGCGCACCGAGCCGCGGGCCACGGCGAGGAGTGCGCCCATGCCGAGGGCTTCGAGCTTGCCGGGGCCGAGCACCTCGACCTCGACGCCGAGCTTCGTCAGGTCCTCGGCGCGGCGGGCGAACTCCGCCGGGAAGAGGACGTTCGGCGGCTCGTTGACGAGTTCACGCGCCAGGATCACGCCCTCGGCCACCGCATCGGTGGTCCTGACGGCGGCCTCGGCGGCGGCCGGATCGGTCACCATGAGGGTGAGCGTCGTGCCGCGGGTCTCCTCGCCCTCGGGCTTCTTCTTGGTCTTGTAGCGGTCGAAGCTGTAGTGACGCAGGCGGGCGCCCAGCGCGATGTCGGCGGCGTTCTCGGGCGTCACCGTCACGCCCGGGAGCACCAGCGCCAGGGTGGCGGTGCGGCCCGTGACCTTGCTGGCGGCAAAGCCGCCGAGCGCCGGCCAGTCGAGCTTGGCCCGGTCCTTCTCGGAGCCGAGGCCGACCACCACCAGGCGGTCCACGTCGAGGCCGGCGGGGGCCGGCAGGGTGAGGGCCGAGAGGGACTTGCCCTTGAAGCGCTCGCTCGCGGCGGCGCGGGCGACGAGGTCGGCGGCACCGCGCCCGACGGCCTGGGCTACCTCGGGTGAGAGGGCGAGATCGTCGCCGACGAAGACGACGAGGTCGCCCCGGCCCACCGGTCCGAGGGCCTCGAATGCGATCGTGATACCGTCCGCCATGCCTGCAGCTTTCCATGGGCGCGCCAAGGTCGCGCGTCGAGTGTGTGCGGCGCGGCACGCGAAGGACGGGCGGCGCCGGATCGGTTTCCTGTGTACCCGACGAGCGTCAGAACGCAACGCGATGGCGCGGCGGCGGAAAACGCCGTCAAACCGCCCGGTTTGGTGCGCTTCAGGGGTGGCTCGACGCGACCTGCGGGCCTGCGCTACATCGGCGGGTCGCCGCATCGGTGACCCGGCCAAACGTCCCCCGGGAGATCCGTCCGCGAGAACCGATGACGCAGATCGAGCGCTACATCTTCCGAATCGCGTTCGGAGCCTTCCTCGCCTGCCTCGTCGGCCTCACGGGTACGATCTGGGTGACGCAGGCCCTACGGGAACTCGACCTCATCACCGCCAAGGGCCAGACCCTGGTGATCTTCTTCCTCATCACCGGCCTGTCCCTGCCGACCCTGGTCACCGT
This sequence comes from Methylobacterium sp. Leaf112, assembly GCF_001423295.1. GTDB lineage: Bacteria > Pseudomonadota > Alphaproteobacteria > Rhizobiales > Beijerinckiaceae > Methylobacterium. Next base: position 258,342 of record NZ_LMNG01000031.1, on the reverse strand, counting down.
GATCTCGCCGGTGGCCCTGTTCATCGCCGTGGTCTACGCCCTGAACAAGCTCAACGGCGATTCCGAGCTCATCGTCATGTCGGCGGCGGGGATGAAGCCACGCCGCATACTGCGCCCGTTCCTTACCCTCGGCCTCGCCGTCAGCTTGGCCGTGGCGTTCCTGACGATCCAGGTGATGCCGTCCTCGTTCCAGGAACTGCGCGACGTGCTTACCCGGGTGCGGGGCGACTTCATCGCCAACGTGGTCAAGGAAGGCCAGTTCACCAGCCTCGACAGCGGCATCACCTTCCATTTCCGCGAGCGTGGACCGGGCGGATCGCTGCTCGGCATCTTCATCCAGGACAAGCGCGAGGCGGGAAAAAGCGTGGTCTACCTCGCCGAGCGCGGCCAGGCGGTGGATTACGGCGGCCAGAGCTACCTCGCCCTGGAGAAGGGCAGCGTGCACCGGCAGCAGAAGGATTCGCGCGACTCCTCGATCATCACCTTCGAGCGCTACACCGTGGATCTGGCCGCCTTCACGCCTCCGGATTCGGAGGTGACCTACAAGCCGCGCGAGCGCTCGACGACGCAGCTGTTCTTTCCCGATCGGGCGGAGGGCTACTACCAGCTCCAGAAGGGCCGCTTCCGCTCCGAGCTGCACGACCGCCTGTCGTCGTGGCTCTATCCGCTGGCGCTCACCTTCATCGCCTTCGCGGCGCTCGGCGATCCCCGCACCACCCGCCAGGGCCGGGGGCTCGCCGTCGCCGGGGCGGTGCTGGCGGTGGTGGTGCTGCGCATCGCAGGGTTCGCCGCCACCAGTGCCGCCACCCGCAGCCAGGGCGCCGTCGTGGCGATCTACGCCGTGCCGCTGCTGGCCATCGCGCTGTCCAGCGTCGTGATCTTCCACGGGCCCGCGGTCCGGGCCTGGAACGCGCGCCTCGCCGGGCTGCTGCGCCGCCGACGCCTCGGACGGGCCTGAGCCGTGAGCGCACTCATCGGCCTCACCCTCGGGCGCTACTTCGCGCTGCGGTTCCTGCGCACCATCCTGGGCGTGTTCCTCACGGTCTTCACCCTGGTCTACACCCTCGATTTCGTCGAGCTCCTGCGCCGCGCCGGCGACGCCGAGGGCGCGTCCACGGGGTTGATGGCCCAGCTCGCCCTGTTCCGCACCCCGGCGGTGGCCGAGGGCGTGCTGCCCTTCGCGATCCTGTTCGGATCGATGGCCTCGCTGCTGCAGCTCTCGCGCAAGTTGGAACTCGTGGTGGCGCGGGCCGCCGGGATCTCGGCGTGGCAGTTCCTCCAGCCCGGACTGTTCGTGGCGCTCGCCATCGGGGCCTTCACGGTGGGCGTATACAATCCGGTCTCGGCCCTGCTGAAGCAGCGCTCCACCGAGATCGAGGCGAAGATCTTCGCGCGCTCCACCAAGGCGGGCTCGGGCAAGGACATCTGGATCCGCCAGCGCAGCGTCGACGGGCAGGCGATCCTGCGGGCCGAGACGGCCATTGAGGGCACCACGACGCTGGCGGGCGTCTCGGCCTATACCTTCGACGAGGCCGGGGCGTTCGTGTCGGAGATCGATGCCGCGCGGGCGATCCTCCAAGACGGGTACTGGGAGCTGCAGGAGGCCCGCCTCCTCACCCCGGACGCGCCGCCGGAGGGCTTTTCCACATATCTCATCGCCTCCACCCTCGACCCCGGACAGGTGCGCCAGCGCTTCACACCCCCGGAATCTGTGCCTTTCTGGCAACTTCCCGAGACCATCGCACGCAACGAGCGGGCGGGGTTGGATGCCACGCGCTACCGTCTCCAGTATGACGTGCTCATGGCGCGCCCCGTTCTCTTCGTCGCCATGGTGCTCGTGGCGGCCAGCGTTTCCTTAAGGTTCTTCCGCTTTGGTGGCGTGGGAAAGCTCGTGCTCGGCGGCGTGGCGGCCGGGTTCGCGCTCTACGTCGCCCGGCAGCTCCTCGAGGGACTGGGTGCGTCCGGGATCGTGACGCCGGCGGTGGCGGCGTGGTTCCCGGCTGTGGTAGGAAGTCTTCTCGGTACGCTCACGCTTCTCTACCAGGAGGACGGCTGATGCTGATCTCCGGATCGGGAAACGGGGTGGGGTCGTGGCAGGAGTTGGGACTCGCGTTGCGTAAGGTCGCCGACATCGCACTCGCCGCCGGTCTGCTGGCGCTGCTCCCGGCCGTGGTCTCCACCGCGGCCGATGCCCGTCCGGCTGCGCAAACGGACGCCAAGACGACGGACGCCAAGGCGAAGCCGGCTTCGGGCAAGCCCGCCTCGAACAAGCCCGCCGAGCGCCTTCTCGTGGAGGCGGCCGAGCTCGTCTACGACAACGACAAGAACACCGTCGCGGCGCGCGGCAACGCCGAGCTGCATTACGGTCCGCGCACCCTGCAGGCCGACCGCGTCCTCTACGACCGCAACACCAGCCGGGTCTTCGCCGAGGGCAACGTCCGCCTCACCGACGAGACCGGGGCGGTGCTGACCGGCGCGAAGATGGAGCTGACGGACGACTTCAAGAACGGCTTCATCGACGCCCTGCGCATCCAGCAGACCATCGAGGTGAAGGGCCAGCCCGTCCGCACCCGGTTCTCGGCGCCCCGCGCCGAGCGGATCGAGGGCGACCGCACGAGCTTCGAGTACGGCACCTACACGGCCTGCGAGCCGTGCAAGAACAACCCGGAGACGCCGCCGCTGTGGCAGATCCGCGCCACCAAGATCATCCACAACAACGAGACCCATACCATCGCGTTCGAGGAATCGACCCTCGAGATCGCCGGCATCCCGCTCGCCTACCTGCCGTATTTCGAGACGGCCGATCCGAGCGTGAAGCGCAAATCCGGCTTCCTCACGCCGCGTTTCATTTCGTCCACGGCGCTCGGCAGCGGCCTCGCCGTGCCGTACTTCTTCAATCTCGCGCCGGATTACGACCTGACCCTGTCGCCGGCTTTCCTCAGCAACCAGGGTGTGCTGGGCCAGGCCGAGTTCCGCCAGCGCCTCGAGACGGGTTCATACAACCTGCGTCTCTCGGGCATCTTCCAGACGACGCCGAGCGCGTTCCTGCCCGGGCCGCTGGGCGCCGGGGACCGCGATTTCCGCGGCGCCGTCGAGTCGAAGGGCCAGTTCTACATCAACGACCGCTGGCGCACGGGCTGGGACCTCGTCGGCGTCACCGACAAGTGGTTCCTGGACAACTACCGCATCCGCAACCAGAGCATCACGACGGACTATTTCCGCGAGGCGGTCTCGACGGCCTACCTCATCGGACAGGGCGACCGCTCGTGGTTCGAGGCGCGGGGCTACTACTTCAAGGGCCTGTCGAGCTTCGACTGGCAGAAGGAACAGCCCATCGTTGCGCCGGTCATCGACTACGACAAGCGCATCAACGGGCCGGCCCCGCTCGGCGGCGAGGTCCGATTCGAATCCAACATCACCAGCCTGACCCGCGAGGCCACGGACTTCCAGGGCATTCCCCGCACGGGCGCGTACCTGCTGAGCCCGAGCGCCAACGGCCAGAGCTTCCCGCTCTACGAGACCTGCCTGACCTTCACCCGCAGCACCTGCCTGATCCGGGGCCTGGCCGGCACGACGACCCGCGCCTCGGCGCAGGTGTCGTGGCGCCGGACCTTCATCGACGACGCCGGTCAGGTGTTCACCCCGTTCGCCTACCTGCGCACCGACGCGTTCTTCGTCGACCCGCGCAATTCCGGCTACCAGAACGCCCTGGCGCAGAACCTGACGACCCAGGATTCCGACATTTCCGGCCGGGTGATGCCGGCCATCGGCCTCGATTACCGCTACCCGTTCGTCTCGAATTTCGGGCCGCTGGGCGTCCACACCCTGGAGCCCATCGTCCAGGTCATCGCCCGCCCGAGCGAGACCCGCATCGGCCGCCTGCCCAACGAGGACGCGCAGAGCCTCGTCTTCGACGACACCTCCCTGTTCCAGTGGGACAAGTTCTCAGGGTACGACCGGGTCGAGGGCGGCCTGCGGACCAACATCGGCGGGCAATATTCCGTTGTCACGCCCGCCGGCTGGTACGCGAACGTGATGTTCGGCGAGTCGATCCAGATCGCCGGCGTCAACTCGTTCCGCCGCGGCGACATCGCCAATGTGGGCCTCGATTCGGGCCTGGAGAACCGCCGGTCCGACTTCGTCGGCCGGTTCCAGCTCTCGCCGAACCAGAACATCAGCTTCATTTCGCGGGCGCGGTTCGACCAGCGGGATTTTGCCGTCAACCGGTTCGAGACGGGCGTGACGGCCCGCTTCGCCCCGTTCCTGCCCCTCGACCTGTCGGTGTTCTATTCCTACTACGAGGCCCAGCCGGCCCTCGGCTTCGTACATCGGCGCGAGGGCGTGACCGCGTCCGCCACCTACCATGTAACGCCGAACTGGTTCGTCACCGGCTCGGCCCTGGTGGACCTCAGCCACTACCTCGACGTGCGCGACAACTTCGCCGACGCCTACACCGCCTATCTGCAGAACCCCGTCGGCCCGTCGCCGATCTATGTGAATCCCGGCAAGTCCTACCTCTCGGGCATCAGCCTCGGGGCCGGCTATCAGGACGAGTGCACCACGGTGTCCCTGAACTACATCGTTTCGCCCATCGCCACGGCGCTGGGCACGGCGGAGCGCAACCGCACGGTGCTGCTGCGCGTCGAACTCAAGACCCTCGGCGAGGCGGACCTGCGCCAGAACCTCGGCACCGCCACCACGTCCGACGGGATCGCCACCATCCGGTGAGCCCGGCCGCCTTGCCTTGTCGGCCCCGACCTGCGACGCGGTCGGTATGACAGCGCAAGGACGGACCGCCGCGTGACCGATCACCAACCGATCGCCCTCACCCTCGGCGATCCGGCCGGGATCGGGCCGGAACTCGCCCTGATGGCGTGGCGGGACCGCGACGAAGGCCCCGGTCTGCCGCCGTTCTTCCTCATCGGCGACCCGGATTTCGTCGAGCGGCGCGCGAGCGAACTCGGGTTCTCGATCCCCATCGCGGAGGTCGGCCCGGATTACGCCACCGAGGTGTTTCCCCGCGCGCTCCCGGTGATGCCCCTGCCGAGCGGCGCCCGCATCGGCGCCGTGGCGGGCCGTCCGGACTCGGCCAACGCCGGCGCGACCCTCGAATCCATCACCGCGGGCGTCGCCCTGGTGCGCGCCGGGATCGCCACGGCGCTCGTGACCAACCCCATCGCCAAGTACGTCCTGACCCAGGTCGGCTTCGCCCATCCGGGGCATACCGAGTTCCTCGCGGCGCTGAGCGTCGAGCCCGGCGAGGCGGTACCGCTTCCGGTGATGATGCTGTGGAGCGAGACCCTCGCGGTGGTGCCGGTGACCATCCACGTGGCCCTGCGCCGGGTTCCCGAGCTGCTCACGCGGGAGCTCGTCGTCGCCACCGCCCGCATCGTCGCCCACGACCTGCGCCATCGCTTCGGCCTCGTGAACCCCCGCCTCGTCCTGTCGGGCCTCAATCCGCACGCGGGCGAGAACGGCACCATGGGCCTGGAAGATCGCGACGTGCTGGAGCCGGCGGTGGCGCAGCTCCAGGGCGAGGGCATCGACATCCGCGGTCCGCTTCCGGCCGACACCCTGTTCCACCCGCGGGCGCGAGCGACCTACGACGTGGCCCTGACCCCGACCCACGACCAGGCCCTGATCCCGATCAAGACCATCGCGTTCGACGACGGGGTCAACGTGACCCTGGGATTGCCGTTCATCCGGACCTCGCCGGACCACGGCACCGCCTTCGACATCGCCGGAAGGGGCATCGCCCGTCCGGACAGCCTGATGGCGGCCCTGCGCCTCGCCGCCCGCCTCGCGAAAAGCCCCAAGTCATGAGCGATATCGACCACCGCGCCGACGACGGCTTGCCGCCCCTGCGCGACGTCGTGCGCGCGCACGGCCTGGAGCCGAAGAAGGCGCTCGGCCAGAACTTCCTGTTCGATCTCAATCTCACGGGTCGCATCGCCCGGTCGGCCGGCCCCCTCGAGGGCGTCACCGTGGTGGAGATCGGCCCCGGCCCCGGCGGCCTCACCCGCGCGCTCCTGAGTGCCGGCGCCGCCCGGGTGATCGCCGTCGAGCGCGATCCGCGCGCCCTGCCGGCGCTGGCCGAGATCGCCGCGCATTACCCGGGCCGCCTCGACGTGGTGGATGCCGACGCCCTCACCTTCGATCCCGTGCCCCTCATTGGAGCGGGTCTGGGCACCGGGCCCGTGCGGATCGTCGCCAACCTTCCCTACAATATCGGAACGCCCCTGCTGACGGGCTGGCTCACCGCGCCGGTGTGGCCGCCGTGGTGGGACAGCCTCACCCTGATGTTCCAGCGCGAGGTCGCCGAGCGCATCGTGGCGGACGAATCCGACCGCGCGAATTACGGTCGCCTGGGCGTCCTGTGCGGCTGGCGCACGGAAGCCCACATCCTGTTCGACGTCGCCCCGTCCGCCTTCGTGCCGCCGCCCAAGGTGACGTCGAGCGTGGTGCGGCTGACGCCCAGGCTCTCTCCCCTGCCCTGCGCCGTCGAGACCCTGGAGCGCGTCACCCGCGCGGCCTTCGGCCAGCGCCGGAAGATGCTGCGCCAGAGCCTCAAGGCCGCGACCCCCGATCCCGCACGCCTGCTGGCGGCCGCGGGCATTCCCGAGACCGCGCGGGCCGAGGAGGTGCCGGTGGCCGGGTTCGTCGCCATGGCGCAGGCCCTGGCGTCGGGCACCTAGTCCCGCGGGCGTGTAGTCCCGCCGGCGCACGCCGTTCAGGCGCGCGCCCTGACGAACGTCTCCGCGAACATCGCGCGCAAACGGGCCTGTTCCAGCTCGCGGCCGGTGATCGTGGGGGATGGCCGCGCGAACAGGTAGCCCTGCATCTGGTCGCAGCCGAGGCCCCGCAGAATTTCGAGCTGATCGGCCGTCTCCACCCCCTCGACGGTGACGTGGAGGCCGAGGTTGTGCCCGAGATTCACGATGGCGCCGATGATCGTCAGGGTGTCGGCGTCCTGCCCGAGCCGGCGCACGAAGGATTGGTCGATCTTGATCTTGTCGAACTTGAACTGTTGCAGGTAGCTCAGGCTCGAATAGCCCGATCCGAAATCGTCGAGGGCCAGGCGAACGCCCTGCTGGCGCAGGCGCGAGAGTACGTCCACCGCGTTCGTTGCGTCCTGAATGAAGACGCTCTCGGTGATCTCGACGACGAGGCGGCTCGCGTCGAGGGCATTCCGGTCGAGGGCCGCGGCGACGATGGCCGGCACGTCCGATTGCCGGAACTGGCTCGGAGAGACGTTGACGGCGACGCGCCACGCTTTCGGCCAGGTCGCCGCCGTGGCGCAGGCCGTGTCGATCACCCACCGCCCGATCGACGCGATGAGGTCGGCCTGCTCGGCCAGGGGAATGAATTCGGCCGGTGAGACGAGGCCGCGCTCCGGGTGCTGCCAGCGGATCAGGGCTTCGAAGGTCTCGATCTCGCCGGTGCGGGCGTTCACGATGGGCTGGTAGAACAGCTGCAACTCGTCGCGGGCGAGGGCGCCGCTCAGTTCGTGCTCGAGGGTGCGCCGGGCGTGGAGCTGCGCATCCATGGACGCTTCGAAGAAGCGCAGGCCACCGCGTCCCTCGTCCTTGACCCGGTACAGCGCCGTGTCGGCGGCGCGCAGCAGGCTCTCCACCGTGGTACCGTCGTCCGGGTAGAGCGCGATGCCTACCGAGACACCGATCTCGACGGTGTGGCTATCGATCCGGAACGGCCGGGCGAGTTCGGCGAGGAGCTGGGTCGCCACCTCCGAGACATGCGCCGGCGTCGCGGCCTGGGGTAGGACGACGATGAACTCGTCACCGCCGATCCGCGCGAGGGTGTCGGTCGGGCGCAGCTCGCCGAGGAGACGCCGGGACACCTGAACCAGCAGCTCGTCGCCCGCCGCATGTCCGTACAGGTCGTTGATCGGCTTGAAACGATCGAGGTCGAGATAGAGCACCGCCAGACCGCTCCCGACCTGTGCCGCGGTCGCGATCGCGTGATCGATGCGCTGCTCCATCAGGTAGCGGTTGGGCAGATCCGTCAGGGCATCGTGCAGGGCGAGGTGACGGATGCGGGCTTCGTCACGCCTGAGCGCCGTGAGATCGCGCAGGGCGACCGCGGTCGCCGGTCGACCGCCGAACTCGATGATGCGGCACGACAGTTCCACGGGAACGAGGACGCCCGCCCCCGTACGCGCCTCGAACTCCTCGGGATGCAGGTCCTCCAACCGCCGGGTCGCGCGCCGGATCAGGGCTGGGGCGTCGGACCGGGAGAAGAGATCGAGGACCGGCTTGCCGATGATGTCCTCGACCGGCATGCCTAACAGGCGCGTTCCGGCGCTGTTGACCTCAAGTACCTTTCCGTCACGATGAATGAGCAGGACCTCGTAGGCCAGGTTGCTGAGCAACCGCATCCGGCTGATCTCGTCGAGGTTGCGACGCGACAGGTGCTGCTGCAGCAGCAGGGCCGTCAGGCCGGCGACGAGGACGAGCAGGCTGATGGACCCGACCGCGAAGCCGAGCTGCGTCGACCCGAGAAGAAGGTCGGCCCCCTCCAGGGGCTCCAGGGGGGTGATCGACACGGCGGCCATACCGGTGAAGTGTAGGCCACAGATCGCGAGGGTGAGCCAGATCGCCACCTCGACGCGCCGCGCGAGGCTGAGAAGCGCCTGGGCTCGGGTCAGGGCAACGATCCCGAACCCCACGCTGAGCGCCACCGAGGCGATGACGTAGGAAGGATCGAGCACGACGAGGCTGGAGGCCCGCATCGCACTGACGCCGAGGTAATGCATGCCGGCGACGCTCAGACCCAGGATCGTTCCGGGGAGCGCTGCGGCCATGGGGGTGCCGAGCAGGCGGTGCCGCACGAGGAGCGCGAGCAAGGTTCCGAGGACGGACACCAGGATCGACGCGCCCGTAAGGCCGAGTTCGTAGGCGATCTCGGTCGCGGGTGTGAACGCCAGCATGGCGACGAAGTGCAGCGACCACACGCTACAGCCGAAGACGGCCGCCGAGGCGAGCATCCAGCGCGAGAAGGCGCGCTGACCCGACAGTTCCACCTGAGCCATCGTCGTCGTCGCAGCAAAACAACCGAGGATACAAATGACGGCGGACAATCCGACGAGGCGATAGTCATGCTCGTAGAATATGCAACCTTGAGTTGTCAGCATTGCGATGACCAAGCGAGTTCCAGCTGCGTCCTTTCTTGATCTGCGATAATTATTTCCAAGTCGAAACGGCGTTTCTTCACAAACCCGTGGCTTAATAGGATGGTTAACGAATTTACATGTTTGCTTTTAGCCTATAGGGCTCTGTATAAATTACAAATGTCTTGTTTTTATTTGTAGGTTTTAGCGTCGCGACGCAAATATCGAGGCCCGCCAAAATTCGGGCATATAGGAATCAGCAATTCGCGAGTATTGACCTGCATATTAAATCCATAATGAGACCCTGTAAGTCTTGTGCGTCCGTCAAAGCGTGATGCCACGACGATGGACCGACGTACCCGTTCGGCGTCCGGGACCCATCGATCCAAACGAAATGGGCCGCCTGGTTTCCCGGGCGGCCCTCGCTTTTCATTCGGATGGTGAAGGCTTCAGTGACCCTGCTGGATCGCCGAGAGTACCCAGCGACCGCCGCGCTCGCGCACGAAGGTCCAGAGCTCTACGGCCTCGGGTGCACCAGTCTCGACGACGCGGTTGGTGCGACGGTCCAGGGTGACGTCCTTGATGGCGTAGCGCATGGCCACGGTGGCGTACTCGGCGTTGCCCTCGCCCCACGATTCCGACAGGTCGCCCTGAAGGAGCTTCACGTCGGAGATGCGGTTGACGACACCCTTGGCCTCGTTGGCACGGAGCTCCTCGACGAAGTAGCCGGCCATCTCGGGGGTCGCGAGGTTGCGCAGGGCGGGCACGTCCTCACGGCCGTAGGCGTCCTGAACCCCGTTCAGGGCGATCTCGAAGCTCTCGAAGTCACCCGGTCCGATCTGGACCGGACGCGCCTGCACCGGCTGCACGGGCGCAGGACCGCGACCCATTCCGCCGAGAGCGCCACCCACGGGGCCGCGGCCGGCATTGCCGCCGAGGCCACCGCCCATGCCGGTCCCACCCATCCCGGTCCCATTCGCGCCGGTCCCGTTCGCACCGTTGCCGCTCAGGTCCGAGCGAGCGTGACCGGCCGCGGCCGGACTCGCCTGGCGACGGCGGAACCAACGCACGGCGAAGGAGACGATGAGGACGAGGAGGCCGACCTGGAGCAGGAGGCCGATGAACGACGCGATGCCGCCGAGCCCGCCCGAGAAGCCGCTGCCGAGGAGCGCGCCGAGGAGGCCGGCGCCGAGAAGGCCCGCCATGAAGCCGCCACCGAAGCGCGGGCGCTGGGCCGCAGCCGGGTTCATGCCGGGATTGCCCATGGCCGGACCGGGCTGGGTCTGCGTGCGCTGGATCGGCGCTGCGGTCGAGGGGGCCGTGGTGGTGGCCGAGGGGGCATCGTGAGTGCGCGAGCCGCGCGAACCCATGCCGCCGCTGCTGCCGCCCGGACGTGCCTCCGCCAAGGGCGCCGCCAGTGCCAGCGTGGCGGCGAGCGTGAGGATGGTGGCCGCGCGCTTGCGGCGCGTGGGGGTGGTGAGCATGGATTCGCCCCTGATGCGGTTCGTTTGAGAGTCTGGCGGAAGCGCCAGTCACTATATGGTGACGGGCGAGGCGCGGTTTTAGTCCATCTCGCCCCGCGCTTTTTTTCCGTCCTCAAGCCACGGCCGGGAAGACGAGGCGGACCACGGTGCCTTCGCCGGGTTTGCTCTCGAGGTTCACCGTGCCGTTCTGGCGCTTGACCAGACCATGGACGATGGCGAGGCCGGTGCCGCGCCCGGCCTCACGGCTGGTGATGAACGGAGCGAGCGCGCGCGCCGCCATCTCGGGCGACATGCCGTGGCCGGTATCCGTCACCGTGATGCCGACGGCGCCGTCCCCGGGGCGCTGCAGGGCGCGATCCCCCACCGGTACCGCGAAGGTCGCGATGGTGATGCGGCCCGCTCCCGGCATCGCCTCGCACGCGTTGGCCACGATGTGGTTGAGGGCGAGTTCCACCTGGCGCGGGTTGCTCAGGCCGCAGGCGAGGCCCGGCGTGGTGCGAATGTCGAGGCTGATCCGCACCGGCAGACTCGGACCCATGCGTGCGCCGAACTCGGTGATCAGGGCGTTGAGGTCCACGGGCCGGACGTCCGGGGCGATCCGACGCGAGAACGCGAGGAGCTGGCGTGTCAGGATCGTCGCCCGCTCCGCCGCATCCGTGGAGCGCAGGATGGCGCGCTGGATGAAGGGCTCGTCGCGGTCGCTCAGACGCCGTTTCAGGCCGTCGATGTAGCCGATGAGGATCTGGAGGAAATTGTTGAACTCGTGCGCCACGCTGTTGGTGAGGAGGCCGAGCGCCTCGCGCTGGCGCGACAGGCTGAGGGCCCCTTCGGCATCGCGACGGCGGGAGACGTCGACGATCTGGACGAGCCGCCGATCGGTGCCGGGCACCGGCGCCACCAGGATCTGCGCCCAGAACGCGGCTCCGGCGCGGGTATAGGCCAGGAACTCGACGCCCTCGGGCGGCGTATCGGTGAGCGCCGTCGCGAGGGCGATCCGCGCCGCCCGGTCCGTATCCGGTCCGAGGAGGAAATGGGTGCTGCGGCCGGTCACCGCCTCGGCGCCGTAGCCGGTGAGCGTCAGGAACGCCGGGTTGGCGAAGACGATCCGTTCGCCGTCCGGGCCGGCCTCGACGAGCAGTGCCGGCACCCGCGACGCCGCGAGGTAGGCCTGCGGGGCCGCATCCGGCCGGTCGTCCGGCGCCTGATCGTCCGGTGGGGGCGATGCCATGGCCTGTCCGCGCGTGCGAGGCTTCTCGGCGCCTCTTCACGAAACGCCCTCGGCCCATCGGGGTTCGACACGAGAACCGCGGGTGACCGGGCGTTCCGCGAGGCACGTTCCGCCTTCGGGATCTCAGGCATAAACCGATCCGGCGGAGCGGCAAAGCTTCGTACGGGCCGCTACTGCCGCACCCACATCACCCGGCCGATCCAGGCGATCTCGGCCACGTTGACGACCCGGTCGGCATGGTCGGGATTGAGCGATACGAGTTCGATGGTGCGGGCGGTGCGGCGCTTGAGTTCCTTGGCCAGGACTTCTCCTGCGCTCAGGCGCACCACGACGCGGTCGCCCTTGCGTACGCTGGCCGAGGGCGAGACGATGAGCACGTCGCCGTCGCGGTAGAGCGGCGCCATGGAATCGCCCTGCACTTCCAGGGCGAACGCCCGGTCGTCGGCGAGATCGGGAAACTCGATCTCCTCCCAGCCGGGACCGCCGGTGGGCATGCCCTCGTCGGTGAAGAGCCGTCCGGACCCCGCCTGGGTCATGCCCACGAGGGGGATCATCGATCGGGTCGGTCCGGTCCGGACTTCGATGAGGCGCAGGAACTCGTCGAGGCTGGCGCCCGTGGCGGTCAGGACCTTGGCGATGGATTCGGTGGAGGGCCAGCGCTTGCGCCCGTCCGGGCCGATGCGCTTCGAGCGGTTGAAGCTTGTCGCGTCGAGGCCGGCACGGCGCGCGAGGCCGGAGGCCGAGAAGCCGTGGCGCTCGGCCAATCGATCGATGGCGGTCCAGATCTGCTCGTGCGACAGCATGAGAGGCTCGCGACGGAAAGTGTGTAAGACGCTCAGCCTACGTGTAGGAAAGTAGAACTAAAATACCCAGAAAGCAACGGCATGGTCCCCCGCGGGTTTCGCCCCGCCCTCGAGCCGCCGAAGGATCGGGGGCGGCCGAGCGGATTCGGTTGCGGCGGGCCGGCCTGCGCTCTATCGCCGGACGCGAGCGACCCTCGCGCGAAGGAGACCCGATGCCCCTCGTCTACAAGATCTGCCCGCGCGATCTCTGGGCGACGGCGGAGGCGCAAGGACGTTTCACCGGCGCGCCCGTGGACGTCGCCGACGGCTTCATCCACTTCTCCACCGCGCCCCAGGCGGCCGAGACGGCGACGCGGCATTTCTCCGGCGTGCACGACCTCCTACTCGTCGCCGTCGACACCGAGGCCCTGGGGGCGGCGCTCCGCTTCGAGCCCTCGCGCGGCGGCGACCTGTTCCCGCACCTCTACGGCGACCTCCCACTCGGGGCCGTGCGGGCGGTTCACGACCTGCCGGTCGGGCCCGACGGCAACCACATCTTCCCGGAACGTTTCGGAGACGCCGCATGATCGGCGCGCTGTTTCCCCTCGCCAAACCCCTGCTGCACAGTCTCGATGCCGAGGCGGCCCACAACCTCACGATCCGGGGCCTGTCCCTGCTGCCGCCGCGCCGCCCGCCGCCCGACGATCCACGCCTCGCCGTGGAGATCCTCGGCCGCAGTTTCCCCAACCCCGTCGGCCTCGCCGCCGGCTACGACAAGGGCGCCCAGGTGCCCGACGCGCTCCTCGGCCTTGGCTTCGGTTTCGTCGAGGTCGGCGGCGTGGTGCCGAAGGCGCAGGCGGGCAATCCCACCCCGCGCGTGTTTCGCCTGAAGGCCGACGGTGCCGTGATCAACCGGTTCGGCCTCAACAGCGAAGGCCTCGACACGGTGCGTCGCCGGCTCGCGGCCCGGCGGGACAAGCCCGGCCGGATCGGCGTCAACATCGGGGCCAACAAGGAGGCGACGGACCGCCTCGCCGATTATGTCGCCTGCACCCGCGCCCTCGCGCCCCTCGTCGATTTCGTCACCGTCAACGTGTCGTCCCCCAACACCCCGGGCCTGCGCGACCTTCAGGGCGAGGCCTTCCTCGACGACCTGCTGGCGCGGGTTGTGGAAGCCCGCGACGCGGTCCATCCCGGTACGGCGATCCTGCTCAAGATCGCCCCCGACATCACCCTCGCGGCCCTCGACGCCATGACGGCCACCGCCCTGAAGCGTGGCGTGCAGGCCCTCGTCGTCTCCAACACCACCATCGCGCGACCCGCGACCCTCGCCGAGACGGCGCTCGCCCGCGAGACCGGCGGCCTTTCCGGCCGACCCCTGTTCAAGCCCGCGACGCGGCTGCTCGCGCAGACCTACCTGCGCGTCGGCGGCCGGATCCCCCTCGTGGGTGTCGGCGGCATCGATTCGGCCGAGGCGGCCTGGACCAAGATCCTGGCGGGTGCGAGCCTGCTCCAACTCTACTCCGCCCTGGTCTATCAGGGGCCGGCCCTGATCGGGTCGATCAAGGCCGGCCTCGTCGCCCGGATGGCGGCCGAGGGCGCGGGCAGCTTGGCCGGGTTCGTCGGGCGGGACGCCGAAGCTCTCGCGGCGCTGCCGGGTTAGGGACGCGACCGCCGCCGGCCGGTTCCGGCCAGGACCACGCAGGCGGCGAACAGGCCGATCAGCCCCCATTTCACCGGCAGGAGGTCGGCGCCCTCGCTCGCCACGGGCTGGCGCGCGAACCGGCCCGGGGCGGTCTCGACGCCGGGCTTGCCCGCCCCTCGCGCGTCCGCGATCTGCGCCGGCGAGATCGCCCATTCGGCGTCCATCTGGCGATCGTGCGCCATCATCGCGACGGCGACGACGATGCCCACGACGACGGCCGCGCTGACCCGTACGGGGGTTCGCATCCTGGTGATCTCCTCGCCCGTTCCAGGCCCGCAGGCCCCCTCGCCGACGCATACCCCACCTGCGTGCGGCAGCGCAGTGCCTTAACCCGGGCGAAACCCAGCCGGGTAAAACCTTTCCCCGTGCAAGCGCATGACAGGCCTGCGTTTTTGACCGATTGAGGCGCCGCTGTGCGGTGCGGTAATCCCTCACGCAAGCAGGTCGATACGACCTCAGAAGCTTTCCCATCAGGATCGTCCATGGATCACCCGGTCGCGTCTCCCAAGCGTTCGTCCGCCGCCGGCGGCTGGGGTGCGCTGAAAAGCTGTGGCAAGCATCTCCTCGGCAGCCGCGCACCGCTCTCGGGCGCCCGCGCCATGCTGAAGGCCAACCAGCCCGATGGGTTCGATTGTCCGGGCTGCGCCTGGGGTGACCCGGCGCACGGCTCCTCGTTCGAGTTCTGCGAGAACGGCGTCAAGGCGGTGTCGTGGGAAGCCACCGACAAGCGCACCCCGCCGAAGTTCTTCGCCAAGCACACCGTGAGCGAGCTGCGCGGCTGGACCGACTACGCCCTCGAGGGCGAGGGCCGGCTCACCCATCCCATGCGCTACGACGCCACCAGCGACCGCTACGTACCGACCACCTGGCCCGAGGCCTTCGCGGCCATCGGCGCTGCTCTCAACGCCCTCGACCAACCCGATCGGGCCGAGTTCTACACCTCCGGCCGCGCCTCCAACGAGGCCGCGTATCTCTACCAGTTGTTCGCCCGGCATTACGGCACCAACAACTTCCCCGACTGCTCGAACATGTGCCACGAGGCCAGCGGCATCGCCCTCCAGGCGGCCATCGGCATCGGCAAGGGCACCGTGCTGCTGGAAGATTTCGAGAAGGCCGACGCGATCTTCGTCGTTGGCCAGAACCCCGGCACCAACCATCCGCGCATGCTCGGGGACCTGCGCAAGGCCGCCCAGCGCGGCACCCGCGTGGTGGTGTTCAACCCCGTGCGCGAGCGCGGCCTCGAGCGCTTCGCCGATCCGCAGAACACCGTCGAGATGCTGCGCGGCGCGAGCGCGCCCGTGGCGAGCCACTATTACCAGCCGCGCCTCGGCGGCGACATGGCGGCCTTCCGGGGCATCGCCAAGGCGGTGTTCGCCGCCGACGACGCGGCGCTCGACGCCGGCAAGCCGTCCGTCCTCGACCGCGCATTCCTCACCCATCACACCGCCGGGCTCGACGCATACCGGGCCGTCGTCGACGCCACCACCTGGGAGGCCATCGAGGATCAGTCCGGCCTGTCCCGTGCCGACATCGAGGTCGCGGCGCAGGTCTATCTCGGGGCCGACAAGGTGATCTGCACCTGGGCGATGGGCGTGACCCAGCACCGCCATTCCGTCGCAACGGTTCGCGAACTCGCCAACGTGCTGTTCCTGCGCGGCCATGTCGGGCGGCCCGGCACCGGCCTGTGCCCCGTGCGCGGCCATTCCAACGTGCAGGGCGACCGCACGGTGGGCATCAACGAAAAGCCCTCCGCCGCCCTCCTCGACGCCCTGGAGACCACGTTCGGCTTCACCGCGCCGCGCCGTCACGGCCACAACGTCATCGGCGCCATCGGCGCCATGCTGGACGGCTCGTCGAAGGCGTTCATCGGGCTCGGCGGCAACTTCGCCCGCGCCACGCCGGACACGGCCCTCGTCGCGAAGGCCCTCGCATCGTGCGAGCTCACCGTCCATATCGCGACGAAGCTCAATCACTCGCACCTCGTGCCGGGCCGCGTCGCCTACCTGCTGCCGTGCCTCGGCCGCACGGAGATCGACCGCAACGCCCGGGGCAAGACCCAGATCGTGACGGTCGAGGATTCCATGAGCATGGTCCACGGCTCGGGCGGCATCAACAAGCCGGCCTCGAAGGAGCTTCTGTCCGAGATCGCCATCATCGCCGGCATGGCGGCGGCGACCGTCGGTTCGGAGCGGGTCGACTGGGCGTCGCTCACGGAGGATTACGACCGGATTCGCGATCTCATCGAACGCACGATCCCGGGGTTCGCGGGCTACAACGTCCGGGTGCGGCGTCCGCGCGGCTTCATGCTCCGAAACCTCGCCGCCGAGCGCAACTTCGAGACCGAGACGGGGCTCGCCAACTTCTCGGCCGACGTGCTGCCGGAGACGACGGAGCACCAGCGCGCCAGCACGACGCCCGGCACCTTCGTGCTGCAGACCTTCCGCAGCCACGACCAGTACAACACCACCATCTACGGCCTCGACGACCGCTATCGCGGCGTCTACGGCGAACGCCGGGTGGTCTTCGCCCATCCCGACGACCTCGCGGAGATCCGCGCGCGCATGGGCGACCGGGTCGATATCGTCGGCAACCACGACGACGGCGTGACCCGGGTGGCGGAGAGCTTCCGCCTCGTGCCCTTCGACATGCCGCGCGGCTCGCTCGCGGGCTATTACCCTGAGCTCAACGTCCTCGTGCCGCTCTCGACCTTCGGCGAGGGCAGCGACACGCCGACCTCGAAGTCGGTGCTCGTCCACCTCCGCGCGCCGGCCGCCGCGTGAGCGAACCCCCGGCCGACGCCGAAACCTTCCTGGCGGTGACGGATTCCCTCGCCGCCCTGCAGCCTGGGCTCTCGACCCTGGAAGCGGGCGTGCTCGCGGCCCTGCACCTCGCCCTCGCCGCCGACAGCCGCAGCTTTTCGCGCGTGTTCGGCGTCGAGCACGCCCTCGTGCTGCGGGCCGTCGAAGTCCTGGTCGGCGAGGCGGCGCTGCTGACGGTGATCGAGCGCGCCCCCCGCACCCAGCGCACGCACTACGCGGTCACCGAAGCGGGCCGGGCGCTCCTCGACCACCTTCACGGTTGAGTGGCCCGGCCGTCGCGAGGCGCCCCTACTGCCCCTTGGCCGCGATGGCCTCCGACCAGTTCACCGCCCGGCGGGCCATGCCGATATGCTGCCGCTCGTACATGCGGCCCTCGATCTTGATGGCGCCGCGCTTGAGGTTCTCGGGCTTGTCGAACGCCTCGATGACGATGCGGGCGCGGCGCACCTCCTCCTCCGTGGGGGCGAAGCAGGTGTTGGCCGGCTCGATCTGGTTGGGGTGGATCAGGGTCTTGCCGTCGAAGCCGAGGTCGCGCGCCTGCTGGCACTCGGCGCGGCAGCCGTCCACATCGCCGATGTCGTTCCAGACGCCGTCGAGGATGATCAGACCCTCGGCGCGGGCGGCCGCGAGGGTGAACATCATCCACGGCAGCATCGGCACGCGGCCGGGCACGAGTTGGGCCCAGGTGTCCTTGGCGAGATCGTTGGTGCCGAGCACGAAACCGGTGAGCCGGGTGCGCCGGTCGCGCCGGGCTTTCGCGATGTCCTGAATGTTGAGGATGGCCGCCGGAGTCTCGATCATGGCCCAGACGGCGATGCTGTCGGGCGCCTCCAGGGCTTCGAGGTGGTTGGCGATGCTCTCCAGCACGGCGGGCGAGGAGACCTTCGGCATCAGGATCGCGTCGGGTCGAGCCTGGATCGCCGCCTTGAGGTCGGATTCACCCCAGGGCGTCTGGGGCGCGTTGACCCGGATGACGATCTCGCGTTTGCCGTAGCCGCCTTCCTTGACCGCCGCGCAGACCTGCTCGCGCGCGAGTTCCTTGGCGTCGGGCGCCACCGCGTCCTCGAGGTCGAGGATGAGCGAATCGGCGGCGAGGGTCCGGGCCTTTTCCAAAGCACGCTGGTTCGAACCGGGCATATACAGCACGCTGCGGCGGAGGCGGAGGTCGGACATCGCGGGTTCCTGTGAAATCGCCGCGCACCTTAATGCAACATCGGCGCCTGGGCACCCCGCACGGCCCCGCGAATGGCAGTTCCTTCCCCGAATCGGGACGCGGGCGGACAGGGACTGCTATGATCTCGCCCGACGTCGCCGACGAAACCAAGCAAGGCAGCCGTTCTGCCGCGGCTCGTCGATCCCGAAGAGTGAGAGTGCCATGCCGTTGATCCGCTTCGATCTCATCGAAGGCCGTACCGAGGCCGAGCTGAAGACCCTGCTCGATGCGGCCCACGAGGCCATGCTGGAAGCCTTCCGGGTGCCGGCCGGCGACCGCTACCAGATCGTCACCGAGCACAAGACGTCGCGGATGATCGTCGAGGATACCGGCCTCGGCATCCCGCGCACGAAGGACGTGGTTGTGGTGCAGGTGTTCACCCGCCCGCGTTCGCAGGAGATGAAGCAGGATTTCTATCGCCTGCTCACGGAGAAGTTGGAGGCCGCCTGCGGCATCGCTCCGGCCGACGTGATGGTGTCCTGCATGGTCAACAGCGACGCCGATTGGTCGTTCGGCCACGGCCGGGCGCAGTTCCTCACGGGCGAGCTGTGACGCCGGCCCTCCCCTATACCGCCCATGCGGACGGCGTGCGCCTCGCCGTCCGGCTCACCCCCCGCGCCGCGCGGTCCGGCCTCGACGGTCTCGTCGCCGGGGCTGACAGACGGATTGCCGTGCAGCTGCGCGTCGCTGCTCCGCCGATGGAGGGCGCCGCCAACGCGGCCTTGATCGGCTACCTTGCCGAGGTCCTGGAGCTGCGGCGCAGCGAGATCCGCATCGTCTCGGGCGAGACGGCTCGTCGGAAGGTGGTGGCGCTCGCGGGCGATCCCGTCGTTCTGAGCGGCCGCATCGGCGAGTGGATCGCGGCCGCGCCCCTGCGCCGATAAGTCAGAACAGGCGCCCGCCGTTCGGCACGGGTTTGTCCGGCGCGAACAACACCACCGCCCCGTCGGCGTCGGGAAAGCCCAGGGTCAGCACCTCGGACCGGAACGGCCCGATCTGCCGGGGTGGAAAATTCACCACGGCGGCGACCTGACGGCCGGGCAGGTCCTCGGCCCGGTAATGCTCGGTGATCTGGGCGCTCGACCGCTTCCGGCCGATGCTGCCGCCGAAATCGATGACGAGCTTCAGGGCGGCTTTGTGAGCCTCCGGGAACGGCTCGGCCGACACGATGGTGCCGACCCGGATATCTACGGCGAGGAACGCGTCGAATCCGATGGTCTCGGCCGCCGGGGCGTCGGGCGTGGGGCTGACGTGCATGACGACCTCGGGCGCCTCAGGCCGTGCGGACCTGCCGGCGCTTGTCCGCCGACGACCATTGCATCAGGGCGACCATGACCAGGATGGTGCCGAGGTAGACGAGGCCCTGGAGGACGCTCGGCCGGTCGGTGTAGCCCACGAGGGCGTGGAGCACGCGGCCCGCGAGGCTGTCCTCCCGCAGGATCGCGGTGGTGTTCCACAGGGGGCGATCGAGCACGGTGACGACGCCCGCGTTCACCAGGAACTGAGCGGCCTGCGAGGCGAGGCCGGCGGCGAGGAAGATGATCAGCGCGCTCGTCACCGAGAAGACGTAGCGGGTCGGGATGGCGGCGAGACCGAAATAGCTCACCCCCGACAGGGCGGCCCCAGTGGCGACGCCCGCGAGCGCCCCGAGCTGGATGTCGATCCCGGAGGTGCCGGATGCGACGAGGCCGTAAAGGAACAGCACGAGCTCGGCGCCCTCGCGCAGGATCGCGGCGCCGACCACGAGGGCCAGGGCGGCCGCCGTGGTCTGTCCGGTGCGGACCCTGTCGCCGGCCGCGCGGAGCTCCCCGGCGAGTTCGCGACCGTGCTTGCTCATCCAGGTGTTGTGCCAGATCAGCATGAGCACGGCGACGATGAGCACGGCGGCGTTGAGGATGTCCTGGCCCGCGCCCTCGAAGGCGTCGGAGATTTTTTCCGCGAACAGCGCGATGAGGGCGGCGCCGGCCAGTCCCCCGACGATACCCAGGGCGATCCAGCGGCCGCGCCCACTGATCCCGCGTGTCGCGGCGAGCACGATGCCGACGATGAGGCCGGCCTCGATGACCTCGCGGAAGGCGATGACGAAAGCGCCGATCATGCGGGGATATCCTTGTGTGCGCGCCGAAGGGCCGCGCGGGTTACCAGATCCAGAACAGCAGCACCCAGCCGAACACCGAGAGGCCGCAGGCCGCCGCGATGGCAAGGGTGGCGGCGATCCGGCGCGCGCCGGCCGCGTAGAGCCCCGACACCCGCCAGGCGAGCCAGGTGCTCCACAGGCTGCTGCCGAGGAGGAGACCGCCGCGCAATTCGGAGACATAGGGGATGACGAGACCGTCGCCGCGCAGGAACGTCACGGTGAGGGCCGAGAGGCCGAGGAAGACGCCGCAGCCGGCGACCGGTATCAGCGTCTGGGTGAGGTGGTGGAACCGCTGGGTCGACCACGCCCCGAGGGCGCGGGTGCCGAGGGCCACGAAGCCCGACAGGGACGATCCGAGGATGAGGGCCGAGGCGACGATGTAGGCGAGCAGCAGCACGCCGTCGAGGAGGCTGAGCACGTCGTTGTGCTCGGGGTAGTTGGTGAGGACGAACCACGGCAGTGTCGTCTCCAGGGGCCAGGAGATGCCGCGCTCGATCAGGATCGTGGCGAGCCATTGCTTGGCGTCGATGAACCACGGGCTCGACGACCACTGGAACGCGCCCACCGCGAGGCCCATCATGCCGAACAGGATGAGGGCGGTCTGGTCGAGGCTCGGCTCGTTGCCGGCGACGTTGACGATCTCGTGGGTGGGCGACCGCCGGGCGAGGCGCACGGCCCCGCGATAGCCGCTGCAGCGTCCGCACATGTGGCAGGCGCCGGCGCCGTTCATGGTCTTGACCGGGACCAGGGGCGCGCAGTTGAAGCTCTCGCCCTTCGGCTTCGGCGATGCGCTCCACGCCGCGTGATCGACCTGGAAGCTCACCGGCGCGAGCTTGGCAAGGACCGCGAAGACGCCGTTGACGGGGCAGAGGTAGCGGCACCACACCCGCTTGTTGCGGCCGTAGAGCAGGCCGACGGCGATGGCCGCCACCGTGGAACCGCCGAGCACGGCCAATACCGGTTTCGGGTAGCCGTAGACGCTGACCATCTGGCCGTAGACCGTGGTGCCGGCGAACGCCACGAACGGCCAGCCGCCCCAGGTGAGCCAGCGCGGCACGGCGCGGCCGAGGCTCCACCGGCTGGCGAATTCCGTGAGGGCGCCTTCGGGGCAGAGGATGCCGCACCACGCGCGCCCGACCACCACCATGCTGACCAGCACGAACGGCCACCAGATGCCCCAGAACGCGAACTGGGCGAACACCGTGAGGTCGTTCCACAGGTGCGCCGTGCGTCCAGGGAGCGGCAGGAAGGCCGGGACCGCGACGAGGACGAGGTAGATCGCCACGACGACCCATTGGATCGTGCGGATGATGCCGCCGTTGCGCTGGAGCCACTGGCCGAGGCCGGCCAGCTTGGCATCGACCCAGGCCTCGCCCGGTGAAATGGAGGCCGATGCCGCCATGGGGTTCGCCATTCGGTCCGTTTCGCTGCCTACTTCGCCACGAGAGTGGCTTTGGAATCCGGGTGGAAGTCGTCGAACACGTCGTAGCGACCGGGATCGATGGTGCGGAACACGATGGACGAGGTGGCGCCGGCGGCGAGCGCCTTCTCGCGCTTCAGTTCGGTGCTCTCGAACTCGACGGGGCTCTTGCCCGTGTTGGTGATCTCGAGCTTGAACCGGGTGTTGGCCGGCACCTCGATGATTTCGGGGATGATCGCCCCGTCGCGCATCTCGACCTTGATGACCGGCAGGTCCTCGGCGCGGGCCGGATGCCCGAGCGCGAGGGTGGTGGCCGTTGCTGCGGCGGCGAGGAGGTTCGGCAGCCGGGCCACGGTCAGTACGCGCCCTTCTTGCCGATGCCCGCGAAGGTGAAGTCCTGGATCAGGTCGAACGGCTTGAACCATTCGGCGACCCCGGTCTCCTTGTCGACGTGGCGGCCGAAATGCTGACCGGCCCCGGGGGGCGCCACCGTGAGCTTGAGGCGGTAGCGGCCGGGCCCGGACAGCTTGACGTTGTCGCCGTAATGCGGGCCGTCGTTGGCCACCATGGGCATGAGGGTGCCGGACACCTTCGGCCCCGTGGCGGCCTCGCCGTCGAGCTTCGTCAGCTCGAACGAGACGGCGAGCGAAGGCACCCAATCCCCCTCCGCGAAGCCGTTGCGGTTGTCCTTGGCGGCGCGGATGTCGGCTTCGAGATGCAGGTCGGATTGCGCGGCGGCGCGCATCATGTCCGGCGGGTCCATCTCGATGGGCTGGAGGTAGACGGCGGCGACTTCGAGCCCGTTCTGGATCACGTGCGGACCGATGGGCGTCTCCTTCGCGTGAGCGGGAAGGACCGCACCGGCGGCGAGGAAGCCGGCGACGAGGAGGGACGGCAAGCATCGGGCGGTGATGGAGCGGGCGGTCATGGATCTCTCGCACATCGGAGCTTCGCGCAGGGTATCGAGCGCGTAGACCAGCCACACAAGCAAGCAAAGAGGCTTCTTCGTCACATTGTTACATCGGAATCATTCTAATTCGACGGTGGTTGGATCTTTTCGAAACAAAGTGGGTGCTCGCGTCCGATCTATTGGTTCCTGGTCTTTCAGCCCGAGGGGCGATTACGGTCACGCAACCTGCCGTACCGGCGCGGGCAGTCCCGGCTTGACCGCTGGGGAAAACGTCCGCGCCGTCAGGCCCGAATAGGCCAGGGCCTGACCGACGCCACGGCCGCCCAGCAGCAGTAGGAACGCGGCCCACAAGCCGGCATTGCCGAGATCCAGCGCGTGGAACGCCAGCAGGGCGAGGCCATAGGTGACGCTGGCCCCGATCATCAGGTTGCGCATGGCGCGGGTCCAGGTGGCGCCGATGTAGATGCCGTCGAAGGCGAAGGGGAGCGCGGCGACGAGGGGCGCCAGGGCCGCCGGGACGAGGTAGGTCCGCGCCGTCTCGCGGACCTCGGGGTTCGTCGTCACCGCGTCGATGAAAGCCCCACCCGTCACGAGGAACAGGCCCGCGATGGCGGCCCCGAAGGCGAGGCACCAGGCGAGGCTCAGGCGCGCGGCGCGGCGGAAGCCCGCCTCGTCGCGGGCGCCCACGGCCTGTCCGCACAGGGTCTCGGCGGCGGTGGCGAAGCCGTCGAGGAAGAAGCCGCCGATCATGAAGAGATTCCACAGGACGGCGTTGGCGGCGAGCACCACGTCGCCGGAGCGTGCGCCGAGGGCCGAGAACGCCGCGATGCAGGCGACGAGCAGGAGGGTGCGGATCATGACGTCGGCGTTGACGCTGAGCATCCGGGCGAGCGCCAGGGGATCGGCGACGATCCGCCATGGCACGCCGAACGGATAGGAGCCGAGTCGGGCGAGGACGAGGAGCCCCAGCCCGGTTCCGACCGCCTCGGCCACCAGGGTGGCGAGGCCCGCGCCCGCGACGCTCATGCCCGCGCCGAGCACGAGGGCGAGGGTCAGGGCGATGTTGACGAGGTTGATGGCGATCTGGAGCACGAGCCCGAGATCCGTACGGCCGCGGCCGAGCACGGACCCCAGGATGGCGTAGTTCGCCAGGGTGAAGGGCGCCGCGAAGATGCGGATATGGAAATAGTCCGACAGGCCGGCGATCACCGCCGGGCTCGCGCCGCTGATGGCGAAGGCGCCCTGGCCGATGGGCCCTTGCAGGATCACGATGACGAGGCCGACGAGGAGACCTGCGGCGAGCGCCCGCGCCAGGGTGCGGTCGACCTCCGCGCCGTCGCGGGCGCCCACCGCCTGCGCCGTCAGGCCGGCGGTCGCCATGCGCAGTGAGCCGAACGACCAGAAGATCGCGTCGAAGATCACGGCGCCGAGCGCCATGGCGCCGAGCAGGGCCGCATCGCCGAGCCGCCCGATCACCGCCGCACCGACGAAGCCGAGGAGCGGCGTCGTGACGTTGGCGACCGTCATCGGCAGGGCGAGGGACAGGACGCGCCGGTTCGTGGCGGGTGCGGGATGGGCTCCGCGGACGCTCATCGGCATGCCCTCATCGATATGCTCTCAATGACAGCCGCACCCGGTGCCGCAACTGCCGCCACCCGAACTCTCCGTCGGAGTCCCGGCCGGCTTCTTCGCCGGCCGCATGGCGGGATCGCGCGTCAGGCCTCGCTCGTCCAGCTCCGACAGGTAGGTGGCCCAGCGGTTCCGGTACTCACGGCCGAGGTCGTAGAGGTAGCCCCAGCCGAACAGGCCGGTGTCGTGCATGTCGTCGAAGGTGAGCTTCACGGCGTAGTTGCCGATGGGCTCGACCTTGAGGATCGCGACCTCGCGCTTGCCGCCGATCACCTTGCGCTCCGCCGGGGAGTGGCCCTGGACCTCGGCCGACGGGCTCGACACCCGCAGGTATTCCGCCGGCAGGGTGAAGCGCCCGCCATCCTCGAAGGCGACGATGAGGCTGCGCTTGTCGCCCGACAGCCGGATCTCCGTCGGCCAGCGCTCCAATGCGGCCGGAGCGGGTGCGGGGGTTCGTTGATCGGGGGTCTGCTGGTCCATGTGGCAGTCTCCTTGTGGAAGAGGTGGTTCCACGTGCGGACACGTCGCCCCGGTGCGCGCTTGCCCGCGCGGGTGCAAGACCTCATATGCTTCTTCATGCTAGGTTCGTCACGCGACCAAACGCCAGTGCCTTCCCCAGACCAGGGTTCAGAGTTTCGCATGTGGGGTCCACGCACCGACGACGCGCCTGTGACGCCTGTCCTCGCGCCCTTGTCCAAGCCTGCGTCTGCGCCCTTGTCCGCGCCCGCGCCCTTGATCGACCCGTTCCAGCGGGCGATCACCTACCTGCGCATTTCGGTGACGGATCGCTGCGACCTGCGCTGCGTCTACTGCATGTCCGACGACATGAGCTTCTTGCCGAAACGCGACCTTCTCAGCCTCGAGGAGCTCGATCGCCTGTGCGCGGTGTTCATCGGGCGCGGGGTGAGGAAGCTGCGCATCACCGGGGGCGAGCCCCTGGTGCGGCGTGACATCATGCATCTGTTCCGCCGCCTGTCCCGCCATCTCGGCACGGGCGCGCTGGAGGAGCTGACCATGACCACGAACGGAACGCAGCTCGGCCGCTTCGCGCCCGAACTCGCCGACCTCGGGGTCAAGCGCGTCAACGTCTCCCTCGACACCCTCGATCCCGCCAAGTTCAAGGCCGTGACCCGTCGCGGCGATCTCAAGGTGGTGCTCGACGGCATCGCGACGGCCCGGCGCGCCGGCATCAAGGTCAAGATCAACGCCGTGGCGCTCAAGGGCGTCAATGAGGACGAGATCGCCGATATGATCGCCTGGGCGCACGGCGACGGCATGGACATGACCCTGATCGAGGTCATGCCGCTGGGCGAGATCGAGGGCGACCGCACCGATCAGTTCCTGCCCCTGTCGGTGGCCCGTGCGCGCCTCGAGAATCGCTACACCCTGACCCCCCTGCCGGACCGCACCGGTGGTCCGGCGCGCTACGTGCGCGTGGAGGAGACCGGTGGGCGCCTCGGCTTCATCACGCCCCTCACCCATAATTTCTGCGAGAGCTGCAACCGCGTACGCCTGACCTGCACCGGTCAGCTCTACATGTGTCTCGGCCAGGAGGACGCGGCGGATCTCCGCGCGGCGCTCCGCGCCTCTCCGGACGATGCCCTCGTCACGCAGGCTGTGGTGGATGCCATCGCCCGCAAGTCGAAGGGCCACGACTTCGTCATCGAGCGCGCGCGGCCGGCGGCGGTGCCGCGCCACATGAGCGTCACCGGCGGCTGAAGACAGACGGGTTTGACCCCTCGCCCCCGCCCACTTAGACCCCCGTCCAGCGTGCGTTCGAACGGTGGAGACGGTTGATGGCGAAGGTCGCGTTCCTGGGCCTCGGTGTGATGGGCGGCCCGATGGCGGGGCACCTCGCCCGGCATGGCCATCACGTCACCGTCTACAACCGGACGGCATCGAAGGCGGAAGCCTGGGTGAAGGCCCATGGCGGTGCGGCGGCGCCGACCCCGCGTCAGGCTGCCGAGGGCCAGGAGGTGGTCTTCGCCTGCGTCGGCAACGACGACGACCTGCGCGGCGTGACCCTCGGGAACGACGGCGCGTTCGCCGGCATGACGAAGGGCGCGGTCTTCGTCGACCACACCACGGCCTCCGCCGAAGTCGCCCGTGAACTCGCCGAGATCGCCAGCGCCGCCGGCCTTCATTTCATCGACGCTCCCGTGTCCGGCGGTCAGGCGGGAGCCGAGAACGCGGCCCTCACGGTGATGTGCGGCGGCGACGCCGCGACCTACGCCCGCGTCGAGGCCGCGATCCTGTGCTTTGCCAAGGCGAGCCGCCTCATGGGCCCGTCGGGCTCGGGCCAACTCACCAAGATGGTCAATCAGATCGCCATCGCGGGCGTGGTGCAGGGGCTGTCGGAGGCGATCCACTTCGCCAAGCGCGCCGAACTCGACGTCGACGCCGTCCTCGACGTGATCTCCAAGGGCGCCGCCGGCTCTTGGCAG
This sequence comes from Methylobacterium sp. Leaf112, assembly GCF_001423295.1. Classification (GTDB taxonomy): domain Bacteria; phylum Pseudomonadota; class Alphaproteobacteria; order Rhizobiales; family Beijerinckiaceae; genus Methylobacterium. Next base: position 231,444 of record NZ_LMNG01000031.1, on the reverse strand, counting down.
ATGGAGAATCGCGGCCGGACCATGAACGCGGAGAAATTCGATTTCGGCTTCGCCGTGGACTGGATGCGCAAGGATCTCGGCATCCTGCTGGCCGAGGCGCGCCGCAACGGCGCGAAGCTGCCGGTGACGGCCCTGGTGGACCAGTTCTACGCCGACGTCCAGGGCATGGGCGGCAACCGCTGGGACACGTCGAGCCTCATCGCCCGTCTGGAAAAGTAAGCCGTGCCTCGGCGTGGGGCAGGGCCGCCTCCGGGGCAGTCCAGTCCCAGTCCGGTCCCATCTGGTGGCGGAACCAGGTGAACTGACGCTTGGCGTAGCGCCTCGTGTCGGCTTGTCCGCGCCGGATCGCCTCGGCCCGGTCGATGACCCCGTCGAGGTGGGCGATCAGGCCCGGTACGCCGTGAGCACGCATGATCGGCAGGAGCGGGTCGAGGCGGCGTTCTCGCAACGCCGCGACCTCGTCGAGGGCGCCGTCCGCGAGCATCGCGGCGAACCGGGCGTCGATGGCCGCGCGGAGCGCCGCGCGCTCGGGGGCGAGGAACAGCTTCAGGAGCGGCAGGCCCGCCAGCGGACCGGGCGTTCGGCTGCCCTGGAAGCTGGCGATGGGTTTTCCCGTGGCGGCGAGGATTTCGAGGGCCCGCATGATCCGGGCCCGGTCGCTCGGCCGCAGGGCTTCGGCGCCGACGGGATCGCCGGCGGCGAGATCCGCGTGCAGGGCCTCGGTCGCCCGGCCCTCGGCTTCGACCCGGATCGCGGTCCGCACGGCGTCGGGCACGGCCGGCAACTCCGACAGCCCCTCTTCCAGGGCGCGGAAGTACAGTCCGGTGCCGCCGACGAAGATCGGCAGGCGGTCTTCCGCCCACACCGCACGGAAAATCGCGGCCGCCTCCCTGGCGAAATGTCCGGCCGAATAGTTGGTCGCGCCATCGACATGGCCGTAGAGGCGGTGGGGCGCCAGGGCCGCCTCCGCCTCGCTCGGCCGGGCCGAGAGGCGCCTGAGATCGCCATAGACCTGCATGGAATCGGTGTTGATCACCACGCCCCGGAACCGGCGCGCCAGGGCGGTGGCGAGGCCCGACTTGCCGGAGGCGGTCGGCCCTGCGATGAGGATGGCCGCCGGCCGGCCGTGCGCGTGTGTTGTGTCCGTGACCGGCGGCAAGGCGTGGAAGCTCCCGGATGTCCCTCGTCGCGATCCTGATAGCAAACGCGGCGCGTCCCGCCATCACCGATGCGGTCCTGGCCGAGACCCGCCGGGTGCTGCGCACGGAACATCAGCCGCGCATCCTCCACGGTGAGGTCGCCGCCGAGGTGCTGGTGCCGGGCGCCGCCGCCGATGCGCCCGCCCTCGCCCGGCGCCTGCGTGCGGCCTTCGCGTCCGAGCCCTTCGACGTCGCGGTCCTGCCCGCCGGCCCGCACCGGCGTAAGCGCCTGTTCCTCGCGGACATGGATTCCACCATGATCCAGCAGGAATGCATCGACGAACTCGCCGACACCGTGGGCCTGCGGGATCAGGTGTCGGCCATCACCGAACGGGCCATGCGGGGGGAGATCGACTTCGCCCCGGCCCTGCGCGAGCGGGTCGCGCTCCTGCGGGATCTGCCGGTCGGTGTCATCGACAGCCTGATCGCCGAGCACATCACCCTCATGCCCGGCGCCCGGACCCTGGTGCAGACGTGCAAGGCGCACGGCACCCACACCTGCCTCGTCTCTGGCGGCTTCACCCTGTTCACCGGGCCGATCTCGGAAAAAATCGGGTTCGACGAGGCCCATGCGACGACGCTCGGTGTCGCGGACGGCCGGCTCACGGGTTCCGTCCAAGAGCCCATCGTCGACAAGGCGACGAAGCGGGCCACCCTTATCAACTTGCGCAGCCGCTTCGGCCTCGACCCGGCCGAAACCCTGGCCGTGGGGGACGGCGCAAACGACCTCGACATGCTCGGCGAGGCGGGTCTTGGGGTCGCGTTCCGGGCGAAGCCCGCCGTCGCGGCCGCGGCTCATGTCCGCATCGACCACGGCGACCTCACCGCCCTCCTGTACCTGCAAGGGTATGGTGCGAGCGAGTTCGTGAACTGAAAAAGGCCGCCGTCCGGGGGGACGACGGCCTCTCTCGGAGGGCTTGCCGCGTCGAGGGTTATTCGAGGCCGAGGGCCACGAAGCGAACGTCGCCGGACGCGCTCGCCACCATGAGGAGGACCGACTTCCGGTTCTCCTTGCGCAGCTGCTCGACGCGCTTCGTCACCTCGGCCGGACTGTTCACCGGCTCCTGACCGACCTCGACGATGAGTTCGCCGGGCTTGATCTGCTTGTCGGCGGCGGTCGAATTCGGATCGACCCGCATCACGACGACGCCCTTGAGGCTGTCCTTGATGCCGTAGCGGCGGCGCAGATCGTCGGTGAGGTTCGAGAGGTTCAGTCCGAGCGCCTGACGCACGGCGCTCTCGGCCTCGGGTTGGCGGGCATTGGCGAGCTGCGGCTTCTCGTTGTCCTCCAGGCGGCCGAGGGTGACGGACTTCGTCGTCTCGGCGCCCTTGCGCACCACGATCACCTCGACGACCTTGCCGACGGGGGTCGCGGCGACGATGCGCGGCAGATCGCTCGACGACTTCACCGCCGTGCCGTTGAACTTGGTGATCACGTCGCCGACTTCGAGGCCCGAGACCTTCGCCGGTCCCTTCTCGTCGACGCCGGCGATGAGGGCGCCGCGGGCGCCGCCCTTGAGGCCGAGGGCCTCCGCGGTGGCGTCGTCCACGTTCTGGATGCGCACCCCGAGCCAGCCGCGCCGGACCTCGCCGAACTCGCGCAGCTGATCGATGACCTGGGACGCCGTGGCCGAGGGCACGGCGAAGCCGATGCCGACGGAGCCGCCCGTGGGCGACAGGATCGCCGTGTTGATGCCGATGACCTCGCCGTTCATGTTGAACAGCGGTCCGCCGGAATTGCCCTTGTTGATGGCCGCGTCGGTCTGGATGTAATTGTCGTACGGACCGGACTCGATGTTGCGTCCGCGCGCCGAGACGATGCCGGCCGAGACCGAGCCGCCGAGGCCGAACGGGTTGCCGATGGCGATGACCCAGTCGCCCGGCCGCATCTTCTCGGAATCACCGAAAGGCACGGCCTTCAGGGGCTTGTCGGCATCGGGCTTCACCCGGAGTACCGCGAGATCGATCTTCGGGTCCTTGCCGATGATCTCGGCCTTCAACTTGGTGCCGTTGTGCAGGATCACCTGGATGTCGTTGGCGTCGCCGATGACGTGGTTGTTCGTCACCACGATACCAGACGCGTCGATGATGAAGCCGGAGCCGAGCGAGTTCGACTTGCGCGATTGCTGGCGCGGCGCCTCTCCGTCACCACCGCGACCGCCGCGCTTGCTGAAGAACTCCTCGAACAGGTCCTCGAACGGGGTTCCGGGCGGGAGTTGCGGGCCGCTGCGGGTGTTGGGCCGGGCCTCGACGGTGGTGGAGGCCGAAATGTTCACCACGGCGTCCGTCACTTGGTCGGCGAGGTCGGCCAGGGATTCGGGGCCCTTGGCATAGGCGGGTTGGGACAGGCCGGTGACGCCGAGCGGGGTCGCCAGGCTGACGGCGACGAGGACCGAGCACAGGAAGCGGCGCAGCGCTCGCAGGCGGGGCGCGGGAGCAGCGCGCGCGACGGAATCCATGATCGACCTCTTGGCTGAAACGTTGCTCTTAGATCGTCCCCCGGACCCGACGATCAAGGGGGCTTGTGCCCTTGCGAAAACGGCCGGCACTGAGGTGCCGGCCGCTCGATGGTTCTTTGACGAGAGATCGGCAGGCTCAGCGCCCGACCGAACCCGTCGCGCCCGCATCGGTCGCACCACGCGCGGCGGTGGCCGGGGACCGCCCCTGCGGATCGCTGAAGTAGCGGAAGAAGTCCGAGGACGGCGAGATCACGAGGCGGGTGTCGGAGCCCTTCAGCCCGGTCTCGTAGGCCTGCATCGACCGGTAGAAGCTGAAGAAGTCGGCGTCCTTGCCGTAGGCGGCGGCGAGGATGCGGTTCTTGTCGGCGTCGCCCTGGCCTCGCAGGGTCTCGGAAGTCTGGTTGGCTTCGGAGATCAGCACGGTCACGTCGCGGTCGGCCTTGGCCTTGATGGTCGCGGCGATCTGGTCGCCGTTGGCGCGGATGTCGGCGGCCTCGCGGTTGCGCTCCGTCGTCATGCGCCGATAGACGGCCGTGCTGTTCTGCGCCGGCAGATCGACGCGGGTCATGCGCAGATCCACGATTTCGACGCCGAGCTCCTTGGCCTGCCGGTTCACGTCGCCCTGGATCTGGTTCATCAGGTCCGAACGCTGGGTCCGCACGATGGCGTCCCGGGTCGAGCGGGCGAGCACGTTGCGCAGGGCCGAGTTGGTAAAGCTGGCGAGCAGGGTGTTGGCGCGCAGGATGTTGTTGGCCGACTGGTAGAACTTGAGCGGATCGATGATCCGGTAGCGGGCGAAGGCGTCCACTTCGAGGTTCTGGCGATCGGCCGTGAGGAGGGTCTGCACGGGCAGGTCGAGGTCGAGGACCCGCTTGTCGAACAGGACGACGTTGTCGAAGAACGGCACCTTGAAATACAGGCCCGGCTTGTCGGTGCCGGTCTGGTTCAGCACGGCGCGCACGCGGCCGAACTGAAGCACGAGGGCCTGCTGCATCTGGCCCACGGTGAAGACCGAGGCGTAGAGCAGGACGAAGACGGCCGCCGCCGCGATCATGAGGCCGGTGCGGATTGCGGGGTTGTTCATCGTGCGGCTCCACCGGTGCTGCGGGCGCCGAACTCGGTGAGCGGCAGGACGGGGACGACGCCGGCGCCGGCATTGTTCACGCCGGTGCCGTTCTGATCGATGATCACCTTGTTGACCGAGCCCAGGACCCGCTCCATCGTTTCGAGGAAGATGCGCTCGCGGCTGATGACCGGGGCGACCTTGTAGGAATCGTAGACCTGCTGGAAGCGGGCGGCCTGACCGGTCGCCTCGGCGGTGGCCTGGGTCTTGTAGGCCTCGGCGGCCTGGACGATCTGCGCGGCCTTACCCTTGGCCTGCGGCAGCTCGCGGCTCGCGTAGGTGCGGGCCTCGTTCTGGGCGCGCTCGGCGTCCTGCTGAGCGGCGTTGACGTCGATGAAGGCGGGACGCACTTCCGGCGGCGGGTTCACGGCCACGAGCTGCACCACCTCGATGCGCACGCCGGCCCCGTACTCGTCCAGCGCCTTCTGGGTCAGCTCCTTGACCTCCTGGGCGACGCTCGACTGCTCGTTCGTCAGGATCGCCTGGATGTTGCGGCGGCCGATGACCTCGCGCATGGCGCTTTCCGCGATGGCCTTGATGGTGCCCTCGGGGTTTTCGAGGTTGAACACGAAGTCAGAGGCTTTCAGCGGATTGATCCGCCACTGCACCTCGAAGTCGAGGTCGACGATGTTCTCGTCGCCGGTGAGCATCAGGCTCTCGTCGGCCTTATCGGTGCTGCGACCCTGCGGGCCGGCCCGGTAACCGATCTGAATGCTGTTGACCTGTCCGACATTCGGCTTGGTCACGGCCCCGATGGGATAGGGAAATACGTAGTTCAGGCCCTGACCGGTGGTGCCGGTATAGCGCCCGAACATGGTTTCGATGCCGACCTGCTGTGGGGCCACCGTGTAAAAGCCCGTGACGAGCCATGCCGCTGCAACGAGTCCGGCCGCGATGAGAATGCCGCGTCCGCCACCCATCGAACCACCCGGCAACACGCCGCGCAGGCGATCCTGGCCGCGCCGGAGCAACTCCTCGAGGTCCTGGGGCGTCTTGCCGCCGCCGCCCCCGCCGCCGCTTCCCCACGGGCCACCCCCGCCGCCATTGCCGCCGCTGCCCCGGCCCCAGGGCCCTCCCCCGTTGCCGCTACCGCCGCCGCTCTGATTGCTCCAAGGCATGCTCGCCGATATCTCCCGTTCCAGCAGCGTGTTCGCCGCACAAAGCTCACCTGGCACGAAGCCCACTCGCGCCGTTCGTTCACACTGTCACCCAGCGCGAACTCTACTCCATCGCGTGGACAGGAGTGTCGGACGGCCCCGATCGACCCGCACCACCTGCGAGCCCGCCCGCCGTCCTGTCAAGGTTGGACCGAAGGCGGTCGAACGATGCCGTTACGGACCTCTACGGCACTTGGGCATCGCCGATCCGAAAGACAACCGCCGGGGGAACCTTTGCGCATTGGGTCGCGGGTCGCGGGTCGCGAGGCTCGGGGTCGCGGGGCTCGGGGTCTGGGATCGCGGGCCTTTGCGGGGCGAGATCCGGTCCGCCGGCCTCACGCGATCCGTTCCAGATCGACGAAGCTGAAGGCGCAGGCGTCGTGCGTGCCCGTCGGATGCGCCTCGCGCAGGGTCTCGCGAAAGGCGGCGCGGTCGAAGGGCGGAAACACCGTGTCGCCCTCCGGCGCCAGGGCGACTTCCGTCAGGTGGATGCGGTCGGCCTGCGGCAGGGCGAGCCGGTAGATCTCGCCGCCCCCGGCCACCATCAGTTCCCCGGCCGGGACGGCGGCGTCCACGGCCTCCTCCCAGCTCCCCACGGTTTCGATGCCGGGTGCGGTGAAGCCCGGATCGCGGGTGAGCACCAGGATGCGCCGGCCCGGCAGGGGGCGGCCGATGGACTCGTAGGTCTTGCGGCCCATCACCACGGGCTTGCCGAGGGTGAGCGCCTTGAACCGCTGAAGGTCGCTGCGCAGGCGCCAGATCAAGGCGTTGTCGCGGCCGATGACACCGTTTTCCGCGACCGCGGCCAGGAGGGTGATGCGGGGCCGCGCCATCAGACCGCCACCGGCGCACGAATGGCGGGGTGCGGCGCATAGCCTTCGATGGCGATGTCGTCGAAGCGGAAATCGAACAGGCTGGTCACCTCCGGGTTCAGCACGAGGCGTGGCAGGGGGCGTTCCTCGCGGGTGAGCTGCAGGCGGGCCTGATCGAGGTGGTTCACGTAGAGGTGGGCGTCGCCCAGCGTATGGATGAAGTCGCCGGGCTCCAGTCCCGTGACCCGGGCGATCATCGCGGTCAGCAGGGCGTAGCTGGCGATGTTGAACGGGACACCGAGGAACACGTCGGCCGAGCGCTGATAGAGCTGGCACGAGAGCCGCCCCTCCGCGACGTAGAACTGGAACAGGCAGTGGCAGGGCGCCAGCGCCATCCGGTCGAGGTCCGCCGGGTTCCAGGCCGAGACGACGAGGCGGCGCGAATCCGGGTTGCGGCGGATTTCGTCGAGCACCCAGGCGATCTGGTCGACGCTGCCCCCGTCGGGTTTGGCCCAGGACCGCCATTGCCGGCCGTAGACTGGACCGAGGTCGCCCTGCGCATCGGCCCACTCGTCCCAGATGGTGACGCCATTGGCCTGAAGCGCCCGCACGTTGGTGTCGCCCGTGAGGAACCACAGCAATTCGTGGATGATGGAGCGCAGGTGCAGCTGCTTCGTCGTCACCAGGGGGAAGCCGTCCGCGAGAGCGAACCGCATCTGATGGCCGAACACCGAAAGGGTTCCGGTGCCCGTGCGGTCGTCCTTGCGGACGCCCTCGTCGAGGATGCGCTGGAGAAGCTGGTGATAGGCGTGCATCGCGGCTCCGACTGTGGTTCTCGAATAACGGGTCCCGGTCGTCGAGGCGAGATCATCCGCGCCGTCCGCGCGGATTGTCCCTAACGATTCTCATCCCTCGGGCCAGAGCACCCAGGCGATCATGGCGAGGTTGCTCCAGGCGTGGAGGAGGATGCACGGCCACAGCCGGCCGCCACGCCAGCGCAGCCAGCCCAGTATCAGCGCCAGCGGCAGGAGCGAGATCGGCCGGGCGAGGCCGAAACCGTTGATGTGCGCACCCGCGAACAGCCCGGCGGTTGTGAGGATGGTGAGGACCGGACCGGCGCGGGTCAGACCGCGGGCGAAGACGAAGCCCCGCATCAGCAGTTCCTCCGCCACGGGCGCCACCACCACCACGGTGGCGAGCCACAGGACGATGCCCACGGCGAGCAGGGACGGCGACAGGGTGGCGTGGCGGGCCACCGGCGCGCCGAACAGCGCCCCGGTGCCCGTGACCCAGGTGATATGGACGATGGGCCAGGCGACGAGGAGCCACCCGAAGGTCCGCCGCGGCAGGCGCGCATCGCGCGGGGCCGACAGGGCCAGGATCCGGCGCCAGTCGGGGCCGGCTGCCCAGCGGGCGGCGGCGAGGACGAGGAGGGCGAGGATGCCCTGGCGGACCGCATCGAGGGCGAGGGCCCGGACGGCGAACTGGCGCGGGCGCAGGGGACTGCGTCCGGCGGCCGAGAACGGATCGAGCCCGTCGATCCAATCGGCGCCGACCCGGACGATCACCAGGGCGATCACGCTCGCGGCGCCGAGGAGGAAGGCGACCCACAGCACCATGGCGGCGATCGCGAGCCCGGCCCGCCCGATCGCCAGCCACCGCCCGATGGCGGCCGGGTCGTCGGGTTCGGCGAGGACGCGCGGATCGGGCTTCAAAAGCGGCCTGACTCTCTCTATGTTCAGGGGACAGACGACGCGTCAGCGATGGCGCGCCGTGGTCCCCGTGTCGGAGGGGCGTTCCGACCGCGCGACGGTACCCGCCACCCTCCATCAGAACCATGGGCCTTTGGACGCATCGCATGCGGTCTGGACAGGCTCCGGGTTCCAGCGGAAGGTCGAGGGGTACAGGCATTATCGGAGTGACCCGGCAACGGCGCTCCGCTCGATTTTCATCCGACCCCGGTGCGCTTTTGGGCGCGCGACGGCGGCCAGGCACCGGGTATAAGCGACCGCAGATGGCAGACGATCTGATCCGTTACGATCTTCTGGTGCAGGACGCCCTGCGCGGCGTCGTGCGCAAGGTGCTCACCGACGCGGCCCGGGACGGGCTCGCGGGCGAGCATCATTTCTACGTGTCCTTCCGGACGGAAGCGCCCGGCGTGCGGATGTCGCAGCGCCTGCGCGAGAAGTACCCGCAGGACATGACCATCGTGCTCCAGCACCAGTTCTGGGATCTGGGCGTCAACGAGCACACCTTCGAGGTCGGGCTGTCGTTCTCGGGCGTGCCCGAGCGTCTACTGGTGCCGTTCGACGCGCTCTCGGGCTTCTTCGACCCCTCCGTCCAGTTCGGCCTGAAGTTCGACCTGACCGAGGGCATGGAGGAGGCCGTCGAGGCCGTCGACGACGACGTCACACCGCTCGCCACCGGCAAGACCGCCCCGCGCGGCGCCGCTTCCGAGCCGAGCGAGCTGAAGCCCAAGGGCACGGGTCTGGCGGCCATCGGCTCCAGCGTGCCGAAGATCGGTCCCGCCACCGCGCCGGCGCAGAGCGACAAGGACGCGGACGAAGCCGACAAGCCCGCCGCCAAGCTGTCCGTCGGCAAGGCGTCCGCTTCGAAGAAGGCCGAGGGTGAGGGCACCGAGGCCAGCGCCGAGGTCGTCAGCCTCGACGCGTTCCGCAAGAAGAGCTGAACCACCGGAATGCCGGCCTTTCGGAGGCCGGTGTTTTCCGTCGGTGCTGCATTCAGGCTCGCCGTTCCACGCCCATGCGAAGGCCATGCTCCGGCCGCAGGGTGACCCGATGCAGGGGCGTGACCGGCGGGTGATCCGCCGCCATCCGCAGGCGCACGGCCCGGATGATGTGAGCGAGGACGATCACCGCTTCCTGCACGGAGAAGCTCTGGCCGATGCACACGCGCGGCCCGGCCCCGAACGGCAGGTAGGCGAAGCGCGGGATGTCCTTGCGGGCCTCGCCGAGGAACCGATCCGGCACGAACGCGGCGGGATCGTCCCACAAGGTGCGGTGACGGTGAAGCACGTAGGGTGCCACCATCACGAGGGAGCCCCGGGGAATCTTCACCCGGCCGATACGATCCTCCGCGATGGCCTGGCGGCTGAGGAACGGCACCGGCGGGAACAGCCGCATGGTCTCCTCCATGACCGCCTTGGTGAAGGGTAGCGCCTCGGCATCGAATCCTTCGCCCGCCGGCACGGCATCGACCTCGGCCTCGATTCGCGCCCGCGCACCGTCGTCCTGTGACAGGCAGTAGAGCGCCCAGGTCAGGGCATTGGCGGTGGTTTCGTGGCCGGCCGCGATGAACGTGACGATGTTAGCCTTCACTTCGAGGTCCGTCAGGCCCTTACCGGTCTCCGGGTCCTGCGCCTTCAGCAGCAGGGTCAGGAGGTCCGCCGGCGCACGATCGGCCGCGATGAGGGCGCGGCGCTTGTCGATGAGCGCGTCCACCACCTCGGCGAAGAACCGCACGGCGGGGCGTGCCCGCAGGCGCCCGATGCGCGGCACGAAGCTCGGGATCCCGAACACGTCGAGGGGATCGATGGGCCCGACGGCTTCGAGAAACCGCGTGATCGCCCGGCCCAACGCATCCGGGTCGCTCGCGAGGCCTTGGGTGAAGATCGTCCGCTCCAGCACGTCGAGGGTGACGCGGGTCATCTCCAGGGCGGCGTCGATGGTGGTCCCGTCCCGGCGCGCGAGCCGCCGGGCGATGCGAGCGCCGGCCGCGTTCATGGGTTCGGCGAAGCCGAGCACGTGGCGGGCGGAGAAGATCGGCGCCAGGGTGCGGCGCTGAAGCTTCCACTCCTCGTCCTCAGCCGTCAGCAGGCCGTTGCCGAGGCCCGGCGCCAGCACCCGGCGCTGCAGGTCGTCCTTGCGGTAGTTGGCGGCGTTCTCGACGTAGAGATAGCGGATCAGCGCCGGGTCGCTCACCACGGTGACGCGGCCCAAGGCGCCGTCACCGGCCATCACGGGCTTCTCGAAATGGTCGTCGAGCCAGGTGGTGATCGGGTTGGCCCGCGCCGCCTTCAGGAAGGCGAGGAGGCCCATGGGCCGGCGCAGGGGGCGCGGCACGGCCGGGCGGAAGCGCGCGGGGGCGTCGGGCGGGCACGGGGCGGCGGCATCCATCATCGGCGTGTCATCGATCCTCGGTCCGGGGCCGGTCGCTCGAAAAGCGTTGAGACATCCACGGCACCGTCACGCGGCACCATCGCGGTTTCGACCCGCCCGGTCTAAGTAGGGTGCGCCGCAGCCACACGAAGAGGCCACGATGTCGCCGACCGAGACGCACAGCGAAGAGACCCCCGCCACCCGCACGGAATCCGACACGTTCGGCCCCATCGAGGTTCCGGCGCATCGCTACTGGGGGGCTCAGACCCAGCGCTCGATCCAGAACTTCAAGATCGGCACCGAGCGGATGCCGGCGCCCCTCGTCCACGCGCTCGGCCTCGTCAAGCAGGCCGCCGCCCTGGTGAACCAGGATCTCGGCGGCCTCGACCCGAAGGTCGCCCAGGCCATCGCGGCGTCGGCCGCCGAGGTCGTCGCGGGCGAGCACGACCAGGAATTCCCCCTGGTGGTGTGGCAGACGGGGTCCGGCACCCAGTCCAACATGAATGCCAACGAGGTGATCGCCAGCCTCGCCAACGAGTTGCTGGGGGCTAAGCGCGGCGGCAAGTCGCCGGTGCACCCCAACGACCATTGCAACCGGGGCCAGTCGTCCAACGACGTGTTCCCCACCGCCATGCACATCGCGGTGTCGCGCGAGATCAACGACCGGCTGATGCCGGCCCTGAAGCACCTGCACGACGCCCTCGACGCCAAGGCGACGGCCTTCGCCGACATCGTCAAGATCGGCCGCACCCACCTGCAGGACGCGACGCCGGTGTCCCTCGGTCAGGAATTTTCGGGGTACGTCGCGCAGGTGGCTTTGGGCAGCGCCCGCGTCCAGGCGACCGTACCGGGCGTGCTGGCCCTGGCCCAGGGCGGCACCGCGGTCGGCACCGGCCTCAACGCGCACCCGGATTTCGCGGAGAAATTCGCCGCCAAGGTCGCCGAGCTGACGGGCCTGCCGTTCACCTCGGCCGAGAACAAGTTCGAGGCGTTGGCCACCCACGACGCCCTGGTGTTCACCCAAGGGGCGCTGTCGGCGCTCGCCGCCGGCCTGTTCAAGATCGCGCAGGACATCCGCCTGCTGGCGTCCGGACCGCGCTCCGGCCTCGGTGAGCTGTCGCTGCCCGAGAACGAGCCCGGCTCCTCGATCATGCCCGGCAAGGTCAATCCGACCCAGTGCGAGGCGCTGACCATGGTCTGCGCCCAGGTGATCGGCAACGGCACCACCGTGAGCTTCGCCGGCAGCCAGGGCCATTTCGAGTTGAACGTGTTCAAGCCCGTCATCGCCAACGCGGTGCTGCAATCGGTCCGGCTCCTCGCCGACGCGGCCGTGAGCTTCGCTGACAATTGCGTGGTGGGCATCAAGGCCAACGAGGACCGCATCGCCGACCTCATGAGCCGGTCGCTGATGCTGGTGACGGCGCTCGCCCCCTCCATCGGCTACGACAAGGCCGCCGAGATCGCGAAGACCGCGCACAAGAACGGCACCACCCTGAAGGTGGAGGCCCTGCGGCTCGGCTACGTCACGCAAGAGGAGTTCGAGCGCGTGGTGCGCCCGGAGACCATGCTGGCACCCAGCGCCGACTGACGGGGACGCGCATGGCGGAGATCATCAACCTGCGCGACGCCCGCAAGGCGAAGGCGCGGTCCGAGAAGGAGGCGAAGGCGGCGGACAACCGCATCGCCTTCGGCCGCCCGAAGAAGGCCAGGACCCTGGCGGACGCCAAGAAGGCCATCGAGGTCTCGCGCCACGAGGGCCACAAGCTCATGGGGCCGGACTCGGAGTGAAGGGGCGCAACCCGTGACCGGCGGCATCACCAAGCGCTCGGTGATGATCGCCGGGCACCGCACCAGCGTGTCCCTGGAGGACCCGTTCTGGGACGCCCTACGGGAGATCGCAGAAGCGCGTGGCAAGTCGGTGCAGGCGCTGATCGGTGACATCGATGCGGGCCGGGACGGGCAGAACCTGTCGTCCGCGATCCGGGTGTTCGTGCTGGCGGCATTGCGTCCGTCCGCGCCCACCTGAGCCGCTCAGCGGCGAACGCCCAGGAGGCTGCGCGAGGCCGGCGCCCCGAACGTTCGGCGAAAGGCATTGGCGAAGTGGGCCTGATCGGCGAAGCCCGCCGCGTGGGCGGCGCCCGTGAAGTTCGCACCCGCCACGATGGTGGCGATGGCCCGCCGCATGCGGAGCCAGGCGCGGTAGCGCCGGAACGGCACGCCGATCTCTTGGGTGAACAGGTGCTGCAGCCGCGACGAGGACAGGCCCACGGAGCACGCCAGCGTGCCGGCCGACAGCTCGGGATGCGGGTGGGTCCCGAGGCGCGAGACGATTGCGGCGATGCGGCGGTCCAGCGTCTCGTCGGCACGCCGGAGGGAGAACCGTGCGAGATCGGCCAGAGCCGCGCCGGCCCAGGCGCAGGCTTCGCGATCCTCGTAGAGGGCCCGCAGGGCGTTGATCTCGCCGCCTGCCCCGACGCGAGCGCCCACGATGGAGCATGCGCCCCGCATTAGACCCGTCAGGGCCTGCGGCGACACCTCGGGTTCGAGGTAGAGCACCGCCAGGGGGTCGCCGCCGCAATCGAGTTCGTGCGCCAGGCCGGCCGGCACGAAGGCGGTTCGGCAGGTGATCCAGTCCGTGTCCGGGAAGCGGATCCGGAAGCGACCGTAGAGCCCCGCGAGATAGACCGGCGCGCCGTGCTGGTGGCTGGCATTGTAGGCGAGCGGCCCGGCGAAGAACGTCTGCGGGCCCTCCACGTGCCAGAGCGGGCCGAGCGTAGCAGGTTCGTTCAAGCGCCGCCCTCCGTCACGATGCTAGCCCTGCCCTGCAGCCGGCGACCCGGGAACATCCTGGCGCATTGGGCCCGGCGGGGGAATGCCCATCATGACCGATCTCACCCGCCGCAGTCTCGCGGCCGCCACCCTCGCGTTGGCGCTGCCCGGCTCCGCCACAGCGCAGGTTTGCCCGGAGGATGCCCAGTCCGTGATTCACCGGATCCGGCTCGGGCATTTCACGGTGACGACCCTGCTCGATGCGAGCGCGACGATCGACGGCCCCTGGCCCATCGTCGGGGAGGATCGCCCGCAAGCCGCGGTCGAAGCCCTGATGCGGGAGAATCGCCTGCGTCCGAACCGGTTCAAGCCCGGCTTCACCCCCACCCTGGTGCAGACCGGCCGTGAAACCATCCTGTTCGATACCGGCAATGGCGCGGTCGGGTTCGTGCCCAGGCCCGCCGGCGGGCAACTCGCCCACCTTCTGGCCCGCGCCGGCCTCGCACCGGACACCATCGACGTCGTCGTGCTGACCCACTGCCACACCGACCACATCGGTGGCCTCATGGAGGACGGGCGACCGGTCTTCACGCGGGCGCGCTACGTGGTCGGTGTCACCGAAGATTCGTTCTGGCGCGACGGGTCGCGCCTATCGGCGCCGATGGAGAGCAACGAGGCCCGATCGGCCCGGGTGTTTCGCAGCCACCTGCTTCCCCTCGCCGACCGCACCCGCTTCGTGAAACCCGGCGATGCGGTGGCGCCTGGGATCACCGCCCTCGCGGCCTTCGGGCATACACCGGGACATCTCGCCTTCCATCTGGAGAGCGCCGGCCAGCGCATGCTGGTCTGGGGGGATTGCGCCCACCACGAGGTCGCGTCCCTGGCCCACCCGGAGTGGCACGCCGTCTTCGACATGGACAAGGCGCAAGGGGCCGCCACGCGCCGGCACATCTACGACATGGCCGCCACGGACGGGATCCTCGTGTCGGCCTATCACGCCGCCTTCCCGTCGCTCGGCTACGTGGTGCGGCAGGGGAGCGGCTATCGCTGGATCCCCCTCACCGACCAACTCGATCCGTGAGCCGGGGCGTCAGGCCGACGCCAGCGCCGCCGGCTTCGGGCCCCCCGTGGCCCAGTCGAGCAACTCCACCGTGTGGACGATGGGGATGGCGGTGCCCTTCCCGATCTGCGTCGCACAGCCGATGTTGCCCGTGGCGATGACGTCGGGGCGCATCCGCTCGATGTTGGCGACCTTGCGGTCCCGGAGGCGGCCGGCGATCTCGGGCTGGAGGATGTTGTAGGTGCCGGCCGAGCCGCAGCAGATATGCCCCTCGGGTACGTCCTTCACAGCGAAGCCCGCACGCTTCAGGAGGTTCTTCGGCTCCGTGCGGATGCCCTGGCCGTGCTGCATCGAGCAGGCGGAGTGGTAGGCGACCACGAGGTCGCTCTCGATGAGCGTCGGCATCAGGCCGAGACCGGCCATGTACTCGGTCACGTCCTTGGCGATCCCCGAAACCCGCGCGGCCTTCTCGGCGTAGGCCGGGTCGTCGCGGAACATGAAGCCGTAATCCTTGATGGTGGTGCCGCAGCCCGACGCCGTGACCACGATGGCGTCGAGGCCTTCGCCGTCCATTTCGGCGATCCAGGCGTCGATGGTGCGCTTGGCCTGGGCATGGGAGGATTCGGCTTTGCCCATATGGTGGGTGAGCGCGCCGCAGCAGCCCTCCCCCCTGGCCTGCACCACCTCGACGCCGTGGCGGGTCAGCAGCCGGATCGCCGCCTCGTTGAAGTCGGGCCGCAGGACGCTCTGGGCGCAGCCGCGCAGCAGCGCGACGCGGCCCGTGCGGGCCGGGGCCGTGGTGCCCTGAAGGGCGGCGCTGGCCTCCAGCGCACGGGTCTCGGCCGGAAAGGTGCCGGGCCGGTCGGTGCGGTTGCGGTTCGGCAATTCGGCCGGGGCGAGATCCAGCATGGCGGCGAGCCGGTTGCCGAGGCCGGGCACCCGCGCCACCAGGGGGCGGAACGGGCTCCCGAGCTTGGCGCCGAGCAAAGCCAGTCGGAAACGGTTGGGATAGGGCAGCACGAAGGCCAGCACCGCCCGGAGCGCCCGGTCCCCGAAGGGCCGCGTATAGGTTTCCTCGATATGCGCGCGCGCGTGATCGACGAGGTGCATGTAGTGCACGCCCGAGGGGCATGTCGTCATGCAGGACAGGCACGACAGGCAGCGGTCGATGTGCTTGACCACCTCGGGCACGGCGGGCTTGTTGCCCTCCAGCATGTCCTTGATGAGGTAGATGCGGCCACGCGGGCTGTCGAGTTCGTCGCCCAGCAGCAGATAGGTCGGGCAGGTGGCGGTGCAGAAACCGCAATGGACGCAGGTCCGCAAAATCTTTTCCGAGGCCGCCATGGCGGGATCGGCGAGCTGCGTCAGGCTGAAACTGGTCTGCACGGCGTGTTCCTGAATCCACCCATCGCGGTGCCGCTTCACACCATCGGCATGGCGGCCCCGTCGTCTTCGCCCGGACCTTAGAGCGGAACGGGCGGTCTGCCGAGCCTTTGGAACTGCTCCAAATACTGGCCGGCGGGTTCTTGATAGTCGGAACCCGAGGCCGATGCCTGCGGGTAAGAATGTCGCGGCGACGTCAGATCCCCGCGTACATCCGGCCCGGATTGAACACGCCCATTGGGTCGTGCGCCGCCTTGAGACCCGCCGTGATCCGCATCAGCGGCTCGGACAAAGGCTCGAACACCGGCACGGCGGCGCGCACGGCGTCGGGCGCGCGCACCAGGGTGGCGTGGCCGCCCTGCGCCTTCACCGCCGCCCGCACGGTCGCAGCCCCGGCATCGCCCTCGGCCGCGGTCGCGAGCCAGATGAGGCCGCCGCCCCAATCGTAGAACCACCGCGCGTCGCGCTCCGCCGCGATGGCGGCTGCCAGGGCGGGGCCGTGGGTCGGAGCCGTGGAGAGACGCCAGATGGCGGCATCCGCCGGCTCGGCCAGGAGGGCGGCGTCGCGGATACCGGTCCACAGGGCGGTGCCGGTGTCGCCCTCGACGATCTCGGGCGCACCGAAGCGCTTGAGCAGCTTCGTCAGTTCACCGAGCCGATAGGCGACCGAATCCGAAAACCCCTCGACCCGCATGGCGGTGCGGGCTTCGGGGCCGCCGATCCCGGCCGGCAGGTGGGCGGCGCCGGTGAGCTCGAACGGCGAGCCGAGGGCGGCCGAGAGGGCGGCGACGGCCCGGTCATCGTCGAGGCCTGCGAACACCAGGGTCGACACTCGCTCCTGCACCGGCAGCACCTTGAAGGTGACCTCCGTGAGCAGCCCGAGGGTGCCCCAGGCGCCGGCCATGAGCTTCACGAGATCGAGGCCGGTGACGTTCTTCATCACCCGACCGCCGGACTTGATGATCTCGCCGCGTCCGTTGACGAAGCGCACGCCGATGAGGCTGTCGCGGGCCGCCCCGGCATTGATGCGGCGGGGGCCGGAATTGTTCGTGGATGCCACCGCGCCGAAGGTCGGCGTGCCGTGCGTCCCCATCAGGCCGCGATGGTCCATGGGCTCGAAGGGCAGCATCTGGCCGCGCCCGGCGAGCAGGGCCTGCACCTCGGCGAGCGGTGTGCCGGCGAGCGCCGAGACCACCATCTCGGCCGGTTCGTAGAGGGTGATGCCCGACAATCCGGCGGTGGACAGCGTCGCCTCGTCCTCGGATGCGGGATTCCCGGCCGGGCGGCCGATCCCGGCCTTGGTGCCGCCGCCGACGAGGCGCAGGCGCTCCGTCCGGTCGGCGGCCGCGCGGACGATGTCCGCCGCCGCATCCGCGTCGTGAGGCTCGTATGACCGCATCGTTTCCCGCCCTGGCCGGGCGGCGCGCCCGGTCCGTCTTCGTGTTTTGTGCTCCGATCCTAATGAGAATCGTTCGCGATTGCATCCGGTCCGGTGCGTCCGGTTCCCGCTTTCGACGGTCCTGCGCGCCGCGCCGCCAAGCGGGCTGCGATGAGGGTGCGCAGGCCGGCGATGTCCAGGACCCAGGTGAACCCTCCGACGACGAGGAAGCCGAGGGGCAGGCTGACCGCGAGGGCCCGCACGGGCTCGAGATGGCGCAGGGGTACGAGGCACAGGGCCATGGCCGCACAGGCGATACCGGCCATCAGGAGATCGCGCCACGGCAGGCGCAGGCGCTGCGGCCCCGTGAGCGCCCGGAGCGCCAGGAACCCGGTGGCGGCGGCGAGACCCGCCGTCTGCGCCGCCGCGATGCCTTCCGGTCCCATGAGCGGCGGCAGCAGCCACAGGCCGAGGGCGTCGACGGCGAGGCCCACCAGGGCGGCGGCGATCACCGGCAGGGTCCTGCGGCGGATCTGGAAGATCGGATTGAGGGCGAAGTTCATCATGGCGAGGCAGAAGAAGCCCGGGATCATCAGCCCGGCATAGCTCGCGAATGGGCCGCGATAGGCCTCCGGCACCACCAGGGCCTGGAGGGCGGGAAGGATCGCCCAGAACCCGACGGCGCAGGGCAGCAGCAGGGCGACCACCACGCCGACATTGCGCCCGACCTGGGCCTCGGCGGCCGCGCGGCCCTCCTCCTCCTCGACGCGCACGGCGAGCTGGAACAGCAGGAGGTCGAGGGCGGTGCCCAGCGTGCCGATGCTGCGCGTGGTGACGTCGGCCGCGAGGGCGAAGTAGCCGGCCTCGGCCAGCCCGGCCTGGGCCGCGATGGTGCCGCGATTGAGGAACGGCAGCAGCTGATAGATGGCGTTGGCGGCGATCAAGGGCAGGCCGTAGGCGAGGAACAGCCGCCAGGTCTCGGCGAGGCGCACGCGCAGGCGCGGGCTCACGGGATCGCGCATGGGCCGCCATAGGATCGCGGCGGCGAGGAACTGGCTCAGGCCCGCCGCGGCGAGCACCCAGGCCGGCTGGGGCAGGAGCCACGCCGTGCCGGCCATGAGCACGAAGGCCAAGGCGTTTTTGATCGCCACCAGCCGGAAATAGAGGCCACCGTCGAAGCGGGCGCGGGCGAGCGCCGCGTGGTAGTCGAACACTCCGATCCCGAAGGCGGCCACGCCCGCGCCCGCCGTGATGGCCGCGCGGCTCTCGGGCCCCGCCTCCACGCCGAATCCGGCGCAGACCAGGGCGGCGGCGAGGAGCCCGGCGCCGAGTACGGCGTAGGCCCGGTCGAGACCCTGGCGGATCCACGGCTCCTGATCGCGGACGCGGGCCGAGTAGAACCGCGTCGCCGACAGGCGCAGCCATTCGAACAGCACCGTGTTGGCCACGATGGCGCCGGCGGTGGCCAGCGCGAACAGACCGAAATCCGCCGGGCCCAGCAGCTTCGCGATGAGCAGGCCGAGCACGAAGTTCAGCCCGGCGTTGAGGACGAAGGCGCAGATCACGGCCATGGTGGGAACGGGCAGCCTTGCGCCGAGCGGGGCGCTCGCGCCTTTGGCTGGACCCTAAGCGGAGGTGCGCAAAGAATCCGTCAACCGCCCGGCGTGACGATCCTCAGAACCACCCCCGCATGCGGAAGAACACGATCGGCACGAGGGCGCTGAGAACCACGAGGGCGAGGCCGTAGGGATAGCCGTAGGCCCAATCGAGTTCGGGCATGTGCTTGAAATTCATGCCGTAGAGTGAGGTCACGAGGGTCGGCGGAATGCCCACGACCGAGACCACGGTCAGCACCCGGAAGGTGTTGTTCTGCTCCATGTTGATGAGGCCGAGGGTGGCGTCGAGGAGGAACTGGACGTTCTCCGATTGACGGATCTCGAACTCGTCGAGGGAGGCGATGTCCCGTCGCACGGCCTCGAAGCGCGGCACCTGCTCGGCGCCGAGCAGGTGCTCGCACTCGTTGGCGACGAAGGGGACGATGCGTTCGAGACCCAGCAGGCTGGACCGGATCTTGCCGAGCGCCTTGCCGCGCCGGCCGATGCCGCGCAGGATCCGGCGGAGCGCCAGATCGCGCCGTCGCGGCGTCTGGGTCTTGAGCTTGTCGTCGCTGGCGGGCGCGCCGCCCCGCACGTCGAAGTCGAAGATCCGGGTCGAGAGGGCATCGAGATCGGCGCCCATGTCCTCCAGGGAATCGGCGAGGCTGTCGACCAACTCCTCCATGAGCAGGAGGAAGATCTCCGTGCTCGTGGTGGACGGGCCGTCGCCCTCGGCGATGCGCTTCTTCACCTCCGCGAACGCGCGCAGATCGTGGAACCGCACGGTGACGAGGTGGTCCTTGGTCAGGACGAACCCCAGGGGCTTCAACAACGAATCGACCTTGTCGAAGGTGATCATCGGCGTCGACAGCGAGAAGCCGTTCTTGAGACGCCGCAGCCGGCTCGAATTCTCCACCTCGCTGAGGGCTTTTCGCGATGGGACGCGGATGCCCGTCGCGTCCTCGATGCGCTGCGCCTCCTCGGCGCTCGGGTCGTCGAGGTCGATCCACACCGTGGCGGCAGGCATCGGTCCGGCGCCGTCGGTGGCGGGGGACCCGACCGCACCCTGTGGTCCATGAAGGCTGATCATCGGGGATGATTGGTCCGTGGCGGAGCGGATCGAGAGAGAATTGCCGTCGCGCAACCGTCGCGCCGACCTGCGACAGTCTTGACTCACGCAAGGCATGCGCCTACCTCCGCGGCATCGTTGGCACTCACCGATCGAGAGTGCTAACGGCCTGGGTTGAGCGCGCTGCCGCGCCGCATCAACGCCATCCATGAATTTAGAGCAAGAGGGCAGCTCATGAAGTTCCGTCCGCTGCACGACCGTGTCGTCGTTCGCCGTATCGAAGGCGAAGAGAAGACCAAGGGGGGCATCATCATCCCCGACACCGCCAAGGAGAAGCCGCAAGAGGGCGAGATCGTCGCCGTCGGCCCCGGCGCCCGCGACGAGGCCGGCCGCATCAACCCCCTCGACGTCAAGGCCGGCGACCGCGTGCTGTTCGGCAAGTGGTCCGGTACCGAGGTCAAGATCGACGGTCAGGATCTCCTGATCATGAAGGAATCCGACATCATGGGCGTCGTCGCCTGAACGGCGATCTGCCCTCTTCCTTCGTCCCCCTACCCGAGCCCTTTGAGCGCGCTTCTATTCTGAGCGCCTCGGGGCTTCCCACCGCATGAGGATTTGAACATGGCAGCGAAAGAAGTCCGTTTCGGCTCCGACGCCCGCGAGAAGATGCTGCGCGGCGTCGATATCCTGGCCGACGCAGTGAAGGTGACCCTCGGCCCCAAGGGTCGTAACGTCGTCATCGAGAAGAGCTTCGGTGCGCCGCGCATCACCAAGGACGGCGTCACCGTCGCCAAGGAGATCGAGCTTTCCGACAAGTTCGAGAACATGGGCGCCCAGATGGTGCGCGAAGTGGCCTCGAAGACCAACGACATCGCGGGCGACGGCACCACCACCGCCACCGTCCTGGCCCAGGCCATCGTCCGGGAAGGCGCCAAGTACGTCGCCGCCGGCATGAACCCGATGGACCTCAAGCGCGGCATCGACCTCGCGACGAAGGCCGCCGTCGAGGACATCACGAGCCGCGCCAAGAAGGTCGCCTCGTCCGAGGAAGTCGCCCAGGTCGGCACCATCTCGGCCAATGGCGACAAGGAAATCGGCGAGATGATCGCCCATGCCATGCAGAAGGTCGGCAACGAGGGTGTCATCACCGTCGAGGAGGCCAAGACCGCCGAGACCGAACTCGACGTCGTCGAGGGCATGCAGTTCGACCGCGGCTACCTCTCCCCGTACTTCATCACCAACGCGGAGAAGATGGTCGCCGAGCTCGAGGACCCCTACATCCTCATCCACGAGAAGAAGCTCTCGTCGCTCCAGGCGATGCTGCCGGTTCTCGAGGCCGTGGTGCAGACGGGCAAGCCCCTCGTCATCATCGCCGAGGACATCGAGGGCGAGGCGCTCGCCACCCTCGTGGTGAACAAGCTGCGCGGCGGCCTCAAGGTCGCGGCCGTCAAGGCTCCGGGCTTCGGCGATCGCCGCAAGGCCATGCTCGAGGACATCGCGATCCTGACCCAGGGCCAGATGATCGCCGAGGACCTCGGCATCAAGCTCGAGAATGTCACCCTGCCGATGCTCGGCCGCGCCAAGCGCATCCGCATCGAGAAGGAGACCACCACGATCATCGACGGTCTCGGCGAGAAGTCGGACATCGAGGCCCGCGTCGCCCAGATCAAGGCGCAGATCGAGGAGACCACCTCGGACTACGACCGTGAGAAGCTCCAGGAGCGTCTGGCCAAGCTCGCCGGCGGCGTCGCGGTCATCCGCGTCGGCGGCGCGACCGAGGTCGAGGTCAAGGAGAAGAAGGACCGCGTCGACGACGCGCTCAACGCCACCCGCGCTGCGGTGGAAGAGGGCATCGTCCCCGGCGGCGGCACCGCCCTCCTCCGCGCCCGCGAGGCCGTCCGCGCCCTCAAGAGCGACAACCCGGACGTCCAGGCCGGCATCAAGATCGTGCTGAAGGCCCTCGAGGCGCCGATCCGTCAGATCGCTGCCAACTCCGGCGTCGAAGGCTCCATCGTCGTCGGCAAGATCACCGACAACACCTCTTCGATCACCTACGGCTTCAATGCCCAGACCGAAGAGTACGTGGACATGATCCAGGCCGGCATCGTCGACCCGGCCAAGGTCGTGCGGACCGCCCTGCAGGACGCCTCCTCCATCGCCGGCCTGCTGGTGACCACGGAAGCCATGATCGCCGATGCTCCGAAGAAGGACAGCGCCGGCGGCGGTATGCCGGGCGGCGGCGGCATGGGCGGCGGCATGGGCGGCATGGACTTCTAAAAGTCCGAGCCTTTTGAGCCGAACTTGATAGAGGGGGTCGCCGAGAGGCGGCCCCTTTTTCGTGGCCGAGAGCGTGGGACACACCCTTGGTAGTCTCGGGCGTCGCCACTCCGCCCCCACGCCGGGAGCATGGTGATCGCGGGGCGACGTCGGCTGTCGTATCGCCGATCCCCCCCTACCCATGAAAATGGCCCGGATCGCCCTGAAGCGGTCCGAGCCAGGAAGACGATGTCCGATGCGACCGGTGTCCGGCCGCCCGGGTTTCAGCGCCCGAAGATGCCCTTCAGGAACTGCGCCGTCCGGTTGCGCTTCTTCTTGCGCTCGAGTTCGGCCGCGTCCTTGACCCAGGCGACTTGTACCACCCGGCGTTCGCCCTCGAACGGCTCGTGGCCGTGCCAGGAATTGTCGGACCGGAGGAAGGCGAACATCGTGCCCATGGTGGGCGGCACCTCGACGGCGAAGGGTTCGTAGTTCCGGCCGTCGTAGAGCACCCGCAGGCGCCCGGCGGCGGGCGCGTCCCAGGCATCGTTCATGTAGATCAGCATCGTCATCACCTTCGACGGCCCGTCGGTGTGGATCGATCCGTATTTCGGCTGGCTCTTCTTCATGATGGTGGTGAGGCGCGGGCACGAGACGAGGTCGATGCCGAACTTCTCGCCCATGATGCGGGAGAACTCGTCGCTCTCCAATTCGTCGATGAGCGCCTTGAACCGGCCCTTGAGCGCCACCTCGTCCACGGTGAGGTAACCCGGCTTGGCAATCGCCGGGAAGTCCTGCCGGATTTCGTCGATGGCCGCGCGGTCGAGGACGTCGTTGCCGAGGAAGAACGTGTAGGGCTCGCGCGACACGGGCGCGGCGCGCACGGCTTCGAGGTTGAGGATCGAAAGTCCCGACATGGCTGCCTCTGTACCCGTTCCGTCCGATGATCGGCGCGCGCTCCGGCGCAACAGCGGTGGATAGAGCGCCCGATTGCGGCAACCGGACGGCAAGGCGGGGCGCGGCCCTTTTCGCGCCCGGCGGAAACTGCCATGCTTGGGCTCAGCAAATCACCGGAACGGCGCCCCGCCATCGTGACGAGATGTTTCGCCCTCGCCCTCTGCGTCGTCCTGGCGACGCCGGCGAGCGCCCAGACCACCGGGACGACCGCCCGCATGGCCTGCGCCGACGCCATGGCGCTGGTGAAGCGCCAGGGGGCGATCCTCCTCGACACCGGCAACCAGACCTTCCAGCGCTTCGTGCGCGACCGCAGCTTCTGCGAGCTCTCGGAGATCGCCGACCTGCGTTTCGTGCCGACCCGCGACAACCCGGAATGCCCCATCGGCTATCGCTGCCGCGAGCCGGGCTACGGCGACTGGGATTGGCAATAGAACACGCGGGCCAGGATTTTCGTCCGCTCAGGCACCCGTCCGGCCACGATCTCGCCACGACCCGCCGTCACTCCCGGGCTCCGGCATGCCGCGGAAGCGGTGCCTCGACGATCAGCACGGGGAGAAGACGCACGTGGCCGTATTGAGGACGGGCCTCGGCCTGCAAGCCGCCGTGACGGCGCTGTTCGCCCTCGTCCTGCTGGCATTTCCCGGCGAGGCCGCACCGCCCCTCTACGTGTCCCTGAGCGGGCTCGCCATGGCGGGCATCCTGCTCGCCTCCGGCAAGATCTCGGCCTACCTGAAGATCTTCATCTCGGTCTACGGCGTCGGCTATCTCCTGTTCTCCGGGGCCAAGCTGCTGGCGGCCTTGGGCGCGCTGCCCCCGACGCTCGCCGCCCTGCTGCCGCCGGCCTTCGCCGCCACGGGTGCCGTGGTGTTCGCCGCCATCGTGCTCGGCATTTCGCACCTGAAGCCGATTCGGGCGATCACCCTCATCGCCGATCCCTACTTCGCGAACCGTGACGAGCCGACCCGCGAGATCGGCCTGTTCCGCTGGTTCGGCCGGACGGAGGGCAAGATCGGTCAGCGCCTCGTCGCGCTGTCGATCTTCGTCAGCTTCGCCGATGTCGCCCTGACCTTACGGTTCAACTTCTGGTACCGCGATCTCTACAACGCGATCCAGGAATACAATCTCGATGTATTCTGGTACCAGATCCTTTGGGTCTTCGTGCCCCTCGCGATCCTCAACGTCTGCATCGGCATGTTCGACCTGTTCGTCGACCAGTCCCTGCACATCCGCTGGCGCACGTGGCTGACCCGGAGCTTCTACCAGCGCTGGCTCGGGGACGGCACGCATTACCGCATTCCCTTCACGGACGAGCACGCCGACAACCCGGATCAGCGCATCCAGGCCGACGTCAACGCCTTCATCTCGCAGACGGCGAGCCTGTCGATCCGGCTGCTGTCGCAGGCGGCCCAGCTCGTCTCGTTCATGGTCATCCTGTGGACCCTGTCGCGGGATTTCGTGCTGCCGTTCACCGACACGGTGGTGCCGGGCTTCCTCGTCTGGGCCGTGATAACCTACGCGGTCGTCGGCACCTGGCTCGCCCACCTCATCGGCCGCCCGCTCATCGGCCTCGATTTCCGCCAGGAGCGGGTGGAGGCGGATTTCCGGTTCTCGCTCGCCCGCAGCCGCATCTACGGCGAGCAGATCGCGCTCCTGCGCGGCGAGCGTGCCGAGACCGTGCGCCTCCGGTCGCTGTTCGACGAGATCATCGCGAACTATGTGCAGATCATCTTCCGGCGCATCAAGCTCATCGCCTTCTCGTTCGGCTATTCCCAGGCGAGCACCATGGTGCCGCTCGTCATCGCCGCACCCTCGTACTTCGCGAAGAAGCTCAGCTTCGGCGCCCTGCAGCAGACCGTGAACGCCTTCAGCAACGTGCAGTCGTCGCTGTCGTTCTTCATCAGCGCCTACACCACCATCGCGGCCTACAAGGCCAACACCAACCGCCTGTCGTCGTTCAAGCGGGCGATGACCAAGGCCGAGGCCATGGCGGGCGCCGGCTACGGCCTCGCTCAGTCCGACGCCTCGGGCCGCGACGTCACCGCCGAGAACATCACCCTCGCCCTGCCGGACGGCCGCGAGATCGTCAGTGCCGACCGGTTCACCCTCACGCGCGGCGGCGCCACTCTGGTCACCGGCCCGTCGGGCTCCGGCAAGTCCACCCTGTTCCGGGCCATCGCCGGCATCTGGCCGTTCGGCAAGGGGCGCATCGCGGTGCCGCCGGGTCAGTCGGCCCTGGTGCTGCCGCAGCGGCCCTACATTCCGCTCGGTACCCTGCGGGGCGCCGTGGTCTATCCGGCCACCACCGACCAGTTCTCGGACGAGGCGATCCGCGAGGCCCTGGTGGCGGCGCAGCTGCCGCAGCTGGCCGACCGCCTCGACGAGGTCGATGCCTGGGACCAGCGCCTTTCGGGCGGCGAGCAGCAGCGCCTGGCCATCGCCCGCGCGGTGCTGGCGAAACCCCAGTGGCTGTTCCTCGACGAGTCCACCGCCGCCCTCGACGAGCCGAGCGAGGCCGCCCTGTACCGCATGCTGCGCGAGCGCCTGCCGGAGACCACCATCGTCTCCATCGGCCACCGCTCGACCCTGCACGCCCTGCACGACCGGCGCATCGACATGAAGCCCGGCCCCGACGGCCGCTTCGTACCGACGCCCGTGGCGGCCGGGTAGGTCGAACCTACCGCAGGAAACTCACGGCGATGGGGGCGAGCATCGCCGTGAGGAACGCGTTGAGCCCGAGCGCGATGCCCGCGAAGGCGCCCGCAACCACATCGACCTGGAAGGCGCGGGCCGTGCCGACGCCGTGGGCGGCGAGGCCGGCGGCGAAGCCCCGCGCCCGCATGTCGCGGATGCGCAGGATGTTCATGAGGGGCGTGACCAGGATGCCCCCCGTCATGCCGGTGAGCATGACGATGACGGCGGCGAGCGTCGGATCGCCGCCGAGGGTCTGGGCGATACCCATGGCGACGCCGGTGGTCACGGATTTCGGCGCCAGGGACACGATGACGTCGCGCGGCACCCCGAGCAGATGCCCGAGGGTGAGGGCCGACGACAGGGCGACCACGGAGCCGACGACGAGGGCGGCCAGCATCGGCGCGAGCGCGCGCAGGACCGTGGCGCGGTACTCGTAGAGCGGGAACGCCAGGGCGACGGTGGCCGGCCCGAGGAGGAAATGCACGAATTGCGCGCCCTCGAAGTACGTCGCGTAAGGCGTGCGCGTCACCTCCAGCACCGCGGCCGTGATCGTGATAGCGACGAGCACCGGGTTCGCCAGCGGGTGGCGGTTCGTCGCCGTGGCGATCCGGTCGGCGACCGCGTAGGCGACCAGGGTCACGGTGAGCCACAGGAGCGGGGTGCGGGACAGGTAGACCCAGACGGCGAAATCGCCGGTCATGCCCCCTCGCCCGCGCGCAGCCAGCGCGACACGGCGACGAAGGTGAGGGCCGTCGCGGCGAGCGTCGTCACGGTCGAGACCACCACGATGACGCCCAGAGCCGCCCCGTGCGCCGCGAGCACATCGAGGCGCCCGACGATGCCGGCGCCCGCCGGCACGAACATGAGGGAGAGGTTGGCGAGGAGGCCGCGCCCCGCCCCCTCGAGCTGCCCGTTCACGAGGGGCGGCGGCAGGACACGGGCGGCGGCACGGGCGTAGCGGTCGCGCACCACGAGGAACACCAGGAGCAGCGCCATCCCGATCACCGGCCCCGGCACCGGGATTCCGGAGGCGCGGGCCAGGGCCTCGCCGAGAAGCTGCGCCGCGAGGATCAGCGTCAGACCGATGATCATGGGCGGACCCGGTGCTACGGAACGGTCGCCAGGGGATCGCCGGCGCGGGCGAGGACGATGCCGGCCTCGTCGATCCCGAGGAGCCCGCCGAGACGCCACACCAGGGCCTCCTCGAACTCGTGGACGTCGCCATCCGCCCCGGCCACCGACCACGCCATGGCGAGGAGGCGCGCCTTCTGTTCCCGACCGGCCTCGTGGCCGATCATCTCCACCAGGGCCGCCATGTCCCGGGTCTGGGCGTCGAAGGCGGCCGCCCGCGCGATCAGGGCTTGTGCCTCGGCCCGCGTCTGCGCGAAGCGCCCTTCGACGAGATGCGCGAGGCGCTCGGTTTCCTCCGGGGCCAGGATGCCGTCGGCGCGCGCGACATGGACGAGAAGGGCGATGGCCGCGAGGCGCTCGTCGGCCCCTTCCGCGGCATCGGCGGGCTGCCCGAGCCCGAAGGCGTCGGCGGCATAGGCACGCAGGCGGGCGATGAGCGACATGACGATCCTTCGGACACGATGCGCCACCCTTCGAGGTCGCCTCCGCCCCCGTCAAGCAACGCCGCTCCCCCCGGACGACGATGCCGCCCCACCGTGGCGCCCCTGCATCGCGTCGCGGCGGCGTGCGCCATGCGAGACGGAGCGTCTTGCCAATCCGGGACCGGCCGGATATGACCCCTCTCAACGACGCCGCGCCGGCCCTCAGGTCCGCACCGCCTCGTGCCGCAATAGCTCAGCTGGTAGAGCACCTCATTCGTAATGAGGGGGTCGGGGGTTCGAATCCCTCTTGCGGCACCACTAATTTCTCTTTTTCAAACTGGCTTTTGTATTCGACATTTGGCGCCGCCGTGCTCAAATGGAAACAACCCCCTCTTTTCGTAGAATTCATCGAAGGCTTGCCGTACCCCGGGCCAGTTTCCGTCGTGAACGTAGTCGTCTCCGACTACCCAACCGCCGGGGCGTACTAATGGCCACCAAGCCTCCAGATCGGACATCACAGCTCGATAATCATGGCCGCCATCAATATGGATGACATCTACCTGAAGATTTGAGCGCCGAAAAACTTCATTTGCATTGACGCTATCGAGTGGAATCGGAAGAATCACGTCCTCGGTATTTGTTGCTAGAACGTTTGCCATAAAAGTTCGCATAAGCATGGGCTGCCCATGCTCAAAAGCAAGTCCAGGATACCAATCGTCGTTGAACCAGTGATCCCAGGCACCGAGCCAAGTATCAATAGACAGCATTACTCCGCCAACTAGTCCAATCTCCTTCATACGTTTTGCCATTGCGATTGAGGAAGCGCCCTTCCAGACGCCGATTTCAACTGCAACCGTTGGCTTGGCGTTGTCGATAGCTTCCAAGAGATAGGGATGCGGACCATGAGCCAACTCGTTAGGTGTATCTGCATACAGACGCCGAGGAAAACCAGCGAATGGATCCTGGCCACGCCAAAGAGTATCGATTAAATGCTGACGCATATTTGCCGGCTTTTCGGACATGAAGTTTCCTTGAAATAGACAATTCACAGAACCTGCCGCATATCGTTGCGACTGTCCGACATCTCAGTCGATTTTGAATGATAAGGCAACCTCGCTTGCCTTCGAAAATTTACCGTTTAACGGTTGCTGCATGAGCGCGTTCAAGCGCGTGCTTATGAAGAAAATGTGTGTTGACTTATTTCATATGAAATTTCTGTCTGAGAATATTGGACAGCTTACTTTTGCGTGGTATTTTATATCATTCTTGTTCTTAGTAAAATTTATTTAGTTTGATAGGTCTGATATAGCAATAAGTGATTTTAGGCCACGTCTGTTTTTCTAAAAAAAGCAAGTTTCTTCAAAGCAGCAATAATCTTTGTTACGCCAAGCGGACGAGCTAACTTAGTCGTTTCACTCTGTTTTGCAGTAACCATGTATAGGCGGGATCCAAGCTCGGCCATATAATCAAGCGACGGGTTTGCATCACGCGACCAGCCAATGTTCCGGCGTAGTATTTTCACCGGAGATCCGGCAGCGAGGCATGATCCCGCAATGTTTTTTGTTACAATCGAACCCGCACCTATTACGGCGCCAGAACCAATGGTAATTCCCTTCATGATTTGAATACTGTTTGTAAGCCATACATGTGGCCCTATAGTTGTATCATCGGGGGGGTTTAGTATTTTTTTTGTTTCTAAATCATACATTCCGTGAAAGTCACCAGTTCGGATGGCTATCTTCCATCCAAACATACAATCTTCTCCAATCGACAAAGTTCGGTACTGTCCCTGAATCCAACACGTCATGTCGCCAATATACGAGTTTGGTCCACAGTAGAATACAGAATCGCTTCCATCGCATAGTATAGTGATACGCTGCACATTTCCGCCTCCAATAAAGGCAGTGCTCCGATTGCACAGAAAATCTATCCTGCCGCCAAGGGTGAATCCTGACCCAATGACGATGTAATTTTCAGAATTACTGTGAAACCCTATTTCAAACGAATTTGTTCGAAAGCCGCTCTCTACCCATACGGTGTTGTGACCGCCAGATCCAGAAACATTGATCCCGAGGGATCTCAACGCTTCAAGATCTTCGGTTTTTTCTGATGAGTACTCAACGTACTCTCCCAATGGGAGGGGAAATCCCGGA
The DNA here is from genome assembly GCF_001423295.1 of Methylobacterium sp. Leaf112. Taxonomy (GTDB): domain Bacteria; phylum Pseudomonadota; class Alphaproteobacteria; order Rhizobiales; family Beijerinckiaceae; genus Methylobacterium. The sequence goes on along the minus strand of NZ_LMNG01000031.1, from coordinate 201,712 downwards.
GATCCAATCATTTTTACTTTTGTATGTCGTTTGATAACGTCTTCGACTTTCACTTTAACAACCTCACATCCTCTTTGTTCAACGAGCTTGCGACTGCTATTTGGTCGCTTAGCAGTGTTCCTGGTTTGCGATCCTGCTTCTCATGTTCTAACTCGAAGACAAATTCATGGCCATAAAGATTGAACGCCTGGGTAAGCCAGGCTTTTTAATGGATCGAGTTTACGATTGAAATTTTTCAGACGCGCTCGCCAATTAGTTTTCAGATCAATTTCGCGCAAAATTGCGTCTGCGACACCGATCGGATCATCCACCCGTAGCGTTGCGGCGAAGGTCGTCCCGGAGAAAGATTTCCTCGTATGAGTTGGATAAAAATATTCGGCATTGTTTCCTTTAAGAGCATCGACTAGAATTTGGCTCGATCCCATAACTTCACCTAAATTCAAACCAATAATTGTTGCGGATTTTTCAGTTAATAAGGATGTGTGTAACGCTGACCCTGCATAGGATACTACCGCAGGCGCCGTTTCAAAAACATTTATTTGTTCGGCTAATGAAAGAGTTTCTGGATAAATAATTTCTACGCCTTTTCGCGAAAGAACATTGGTGATTTCATCTTCATTCGAAAATCTCCCAACACCAGACGCTAATTTTGTTTTTGACAGCATGACTGGACGCATGAATGCTCGAAGTGACTGGCCAGATTTGAGAAATTTGCCAATTTTTGTACCCACATCACTATGAATTTGATGAGCACTATTTGTTTCTTCAAAGCTCGGCGCTGGAATGAATAGCTGCTCAAAGACGGTTGGTGCTATAGGTCGAATGAAATGTTCTGGACTTAGGCCAAACGCTTTTAGGGTTGCATTTGCAATTGGTATGTGATCGCAAATTGTCTTTATGTCATGATCACCATGATAAATCAGCTTGAAATTTCTATGCGGAATTTTTAATAAAGGCCAAAGTCTAGATAGACTTGTTAATAAAAAATGCCCATGGTGAAATATTTGTGGACCGATGTAGATATGCATACATTCACCGGTATTGACAGTTGATTCGGCGGCCAAATTGATCGTCTGTGATTGTCCAACTCTATCTTGATGGGGGCCTCGACGGTAAGCTGCTAATGATATATTGGCGCCACTACTCGTATAGACGCCCCATTTATGGTCGTCGTCAAATGAAATTAACGGGTTTCTTGGAGAAACGAGCGCGTTTTCGAAGGCAACCGCAAGAGGATTTATTGCAGAGTAGAAAATATTGCCGTGAATGGCGCTGCATTTACTTAAGGCGGACATCGTATGGAAAACTTTCAAACTACGTAGAAAGGCGTCGCTGATTGCCTATGATAATTGATTGGCGGGTAAGGAGGAAGTTACATAGCGGACCCAAACATGCTTTCTGTGGTCATCGACGAGTTTTTTCTGCCAGGAGCGTATCAACTTCGAAAATAACAAAATATCTCCTTTAAGCTTTCGATCTCATGCGGGATCACATTTATCAGCTCTTTGCGACCCAGCTTTATCTAAGCGAAGCGTCTTTCAAGGCCTGACAATCGGCCAAGTGCGGGCTATGGTCGGCGTACTGGATTGAGCGCCATAAGGGCGCCTTCGGAGCCTGCTCGATGGATTACCTCACCGCCTGCTGCACCGTAAAGGATGAGGCGCCCATCATCCATGAGTGGATGGCCTTCCACATTGCGGCGGGCTTCGATCGGTTGGTGATCATCGACAACGGCAGCACGGATGGGACCGCGGACATAATCCGGGGGTTTGGGGCGGCCGACAAGGTCGATCTGATCGATTGGCCCGGCCCCGGCACGCAGGTGGCGATGTACGAGCATGTGGCCACCCGATACCGCGACCGCACCGAGTGGCTGGCTTTCATCGATGCCGATGAGTTCCTGTACCCCACTGACGGAATGGACTTGCGCGAGACGCTGGCGGCGATGCCGGATGTCGATGGGATCGGCGTGCATTGGCACATCTACGGTTCGTCAGGGCATATCGAGGGCCAACCGGGGCTCGTGATCGAGGCCTATCAGCGCCGGGCGGAAGACAACTTTACATTCAACCGGCATATCAAGAGCGTCGTCCGCGCGGCGAAGATCGTCAAGGTCTACTCCTCCCATCTCGTGGCGCCGGCTGCCGGAATGGTCGACGACGCGAAGTGTCCTCTCCATCTCGATCCGCCCTACGGCTTTTTCGAGCACAAGACGGCGAGTCACACCCGCCTGCGGATCAACCATTACCATACACGCTCGGCAGCGGAGTATCGGGTGAAAGCGGGACGGGGTTACTTTGGAGTCGACGATGAGAAGTTGGCCTCCGAGCAACGCTTCCAGAGCATGTTCGCGGCGCACGATCGTAATGAAGTCTTCGATGACAGCGCGCTACGTTTCGCGCCCGCTGTTCGCGAGATCATGGCGCGCGCCAGGACTGTTCAGGCCCATCTGCCTGCCTGAAAGCCGGAGCCGGTGATCCGGCCCCGCCAACCTCAGTCGGCTAAGGCAGGCAGATCAGATCACGCCGCGATACTCGTCGCACCCGCCAGCCCCGGCAGGTCCGTCACCCCGATCAGGCGGATCACCTGATCGACCGATACGGTGAAGCGCGTGTCGGCGGCAACGTTGTGCACGAGATACGCGTCGCCGGCATAGACGACCACCCCAAAACCGTTGGCGCTCGCGCCGTTGGCCGACGCCGCTGCGGCGGCGCGGTCGAGGGCGTCCTGGAGGGAGCCCGGCAGCGTGAGGGACACGTGCAGGGGGCCAGCCGCACCGGCACCGATGAGGACGAGGCGGTCTTCGCCGAGGGTGAAGTCGGCGATGGTCACGATGGCACCCGCGCCGGCGGTCACGTCCGTGCGCAGCGTGACGGTATCGGCGCCGGCGCCCGTCGCGAGGGTGAAGCTCCCCTGCGCGAGGCTGCCGGGCGCGGCGGCCGCGAGGCTGAGGCTGTCGTTGCCGGAGCCGCCGTGGATGGCGAAGGCGTTGGCCGCGTCGGCGCGCTCGACCGAAACCGCCACGGTGTCGTCGCCGCCGGTGGCGTAGATCGTCACGATCCCCGAACCCGTGAACGCGATGGTGTCGTTGCCGCCGGCCGGGTCGGCGGCGGCGGTGTCGCCGTAGATCACCGTGGTGCCGGTGTTGTGCACCCGGATCCCGTCGCCGCCCTCACCGCCGAACAGCGAGGCCACGGTGCGGGTCTGGCCGGCATCGTACACGAGGGTGTCGGTTCCGGCACCGCCGTAGACCGCCGCCACGGTGGTGGTGTCGAGGTCGGCGCCCGTTCCGACGGTGATGGAATCGTCGCCGCCATTGCCGAAGATCGTGACGCGGCCGCCGCCCGCGAACGCAATGGTGTCGGCCGCGTCCGTGGGGTCGGCCGCGCCCTGCCCGCCGAAGATGGCGGTGGCGGCGTTGGCCCCGGTGTTGAAGACCCGGATCGTGTCGGTGCCCTCGCCGCCGTAGATCGCCATCTTGGCGTCGAGGTTGCGGGTGTCGGCGACGCGGAGGGTGTCGTCGTCGCGCCCGCCGAAGACCGAGACGTAGCTCTGCGCATCGAAGGCGGCCGAGCCCTGCTGCAGGCTGTCGGCCCCGGCATTGCCGAAGACCCCCCAGGAGCCCTTGCCGCCGAACGTGATGGTGTCGGCCCCGTCGTTCGGGTCGGCCAAGCCGAAGCCGCCGAAGAGGATGTGCGTGCCGGGCGCCAGGGCCGGATCGACGACGTTGCTGATCGATCCGCCGCCGGCGCCACCGAGAATCAGGGCATTCGCCTTGCCGCTGCTCACCGCGACCCCATCGCCGCCGACGCGCACGTCGCCGTCGGCGAAGGCGAGTTCGGCCAGGCCCGCCGGGACGAGGCTCGTGCCGCCCACCGTGAGGGTTCGGCCCTCCGCGAAGGTCAGGGTCACGGCGCCGCCCGCCTCCGTGGCGGCGACGAAGGTTCCGGGGCTCACCGCCAGGGTGACGGGCTCGTCGCGGGCAACCGTCATGGAGGCGGTCCCGTCGAAGACCCGGCCCGCCGGGCCGTAGAGTGCCCGAATGCCGTCGATGTCGGAGGCCTGCAGGTCCGCGACCGTGCGATTCACGTAGGTGTTCATGATCGACGGCGTCGCGTCGGAGTGGCCGAGCCCGATGGCGTGGCCGATCTCGTGGACCGCGACGACGAAGAAGCTGACGTTGCTCTGACTGACGACGCCGCTTCCGCTGGCGTGCCACCCCTCGCCGCTGTCGAAGCGGATCGCGGCCGAGAGCATCTGGGGCCCGCGAAAGCTGTAGTTCGCGTCGCCGAGAACGTTGGACAGACCGTCGATGGCGGCAAAGCCGACGTCGATGGTGGCGCTCGCCACGGAGGCGACTTGGGTGAACCGGATGTTGGCGTAGGCCGACCAGTCCGCGAAGGCCCGGGTCAGCGTCTCGACGAAGGCGGCGGGCACGGTGGCATCCACCGCCCAGGTCACCGTCCCGCCCGTCGTCCCGAGGGTGGGCGAGCCGAATTTCGGCCCTTCGAGCACATAGTTCGCCATCTCGTCCCGTCTCGCCTCAGGCCACGGCCCGAGCGGAGCGCGAGCGTGTATCCGACCATCGCGCAATCACCTCGGGCACGGTGGCGGCCGGGCCGGGCTTGGCGATGAGGTAACCCTGTCCCTCGTCGCACCCTTCAGCCTTGAGGCGATCGAACTGCGTCTGCGTTTCGATGCCTTCGCCGGTCGTGCGCATGCCGAGACTCGCGCCGAGCCCGATCACTGCCCTGACAATGAGGCCGGAATCGGAATCGGGGGTGATGTCGCGCACGAAGGACTGGTCGATCTTGATCTTGTCGAAGGGGAAACTGCGCAGGTAGCTCAGGGACGAGTAGCCGGTCCCGAAATCGTCCATGGCGATGCGCACGCCGAGGCGGCGCAGGGCGTGCAGGGTCGCCAGCGTCGCGACGTTGTCCTTGAGCAGGACCGATTCGGTGATCTCGAGTTCGAGGCGCGCCGGGGGAAGCCGGCTTGCGGTCAGAGCCTCGCGCACGGAGGCGACGACGATCTCGTCGCGGAACTGCACCGCCGAGACGTTGACCGCGACCTTGATGCCGTCGGGCCAGCGCATGGCCTCCTCGCAGGCGGTCTTCAGGCACCAGGCGCCGAGCGGCACGATGAGACCGATCTCCTCGGCGATCGTGATGAATTCGCCCGGGGAGACGAGGCCGCGCGTCGGATGGATCCAGCGCACCAGGGCTTCGAACCCGCCGATGCGCCCGGCCCGGAAATCGTAGATCGGCTGGTAGTGCAGCTGGAACTCGCCGTTGGCCAGGGCTTCGCGTAGGTCGAGTTCGAGGGCCCGCCGCGCCTGGAGGCGGATGTCCATGTCGATCTCGAAGAACCGCCACGTCCCCCGGCCATCGGCCTTGGCGCGGTACAGGGCGACATCGGCGTTCTTCAGGAGCTTGTCGCAGGTGGTGCCGTCGCCCGGTGCGAAGCAGATGCCGATGCTGACGCCGACGCTGACCTGATGCCCGTCGAGGGTGTAGGGTGCGCTGAGCACCTCGACGATGCGGCGGGCAAGGATCGTCGCATCGTCCGGGCGACGGATGTCGCAGAGGATGATGGCGAACTCGTCGCCGCCGAGGCGCGCCACCGTGTCGACCTCGCGCACGCAGGCGCTCAAGCGCTCGGCGACGGCACGCAGAAGCGCGTCGCCCACCGGATGCCCGAGAGTATCGTTGACCTCCTTGAACCGGTCGAGGTCGAGGCAGAGCACGGAGAATCGGCTGCCGCGTCCGAGATGGGCCAGGGCTTCGTCGATGCGTTCGACGAAGACCGAACGGTTCGGCAGGCCTGTTAGCACATCGTGACGGGCCATGAAGGCGATGCGCGCTTCCGCCTGACGACGCTCGGTCACATCCTCGTAGGTCGCAACGATCCCGCCGCCGGCGACGGCCTTGTGCGAGATCGCGATGATCCGGCCGTTCTTGAGATGCTTCAGATCCCTCCCCCGGATCGTCCCGACCTCGCTGCTCAGTGCGCTTTCCTGACCGAGGGCGGCGACGCCGCCCAGGGCGACGAGGGCCTCGTGCCGGAGGCCGAGGATCGCGGCATCCTGAGGCAGATCGAAGATCTCGCAATAGCGGCGGTTGACCACCGTCAGCCGCCCGTCGGCGTCGAACATGCACAGGCCATGCGACATGTTGTCGAGAGCCGTATCCAGGCGTAGGTTCGTCGAGACGAGGCGGGATTCCTGATCCTTGAGCAGGGTGATGTCGCTGAGTACGGCCATGAATCCGCCGTCCAGGGTCCGGCTTCGGCCGATCCGCAGCCAGCGGCCGTCGCCGAGGCGGTGCTCGCCGTGTTCGTCTGAGGGATGCAGCAAGGCGCGGGCGAGGTTGGCCGGGTCCGGGGATGCCGCGGCGAGCTGCGCCACGGTTGTGCCGGGCGGGAGCGAACCGGGCGCGACGCCGAGATACGATTCCGCTTGACCGTTGGTGAGGGTGACGCGCCCGTCCGCATCGACCACCACGATCCCCTCCTTCGAGGTTTCGAGCGCATCGGCGAGATGGGCTTCGGCGGTCAGGCGCTGGGCGACCTCCTGCTCCATGGCGCTTCGGATGTTGTCGCGCATCACGCCCATGGAGGCGAGGAGACGACCGACCTCGTCGGCGCTGCCGGCGGGAATGGCACCGCTGAGATCGCCCGCCGCGATGCGGGATGCGACCTGGGATGCGTCGGCGAGGGGACGGATGATGCGACGGCCCAAGGCATAGGAGACCGTCCCGGACAACAGGATGGCGATGAAGGTCCCGATGAGGTTGAGCATCGTCTCGCGCGCGACGACGGCCCGGGCCTCCTGCCGATAGGTGAAGCCATCGCCGGCGGTGTAGTTGATGAGGAGATCGAAGTTCTCTTCCGCCGCCACGGCGTGCCGATCGAGGGTCGCCCAAGCCATCGTCTGTCCCGGACCGTCCGAGAGTTTCAGGCGCGCGTCGAGCCATTCCTCGACGGCGCCCGCCACCGCGACGGCGGCCCGGCTCGCGCGGACCGACTGGGCCCGGTCCACGGCGATCTCGAGGCTTTCCGTGTAGGATTGTCGAAGGGCGGCGACGCGCTGATTAAGGGCGTTGCGCATGGCGACATCGGTTGTCGTCCAGCGGCGCGCATCCGCAGCACGCATCCCGGCGAAGTCCGCGGCGGCGGCGCGTGCATAGTTGATCGACATGAGCGAGTTGTCGAAGGTCCGGGTGACCAGTTCGTCCGCGCGCCGGATACTGGACGCGGCGGACAGGCCGAGGACCGCCGTGATCGTACTGGTGATGATGAACGCGACGGTGATGCGGCCACGGATGGTCCCGAGCATCTGCCCGACGCGTTCGAATGCGGCTCGGGGCGACCGGACGCGCCGGTGAGCAGAAGCGTTCGGAGGGGGACTCATCGACAGGTTTCCGGTCGCCGAAGTTACGGGTCTCGGCATGGAGACTGAAGCTCTGGCAGCCACAGGTTAAGGTCACCTTGCGAAGATCCGTTTCGCTTAAATTCTTAACCGCGTTTTTACCGCCCCCGTGGGAGTGTGCTGCTTCACTTTCCACTTCCCAATGCCCGTTTTTTCTAGCGGTTTGCCGCCTGCTTGATCGGAGACCTTATGCACGCACTGCTTCGCTTGGCTGCAATAATGGCCATGGTCGGCGTGGGGACGACTGCGATCGCGGTCACGGCTATCGGTGCGCGCGTCCACGAGGTGTCGCAGAAGGGGCGCGCCTTCCAGCCGGCCGCCCTCGTGATCAAGCGCGGCGAGACCGTACAAGTCCTCAACGACGACGCCGACCTACTCCATCACGCTTATGTCGATTCGCCCGAGTTCACCTTCGACTCCGGCGACCAGGAGCCCGGCGAGAAGGCCAGGATCGTGTTTCCCGTCGCCGGAACCTTTGCGGTTCTATGCGGCATCCATCCGAAGATGAAACTCACGGTGCAGGTCGATTGACGCCGAGGCCGACGCCTGAGGAAAGGCGCCGGCACGATGTCGTTCGGGCAGTGTCAGTGCTTCAGAGGATGGTCGATCCGTAGAGGACGGCGTGAGCGCCGTAATAGAGTCCGATGAAACCCGCGAGGGCAGCGGCGTAGCCCACCGGCATGATCACCAGGTTGCGCAGGCGTTGGGGGGCGGTCACGTTGTCGGCGGCGATGGCGACCATGGCGACGATGATCGGGGCGTGCCCGATGGCGTCGATCTTGCCGAACTCGAAGATTGCCGAGACGAAGGCTGCGGCCAGCAGGATCGCGGAAATCCGGCGCACGAGGGGTGTGCAGATCAGCGCGAAGGCGAGGACGAATTCCACCGCGCCGGCGGCCTTCATGAAGAACTCGCCGTCGAAACCCATGGTCATGGCCGGGTGCTCGATGAAGAGCGGGAAGGTCCAGTGGGGATAGGCCCACTTCTCGACGGACGCCCACATCAGGGTGATGGCGGCGGCGTAGCGCAGGACGTCGAGGGGGCGCAGGCCGAACAGATCGCGCTGAAAGGCCGTGAGGGCGAGATAGGCCGCGAACCCGAGGAAGACCGGATAATCGGCGAGGTGGAACGCGCCGTACTGGCTCGCCGCGATGACAAACAGCGCAACGATGCCGGCGGCCGAGAACGGCAGGGTGGCGCGCCACAGGAAACCTACCGCGATGGCTAGTTGCAGCCACGACAGCATCGGATTCGTGGTCGTGAGTTCAGGCGTCAGAATGATGCCGCCCAGGGCCCAGAGGGCAACGAAGAACCCACCGCCCACCGCCCGGAACATCAATTCGGTGTTCGCTCGCGCCCAGGCCGTGACCCGGTCGAGGGAACGGGTCAGGGCCGCCCCGAGAACGGTGCCCTCGAAAAGGCCCCCCACCACGAGGGCGAGGATGGAGAGAGCCGCGAGCTTCTCGAAATTCTCGCACAGAACCGTCTCGAGGCCGCGCGGTGCTCCGACGACGTCGTAGGCACAGAACCACTTCACGTGCGCCTCGGCCGCGCCGACGCCCGTCAGACTCAGACAAAATGCAGCCGTCCAGGCTGCCGGGCGCGGCAACCGTGCACTCGCAATACGCATGGAGAAACACCCTTGCGAACAATATGGGAAGTTAAGGAAGGGCACGGGGGAGGTCGGCCCCGGCAAGAGCGAACTTACGTAGTTTCGATGGAGGGTGGAAGGATTTTGTTAATAAACATGACCCATTGGTTAACGCCGCCGCCGGTATTCGGTGGAGAATCGACAGACGTTCCGGGGTGACTCGGAAACCATTCGTGACGATGCTTTTGGGAACGGAGCTTGGCCGTTAAGGTTCGGTAACCGGCCCTGGTTCAGCGTGTCGGGGTCGTGACAGCCGGAGACCCCTGCCGATGATCGCCATCCTGAGTGCCGCGAGCCTGTTCGCCGGGGGAGCCCTGTCCTACGCGTCCACCCGGACGCCCGACCGGACGGACCATTACGAACTGTGGAGCGGTCGCTTGTTGCTCGCGGGCCTCGTTCTGATCGGATCGGGTCTACCGCTCGCGCGCTGACGCACGCTCACCCATGCTCTCCCGCCGGCGCGCGCTCACACAGGCATGGTCGTACCCGACGGGCCGACGCGAGGCTCGTGGGATCGATCCACGGCGGGCGGATCAGTTGCGGGGGGAAGGCTCGAACTTCGGGGCCGGGTCGGTGCTCGTCAGCGTCTTGAGGAAGGCGAGCAGATCGGCCTTTTCGGACGCCGTCAGGTTGAGGGGCCGAACATCGGCCGCCCGGCTCGGCCGATCGATGCCGCCGCGGTCGTAGAGGTCGATCACAGCTTCGAGGGTCGCCACCGAGCCGTCGTGCATATAGGGCGCGCGGATGGCGACATCCCGGAGGGTCGGCGTCTTGAAGGCGTAGCGCAGCATGCGCGACGACGGAAAGAAGGCGCCGCGTCCGATATCCTCACCCTGACCGACGCCGATATCGTGGAACGATGCATCGGTGAAGGCCGGCCCGCTATGGCACTCGGCGCAGCGCGCCTTACCGGTGAAGAGCCGGAACCCGTCCTGGGCCCGGAGCGAGATCGCGCGCGCATCCCCGGCGATCCAGCGATCGAAGGCCGAGAGGCCGGGCTGGATCGTGCGCTGGTAGGTGGCCAGGGCCTGCTCGATGGTGGCGCGGGTGATCGCCCCATTGGGGAAGGCCGCTGCGAAGTCCTGTACGTAACCGGCGTCGCCGCGCAGGCGCTGGATCAGGACGCTTTCAGGCAAATTCATCACCACGGGCGAACTGATCGGCGTGAACGTGACGTTCTCCAGGGAGCGGAATTTTCCGTCCCAACCGAGAATTGGCGCCGTCGCCACGTGCAGCAGGGTTGGCGTCCGCAGCTTCATCGGCATGCCGACCTCGCCAATCCCGCGCGGCCGGTTCTCGCCCCACGCCTTCTGCGGATCGTGACACGAGGCGCAGGACATCGATCCGGCGCCGGACAGCATCGGATCGAAGAACAGGCGCTGGCCGAGGGCAGCCTTCTCGGCGCTGTACGGATTGGAGGCGGGGAAAACCACTGCCTCCCGGGTCTGGAACGCAGCGCGCGCATCCGCCGGGGCCGCAACGGCCTGGGCCGGCACGGGAATTGTGCCCGTCGCCTGATTCACCATATAGGCGGCCAGCGCCGCGACCGCGCAGGCACCGCCGACCTTCCAACGCATTGGAATCTCCTGAGCCCGCGACAGGCTACCGCGCGGAAGTAAACAAAACGTCTCCGGTTGGCCGCCAGCCGTTGTCTCGGGGGCCGATCTCAGTCGAGCCCCAGCATCAGCCCGATGTTCTGGACCGCGGCGCCGGACGCACCCTTGCCGAGATTGTCGAGGCGCGCGACGAGGACCGCGTGTGCATGGGCTTCGGCGCCGAACACTCGCAATTCGAGACGATCGGTGTCGTTGAGGTCTTCCGGCTCCAGGCGTTCGGCATGAGGCCCCGGGATCACCGTGACCAAGTCGGATCCGGCGTAGTAGGTTTGAAGCGCCGCCTCGAGGGCAGCCGCCCGCGGCTTGCCGGGGATCGTGTCGAGGTGGAGCGGGATGCTCACCAGCATGCCCTGGCGGAAATTGCCGACGGACGGAATGAAGATCGGCCGCCGGGTCAGTCCACCGTAGCGTTGCGTCTCCGGCAGGTGCTTGTGCGCGAAGCCGAGTCCGTAGAGCTGGAACGCCGCGCCCTCCCCCGCCTCGTAGGTCTCGATCATGCCCTTGCCGCCGCCGCTGTAGCCGCTGACCGCATTGATGCTCAGGGGCGTGTCGGAGGGAATCAGTCCGGCCTCCACCAGGGGCCGGATCAGCGCGATGGCGCCCGTGGGATAACAGCCGGGATTCGCCACCCGGCGGGATCGCCGGATCAGCGCAGGCTGGTCGGGGGTGAGTTCGGCAAACCCGTAGGCCCAGGCCGGATCGACCCGGTGGGCGGTACTGGCATCGAGGATGCGCGGTCCGCCGCTCGGCATGGCATCGGCCAGCGCCACGGTCTCGCGCGCCGCGTCGTCGGGCAGGCACAGCACGACGAGGTCGACGGCTTCCATCAGCGCGCGCTTGACGGCGATGTCCTTCCGGCTCTCGTGCGGAATGCTCTTCAGGGCGACGCGGCCCTCGCGCTCCAGGCGTTCGCGGATGCCGAGACCGGTGGTGCCAGCCTCGCCGTCGATGAAGACCGTGGGTTTGTGCTCCGCGCCGCGCTCGCTCATTGCCGTCTCGTTCCTCACCGTCGGTCCGTCCGGTCCGTCGCCACGCGTGATGCGACTTGGCGGCCGCCTTGTCGAGGCGATGCTATCGCCGGGCCAAAGGACGGTTTCATGACAGTTGTGGATGCGCTGCCCTGCACGGAACGCAAGGCTGCCCATCCGGTTGGTTTTCGGAATCCAGTCATTCGGAATGCGACCATGTCCGCCACCGCCAAGAAGACCGATCCCGCCCTGTGGGAAAAGGTGAAGAAAGAGGTCACCGAATCCGACAAGGGCGGCAAGCCGGGCCAATGGTCGGCCCGCAAGGCTCAGGCCGCAACGAAAGCCTACAAGGACGCCGGCGGCGGCTATGCCGGCAAGAAATCGTCGGACAACCATCTCAAGGAGTGGACCGAGGAGGAGTGGGACACGAAATCCGGCAGGAAGAGCGGCGAGACCGGCGAGCGCTACCTGCCGAAGGCGGCCCGGGAAAAGCTGTCGGACGGCGAGTACGCCCGGTCGACGGAGAAGAAGCGCGCGGACTCGGCGAAAGGCCGGCAGCACTCGAAGCAGCCCGCCGACGTGGCGAAGAAGGCCGCGACGGCGCGTGACGCCGGCGGGCACACCAAGGCCGATCTCCTCGCAAAGGCCCGGGACAAGAACATCCCCGGTCGCTCCAAGATGTCGAAGGACGAACTCGCGCGGGCGCTCCACGCCTGAGCCCGATTGCCGTACCGGCATGCGGCGCCTAGACCACGGGCGATTTCATCGCCCGCGGAAAGGCTCCTCACGTGTCGCGACCGGTGCGCTGCCGCCTCGACCCCGTCCATCAGATCGTGTCCGACGCGGCCGGGGCGTGGCGTGCTGTCGGCTCGGACCCTTACTTTCGCATCCTGCCCCCCGCCGGCCGGCGTCGCCATCGCGGCGGTTGGGTCCGCATCCGGGCCGACCTCGCTCCGCTGGGCCGTACCAAGCTCGTGCCGCTCCTCTATGTCGACGACGGCAAGGGATTTCGGGAAAGCCTGACCATTCCCCTCGAGCGGGGCGAGGCCGGGATCGACAACCTCGTGCGGCTGCCGCGCCGAGTGCGCGGCCTGCGTCTCGACCCCCTGAGCGGGGCCGGCGGATTCACCCTCGGCCATGTGACCTTCGACCACCTCGGCGTGCCGGCCGCCTACGCGGAGATCATCCGGCGTCTCGTGGCCCGTCTGCCGGCCGCCGAGCGTCCCCTCCCCCGCCTCGTCGCCCGCGTCGTGGAACTGATCCGGCGCCGCCCGGCCCGTGCCCTGTGGCGCGATTTCCTCGACAGCGCGAAGCCGCGCCCGGTGCCGGCCTCCTACGCCGCCTGGATCGAGGCGGTCGAGACGCCGAGTCGCCTGTCCGTGCCCGCCATGCGGGCGGCCGTCACCGGGTTCGGGTTCGCACCACGCATCTCCATCGTCATGCCGGTCTACGACACACCGAAGGTCTGGCTCGAAGCCGCCATCGCCTCCGTGCGGGCGCAGGCCTACGAGAACTGGGAACTCTGCCTCTGCGACGACAATTCGCCGAGCGCGCACGTCTGGCCGATGCTGCAGGCCTTCGCCGACGCCGATCCCAGGATCAAGCTCCACCGGCGCCGGTACAACGGGCGCATCGCGGCGGCCTCCAACGACGCCATGGCCCTGGCGACGGGCGCGTACATGACGCTCATGGACCACGACGACGCGATCCCCGACAACGCGCTCTACGAGTTCGTCTGCGTCCTCAACGAGGACCCGAGCGTGGACTTCCTCTACTCCGACGAGGACAAGATCTCCGTCGAGGGCGTCCGCTACGATCCCTTCTTCAAGCCCGACTGGTCGCCCGAGGCCCTGGAGGCGTGCATGTACACGGCACACCTCGCCCTCTACCGCATGGACATCGTCGGGCGCATCGGCGGGTTCCGCGACGAGTGCAACGGCGCCCAGGATTACGACTTCGCACTGCGCTACACCGAACACGTCCGAAACGTCCGTCATGTGCCGAAGGTGCTCTACCATTGGCGCGCCATTCCGGGCTCCACCGCCCAGACCATGGACAACAAGGACTACGTCATCGCGGCGGCCGTGCGCGGTCTCGAAGACCGGGCGCGCCGCACCGGCACCCTCGATCACGTCCGCCCCTCCCCCTATGCCGGCTGCTTCTTCCTGCGCCGCAAGATCGTCGGCGCGCCGCGCGTCTCCCTCGTGATCCCGAGCGCCGGGCGCGACAGTACCGTCGGCGGCCGCAGCGTCGATCTCCTGGCCGAATGTCTCGCCAGCATCCGCCGAACGAGCACCTACGGCGACATCGAAATCGTGGTCGTGGACAACGGCGACCTTCGCCCCGCGACCCTGGCGGCCCTGCAGCGGTACGACGCGCGGCGGATCACCTACGCGGAGCCCGGCTTCAACGTCGCGGCGAAGATGAACCTCGGGGCCAGCGTCGCCACGGGGGAAATCCTCGTGTTTCTCAACGACGACGTCGCGGTGATCACCCCCGACTGGATCGAAGCGATGCTGGCGCTGCTCCAGATCGACGGCGTCGGCGCGGTGGGACCGAAGCTGCTGTTCGAGACCGGCGAGATCCAGCACGCCGGCGTTTCCATCGTCGACGCCACGCCCGACCATGTCCGTCGCGGTTACCCTGGCGACGATCCCGGGCACTTCTTCTCGACGGTGGGCAACCGCAACTACCTCGCGGTGACGGGCGCGTGCCTGATGGTGCGGCAGGATGCGTTCGCGGGGCTCGGCGGCTTCGATGAGGCCTACGCCGTCAATTACAACGACATCGATCTGTGCCTTCGCCTGTGGGAGCAGGGCCGGCGGATCGTGTACTGCGCTCAGGCCGAACTCTACCATTACGAGAGCCGCAATCGCGCCCGCACCGTCGATCCGGCCGAGCACGAACGGTTTCGCACCCGCTGGGCGAGAAAGATCCCGCAGGATCCGTTCTACAGCCCGTGGTTCGAGGCGCTGCCGCCGACCTTCGAGCTGGACCCAGCACGGTTCTGACTGCGTTTGGCCTTCGGCTGGCGCGAAGGCTCGGTCCCGGACTCCCGAATTGCGAACCAGTCTAATTCGCGGTTCTGTTCGCCGGCTGGCGACGCGTGGCGTGCGTCCCGCCACCGGAAGTTCGGCATGCAGATACTTCACACCCTGGGGGGCGATGCGACGGTCTGGCTGACCGGCGCCCTGCTCGTGATCTGCATGGGCCTATGGGCCACCGGTCGCGTGGCCGAGATCGTCACCGCCCTGCTGTTCTTCGCCTTGGCGATGCTGTTCCGCCTGGCGCCCCCGAACGTGGTGTTCTCGGGCTTCGCCTCCTCCGCGTTCTGGCTCGTGCTTGGCGGCATGGTGGTGGGCCTCGCCATGACCCGTACCGGCCTCGGGGATCGTCTGGCGCGAAGCCTCTCGGGACACCTGTCGGGATCCTACACCGGCTTCATCGCAGGCCTCGTGGCGCTCGCCTTCGGGATCGCGTTCGTCATGCCGTCCAATCTCGGACGCGTCGCCCTGCTGGTCCCGGTGGTGCTCGCGCTGTGCGATGCCTACGGCCTCGGTCCCGGGCGGCCCGGACGCCACGGCGCGGTTCTGGCCGTCGGCGTCGCGACGCCGATCCTGTCCGCCGCGATCCTGCCGGCCAACGTGCCGAACCTCGTCATGGCCGGGACGGCCGAGGCCCAATACGGCCTGCACCTCGCCTACCTGCCCTACCTCCTCCTGCACGCCCCGGTGCTGGCCCTGGTAAAGGGCGCGATCCTGGTCGCCTGTATCGTTCGGCTGTTTCCGGATCGGCTCACGGCCGTGGATGCCGGTGCCCTCGCCGTCGCACCGATGACGCCGGAGGCGCGACGCCTCGCCGTCATTCTCCTCGCCACCCTCGGCTTCTGGGTCACGGACAGCCTGCACCACATCGCGCCGGCCTGGATCGGTCTCACGGCGGCGGTGATCTGCCTGATGCCGCGGATCGGCGTGATGCCGGCCGAAGCCTTCGCTTCCGTGAACCTGCGCACCTGCTTCTACGTCGCGGCGCTGCTCGGTCTCGTCGCCACGGTGAATGCCACCGGCCTTGGAGACAGCCTCGGCCATGCGCTCCTGGCCGTGGCGCCCCTGGCGCCCGACGCGCCCGCTTACAATTTCGGCATCCTGACCGGCATCAGCGCGGCTCTGGCCCTGGTGGTCACGGCCAACGGCGCACCGGCCCTCTACACCGCTCTGGCCGGCGAGATGTCGCGCGTCAGCGGCCTCGATCTCTACAGCGTGGTGATGATCCAGGTGATCGGCTACGCGACCCTGTTCCTGCCGTACCAGGCACCGCCCATCGTGGTGGCGATGGATCTCGGCCGGGTGCCCCTGCGCGCCGCGACGAAGCTGACCCTTACGCTCGGGGTTGTATCGCTGCTCATCGTCGCACCGCTGGATTACCTCTGGTGGCGGGCCCTCGGGAGGTTGCCATGAGGGCTTCGCGCCCGACTTACGATCCGAGGACAATGTCGCCACTCCCGTTCCGCCGTCGCGGGTTGCGCATTGGCGCCGGGCCGCGGGCAGATTAGAGACGATCCAAAATCTTTTTGCACTGCAGCGCCAAGGCGGCGCCTCAACCCACCATCGAGGAATTCGGAACACGATGGCTCCCACCGTCCGACCCACGGTCACAGCGCCCCTCTCGCCCCATCTCCAGATCTACCGCTGGACCTGGACCATGGCGATGTCGGTGTTCCACCGCATCACCGGCACGGCGCTGTACGGCGGCACCGCCCTCGTGGCGATCTGGCTCGTAGCCCTGGCGTCCGGCCCGGCGGCTTACGGCTGGGTGGCGTGGTTCTTCGGCTCCCTCATCGGGAGGCTCGTCCTGTTCGTCTACACCTGGATCCTGATGCACCACATGCTCGGGGGCCTGCGCCACTTCGTGTGGGATGTCGGCCACGGGTTCGACCGCGAGCGGCGGATGTGGCTGGCGCGCGGAACCCTCATCGCTTCCGTGATCGCCACCGTCGCGATCTGGGCCGTCGCCCTTCTCGTGCGCTGAGGACCGAACCCATGGCCCAGACCGCAAAGACTTCGCTCCGCACCGCCCGCTCCCGCGTGAAGGGGCTCGGCGCCTCCGGGCACGGGGCCGGACACTGGTGGCAGCAGCGCGTCACCGCCGCCGCCAACGTGCCGCTGATGATCGGCTTCATCGTCATCATCGCCCTGATGGCCGGGCGGCCCTACCCCGAGGCCATTGCCCTCGTGTCGCATCCGGCCGCGGCCCTCATCCTCATCGGCGGCGTGATCTCGGTGACCCTGCACATGCGCATCGGCATGCAGGTCGTCATCGAGGATTACGTCCACGACAAGGGCCTGAAGTTCGCGGCCCTGTTCGCCAACACGACCTACGCCGTCGCCGTCGCGGTGGCGTGTCTCTACGCGATCCTGCGCGTGAGCCTCGCCCGCCTCGTCTGACCGCATCCGCAAACCGATAAGGACATCGTCCATGGCCAGCAACGGATCGAACGGCGCGCCCGCCTACACCATAAACGACCACACCTTCGACGTGGTCATCGTCGGAGCCGGCGGCGCGGGCCTGCGCGCCACGGTCGGCTGCAGCCAGGCGGGCCTGCGTACGGCCTGTATCTCGAAGGTGTTCCCGACCCGCTCGCACACGGTCGCGGCGCAGGGCGGCATCTCGGCCTCGCTCGGCAACATGGGCCCCGACGACTGGCGCTGGCACATGTACGACACCGTGAAGGGCTCGGACTGGCTCGGCGACCAGGACGCCATCGAGTACCTCGTCCGCAACGCGCCGGCCGCCGTCTACGAACTCGAGCACTGGGGCGTGCCCTTCTCCCGGACGGAAGAGGGCAAGATCTACCAGCGGCCCTTCGGCGGCATGACCACCGATTACGGCAAGGGCACCGCCCAGCGCACCTGCGCCGCCGCCGACCGCACCGGCCACGCCATGCTGCATACGCTCTACGGGCAGGCGGTGAAGAACAACACCAACTTCTTCATCGAGTACTTCGCCCTCGATCTCATCATGGATGAGGACGGCCGCTGCCTCGGCGTCATCGCCATCGACCAGGCCACCGGCGAGATCCACCGCTTCCGTGCCCAGCAGACGATCCTGGCCACGGGCGGCTACGGCCGCTCCTACTTCTCCGCCACCTCCGCCCACACCTGCACGGGCGATGGCAACGCCATGGTGCTGCGCGCCGGCCTGCCCCTGCAGGACATGGAGTTCGTGCAGTTCCACCCCACGGGCATCTACGGCGCCGGCTGCCTCATCACCGAGGGCGCGCGCGGCGAGGGCGGCTACCTGACGAATTCCGAGGGTGAGCGCTTCATGGAGCGCTACGCCCCCTCGGCGAAGGACCTGGCCTCCCGCGACGTGGTCTCGCGGTCCATGACCATGGAGATCCGGGCCGGGCGCGGCGTCGGCAAGGGCAACGATCACATCTACCTGCACCTCGACCACCTCGACCCGGCGATCCTTCACCAGCGCCTTCCGGGCATCTCGGAATCCGCCAAGATCTTCGCGGGCGTCGACGTCACCAAGGAGCCGATCCCGGTGCTGCCGACGGTGCACTACAACATGGGCGGCATCCCGACGAACTATCATGGCGAGGTGCTGACCCTGAAGAACGGCAACCCCGACACGGTGGTACCGGGTTTGATGGCGCTCGGCGAGGCGGCCTGCGTCTCGGTGCACGGCGCCAACCGACTCGGCTCCAACTCACTCATCGACCTCGTGGTGTTCGGCCGGGCCGCCGGTCTCCGTTGTGCCGAGATCGTCGAGCCGGGCCGCCGCCAGATGGATCTGCCCAAGGACTCCGCCGACAAGGCCCTGAGCCGCCTCGACCGGTTCCGTTATGCCGATGGCGGAACCCCGACCTCGGAGCTGCGCGCCGAGATGCAGAAGACCATGCAGAACAACTGCGCGGTGTTCCGCACGGGCGAAGTTCTGGAAGAGGGCAAGGCCCTGATCCACAAGGTCGCCTCTGGCGTCGCTGACATTCACGTCAACGATCGCTCGCTGATCTGGAACACCGATCTGCTCGAGACCCTGGAATTCGACAACCTCATTGGCCAGGCCGTCGTCACCATGGAATCGGCGGCCAACCGCAAGGAGAGCCGCGGCGCCCACGCCCGAGAGGACTTCCCCGATCGCGACGACAAGGAGTGGATGAAGCACACACTCGCCTGGATGGATGACACGTCCAAGCAGGTCAGCATCGATTATCGTCCGGTCCACACCTACACCATGTCGAACGAGATCCAGTACATCGAGCCGAAGGCGCGTGTGTATTGAGGAGGCAGTCGCAGACTTGCTTTCGATGATGATTCTCTTGAGACGGAATTAGGCACGCCAAATCATGGCTCAGTTCAATCTTCCCAAGAACTCTCAAATGACCGAGGGCAAGACTTGGCCCCGTCCGGTCGGCGCCAATAACCTACAGGAATTCCGGATCTATCGCTGGAACCCGGATGACGGGAAGAACCCGCGCGTCGACGTCTATCAGGTCGATCGCGACGATTGCGGACCGATGGTCCTCGACGCCCTGCTGTGGATCAAGAGCAAGGTCGACTCGACCCTGGTGTTCCGCCGCTCCTGCCGCGAGGGCATCTGCGGCTCCTGCGCCATGAACATCGAGGGCCAGAACGCGCTCGCCTGCACCATGGGCATCGACGAGTGCCAGGAGCACGCAAAGGGCAAGAAGACCGGCGCGGTGCGGATCTACCCGCTGCCGCACATGCCGGTGCTGAAGGACCTCGTCCCCGACCTGACGAATTTTTTTGCCCAGCACGCCTCCATCGAACCCTGGCTTCAGACCGAGACCCCGGCGCCGGAAGGCGAGTGGAAGCAGACCCCGGAGGACCGGGCCCAGCTCGATGGCCTCTACGAATGCATCCTGTGCGCCTGCTGCACCACCTCGTGCCCGAGCTATTGGTGGAACGGCGACCGCTTCCTCGGCCCGGCCGCCCTGCTCCAGGCCTACCGCTGGCTGATCGACAGCCGTGACGAGAACACCGGCGAGCGCCTCGACGCTCTGCACGACCCGTTCCGCCTGTACCGCTGCCACACGATCATGAACTGCGCCAACGCCTGCCCGAAAAGCCTGAACCCGGCCAAGGCGATCGCCGAGATCAAGAAGATGATGGTCGCCCGCGAAGTCTGAGGACTTCCGACCGAACCAAACGAAAAAGGGGCGCGCGGTGTGAACCGCGCGCCCCTTTTTCGTGGGCCGGCCGGCCTATTCGGCCGGCGCGGGATGGTGCGCCACGGGGGCGGCGACCTTGTTTTCGGGCTGGATGCCCTCCGTCGCGTCCTTGCGCCGGAACAGGCGCATCACGACGACGAAGAACACCGGCACGAACAGCACCGCCAGGATGGTCGCCGAGATCATGCCGCCCAGCACGCCCGTGCCGATGGCCTGCTGGCTCTTCGAGGCGGCACCGGTGGCGATGGCGAGCGGCACCACGCCGAGGATGAACGCGAGCGACGTCATCACGATGGGGCGGAACCGCAGGGTCGAAGCCTCGATGGTGGCATCGACGAGGCTCTTGCCAGGCTTCCACAGGTCCTTGGCGAATTCCACGATGAGGATCGCGTTCTTCGCGGACAGTCCGATGATCGTGATGAGGCCGATCTTGAAGTAGACGTCGTTGGGGAGCCCCCGGAGATACACCGCCGCCACGGACCCGATCACGCCGAGCGGGATCACGAGGAGCACGGAGAGCGGGATCGTCCAGCTCTCGTACAGGGCGGCGAGGCACAGGAACACGATGATCACCGACAGGGCGAGGAGCAGGCTCGCCTGGCTGCCGGCGAGCTTCTCCTGGAGCGATTGCCCGGTCCAGGTGTAGCCGAAGCCCTTGGGCAGCTGCTGCATCAGGCGTTCCATCTCGGCGATGGCATCGCCCGAGGTGTAGCCCGGGTTCGGCTCGCCGGTGATGCGCACGGACTGGTAGCCGTTGAAGCCGACGATCTGGCTCGGTCCCATGCCCCACTTCAGATCGGCGAAGGAGGACATCGGCACCATCGCCCCCTGCGCGTTCTTCACGGCATAGCTCAGGAGGTCGGTGGCCTGCATGCGCTGGAGCTGCTCCGCCTGGACGTAGACGCGCTGCATCTTGCCCTGGTTTGGGAAGTCGTTGGTGTAGACCGAACCGAGGTTGACCTGGATCGTCGTATTGATGTCCTCGAACTTCACTCCGAGGGCGGCGGCCTTCTCCCGGTCGATGATCAGTTCCGCCTGGGGCGCCGGCGGCAGACCCTCGATCTTCATCTTCTGGAGAATCGGGCTCTTCCTGGAGAGCGACAGAAGCTGGGCTTCCGCCGCGGTGAGGGCGGAGTAGCCTCGCTGCGCCCGGTCCTGCAGGCGGAACGAGAAGCCCGCCGCGTTGCCGAGGTTGTCCACCGGGGGCGGCTCCTGGGCGTCGACGATGGCGTCGCGGTAGCCCGCGAGCGCCGTGTTCGTGCCCGCCACGAGGGCAGCGGCGGAACTCGACGCGTCGCGCTCGCTCCACGGCTTCAGCGTGACGAAGGCCTGACTCAGGTTCGCACCCTGGCCCGAGAACGAAAAGCCGTTGAGCATCGTCACCGTGGCGACGCCCGGCTGGGCCAGCAGATGTTCCTCGACCTTGCGGACCGTGGTCTGCGTGCGGTTGAACGAAGCGCCCGGGGGCGTCTGGATGTCGACGGTGAAGAAGCCCTGATCCTCGATGGGCAGGAAGCCTTCGGGCAGGCGCATGAAGGCGAAGGCCACGCCCGCCAGCAGGGCGAGGTAGACCACCATGATCCGGCCGGACGCCTTGATGAACCAGGCGACGCCGCGTCCGTAGCGGGCGGTCTCCCGGTCGACGATGCGATTGAACCAGCCGAAGAACCCACCCTTGGCGTGGGCATGGCCCTTCTCGACGGGCTTCAGCAGGGTCGCGCACAGGGCCGGGGTCAGGGATAGGGCGAGCAGCGCCGAAAAGCCGATGGAGGTCACCATGGCGATGGAGAACTGTCGGTAGATGATGCCGACCGAACCGGGGAAGAACGCCATCGGGATGAACACGGCCACCAGCACCAGGGTGATGCCGATGATGGCGCCGGTGATCTGCTCCATGGCCTTGGCGGTGGCTTCCTTCGGCGGCAGCCCCTCCTCGTTCATGATGCGCTCGACGTTCTCCACCACCACGATGGCGTCGTCGACGAGGATGCCGATGGCCAGCACCATGCCGAACATGGTCAGCACGTTGATGGAGAAGCCCGCGAGCAGCATCACCGTCACCGTTCCCAGGAGGGCGATGGGCACGACGATGGTGGGGATCAGGGTGTAGCGGATGTTCTGCAGGAACAGGAACATCACCACGAAGACGAGGATCACCGCCTCCACGAGGGTCATCAGGACCTTCTTGATCGAGGCCTGCACCGCCGGGGTGATATCGTAGGGAATGTCCCACTTCAGGCCGGGCGGGAAGAACTGCGACAGCTCCTCCATCTTGGCGCGGATCGCCTGGGCGGTCTCGAGGGCGTTGCCGTCGGGGGCCAGGGTCACCGAGATGCCGGCCGCCTCGCCGCCGTTGAGCCGGGTCGAGAACTGGTAGGCGTCGCCGCCGAGTTCGATCCGCGAGACGTCGCGCAGGCGCACGTTCGAGCCGTCGGAATTCGCCCGCAGGACGATGGCGCCGAAATCCTCGACGGTGTTGAGCTGACCCTTGACGATGATCGGGGCGAACACGGCGTTCTTCACCGGGCTCGGCTGCGCGCCGACGGCGCCCGAAGCGATCTGGACGTTCTGGGCGCGGATGGCGTCGGCGACGTCGTCGGGGCTGAGCGACAGGCCGCGCAGCTTGTCGGGGTCGACCCAGACGCGAAGCGACCGCTCCGTCGAGTAGAGCGTCGCGCGTCCGACCCCCGGCACGCGCCGGATCTCGTTGATGACGTTGCGGATCAGGAAGTCGCCGAGCCCGATCTCGTCCATCTTGCCGTCGGTGGAGATGAGGGTGATGATGTTCAGGGTCGCGGCCGAGGCTTCCTCGACGAGGATGCCCTGCTGGCGCACCTCCGCCGGCAGACGCGCCTCGACGCGCTTGAGGCGGTTCTGCACCTCGACGGAGGCGAGCGCTGGGTCCGTGCCCGGCTGGAAGGTCGCCGTGATGTTGATGGAGCCGAACGAATCCGTGGTGGATTCGAAACTCATGATGTTGGCGGCACCGTTGAGCTCATCCTCGATGAGCCGCGTCGTGCCGGTGTAGAGACTCTCCACCGACGCGCCCGGGAAAGCCGTCGACAGGGCGATGGAGGGGGGCGCGATCACCGGGTACTGCGCCACCGGCAGCATCGGGATCGAGAGCACGCCGCCCAGGATAATGAACAGGGCGACGACCCAGGCGAAAACCGGCCGGTCGATGAAGAAACGAGCCATGGGTCAGCGCACCTGCGCGGCGGAGCGGGGCGTAGGCTTGGCCTCCGGCTTCGTCTCCGCTCTCGCGTCCACCTTCGGAGCCGGCTCGACCACATCGGTGTCGCGGGGCTTCGGCGTCGTGTCCGCCGAGACCGGATGGAGTTCGACGGTCTTCACTTGCTGGCCGGCGGAGATCTTCTGCACGCCCTCGACGACCACGCGGTCACCGACCTTCAGACCCTCGCGAACGATCCACTGGCTGTCGACCACGGGACCGACCTCGATGGGCTGGAGCATGACCTTGTCGTCCTCGCGCACCACCCAGACCTCGGGCTTGCCGTCGCTGGTGCGCTGGATCGCCTGCTGCGGAACGGCGAGGGCGTCGGAATCGATGCCTTGCTTGATGCGGGCGCGCACGTACATGCCGGGGAACAACTCGTCGTGCGGGTTCGGGAACTGAACGCGCAGGGTCACCTGCCCGGTGCTCGGATCGGCGGTGACGTCCGAGAACAGGAGCCGGCCCGCCGAACCGTAGAGCGACCCGTCGTCCATGATGAGGTGCACGTTGGCGGTATCGCCGGACAGGCGCGAAAGTTCGCCGCTGGCGAGATCCCGGCGCAGCTTGTTCAGCTCGCCCACCGACTGGGTGATGTCGACGTAGATCGGATCGAGCTGCTGGATGGTCGCGAGGTTCGAGGTGGCGCCCTGCTCCACCAGGGTTCCTTCCGTGAGGAGGGCCCGGCCGATGCGGCCCGAGATCGGAGCGCGGACATCGGTGTAGCCGAGGTTCAGCCGTGCCCGGTTGCGAGCGGCCTTGGCGCCTGCGACTTCGGCCTCGGCCTGCTTCAGGGCCGCGTAGGCGCTGTCGTACTGGGCCTGGCTCGCTGTCTGGCGTGTCAGGAGCTGCTCCAGGCGGTCGGCCTGCTGGCCGGCCAGGACCTGAGCGGCCTCCGTGCGCGCGAGCACCGCCTCGGCACTCTGCAATTCCACCTCGAACGGCGCCGGGTCGATCTTGTAGAGAATGTCGCCTTCCTTGACCAAGCTGCCCTGCTCGAAGGTCCGCTTGATGACGAGGCCCGAGACCCGCGAGCGCACCTCGGCGATCCGCATGGGCGCGACGCGACCGGGAAGATCCCGCACGTAGGGAATCGGTTGCTCGCGCACGGTGACGATGCTCACCTCCGGCGGCGGGACGGGCACCGGCGCTGCCGCCTGCTGCTTCTGATTGCAAGCCGACAGGGTGACGAGGACGATGCCGACGGCAACGGAAGCCGGCCGAGCCCAGAACACGCGTAGGGAGGGGGACGTCACGATCACTTCGCTCCTGCGGAATTCGGTCGATGGGCGGCCGCCAGGGGCGGACCGCTCTCGCTGTGTTCAAAGGACCACGCCGGCCCGCCCCGTGGAACGGAGGGATCGCGCGGCAAGCGCCGGGCCACGGAGAGCACGCCCGGACGGAGAGATGCGCAGGGCATCGATGGGAACAGCGGCGGAGGGCCGGACGGCTTGGCTGTCATCAGGGCTGTCTGACGGACGATCTTGGCGATCCGACGACAACCCAACAATCGGGACGGACCTCGCCTCGGCCGCTAGCCTGGAGCACACGACACAAGAAACCGTGAAGGCGTGACCAGCTCGACGCGCCCGACGAAGCTCACGATCGACGCCGGCTCTTTCGACCGGCCCCCGATGCGGCGATCGCTTCGTGCGATAGTCTCAGGCGCCAAGCCTTGGAGGCCGGTCCGGTGGATGATCGTCGCGGGTATCCGGCTTGCCGGCGCCAGTGAGAGCAACCGCCGCCGAGGCGTGCGAAATCGGCAGCAGCCGGGGGCTGGCCACTACAAGGTCCTCGCGCAGGTCGTCGGCGTCATTGCCGACCCGTACCACCTTCGGAACGTCGGAGGAGGCCGCGCTGTCGCCGGAAGCGTACGCGGAGTGCTCTGCGAAGGACGCCGCCGGCATCTTCGGTCCCGGGTCCGTCACGGACGGCCAGGAGATCAGAAGCATCACCATGAGATGGAGAAGGCACGGCAGGGCAGAGAGCCAATTCCGACCGGGCAGCGACCCAAGGGCGCGCCCGCGGGAGCGCGTCTCGTCTACGCCCACGGGCGACTTCGGGTGCTGTGCGGAACCTCTCACACCACCAAGACTGGTGTTTCAGGGAGCGCGTGACAAGTTCCTGCGGCATTCTGCCGTCCTCCGCGCTTTCGCTCCCATCCCGGTGGAGGCAGTCCCTTGGGCGTTGCCGGGATCACACAGGGGTATCCCCATCGGTCTCGCGCCCGTTGACCGGTCCATCCCGGGCGGCCAAGGCTCGGCCCTTCGATTTCGGGGATCGCGAATCCGAGGATTCACGGCCCCCCGTTCGACCAACTGCCCATCGGACCCGGCGCCGCGCAGGCACGGGGCTCGCCTCGGCTGAAGGACCACATCATGCAGACGCGCTTCGCCGCATCCGCTTTCGCGATCGCCCTCACCCTCGCGACGGCGCCCGGTGCCCAGGCCGGCAACCCGTTCGACAGCGGCCCCATCGCCGATTTCATGAACATCTTCCGCGAGCAGGCGATCCCGCGCGAGACGGTGGCGTGGAAGGGCGCGGAGAAGCCCGGCACGGTCGTGGTCTCGACGAGCCAGCGGCGCCTGTTCTACGTGCTCCCCGGTGGGCAGGCCGTGCGCTACGGCGTCGGCGTCGGGCGCCAAGGCTTCTCCTGGTCCGGCCAGAAGGCCGTCACCGCGAAGAAGGAATGGCCGGATTGGCGCCCCCCGGCCCAGATGCTGGCGCGCCGGCCGGACCTGCCACGCTTCATGGCCGGCGGCCAGGACAACCCGCTCGGGGCTCGCGCCATGTATCTCGGTTCCACGCTCTACCGCATCCACGGATCGAACGAACCCGAGACCATGGGCGCCGCGGTCTCGTCGGGCTGCATCCGCATGACCAACAAGGACGTCGTCGACCTCTACGACCGGGTGAAGGTCGGCACCAAGGTCGTCGTCCGCAACTGACCCCCTCCGGGCCGTTGCGCGCCGCGAGCTCGCGCGCACCGCCCGACTTCCCCTGCCCGCCTCTGGTTGGCTTGATCTGATCCAACCGCCAGAGGGCCTATGATCTTCGGTGTCGATCCCGGCCTGCTTGCGGGCCTGTTCGCCGTGGCGGTCGCGGCGGGCTGCGTCGACGCCATCGCGGGCGGTGGCGGGCTTCTCACCCTCCCGACGCTTCTGCTGGCCGGCCTCGATCCGGTGAGCGCCATCGCGACAAACAAGCTCCAGGGCTCTGCCGGTGCGGTTTCGTCCACCGTGGCATTCGCGCGGCGCGGCCTGATC
The DNA here is from genome assembly GCF_001423295.1 of Methylobacterium sp. Leaf112. Classification (GTDB taxonomy): domain Bacteria; phylum Pseudomonadota; class Alphaproteobacteria; order Rhizobiales; family Beijerinckiaceae; genus Methylobacterium. Next base: position 175,350 of record NZ_LMNG01000031.1, on the reverse strand, counting down.
CATTGGCCGGCAGCCTGGAAGATCGCCGTCTCGGCCGGGATCGCGTCCATTGCCGGTGCCCTGTGCGTCAGCCTGCTGCCGCGCCCCGTCCTCGATGCCGGCGTGCCGATCCTGCTCATCGGCATCGCCGTGTACTTCGCCACGGCCCGGCGCATGAGTGCCGAGGACGCCACGGCACGGATGACGCCGGCACTGTTCGCCCTGACCTGGGCGCCGGCGGTGGGCTTCTACGACGGGGTGTTCGGGCCCGGTGCGGGCGCGTTCTACATGATCGGGTTCGTGACCCTGCTGGGGCTCGGCGTGGTGCGGGCGACAGCCCACACCAAGCTCGCCAACGCGGCGAGCAACCTCGGCAGCCTCGCCCTGTTCGCGCTCGGGGGGCACGTTGTCTGGGCGATCGGCCTCGTCATGGCCGTGGGCGCGATCCTGGGGGCGCAGATCGGCGCTCGCCTCGCCATCCGCCTCGGGGCGCGCCTCATCCGCCCGCTGCTGGTCACCATCGCATGCGCCATGGCGATCCGCCTGCTCTCCGACCCGGCGAACCCGCTTCGGCACGCCGTGGTCCGTCTCTTCGTCGGCCCCTGATCACCGGGGCAAATGTCAGCGGGGCATGAACGCCCAGTAGTCGAGGTCGAGGATGACCGACGGATCGTAGCCTTCACCGGCCTTGTCCGGGTGTGCGCCGCACGGCTGGTTCTTCGTCGCCACCGTGCGTAGGCGCAGGAGGCCGACATCGGACCGGCCCGGCAGTTCGGCCGTCTCCAGCACCTCGCTCCAGGCGTAGACCGTGTCTCCGGCGAACAGCGGAGCGACGTGGCGTCCGGCATTGATGCCCGCGAGCGCGAAGGCGTTGCCCAGGCCGTTGAAGCTGAGCGCACGGGCCAGCGAGATGACCACCCCGCCATAGATGAGCCGGCGGCCGAAGCGGGTGTCCTTCGCCGCGTACCCGTCGAAATGTACCTTGGCTGTGTTCTGGTAGAGGCGCGTGGCGATCTGGTGCTCGGCCTCCTCCACGGTCATGCCGTCGACGTGGTCGATCTTCTCACCCACCACGTAGTCGCCGAAGCGGTGCGGCGAGCCGGCGAGTTCGAGGTCGTAGGCGCCGACATCGAGGGGCGGCAGGGCGCCGGCGAGGTCGGCCGGGTTCACCACCTTGGCGAAGGTCGGCACGTGCTCCTGCTCGATCTTCGCCTCGGGGTCGCGCTTCTTCACGAGCACCCAGCGGCAATAGCTCAGCACGGTCTCGCCGTTGGCGTCCGATCCGGTGGAGCGGACGTAGACGACTCCCGTCTGGCGGTTGGAGCTCTCCTTGAGACCGATCACCTCCGAGACCGTCGAGAGGGTCTCGCCCGGATAGACCGGCCGGCGGAAGCCACCCTCGGCGTAGCCGAGGTTCGCCAGCGCGTTGAGCGAGATGTCCGGGACGGTCTTGCCGAACACCACGTGGAAGGTGAGCAGGTCGTCCAGCGGGCTCTGGGGATAGCCCAGCGCTTTGGCAAAGGCGTCGGACGCCTGCACGGCGAAACGCGGTCCATAGAGCGCCGTGTACAGGGCCACGTCGCCGGTGGTGACCGTGCGGGGGGTGGCATGGCGGATGGTCTCGCCGAGGCGATAATCCTCGAAGAAGCGGCCGGGATTGGTCTTCATGGGCGCGAATCGTCCTCGCATCGGGGTTCGCGGGAGGGCGCTCAGGTTGGCGCGCGCGCCTCCGTGAGGCATCGGAGATCCGGGCTGTCCCACGGCGGCTCACCGACACGAGACGGCCCGGTAGATGGAGCGCTCAGCGCACGTAGACCGTGGGCTGCACCGGCACGAATTCGTGGAGCAGGCGGCTTGCGAACAGAAGCAGCAGCACCAGCACGATGGGCGACAGGTCGACGCCGCCGAGGTTCGGCAGGATGTTGCGGATCGGCCGCAGCACCGGCTCGGTGAGCCGGTAGAGCACTTCGCCGATCTGGGAGACGATGGGATTGCGGACGTTCACGACGTTGAACGCCACCAGCCAGCTCAGGACGGCGCTGGCGATGAGCACGTAGATGTAGAGCTGGACGACGGTGTCGAAGAGCCAGATGAAGGCATTCATGCGCGGGATCGATGTCCTCGTGGTCCAGCGCCTCGGGCACGGGTCACGCGCACGCAAAGCAGCAGGATTTCCGGAATTGACAGGCCGGCGTGCGCACGCCTAAAAGGCCCGCACCCCGGAACGGGGCTGTAGCTCAGATGGGAGAGCGCCGCAATCGCACTGCGGAGGTCAGCGGTTCGATCCCGCTCAGCTCCACCACCACTTCCCGCTTGGAATTGGTGTGTGAGGTCAAGAGTTTATCAGGTCCATCGCCCTGAGTGGGTCCCGACGGGACCAGGGTGGTATCCGGACCAGATCCCCAACAATCCTGTGATGGTCGCCGCTCACGCGTGCTCCGTTTCACCCTCCCTCGCCAGGGGCAGGGTGATCTCGAACCGGGCGCCGCCGAGGCTCGACACGCCACCGGCCGCCGCGAGTTCGAGGGTGCCGCCCTGGGCGCGCAGGACCGCCTGGACGATACCCAGGCCCATGCCGGTGCCGCCCTCCACGCGGCGGGTGGTGAAGAACGGCTCGAGCACTCGCGCCCGATCCCGCTCGGCGATGCCCGTGCCGTCGTCGACGACATGGACGTGCAGATGCCCGGCCGTGGCCCTGGCGGTGATCTGCAGCACAGCCGCACCGTGACGAGTGGCGTTGTCGGCCAGATGCCCGAACACGATGCCGGCCTTCTCGTCGGACAGGCCCAGAGTCCACGCGTCGGCATTCTCGGTTCGAACATCGAGATCGGGAAACCTGAGGCGAAGGTCCGACACGATTGCGGCGAGCGACGCGATGCCGACGGCCCCCGGACGCTCCGCGCGGGCGAGTTCGCGCAGCCGCCCCAGCAGGGCGGATAGCCGCGCCGTGTCGGCGACGATGTTGTCGAGGAAGCGCCTCCGCTCCGCCGCGCTCATGGCTGCGCCGGGCTCGAGGCCATCGTCCCGCAGGAGTTCGGCCGCTCCCCGGATCGCCGTTAGCGGCGTCTTCAATTCGTGGGAGACGTGGCTCGCGAAGGTCGCGACGTAGTCGGATCGCTCCCGCAACTGCAAGGCCATGGCGTCGAGACTGAGTCCGAGGAGCGCGATCTCCCGCGTCCCGAACCGCGCATCGGGGTCCGGGTCGACGGGCGCGCCCTGACCGAGCGCGACGGCGCGGGCCACCAGCGCGTGGATCGGCCGGGCGATGGCGCGGGTGAAGACGAGAGCGATGCCGAGGGTGGCCACCAGCACCACGAGCACGGCCGTCGCGACCTTGCCCCCCTCTCCGTAGAGCTGGCGCATGACGTTGTTCGGCGTCCGCGAGGCGTAGACGGCTCCGGCGACGCGGCCATCCACGAGGATCGGCAGCGCAGTGAATACCCGCACGCTGGTGCCGCGGCTGAGGGAGTAGAGCGGCGGCACGGCGTGCTTCGAGACGCGGGCGCGCAACACGGCTCGGAAGCGGCCCCGCAGGGCATCGGCGACTTCCTCGACCCCGGCGAGGGAGCGGCCGACTTCATCGCCGCCCGCGATGATCGTCCCGTCCCGGTCGACGATCCGGAAGCCCGCGAGGGTTGTCGCCTTCACCCGCGCCAGCACGGGGGCGAGCCGCTCGCCGAGGGCCAGGGCGGTGGGACTCGCGGCCTTCGCGGCCTCCTGGGCGTCGGGCCGCCTGTCGAGGCTGTGGTCGACGGTGAGGTCGAGGGCCGGCTCGATGATCGGGAGCGATGCGTCCGGTGCCGCGGCGCCGAGCAGATCGGCCCGGGCCGGATCGGTTTCGAGGTCACGGGCGACGAAGGCGGCCACAACGGCGCTCTGGGCGATCAATTCGCCCTCGGTCTGGCGTACCAGTTGGTTCTCGTAGAGGCGCACGAAAGATAGGCCGAGGAGCGGCAGCGCCGCGACGGTCGCCAGCATCGTCAGGACGACGAGGCCGAGGGTCGGCCGCCATTTCCGGGAGCCACGGCGTGCGCTCACGACGGGGGCCTGCACGGGCCGAGCCGGAAACCGACGCCGTGTACGGTCTCGACGGCGTCGGAGCATCCGGCGACGGCGAGCTTCGCCCGGATGTTGCGGACGTGGCTGTCGATGGTCCGATCCGAGACGTGGACGCGTCCGCCATGGGCCGCGTCCATGAGCTGATCGCGGGTGAGGACGATGCCGGGCCGGACCGCGAGACCCCGCAGGATCGCGAATTCCACCGCCGTCAGTTGCACGGCCGCTCCGGCGAAAGCGGCGGCGCGGCGCGGCGGGTCCAGCACGAGGCCGCCCTGCCGTAGGACGTCCGGCTCCGTTGCCGCGATCGGGCGCTGCTCCATCCGGCGCAGGATGATCCCGACCCGGGCCACGAGTTCGCGCGGGCTGAAGGGCTTGGTGACGTAATCGTCGCCCCCGATCTCGAGGCCGAGCACCCGGTCGATCTCTTCGTCCCGGGATGACAGGAACAGGATCGGGACCTCCGAGGTCCGGCGGACGCGCCGGCACACTTCGAGGCCGTCGATCCCAGGCAGCCCGACATCGAGGACGACGAGGCGGGGCGCGTCCTCGGCGATCCGGGCGAGGGCCTCCTCCCCGTCGCCCGCGACCCGCGTCACGTGCCCCGCCTTGCCGAGGGCGAAGCAGATCACCTCGCGGATGTGGGGGTCGTCGTCGACGACGAGAATACTGGGGGTCATCGCCTCGCTCATTTCAGCCGGGTCGCTTCGGTCGCGTATCACGGCGTGCCGGCGCCCCCGGGGGTGGGGGCGTACCGGTGCCCCTGTAGATAGCCCAGAAGGCGTCCGTCGCGGAACGTCCAGGCGCGCCAATCCGCCATCCGGCCGATCTGTGCCGCTGCGAGTTCGTTGCGCCAGGCGACTACACCGTTCTGCCGCGTTGTCTCATCCACGAGCCAGCGGTCGACGGCCGGGATCGCCTGGGGACCGAGGCTCAAGGCGTAGTACGCGTCGAACGGCGTTCCCGCCCGTCGGCTGTGAGCGAGGTTGTAGTCGGCGACGAACCCGACGACGTTGACGAAGGCGCAGGCGTAGAGGGTCGCGGCCAGGATCAGGCCATTGGCGGCGATCAGCCAGGTGTTCGTGCGACGCAGGGCGATGCGGGCGAGGATGAGGATCAGCCCGGCCCCGACCAGCCCCATCCACACGAAGGCGGCGGCGCGCGGCAGGGTGAGCGAGTAGGTCGCGACGTAAAGGTCGAGGCGCAGGAGCGCCGAGACCACGAGCAGCACGTTCTGTCCGATCCAGAGATAGACCAGGCCGCGGATCGTGCGGGACCCCTCGCCGGGACCGCCCGGACGGAGGGCCACGAGGACGAAGCCGGCGGCGAGCAGCGCCGTGAGAATCAGCGGGTAGGCCCCGCGATGGGCATAGGACGCGTAGGTGATGCCGGACGGTAGGGCGACGCCGCCCCAGAGGTAGGCGAGGTCGAGGCCGCTCTGGAGGGCAAACAGCAGGTTGAACAGGATCAGGCTGCGCAGGACGAGGGACGCGTCGATCCACCGGTTCAGACCCGTCGCAACCGTCGGGGGCAAAGCCGGGACGAAATTTCCAGGCCCCTGTCCACGAGCCATGACGCGGCGGGCGGTGACGAAGGCCCACGCCACCGAGAGCAGGATACCCCAGGCAAGCAGGCGCAGCGTATCGAGGTCGGCGGCGGGGATCGACCATTCCAGGTCCGCCAGCCACGCGTCGATGATCGGGTTGGCCGAGGCGAACAGGCTCGCGAAGAGGCAGCAGAGCAGCAGCGGCACGAGCCAGCCCAACAGCGAGGCCTGGAGGCGCTCCGTCAGGCGCCGCAGCGGGATCCGCTGCGAAATCGTGGCGAGATCCGGAATGAGGCGGAACGGCCCGACCACGAGGAGATTCCCGACCGTCAGCCCTGTGGATCGGACGCCCTGGCTGAATGCGCCTCGTATCCCCGCAGCGAACAGCGCCGTTCCGAAGATGCCGGACGTGACCGACAGGAGCCCGACACCCTCGACGAGAGGCAGCATCCCGGCAAGCAGGATCAGGATGGCGCCGCACCGGTCGCGCAGCGGGGCGCGCAAAGGATTGGCAACCGCCACGGCGAGGCCGAGGAGTCCGAGAAAGAGCGCGACGGAGATGCCGAGGTTGCGCTCATAGAGCAGCTGGTCGCCGACGATTGCGACGAGGGCGGCGAGGAGGAGCTTCGGGGCCGGATGCGCCACGGCGGGGGGGGCATCGGCCCAGAGGATGTCGGGGACGGACGAGGTGGGCGAGCGTATCTCAGCCATGGGCAGGATTCCCGGTGGGAGCCGCCGCGGGGCTGGCGCACCCACGACAGAGCCGCCGCGCCAGCCCCGGCGATCCGGAAGACCGGGCCGCCGGGATCGGACCCGTTCGTGCTCATCTGCGCAAGCTGAACCGGTACGGTGCAGCCCCGAGGGGCAGCCTGTGCAGCCGATCAGGAATCGCGTGCAGAATCTCTGCAGATCGTGCCCGGCCCGCTGGCGCGACGACACACTCTCGCAAGCGCCGTAGGCCTCCGTCAGATCTTCCGGCGCAGACGTGTCGCGAAAAAGCCGTCGAGGCCCCCCCGCTGCTCGGGGGTGGTGCCATCGAGGTGCGAGGGCAGCGTGCGCAGGTCGCCCTGGGCGTCGATGGGCTCGGACAAGCCGCCGAGTTCTTCAGGGGTGACAGGCACGCGCTCGAACTCGTCGGTGCGCTTGAGGAAATCCCGTACCTGGCGCTCACCCTCCTCCGGCTCCAGGGAGCAGGTGCAGTAGACGATCCGGCCGCCGGGCTTCACCAGCATCGCGGCCCGGTCGAACAGGCGGCGCTGCAGGGCGGCAAGGCGCAGGATGTCGTTGCCGGCCTTGGTCCAAGCCACGTCCGGGTGCCGGCGCAGGGTGCCGGTCGCCGAACACGGCGCGTCGAGCAGCACGGCGTCGAACCCACCCGGCTCGTCCACTTCGAGGGCGTTGCCGACGCGAATCTCCGCCTCCAAGCCAAGGCGCCCGAGGTTTTCGCGCAGGCGTTCCAGGCGGGGGACGGACCGGTCGACGGCGACCACGTCCGCACCGGCTGCGCCGAGCTGCGCGGTCTTGCCCCCCGGCGCGGCGCAGAGATCCGCCACCCGCTCGCCGGATTTCACGGCGAGGAGCCGAGCGGGAATCGCCGCCGCGGCATCCTGCACCCACCACGCGCCCTCGGCGTAGCCGGGCAGGTCGGCGACGGGGGAGCGGATATCATGCAGGCGCACGCTGCCCGTCGGCAGCACGACGCCGCCGAGGCGGTCCGCCCATTCGGCCGCCGCGCCTTTCACGGTGATGTCGAGGGACGCGCCCGCCAGATGGGCGGCGGCGATGGCCCGCGCCGTGTCCTCGCCGTAGGCGTCCCGCCAACGGCCGGCGAGCCAGGCCGGCGTGTTCTGCGCCAGGGGATCGCTCATCTCGGCCTGGATCTCGGCCCGCTCGCGCACGATCCGGCGCAGGACCGCGTTCACGAGGCCGGACAGGTGCAGGAGTTGCGGGTCGCCCTTGGCGATGCGGACGCCGAGATCGACGGCGGCGTGGTCCGGCACGTTGAGGTCGAGGATCTGGGCCGCCCCCGTCGCCAGCAGGGCAACGAGGCGCGGCTGGTCCTCCGGCAGGCCCTGCGACAGACGCGCGGCGAGGATCGTCCGCAGGAAGCCGAGGCGACGGAAGGTGGCGGTGGCGATGGCCCGGGCCAGGGCCGTGTCGGCGGCGTCGAGTTCGGCGTGGCGCCCGGCCTGGGCCAGGGCGTCTTCGAGGGCGAAGGCGTGGGTGTTCGCCAGGAGATCGGCCACGGCGCCGTGGGCGACTTGCCGGGCGGCGAGGCCCGCGACGGTGCGATCGATGGCCGTCGTCGGCCCCTCCGCATTGCGGCGTATCGCCATGAGTCCCACTTTCCCAACACGGTGCCCGGCCCGGCCGGGTATCTTCGAGACAGCCCTTTCACCCCTCACCGCCGAGATGCAAGTCGTGATGCCAGTTTTGCCGATGCAGGGAGAGCCGGAAACCCCGAATCCGGCGCCGCGCCCGCCCCTCTCCCCCGCCGCTCGCCGGGCCCTGGCCGAGGCCGAAGCGCGTCGGAAGGACATCGACGCGCGAGCCGCCGAGATCGCCGTCGCGCGCGAGCGCCAGGGCCGCGGCGGTCTGGAGCCGGTTCGCTACGACGATTGGGAGATCAAGGGCATCGCGGTCGACTTCTAAGCGATCCGGAAGGCCGGATCAGCGAACCACGTAGACCGGCGTACCGACGGAAACGCGGCTGTAGAGATCGACCACGTCCTGATTGTACATGCGGATGCAGCCATACGAGGCGTAGGAGCCGATGGAGTTCGGCCGGTTGGTGCCGTGGATGGCGTACTCCCCGCCCGAGAGGGTCAGGGCCGCCGAACCCATGGGGTTGTGGGGCGAGCCGCCGGCGATGACGTCGGGCAGGCGCGGGTTGTCGCGCTTGACCTCGCGGGGCGGCGACCAGGCCGGCTCCACGTACTTGCCGTCGATTTGGCGCGCGCCGGTCCATTGCTTGCCCGGCTTGCCCACGGCCACGGGGTAGCGGATCGCCGTCCCGTCGCCGTTGACGAGGTAGAGCCGGCGCTCGGCCGTGCGGACCACGACGGTGCCGGGACTCATGCCTTCGTCGAACGCCACGACTTCCCGTGCCGCGGCCGGCATCGCCGCGAGCGCACCGGCCACGGCCAGCACCCCGAATACAACCTTTTCGAATCCGATCATGAATCTCGTCCCCGTCAGCTTGACTTTGCTGACGACGACAATCGACGGCCAAGGTTGCCGTTCCGCTTAACGCCTGCCAGCGCTGGGGGATAACTGCGAAGGACTTGCCGTCACGGTAAAGGATCGTTCCTGCCGTTTCGACGCGAAGCAACGGGCTCTCGCAAGGTTCGATCAACCTTGACGAATTCAGCGCTCGATAAGATCCGCCGCCGTCGCGATCCGATCCTGCCAGCCGTGGCGGACGAGTTCGGGATCGGCATGCTCTTCGACGGGGAACCCGACGCACAAGTAGGCGACGAGGTGCCAGGCGCAGGGCACGTCGAGGACCGTACACACGGTTTCGGGTTCCAGGATCGACACCCATCCCACCCCGAGGCCGTGGGCGCGAGCGGCGAGCCAGAACGTCTGCACGGCGCTCACCACCGAGTAGCGCAGCATCTCGGGCATGGTGGCCCGGCCGAGGCCGTGGCCTGTCTCGGTTCCCTCGTCGCAGAATACCGCGAGGTGCACCGGCGCTTCGGTGAGCCCGGCGAGTTTGAGGCGGATATAGGCGTCGCGCCGCTCGGCGGCGTAGTCCGTCGCCGCCGCCGCATTGCAGCGCTCGAAGCTCGCCGTAACGGCTCCGCGCCGGGCCGGGTCCGCCACCCGGACGAACCGCCAGGGCTGACTGTTGCCAACCGACGGGCTCAGGGCCGCGAGATCGAGGCAGCGGCGCAGGACGGCGTCGTCCACCGGATCGGTTCGGAAGCGGCGCACGTCGCGGCGCCACGCGAACAGGTCCGCGAGGGTCTGACGGAAATCGGCATCGAACTGGACCACGACCGATCGTCCCACGGCGGAGTGCGTGGGTCCGTCATAGACCGGGCAACCGGAGGACGGGCGAAAAAAAGGCCGCGCTCCGGAGAGGCGGCCTGAAGTCCTTGGGTCTCGAAACCTCTGGAGTGTCGATTCGCGGAGGTCGGGCGGTACCCGAGCGCTGGGGAGCGTAAGTTTCGGGTACCGCGTCGACCGGCGGATGCGACGAGGTTCGGCAACAGGTCTGCCCTTCCAACGCGGCATGGGCAGGGCATCTTCGCGGCGGAATGGTGGTGGTGCGCCGGCGCACCGTACTGCGGCAAGTTCGGCATGGCATCGGGCGTGACGTCGGGTCCCGTCCGCTCTGCCGGTTTACCCGGACCCCGATGATGGTGCCGCGACTCTTGCGGGAGCACGGACGCAGGACCATCATCGGGGTTTGGGCCAGCCGGAAACAGGAGCGACGATGAGCGAGAGGACAAGCGCCGAACCCAGATCGTCCGAGCCTGCGGCCCGGGTCGTCCCTTTTCCCTCGGCGCCCGTCCCTCCTCAGATCGCGTTCGACCGGGCGGAGTTGCGCGTGCTGTTCAATCTCTACGGCCGCATGGTGTCGGCGGGCGAGTGGCGCGACTACGCCCTCGACTTCCGGCGCGACAAGGCGGTGTTCTCGATCTACCGGCGCAGCTCCGAGATGCCCCTCTATCGGGTCGAGAAGGACCCCAAGCTCGCCCGGCGCCAGGGCGCCTACGCGGTGTTGTCGGCGTCCGGGCTGGTTTTGAAGCGCGGCCAGGACCTCGCCCGCGTGCTCGCCGTGCTGGAACCGCCCCTGCGCGCCGTATAGGGGGCTGGAGGCCCGCAACAAAAAGGCCCCGGCGGTTACCCGCCGGGGCCTTCCTTATGCTCGATCCACTCGACTTAGCGGCGGTCGCCGAGCAACGAGAGCAGCATCTGGAACATGTTGATGAAGTCCAGGTACAGGGTCAGGGCGCCGTTGACGGACATCTTGGCTGCACCCTCGGCGTCGAGGCCGCTGTAAAGGAACATCTCCTTGAGCTTCTGCGTGTCGTAGGCGGTGAGGCCTGCGAAGATCAGCACGCCGAGCACCGAGATCGCGAACTGCAGGGCCGACGAGGCCATGAAGATGTTGACCACCGACGCGATGATCAGGCCGATGAGGCCCATGATCAGGAACGAGCCCATGCCCGACAGGCTACGCTTCGTCGTGTAGCCGTAGAGGCTGAGTCCGCCGAAGGTGGCCGCCGTGATGAAGAAAACCCGCACCACGCTGGCGCCCGTGAAGACGAGAAGCAGCGACGACATGGACGCCCCCATCACCGCCGCGAAGGCGAAGAAGGTCATGCGGGCGGAGGCCGCCGACATGCGGTCCATACGCATGGAGAAAATGAAGATGAAGGCGAGGGGCGCCAGCATGATCACCCACTTGAGCGGGCTCGTGTAGAGAAGCTGACCGAACGGGGTCAGGGCTACGCGGCCCGTCGCCGTCTGCGCGACGGCGGCCATGTTGAGGCCGAGCGCCACGAGACCGGAGATCCCGAGGCCGATGACCATGTTGTTGTAGACGCCGAGCATGAAGGTACGCAGGCCCTGGTCGATGTCGACCTGGGTGCCGGTATACCCTGTCGGCTGGGCGCCGACCCGAAAGGGGCTGTTGTCGAATGCCATGGGAGTTTCCTTTGGAAGCTCTCTCAGCGTGTGATTTCAAGAAGGAGGCTCACGCACGGGACCTCTGGCACCATGAGTGCCTCGGACACAAATATGTTCCGTCCTCCCGCTTCGCACAAGAGGCCGGCTGAGCTTCACCCGTGGGAATCTCGACCCCCGGGGGGCTGATTTTATTTGCGTTTTTCGGGATTAAAACCAAGCTCGTCAGAACTGGCGTAGATAGGGCGCCGGCTTCTGCCCGAGGATGCGCCAGGTGCCGGCAAGCCCGAGCACGACGGCGAACACCACGGCGAGTGCGGCCGCGACGAGCGCGCCCGTAAGGTCGAGGGTGAATTCGAGCTTCATCACTCGGGTGACGATGACCCAACCGGCGAGCGTACCGGCCAGCAGCCCGAACACCGCCGTGGCGAAACCGAGCGCTCCGTATTCCAGAGTGTAGGCGGCGAGCAGGCGCCCGCGGGTGGCACCGAGGGTCTTCAGGACGACGGCGTCGTAGAGCCGGGCGCGGTGGCCGGCCGCGAGGGCGCCGGCGAGGACGAACAGGCTCGCCACCACGGCAATGCCGCTGGCGCCGCGAATGGCGAGCACGAGCTTGCCCACGACATCGTTGACCGCCTCCAGGGCCTCCTTGACCCGGATGCTGGTCACCGACGGGTAGGCGCGCGCGACATCGCGCAGGATGATTGCCTCGGCCTTCATGTCCGGACCACCCGCCAGGGTGAGGGTGGCGAGGTCCGAGTGCGGCGCGCCCCGGAAGGTGCCGGGCGAGAACACCATGACGAAGTTGATGCCGAGGGACCGCCACTCGACCTTGCGCAGGTTCGCGACCTTGGCCGTCAGGGTCCGGCCCAACACGTTGACCGTGACGGTGCCGCCGACGGCGAGGTTGAGGCTGCGGGCGAGTTCGGCGTCGAAAGAGACCAGCGGCGTGCGGGCATCCTCGGCATTCCACCAGGTTCCGGCGACGAGGCGGGAGCCTTCCGGGATATCCTCCGCGTAGGTGATGCCCCGGTCGCCGTCGAGAACCCAGGCGGCGTCCTCCGGCGGCTTGATCGATGCGGCGGGGACGCCGTCGATGGCGGTGATGCGCCCGCGCATCATCGGCACGCGCTCGATCTTGGCCCCCGGTGCCTGGGTTCCGAGGAAGGCGTGGAAACCCTCCGAATCGGCCGCTGGAATGTCGAGGAAGAACAGGTTCGGGGCCCGCGCCGGCAAAGAGTTGCTGAGGGTGTTGCGGACATTGGCGTCGATGAGGCTCAGGGTGACGAGCAGCGTCACTCCGAGTCCGAGGGACAGGACGATAGCGGGCGTGAGCGCGCCGGGCCGGTGCAGGTTGGCGAGCGCCATCCGGGGCGCGGCCGAGCGCGGGCGCGGCAAACGCCGGGCCAGCGCCATCAGACCGAAGGCGACGATGCGCAGGAGGCCGAACGCGATGGCGGCCGCGGCGATGAAGATGAGGGCGAGGCGCCGGTCGAAGGCCGTGGCGAGTGCCAGCCCGACGAGTCCCGCGAGGGCCGCAGCGAGGATCAGCTTGTAACGCCGGCGTGTCTTCACCGAGCCGGGATCGACCACGTCGCGGAACAGCCCGGAGACCGGGATATCGTGGGCGCGACCCAGGGGCAGGATCGCGAAGGTGAGTGCGGTCAGCAGACCATAGGCGGCCGCGAGCACGAGTTCGCCCGGCGCCAAAGTGGGGTTGAGGGGCAGTGGCAAGGACGTGTGGAACAGGGCATCGATGACGAAGGGCAGACCCGCGCCGAGGCCGAGGCCGATGGCTGTGCCGAGGCCGGCGATGAGCATCACCTGGGTCAGGTACAGGGCGACCACCTGCCCGCCCGGCGCACCGACGCTCTTGAGGGTGGCGATGGAACCGCGCTTGCGCTCGACGAAGGCCGCCACCGCGTTGGCGACACCGACACCGCCGACGATGAGGGCGGTGAGACCCACCAGGGTGAGGAACTGGGTGAAGCGCTCGATGCTCTTGGCGAAACGCGGATCGGCGTTGGACCGCGCCCGCATCTCCCAGCCGGCCTCGGGCGCGGCGGCCGCGATGTCGGCGGCCCGGCGCTCGATGTCGGCATCGCTCGCGTCCGGCAACTGAAGGCGGTAGCTCCACCGGTTGAGGCTGCCAGGCTGGATCAGGCCCGTGGCATCGAGGGCCGCGCGGGAGACCAGCATCCGGGGGCCGAAGCCGATACCGTTGGCGATGCGGTCCGGCTCGGAAACCAGGGTCGCACGGAGCACGATGGGCGTTCCCGCCACGGTGATACGGTCGCCGATCTTGAGGTCGAGGCGGGTGAGCAGCACCGGATCGACCACGGCGCCGTAGGCCCCCTCCCCCTGGGCCACCAGGCTGGCCAGGGGAGCGACTGGATCTGTGACGAGTTCCCCAGTGGCCGGGTAGTCGTCGTCGACGGCCTTGAGTTCAACCAGCGCCGCGCCCTTGTCGCCGGCGAGCGCCATGGCCCGCAGCGTCGTCACCACGCTGACGCGGCCCTGCGCTGTCAACGCGTCGCGCTCGGCCGGCGTCGCCTCGCGGTTGATCAAGCTGTAGGTCAGATCCCCGCCGAGGATCCGCGCGCCCTCGCGCCCGAGCCCGTCCGTGAGAGACCGGGCGATGGAGGCGACGCCCGCGATGGCGGCGACACCGAGCGCGATACAGGCGAGGAACACGGCAAAGCCCGCGAGACCGCCGCGCAATTCGCGCAGTGCGAGCCGCAGGGTCAGAGGAAAGGCCAAGCCGGAATTGCGCTTCGCGGGCTGCGCGGGGACGAGGGTTCCGTGCATGGTCAGGCCGCCAGGGCCGCTTCGACCCGGCCAGAGCGCAGGCTCACGGTCCGGTCGCACAGTCGGGCCAGGCCCGGATCGTGGGTGACGAGGACCAGGGTGGCGCCCCGGTCGCGCTTCAGGGCGAACAGCAGGTCGACGATCTGGCGGCCGGTCGCCTCGTCGAGGTTGCCCGTGGGTTCGTCGGCGACGAGGATCGCGGGGTCCGGCGCGATGGCGCGGGCAATGGCGACGCGCTGCTGCTCGCCGCCCGAGAGCTGCGCCGGGTAATGGTGAAGCCGGTGGCCAAGGCCGACCGCCTCGAGTTCGGCCTTGGCGCGTGCATGGGCGTCCGGCTTGTCGGCCAGTTCGAGGGGCAGGGCCACGTTCTCCAGGGCCGTCATGGTGGGAACGAGGTGGAAGGCCTGGAACACGATGCCGATGCGCCGGCCGCGAAACCGCGCCAGGGCGTCCTCGTCGAGCCGTCCGAGATCGGTGCCCTCCACCACGATGGAGCCGGAATCCGGCCGTTCGAGGCCCGCCATCACCATGAGAAGGGTCGACTTGCCGGAACCCGAGGGACCGACGAGGCCCACCGCCTCGCCCTTTGCGACATCGAGGGAGATGCCGCGCAGGACATGGACGCGCGCCGCGCCGCGTCCGAGGCTGAGATCGAGGTCAGCCAGTGAAATGGCATGGGCGATGGCGTGCGGGTCGCGGACGGGGTCGGCCTTGCCGGACATCGATGGGAAACCGATCTGTAGGGAGTTGGGGTCGAAAGCGTCAGGGTCGAGGTTCAGCCGGAATGCGTCGGTGCTCATTGTCACGTACCACCGAAATGGCTCCCGGAGCCGAGCGGTCACGTTTCGCCGATATGGTCCGTTGGGTCGCGCGGCGCCACATCCGCCCTCTGCAGGTCGTCCTGATGACACTCTTTGCCGCACTCGGACTGGCTGGAGCCCCGGCACGGACCGCCCCGGCCGAGCGGCCCGTCACTCTCGTGGCGTTCGGCGACAGTCTCACGGCAGGCTACCGGCTGCCCGGCTCGGCCGCGTTTCCCGCCGTGCTGGAGCGGGCGTTGCAGGCCAAGGGCCGCGCCGTCACCGTCGCCAATGCAGGGGTCTCCGGCGACACCACCACAGGCGGTCTCGATCGCCTCGACTGGTCCGTGCCCGACGGAACTGATGGGGTGATCCTGGAGCTCGGCGCCAACGACATGCTGCGCGGCACCGACCCGGCCGTGACCCGCAAGGCCCTGGAGACCATCATCACGCGGCTGAGGGCGCGCAACATTCCGGTGATGCTCGCGGGCATGCGGGCCTCGCCGAATCTCGGGCCGGACTACGTCGCGCGCTTCGACGCGATCTATCCGGACCTCGCCCGGGATCACGGTCTCGTCCTTTACCCGTTCTTCCTTGCCGGCATCGCCGGCGACAAGGCCTACAACCTTGAGGACAAGCTCCACCCCAACGCGAAGGGTGTCGAGACCATCGTCACCGGCATCCTGCCGAGCGTCGAGACCTTTCTCGACCGGGTACAGGCCGCGGGCCGCTGATGCCGCGGCTGTTCACCGGTCTGGAAATCCCGGCCGACATCGCCGAAACGCTGGCCCTGCGGCGCGCCGCCCTGCCGGGCTCACGCTGGATCGAGCCGGGCGACTATCACATCACCCTTCGGTTCCTTGGCGACGTGGACGAGACCGTGGCGGAAGCCTTCCACGATGGCCTCGTCGAAGCCCGGGCGCGCCCGCCCCTCGATCTCGTCCTCGATGGGCTCGGGGTGTTCGGGGGCGCGAAACCCCGTTCGATCCTGGCGAATGTCGCAGCGAATCCGGACCTTGCTGAACTTCAGGCCGAGCATGAACGAATCGCCCGGGATGCGGATGCAGCGCCCGACACCCGGCGGTTTACGCCACACGTGACATTGGCTCGCCTCAACCGGCAGGCGGATGCGTTCGCGGTGGCGCAGTATCTGACGGAAACGGGCGGTTTCCCGCCCCTTCGCTTCACCGTGAAGCGGGTGGCTCTGTTCTCGGCCCGCGCCTCCAAGGGCGGCGGACCCTACCTCGTTGAGGCGGCCTACCCCCTCGACGGATGATCGTCCGGCCGGTCAGGCCGGGCGGGGTGTCGCCAGCACCTTATCGATGCGTCGGCCATCCATGTCGACCACTTCGAATCGCCAGCCATGGGCTTCGAAATGATCGCCGGCCGACGGAATGCGCCCGAGCTGGAAGATCACGAAGCCCGCCAGGGTGGCGAAATCCTCTGTGTCCGGGTGTTCGGCGAAGGCAAGCCGCTCGAAAGCCTGCCCTGCCGGCATCATCCCGTCGATGAGGAGCGAGCCGTCCTCGCGCTCGACCACCGCCGGCTCGTCGCCGATCTCCGGGATGTCGCCCGCGATGGCCTCCAGGAGGTCGGTCTGCGTGACGATGCCCTCCAGGCTGCCGTACTCGTCCACCACGATGGCCATGCGGACGGGCTGGGCCTGGAAGATCTCCAGGACCGCCAGGATCGACAGGCTCTCGTGCACCACGATGGGCGGCTGGGTCGCGGCCAGAACGTCGATGGCGTTCCCATCGAGAACCTGATTGAGGAGGTCCTGCTTGCGCACCACACCGACGATCTCGTCGACCTGCGTTCGGCTGACCACGATCTGGGCGTGGTCGCACTCGCGCACGGCCTTCAGGATCGCCTCGCGGTCGTCGTCGGCATCGACCCATTCGACCTCGTGACGGGGGGTGATGATGTCCCGCACCTTGCGCTCGCCGATGGAGAAGATGCGCTCCACCGCCTCCTGCTGCGCCTCGCGGATGAGGCCCGCCTCCTGGCTCGCCTGGATCAGGAGGTTCAGTTCCGCCGTCGAATGCAGCGACCCCTCGCCATGCCCGGCCTTGAGGCCGCACAGGCGCACGACGCCGTTGCCGAGCCCGTTGAGGAACAGGATCGCCGGACGGAAGATGAACAGGAACAGGCTGAGGGGCCGCACCACGGCCAGCGCCGTGCGCTCGCTGCGCTGAAGGGCGAGGCTCTTCGGAGCGAGTTCGCCGAGAACGATGTGCAGCGCGGTGATGATGACGAACGAGATCGCGACCGCGATGGTGTGGGCGGCCACCGCGCTTACGGAGTCCGGCAGCCAGAACAGAGCGGGTTCGATGAGGTGGGCCAACGCCGGCTCGCCGACCCAGCCGAGCGCCAGGGACGAGATGGTGATGCCGAGCTGCGTCGCGGCCAGATGCGCATCGAGCTGATCGGTGGCGCGCTGCAGGGCGGTGGCGTTGGTCCGGCGCTCGGTGACCAGTTCAGTCACCCTGCTCCTGCGGACGGAAACGAGGGCGAACTCGGCGGCCACGAAGAACCCGTTGGCCAGCACGAGGACGAGGACGGCAACAAGGCCGAGGCCGGTTGCCCACACTTGATCGGAAATCGTCGTCTCCACCGCTCGGGTCGTGGCGGGAGATCTAACATTTGTGCCGCACGGGGCCAATCGCCCCGGACAGTCCACCCGCAGCAATATGAGGCACGGTAGCTCCCCCGGGTGCCGACCCTACAGGCGGCGCAGTGCCACGGTCTCGATGCGGTGGCTGGCGCCCTTGGCGAGGATCAGGCTCGCACGCTGGCGGGTCGGAAGGATATTGTCGCGGAGATTCGGCAAATTGATGGTCGTCCAGAGATTGTCGGCGATCTCCAGGGCTTCGGCCTCCGTAACCTCGGCGTAGCGCCGGAAGTAGGACAGTGGATCGCGGAACGCGGTCTGGCGTAGGCGCAGGAAGCGGTTGACGTACCAGCGGTGGAGGTCGTCCTCGTGGCCGTCGAGGTAGATCGAGAAGTCGAAGAAGTCGGAGACGAACGGAATCGCGGTGCCGTCGCGGGGCAGGCGCGCCGGTTGGAGGACGTTGAGGCCCTCGACGATGAGGATGTCGGGGGATTCCACAACCCGTTCCTCGCCCGGTACGACGTCATAGACGAGGTGCGAGTAGAGCGGGGCGGCGACACGTTTCTTGCCCGCCTTGATATCCGTGAGGAAGCGCAGGAGTGCTGCGGTGTCGTAGCTCTCCGGGAAGCCCTTGCGCTCCATGGCGCCCATGGCCTTCAGCTCGGCGTTGGGCAGCAGGAAGCCGTCGGTGGTGATGAGGTCGACCTTCGGCGTATTGGGCCAGCGTGCCAGCAGGGCTTTCAGCACCCGGGCGGTGGTGGACTTGCCGACCGCGACCGAACCGGCGACCCCGATGATGTACGGGACCTTGGCCTCGCGCTCGGCCATGAGGAAGCGCTGGGTCGCCTTGAACAGGCCTTGCGTCGCCGCGACGTAGAGGGAGAGCAGGCGCGACAGCGGCAGGTAGATCGCCTCGACCTCCTCCACCGAGATCGGATCGTTGAGGGATTGCAGGCGGGTCACGTCCTCGGCGGTGAGTGTGAGGGGCGTGTCGGCGCGCAGCTGCGCCCATTCCTCGCGGGTGAAGAGGCGGTAGGGCGAGAGCCGCTCGGGACCGAAGCCGGTGACGGGGTCCTGCCCAACGGCCGGATCACGCTCAGGCGAGGGCCCCACGGCAGCATTCTCGCTCACGTGTGCCTCCGGGCCGCCTTCTCGGCGATCCCGCTCTGTGCGGTGCGCCGTTCCAGCTCGGCCATGACTTCGTCGAGGGCGACGCCACCGGCCCGCAGCAGCACGACGAGGTGATAGAGCACGTCCGCCGCCTCGCTCACGAGACCGGCGTGGTCGCCCTGCACCGCAGCGATGGCCGCCTCGACGGCTTCCTCGCCGAGTTTCTTGGCGGGCTTGGCCGGCCCGCCAGCGAGGAGCTTGGCGGTGTAGGATTGGTCGGCCGGGGCCGCGGCGCGGGCCGCGACGAGGGCGTCCAGATCGGCGAGGGTGAACTGGGTCATACGGTCCTGGATTCCGGCGGGCCGGACTTATCGTTCCACCCGACGGCGGGCGGTTGCATTCCTGATCATGCGGCAAGAGCCGCTTCCAGGCCTCGCGTCAAGCGTCGCGGCGCATGGAAAGACCTGCCGCCGCCATATGGGCCTTGGCCTCACCGACGCTGTGCTGCCCGAAATGGAAGATCGAAGCGGCCAGGACCGCGCTGGCATGGCCGTCGCGCACTCCGGCCACGAGGTCGTCGAGGCTGCCGACGCCGCCGGACGCGATCACCGGCACGCTCACGGCATCCGCGATGGCACGGGTCAGGGCGAGATCGTAGCCCGAGCGCATCCCATCGCGGTCCATGGAGGTGACCAGGAGTTCGCCGGCCCCGAGGGCCGTCACCGTGCGGGCGAACGCGATGGCGTCGAGCCCCGTGGGCTTGCGGCCGCCATGGGTGAAGATCTGCCAGGCGTCGGGTTCGCCTGGAGCCGACGTACGCTTGGCGTCGATGGCGACGACGATGCACTGGCTGCCGAATTTTTCCGCCCCGCGTGCGACGAAATCGGGGTCGTTGACGGCGGCCGTGTTGATGGAGACCTTGTCGGCCCCGGCCAGCAGCAGGGTGCGGATGTCGGTCACCGTGCGGATGCCGCCGCCGACGGTGAGGGGCATGAAGCAGGCTTCGGCCGTGCGGCTGACGACGTCGAGGAGCGTGCCCCGATCCTCATGGCTCGCGGTGATGTCGAGGAAGCAGAGCTCGTCGGCTCCGGCCGCATCATAGGCCTTCGCCGCTTCGACGGGATCGCCGGCGTCGCGCAGTTCGAGGAACTGGACGCCCTTCACCACCCGGCCGTCCTTGACGTCGAGGCAGGGGATGATGCGGGTCTTGAGCATGGGCGTCCCTCCTGACGGTGCGGTCAGGCCGCCGATCTTCCCTTGGCCTTCGCGATGGCGGCCAGGGCCTCGCGCGGGTCGATCCGGCCATCGTAGAGCGCACGGCCGGTGATGGCCCCCGCGAGCAGAGCGCAATCCGGCTCGAGGATGCGGTGGACATCGTCGATGGAGGCGAGGCCTCCGGAGGCGATCACCGGAATCGTCACGGCGCGGGCAAGGCCGAGGGTCATCTCGATGTTGAGGCCCTTGAGGATGCCGTCGCGGGCGATGTCCGTGTAGATGAGCGCCGCGACGCCGGCATCCTCGAACCGGCGCCCGAGTTCCTCCGCGGTCATGCTGGAGGTGGTGGCCCACCCCTCGACGGCGACGCGGCCGTCCTTGGCGTCGATGCCGACGGCGATCCTGCCCGGATAGAGCCGGGCCGCCTCATGGACGAAAGCGGGATCGCGCACGGCCGCCGTTCCGATGATGACCCGGCTGACGCCCTTGGCGAGCCAGGCCTCCAGGGTCTTCATTTCGCGGATGCCGCCGCCGAGCTGCACAGGCAGCTTGGTCCGGGCGAGGATCGCATCCACGGCGTCGGCGTTCATCGGCGCGCCGGCGAACGCCCCGTCGAGGTCGACCACGTGGAGCCATGGGAAACCCTGCTCCTCGAAGACGGCCGCCTGGGCGGCCGGATCGTCGCTGAACACGATGGCCTGGGCCATGTCGCCCTGTACGAGGCGAACGCAGCGCCCTTCCTTGAGATCGATGGCCGGAAACAGGATCACGCGTCGGTTCGCTTTCGAATCGTTCGGTGGATGAGGGCGGTCCCCGATCAGGGACGCCACGCCAGAAAGTTCGCCAGAAGGGCAAGGCCGAGGTGCTGGCTCTTCTCGGGATGGAACTGGGTGCCGGCGATGTTGTCCCGTGCCACCATGGCGGTCACCGGGCCGCCGTAATCACTGTGGGCGACGGTGTCGGACGCCTGCGCCGGATGCAATGCGAAGCTGTGGACGAAATAGGCGTGCAGGCCGTTCTCGCCGAGGGGAATACCGGACAGCAGGGGGTGGTCGCGGTCGGGCGCCAAGGTGTTCCAACCCATGTGCGGCACCTTCAGCGCCGGATCGGACGGGCGGATCGGGCCGACATCGCCGGAGATCCAATCGAGCCCGGGCGTGGTGGCGTATTCGAGCCCCCGTGTCGCCAAGAGCTGCATGCCGACGCATATACCGAGGAACGGTCGGGCGCGGACCTTGGCCGCATGTGTCATGGCATCGACCATGCCCGGCACGGCGTCGAGGCCGGCGCGGCAATCGGCATAGGCGCCCACGCCCGGCAGCACGACGCGGTCGGCGCCCGCGACGATCTCGGCTTGCGAGGTCAACACGATGCGGGTGTCGTCGAGGCCAGCTTCTCGGGCGGCGCGTTCGAAGGCCTTCGCCGCCGAATGCAGGTTGCCCGAGCCGTAATCGATGATCGCGACGGTTTGTCCGCTCACCGCCGGCCCTCACTCGTGGGGAACATCCCGATGGCGACCTCGCTCGGGCGGGAGGTGACGTTCGCGTAAGGGACCGGCGCCGGACGCGGCGGGACGACACCGTCGAACCAACGGTTCGCGGCCTTCATCTCGGCCTCTTCCAAGCTTGCGGCCAGGACGGCGTCACGCACGGGTCGGCCCCTGCGGGCGTAGGTCCAGCGACGGAGGGACGAGGCTTCCAGCCCGATCAGAAGCAGCACCAGCAGGGTGACCACCAGGCCGGCGAATGGGTTCAGGGCGGCCATGCGGCCGAGATAGGCCGTGGCGACGAGGAGGACCAAGACGCCGAGCGCCGCCAGCCACAGCCGATGAAACAGAAACCACAGCGGTCCGAAGGCGAAGGCCGTCCACGAGAAGCCATCGGGCACGAGATGCGCGCGCTCGAGACCATGGGCCTCACCCGTCTGGGCGTCCCGGTCAAGGTGCAGCGTGTAGGTGCGCATGGCGTGTCCTCTCCTGCGACCTGACCGGTCAGAGCGAGCCCTTGGTCGAGGGGACGCGGCCGCCCTCGCGCGGATCGATGGAGACGGCCTGCCGCAAGGCGCGGGCCAGACCCTTGAAGCAGCTTTCGGCGATGTGATGGGCGTTGTCGCCGTACAGCGTTTCGATGTGGAGGGTGATGCCGGCATTCATGGCGAAGGCCTGGAACCACTCACGCACGAGTTCGGTGTCGAACTGGCCGATCTTCTCGACCCGGAAGGCGGTGCGGAAGACGAGGAACGGCCGCCCGGAGATGTCCACGGCGACCCGTGTCAGCGCTTCGTCCATGGGCAGGTGGATGTCCGCGTAGCGCGCGATGCCGCGCTTGTCGGCGAGCGCCTGGGCGAAGGCCTGTCCGAGGGCGATGCCGGCATCCTCGGTGGTGTGGTGCTGGTCGACATGGAGGTCGCCCGTCACACGGACCTCGATGTCGAACAGGGCGTGGCGCGCCAGCAATTCTAGCATGTGATCGAGAAAGCCGACGCCCGTCGCGATGGTGGCGCGGCCGGTCCCGTCGAGATTGACCGCGACGTGGACGTCGGTCTCCGCCGTGCGGCGGTCGATACTGGCGGCGCGCATGCCTGAAATTTGCTCTTGTGACGTCGGATCTTGGGAACGAACCCGCCTTCTAGAGCCAACGAGGCCCGCCTGTGAAGGGAGCGGGCTCGCGATTCATCGGGCGATTCGATCGAATGCGCCCCGGACCCGAGGGCGGATCAGCCGTTCAATACCCGGCCCGCGACGGCGTCGAGTTTGGCGAGCAGGGCCGGATCGCGCTGGGCCGGTGCGGTCATGATGGCTCCGTCGAGGGCATGGTCGGAGCCCATGGGGCAGGCCTCGCGCTCCTGTGGAAAGTCGCGGGCGAGCCGCGCGACGAGGCGGGCGGCCTTGTCCGCGTTGGCACGCGCGACGGCGACCACGGCAGCGACGTCCACGGCATCATGGCTCGGATGCCAGCAGTCAAAATCCGTCACCATGGCGATGGTCGCATAGGTGATCTCCGCCTCACGAGCGAGCTTGGCTTCCGGCATGTTGGTCATGCCGATCACGTCGTAGCCCTGCGCCTTGTAGGTGGTGGATTCGGCGTAGGACGAGAATTGCGGGCCTTCCATGCAGACGTAGGTACCGCCGCGATGGACCGCGATCTCTTCCGCCTGCGCCGCCTCCGCGATGCGGTTCTGCAAGGCCGGGCCGACGGGGTGGGCCAGGGACACGTGGGCGACGCAGCCGTTACCGAAGAACGAGGACGCGCGGCCATGGGTACGGTCGACGAACTGGTCGACCAGGACGAACAACCCCGGGTGGAGTTCGCTGCGGAACGAGCCGCAGGCCGAGAGCGACACGAGGTCGGTGACGCCGGCGCGCTTCATGGCGTCGATGTTGGCGCGGTAGTTGATGCCGGAGGGCGACAGGCGGTGGCCGCGTCCGTGGCGGGCGAGGAACACCACCTGGGTCTCGCCGATCCGGCCGATGCGGAGCGCATCAGAGGGCTCGCCCCAGGGGGATTGCACCGCCTCTTCGCGCACGTCTTCCAGACCCGGCAGATCATAGACCCCGGACCCGCCCATCACGCCGAGTACCGCTTGCGACATTCTCATGGCTCCATACAGCGAGCGCCGGTCGCCCCCCAGGGGGACGCCGGCGCTGTGGTGTTTCGGTGGGAACGAGGCTCGTGTCGAGCCCCGGTCGGCGCGCGTGGCTAGTAGGTCTTGTGCAGTTCCGGCTGGAGGCCGTGAACCTCGCCGCCGACCTTCGCCCAGATCTTCTTTTTGACGTAGTAGAGCAGGCCGGAAAGCACGATAAGGAACAGGATCACCCGTAGACCCAGTGCCTTGCGCGCCATCATGTGCGGCTCGGCGGTCCAGGCCATGAACGCGGCGACGTCCGTGGCGTACTGGCTGACCGTCTCGGGTACCACCGGCTCGCCCTTGTCGGTCTTCGCGTAGGTGACCTGCCCGTCGCTTAACGGCTTCGGCATCGCGATGAGATGTCCAGGATAGTACTTGTTGTAGTACGTGCCCGCCGGAACTTCCTTGCCGGCCGGCGGGTCCTCGTAGCCGTCGAGCACGGCATGGATGTAGTCGACGCCGTGTTCGGTGTAGCCGACGACGGGCAGAGCATCGGTGAGGAACTTCGGGAAGCCGCGCTCGAAGGTGCGGGCCTTGGCGAGCACCGAGAAATCCGGCGGCGCCTTGCCGCCATTGGCGGCCGCGGCCGCCTTCTCGTTGGGGAACGGCGACGGGAAGGCATCGGCGGCCCGGGCGGGGCGCTCGGCATCCTCACCGGAATCGTTCTGTTCCTTGACCTTGTACTCAGCCGCCAGCGCCTTGACCTGGCTGGCGCTGAAGCCCGGTCCGCCCGGCTCCGCAAGGTTGCGGAACCGTACGAGGCTCATGCCGTGGCAGCTCGAACAGACTTCACGGTAGACCTGGAAGCCGCGCTGCAACTGCGCCTGATCGAACCGGCCGAACATGCCGGCGAAGCTCCACGTCTGACGCGCCGGCTGCGGAGCGCCATGCTCCTCTTCCGCCGAAGCCATGGTGATGCCGAGGGTGGCCGCGACGAGGGTCGCGGCGAGGAGGCGGGTCGTTTTCATGGTTCTCAAAAGTCCCCTGCCCTCAACCCTTGGACGACGGTGCGGCCGTGGCCCCGGCCGGCATGCCGGACCCGGAGACCTGCTTGCCCGGACCGGTGACGCTCTCGAGGATCGAGTCCGGCAGTCGGTCGGGTGTCTCGAAGAGGCCGACGAGGGGCATCACGACCAGGAAGTGAAGGAAGTAGTAGGCCGTGCACAGGCGTGCGGCGATGACGTAGCCACCCTCCGGCGGCTTGGCGCCGAGCCAGCCGAGCAGGATCGTGACCACCACGAACAGCCAGAAGAACTGACGGTAGATCGGACGGTAATTGGCCGAGCGCACCCGCGAGGTGTCGAGCCACGGCGCGAAGGCCAGGATGATCACCGCGCTGAACATCAGGATCACGCCGCCGAGCTTGTCCGGCACCGCGCGCAGGATCGCGTAGAACGGCAGGAAGTACCATTCCGGCACGATGTGGGCCGGGGTCACGGCGGCGTTGGCCGGGACGTAGTTGTCGGCGTGGCCGAGGTAGTTCGGCTGGTAGAAGATCCAGTAGGCGAAGAAGATGCCGAACACCACGGTGGCGAACACATCCTTCACGGTGGCGTAGGGCGTGAACGGGACCGCATCCTTGCTCGACTTGATCGGGATGCCGGCGGGATTGTTCTGTCCGGTGACATGCAGCGCCCAGACGTGGAGCACGACGACGCCGAGGATCATGAACGGCAGAAGGTAGTGTAGCGAGAAGAAGCGGTTGAGGGTCGGGCTACCGACCGAGTAGCCGCCCCAGAGCAGGCTCTGCACCGTCTCGCCGACGATCGGAATCGCGCCGAGGATGCTGGTGATGACGGTGGCGCCCCAGAAGCTCATCTGGCCCCACGGCAGGGTGTAGCCGAGGAAGGCGGTGGCCATCATCAGCAGATAGATGATCACGCCGAGGATGTAGAGGATCTCGCGCGGGGCCTTGTACGAGCCGTAGTACAGCGCCCGGAACATGTGGATGTAGACCGCGACGAAGAACATCGACGCGCCGTTGGCGTGCATGTAGCGCAGGAGCCAGCCGTAATTCACGTCACGCATGATGTGCTCGACGGAATTGAAGGCGTTGGCGGCCGACGGATCGTAGTGCATCGCCAGCCAGATGCCGGTGACGATCTGCGACATCAGCATGGCGATGAGGATCGCGCCGAAGG
Source organism: Methylobacterium sp. Leaf112 (assembly GCF_001423295.1). Lineage (GTDB taxonomy): Bacteria > Pseudomonadota > Alphaproteobacteria > Rhizobiales > Beijerinckiaceae > Methylobacterium. The sequence goes on along the minus strand of NZ_LMNG01000031.1, from coordinate 149,820 downwards.
TCCAGAAATAGTTGAGGTTGCGTGGCACCGGGAAGGCGACGAACGACGAATGCACCAGCCCGACCAGGGGGAGCCGCGATTCGAACCACTTCGCCACGCGGCTCTTCGGAACGTAGGTGTTGGCGTGTGCGCTCATGGGGCTACCCGCTTCGAAAACTGTTGCATGAAATTCCGTCGCCCTTCGTCAGGCCGCAGCTTTGCCACCCTCTTCGCCGATCCGGATCTTCGCGTCCGTCTCGAAGGCGTAGGGCGGGACCGGCAGGTTCGTCGGAGCGGGACCGCGGCGGACGCGGCCGGAGGTGTCGTAGAGGGACCCGTGGCAGGGGCACGACCAACCCTCGTACTGGCCCTGATGGCCGATCGGCACGCAACCCAGATGAGTGCAGTTGCCGTAGACCACGAGCCACTTGGCGTGACCCTCCTTGACCCGGGCGGCGTCGGCCTGCGGATCGATGAGATCGGCCATCGGCACGGCGGCGGCCTCCTTGATCTCCTTCTCCGTCCGGTGACGCACGAAGATGAGCTTGCCGCGCCAGAATACGTTGACGATCTGGCCCTCCTGGATCGGCGACAGGTCGACTTCGAGGGGGGCGCCGGCCGCGATGGTCTCCGCATCGGGCGCCATGGAGGCGACGAAGGGCCAGGCCAGGGCGCCGGCGCCGACGGCAAGGGCCGCGCCGGTAGCGAGGAACATGAAGTCGCGCCGCGTGCCGTCCGTCCCCGGCACGGTCCCGTCGGCATTGACGACCGGGTTCGCCGAGGGGTTCGCCAAGGGGGTCGCCGAGTGGTTCGCCAAGTGTCGGACTCCGAGCAAGGATACGGGTGCGGCCACCGCCCGTTGAGCGGACCCTGGCCGGCCGGGACATTAGAGGCTTTCGAAGGAAAGTCAGCCCGCCGGAGGCAAGCACCCTCCGGCAATTTTTTGCAATGCGACCCCGCGTCACCGGAAGTTCACCGGACGGGATTTGTCACAGAAGCGTGCCCTTGAGGATCAGCATCGCCATCGAGAAGTAGATGACCAGTCCGGTCACATCCACGAGGGTGGCGACGAAGGGGGCGGAGGCCGTCGCCGGGTCGAAGCCGAGGCGCTGGAGCAGGAACGGCAGCATCGAGCCCGTCAGCGATCCGAAGGTGACGATGCCGACCAGCGCCGCGCCGACGGTGGCGGCCACGAGGGGCCAATGCACGCCGTAATCGTAAAGGCCGGTCTTCTGCCACACGACGATTCGGACGATACCGATGAGGCCGAGGATCGCCCCGAGGACGAGGCCCGTCGGCAACTCGCGGGCCGCCACCCGCCACCAGTCGCGCAGGCGGATCTCACGGAGAGCCAGCGCGCGGATGAGGAGCGAGGTCGCCTGACTGCCCGAATTGCCGCCCGAACTCATGATGAGGGGGATGAACAGGGTCAGGACGATGGCCTTCTCGAGTTCGCCCTCGAAGCCCTGCATGGCGGTGGCGGTCATCATCTCGCCGAGGAACAGGGCACAGAGCCAGCCGGCCCGTTTCCGGATCATCGTGAAGAAGCCGATATCCATGTAGGGCTCGGGCAGGGCTTCCATGCCGCCGAAGCGCTGCACGTCCTGTGTCTGCTTCTCGACCATGGCGTCGATCATGTCGTCCACGGTGACGATGCCGATAAGGTGGCCCACCGCGTCGATGACGGGTAGCGCGAGCAGATCGTATTTGGAGATCAGGCGGGCCGCCTCTTCGCGGCTTGCCGTTGGTGAGACCGCGAGTGGGCGCCGATCAGGGGCGACGGACAGCACATTGTCCTGCGGATCGCCCGAGATGAGACGGCGCAGGGGCACCGCTTTGGTCAGCGCGCGGGTGCGCGGATCGAGGACGAAGATCGCGTAGATGGTCTCGCGGGTCTTCTCGACGTGGCGAACGTGGTCGAGGGTCTGCCCGATCGTCCAGTCGCCCGGCACGGTGACGAATTCGGTGGTCATCAGCGAGCCGACGCTCTCCTCGCCGTAGGCACTGAGGCGGTCGACGGCGCCGCGCGTCTCTGCGTCGAGACGCGCGCGCAGGTCCGAGCGTCCGGGCTCCTCGATCTCGCGGAAGATGTCGGTGATGCGGTCGGCCGACATGCCCGAGAGGTAGGAGGCGACGCGGTCGCGCGGCAGCATCTCGATGATGTCGGCGGCGCAGTCGAGTTCGGGTTGATCGAGAACCTCGACGGCGCGGTCGTGCGGCAGCCCCAACAGAATCGCGGCGGCGACTTCGGGCGCCTCTTCGTTCAGGGCCTCGACGATGTCGGGCGCGCGCTCGTCGGACAGGCGGGCGGCGAGCACCGAGGGGTCGACGTTGGGTGGAGCGAAAAGGATCGCGTTCATGGGCTCACCTCGCGCGGGGGCGCACGGCCAAGGGCACACAGCCCTGGACGACCAGGGTCGGTGAGCCGCCCCGGATCCCGTTCAGGATTCTGGGGAGACCCCGCTCGCGGCCGCGCAGGGCGCGGAAGATCGTCGTGGAGTGTCGCTGGGCATTGGCTGGCTTGAAGGAGTGCCCGATCAGCTCGGCCGGGATGCGACGAGTCGCGCGTCCCGGCACGACCGGTGGGCGGCGCGTGAGTGCGCCCGCGAGCCCCAGCCGTCAAGCCGAAGATGCGAGGCGCTCCAACACTTTCGACCGAGATACAATCTCACCGGAACCGGTTGCGATGCGATTTGGCCGCGGATCGCGGACAGGGACGCGCATCATTGTGGCACCATATCGCCGGGGCTGCCGCTTCGCCGGCGGGCTGGGCGATCCCAGGGCTCCCGGTCTCGATCTATGAGAAATATAAGTGTAGCGCCCACTTGTATTGCGCCCAATGTAACGGCATATCAAGGGCGTCGAACACGAAGGAGTTCAGCCATGAAGTGGTCCGCCCCCGTCGTTCAAGAGATCTGCGTCGGCATGGAAGTCACCAGCTACGAGTCGGCAGAAATCGATCCCTTCAACTGAGGGATCGGCGCCCCTCGGGGTGTCAGCTAAACCCGCCCAACCTCAACTAGGAGAAACACCATGAAGTGGTCTGCCCCCATCGTCCAGGAAATCTGCGTCGGCATGGAAGTCACCAGCTACGAGTCCGCCGAGATCGACACCTTCAACTAAGAAGGTCGTCGCCCGGAAGGGGGTGCCGCTCGAGAAAGCGGCACCCCTTTTTCATTGCGTCGGACGCCATGACGAAAAGGCCCGGACCGTATGCGGTCCGGGCCTTTTCGTGTCTCTTGCAGCGTCCGCGGGGTCTCGCCTAGAGGCGGTAGCGGATCTGGTCGGTCCAGAAACGCTCGAGCCGGCTCAGAGCCACGTTCATCCGGCCGAAATCGTCGTCCGAGATGCCGCCGATGGGCTGGATGGTGCGGGCGTGCTTGTCGTAGAGGCTCTGGATGATGTCGTGGATCTGCCGGCCCTTGTCGGTCAGGCTGATGCGAACGGAGCGGCGGTCCGTGGTCGAGCGGGCATGGTGGAGGTAGCCGGCCTCGACGAGTTTCTTGACGTTGTAGGAGACGTTGGAGCCGAGGTAGTAGCCCTTGGTGCGCAGCTCGCTCGCGGTGAGCTCCTTGTCGCCGATGTTGTAGAGCAACAGGGCCTGGACGCTGTTGACGTCCTCACGATCGCGGCGCTCGAACTCGTCCTTGATCACGTCGAGGAGGCGGCGGTGCAGGCGCTCGACGAGGTGGAGGGCTTCGAGGTACGAGCCGTGGACGGAGCCGGCTTCGGAAGCAGTATTGGTGTCGATAACCTTGGCTGCCTGGGACTTCATCGCGGGCCTCGTCAGATGTTCGGGGTGCAGGGCCGGTGTTCGTTGCCACCGCTCATGAACCCAACCTAGGCGCCACGGATGAAAGACGGTTTAAGCGATAGGATGAATTTGCGATTTACCTCTGTCGGTAAATGCAAGATGAAGTGATTGTCGTAAGGTCTCGTTTACCGGATTTCCCGCGCGGCCAGCCAGGACAAGATGAAGTAGATCACCACGATGCTTGCCTGAAGTCCAAGATAAGGCACCGACATCGGCAGTAGATGCGGTGTGAGGATTGCGAGCGTCAGGGCACTGCTGGCCGCGAGTAGCCACACCACGCCGCCCCACGCGCTCGTCAGCCACAGGCCCACCGCCGCCATGGCGTCGATGACGGCGAAGTAGACGATCACCGTCTGGCGGGTCACCGGCTCGGCCTCGAAGGGCCGCGCGCCCGGCAGCACGTCGAGGATCGACGCCCAGGTCGCCACCGCCTTTGCGAGCCAGACCAGGGCGGTCAAGCGCATGAACCACACCAGCACCACGTCCCATCCGGTCTGGTGCGGGCGCGGCGAACGCTCGATCCGGTCGCCGCCGACCTCGCTCGCGCGCCCACGGCCATCCCGCGTCGCGCCTACCTTCGTCAAGCTCCGCACGGCCGGTCTATCCCTATGGTTCGGTTCGCGGCGCAGGGCCGCCGGTAGGGTCAAACGCGCGCGCGATGGCCGCGTGATCGACGGCGTCGAGGCTGGCCGGCTGCCAGGCCGGCGCGCCGTCCTTGTCGATGAGAGCGGCGCGTACGCCTTCGAAGAAGTCGTGTCCGTGCATCAGGAACGCGGCGAGCCGGGTCTCCGCGGCGATGCACTCGGCAAAGCTCAGGGTCGCGCCGCGCCGCATCTGCGCATGGGCGATGCACAGGCTGGTGGGGGAACGGCTCCGCAGCAGAGCGGCAGTGTCCGCCGCGAAGGTCGAGCCCTGTGCCGCCGCACCGTCGAGACGGGCGAGGATATCGGCCACGCTCGGTGCGCCAAAGCAGGCGTCGATGAGGGCGCGCTCGACGACCATCGGTCCCGTGGGAGGCGGCGCATCCGCGTGCGCCCCGAGGACCGCATCGATACTGTCTCCCTCGCCGAGCGCTGACACGATGGCATCGAACCCGTCCGCGCGGACATGGTGGGTGGCGAGGCCGAGGGCGAGGGCGTCGCCAGCCCCGATGGTCGCTCCGGTGAGCGCAAGGTAGGTTCCGGTCCGGCCGGGCAGGCGCGGCAGAACGTAGGTCATGCCGACATCGGGGAAGAAGCCGATGCCGACTTCCGGCATGGCGAAGCCGTACCCGTCCGAAGCGACCCGGTGGCTGCCATGGACGGAAAGCCCGTTGCCGCCGCCCATGACGAGTCCCCCGATGAGGGAGACGATGGGCTTCGGGTAGGATTGGATGAAGCCGTCGAGGCCGTACTCGCCGTGCCAGAAGGCATCGACCTCCGTGTGTCCCCCGGCTTTGGCGGAGGTGTAGACGGCGCGTACGTCGCCGCCGGCACAGAAAGCGCGTTTGCCGGCGCCGCGCAGGACGATCCTGGTGACGGCGTCGTCGGTCTCCCAGACGCTCAACTGCGCATGCATCGCCCGGATCATGTCGAGCGTCAGGGCATTGAGGGCGCGCGGTCGATTCAGGGTCACGAGGCCTACCGCCCCGTGCCGCTCGAACAGAATGTCCGCCTCGCCTTCGCCCGCCATCGTCCGCCTTCTCTGTTTCCGGTCGGGTCGCTTTAACGGAGTTTCGGCCCTGTGCGTCAATCGCCGGGTGAAACCGCGTGCCGATCGCGCTTGTGGCAATGGGCCGGGTTTCGGAGGCTTTTGCGGATGTGGTAGTCCGGCTGACCCCGCGTTCCGGCGACGCCGCGAGTTGCAAAGCCCGAGTTCCAAAGCCCATGCCCGACGAATTGCCGACCCCGCGTCCCCTCGCCGTCGAAGCCGCGGCGGAGAGCGCCCGCCCCACGGGCCTCGGCATCACCCAGCGCCCGCGCCGCAACCGCAAGGCCGCGTGGTCGCGCCGCCTCGTGCGCGAACATACCCTCACGGTGGACGACCTGATCTGGCCGCTCTTCGTCATCGAAGGCTCCGGCCGGCGCGAGCCCATCGCGTCGATGCCGGGCGTCGAGCGGCTCAGCGTCGACGAGATCGTGCGCGCGGCCGAGGGGGCCGCGCGGCTCGGCATCCCGGCGATCTCGTTCTTTCCCTACACCGAGCCGAGCCTGCGCGACCCCACGGGGTCCGAATCCCTCAACCGGGACAACCTCGTGTGCCGGGCCGTGCGGGCGGTCAAGAAGGCGGTGCCCGAGCTCGGCCTGATGACCGATGTCGCCCTCGATCCCTACACAAGCCACGGTCACGACGGCCTCCTTCAGGACGGCGCCATCCTCAACGACGAGACCGTGGCGCTCCTCGTCGAGCAAAGCCTGATCCAAGCGGAGGCGGGGGCGGACATCATCGCACCGTCCGACATGATGGACGGGCGCGTCGGCGCCATCCGGGCCGGTCTCGACCGGGCGGGATTCCGCGATGTTCAGATCATGGCCTACGCGGCGAAATACGCCTCCGCCTTCTACGGCCCCTTCCGCGATGCCATCGGCACCCAGGCGGCCCTGATCGGCGACAAGCGTACCTACCAGATGGATCCGGGCAACTCGTCCGAGGCGCTACGCGAGGTCGCCCTCGATCTCGCGGAGGGGGCCGATTCGGTGATGGTGAAGCCCGGTCTGCCCTACCTCGACATCATCCGGCGGGTGAAGGACGAATTTGGGGTGCCCACCTTCGCCTATCAGGTGTCGGGCGAGTACGCGATGATCGAGGCTGCGGCCCGCAACGGCTGGCTCGACGGCGAGCGCGCCATGGTCGAGAGCCTGCTGGCGTTCAAGCGCGCGGGTGCCGATGGCGTGCTGACGTATTACGCGCCCCGCGTGGCCGAGCGGCTGCGCGCCGGGGCGTGAGACGGGTCGGCTTCGGACTCGCCGCTCTCGCTCTTCTCGCGGCCTGCGAGAGTTCCGTCGACCGGCAGCGGGCCACCCTCTGCCGCCGGGCGGTCCCGGCCCTGGCGCCACAGGGCACCGTTCCGAAGATCCTGCGGGTCGGCAGCGGGCCGACGCCCGCCGATCTCCGGGTCGATTACGCCGTCACCGGGCAGGCCACCCAGGCCGCGCGCCAGCGCTGGATCGTGTGCGGCTTCGGACAGGGGGCCGAACTCCTGACCGTCATCACCGAGCATGGACCCCTGAACGGCGCAGCGCTCTACCTGCTGAAGCAGTATTACTTGAACACGCCGGAGGCCGCCGCCGCCGATCCAGGGGCGTCGGCTCCCTGACACGTCTCTCGGACCGGTTGATCTTGAGATTCGGTAGTCCCGCGCCCACTTGGAAATCACCGAACGCCGCCCCGCCCGAGGAGCGCCTCATGCTTGACTCCCCCACCGGTTACGCCACCCGCCCCGAGACCCCCTATGGCTCACCCATGGCTCTGCCTGTGGTGCGGGCGAGCCTCGGCGCACGCGCGGTCGCCTACCTGCTCGACATCCTGTTCATCTTCGGGTTCACGGCCCTCCTGACCCTCCTGATCACCGTCGTGGGCGCCCTCACGTTCGGCCTCGGCTGGACCTTGTTCGCGGTGCTGCCGGCGAGCGGCATCCTCTACAGCGCCGTGACGGTCGGCGGCGCCGGCCAGGGCACCTGGGGCATGCGGATGATGGGCCTGCGCGTGGTCAACCAGACGGGCACGCGGGTGGATATGATCACGGCGGCGATCCATGCCCTGCTGTTCTACGTGGCGATCTCGACCTTTCTGCTCTGGGCCCTCGACATCGTCGTCGGTCTGGTGCGTCCCGACCGCCGGCTCGGCCATGACATCCTCCTCGGCCTCGCCGTGGTGCGTCCGGCCTGAGGAAATTCCGCGCGGGAGCGTTTCCGGGTGTTGAGCCGGCCGATGTTGTCGATACACTCGACGTTCGGGGCGCATGACGCGCCGCGAGGCCGCGAGCGACCCACAGCGTGACGAGTCATTCCCGCGACACACCGCAATTCTACCTGACGGCGCCGTCCGCCTGCCCCTACCTGCCGGGGCAGGAGGAACGGAAGGTGTTCACGCACCTCGTCGGGCGCCGCGCCCGCGATCTCAATGAAATCCTGACCCAGGGCGGCTTCCGTCGCTCGCAGACCATCGCCTATCGCCCGGCCTGCGAGACCTGCCGCGCCTGTATCTCGGTTCGGGTGGTGGTGGACGATTTCACCCCCTCGGCGAGCCAGCGCCGCATTCTCCAGCGCAACGCCGACCTCGTCGGGACCCCGGAGCCGAATCGCCCGGCGTCCGAGCAATACGCCTTGTTTCGGCGCTACCTCGATGCCCGTCACGGCGATGGAGGCATGGTGGACATGACCGTCCTCGACTACGCCATGATGATCGAGGACAGCCACGTCGACACCCACCTGGTGGCCTATCGCCGACGCGGGCCCGACACGGCGATCAACGGGCGCGGCATCGGCCCCACCGTCGCCCTCTGTCTCACGGACGTGCTCTCCGACGGTCTGTCGATGGTCTACTCGTTCTACGATCCGCAGGAGGCGCCGCGGTCGCTGGGCACCTTCATGATCCTCGACCACATCCGCCGCGCCCGGGACCTCGGCCTGCCCTACCTCTACCTCGGCTACTGGGTCGAGGGCTCGCGCAAGATGGACTACAAGGCGAAGTTCCTGCCCCAGGAACGCCTCACCGGCCCTGGCTGGCAGCGGGTGGACTGAGCGCCTTGTTCTGCGCGCGCTGCGTGACCTTCAAGGTCGCCGTCTCCCGCAATGTCCGCTCGATGGACGCATTCGCACGCTCGCGCACGCCGCGAATGGCGGCACCATCGTCGAAGGTCTCGGGAAAGCGCCGGGCGAGCCACAGGTAGGCGCTGGCGAGCCGCACGGTGCGTTCCTGATAGGCGAGGTCCCCGTGCGGGTCGGCACGCAGGGCCGGCACCGTGGCGTTCAAGGTTCGGGCCTGAACCCAGCGCTCGACGACCCCCACGGCGATGGGGTCGCGCCGGTCTATGGGCGTCACCGCGAAGGCAAACTTCTCGCGGATCGGGAGTGCGGCGCGATCCACCGCCTCAACCGCGCCCAGGAACTCTTCGAACGCCGAGGGCTGGAACGGCGAACCGTCGTAGAACGTCGCGCGGGAGAAATGCGCCATCACGGCGCTCAAGGAATCGGTGCCGAGTTCGCTGGCCGCGGCTTCGATGGCGGCGAGATCCGGCCGCACGAAGAAGCGGGTGTCGGCGGCCGGGGCCGTCGGCGCTCCCGACAGGGCATCGCGGATCGGTCCGAGGCCGTCCTCGTCGGTGGCGGCGACGTAGCCTGCCTCCTGATGGCCGAAGCGGCCGGCGCGGCCGGCGATCTGGCGGATCTCGGCGTTGGTCAGAGCACGCTCCTCGGTGCCGTCCCACTTGCGGACGGACGCGAAGATCACGCGCTTCAGGGGGCCGAGGTTGAGGCCCATCCCGATGGCATCCGTGGTGACCAGCACCTCGGCCTCGCCATCGCGAAAGCGCCCGGCCTCGGCGCGGCGCACCTCCGGCGACAGGGCGCCGTAGATGGTCGCGACGGACCGCCCGGCGGCCACCAGGATCTCCCGGTTCTCGTGCACGGCCCGGCGCGAGAACGCCACGACGGCGTCACCCGGTTCGACGGCTTCCAGGGGTACGGGCGCGTCGAGGGCGACCAGCGGCGTCTTGCGCGTGAAGGTGACCACGTCGAGGGATTCGCCGGCCGCCTCCGCCGCTCGGCGCACGGCCGAGAGGGCGTCTTCAGCGCCGCAGACGATGACGAGGCGGGCGGGGATGCCGAACAGGGCGTTCGTCCAGGCCCAGCCACGGTCGGGGTCGGACAGCATCTGGATCTCATCGATCACCGCCACTTCGATGGGCCGGCGGAGATCCGCGGTCTCGATGGTGCGTGCCGTATGGGTCGGGTCGGATTCACCCAGGATCTCTTCGCCCGTCACCATGCCGGCGCGCAGGCCGCGCGCCGCGAGGGCCTCGTAATTCTCCAGGGCCAGGAGCCGGAGGGGTGCGAGGTAGGTACCGGTTGCGGCTTTCGTGAGAGCCTCCAGGGCCGCGTAGGTCTTGCCGGAATTCGTCGGCCCCATGTGGAAGACGATGCGGCGGCCGAGACGCCGGGCGGCGGCGAACTTGTCGATGTAGGAGCCGAAGCCCGCCCGGTCGCGCAGGCGCCGGGTCCCGGAGGCTTCCTGCGCCACTACCCGCCCGCGGGCCCGCACGACCTTCAGGGTGTCGAGGATGTGGGACGCCACATCCGGCCCATCGGCGAAGACCCGCGAGCGCAGGGACCGGTCGAGATGGGCGATGTAGGTGACGGCGTCGGCCCCGGTCTCCGTCATGTCGGCGCGGATCTGGTCGCGCAGGCGCAGGATGGTCCGGTTCAGTGCCCCACGGGTACGGCCGGCGACCTGGGTCACCTGTGCGCGCAGGGTGTCGAGCGCCCAATCCGGATCGTTCCCGAGGGCCATCTCGTCGAGGATCTCGGCGGCCGCGGCATCCGGCGCCGTGTCGATTCGCAGATCCAGGCGGTTGTCGTCGAGGAGCGGGCACAACACCCGTATCCGCCAGCGCAGGGCTCCGTCCGGATCAGCCTCCGCGCGCAGGGCCGGGATCGCCTGAGTCAGGCGCGGCACGCCTTCGCGGGCGAAGGTCCGGCGCGCATCGGACGCCTGGAGGGCATGGGCGACGGCCGCGTCTTCGCAGACGCCGCCGCGTTCGGGCAGGCCGAGGCGCTCGCGCAGGGCCTCCCGGTCCACGGCGCCCGCCGCGATGCCGAGCCGGTGCAGGGCGTCGGCGAGAAAGTCAGTGGTCCGGTGAATGCGGCGCGCCATGCTCCACCCTTCCGGCGGGGCGCCCGAGAATCAAGCGCTCCGTACCGCCCCGCCCACCGCTAAAGCCCGACGGATCGTCACAGATGCGGATCGGGTGCCGCCTCGAGGCGGCCGTCCGCGATGGCCGCGAGAAAAGTCTCGTAGTCGGCCTGGTTGCGCTCGCCGTAGGCGCTGGCCCAGTCGGCCAAGGCCTCGCGCAGGTCGGCGTGGCGGTCCTTGCCGCAATAACCCGCGATGGCGGCGGCATCCCCAGTCCGGGCATGGGCGCGGGCGAGGAGCGCGCCGTAGGCCCAGGAGAAGTACAGGAGCGGCTGACCGGTCATGCACGACACCGGAATCTCGCCCTTCATGTTCTTCATCTGCCGCACGTAGAACGGCCGGTCGGCGATACTGGTCCAGCCGAGCAATGGGTCGCCCACCGCCTGGAGCAGGCGCTGGCCGTAGATCACCCGCTCGCCCTCGTGGCTGGCATAGGGCTCGGGCATGCCGGGCAAGTAGGGGGCATGCGCCGGGCGCACGGCCTCCTTCACCTGCAGAAAGAGCACGTCCTGGTCCGAGTTGCCACACAGCAGGGCCACGTAGGCGCGGGTGCCGACGCTGCCGACGCCCACCACCCGGTGGGCGACGTCGACCACGTGGTAGCGGCTCAGCATGAACCGGCGCTCGCGCGGTAGGGTGTCGGCGTAGTGCTCGAGCCCGCTGATGATCGCCTCGCGGGTCTCGTCGTCGACGCGGGTGAGGATCGGCGGGTCCTCGCGGAACCGCCAGCCGCCATCGACGCGGCGCTCGCCGACCCGTGCGAGCAGGGTCTGGTTGGTGCGCTTGCGGGCTTTCTCCACGGCCTTGCGCACGACACCCTGCGATTCGCCGTCGATGCGGATGCCCGAGAAGTCGAGGTTGTCGGCGCGTGCGGCGTGCTGCCAGACGTCGAGGGGGCCCTGGGGCGCCAATTCCGTCATGGTGTGCTGGTACCCGCCCACCGCCGCCACGACCGCGGCGCGGCGCTCGGCCGGGGCCACGTGATCGCCGCGGGCCGCCACCTCGATGCTGGCGACGAGGCGCTTCAGGTCCCATTCCCACGGGCCGATGGTGACTTCGTCGAAATCGTTGAGGTCGAGCACCACGTCGCGCTGGGGCGTGCCGAACAGACCGAAATTCGAGATGTGGGCGTCGCCGTTCATCGCCACCATGATGCCGCTGCGAGGCGACTGGGCGAGATCCCAGGCCATCACGTGCGCGGCCCCGCGCAGGAAGGCGAACGGCGAGCTCGCCATGCGCGCCACGCGCAAGGGGACGAGATGGGGCTGGCGCCCCTCGTGCGCGGCCTCGATGAGGGCCACGGGATCGGGCCGATTCTCCGGGAGGAAGAGCGGTGCATGGCTCTCGTGCGGCACGTTATCCCGCAGGACCTTGCCGGCGGCACGACGCTTCTCCCAGGGCTCGCCGGCACCGCGCAGATCGATCCGGGGGTAGTCGGCCAGGGGTTCGAGGACGACATCCTCGGCCGCTTCCGCGTCGGGCACGCGCTCTTCCGCCGCCCGGACTTCGGGCCCTGCGAAGGCTTCGGCCTGCGGGTGATGCCGCTCGATGAAGTCGTTCGACCGTTCCATGTTCGCAACCCGTACTCGCTGTGCCGAGGACAACCGGAGCCTCGGCACATCGTTGCCCCCAGGGGGATTAAAGCGCGGCCGCAATCCGTATGGGTGGCCGTCCGCGATGTCGCATCCGTAGGGGTATCGCTTCGACGGCACAGATCAGGGTGGTGTCGGCGGCACGGCCTGAGCGTCGAGCCATTCCCTTCGCGTCGCGATGAGATGCTTGAGCCGTTCGGCACGCTTCTCCCGGCGTTCGCAGCCCGAGCCATCGGGGCAATCGAGGGACCCGGCATGACCACCCTCGAAGACGCTGACAAGGGCCAGAACCAGGCCGATGAGGGTCAGGACCGCCAAGACGAGGACGGGCCAGGCGAGGCCGATTCCCACGAGGACGGCAAGCGCGACCTTGAGACCAAGGGAGGCCGCGAGCTTGAACTTGAACAGGGCCACGAGGGTCGCTCCCGTCCCGAGGGTGCCGCGCAGGCCGCGCAGGAGTCGGACCCGTAGGCGCCGGCGGGCCGCCAGCGCCTCCAGGCGGCGCAACTCCCGTGTCACGCGTCGGACCGAACGACCCGTCCCGACCTGCTCGCGCCCCCGCATTCGATCTCCCGGCTCCGCTTCGTCCGCCGAGCGAGGATACACCGAGGTCCACGCGCCGGAAGAGCCCGGCCCTCTCTGGCGACGCCTTCCCGCCGGGGCCGCGTGGCCCAGGTTCTGCGGCGCGAATCCTGCGCCCGCGCGTCTCGCGCCCGCAGTCGTTAAACCCGAAGCCGGTTCATGGCGGAGGCGAGGGAATACGTGATCCTGTCGCGCTCGAATTCGATGTTGATCTTGGCGACATTGGCTTCGGTCAATTCCGCCAGGGTGTTCAACAGATCGACGATGGTCATGGAGCCGAGGCGGAGCTCCATCTTCCGGCCGAGCACGGCGTCCTCGATTCTGCGCACGCGTTTGGCCGCAAGCTTCGTCTGGACGATCAACGAGGTGCGCTGGACGAAGGCGGTGGAGGCCTGGGTCAGGACGGTCCGCTCGAGATCGAGGGCTTCGAAGGACCTCTGATCGGCGAGGGCGTGGCCGCGCGCCACGTCGGCGAACTCACCGGGGTCGTAGATCGGGATGCGCGCCTGCAGCATCGCCGACGTATCACGGACCTTGTAGGGATAGTTCGAGACGGCGCCCTGGCGCGTATGCGCGAAGACGAAGTTCAGTTGCGGCGAGAAGCGCGCATAGGCGACCTTGGCGCTGGAGGCAGCCGAATCCGCATTGAGACGGGCAGCGAGCAGCCGCGGATTCGTCTGCAGCAGGGTGTCGCGCAACTCATCGAGGGACCGGGGCAGCAACGCGCTCGGGATGCGAGGCAGGCCCGACGGGTTCGCCGTCGGACCGGCGAGGCGCGCCAGGGCGAGTTCCGAGGCGAGCAGGTTGGCTTTCGCCTGTTCGTGCGCAGCGATGGCGGCGGTGACCCGCGATTCGGCCAGGGCCGAGTCCGCCAGGGTGGCGTCGTGGACCTCTAGCTTCACGGCGACGCTCTTGGCGACCTTTGCCACGTCCGCGATGGCGACTTGGCGCAGACGCAGGATGGTGCGGTCACGCAGGACGGCGAGATACGCGCTCGCCGTGTCGTACAGGATCTGCTGAGTCTTGTCGTTCTGGAGCTCCCGGCCGGCGGCGGCAGCGCTTCGTGCGGACTCGAGATCGTGGTAGCGTCGCAGGCCGTCGAACAGGGGCAGGGAAAGCTGGAACGCCTCGACCTCGGGCTGGCGCCGCGGCACCGTGTCGATCCCGATGGGCGCTTCGGGCGTGCTGGTGAAGTCCGGCGAGTACCGGATGTTGCTGTCGAGGCGGTGGGTGACGACGTAGGCCGCCGTCGGCAGGAAGGCTTCGTAGCCGCCGAGAACCCGGGCCTCCGCCGCTGCCTGACGCGCATCGTCGGCCTTGCGGTCGTAGCTGTCGCGCAGGGCCCAGTGCATCGATGTGTCGAGGGTTTCCGCGGGCGCCGGACCGGCGAGGAGCAGAACGCCGAGCATGCCGTACCGCACTGAGCGGCGCACCCCGCCACCATGGGTGCCGCACGGGCCGCCGTCCGCCCCTGCCCGCTCCGTCCGATCCATGTTGAAATCCAGTCGCCCGACATGCGCTGCGTGTCGGTCGTGAATAGACCGTCAAGGTTAACCGGCGATGAAACTCATACCGTTCACAGGCGCGTAATCCAGTCAAGATAATCAACTAAGTCTTTTCATAAAAATCATACTGTGAAAGATATAAAGTAATTTCGTTCTAGAAATTGTCCCTGCGCAGAAGCGGTTTTCTACCGGTGGTCGGGCTGAAGTCTCGTCCGGTCGACAAGTGGACAAGATGATTTTTCGACTGTCCATCATGCCTCGTTGAGTATCAGCATGATGGACAGGTCGGCGGTCAGTGCGAATACCGGATCGGTCGCAGAGGGACCCGGCAGCCGGCACTCGATGGCGACCGTGATCCGCAGGGCGGCCCTTCCCTCCGGTAGGACGCTGACACCCGCGAGGGTGAACACGCCGCGAATCGCGTGGTCGACCCGGACGGGGGCCAGCAGGCGAACCTTGTCGGCACCGAGGTTGATCATGAGGCGCACCGCCGGATGGGGTGGAAGTGCCGCCGCCGCGAACGTCCCCACCATGGCGAGGGTCAGGTAGCCATGCGCAATGGTGCCGCCGAACGGCGTCTCTGCGGCGGCCCGGACGGGATCGACATGGACGAACTGGAAATCCCCCGTCGCCTCGGCGAACCGGTCGATCCGCGTCTGGTCGATCACCACCCAGTCGGAGATGCCGATGGTTGTTTTGACCCGCGCCCTCAGGGCGTCGAGGTAGGCCGCAGGGTCGGGTGAAAGCGTTTCCGGCGGAGTCACGTGCGCGTTCATGGCTGTCTGGTCCGATGGCGGGCGAAAGGCTCAGGCCGTCCGGAAGATCAGGCTGGCGTTGAGACCTCCGAAGGCGAAGGAATTCGACATGGCGACGGGGATGGGCATCGGCCGGGCCACACATGGGATGGCGTCGAAATCCAGCGCCGGGTCGAGTTCGACGAGGTTCGCCGTCGGCGGCGCGATCCCGCGTTCCATGGCCAGGATCGTGGCGACGGCCTCCAGGGCCCCGGCCGCACCGAGGGCGTGTCCTGTGGCGCCTTTGGTCGACGAGACCGGCGGGATGCGCCCCGGCCCGAACACGTCCGCCATGGCGTTGCCTTCGGTGAGATCGTTGGCGCGCGTGCCCGTTCCGTGGGCGTTGATGTAGGCGACGTCGTCTGGCGCGAGGCCGGCATCCGCGAGGGCGGAGCGCATGGCTCGGGCCATTCCATCGACGGTCGGCGCGACGATGTCGCCCGCATCGGCGTTGGAGGCGAAACCCGCGAGCGCGACCGATCGGGTGATCCCCCGCGCACGGGCGTGGTCGGCGCGCTCCAGAACGAGGATCCCCGCTCCCTCCCCGACGACGAGGCCGTCGCGGCCACGCGAGAACGGGCGGCACCGGGTCCGGCTCATGATCTTCATGGCATCCCAGGCCATCAGGGTGCCGTGCGACAGCGGCGCCTCTGTCCCGCCCGTGATGGCGATGTCGACGATGCCGGCGCGGATCATCTGCGCCGCGAGCCCAATGGCGTGGGTTGCCGACGCGCAGGCACTGGCGATGACGAAGCACGGTCCCTTGGCGCCGAAGGCGAGGGAGACCCAACTCGCCGAAGAACTCGTCATCGCCCGCACCACGGAAAACGGGTGCGGGCGCTTGCCGTCCTTGAACAGGCGCGAGTATTGCGCGTCGAGGCTGGTCAGGCCGCCGCCGCCATTGCCGAGGATGACGGCGACGCGTTCCGGCGCCACCGCGTCGAGGCTCAGCTTCGCGTCCGCCATCGCGGCCTGTGCGGCAGCGACGGCGAGGATCGCGCTGCGGTCGCAGGCCGCCTGCGAGGCGAGCGGCAGGCGGGAGAAATCCGCGGTCTCGTCGATCTGCGCGACCACGATCCCCGAATCCGGCAGGGCGCGGCTCGCCGAGAACACGTTCTGTCCCGAGACGAGGCTCGTCCAGAACGTTTCCGTATCGAGCCCGCCGGGGGCCGCGACCCCGAGGCCCGAGACCACGACGGCGGTCATGCCAGCTGGACCTTGGACATCGGAGCGATGTCGGCGGCGGTGGTGGATTTGGCGGCCTGGGATTTCTTCGCCGCCAGTCCGGCCCGGATCATCTCGGCGACGTGTCCGACGGTGAGCGTACCGGTCTCGCCCGAATTGGCGTTGAAGCTGACTTCGATTCCGAACCGGTCCTCGATCTCGAAGACCAATTCGACCAGATCGAAGGAGTCGACCTGAGCTTCCGCCATGGTGGTGTTGGCGTCCCAACCTGTTCCTTCGGTCTTCAAATGGGTGCGGAAGATTTCGAGCAGGGTGGTCTCGATCTCGTCTTGGGCAGCGGCGGGGGTGGATAACTGCGTTACCATTGGTGGGCCTCGCAACTCTGAAGGAGGCTCAAATATCAATCCGGTCATTCAATCCGCAAGTCGCGGTTCGTATTCTACAAAATCTATCCCTCTTGATGGTAAATTCCGGAAATAGTCTCGGGTGGTAACCATTGGCCCGGCACCGTAGTTTGACTGCATTGATGCGGCCCCGGGTGCTGGGTACGGTTTGTCCATGGCTGAACAGCAGCCAGCCGGCAGCCTCAAGGTCAGGCCGGGTTCGATCTGGAGTAGCCCCATGAAGAAGCTCAATCTCGCCGATCTCAAGAAGGTCTCCGGCGGTACCAAGCCCGTCGACTGCAAGCCGGCCCCGGCCCCGAACTGCCCGCCGTCCAAGGGCGCCGACTGCTCCTAAGCCGACTCGCCGGCCCGCCCGGTCGACTGACTTCGCTACCCTCTCATTCAGGACATGCATCCCATGAAGAAGCTCGCTCTCACTGATCTCAAGAAGGTCTCCGGCGGTACCAAGCCCGTCGACTGCAAGCCGGCCCCGGCCCCGAACTGCCCGCCGTCCAAGGGCGCAGACTGCTCGTAAGGGCGGCTCGGACCGGTCTCGGTCGGGATCAAATCGGGCCTCGCCGCCGAAGCCTCGATCACGAATATTGATGGAACGCCGCCCGGGATGCCCGGGCGGCGTTCGCACTTAAAGAACTGTCAACGCAAATCAGTCTATTGCCCGTGGATGGACTGGACCCGGCGATGAACGACGTCACCCCTCTACAGTTGCGGGTCGCCGCCCTGCCGCTGAGGCTGCGCCGCCGCGCCCTTCGGACCCTGTGGCTCGCCCAGCGGGTGACGCGCCGGCTGCCCGCACGCGGCGTCGCGCCGATCCTACGCCAGACCTTGCGCCTGCCCCGGGCCGAAGCCAGTCGCCTCGATGCCGAAACCGCGTTTTCGGACGACCTCTACGGCCTCGAGTGGCTGTCCCTGGTGACCCGCTCGCACGCCGACATCGTCGCCGACTGGCAATCGGTGCGGTTCGCCGATCCGGAGCTCATCCGCCGGGTGGCGTCGAGCGGGAAGCCGGTGATCCTGGCGCCGCTCCACATGGGCTGCTTCGCCCTGCCCTTCGCTCGCCTGATCCACGACTTCTTCCGCGATCGGCGGATGCTGATCCTGCGGGCGCGCGAGGACCGCGCCGTCGAGACCCGCGTCATGCAGCGCATCTCCGAGATGGGCATGGAGATGCGGTTCCTGAACGTCCGCGACAAGCAGGATTACATCGATGCGATCCGGTTCGCCCGCACCGGGTCCGTCATCGTGTCGTTCGTCGACCTGCCGGCGAGCTACGGTGGACCCGTCGAGACCACCCTGTTCGGCCGACCGATCCGCCTCGCCATGGGCATCGACAGCCTCGCCCGCCTGACGGAGGCGGCGGTCCTGCCGCTCTCCATCACGTCGGATTGCGCTGGCGACACGGTTCGTTGCGGGCAGCCCTTCGAGGTCGCCGATAGCGGTCCGGAGACCAAGGCACGGGTGACGAGTCTGGTTCGCCGCCACATCGAGACCTCGGTGCTGACGGCCCCCGCCCAATGGTTCATGTGGCCGCGCCTGCACGAGTTTCTCCACGAGGGCGGACAGGCATGACCTTCGACGTGACCCGGGCCGGCCCACCCGAGGACGACACGACGCAATCCCCGGCTCGGAGCGTCGAGGCCGCTGCCGCCCGCCATATGGTCCGGGCCGAGTCCGATGCGCGTTCCGTCGACGATGATCCGCCGGAGGCACAGCCGGAGGAGACCTCCGGGAATCCCGATGACGGGCCGATGCCCGGCATCGCCCAGAATCCCCGCATCGTCCAGACCATCGATCTGCGTCAGAACCGAACCGCGACTCTGGCGACGGGGCTCGTGGCGCTGACGGTGTGCACGGTGATCGGCGGCCTGTGGTTCGGTCACTTCGCCCAGACCGAAACCGTGCGCGGCACGGTCGCGGCCACGGGCGGTTTCGCCCGCCTCGACGCGCCCCGGGCCGGCGTGATCACCAGGATCTTCCTCAACCAGGGCGATCCCGTGAAAGCGGGCCAAGCGGTCTACGCCCTGCGCATCGGCTCTGCGAGTTCCGGTGGGGAATCGGCCGTGGAGGCCGAGATGCGCAACCTCCAACTCTCCCGCAAGGGCCTGCAGGACGAGGTGGAGCGGGCCGACGCGTTCATTGCCCGCGCGACGAAGCAGCAGGCGCAGATCGCGGCCGACCAGGAGGTGTTCTATGCCGGCCTCGCCGAGCAGGCGCAGCGCCATGCCGCCGCGACGGAGAAGAGCCGCGCCGTGGTGCGCCGGATCGCCGCCTACATGCGCGACGGCTACGCCACCCGCGACATGCTCGAATCGCACGAGCGCGGAACCTTCGACCTGGAGCGCCAGCTCTCCGACCTGCGCCTGAAGCGCCTCGAAGTGCAGCGCCAGGATTCGGAGCGGCGCCGCGAGTTCGACCTCCTCGTCGCCACCAAGGTGTCGCAGAAGGCGAGCGCCCAGAACCAGATCGAATCCACCGACAGCCGGCTCGCGATGCTGCGCACGGAGACCGCCGTCGAGGTTCAGGCCCAGAGCGCGGGCGCCGTGCTGGCGCTCGCCGCCAAGGTCGGGGATTCGGTCAAGCCCGGCCAGTTCGTGGCCGCCACCGGCGAGCCGAACGCCGCCCCCCTCGTCGTCGTCGAGGCCCCGGCCCGCGCCGTCGGCCTCGCCAAGGTCGGTCAGCGGGTGATCATCAAGTACGATGCCTTCCCGTTCAAGACCTTCGGCATCCAGCACGGGACCATCACCTACATCTCCACCGCCGCCGTGCGCGGCCTCGCGGGCGAGGACAAGCCCGATATCGGCCTGGATCCGCGCCCAGTGGAGCGCCAATCCGCCTACCGCATCGAGATCCGGCCCGACCGGCCCGACGTGGACGCCTATGGCGAGCGCATTCCCGTGAA
Organism: Methylobacterium sp. Leaf112; assembly: GCF_001423295.1. Lineage (GTDB taxonomy): Bacteria > Pseudomonadota > Alphaproteobacteria > Rhizobiales > Beijerinckiaceae > Methylobacterium. The sequence continues at coordinate 130,178 of NZ_LMNG01000031.1, read as the reverse complement.
GATCGGCTCGACTCTTTCGGCCGATATCGTGGTGGAGCGCCGCCGCCTGCTCGATTGGGTCCTCGATCCGATCCGAGCCTTGAGGGGACGCTGATGTTCGGCCAATCGGTGTTCGGCGGGTTCGGCGAGCGCAAACGCGCCGTCCGGACCGTTCTGCAGAACGAAACCATGGAATGCGGGCTCGCCTGCCTGGCGATGGTCGCCAACGCGCACCGCCACGACATCGACCTGCCCTACCTGCGTGCGCTGTTCCCGCCGTCGCAGGAGGGCATGACGTTCGCGGAGATCGTCGAAGTCGCCGGCCAGATCGGGCTCGACGCGCAGGGCTTGGCCATTTCCAACACCGGCGAGTTGTCGAAGCTCGCCTGCCCGGCGATCCTGCACTGGAACGGCAACCACTTCGTGGTGCTCGAGAAGGTGGTGCGCGGCACGTTCCACGTTCACGATCCGGCCTTCGGCGAGCGGCTCTACGCCCGCGAGGACATGGAGCACCATTTCGGCGGCATCGCCCTCGAGTTCGAGCGGCGGGTCGATTTCGAGGCGGTGAAGACGTCGCGAAAGTCCCTGTTCTGGGCGGTCCTGCGCTCGTGTCGGGGCATCGAGCACACCCTGGCCCTCATCACGGTGCTGTCGTTCTCCGCGACCCTGTTCGCCCTGGCGACGCCGATCTTCCTGCAGACCGCCGTCGACAGCGTGATCCCGCAATACGACCTCGACCTCCTCACCGTCGTGGTCATCGGCCTCATCCTCTTCAGCGCCCTCGATGCCCTGTCGCGCTGGCTTCGCGACCTCGTGGCCCTGCGCTCGGCGACGCTGTTCGAGATTCACTTCACCCGCAACATCGTCTCCCACGCCTTTCGCCTGCCGATGACGTTCTTCGAGGCCCGGCATCCCGGAGACTTCGTCACCCGCGTCTCGTCGGTGGACCAGATCAAGACTTTCCTCGTCGGCGGTTTCGTCTCGTCCATCGCCGACGGGACGATGTCGATCCTGCTCGTCGGGATGATGTACTACTACTCGCCCGCTATGGCGTTCGCTTCCGTGGTGACCCTGGCGGCCGCCATCCTCGTGCGCTTCGCCACCTATCCGGGTATCGCCCGTAGCACGGCGCTCACCCTCGAATCTCGCTCCGAGGAGCAGGCCCGCCTGCTCGACGGCCTCGCCCAGATCCGCGCCCTCAAGGTCGGCAACACCACGAACTTCTTCGGCTTGAAATGGCTGGAGAACTTCACGCGGTTCGCCAATTACGGCTACCGCGCGAAAAAGCTCTCCATCGACGCGGATCTGTTCCTGCACCTGATCTTCATGCTCGGCACCGTCGCGACCCTGTTCATGGGCGTGACCGAGGTGATGAAGAGTACCCTGTCGGTGGGTGTGCTGTACGCGTTCTTCGCCCTGCGGGCGTCGTTCTTCACCGCCATGAACACTCTGATCATGAGCCTGCTGCAGATTTCGGTGATGCGGGTCCACTTCGCCCGCCTGGACGACGTGCTGAACGAGAGCCCGGAACCGGCGAGCGCCGGCCTGCGCATCGACCGTCTGATCCGGCGCAGCGTCAGCCTCGAGGAGGTGTCGATCCAGTTCGGCCGCCGCGGCCGGCCGCTCATCGAACCGTTCGATCTGACCATCCGCATCGACAAGCCCGAGACCATCGCCATCGTGGGGCCGTCGGGCTGCGGGAAGTCGTCCCTGCTCAAGGTCCTGTCCAGCCTGAACGTCCGTGCGACCGGCCGGATGATGGTGGATGGCAGCCCCCTGGAGGAGTTCGGCATCCACGAGTATCGCGCCAATATCGGCTGCGTCTTCGCCGACGACCGCGTGCTTGCCGGCACCGTGATCGAGAACCTGTCCCTGTTCTCGCCCGACGTCACCCACAAGCAGATGAAGGCCGCGCTGTCGGTGGTGGGGCTGCTGGAGGAGATCCAGTCCCTCCCCCAGGGCTTCGCCACGCTCCTCTCCGACGAGAGCCCCCTGCTCTCCACCGGCCAGCGCCGACGGCTCATCCTCGCCCGCGCCTTGTGCCGCCAGCCCCGGCTGCTCCTCCTCGACGAGGTCACGGCCAACCTCGATCCCGTGTCGGAAGAGGCCCTGATCCGCGCCCTGATGGCGATCCCGGTGTCGAAGGTCTTCGTGACCCACAGCGCTCACCTGCTGCCGTTCGCCGACCGCATCCTGCAGGTGAAGGACGGGCGGCTGCAGCAGATCGATGGGTTGAAGCGGGCGGCGTGACGCCGAACGCCCGCACGGCTTGCCCCCCCGGGACCTAATGGAATCTCCGGCGGGTGCTGCGCATGGCATCGTGAAATGCCCGGGGTCAGACGGTCCTGGCGATGAGATCCCTGATGCGGGATGCAAGCGTCTCCAGTACGAACGGCTTTGTCAAAACCTGCATTCCCGGGCGAAGGTATCCGTTTCCCAGGACCGCGTTCTCGGCGTAGCCGGTGATGAACAGCACCTTCAGGTCGGGCCGCCGATCACGGGCCGCGTCCGCCATCTGGCGCCCGTTCATGCCACCCGGTAGCCCGACATCCGTCACCAGCAGGTCGATCCGGACATCCGACTGCAGGATCTTCAGACCGGCGATGCTGTCGCCGGCCTCGATGGCGGTGTAGCCGAGATCTTCCAGCACCTCCGTGACCAGCATGCGCACCGACGGCTCGTCGTCGACGATCAGCACGGTCTCGCCCTGGCCCGCACGCTCGATTTCGGGGGGGCGTCGCGTGACGTCGGCCTCGTCGGCCTCACCGTAGTGGCGCGGCAGGTAGAGGCAGACCGTCGTGCCCTGTCCGACCTCCGAATAGAGCCGGACCTGTCCGCCGGACTGGCGGGCGAAGCCGTACACCATCGACAGGCCGAGCCCGGTGCCCTCCCCCATGGGCTTGGTGGTGAAGAAGGGTTCGAACACCTTGGCCATGAGGTCGGCGGACATGCCGCTTCCGGTGTCCGTCACGCAGACGCTGAGATACTGACCCGGCGGCATGTCGTGCTGGCGGGCCCCGGCCTCGTCCATCCATTTGTTGGCGGTCTCGATGGTGATGCGGCCGCCGTCCGGCATCGCGTCCCGGGCGTTGATGCACAGGTTGAGCAACGCATTCTCCAACTGGCCCGGGTCGATCAGCGCCGGCCATAGGCCCGCGAGACCCACGACCTCGAGTTGGATCGCGGGGCCGACCGTGCGCCGGACGAGTTCCTCCATGTCGCTGACGAGACGGTTCACGCTCGTCGGCTTCGGGTCGAGGGTCTGGCGCCGGGAGAAGGCGAGGAGCCGGTGGGTGAGCGCGGCGGCGCGCTTGGCGGCTCCCTGCGCCACCGTCATGTACCGATCGACCTCGGTGAGCCGCCCCTGTGCCATCCGGGTCTGCATCAGCTCCAGGGAGCCGGAGATACCTGCGAGCAGGTTGTTGAAGTCGTGTGCCAAGCCGCCGGTGAGTTGGCCGACCGCCTCCATCTTCTGCGATTGCCGGAGAGCCTCCTCGGTTCGTTCCAGGATCTCGGCCTGACGTTTGGCCTCGGACACGTCGCGCACGGAGGCGTAGATCAGGCCGTCGCGAGGCACCGCGTTCCAGGACAGCCACACGTCCGTGCCGTCCCGGTGGCGGTAGCGATTCTCGAAGGTGAGTTGCGGCTCGCCGCGCGCCAAGCCGGCTGCCGCCGCGAGGGTGGATGCCACGTCGTCCGGATGCACGAAGTCGAGGAACGGGCGCGCCTTCATCTCGGCCTCGCTCCATCCCAGCGTCCGTGGCCAGGCCGGGTTGAGGCTGACGAAGTACCCGTCGAGGGTGGCGACGCAGAGCAGGTCCGAGGAGGCCTGCCAGACCTGATCGCGCTCCGCGGTCCGCAGCGCGACCTGGCGCGCGAGTTCGGATTCCGTCTGCTTGCGTGCGGTCACGTCGTGCACGAACACGTGGAAACCGTCGACGGTGCCGGCCGGGTCCCACCGCGGCAGGTAGCGGATCTCGGCGACGCGATGCCGCCCGTCGCGTTGCGGCCAGTCGAGTTCGAAGGTCACCGATTCGCCGCCCAGCGCCCGGTCCATGTAGGGCTTGCGGGTGGCATAGGCGTCCGGTCCGAGGAGGTCCCTGACGTCCCGTCCGACCACGTCCCCCGCCGGCATCGAGAACCAGTCTTCGTATGCCCGGTTGGCGAAGCGATAGACGTGGTCCGCGCCGATGAAGGAGATCAGGACCGGCAGCGCGTCGGTGATGAGACGCAATTCGCGTTCACCGGCTTCCGCGCGGGTCTCGACGTTCCGGCGCTCCGTGATGTCGGAGAAGAAGATGGCAACGTGGTGTGCGGCCGGATCGCCGGTCCGCAGGGCGCGCACGTCGAACCAGCGTCCGAACACGTCCGCGTAATGCTCGAAATGCTCTGGCTCGCCCGTGAGGGCGACGCGGCCGTAGGTGTCGAACCAGTGGCGTTCCAGGTCGGGGGCGAACTCGCTCACCCACCGGCCGGCGACATCGGCCCCCGTCTGCCGAACGAAGGCGGGATTGGCTTCGACGATTCGGTAATCGACGGCGTGGGTGCCCGCGAACTTCATCGCGACGATGCAGAAGCCGACCTCGATGCTCTCGAACAGGGTCCGGTAGCGCGCCTCGCTCGCCCGCAAGGCGGTCTCCGCCAAGGTGCGCTCGGTGACGTCGTGCCCCTCGACGAAGATGCCGACGACGGTGCCCTGCGCGTCGGTGATCGGCTGGTAGACGAAGTCGAGGTAGCGTTCGTTGACCGGACCGTCGGCCGTGGCCTGGACATCGAACCGCGCGCCCGTCGCCTTGTGTATCCGGCCGGTGCGGAACACGTCGTCGAGGAGATCGACGTAGCCCTGCGCCGCCGCGTCCGGCAAGGCCTCGGCCACCGTGCGACCGACCACGTCGCGGTGGTCGATGGCCCGCTGATAGGCGGCGTTGGTGAGGGTGAAGCGGTGCTCCGGGCCACTGAGCAGGGCGATGAAGCTCGGGGCCTGCTCGAACATCTGTGCGAGCGAGCCCGACTGGGCACGCAGCAGGCGCACTTCGGCTTCGAGCTGCCCGCGGGACAAGGTTTCGGGGTCCGGAAGGGATAGGGCCTGCATGCGGACCGGGTTAGCCGGTGATTGTGTTATGGGCGAGGGCGTCCGGCACGATTACCGGCGATGATGCGAGCCATGACATTCTGGCGACGCCGCCGCTTGGAATCGCCCGGGGTGAACTCCGCCGCCTCGCGGCGGTAGCCATCGGGGGAGGGAAAGCTCGGCACGCCCACGAGCGGAAACCACCGCCACCCGTTTCGGTCCGTGGCAACCGTCTTCGGCACGCCGCCTGCCCCGCGGCCGCGCAGGGACATGAACATTTCCTGACGCGGATGTCGCGACGTTCCGTCGAAGGCATTCCCTTTGCTCTCGATCCGCCGGTTCGCGTATCTCCCAGGAACAGGACACCAGACAGCCATGCCCACCGCAATCCACCGCTTCGTCGGCGGCCGGACCGTTCCCGGCACCGGTACGCGAACCGCCCCCGTCTACAATCCCGCCACCGGCGAGGAGACCGGCCGGGTCGCGCTGGCCGACGCGGCGGATGTGAACGATGCGGTGGCGGCCGCGAAGGCGGTCGCCCGCGACTGGGCCCATACCACGCCGCTTCGCCGGGCGCGCATCCTCAACGCATTCCTGCGCATCGCCGAGGAGCGCATCGACGAGCTCGCGGCCCTCATCACCGCAGAGCACGGCAAGGTATTGTCCGACGCCGAGGGCGAGATCCAGCGCGGGCTCGAAGTGGTTGAGTTCGCCACCGCAGCGCCACAGCTCCTCAAGGGCGAAGTGACGGAGAATGTCGGCACCCGCGTCGACAGTCATTCCCTGCGCCAGCCCCTCGGCGTGGTCGCCGGCATCACCCCGTTCAACTTCCCCGTCATGGTACCGATGTGGATGTTCCCGGCGCGCTCGCCTGCGGCAATCGCTTCGTGCTGAAGCCCTCCGAGCGCGATCCCTCACTGGCACTCCTGGTCGCCGCCTGGCTCAAGGAGGCGGGCTTGCCGGACGGTGTGTTCTCCGTCGTCCACGGCGACATGGAGACCGAGTTTGATCCTCCCCCGCTTTCACGGACACCTCTGATACGCTCCTTGCGGGCTGGGAAGGTGTTTGAGGGCCAAGACGAGACGCGAGTTCACCCCCGAGTTCAAACGCGCGGCGGTGGCCCTGCTGGAAAGTAGCAGCCGGCCGCAGATGCAGATCGCAGCCGAGTTCGGGATCCAACCCTCGATGCTGAGGCCGTGGCGCTCGGCGCTGATGGGTGGCTCCCCACCACCGCGGAGAGCAGGGTCACCGGGAGCCGCGCCTGCGNCTCGATGCTGAGGCCGTGGCGCTCGGCGCTGATGGGTGGCTCCCCACCACCGCGGAGAGCAGGGTCACCGGGAGCCGCGCCTGCGAGCCCGGTGGCGTCCCCCTCCGACCAAGCCGCTGAGATCGCCCGTCTGCGGCGTGAACTCGACCGGACGCGCATGGAGCGCGACGTCCTAAAAAAAGCGATCGGCATCTTCGCGCAGATGCCCAAGTGACGTTTGCCCTCATCGAGCAGCATGCGAGCACCTGGCCAGTGCGTCTCATGTGCCGCGTGCTCGAAGTCTCCCCCAGCGGCGACTACGGCTGGCGGTCACGCCCCGAGAGCGCCCGGTCGGTGTCGAACCGTCAACGTCGAACCATCAACTCCTCGACGACGTCCGGCGGATCCATGCCGAGCATCATAGGCGCTACGGCTCACCTCGGGTGCACGCTGCCTTGCGCGCGGAGGGCCGAACAGCCAGTCGCGGACGCGTGGAGCGCCTCATGCGCCGCCAAGGCATCCGGGCCTTGGCTGGGCGTCGGTTCCGGCCCTGCACGACCGACAGCCGTCACGATCTGCCGGTCGCACCCGACCTCCTGAAGCAGCTCTTCTCGGCTGCCCTGCCCAACACGGTCTGGCTGGCGGACATCACCGACCACACCCGAGCAGGCCGAGCGGAACGCGAGATAAACCCACGTCCGTCGAAACGGGGGAGGATCACTGGCGCCGCGAGGGCTGTGCTCGTCCGCTTGCGCCGCGCAGCACCGTCATCGGGCAGACGTCTTTGCGCCGCGCCAGCGCCCTTACGCTCTCTGCACGTGTCTGAATCGCGCAGCGGACTGCCGCCGTGGCGGTGGCGCTTCCATGGAAAACCCGCCCCCACAGCCTATCCCTCGCGATAGGGTGCTCGACCGTATCGCCAAATCGCGGGATCAAAGACCTTCCGAACCGCACGCAGTGAGCTATCCGCCCGTTCGAATAGGATGCAGCGTTAGCGCTCCGGTGGAGGGGGCGGCCCCTCACGCCATTCCGTCTCACCCTACCGGAACAGTGCGTCGAACAGGTTCTGTGGCGGCGGCGGCGACGGGGGGGCCGGTGCCGGGCCTTCGTTCGATGGGAAGAACTTTCGCGAGGGCTTCTGCTTCGGCTGGACCGGCACGCCGCGCGGCGCTTCGACGTCCACCTGACCGTTGGGGTTGACCTGCTGGGCCGTCCGCGTCGCGTCCTGACCACCGCGCTGGCGCCGGGATTTTTCAGGTTTCGACGCCAGAACTGGCGTATCCTCCTGCTCCTTCGCCTCGGCGATCACGTCGGAGCCGCCTTTACAATCCACGAGCCAGACGTCGTAGATCGGGTGCTCGATGGCGTGCAGGCCGGGGCTCGCCGCAAACATCCAGCCGGTGAAGATGCGGCGGTACTTGCTGTCCAGGGTGACCTCGTCGACTTCGAGGAAGCCCGTGGTCTTCGGGCTTTCCGTCGGCGGCCGGCTGTAGCAGACGCGCGGGGTGAGCTGGAGCGCGCCGAACTGCACGGTCTCGTCCACCGCCACCTCGAACGACACGATGCGGCCGGTGATCTTGTCGAGGCCCGAGAACACCGCGGTCGGGTTCTTGATCTTGTCGGCCCCGGCCGGGAGCGCGGAGAAGGTCAGGGCCGGAATGGCGAAGAGCGCGGCGAGGAGGCCGGATCGCGAAACGCGTGCGGTGCTGCGGCTCACGGCTCGCTCCCTTGTGACGGCGCGCCACGAGGCGATGACGACGCGACCCGCGGTTAAGCGTGCAACATTGGTGGAAAAAGGGCCGTGTCCGGCCCGAAGCTCACGCGCCCGGATTCCAGGGTGCGTAATCACCGGTGGCCGGAGGGCGCTGGCCGGTACTAAGTTGCGAGCCCTTCGGGCGGTAGGCGCCGAGCGTCCCCGTGAGGTTCTCGACATGCAGCTTCTGCCATTCGCGCGGAGTGTAGGCCTCCTCGCTCGGCGGCACGTCGGCGTTGTGGCACAGCCACGAGCGCCAGCCGGGGGGCACCTTCGAGGCGTCGGCGTAGCCGTTATAGACCACCCAGCGCCGCTCCGGCCCCACCGACCGGTCGATGAGGGGCCCAAGCGCCCGGTAATAGGTGTTGCCGCCTTCGTCCGTGCCGACGAACTGCCCTTTGCGTGCCGTGTAGAGGGCAAGCGACATGGTCTGCCCGTTCCACCAGGTGAAAATCCGCAGGAGCGTGTCCTTGAGAGCCATCGCGTTCGCCTGAAAGGGCCTTAGGGGCCGCCGGTCCGTCATTCGCGCGGGACTATGGTGAGGCGCTGCCCCCAAGTCCAGTCGGGGTACCCGCCTGCGCCCGGATTGTCACACCCCGGCGGCGTTAACCATTGCGTATGCCCGGCCCGGCTCGTCCCAACCTGTGCGCCATCAGAATCCTCGCGGCGATTCCGCGAGCGCCAAAGAGCACTTATCCGAAAGCCGCGGATATCCACAGGATTTAGGGTGCGGACACAACATCTAGTCAGGAACATAGCCGACGCACACAAGTTGTTGACGTGAGGGTCCTCGACGCGCTAGCTTTCGGATGTCGCCGAAGCGATCCGGTCCCTCGGCGGTTCATCGATTTTGTCTGGTTTGAACAGCGTGGCGCGGGCGTTCGCGGTCGCTTGTCCTCGCCAGCCCAGCATCACAACCCTGGCGCCATCGCGCGCTTGGCGGGAGACAGGTTTCATGCGGTTCGAGCGTCGCCTCACCACGGCCGGGCAATCCCCCTACTCCACGATTCCATTCCGCAAGACCCTGAGCGAGATCCGCAATCCGGACGGCTCGGTGGTGTTCCGCCTGGAGGGCATCGAGGTGCCCGAGAGCTGGAGCCAGGTCGCCAGCGACGTGCTGGCTCAAAAGTACTTCCGCAAGGCCGGCGTGCCGGCTCGCCTGAAAAAGGTCGAGGAGAACGACGTCCCGTCCTTCCTATGGCGTTCCGTGGCCGACGAGGCGGCTTTGACCGAGGTGCCCGAGGCCGAGCGCTACGTCACGGAAGTGTCGTCGACGCAGGTCTTCGATCGCCTCGCCGGCTGCTGGACCTATTGGGGCTGGAAGGGCGGCTACTTCACCTCCGAAGAGGACGCCTCCGCGTTTCTCGATGAGCTGCGTTTCATGCTCGCCCGCCAGATGGTGGCGCCGAACTCGCCGCAATGGTTCAACACCGGCCTGCATTGGGCCTACGGCATCGATGGTCCGGCGCAGGGTCATTATTACGTCGATTATCGCACCGGTGAGCTGACGAAATCCGCCTCGTCTTACGAGCATCCGCAGCCGCACGCCTGCTTCATCCAGGGCGTGCAGGACGACCTCGTCAACGAGGGCGGGATCATGGACCTGTGGGTCCGCGAAGCCCGCTTGTTCAAGTACGGCTCCGGCACCGGCTCGAACTTCTCCATGCTGCGCGGCGAGAACGAGAAGCTCGGCGGCGGCGGCAAGTCGTCGGGCCTGATGTCGTTCCTGAAGATCGGCGACCGGGCGGCCGGCGCCATCAAGTCCGGCGGCACCACGCGGCGCGCGGCCAAGATGGTCATCGTCGACATCGACCACCCGGATATCGAGACCTACATCGACTGGAAGGTGAAGGAGGAGCAGAAGGTCGCCGCCTTGGTGACCGGCTCCAAGATCGTCTCCAAGCACCTCACCGCGGTGATGAAGGCCTGCACCCAGTGCGAGGCCGAGGGCGACGCCTGCTTCGATCCCGAGCGCAACCCGGTCCTGAAGAAGGCCGTGAGGGCCGCCCGCAAGGACATGGTGCCGGATTCCTACACCAAGCGGGTGATCCAGTTCGCCCGCCAAGGCTTCACCAAGATCGAGTTCCCCGTCTACGACACCGATTGGGACTCGGAGGCCTACCTCACGGTGGCCGGCCAGAACTCGAACAACTCCGTCTCCCTCACCGACGACTTTTTGCGCGCGGTTGAAGCGGATGCCCCTTGGGAGTTGAAGGCCCGCACGACGGGAAAGACCACGAAAACCCTGCCGGCGCGTGAGCTGTGGGACAAGATCGGCGAGGCCGCCTGGGCCTCCGCCGACCCGGGCCTGCACTTCAACACCACCATGAACGACTGGCACACCTGCCCGGCGGGCGGGCGCATCCGCGCCTCGAACCCGTGCTCGGAGTACATGTTCCTCGACGACACCGCCTGCAACCTGGCCTCGGCCAACCTGCTGACGATGTACGACCGCGCCACGAACCACTTCGACGTTGCCGCCTTCGAGCATCTCAACCGCCTCTGGACGGTGGTCCTCGAGATCTCCGTGATGATGGCGCAGTTCCCCTCGAAGGAAATCGCCGAGCTCTCGTTCCGCTACCGGACGCTGGGTCTGGGCTACGCCAATATCGGTGGCCTGCTGATGAGCATGGGCCTGCCCTACGACTCGGATAAGGGCCGGGCGCTCGCCGGGTCGCTCACCGCGATCATGACGGGTGTATCCTACGCGACCTCGGCCGAGATGGCCGGCGAACTCGGGGCCTTCCCGGCCTACGAGGAGAACGCCGACGCCATGCTCAAGGTGATCCGCAACCATCGCCGCGCCGCCTACGGCGAGGCCGAGGGCTACGAGTTCCTGTCGATCGCCCCGGTGCCCCTGGATCTCGCCAACATCCCCCAAGCCGATCTTGCGGAGCGTGCCCGCCACGCCTGGGACCGCGCCCTCAAGCTCGGCGAGGAGCATGGGTATCGGAACGCGCAGGCGACGGTGATCGCGCCCACCGGCACCATCGGCCTCGTCATGGATTGCGACACGACGGGCATCGAGCCCGACTTCGCCCTCGTGAAGTTCAAGAAGCTCGCCGGCGGCGGCTACTTCAAGATCATCAACCGCGCCGTGCCGGACGCCTTGCGGACCCTGGGCTACCGCGAATCCGAGATTGCCGAGATCGAGGCCTACGCCGTCGGCCACGGCTCCATGGGCCAGGCCCCGGCCATCAACCCGGGCAGCTTGCGCGCCAAGGGCTTCACCGACGAGAAGCTCTCGGCCATAGAGGCGGGGCTGAAGCAGGCCTTCGACATCAAGTTCGTGTTCAACCGTTGGACGCTGGGCGACGTTTTCCTCACCGACGTGCTTGAGGTCCCGGCTGATAAGCTCTCCGACCCGACCTTCGAGATCCTGCCGTTCCTCGGCTATTCGAAGAAGGACATCGAGGCGGCCAACACCCATATCTGCGGTGCCATGACCCTGGAGGGCGCCCCGTTCCTCAAGGTCGAGCACTACGCGGTGTTCGATTGCGCCAACCCGTGCGGCCGCATCGGCAAGCGCTACCTCTCCGTGGAGAGCCACATCCGCATGATGGCGGCGGCGCAGCCCTTCATCTCGGGCGCCATCTCCAAGACCATCAACATGCCGAACGACGCCACCGTCGAGGATTGCAAGAACGCCTACAAGCTGTCCTGGACCCTGGCCCTGAAGGCCAACGCCCTCTACCGCGACGGTTCCAAGCTGTCCCAGCCCCTGAACTCGGCCCTCATCGCCGACGAGGAGGAGGATGCTGAGGAGGTGATCGAAGCGCTCGTCGCCCAGCCGGCTACGGCGAAGGCCGCGCAGCTCGCGGAGAAGATCGTCGAGCGGGTCATCGAGCGCGTCGAGCGCATCCGGTCGCGCGAAAAGCTGCCCGACCGTCGCAAGGGCTACACCCAGAAGGCGGTGGTCGGCGGCCACAAGGTCTATCTGCGCACTGGCGAGTATCATGACGGCCGCATCGGCGAGATCTTCATCGACATGCACAAGGAGGGCGCCGCCTTCCGCTCGTTGATGAACAATTTCGCCATCGCGATCTCCATCGGCCTCCAGTACGGCGTGCCCATGGAAGAATACGTCGACGCCTTCACCTTCACCCGATTCGAGCCGGCGGGCTTCGTGCAGGGCAACGACGCCATCAAGAACGCCACTTCGATCCTCGACTACGTCTTCCGCGAGCTCGCCATCTCGTATCTCGGCCGCATGGATCTCGCCCATGTCGACCCGTCCGAGATCGGCAACACGGTCATGGGCAAGGGCGAGGGCGAGGGTGCGCGCGGCGACAAGCCCGACGCCGTCGCGGCCAACGTGGTCTCCCGAGGCCTCCTGCGTGGATCGGCCGATCGGCTCACCCTGATCCAGGGCGGTCCGGCCGGCGGCGCGGTCGGGGTGGGAGCGTCCTCGGCCGGCGTCACAACTCCGGCAGGCGGCGTGGTCCATGCAATGCGCGGTGCCACGGCGTTGAAGTCCGAACCGATCCCGGCCGGCATCGCAGAGACATTGGTCGAGGCACTACCCTTCGCCAAACCGGAGCGTACGGTCTCCGACCGCCGCGCGGAGGCGAAAATGAAGGGTTATGTCGGCGAGGCCTGCCCCGAATGCGCGAACTTCACCCTCGTGCGAAACGGAACCTGCCTCAAATGCGACACGTGCGGCTCGACCACGGGTTGCTCGTGACGTCATGACGGACATGACTGGTGCGGAAGGAATCGATGTTCGTCCGCGTTACCAGGAACGGTGTCAGCGACGGTGAGCGATGTGTGTCCGCTGCAACCATGACAAGGCAGGCCGTCCGGGTCGGACGGCCTGAATGGGAAACGTGTGAGTCCAAACACCGCCGAGACCAATATCGGAACAGTGCCCTCTCGGGTTCGATCGTTTGGGGTAGGCGGTGTGGTTCGGGTGTGATTCAGGGGATCGGCGTCTGAGGGAGGCGTGCGATGCCTTCAGCCCTCAGCTCTCACGTGAGGGCAGGTTCGGATGCGGTCACAGCCCGGTCGCGTACGCCCACGGCCTCCGCCAGCAGTTCGGCCACGAGGTCGGCCTGGGAGACGATGCCGACGAGCCGATCGTCCGGACCGACGACAGGCAGGTGTGATAGGCCGTCATCGGACATCCACGGCACGAGGTCGGCGATAGGCGTGTCGGCGCGGACGGACCGGACGGGGCTGGTCATGATGTCCTCGACGCTGCCGTGCGGGGCGCGGCCACGGGCCAGGGTGAGGGCGAGGCGCCGCGCGACCCCGAGCCGCGGGCCGGGCCGCTCCCACACGGTCTTGTCGAGGAGGTCCGTCTGCGTGACGATCCCGAGGATGCGAGCGCCTTCGTCGGTCACCGGCAGCGCTTTGACGCGGTGGTGGCGCAGGAGGCCGAGGGCTTCGTGCAGGGGCGCTTGCGGCGCCACGGCGATGACGTTGCGGGACATGATGGCCGCGCAGGTGATCGGGCCGGCGGCACGCCTCCGATACCCTTCGAGCTGAACTCGCCCCAGGATCGCCGCGAGGTCGTCGCGTGCCACATCCAGGACGCCATCATACGCGGCGAGGACCGCGTCCAGATCTGCGTGGGTGACGCTCCGGGTGGACGGCGCTGGATCGGCGGTGCCGTGCCCGGGGGCGGCCCGGTGCGGATAGGCCCGTCCGGTGAGGTTGTTGAACACGATCGCGACGGCGAGGATCGCGACCGAATTGGCGCCCACGGGCCATAGGACGAAACCGTAGCCGAGGTCGTGGATGGCCGGGCCGCCGAGTACCGCCGTGAGGGCGACGGCGCCGCTCGGCGGGTGAAGGCAGCGCAGGGTCGTCATCAGGGCGATGGCAGTGCCGATCGCCACCGACGCCGCCGCGAGGGGATCCGGGATCGCGGCCGCGGCCGTGACGCCGACGAGGGCCGCGACGCCGTTGCCGCCGAGGATCGACCAGGGTTGGGCGAGCGGGCTCGCCGGGACGGCGAAGAGCAGAACCGCCGAAGCGCCCATGGGGGCGATGAGCACCGGCAGCACCGCGTCGGCTCCCAGGGCGAGGCGGGCGATCAGCCCCGTGACCAGGATGCCGACGAGGGCACCTGCCGCCGCACGCAGGCGCTCGCGCCGGCTCGGCGGCGGAGTGTCCGGCAGGAGCTGACGCAGGAACAGTCGCATCGTCGGAGCGGGCCTCGGCGTTCTATTTAGGCGGAAGGCTGCCGACCGATTCGTAGCAGGAGAGCGTGGCGCGGCAATCGGGGCCGAGCGTGACCGGTGTGATCACGACGCGCACGGCGCGCCCCGGGGCGCGCCGATTGGTTGTCAGGCGGAGGCCGATCCTAGACGGCGCGAGCCTGATGCAGGTGCTCGATCTGCTGCTGGGTGTAGCCGAGGTCGAGCAGCACTTCGTCGGTGTGCTCGCCGAGCAGCGGCGAGGCCTTGATGTCGACACTCATGTCCGAGAACTTGATCGGGCTGCCGACGGTCAGGTACGAGCCGAGCTTCGGGTGCTGCACCTCGACGACGGTGCCGCTGGCGCGGAGCGACGGATCGACGGACAGTTCCTTCATCGACAGGACTGGCGAGCACGGGATATCGAACTTGCGCAGGATGTCGACGGCCTCGAACTTGGTCTTGTCGGCGAGCCAGGCCTCGATGACCGCGAACACGTCGAAAATCTTGTCCTGGCGGGCGCGGGCGGTGTTGTAGGCCGGATCATCGATCCACTCCTCCTTGCCGATGGCCTTGCAGATCGGCGCCCAGGCATGACCCTGGATGGTGAAGTAGATGTAGGCGTTGGGGTCGGTCTCCCAGCCCTTGCACTTGAGCACCCAGCCGGGCTGGCCGCCGCCGCCGGCGTTGCCGCCGCGCGGCACCACGTCGGTGAATTCGCCGTGGGGATATTGCGGGTATTCCTCGAGGTAGCCCAGGGCATCGAGGCGCTGCTGGTCGCGCAGCTTCACCCGGCAGAGGTTGAGCACCGAATCCTGCATCGACACGGCGACCTTCTGGCCGGTGCCGGTCTTGTTCTTGTGGTGGAGCGCCGTGAGGATGCCGATGGCGAGATGCATGCCGGTGTTGGAATCGCCGAGCGCGGCGGCGCTGACGGTGGGCGGCCCATCCCAGAAGCCCGTGGTGGAGGCAGCACCCCCGGCGCACTGCGCCACGTTCTCGTAGACCTTGAGGTCCTCGTAATGGTGACCGTCCGAGAAGCCCTTCACCGAGGCGAGGATCATGCCCGGGTTCAGTTCCTGAATGCGCGCCCAGGAAAAGCCCATGCGATCGAGGGCACCGGGGCCGAAATTCTCGACCATCACGTCCGACTGCCGGATCAGCGTCTCCAGGACTTCCTTGCCCTCGGGCGTCTTGGTGTCGAGGGTGAGCGAACGCTTGTTCGAATTCAGCATGGTGAAGTAGAGGGCGTCGGCATCCTCGACGTGGCGTAACTGCGTGCGGGTCACGTCGCCGGAGCCCGGCCGCTCGACCTTGATCACGTCGGCGCCGAACCAGGCGAGCAATTGCGTGCAGGCGGGTCCGGCCTGGACGTGGGTGAAGTCGATGATCTTGATACCCTCGAGCGGCTTGCTCATGGTGGCGTTCTCCCTGATCGGTCGGTGACGGACACGCTGGTCTGTTGAAAGGCCCGCTTTGCTGCGGGTCTGGTGTTGGCCTTGGCGGCTTGTGGCCCGGTCAGGCCGTCTCCACCGCGCCCTGGGGCAGGACACGGGATTCCAGTTCGGCGACGCGGCGGCGCAGGTCGCGCTCCTCGGTCCAGCGCCGCGTCTCGTCGCGGATGATGGCGGCGATGCCCGTCACCGCGCCGTCGGGGCGGTGCAACAGCCCCACCGTGAAGGCGATGGAGAGCGCATGGCCGTCCTTGTGGATCGCCGGAACCCGCAGAACGTCGGCGCCGTACTTGGTGATGCCGGTCCGCATGGTCTCGAAGTAGCCGTCCCAATGGCGCCGGCGCTGGCGCTCCGGGGTGATGAGATCGAGGGACTGGCCCATCGCCTCCGCGGCCGTGTGGCCGAAGATACGCGTGGCGGCGGCGTTCCAGACCACGATGGCGCCCGACGGATCGGACACCACCACGGCATCGCCGATGGCTTCCACCAGACCGAGGACGTCGAACGCCTGTGCGGGGGCTCCACCGGGATCAACCATCGTTCAGCGCGTGCTCAGGGTGTCTTCGCTGCGCAGCACCACAGACGTTCGCAAGTGCAGCAAGGACGGAACGAAGTGGCGTCGAGGGATCGTCACGCGCATGATCGCTTCCTCCGGGCTTTGATTCGACATCGACGGCAACGAGAGCCGCAACGCCAGTCTCCTGGGCGTGACGAGGACTTGCTTTTTCTGTCCGCCCGTTGTTGGTATTTGGTATGCCAAGCATTTCGGACTGTCAACCGACCAGCCTGCCCGCCTCGGAGGAGCTGTCCTGCTCTCCGCCACTCGCGGGCGCCAAAGCGCCGCTCGGTCCGGCAGCGTCAGCGGGTTCGGCCGCCGTCGACGCGGCGGCCGGCCGTGGTCCAGGCATTCGGATCACCCAGGACGCGGCCTATCGCTTCACCGTGGATTTCGGCGGCCTCGCCGCGGTCCTGTCCGTCGACGAGGCGCCCCCCGCCGGTGAGGGGTTCGGTCCTTGCCCGGAACAGCTCCTCGTGGCGGCGGTCTCGAACTGCCTGTGCGCCTCCATGGTGTTCGCCCTCGGCAAGTTCCGCCAGGAGGCGGGCGGCGTGACGGCGGATGCCCATTGCCGGATCGTGCGAAACGCCGAAGGGCGCCTGCGGATCGGCGGAATCGAGGTCGCCATCGCGCTGGGCGCATCGGCCGAGGCTATGCCTCGCCTCGACCGGGTGCTGGAGCAGTTCGAGCGCTTCTGCACCGTGTCGCAGAGCGTCGAGGCCGGAATTCCCGTGGCGGTGACCGTCGCGGACGGCACCGGGCGGCGCCTGCGCTGACACCGAATCGAGATCACAGCGAAGGGAACATCAGCGATGCCCGAGACCGACCGCTCACGCGCCGAGGCACCCGAAGACCTCGCCCGCCTCTTCCATGCCCGCGCCAATGCGGGTGATGTCGAGGGTCTGGTCGCCCTCTACGAACCCGAGGCCGTCGTGGCGGCCGGCGCCGTCGTGGCCACGGGCCATGCCGAGATCCGGACGTTCTACGCCGACCTGCTTGCGCGCAAATCGAACTTTCCGGCCGTCGAGGCCCTGCCGGCTCTGCGCAACGGCGACCTCGCCATGACCTTCGCGCGCCTGCCCAATGGGCAGATCTCCGTGGAGACGGCGCGCTTGCAGGCCGATGGCGGCTGGCTCTGGGTGATCGACCAGCTCAAGATCAAACCCTTCACCCCGGCGGACGCCGCATGACCCGGACTCTCGCCGGCCCGACGGAACCCGACGCCGTCGCCCTCGCGCCGGAGCTCACAGGGCGACTCGGCTTCGCCCATCGCCTGCCGACGACGACGCCCCTGCCGCCCGGCCGGCACGCCCTCGGCCTGTTCGACAATCGTGACGCTGTCCTAGTGGTGCCCGAGGGGTTGGCGCCCGGCCGACCCGTGCCGTTGGTGGTGCTGTTCCACGGCGGCGGCGGCAGCGCGGAGCGGATCCTGCCGATGCTTGAGGCCCATGCGGCGGCGGAGGGGTTCCTGCTGCTGGCGCCCCAATCGCTGTTCCCGACCTGGGATCTCGTGATCGGCGGCCACGGCCCGGATCGGGAGCGCCTGTCCGTGGCCCTGGCGGCGGTGGCGGCGCGGTTTCCCCTCGATCCGGCGCGGCTCGTCTTCGCGGGGCATTCCGACGGCGGCAGCTACGCCCTGTCCCTCGGCCTCGCCAACGGCGACGTGGTCACCCACGTCGTCGCATCCTCGGCCGGGTTCCTGTCCGTACACCTGCAGGTCGGTGCGCCCCGGATCTTCGTTTCCCACGGCACACGCGACGAACAGATCCCCATCGACCGCAGCGCCCGCGTCCACGTCGCACGCCTGCGTGCCGCCGGCTACGCCGTGACGGCGGTCGAGTATGACGGCCCGCACGCCCACCAGCCGGAGATCGTCGCCCAGGCGGTGGCTTTCCTTCGCGCAACGGTGGAAACTTGAGCTGCTAGGCTCGTCAGGACCGCAACCGTGAAACGGCCTCCTCCGCCCGTAGGCCGGCGAGGTCGGCTGGTGCGACGGCATCGAGCGGCTCGGGGAAGGGAGCCGGGTCGGGACGGCAGAACACCAACGTATAACATACGACTTCTAGATCGACTGTTATATCATTTCAAATAGGAGATTCATTTCAGCAGCGGTGTCAGGCGATGCTGAGACCAGACGCGCATGATCGGCGGCGTCATGGGAGGTTTGGCGATGTCGGATGACGATGCACTGTATGCGCCAGCGGTCCCACGCAACCGGGAGCCCATCGGCGCGGCTTTGGCTAGCGTTCTGCCGCGCTTCGGCACCGTGCTGGAAGTGGCGAGCGGCACGGGTGAGCATGCCCTCCACTGGGCGGCGACGTTTCCCCATCTGATCTGGCAGCCGAGCGATCCGGACCCGGTGGCACGGCGCAGCATCGTCGCCCACACCCGCGCGGCGGCATTCGCCAATCTCCGTCCCCCGCTGGACCTCGACGTGTCCATGCCGCATTGGCCGATACCCCGCGCCGATGCCATCGTGTGCATCAACATGATTCACATCGCACCCTGGGCCGCGACGCCAGGGTTGATGGCCGGCGCCGTCCGCTTGCTGCCGCCGGGCGGGGTACTGGTCCTGTACGGTCCGTTCCGAGAGCACGGAGTACGGCTCGCGGACAGCAACGCCGCCTTCGACGCAGACCTGCGCGCCCGCGATCCGGCCTGGGGGCTGCGCGACCTTTCGGCCGTGATCCGTGCTGCCGAAGCCCACGGCCTCGCCCCCTCCCAGCATGTCGCCATGCCGGCCAACAACCTGTTCGTGGTGTTTCGCAAGGCTGATCCGGCGCGATGAAGCGCCTGGATACGTGCCGGATCGCACCCTCGCCCTCGAGGTAGAATGAACGTTCATTGACGTGAGAATGAACGTTCATTATACAGATGGGACAAGCAGGAGTTGGTGATGGTCCTTCCCCATCGTGGCCGCTGGCCGGAATTCGACGCCGTGGAGACCGAGGCCCCGTCCTCCGGGCGCCCCGTGGCGCTCCTCCGCGCGGTCTTCACCCCGGCGAACCTCGTGGTGATGGGCACCCTGGCCTTCGGCTGGCTCGCCCTCATCGGCTGGACCGGCGCCGGGCCGGACAGCTGGCAGGCCCGTGTCTGCGCCGACCTCGACCTTCAGCCCCGCGCCTGCGCCATGGTTCAGTCCTCCGGGACGGCCTCGTGAGCGCGGCCCTCGGCACCGTCATCGACGCGAGGAGCGGTCAGGCGGCGCGGCGCGAGCACATCCTCGACGCGGCGGAAGCCTGCTTCGTTCGCAATGGCTTCCACCGCACCACCATGCAGGATTTGGCCCGCGAGGCGGCCATGAGCCCGGGCAACTTCTACCGCTACTTCGAATCCAAGGAGGCGTTGATCCTCGGGTGGGCCGAGCGCGAGCGCGAGCGCGGCGTCGTCCTGGTCGAGAACCTGGAGCGGGCGGGCGACCGGCGCGCGGCCTTCCTGGGCGTCATCACGCAGTATTTCCAGCGGATCACGCGCGAAGCGGCGGTGCTGCGCCTCGACATCTGGTCGGAAGCAACGCGCAACCCGGCCATCGCCGCCATGACGAAGAGCGCCGACGCCGAGGCCCGCGACTGGTTCATCGAAACCCTTGCGGCGCTGGCCACTGACCCGGCCTTCGATCCGCACGCGGTCTACGCAATCCTCGATCCCCTGATGAAGGGGCTCGTCGTCAGCCGGGCCCTGATCCCGGGCTTCGATACGGCCGCTGCGGCGGCGCATCTCCGGGCCACCATCGAGGCCGGTCTTGCCGGCCGCCTCCCTGCCCCATCCCCCTCGGAGCCGACCTGATGATCCCGTTGCGCGCACGGACCCTCGGCGCCGTCCTCCTGTCGTTGTCCGCTGCCGGCCCGGCATCCGCCGACGTGGCCCCCGTGAAGGCCCCGCCCCTCCCCGCCGTCAGTGTGGTCGAGGCCCAGCGTCGCGAGATCGTCGAGACCGTGACGGTCACCGGAACTCTGGTCCCGCGCGACGAAATCCTGGTGACGCCGGAGATCGACGGCACCCGCATCACCGAAGTGCTCGCGGAGGAAGGCATGCGGGTCGAGCGCGGCCAGGTCCTGGCACGCCTGTCCCGCGACCTCATCGACCGGCAACTCGCCCAGCAGAAGGCGCTCATCGACAAGGCGGCGGCCTCCGTGCCCCAGGCCCAGAGCACCATCGAGCAGGCCAAGGCCGCCGAGACGGAGGCCCGCCTGTCCCACGACCGCGCCCGCCAATTGCTCCAGACGGGCAATGGCACCGCCGTGATCCTGGAAGGCCGCACCTCCGTGCTGCGCCAGGCGGAGGGCAAGCTCGCGTTCGCCCGCAACGGCCTCATCATCGCCAAGGCCGAACTCGCCCAGGCGCAGGCCGTGCGCGACGAGCTCGAGCTGCGCCTTGCCCGAACGGAAATCCGTGCCCCGGAGGCCGGCATCGTCAGCCGTCGTACGGCCCGCGTCGGCATGGCAGCCTCGGGGACGGCCGAGCCCCTGTTCCGCCTCATCGCCCGCGGCGAGATCGAGCTCGAGGGCGAGGTCATCGAGACCAGGCTGCCGCAGATCCTGGAGGGCAAGCCCGCTTGGATCGTACTCGGCGACGGCGAGCGGGTGGAGGGCAGCGTGCGCGCCATCTATCCGGAGGTCGACAAGGCGAGCCGGCTCGGCAAGGTTCGGGTGCGCCTCGACGCCGACTCGCGCCTGCGCATCGGCACCTTCGCGCGCGGCGGCGTCGAACTCGCCCGCACCCGCGACGTCACCGTGCCCCAGGCCTCCATCCTTTACGGCGCCGATCGGCGCAGTACCGTGCTGGTCGTGACTGGCGACCGGGTCGAGTCCCGCCTGGTCCGCACGGGCCTGTCCGACGACGACAGCATCGAGGTCCGCCAGGGCCTCGCAGAAGGCGAGCAGGTGGTCGCCCGCGCCGGCTCCTTCCTGCGAGACGGCGACCGCGTGCGCCCCATCGCGGTCGCCGGCCCGGCCGCCTTCGTGGCGGCGACGCCTTCGCCGCTGGCCACCGCTGAGGCCGGCGTTCCGTAGGGTCGCAATACCTCGATCCGGCCTGCGAACACGAACCTGCCTGAACGCATGCCGTATTCTCTCGCAGAAGCACCCTGACCGATGCGCCTGAACATCTCGGCTTACGCGATCCGCAAGCCCATCGGCCCCCTTGTCCTGTTCCTCGTGCTCATCGTCCTCGGCCTCTTCAGCTTCCGAGGCCTCGCCGTCACGCGCATGCCCAACGTCGACGTACCCATCGTCTCCGTGGCGATCACGCAGGCCGGCGCGGCGCCCTCCGAGCTGCAGACTCAGGTGACGAAGTGGGTCGAGGATTCCATCGCGGGCGTGCGCGGGGTCAAGCACATCACCTCGTCGATCACCGAGGGCTCGTCCGTCACCACCGTCGAGTTCCGCCTCGAGGTGAACACCGACCGGGCCGTCAACGACGTCAAGGACGCGATCTCCAAGATCCGCATCAACCTGCCGCGCACCATCGACGAGCCGGTGATCAGTCGCGTCGAGATCGCCGGTCTGCCGATCCTGGTCTACGGCGTCACCGCCCCCGCCATGCTGCCGGCCGACCTGTCCTGGCTGGTGGAGGACAAGATCGCCCGCACCCTCCAGGGGGTGAAGGGGGTCGGCGGCGTCGAGCGCGTCGGTGGCGTCGCCCGCGAGATGCGCGTGGTGCTCCAGCCCGACCGGCTCTTGGCGTTGGGCATCACGGCGGCGGACGTGAATCGGCAGCTGCGCATCACCTCCGCCGACATGGCGGGCGGGCGCGGCGAGGTCGGCGGACGTGAACAATCGATCCGGACGCTTGCCGCCTCCCGCACCCTGCGAGACCTCAAGGCCACCTCCATCGTCCTGCCCGGCGGCCGCAAGGTGCGCCTCGACGACCTCGCCACCGTGGAGGATTCCAACGAGGAGCCGCGCACCTTCGCGCGCTTCAACGGCAATCCCGTGGTGGCGTTCACGGTCTCGCGCGGTTCGGGCGCCAGCGACGCCGAGGTGGCGGCGGCGGTGGAGAAGAAGATCGCCGAATTCGCCACCACCTACCCCGACCTCGTGTTCGAGCAGATCGATTCCTCGGTCTCGGCCACCATCGGCTCCTACGATTCGGCCATGCACACCCTCATCGAGGGCGCGGTGCTCGCCGTCATCGTGGTGTTCCTGTTCCTGCGCGACTGGCGCGCGACGCTCATCGCGGCCGTTGCCCTGCCGCTCTCGGTGTTCCCGACCTTCTGGGCCATGGACGCCATGGGGTTCACCCTCAACGGCATCTCCCTGCTGGCCATCACCCTGGTCACCGGCATCCTCGTCGACGATGCCATCGTGGAGATCGAGAACATCGTCCGGCACATGCGGCTCGGTAAATCGCCCTACCGCGCCGCCATCGACGGCGCCGACGAGATCGGCCTCGCGGTCATCGCCATCACGGCGACCCTCATCGCGGTGTTCGCGCCGGTCTCGTTCATGGGCGGCATCGCCGGACGCTACTTCATCCAGTTCGGCCTCACCATCGCGGTGTCGGTCTTCATGTCGCTTTTGGTGGCACGCCTGATCACGCCGATGTTGGCTGCCTATCTTTTGCGCGATCATGGCCATGCGGAGGAAGCGGAGGGCCCGGTGATGCGGGCCTACGGCCGCCTCGTCGGCTGGTCCGTGCGCCACCGCTTCATCACCCTGATCGTCGGTCTGGCCCTGTTCGCCGGCTCCCTCGCCTCCACGGGCCTGCTGCCCTCCGGGTTCGTGCCGAAGCAGGACATGGCCCGCACCCTGCTCATGGTCGAACTCGCCCCCGGCGCGCGCCTCGCCGACACCATCGCGGCCTCCGACCGGGTGGCGGCGCGCATCCGCGCCCTGCCGGAGGTGGTCTCGGTCTTCGTCGACGGCGGGCGGCAGGTCGGCGGTAAGAAGGAGACGCGCCTCGCGACCTTCATCGTCAACCTGACGCCGAAGAACCAGCGCACGAAGAAGCAGGGCGCCGTGGAGGCCGAGATCTCGGCCCTCATCGCCGAGGAGCCGGACATCCGCTCGTGGGTGCTTCGCGATTCGGGCCAGCGCGATCTCGCCCTCGTGGTCGGCGGCCCCGACACGGCGGTGGTCTCGGAGGTCGCCGCCCGGCTGCAGCGCGACATGGCGGCGATCCCCCACCTCGTCTCGGTGATGTCGACGGCGCCCCTCAACCGCACAGAGGTCCGCATCCGCCCGAAGGAGGGCTCTGCCGCCGATCTCGGCGTCTCCACCGATGCCATAGCGGAGACCGTGCGGGTGGGAACCATCGGGGACATCGGCCTGAACCTCGCGAAGTTCAACGCCGCCGACCGGCAGGTGCCGATCCGGGTGCAACTGCCCGAGAGCGCGCGCGGCACCGTCGCGCGCCTGGAGACCCTCAAGGTTCCGGCCAAGAACAACGCCGCCGTGCCCCTGGCGGCCGTCGCCGACATCGAACTCGGCCAGGGGCCGGGCGCCATCGACCGCTACGACCGCGTGGTCCGCGTCGCCGTGGAGGCCAACATGGAGGGGTCGGATGCGCTGGGCTCCCTCATCGCCCAGGCTCTCGATACCCCGACGGCGAAGAACCTCCCGCCCGGCGTGACCATCCGCCAGACGGGCGACGCCGAGATCATGGGCGAGGTGTTCTCGGGGTTTCTCATGGCCATGGGCGCCGGAATCATGATGGTCTACGCCGTCCTCGTGCTGCTGTTCGGCTCGTTCCTGCAGCCCCTCACCATCCTGTTCTCCCTGCCGCTCTCCATCGGGGGCGCCATCCTGGGCCTGCTCCTGCTCAACATGCCCATCTCCATGCCGGTGGTCATCGGCATCCTGATGCTCATGGGTCTGGTGACGAAGAACGCCATCATGCTCGTGGACTTCGCCGTCGAGGAGATGGCCCGGGGCGTCGACCGGGTCACCGCCATCGTCGATGCCGGCCGCAAGCGCGCCCGCCCAATCATCATGACGACCCTCGCCATGGCGGCCGGCATGGTGCCCTCCGCCATGGCCCTCGGCGTCGGCGGCGAGTTCCGCGCGCCCATGGCGGTAGCGGTGATCTCGGGGCTGATCGTCTCGACCCTGCTGTCCCTGGTGTTCGTGCCGGCGGTGTTCCTGCTCATGGACAGCCTCGGCAACGTCCTCGGCCGCCTCCTTGGCCGTATCGTCGGGGCCCGCGACGAGGCCCCGGACAGCTCCGTCTCCCACGGGGTGTGAGGAGACGGACGACGCGTCTCGAACGAACAACGCGCCTTCGCGGGGTTCCTCGCCCCGCTCGCCTTCGGCATGAACCCTCGCACGAGTGGCGCGGGTTCCTCCCGCTGTCAGGAGCGGGAGCGCGGCGGTTCACCACGCCGGTGGTTGCGATTCTCGGAAAGAGACCGTTCGGATAGGTCAGCGCCGACTGGGGGGATTCCTTTCTCCAGTCCGGTCGGGCTGGCCGACAGTTTGCATACAGTTTCTCGTCCGGGCTCGGCCCACCGAAGGAACCTGTGTGCGCATGATCGATTCAACGACGCGTCGGACCACGCCCGCCCACGCCAAAGGACGCCTTCTCGCGATCACCCTGCTGTCGGGTCTGATGATGCCGGCGGCCCTCGCGCAGGGCGTCCTCAAGATCGGGATGACCGCCTCCGACATTCCGCTGACCACCGGTCAGGCCGACAATGGCGGCGAGGGTATGCGGTTCACCGGCTATACGGTCTATGACGGCCTCATCAACTGGGACCTGTCCTCGGCGACGAAGCCCTCGGTGCTGGCGCCGGGCCTCGCCACGAGCTGGACCGTGGACCCGGTCGACAAGACCAAGTGGACGTTCAAGCTGCGGGAGGGCGTGACCTTCCACGACGGCTCGCCCTTCACCGCCGAATCGGTGGTGTGGAACCTCGACAAGCTCCTCAAGACAGACGCGCCGCACTTCGATCCGCGCCAATCCGCGCAGGGGCGCTCCCGCATCCCGGCGGTGGCAGGCTACCGCGCCGTCGATCCGACCACCCTCGAGGTGATCACCAAGAATCCCGATGCCACCCTGCCCTACCAGATCGCCTGGATCATGATCTCGTCGCCGGCCCAGTGGGAGAAGCTGGGCAAGAGCTGGGATGCCTTCGCCAAGGCCCCATCTGGAACCGGTCCGTGGAAAATGACATTGTTCGCGCCGCGCGAGCGCGCCGAGATGGTGCCGAACAAGGCGTACTGGGACACGGCGCGGGTGCCCAAGCTCGACAAGCTCGTGCTGGTGCCCCTGCCGGAAGCCAACGCCCGCGTGGCCGCGCTCCGCTCGGGCCAGGTCGATTGGATCGAGGCGCCGCCGCCCGACGCCGTGGCGTCGCTGAAAGGCGCCGGCTTTTCCATCGTCACCAACGCCTATCCGCACAACTGGACCTGGCATCTGTCGCGCGTCGAGGGCTCGCCGTGGAACGACATCCGCGTGCGCAAGGCCGCCAACCTCGCCGTCGACCGCGAAGGCATGAAGGAGATGCTCAACGGCCTGATGATCCCGGCGCAGGGCTTCATGCCGCCGGGCTCGGCCTGGTTCGGCAAGCCGACCTTCAAACCGGGCTATGATCCGGAAGCCGCCAAGAAGCTCCTGGCGGAGGCCGGCTACGGGCCGAAGAAGCCCATCGTCACGAAGATCCTCATCGCGCCGTCCGGATCGGGCCAGATGCAGCCCCTGCCGATGAACGAACTCATCCAGCAGAATCTCGCCGATATCGGCATCAAGGTCGAGTTCGAGGTGGTGGAGTGGAACACCCTCATCAACCTGTGGCGCGGCGGCGCGAAGGCGGACATGTCCCGCAACGCCACGGGCATGAATTTTTCGTACTTCATCCAGGACCCCTTCACGGGGTTCATCCGCCATCTCCAATGTAATCTTGCTGCGCCCAACGGCACCAACTGGGGCCATTACTGCGACCCCGAGATGGACAAGCTGTTCGACGCGGTGCGCACCACCTTCGATCCGGCAGAGCAGACCAAGGTTCTGGAGAAGGTCCACGAGAAGTACGTCGACGAGGCCCTGTTCCTGATGGTGGCGCACGACACCAATCCCCGGGCCATGAGTCCGAAGGTGAAGGGCTTCGTCCAGGCGCAGAACTGGTTCCAGGATTTCTCGCCGATCTCCATGGGCAAGTGACCGGAGGCGCATCCATGTCGCCCCCACCCGATCACCTCATCCTGAGGCGCCGGAGCGAAGCGGAGGCCTCGAAGGAGGCCTCCAGCCTCTGCCGAGGCTATTGGAACCATCCTTCGAGGCCCGCTTCGCGGTCACCTCGGGATGAGGGCTACGGGCGGGACGGCCCACTCACTGAGGTGTCCCCATGCTGAGATTCATCCTCCAGCGCCTCCTCACCGTCACGCCCGTGGCGCTGGGCGTCAGCGTGGTGTGCTTCCTCCTCGTCCACCTCGCCCCCGGCGACCCGTTGAGCGCCGTGCTTCCGGTGGACGCCACGCAGGAGACCATCGACGCCATGCGGGCGGCCTACGGCTACGACAAACCGCTGCCCGTCCAGTACGTGATCTGGCTCTGGCACGTGCTCCAGGGGGATCTCGGCATCTCCATCGCCACCGGGCGGCCCGTGGCACAGGAGGTCGGCCGCGCCGTGGTCAACAGCCTGATCCTCGCCTCCGTTGCGACGCTCATCGGCTTCACCTTCGGCATGGTCTTCGGCTTCGTCGCCGGATACTTCCGCAACTCGATCCTCGACCGCTTCGCCTCCGCCGTGTCGGTATTCGGGGTCAGCGTGCCGCATTACTGGCTCGGCATGGTGCTGGTGATCGTGTTCTCGGCCCAGCTCGGCTGGCTGCCGCCCACCGGCGCCGGCCCGGACGGCTCGGGCAACTGGCGGCCCGATTTCGAGCATTTGCGCTACATCATCCTGCCGGCCCTCACCATGTCGGTGATCCCCATGGGGGTCATCGCCCGCACGGTCCGGGCCCTGGTGGGCGACATCCTGGCCCAGGATTTCGTCGGGGCGCTGCGGGCCAAAGGCATGAGCGAGTTCGGCGTGTTCCGGCACGTCGTCAAGAACGCGGCCCCCACGGCGCTGGCCATCATGGGCCTGCAGCTCGGCTACCTGCTCGGCGGTTCGATCCTCATCGAGACGGTGTTCGCCTGGCCGGGCACGGGCTTCCTCCTCAACGCCGCGATCTTCCAGCGCGACCTGCCCCTGCTGCAGGGCTCGATCCTCGTCCTGGCGATGTTCTTCGTCGCCCTCAACCTCATCGTCGACGTCGTGCAGACGGCGCTCGACCCGCGCATCGAGAGGGGCTGATGGCACACACGATCGCACCGGCCATCGACATCGCAGGCGGGGCTTCTCCCGCCTCGTCCACCCCCGACGCCTTCGTGGCCTCGCGGGGTTTCTGGGGGCAGGTCGGCCACAAGCTCGTCCGCGATCCCGTGGCGATGGTGGCGGCCTGCATCATCCTCGCCATCGTGGCCGTGGCGATCCTGTCGCCGTGGATCACCCCCATGGATCCGTATCGCGGCTCGATGCTGCGCCGGCTCAAGCCCATCGGCGACGCCACCTACATCCTCGGTTCGGACGAGCTCGGCCGCGACATGCTGAGCCGCCTGATGATGGGCGGGCGCCTGTCGCTGTTCATCGGCGTCACCCCGGTCATCTTGGCCTTCGTCATCGGCTCGGGGATCGGGATCCTCGCCGGCTACGTCGGCGGCTGGGTCAATACCGTGTTGATGCGGACCGTCGACGTGTTCTTCGCGTTCCCGTCCGTGCTCCTCGCCATCGCGCTCTCGGGCGCGCTGGGGGCCGGTGTGTTCAACTCCATCGTCTCGCTGACCTGCGTGTTCGTGCCCCAGATCGCCCGCGTGGCCGAGAGCGTGACCACGCAGATCCGCTCGCGCGACTACGTCGATGCCGCCCGGCTGTCGGGTGCCTCGACGTTCACGATCCTCCGGGTGCAGGTGCTCGGCAACGTGCTGGGGCCGATCTTCGTCTACGCCACCAGCCTCATCAGCGTGTCGATGATCCTCGCTTCCGGCCTGTCGTTCCTCGGCCTCGGGGTGAAGCCGCCGGAGCCCGAATGGGGCCTGATGCTGAACACCTTGCGCACGGCGATCTACGTGAACCCCCTGGTCGCGGCGCTGCCGGGGCTCGCCATCTTCATCGTGTCGATCTCGTTCAACCTGTTCTCGGACGGGCTCAGGTCCGCCATGGAGGTGAAGTCGTGAGCGTCCTGACAGGCACCGTTCCGCACGACCGCGACCGGGGCGGCCCGGCCCAGCCCCTGCTCTCCATCGACGGGCTGGTGAAGCACTTCCCCGTCAAGAAGGGGATCGGCGGCAAGAAGGCTGTGGTCCGCGCCGTAGACGGCGTCGATTTCAACATCCTGAAAGGGGAGACCCTCGGGATCGTCGGCGAATCCGGCTGCGGCAAGTCAACGACGGCGCGGCTCATCATGGGGCTGATGCCGCACGATGCCGGCGAGTTGCTGTTCGACGGCGAGCGCATCGGCGGGCGCGCCCTCCCCTGGCGGGAGTTCCGCGCCCAGACCCAGATGGTGTTCCAGGACAGCTACGCCTCCCTCAACCCGCGCATGACCATCGAGGGCTCCGTGGCGTTCGGGCCGCGGGTGCACGGCGTGCCGAAACGCCAGGCCATCGAGCGGGCGCGCTCGCTCCTCGCCCGCGTCGGCCTGGAGCCCTCGCGCTTCGCCGCGCGCTATCCGCACGAACTTTCCGGAGGGCAGCGCCAGCGCGTGAACATCGCCCGCGCGCTGGCCCTGGAGCCGCGCCTCGTGGTCCTCGACGAGGCGGTCTCGGCCCTCGACAAGTCCGTGGAGGCGCAGGTGCTGAACCTGCTCATGGATCTTAAGCAGGAATTCGCCCTCACCTACCTGTTCATCTCCCACGACCTCAACGTCGTGCGCTTCATCTGCGACCGGGTGGCGGTGATGTATCTCGGTCAGGTGGTGGAGATCGGCCCCGCCGACACCGTTCTGGCCGACCCGGCCCATCCCTACACGGCGGCCCTCCTGTCCTCGATGCCCTCCATGGACCCGGACGCGCGCACCGAGGTGGCACCGCTGGCTGGCGACCCGCCCAACCCCATCGATCCGCCGCCGGGCTGCCGCTTCCACCCGCGCTGCACCCTGTTGGAGGAGGTGTGCCGGACGCGACCACCGTCCCTCGCCCCCGTCGATCCCCAGCACCGCGTTGCCTGCCTCGCCCGCCAGCCGGGCTCCGGCCACTCCGCCGCCCCCACCCTGTCGGTGGCCGCATGAGCCGGCCTCCTCATCACCGAAGACTGACCGGATCGAGCGCGGGTCCCCTCTCCTGCAAGGAGAGGGACAGGGTGAGGTGTGTGACCTCTTCGGAGATGGCTCACACCGCATCCCAACCCTCTCCTTCCAGGAGAGGGAGCCGGTTGCACCGCACGATAGCCCGGAGGGCTCGCCCATGAGCAGCGGACTCGCAAAGGAGCCCGCCGTCGCCATCCGGGGCCTCCGCGTGGTGTTCGGCGGCGTGGTCGAGGCCGTGGACGGGGTCGATCTCACCCTGGAGCGCGGCCAGGCCGTGGCGCTGATCGGCGAATCGGGCTCCGGCAAGAGCGTGACCCTGCGTGCCATCATGCGGCTCAACCCCGAACGCAAGACGCGGATCGAAGGGGAGATCCTGGTCTCCGGCCATGATGTCATGAGGCTGTCCCCGAAAGCGCTCCGCGCCCTGCGGGGACGCGCGGTGGCGATGATCTTCCAGGAGCCGCTCCTCGCCCTCGATCCGGTCTACACGGTGGGGAAGCAGATCACCGAGGCGATCCGCCAGCACGAGACCATCGGTGCCGAGGCCGCACGCCGGCGGGCCCTCGAGCTGTTCGAACGCGTCCGCATTCCGTCCCCGGAACGGCGCCTCGACGCCTATCCGCACGAGATGTCGGGCGGCATGCGCCAGCGCGCTATGATCGCCCTCGCGCTCGCCTGCCGGCCGCAGGTGCTGCTCGCCGACGAGCCGACCACGGCGCTGGACGCCACGGTGCAGATCCAGATCCTGCTGCTCCTGCGCGAGCTGCAGGCCGAACTCGGCCTCTCGACGCTCTTCGTCACCCACGACCTCGGCGCCGCCGTGGAGGTCGCCGACCGCATCGCCGTGATGTATGCCGGCCGGATCGTCGAGGAGGGCTCCGCCCGCGACGTGGTGCTCAACCCCCACCACCCCTACACCATCGGCCTCCTGCGCAGCCGCGCCGACGGGGCGCTCGCCAAGGGCTCGCGTCTGAAGACGATCCCGGGCTCGCCCCCGGATCTCGCCAACCGCCCGCCTGGCTGCCCCTTCGCCCCGCGCTGCTTCCTCGCGGAGGAAAGATGCCACGTCGACGCCCCCCCGGACGTTGCCGTCGCGCCGGGACACCGGGCGGCGTGCTGGCGTACGGACACGGCGCAGGCCGCGTTCCAGGGCGACCGGGCACGGGTCCTCGAAGTGGCTCACTAGACCGGCCGGTCCTTGGCCTTCGGACGGGGGCCACGGGTGCGCGCGTCTCCCTTCGTGGGGGAGCCCTCATCGATCAGCGAACAAGGAGCCCGCATGGGCACGGCACGGCACAACCTGCGCGTGGACGGCGCGCGCCTCTGGTCCACCCTCATGGAGACGGCGGCGTTCGGCGGAACCCCGGCGGGCGGCATCAACCGCCTCACCCTGTCGCTGGAGGACGGGCAGGTCCGCGACTGGTTCCGCAACGCCTGCGAGGCCGCCGGGCTGACCGTCGGCACCGACGAACTCGGCACCCAGTTCGCCCTCAGGCCGGGCCGGGACATGAGCCGGCGGCCCATCGCCACGGGCTCGCACCTCGACACCCAGCCGACGGGCGGGCGCTTCGACGGCATCCTCGGCACCCTGGCGGGGCTGGAGATGGTCCGCACCCTCAACGATGCGGGTATCGAGACGGAGGCGCCGATTCTGCTCGTCAACTGGACCAACGAGGAGGGCTCCCGCTACGCCCCCGCCACCATGGCGTCGGCCGCCCATGTGGGCACCTTCACGGTGGCCGACATCCTCGCCCGGGCGGATGCGGATGGGACCACCGTGGCGGAGGCCCTGGCCCGCCTCGGCATCGTCGCCACGGAACCTACGGGGTCACGGGCCATCGGCGCTTTCGTCGAGCTTCACATCGAACAGGGGCCGATCCTGGAGGCGGAGCAGAAGACCATCGGGGTGGTGGAGGGCGGCCAGGGCATCATCTGGTTCGACGGCACGGTGACGGGATTCGAGAGCCATGCGGGCACCACGCCGATGCCACGCCGACGCGACGCGCTTACCGGCCTCGCCGAAGTGGCCTTGGCCGTCGAGCGCATCGCCCACGCGCACGGCCCGAGCGCTGTCGCGACCATGGGCGAAGCGGTGATCGGCGCGCCGTCCCGCAACGTGATCCCCGGCCGGGTCCGCTTCACCCTCGATGTGCGTGATCCCCATGCCGCGACCCTCGACGCCATCGACACGGATCTGCGCGCGGCGCTCGCCGAGATCGCCGCACGCCGCAACCTCGCCATCACCCTCGACGCCGTGTGGCGCCAGGAGCCGGTGCCGTTCGATCCCCGCCTCGTCGCCCTCGTGGAGCGGGGCGCCGAGAGCCTCGGCCTGCCCCACCGCCGCATGGTCTCGGGCGCCTCGCACGACGCCTGCAACCTCGCTCTCCGGGTGCCCACCGCGATGATCTTCGTGCCGTGCAAGGATGGCATCAGTCACAACGAGTCCGAGTCGGCGACGCAGGCCGACTGTACCGCCGGGGCCGACCTCCTGCTCCAGACGGTTCTGACCCTCGCGAGTTCACCGGCGGCGCCTTGACGCCTTGGAGGACCGACGAACCGGCGGCGCGCTTTCCCTCCGCCGCCCCCTGCCGCGTGCCGAAGCTCCAAGGTGCAGATTGACAAGCGCCAGCTTCTAACCCCGGCAGTTCGTGCCGTCGCTCCCCCGGGCCGATCCGGCGTAATTGCGTTAGGGGGCGATCGCGCTGACAGCGATTACTAGCGCGGATCACTGGGGTCGGTAGCGATCCGACTACGGTCGTGGCATCGTAGCCGCGACAGCATTGCCTGCCTTCCTCGGGCTAGATCCGGAAATGCAATCGGTCCGTGTGTGGTGTCACACGGAAACGCGCATACGCTCGTGAACCGGCCTGCGCCGTACCCGTTGGAAGGGAGCAGCTCCACCTCGCCAAGGACCACGCCCGTGACACCGAAACTCCTCGTCGGCGCCCTCATCCTCTCCTTCGGAACCGTCAGCGCCGCCGTGGCACAATCTCCGGCCGAAACTGGTACTGGCGGGGATGTCACGACGACATCGCGCGCCGCCAACACCACCTCGGTCGGCCAGACCAAGCCTCCCAGCGCCGCAGCGGGTGGAGAAGTCGACCGGAATGCCGATCGGCTCACGAATCAGCAGAAGAAAGACAACGAGATCACCAAGGGCATCTGCATCGGCTGCAATTGACCGCACGCAGGAGTTTACGGGCTTCAGAAAGGCTAACCAGTATCCGGAAGTCCAGCCACTGGCGAAGTAAGCCTGTGGAGGAGGCATCGATGAAGCCGGGCCACGTGGCCGGCGGGGTTTCCATCGAATCGGTTTCGCCTCATTGGATTGGAGCGTCGCCTCTGCGGGTGCTCATCTCTGCCCTGCACCCGCATCGTCGGTTTAACGAAAGCTGTGCGGCTTCGATGGTGCGGATCGCATTCCATGCGACGGAGCGGCGCCGGTGGCCTCGCGACTCGGACCTCTCCGATCGACTGAATTCGCCCGCGATAGAATCTTTCCGCGTGACTGGCTGAACGCCCGCGTCCAATCGCCGAACGTCATTTGTACGGTTCGGATCACTCACACACGCAGCGCGGCAAGTAGCGTCAAGATTTCGCGTAGGAAGTTCAGCAAGCGCGTAAAACGTGGACAATTTCCATTGCAAGGCTGCGGGACCGAGCCTTTCAATAAGAAATAATTACTATGAAATTCCTCCTACTTTCTAACTTGAATTAATTTTCTAAATTGTATCTAAGTAAGGATACCGAATCTGGCTCAAACGGTCAAACCCAGTACCCGACAGGCAAATGAAACAGTCCTTTCGATACAGGCCCCGCCATGCCCCCGCATCTCGATCAAACCGGTTTACAGAATAGACTTCTGGCCAATCTGCGGCCGGATCTATTCGAGGCGCTCGCTCCACATCTCACGTCCGTATCGCTGGACCAGCATCATGTCGTCGAAACGTCCCTCGAGACGATCTCGCATGTGTGTTTTCCTGGCCCGGGTATCATTTCTATTGTCGCTCGAACGCCAGGCGATATCGGAATGGAAACGGGTTTGGTTGGCCCGGAGGGTATGACGGGCCTTCCGCTTCTTTACGGAGTCGAGCAGGCGCCGTACGATGCTTTCGTGCAGATCCCATGTCGGGTTCTACGTATCCCGGCCTCAGACTTTCAGGAGGCTTTGGCCGCGAACCGCATCCTGCATCTGCATCTGCTGCGCTACGCCTATGCCTTTTCGATCCAAGTGGCGCAGACGGCTCTGTGCAACGGGCGCTTTCCCATCGAACAGCGCCTGGCCCGTTGGTTGCTCATGAGCCACGACCGCCTCGGTCGCGAGGACATCACACTGACGCACGAGTTCCTGTCCCTGATCCTCGGCGTGCGCCGCGCCGGCGTGACGATGGCTCTGCACGGCCTCGTAGCCCGGGGAGCCGTCGCGATCCATCGCGGCATGATCGTGATCCGCGATCGCGCCCTACTGCTCGGCACGGCAGCGGGTGCGTACGGGCTACCCGAATCCGTGTACGCCGACGTCATGCCGGGCGTGTCGGAGGCGCGCGCCGCTTGAGGGTTCGCGCCGGAGCCTCGACACAACACGACTTGTGCAACAATTCGAACCCGTGGGTTCCGCTTTCGGCGAAGAACTCGACAGCCGCTTCCCACGCGGCGAACACGGGAAAGGCCGATCCCAACATCAGGCCGGCGACCACACCGAGGGCACGGGCCAAGTCTCGGGAGGTCGGAGCGGCGAGCCCGACCAGTCGTGGCCGCTCATGCGTCCACCTTTTTCGCCGTCACCGGTTGGGAATGGTGGTGTCGTGGTCAACACTCGGCGCTCCGGGGCAAGGGATGCGCCGGTTCGCAGGTGTGTTCCATCCCCCGAATTCGTGTGGCCGCCTCGGGCGAGGTTGTGACGGCGTGAATGCAAACCTGTTGGCGGACGTTTCGAGGTCGGGCGTCCGAGGTCGGCGCGTCACGATCGGATTGGTCGCGCTGGCCCGATGAAGTCCGCCAAGCTTAGAATGCCTGACAGAACGGCATCGCTGTGGCCCCGTCGGCGGCTCCTACCGGTTTGGCAATCCCCGCTGCTGCCGCTCGCGGCGGATGCTATCGGCCTGGGCCATGATCTGCTCTCGAAGGCCTTCGAGACCGTTTCGCGTCTTTTCGTGCCCAGCGCCAGCCAGCGACGGATCGGGGTAGCGCCGATCCCATTCCAGAACCATCGAGATCGTACTTGCCAGCTTCGTGACGTCGCCGAAGGCGTACTCGTTCACCGGCCGCCCAATCGTCTCGATAAGCGCGGCGAAAAGAGCCGGGTGCCCCGTCGGATCAAGATCGCGATGCGCTGCCAGATAGCTACGATAGCGCAACTGTCCAGCATAGAACCAGAATGCCGCCTCGTCTCCGCGACCCACCTCGAGAAGGGCCTGCGCCTTCGCCATCACGTCGCCCGGAGGAAGCCTTGCCGCGGCCTCGGCGCCGTCGGGCAGGCTGATCCCCTGTGCCGTCGCCGGGAAGGCCGGCAAGCAGGTCCATAGCGCAACGATCGACAACGCGCCGGCCCGGAGCCACGATCTGCGATCCACCATGCTACACCTCTTTCTTTCTACCGACGGTCCGGCATCACGGCTCGCCTTCGGTAGGTCCCTTCAGCTCCGGCTTAGAGCAGACGGTTCTGTTCGGCGCTCTTGAAGGGACGACGCGCTCGAAGAATTCCTACGCCCGCCAATCCGGGAGCGCTTCGGGCGTCCCTTCGAGCCAGCCCGGGATCGGCAGGCCGCGCTCTCTCAGGAAGCCTGGGTTGAACAGCTTCGAGGCGTACCGGGCGGCACCGTCGCACAGGATCGTCACGATGGTGTGGCCCGGACCGAGTTCCCGCGCCAGCCGGATCGCTCCCGCGACGTTGATCCCCGATGAGCCCCCGAGACTGAGGCCCTCCTCGCGCATGAGGCCGAAGACGTGGTCGAGGGCCTCGCGGTCGGGGATGCGGAATGAATGGTCCGGCCGAAAACCTTCGAGGTTGCGGGTCACCCGGCCCTGGCCGATGCCCTCTGTGATGGAGGAGCCCTCGGCCTTCAGGGTGCCGTCGGTGTAGTAGGCGTGCAGCGCCGAGCCCTCCGGGTCCGCGAGCGCGATGCGGATGCTGGGCTTCAGGGCGCGCAGGGCCTGCGCCGTGCCGGCCAGGGTCCCGCCGGTGCCGGCCGCGCAGACGAATCCGTCGACGGCGCCGTCCGTGGCGGCGAAGATTTCCGGGCCGGTGGTCTCTACATGGGCCTGCCGGTTGGCGACGTTGTCGAACTGGTCGGCGAAGAACGCGCCTGCCGGCTCGGTGGCACTGAGCGCCTCGGCGAGGCGGCGCGCGGCGTGGACGTAGTTGTTCGGGTTCGAGAACGGCACCGCCGGCACCTCGACGAGACGGGCGCCCGCGAGCCGCAAGGTTTCCTTCTTCTCGGCCGATTGCGTCTCGGGAATCACGATCACCGTGCGGTAGCCGCGCACGGATGCGACGAGGGCGAGCCCGATGCCGGTGTTGCCGGCGGTGCCCTCCACGATGGTGCCGCCGGGGCGGACGAGCCCGCGCGCCTCCGCGTCCCGCACGATGGAGAGGGCGGCGCGGTCCTTCACCGACAGGCCTGGATTCAGGAACTCGGCCTTGCCGAGGATCGTGCACCCGGTCTCCTCGGAAGCGCGCGCCAGCCGGATCAGCGGCGTGCCGCCGATGGCCGAGAGGATGTCTTGATGCCGCGTCATGGGGCGTGCCGTTCCGTAGGAGATCCGTCGCGCGTCGACTCGCCGCCATCCGCCCTCGCCCACGACAGCCGGCCGGCGCGACGCGCGCATGGGAAGGAATCGAGGATTCCCGCCCCGATCTCAAGCGCCGGGGCGGTCTTTCCCGGGCGGCATTTCATCTTTGGAGGAATGACCGTCCCGGCGCCGCGGCGGGAGGCGGCCGTTCTCCGATCCCGGCCGCCCGGGGAAGATACGTTCCGTGCCCACGATCCGCGCCGGGCGTGCGAGCGGCCCGTTTCCTGCTCCCCGCCTCGCCGTCTCGCTTTGTGAGGGTCCGCGAAACGGCGTAGGACGCGCGCATCGGCCCCCGTCACCCACCCGGATTCCCACGCCGATGATCAGTGC
Source organism: Methylobacterium sp. Leaf112 (assembly GCF_001423295.1). Taxonomy (GTDB): domain Bacteria; phylum Pseudomonadota; class Alphaproteobacteria; order Rhizobiales; family Beijerinckiaceae; genus Methylobacterium. Next base: position 93,631 of record NZ_LMNG01000031.1, on the reverse strand, counting down.
CTTCGACCTTTTCAAGATCGGCATCGGCCCGTCGAGCTCGCACACGGTCGGCCCCATGGTGGCGGCCCTGCGGTTCCGCGAGCGCGTCCGGGGCATGACGAACGTCGCGCGCATCCGGGCCGAACTGTTCGGGTCCCTGGCCTGGACCGGGCGCGGCCATGGCACCGACGTGGCCGTGGCCCTCGGCCTCCTCGGGCATGCGCCGGACCGGATCGATCCCGACGCCGTTGCGGGTCTCGTGGCGGATCTGGCCCGGGACAAGCGCCTGTGGCTCGGCGGCCCGGCCTTCGATCCCGCCCACGACCTCGTGTTCAATTTCACCGAAGTGCTTCCGCTCCACACCAACGGGATGCGGTTCACGGCCCTCGATGCGGCGGACGATTCCCGCCTCGCCCAGGTGTTCTATTCCGTGGGCGGCGGCTTCGTGGTGTCCGAAGCCGGGCCCGAGCCGGGACCGGAGGCGGCCTTTCCCCTGCCCTACGCCAGTGCGGCGGAACTCCTGGCGGTCTGTTCCCGCACCGGCCTGTCCATCGCCGCCGTGCAGCGGGCCAACGAGGGCGCGACCCGCTCGCCCGAAGCCGTGGATCAGGGCCTGGATGCCATCGCGGAGGCCATGTTCGCCTGCATCGAGCGCGGCCTGCGCCAGGGCGGTGAACTGCCCGGCGGCCTCAAGGTCCGGCGCCGGGCGCGACGCCTGCACGAGGACCTGACGGCCGGGCGCCTGCGCAACCTGCGCCCGGCCCATGAGATCGTCGACTGGATCAGCCTGTTCGCCCTCGCGGTGAACGAGGAGAACGCCTCGGGCGGTCGCGTGGTCACGGCACCCACCAACGGGGCGGCCGGCATCGTGCCGGCCGTCCTTCGCTACGCCCGCGATTTCTGCCCCGACTGGTCGGAGGCACGGGGGCGCGACTATCTGCTGACGGCCGCGGCTGTCGGCGGGCTGATCAAGACCCGTGCGTCGATCTCCGGCGCGGAGGTCGGGTGCCAAGGCGAGGTCGGCTCCGCCGCCGCCATGGCGGCCGCCGGGTTCGCGGCTTTCCTCGGCGGGTCGCCGGAGCAGGTCGAAAACGCCGCCGAGATCGCCATGGAACACCATCTCGGCATGACCTGCGATCCCATCGGCGGTCTGGTCCAGATCCCCTGCATCGAGCGCAACGCCTTCGGGGCCAACAAGGCCGTGGTGGCCGCCTCCCTGGCCCTACGGGGCGACGGTATCCACCGCGTCTCCCTCGACGAGGTCATCGAGACCATGCGCCAGACCGGTGCCGACATGCAGGACAAGTACAAGGAGACGTCCCTGGGGGGCCTCGCGGTGAACGTCGCGGCCTGTTGAGGTCGGGCCACCCGCCGGTTGCGGAAGGATACAGTGCTTTGTCGGTTGCGATCGGCACGCTTCGGCTTGCGGATGCGACGATCCGTGTCATGCCTCTGTCCGGGGCGCGACGCGGATGGCGCCGGACCGGGGATGGACGACCGTGAGCTTCGGACTTCTGGCATTACTCGACGACGTTGCGGCCCTGGCCCGGGTGGCGGCGGCCTCCCTCGACGACGTGGTCGCCCAGGCCGGCAAGGCCGGCACCAAGGCGCTCGGCATCGTCATCGACGATGCCGCCGTGACGCCGCGCTACGTCGTGGGCTTCGCCGCCGCGCGCGAGTTGCCCATCGTCTGGCGCATCGCCGTGGGGTCACTCAAGAACAAGCTCCTGTTCCTGCTGCCGGGCGCCCTGCTGCTCAGCTACCTCGTGCCGTGGGTGATCACGCCCCTGCTCATGCTGGGTGGACTCTACCTCTGCTACGAGGGCGCCGAGAAGATCCTCCATGCCTTCGTGCCGGCCTCCGATCATGCCCCCGCGGCGGCGGTCGCCACCGGCCCGCAGGATGCTCAGGCGCAGGAAGACCAGCGCGTGCGCGGCGCGATCCAGACCGACTTCATCCTCTCGGCCGAGGTGATGGCCCTCACGCTGGCCTCCCTCACCACGGAATCGACGGTGACTCAGGCGGCGATCCTCGCCGTGGTGGGCATCGGCGTGACCCTCCTCGTCTACGGCGCCGTCGCCCTCATCGTGAAGGCGGACGATGCGGGCGTGGCGCTGGCCGCCAACGACCGCCCGGCCTCGACGCTGCTGGGCCTGCGCGACGCGGGACCGGGGGCCGCCTCCGGCCCGGACCGCGCCCTGCGACCGGTGACACGCGGGTTCGGGCGCGCCCTCGTGGTCGGGATGCCGTACTTCCTCAGCGGCCTTGCCATCCTCGGTACCGCCGCGATGCTGTGGGTCGGCGGCGGCATCCTGCTACACGGCCTGGAGCATTTCGGCGTCACCGCCCCCGCCCACCTCGTCCACGATGCGGCGAAGTGGATGGCCACAGCGGTTCCGAGCGTTGCCGCCGCCGCAGAATGGCTCACCACCGCAACCCTGTCGGGCCTGATCGGTCTCGTTGCCGGGGGCCTGACGATTCCCGTGGCGCAGTTCGTCCTGGCACCCCTCGTCCGGTGGGTCCGCGCTCTGTTCGGGTCGGGCAAGACGGAGCCGGCGTCGGCTGGGCATTGAGGCGAGGCTCCAACCGGCCTCAGTCGGGCGTAGGGCGTTCGATGAACGCGATGGCCCGCTCGAAGCGGGCGCGCGTCGTGGCCTCGACCCGGGAGAGGCCGTGGGCGCGCGCCATGAGGCGGACTCGGTCGGTGTCCGGGGTCCCGACGGGCACGGCTTCGGCGAGGCCGACGAGCTCGGGCATCGGCGTCTCGGAATGGCCGCGCACGGCCGGATCGGCCGGACGATGGGGCCGGCTCACGCTTGGCGCCTCGCCCGGTGGCCACAGCAGGGCGCGGCCCTCGTCGTCCGTGCGGGCGATGGCTCGGTCGATGCCATCGAGGATCGCGTCGCGGACGGGCGGGCTGACGCGGGCGATCCCATGGGCGCGACTGACGCGGCGCACGAGGACATCCTCGTAGATCGGTGCTTCGACGGCGAGGACGTGCGCGATCGCCGCTGCCAGGACTGGCCGGTAGGCGAGTTCGTGGAATCGGGCCGGTTCGATGGGCACGCCGATAGCGGCCGGATCGGCGAGGCGATAGCTCACTTGGGTCGATGGCGCCGGGTCGGGCGAAGTCGCGCGGTCGGCATAGAGCCGCGCCGGTGGAGCATCGTCGGATTCGGGCAGCGAGGCATCGGCGGAGCCACCGGTCGACGCCTCGGCCGGCGAAGGACTCGAGGGTTCGGAAACCGTGGGAACGGGCGGTTCGGCGGCCGCCGCAACCTCGGCGGCCTGCCGGCGGTCGGCACTGAGATCGTCCGTCAGGCGTGCGTGGAGCTTTTCGAGGGCGCCGCCCGCATCCATCCACCAATCCGTGCTCCAGACCCGGCGGATGCGCCAGCCGAGGTCGACGAGCACCTGCTCGCGCAGACGGTCCCGGTCCCGCGCCGTTGCCGAGCGGTGATAGGTGGCGCCGTCGCACTCGATGCCGGCGAGATAGCGGCCCGGCGCGTCGGGGTGGACGACGCCGAGGTCGATCCGGAAGCCCGAGACTCCGATCTGGGTGTGGACGGTCCAGCCCCTGGCCGCCAGCGCCGCCATCACGGCGGCCTCGAAGGGCGATTCCACGTCGCCGCCGGTCGGGGCGAACGCCTCGGCGAGCGCCCTTGGGCCCCGCTCGGCGAATTCGAGGAAATGCTTGAAGTCGCGCACCCCGCGCGCACCGCTGCGGCCGAGATCGATCTGCTCGGGACGAAGGGATGCGAAGACCACGAGTTCGCGGCGCGCCCGGGTGATCGCGACGTTGAGGCGCCGGTGCCCGCCCTCCCGGTTGAGGGAGGAAACGGTACTGCCGACCCGGCCGGTCGCATCGGGTCCCACGGCCAAGGAGAACAGGATCGCGTCGCGCTCGTCGCCCTGCACATTCTCGAGGTTCTTCACGAAGACCGGCTCGTGCCAGTGGTCACGGTCGAAGTACGGTTCGAGGTCGGGGTGCGCCCGGCGCTGCTCGTCCAGCAGGTTCTCGATGAGGCGCTGCTGCTCGCCGTTGAAGGTGACGATGCCGAGCGACCGGCGCTCGACGGCGAAGGCTGGCTCGCGCAGGCGCCGGACGATCTCGGCGACGACGGCCCGCGCCTCGGGCCGGTTCACACGAGCTCCGCCGCGCTCGTAGAGTCCATCCGGCACCAGGGTGAGGCGAACCGCACGATCGTCGGTGACGGGCGTTGGGAAGGTGACGAGCCGCCCGCTGTAATAGCGGGCGTTGGAGAACGCGATGAGGCTCTCGTGACGGCTGCGGTAGTGCCAGTCGAGGTTACGCCGCGGGATGTTGGCGGCGAGGCACTCGTCGAGGATCGATTCCTGGTCGGCGACGTCGGACCCGTCCTCGATGGTGTCGACGCCCCGGTCGCCGACGTTGGTCGGCGGCAATTGCTCGGGATCGCCGACGATCACCGCCTGCCGGCCGCGCGCGATGGCCCCGATGGCGTCCCAGGGTGCGATCTGCGAGGCCTCGTCGAAGATCACCACGTCGAACGGCGTCGAATCCGGCGGCCAGTACTGGGCGATGGAGAGCGGGCTCATCATCACGCAGGGAGTCAGCCGGGTCAGCGCCCTGGGCATCTTCGCGAACAGCTTGCGCAGGGGCATGTGCTGCGCCTTCTTCGTCAGCTCGCGCGAGAGGGTGCCCCATTCGGGATCCGCGCCGAAGGCAGTGGGGGCCGGGACGCCGTCGGCGAGCCGGGCGCGGACCACGCGCTTGGCGAGATCGGCCACCCGGATGTCGGCGGCGCGGAAGCGTGCGATGGCATCCTCGTGGCGCTCGGGTAGGAAACGGGCGAGGACGGGATCATCGGAGACCACCCGGTCGATCCACCAGCGCGCGTAGGCGGCCTCGAACGCCGGCTCGGCCGCGTCGGGCGTGAGCCGGCCGGTTTCCAGTCCATCGACGAGCGGGGCGAGGCCGGCGGCACGGGCGGTCGCGGAGGCGGCCTGCCACGCGCACCACGCCTGCGCTCGGCCGAGCCCACCGGCCCAATTCGAGATCCGCCTCAGGGTGGCGTCGATCCAGTTCGGCCCCGGCTCGATGGGCTCCTGGGGGTCGTTGCGGCCGGCGAGGCGTGCCAGTGCGGCTCCGGTCCGCGTGACGGCAGCCCGGTCGCGGCCGAACGCCCGGTAAGCCCGGGCGATGCCGCCCCCCTCGGCAAGCCCCCGCCCCTCGCCCCGAACGAACCGCACAAGGTGGTCGCGCAGGGCATCGCGCCCGGCGGTCTGCGGTCCGAGAGTCTGCGGACCGAGAACCGCCACGAGCTTCTCGATCTTCTCCGCCCAATCGAGGGGCGCCTGAAACGCGTCCGCGTTGGTCTCGGGCCGGTTCCAGGGAGGCTCGAGGCCGGCAAGCTGAGCGTCCTCTGGGCACCCGGCCCGGAAATGGCGGGCGACGGCGATGAGGCCGGCGAGGTCGGCGCCGAGATCGGTCGGCATCGGACCATCCACGTACGGCTTCACCCGCGCCTCGACGCGCCTGAGCCGGCCGCCGCGCATGAGGAAGTTGGCGCCCTCTGCCGCTACCCAATCGTCGAGGAGCGCCGGCAGGTCTGCGTCGAGGAGGCCCGTGCGGTAGTGGGCCGTGAGCCGCGCCAGCCCCGCGTCCCGTGCGGCTTGGAACCGTGCGCGCGCGGCGACGGCCCGGCGCAGGTCGCCCGTGGCATCGGCCAGGAAGGCGACGCCGCACGCCGCCTCCGGGCGAACGAGATAAGCGCCGAGGACGACGAGACCCCGCGTTCCGGCTACCGTAGACAGCAGCTCCGACAGGCCGAGGTCTCGCGCGAAGGTTTGGCCACTGGCCCGTAGGGCGATCAGGGCGTCCGAATGCGCTATGATCGCCGCCGCGGTGGCATCCCGCCAGGCCGGCGACCAGTCCTTCGCCGCGAGGCCCAGCAGGGGATGGCCGACGGGCGAACCGAGGGCGGCCAGGACGGGCCGCAGGTCGCGGCAGGCGGTCCGAAGCTGCGCGAGGGTGGTGGCATCGTGAGCACGGTGCTCGGGCCACGCCAGGGTGACGGGCGGGGCGGTGGTTCCCATGGAGACGACCCGGCCGAAGGCCTCGTAGGCGCTCATTCCGTTCTCGCGCCGACGATGCAGCGCAGTGACGAGGCGATTGAGTTCGGTACGCAGGATGCCGAGTTCGCCCGTGGCGGCGCCCCACTCGGCCCGGGACGGCGCCGCGCGCTCGTGCCAGGCCTTTCGCAACTGCGCGAGCACGCTGGATTTTTGCGCCTTGGTCGAATGAACTTCGAGGCAGTGATCGCCGAGCCCGATCTCCTGCAGGCGGCGGCGCACCACCTCCAGGGCGGCGGTCTTCTGCGAGACGAACAACACCGTGCGCCCCTGTGCCAGACAATGGGCGATCATGTTGCCGATGGTCTGGCTTTTGCCGGTGCCGGGCGGGCCGAACAGCACGAAATCCTTGCCCTGGCCCGCCGCGATCACGGCGGACAGCTGCGAGGAATCCGCTGAGAGCGGCGCGAACACCGTATCGGGCGGGTGCTCGGCGTCGAGGCGACCCGGCTCTGGGAACGGTGTACCGTCGCCATAGGCGTGCTTCGGTGTCTCGAGGAGGTGGCGCACGACCGGGTTGCGTTTGAGGAGGTCGGCTCGGTCGACGAGATCCTTCCACATCAGGAATTTGGTGAACGAGAAGGTCGACAGGACGACGTCCGGCACGACCTCCCAGCCCTTGAGGTCACGGACGTGGCCGCGCACGGTTCGGATGATCGCGGCGACATCGATGCCGGCGCCGTCGCGCGGCAGGTCGTCCTCAAGTTCGGGCAGCGACAGACGGAAATCCTGGCGCAGCAATTCGATCAGCGTTGGATTGATGCGAATCTCGTCGTCATGCAGTGTAAGGCGTAACCCTGCCCGCGCGCTCGACCGCTGGAGGGCGACGGGGATGAGAAGCAGGGGCGCGCGGTGAGCCGCCTCGCCGGGTTTGCGCGTCCAGGACAGGAAGCCCGCGGCGAGGAACAGAACATTGGCCCCGCCTTCCTCGAAGCCGTTGCGGGCAAGGCGATAGAGATCGAGGAGACGCCGATCGAGTTCGTCCGCCGTTAACGTCGTGTGGACATCGTCGCCGGCGAGGGCCGTGGCAACCTCCTGGCGCTGGGCGTCGTCCGACCGAAACCTCGGCGCCGCATTCGTGCTTTGACCCTCGGGGGGCCCGGGCGCGGGCATGAACCGAAGGGCGTGCCCGGCGGCGAGGCGATCTTCCAGTGTGTCCGCATCCGGGCATGCGAGGGTGACGGAAGCCTTGCCGGGTCTGAAGTTCAGGAGCTTGTTGCGCAGGGTGAGGTCGAGGAGCCGGCGCTTCCAGAGTTCGAGGCGGTCGACGGGCCCGGCGGGCGTAGGTTCGACCCGGCGGATCTCCTCGTCCCGGAACGGCGGCGGATCGGACAGCCCCCTGTCCAGGGACGCGAATTCGACGGGCGGCGGATCGATCGGCCGGGCGCCGCCGAGATCGAGGGGACGGATGCCGTGTCGGCGGCAGCGCCTGATGTCGAGAGCGACATCGAGGTCGGCGGGCGCGCCCTCCTCCGCCTGGCCAGCGCCATGCTTCACGGCCGCCTCGAACCGAGCCGGCGGCGTTCGGGTCAGCAGGGTGAGCTCCACGAGGATCATGTCCTCGAGATCCCGCCGTTTGCGCAAGGTCTGCATGTCGTCGAGGACGGCGCCCGGCAGCGCCGTATCCGTCAGCCACAGGCCCACCAGGGCGTGCCCCGTCGTCAGGACGACGAGGGGGCCGAGGCCGGCTTGTTCCAGGCACGCCGCGTAGAGGAGCGACAGGTCGAGACAGGTGCCGACCCGGCGCTCCAGAATGTCGGATGGCCCCCGAACCTTCTGCCCGGTCTGCTCGAAACTCGCCGGCGGCAGCACGTAGGCGAGGCGCCGGTCGGCCAGCGCCGCCCAGATCGACTCCGCCATTTCCCAGACCCGCGCCTTCGTGCCATCCGCGTAACCGTTCAGCGCAGGGTCGCGGCCGGCCGCCCGGAGCTTCGTCGCGGCGTCCCGTAAGATTCCGTCGACGGCCGGGTCGTTGGGACGGACGAAGGCGGCGAGGAGCTCCGGGGCGCTGGCCGCGCCGCCCCAATGGGTCGGCGGCAGTAAACGCAGGGTCCGCACGGTCTCGGCCACGGCGCCGCCGGCCTCCGTCAGGCTCACGACAAGATCGAAGTGGCTCGCCTCGGTGAAGCCGGCGAGGGCGGCCGCGTCGAGACGCATGTCGGATGTCGAAACAGTGTGGCTGGCGCCAGCCGCGACCCGGTCGATTCTCAGGATCAGGGGTCGCACAACCGGCGGACGACTCTCGATCCGCAGCGCGATCTCGCTCAGATCCGCCGCAAGGCCGTTGCGGACGACGATCTCCCGCAGCACGGGGATCGCGTTCGCATGAGCGGCAAGGCTGACGTGCTCTGCGCCCTCGCATCCGATCTCGATGAACCCGTCAGACACCGTCCGCTCCCTCCTCGGAAACGTCTTTTGGGGCTCATCCTGAGGTTGTGCAAGCGGTACCTTACACCGTTCTCGGTGAAGGGGCGGTTTAGAAGATCACGCGGCTTCGCTGCGTTTCAAAAGCGGATTGGGCACGATGCGGGGCGGATGCCGACGGTTTTCACCGGATCTTCACATATGTAAGTCCAGAATCTCGCATGCGGACGGTGAAGCAATATCTGTATGACGAACGTGGCGCGACGGCAGTCGAGTTCGCCATCGTATCGCTTATCGCAATTCTGGTGATCGTCTTCATCCTGAGTGCGGCCCTTGTGCTTTATCTCAACCAAGTCCTCGACTACGCGACGGCTCAGGCGAGCCGGCAGATCATAACCGGTTCTGCGCAGGCCCAATCGATGGGCAGTTCGGCATTCCGGACCAGCTTGTGCAGCTATCTCCCGAAGCCGATTCCTTGCGAGAACATCGTCATCAATTTGTATGTGGTTCCGAAGGCCGGCGGCCCAGCGGGCTATTATACCTTCGTGAAGCCGGACAAGAGCGGTTTGCTGATCCCCGATTTGTCCAGCGGTTCTGGTAATTACACCCTCGGTGTTCGGGGCGACTTTCAGTATCTTCAGGTTATCTATCCGATCACGCTCCCCACCGTCGCGGTCATCTCCTGGCTGAGCGGGGGGACGGTCTACAGGGGCGCGCCGGCCTATCTCGCCGTCTCATCGGCGGCGTTCCGCAACGAGCAATTCTGATGAGCCGCGGGCCACTCCACGCCACGCGGCGCTTCCTGGGTGACCGGCGCGCTGTCTCGGCCATCGAATTCGCACTCATCCTGCCGGTTTTCCTGGCCATCATGGCCGGCGGCATCCAGCTGATCACCTATGTGAACGCATCACGAAAGATCGACCTGATCGCGAGTTCGATCAGCCAGATGATCGCTCAGACCGCCCCACCCCAAGGGTCGACGATCGCCACCGTGAACAGCCTCGACCTGCACTTCAGCTTCGACGCGGCACTGGTCCTGTTTCCCTATCTCATGACGGATGCACCTCAGCAAAATCTGGAATGGTGGCAGGATATCTCGATCAACTTCGCCAGCATCGTCTTCACGCCGAAAATCCTGACGTGCTTGGCGAATTCCGATCCGACCGTCTGCTATCAGGCCAATGTCGCCTGGACGAGCATGGGGACCGCCGGCGGGAATTATCGCCCCTGCGCGATTCCGCAGAGTCCCGCCGCCGATGCCGCAGCGCCCTCGAGGACCTCTCTTCCGCGATCCGTCTTCGGACCCGATTCCATCATCGCCGTCGACGTCGTGTTTCTATTCCGCCCGACGTTCGGCGCCACGTTCATCGCGCCTGTGCGCATTGCACGCTCCATTTATCTGCAGCCGCGCTACGCCACGCAGATCAAGTACGACATCACGAATGACGATGGGATCGCTGTGAAATGTCCTGGCTTCCTGTGAACAGGCTTCGCGGTCACGGAGCGGCCCTCGTTGCTTCGCGTCGAGGCAGTATCCCGGTTCTGTTCGGCCTCAGCCTGATCCCCATCATCGGCATGATCGGTCTTGGAGTCGATTACGGGATCGCAACCAGCAACAAGACCAAGCTCGACATGGCCGCCGACGCCGCCGCCATCGCGGCGGTCGTCACGGCCAAGGCCTACATTTCCAGCAATGCCGGCCAGACCAATGTCTCGGCCAACGCACTCGCAGCCGGCACCACCAAAGCGGTCAACGCATTCAACGCCAACATGGGCAATATCACCTTCGGTCAAGTCACACTTGCAACACCTCAGGTAAGCCGCAATGCGCAAACCCTGACCGCAGTGGTGAGCTATTCGGCCACCGTCAAGAATACCATCGGGCCGATTTTTGGGACGCCTACGACGCTGATTTCAAACACGGTGACGGCCTCGGCGGATATCGCGAGCTATCTCGATTTCTACCTGCTCCTTGATGTGTCCGGCTCGATGGGGTTGCCGACCTCGGACGAGGGAATGGAAAAGCTAGCACTCAAAAACAACGACCTGAAGGAAGACAACTACAGGCAGGGCTGCCAATTCGCCTGCCACTTTCCTGGCCGTGTCGGATGGGATCTTGCCGCGGGCAAGATTCAGCTGCGCTCTGACGCGGTCAACGATGCCGTTTGTTCACTCATCAGGAGAGCCGCCCTACCCCTCGTTCCCAACCAGTACCGGGTCGGCCTGTATCCGTTCATCAATCAAATGGCGACGTTGGCAGGGGTTACGAGCGACCTTGCGACCCTCAGCACAACCGCTCAATGCAGTAAACCCTGGCCTCTCGCTCTGACGAACCTTCTCGACACTGGCAGCACGCAACTGTTCATTAACGGAGATCCGAGCACGGGGACTGGGAGCGGGGGAACGCATTTCGAAACGGTGTTGCCCCAAATGAAATCCACGATCGCGACATTCGGCGACGGCACGGCAGCGACCTCTCGCAAACCGTTTGTGTTCCTGATCACGGATGGAATGCAGAATGATCAGAACCACTCCCTGCTGCTTGGAATCAAGCGTTATTACCCTGGCGATCCGTCAAAATTTCTCCTGTATCCCAATGCACGTTGGGATGGATCGAAGCCGAAGCAGATCGACCCATCGAAGTGCACCGACTTGAAGAATGCCGGCGCGACCGTGTCGGTGCTCTATATTCCGTACAATATCATCAAGTTCCAGGACTTCGGAGGAGATGTCGCCAGAGAAAACAATCTAGTGAACGGATTCAGCCCTGGTCTCGCGACACCATTGCGGAGCTGCGCGTCTCCCGGATTCTTCTACACGGCGAACACCCCCGCTGACATCACGGCGTCGCTCAACGCCATGTTCGATCAAGCTCTCCAGGTCGCCCGCCTGACCCGTTGATTATTGAGCGACCGCCGTTCGATCTCGAAGACGGCCTCAGTATGACGCCGACGGGCCTCCCCCGGATAGTGTGTCCCGAGGCTAACCTTTTCGCGTGATTTGCCCACGAGGCCACGCAGCCGGGCCGGTACAGCGTTCCGAACGTAGTAGACATCGCTGCTGTGATTCTTCCAGGGACGAGCCATTGGTGGAGGCATATGTACCAGCCGGGGCGTACGAAGCCGTTGCGTGTCAGCAACCTACCGTAATTACTGACCTTTTATCGAAACCGGCGGAAAGGGTGGGTAATCCACCACATTTTTCGAAAACAGGCCGTACGCCCTCTCGCGAACGTTCCACACGCCATTACTGGCTACGTTCATATGTAAAATACCAATCAGGGCGCCGTCTTCAAGGCGGGGTGGTGCCTCAGTTCGTGTGTTGTCATGAGCGTCCATTCGGGCTGGAGGCTGTGTGAGAACGCATCGGAGGTCGGGAAGGACCTGACCACCCGTTCCGCAGAGAAGCCGGGCTTTCCCCCGGATGGTCGCGATGAGCGGACCGGCACCGAGGATCGCGATCACTCGCTTCATGTTGTAGGCGAGAACCTGCAGGCTCATCTCACCGCCACGTTCTTCAGCCCCCGGGTCAGGAAGCGGGTCGCCCCCATCCAGGCTTTGAGGGTGCCGAAGACGCGCTCGACCGTCTGGCGCCGGTCACGCATCGCGTTCGGGTTCTCGTCGAGCCGGCGCTGGAAGGCTTCCAGCACGTGCTCATGGTCCCAACGTGTGACGCGCCGCTGCTCGGCGGGTGTACAAAGGTTTTCGATCGGGCAAGCAGGACAGGCCGACATCCAGTAGCGCCGCAGGGTCATCCCGTTCTCAATCCCCTCGAAGTGGCAGGTCAGCGTCTGGTCTGCCGGACAGCGGTATGTGTCGTCGCTCGCCCGGTAGACGAAGTCCTGCTTGCTGAAGCGGCCCTCGGCCTTCGCACGCATGTCATCGGCTTTGGCAGCGTGACCGCGATCCCCGCTCGGTCGCAGGCCAGGATCTCCTCGCCGGAGAAGTACCGGCGATCCGCCAGGACCTGGACGGTTTCCTGGTCGATGGCGCTCTGCGCCTGGCCTGCCATGTTGGCGAGTTGGATGCGGTCGTGGCCGACGTTCGTCACCTCATGGGCGACGACGAGGTGATGCCTCGTGTCCACCGCGGCCTGAACGTTGTAGCCGACGAGCCCGGTGCCCTTGCCGTTCGCCGCCATGGCCCGCGCATCGGGGTCGGTCAGCGGGATCTGTCGGTCCGGCGCGACCTCCACGAGCGTCTCCATCGCCTGCAGCGTGCGCAACCGATCCCGGAGTGCGGGAAGCCGCTCCTTCAGGCCTGGGGTTCGAATCTGCGCCACATCGGCCTCCTGACGGTGGGTGGTATCGAGGGCCGCAAGGTTGCGCACGATGCGCGTCTCGACCTGCTCGAAGGGCCTTCAGACCGCGGCCGGGGTGAAATTTCGGTCGCGCGTGTTCACGGCCTTGAACCGACTGCCGTCAACGGCCACGGCGCCTCCGGCCAGAAGGCCGACCTGCCGGCAGAACATCACGAAGTGCCGACAGGTGGCGCGAAGCGCGTCCCCGTTCTCGCGCCGGAAGTCCGCGATCGCATCGAAGTCGGGTGCAAGGCGGCCGATCAGCCACATCAGCTCGACATTGCGGCCGGCCTCCCTCTCCAAGCGCCGGCTCGACGGGATCTGGTCCAGGTACCGTACAGGTCGAGCTTCGACAGCGTCGCGGGATGATAGCCCGGTCGGCCGGTCGCGGCGGGCCTCACGCCGGCAAAGCCGAGGGCTGCGAGATCCAATTCGTCGACAAACGCATCGATGACGCGGGTCGGGTTATCGTGCGTGACGTAATCGTCCAGGCAATCAGGAAGTCGGTCAACTTTGTGACGATCTGCAGCTTCGAAAAAGCGTGTTATCCCAAGTCTCCGTTGGAGAATAAGTCTAAGACGAAGCGCATCAGATCAAATTTATATAGCTAGAAATCGCTGATCATCGTTCGATGTTTGAGCGTAAGAGGTCGAACGAGCAACGACGCAGGTTTCATTGAGCTTCCTTGCGATCTTGCAACGACCAGGATGGAGGTGGTCAAAAAAGCCTGTCCGCCGCTCTCCGAAACGGCCGGACAGCCGCAGCGTGGCGTCCGCTTTTCACACAGCCTCGTTCGGTCAACGAACCCGCTTTCGCGGGATGGGTGGCAGCTTCTAGAGCGGTGTCCGATCGGCTTGGATCGACTGGGGTTTCGAGGGCGGCGCAGATGTAATTCGATGCGCGGCTTTCCAAGGAGGAGAGCTGGATGCCCTCAGGCCTGTCAGCCGATCTGCGTGAACGCGTCGTGGTGGCGATCGAGGCAGGCGCCTCACGCCGGGAAGCCGCCAGACGGTTCAAGGTCAGCCTTGCCAGCGCCGTGCGCCGGTACGAGGCCTTCGTGCGGGAAGGACGCACATGGGCCAAGCCGATGGGCAGCGATCAGCATTCACACCTCAGCGAGGCCCAGGCCGACCTGATCCGTCAGACCGACGAGGCCAGGCCCGAACTGTTCCTGCACGAGTTGCGCGCGCAACTCGCCGAATACGGCTTGAAGGTCGGGGTCAGCCGCCTGTCCCGCTTCTTCAAGCGCCACGGCATCACGCGTAAAAAACACTAGGCACGCCGCCGAGCAGGATCGGGAGGATGTAAAGGCGGCGCGCCTGGCCTGGTTCGAGCGCCAGCCCGACCTCGATCCGGGCAGGCTCGTGTTCCTGGACGAGACCGCGACCAACACGAAGATGGCGCGTCGCTACGGATGGGCGCCGCGTAGCGAACGCTGCCGGGTGGTCGTGCCGTTCGGGCACTGGAAGACCATCACGGTCACGGCGGGACTGCGGGCCAGCGGCCTGACGGCGACCGCGCTCTTCCACGGCCCCATGACTGGGATCCGCTTCCGCCGCTATGTCGAGGAGACCCTGGTGCCGACCCTGAAGCAGGGTGACGCGGTCGTGCTCGACAACCTGCCCGCTCACAAGGTCAGCGGCATCCGCGAGCGCATCGAGGCGGCCGGCGCCCGCCTGCTCTACCTGCCGGCCTACTCGCCCGACTTCAATCCGATCGAACTTGCCTCTGCCAAGCTCAAGGTCCGTCTGCGAGCCCAGGGCGCCCGCACGCTTGTGGACGACTACGACACGCTCAAACAGGCCTTCGGGCGCTTCACACCGAATGAGTGCCGCAACCACCTCGTGGCCGCAGGCTACGAAACCTTCGATCCCATCTGATCGGATGCCGCTCAAGGCGGAAGCGAAAGGGCGATTCGCATCGGCATTCCTGTACGATCATGCCGGCATGCTCGGGCCAGAGTAGCTTGGGCGGTTGCACCCCCTACACGCGGGGTGGCCTTCGACCGGCCTTCCTGGGGTTCGGATCGACCCGCGCAGATGGTGCGTATCCCGACCAGTGACCGGACGTCCGCGCTCGGTATTGGTGGCGATCGCGAGTTAGGAATCTGAATCGAACACAACCGAAAGATGTAAATTCAGTCTGCTCCTGCCCCGATCGGCCGCAGGGGCGGCGTACACTGACACAGCAGTCGGGATCGCTTAACGAATTTGAGCTTAAGTCTCTCTCGAATAATATTACTATGTCGGAGAGATCAAGTTGATCGCCAATCTATCTATTCGAACCCGCCTGATCAGCTCTCTCCTGCTGCTGCTCGCCCTCAATCTCGGGTTGGGTGCCTTCTGTTACGGGCGCTTGTCTGCCTTGACGGCAGCGACGGCTACGCTCGGCGGCAATGCCCTCCCGTCGACACGGATCATCGGACGCCTGGCCACGAACTTCGAGACCCTCCGGAGCCGGCAACTCGCCTATCTCGTCTCCCGCGAGGAACGCCGTCCGCAATCCCTTCCCCGCCTGCGGGCCAGCATGGCCGACATCGAGGCCGATCTGAAGGATTACGTCGCCTATGTGAGCAACGGCGAGGAGGCGCTTTGGGAGGCGATCAAGAAGACCGTCCCGGCGTACTCGGCCATGGGCGAAGAGTTCCTGCAGCGCATGCAGGCCGGCGACATGAAGGCCGCCACCGATTATCTTCTCGATGGGATGCTGCCGGCGCTCAACGCCGCCCGCACGGCCCTCAAGGCCGATCTCGACTTCAACGACATCCATGGCAAGGAGAGCGTCCAGATCGCGAGTGCGCTCGGCGACAGTGCTCGGCTGGGGATCGCCGCGGTGCTCGCGGTCGTCGTCCTGACCACGCTGGCGATCGGCTGGATGTCCGTGTTCACGATTTCGGCGCCCGTCCAGCGCATGGCCGGAGTGATGAAGCGCGTGGCAGACAACGACACCGCGATCGCCGTGCCCAACGCGGGCGAGCGCAGCGAGATCGGTGCGATGGCCGCCGCCGTCCAGGTGTTCAAGGACAACCTCATCCGCACCCGTCGGCTCGAAGAGGAGACCGCACTCGCGCGGGCCTCCGCCGAGGAACAGCGCAAGCGCACGATGCGCGAACTGGCGGATGGGTTCGAGGCGGCCGTCGGCGGCGTCATCGGCATGGTCTCGTCGTCCGCGACCGAGTTGCAGGCGACGGCGGGTGCGATGAGCGGCACGGCGGCGGAGACCGCCCTGCAATCCTCCGCCGTGGCAGCCGCGGCCGAGGAGGCCGCCACGAACGTCAACACCGTCGCGGCGGCGGCCGAGGAACTCGGCTCGTCGGTGCAGGAGATCGGCCGGCAGGTCGACGGCTCGGCGGACCTCGCGCGCCACGCCGTCGCCGAAGCCGATCAGGCCGGTGCGCTGGTGCGGGAGCTCAGCGCCGCCGTCGCCCGGATCGGCGATGTCGTCGGGCTGATCTCGAACATCGCCGGACAGACGAACCTTCTCGCCCTCAATGCCACCATCGAGGCAGCCCGTGCGGGTACGGCCGGCAAGGGCTTCGCCGTCGTCGCTGCCGAAGTGAAGGCCCTGGCCGAACAGACCGCCAAGGCGACGAACGAGATCTCGGGCCAGATCCTGCGGATCCAGGCCTCGACGGGCCAGGCGGTCGACTCGATCGGCGGCATCACCGGACGCATCCGCGAGATCAGCACCGTCGCCACTTCCATCGCCGCGGCGGTGGAGCAGCAGGGGGCGGCAACGCAGGAGATCGTCCGCAACGTCGCTCAGGCGGCAGCGGGCACGGGCGAAGTCACCGGCAACATCGCGGGCGTGGCCGGGGCCGCCGAGGAGACCGGCGCCGCAGCGAGTCAGGTGCTCGGGGCAGCCTCCGAGCTGTCGCGCCAATCCGAACACCTGAGTGCCGAGGTCGCCCACTTCCTCGCGACCGTGCGGGCGGCCTGACCGGCCCGCACGGTTTGTCTCAGGTCGCCTGCAGGCCGGCCTGCATCTTCACCGGTGAAAACGGCACCGAGCGCATCCGCACACCGGTGGCGTCGAAGACCGCATTGGAGATCGCGGACGGCACGATGGCCGCGGAGGGCTCGCCAGCGCCCCAGGGCTTCTCGGTGGGTCGGTCGATCAACTCCATCACCACCTCGGGGATTTCGGGAAAGGTGAGGATCGGATAGCTCGCCCAGTCCAGGCTCGTCACCGCGCTGCGGTCGAAGGTCACCTCTTCCTTGAGCACGCGGCTGACCGTCTGAATCACGTTGCCCTCGATCTGGCTGCGCACCCCGTCCGGGTTGATGATCTGCCCGCAATCCTGGACCACGAAGAAGCGGGGAACCCGGATCGCTCCCGTCCTGCGCTCGACCTCCACCTCGGCGATACCGGCAACATAGGTCCGGTAGAGTTCGTAGCGCACGTAGGAAATTCCGCGCCCGCGCAGGACGTCGCCGTCCCGCTCGGCCTTGGGGGACGGGCGGTTCTCCCACTTCGCCAGCGCCATCACACGCTCGATCACCTCCGTCCCGCGCGGGTCCTTGAGCGCCCGCAGGCGATACGCCGCCGGATCCACGCCGGCCGCGGCGGCGAGTTCGTCGAGGAAGGCCTCATTGGCGTAGGTGTTCTGCATCCGGCCCGGCGTTCTGATCCAGGACGGCCGGAGGGGCGTGTCGGCCAAGCGGTGGCAGACCGTCCGCACGTTGGCGATCGTGTAGGGAATCGCCGAATTCTGAACGATGTTGCCGGGTGCGAGCGCCGTCTCGTGCGGCAGGTTGGCGAGATCGGCGGCCACGAGCGGCACGTTGCCGGCACCCCCTTCGGGGACGAAGAACTGCGACGACCAGGCCACCACCGCGCCGTCCGTATCGAGGCCGGCTTCGAGGTCGATGAGAGTCGGCGGCCCCTTGGGGTCCCAGCCGTGCTCGTCGGCGCGCGACCATTGCACCCGGACCGGCCGGCCCACGGCACGGGCGAGCAGCGTCGCATCCGCCGCCGCATCCTCGTGCCCGTTTCGGCCGTAGCAGCCCGAGCCTTCGAGATAGACGCAACGCACGTCCTCCGTGGACATCCGGGTCATCGCCGCGAGCTGCCGCCGGAGGGCGTGGGTCATCTGCGAGGCGGTCCAGCAGGTGAGCGCCCCATCCTTGAACTCCGCCACGGAACAGGAGGGACCGATGGAGCCGTGGGTGTGGATCGCGAAATCGTAGGTCGCCGCGAGCACCCGGGCCGCTCCCTTCAGGGACGCGGCGGCATCGCCGACGTTGCTCGTGACGTCGTCCTTGCTGACCTTCGAGCCGCGCACGTGCTGCCAGAGCCGGGCCTGGTCCGGCAGGGTCGCTGAGGGCGACCAGCGCGGCTTCAGGGCCGCGGCGGCCTTGACGGCGCCCCACTCGGTCTCCGCCACCACGGCGAGGAAGTTGCCCTCCCGAACCACCTTGATCACGCCGGGCAGCGAAAGGGCATCGGCATCGTCCACCCCCTCCAGGGTCGCCCCGATGGCGGGCGGGCGAACCACCCGTCCGTGCACCATTCCGGGAACCCGGAAATCCTGCATGTAGGTGAAGGTCCCGGTGATCTTGGCCGGCAGGTCGAGGCGCGCCACCGATGTCCCGACGAGGGTGTAGAGGGCCGGATCCTTGGGCTTGGCGTCCTTGTCGACCTTGAGGGCGAAACGCTTCTCCCTGAGGAGGTCGCCGAAGGCGATGCCCGGACCGCCCGTCTTCGCCTGGATGGTGCCGTTCTTGACCAGAAGCGATCCCGGGGTCACCCCGAGGCGCTCGGCCGCGAGTCCGATCAGGGCTTGGCGGGCGGTGGCCGCGGCCTGGCGGATCTGGGCACCGCCGTTCTGGATCGACAGACTGCCGTAGGTCGGGCCCTGGTCCGGCGTCACGCCGGTATCGCCCTGGATCACCGTGACGGACTCGAGGGGCAGGTCGAGTTCCTCGGCTGCCATCTGCGTCAGCGCCGTGCGCACCCCGGTGCCGAGATCGACCTTGCCGGAGAACACCGTCACGCGGCCGTCCGCGCCGATGGCGACAAACCCGTCGACCTCGTCGCCGGCCACGGACTTGGCGAATCCCTTGGTTGGGAGCGCGGGCGGAATCGGCGGCGGTGTCTGCGCCGAGGCGTCTCGCGGCGGAAGCGCGAAGCTCACCACCAGGGCACCGCCGCCCTGGAGCAGCGCGCGGCGGGACAGCGTCGTATCGGGCGTCGTGATGCGGGACATGGGCAGCCTCCCGGGTCAGATCGCGGACGCGGCGCGCTTCACGGCGCGTACGATCCGGGCATGGGTGCCGCAGCGGCACAGGTTGGCGCTGAGTTCCTGCTTGATCTCGGCGTCGCTCGGTTTCGCGTTCCGGCTCAGGAGTGCCGCCGATTGCATCACCATGCCGTTGATGCAGTAACCGCATTGCGCCGCCTGCTCGGCGATGAAGGCCGCCTGCACCGGGTGCGGCCCCTCCGGCGAGCCGAGCCCTTCCAGGGTGACGATGGCCTGGCCGGGTTTCAGGCTGGAGAGTGGGGTGATGCAGGAGCGGACGGCCGCCCCGTCGATGTGCACCGTACAGGCGCCGCATTGTCCGAGCCCGCAGCCGAAGCGTGGCCCGTGCAGTTCCAGATCGTTGCGCAGCACGTAGAGCAGCGGCGTCTCGGGATCGTCGACTCGCACACTCACCGCGCGCCTGTTGACGTGGAGGGAGACCGGTTGCGCCATGGCGTGCCTCGAATTGTATTTTTTGGAACCGTTCTAGTGCAGGGGTATCAACCTTTCGCCGAGCCGGTCAACCGGACACGGGGTCCCGCATCAGGATCGTGCCTCGGTCGCGGATGATGGGTGGAGCGCGGCATGCGCCGACTCCATGGCGATTGAAACGGCCGCGACCGCAGCCCTCAGCCTCGGCACCGCGTGATCGACGAAGGCCCGCAGCGCCGCGTTCCGGCGGGGGATGGGATGGAAGACGAGGTGAACCGGATTCGGCGGTGGCTCGAACGCTGCGAGTACCGGAACGAGGCGCCCGTGCGCCAGATGTTCGACCACCTGGTAGGCCATGGCCCGGCAGACGCCATGACTGCGGACCGCGGCATCGATGGAGGCCCTGGCGCTGTTCAGGACCAGACGTGGCTCCAGCGCCACCGTGATGGGACGAGACCGCGCGGGATTCCGCTCGGTGAAGTGCCAGAGTTCGTGCTCCGTCCCCTCCGCGCCGAGACAGCGGTGCGTCCGAAGATCCTCGGGACGGGCGGGTTGGCCTAGCGCAGCCAGGTAGGCGGGCGCTGCACAGACGAGCCGGCGCATGGCGCCGAGACCTACCGCTGTAAGGCCCGAATCGGGCAGGTCCGCGAGGCGCAGGGCCGCGTCGATCCCCTCCTCGGTCAGGTTGACCACGCGATTGACCAGGAGCACACGCATCGCCACGCCCGGATGCATGGCGAGGAAGTCTTCGACGACGGGCATCAGCTTTTCACGGCCGAAGAGCTCCGGCGCGGTGAGGGTGATCCTGCCTTCCAACCGGTCCGCTATCCTGGCCGTTCCCTCAGCTTCCGCCAGCTCTGCCAGCACGCTCCGGTACACGACGGCCTGACGCTCGCCGACCTCCGTGAGGCGAAGTCCCCGGGTCGAGCGGTGCAGGAGGCGATCGCCGAGGCGCTCCTCCAGCATCGCGACCGCGCGCGTCACGCTGGCCGGTGAGACGCCCGAATGGCGGGCCGCGCGCGCGAACGAGCCGGCGTCGACGACGCCGAGGAACAGCGCCATGGCATCGAGGCGATCCATCGTTGCAGATCCTGAAACACAGCTTTGCAGAGATCCGATATTATTCCGGCAGGCGATGGACGCTACCTCTTCGACAGGAAAAGCACGGATGCCAGCGGCGCTGTCGAAGCTGCGGACGGGCACGGAACCGATGCAGCATGGTCAAGCGGTTCGGATCGGGGCTCGTCATGGGCGCCGTAGCGGGCCGCCCCTGCCCTCTCGGCCGCATTCGGGCTTTTCCTGAACTCGGCAGGCAGGAGGATCGAATGTCGGTACGCTACGGTAAGCAACAAGTCGGGGACGTCGAGGTGTTCTACCGCGAAGCGGGCCCTGGGGACGCACCCGTGCTGCTCCTGCTTCACGGTTTCCCAACCGCGAGTCACATGTTCCGCGATCTCATCCCGCTCCTGTCCGATCGCTATCGGATCGTCGCCCCAGACCTGCCCGGCTTCGGCAACACGGTCGCCCCGTCCCGCGCCACATTCGCCTACACGTTCGACCACCTGGCCGAGATCATGGAGGGGTTCGTCACTGCGTTGGGGCTGACCCGCTATGCTCTCTACATCTTCGACTATGGGGCGCCGACCGGTCTGCGTCTGGCGATGGATCACCCGGAACGGATCAGCGCCATCATCACCCAAAACGGCAACGCCTATGCGGAGGGTCTGAGCGCGGCGTGGGAACCTTGGCAGGCCTATTGGCGGGATCCGAGCCCGGCGAACCGCATCGCGTGCCGCGCCGCCCTCGAGGAAGCAGCGATCCATATGCAGTACGAGCACGGTACGCCGGCCGGTCGCATCGGTCCCGACGGTCTGACCCTCGATCTGCACTACATGCGACGCCCCGGTGCGGAGGAGATCCAGCTCGATCTGATTCTGGATTACCGCACGAACGTCGTGCTCTACCCGGCGTTCCAGGCGTATTTTCGCACCCACAGGCCGCCGCTCCTGGCGGTTTGGGGCCGCAACGACCCGTTCTTCCTGGCTGCCGGCGCGGAGGCTTACCGACGCGACCTGCCCGATGCCGAGATCCACTTGCTCGACACGGGGCATTTTGCATTGGAGACGCACCACCGCGAAGTCGCATCGCTGATGCTGGATTTCCTCGCGCGCCGGGTGATTTGACGCCCGGGTTACCGTTTGCCGAAACGTACCGTGGTTCGGCGGAGACGATCGTCTGATCCCGTCTTGCCGGGGCGAACCGACGCGCAGGCCCCGTTCGCACGCCCCCCGACTTCGCTTAAGCGGATGTTTCGCCCGTCCAGCGGAGTGTCTCGACCAGAGCACGCAGGGCAGGCGTCACTTGCCGGTTCGGGTAGTAGAGATGGCAGCCGGGAAACGGCGGGCAGTAATCGTCCAGCACCTGCACGAGGTCGCCGGAGGCGAGATCGGCGGCCACGTCGCATTCCAGCATGTAGCCGAGGCCTGCGCCCGCCCGCACCACCGCGCCGGCCAGCGCACCGTCGTTCCCGACGAACTGTCCGCCGGCGCGCACGCGGACCTCGCGTCCGCCTTGGGTGAACTCCCACGGCAAGAGGCCGCCGCCGCCGACGAGCCGGTAGTTGACGCAACGATGCGCCTCGAGGTCGGACGGGACCGCAGGGCGGGCGTGATCCGCAAAGTAGGCAGGTGTTCCGACCACGACCGTGCGCAGGTCCGGGCCGACGCGGACCGCGACCATGTCGCGCTCCACCGAATCCCCAAAACGAATTCCGGCGTCGAAGCCCGTCGCGACGAGATCCGCGAGACGATCATCGACGACCACTTCGACGGAGACCGCCGGATAGGCGAGGAGAAAGCCGGGAAGGGACGGTTCGAGCACCGTTCGGGCGCCGAAGGCGAACGTGGTCAATCGGAGAGTGCCGGACGGCTCACCACGCCAGTCGGCCAGGGCCGCGAGGCCGCGCGCGACCTCATCCAATGCCGGCCCGAGGGAGCGCAGCAATCGTTCGCCCGCGGGCGTCGGAGCGACGCTGCGTGTCGTCCGTGCGAGCAAGCGTAGGCCGAGACGCGTTTCCAGTCCGCGCATCGCATGACTGAGGGCGGAGGGCGACAGCCCGATCTCGGCCGCCGCCCGGGTGAAACTGCGGGTGCGCGCCACTGCCGCGAAGGCCGCGAGATCATCGAGTTCACCGCGTCGCATTGCTGCATCCCGTTCACAGACCCATGCCGTTCGATCCGGCTTATCGCCCCCCACGACGTGGCGCTAATGCTCGGTGACTTCATCGGGGGAGCATAAAAATGGATCTGACGCATTACCGGGCACTCGGTCGATCGGGGCTGGCAGTGAGCCCGCTGGCGCTGGGCACCATGACCTTCGGAACCGCGCGATGGGGCCTCGACGAGAACAGCAGCCGCGCCGTGTTCGATGCCTATGTCCAGGCGGGCGGCAATTTCGTGGATACGGCCGACGTCTACGCGAACGGCACCAGCGAGGCGATGGTCGGTCGCTTCGTCAAGGAGCGCCGCCTGCGCGACCGAATCGTCGTTGCGACCAAGTTCGGATTCGCTGCGGGAAACGGACCGCATGCGGGGGGTTGCGGAGCCAAACACATCCACACGGCGATCGATGGGTCCCTACGACGTCTCGAGACGGATTTCATCGACCTGTACTGGGTCCACGTGTGGGATGGGATCACGCCGGCCGAGGAACTGCTGGAGACGATGAGTGGCCTCATTCGGGTGGGCAAGATCCGCCACTGGGGCGTGTCGAACACCCCCGCCTGGTACGCAGCCAAGCTCGCGACACTCGCTTCCGTGCGTGGCCTCCCCGGGCCGATCGGGCTCCAGTACTTCTATTCCCTGGTGAACCGGGACGTCGAGGACGAGCATATTCCCCTCGCGGCCGAGTTCGGCATGGGCATGGTGCCCTGGTCGCCCCTCGCCTACGGGCTCCTGACGGGCAAATACGATCGCGCAACCGTCGCTGCGGCGTCATCGCGTGGGTCTGGCCTGCCCAGGGACGCGGCGAAGGCGGGAGAAGTCCGTCCGGCCGACGACAGGCGCCTCGATGGTGCCAACCCGTTCGGCGACAGCCTGTTCACGCCTCGCAACTGGGAGATCGTCGAGGCGGTGCGCCGGGTGGCGAACGAAATCGACCAATCACCCGCGCGGGTCGCCCTGGCCTGGGTCGTGGGCCGGCCCGGCGTCACTTCGACCCTGATGGGCGTCGGCCGGGCGGCTCAGGTCGCCGACAATATAGCGGCCCTCGAACTCGCGCTGTCCTCCGAGCATCGCGCCGGTCTCGATGCCGTGAGTGCGCCTGCTGAGCCGCGCCTGATCTATCGCTTGGCACGGCCCCCGCTCCGGCAGCAGGTGATCTTCGGCGGGAGCCGCGTCGAGGGATCGACCGAAGCGACGTTGCGACGGGACTGACGAAATCGCGCACGTTCCCGGTCACGCGCCGGTCAGGCTTGGTCCCCCCTCGGCGGCGTAGGCGTTGATGAGGGCGGCGAGCAATCCGGGAAATCGCGCCTCGACTTCGCGCCAGCGCGAGTGACCCCGCATCTCGACGTCGTGACGCTCGCTGCGGATCACGCCTACCTCGCGGAGCACCTTGAAGTGATTGGACAGCGATGAGCGCGGAACGACGCGATTTCCCACCGCGGAGACGGCGGAGCAGGCCTCCACGCACCCCGGGCCGATCGAAGATGTCCGGCCACCCGCCGCGACGCATATCTCCTGATCGAAGACGATGACGGAACCCGGATGCCGGCATCACCGCGATGGGCCCTGGTAAATGGAGGCCGCCAAGGCCGCCCCGATGCGCTAGGCCAGCCCATATGCCGGGCGTCGGCCGCGGGTCCGCGAAAATTCGGTCTCGCGGGTGCCGATCCGATCATCGGCTTTCGCATTCCAACCCGCATCACGCGGATTTCTGAAGAGGCGTCTGCCGACCATCGCGTGATCCGTCGACACGGGAGCTGTGTCCAAGAACGCGATGTGCTAGCCTCCTTCCGCCATGCACCTTCCTTCACTCCCCTCGCGGCTGCTCACCACGATCCTTCGGGTCGCGGTTCTCGCCGTCATGGTGATGGGTATGGTCCTGGGCCATGCCGGACACACCCATCCGCCGGGCGGGGCAAGTGCGGCGGCATCCGCCGTAGGCTTAGGACAGGCTGATCCGGATCACCCGACCCGGCACCACGCTTCGTCCGAAATTCCGGCGGCCGGGCACGAAGGCAAAGCCGCGGCGCCGGAGACCTGCCCGGGCTGCTGTTCCTGCCCGGTCCTGGCTGTTCAAGCCTCCGGCACGGTGGATGGCGTCTGGGGAAAGTCAGGGCGCGTGATGCCGGCAACGGATCGGGCGCATCCCAGCGCGGTGCTGGAGGCTCTGGCGGAACCACCTCGATCCTTCGTGTGAGACGCGCCTGACGCCGCCTCCCTTTGGGGCGCGGCGACCGTCCCATCCTGCAAGGTTTCGACACGATGACAATTCGGCTTCCGGCTGCCCTCGGGGCGGCGGTTCTGACGTTCGGCCTTTGGTCGGCGACGCCCCGGGCACATGAGGGGCACGACCACGGCGATGCGGGAAAGTCCGCGCCCGCCGCCCAGGCGCCCCGCGGCACCTCATCGACGGATGGCCTCGAGCTGGTCGCGGTTGCCCGAAACGGCACCGTGACCGTGTTCGTCGACCGGGTGTCGACCAACGAGCCGGTGACGGACGCTTCGGTGACGGCGGAGACTCCGGAGGGAACCGCGACGGTGACGGCCGCTGCCGATGGGAGCTACCGCCTCGACGCGCATTGGAGCGAGAAGCCGGGCGAGTACGATGTCCCGTTCACCGTCACGACGAACGGTGCCTCGGACATCTTCCCCGTCACCCTGACCGTTCCCGTACCGCCGGTCCCCCCGGCCGGTGCAGGCACCCCGGCCTGGGCGGCGGGGCTCGCCGTGGCTCACGATTTTCGCCAGCACCTCGGGCAGGCCGATCCACTCCCCATGATCATCGGCGGCGCCGGGTTCCTCCTCGGCGTGGTGGTGACTCTCTTGGTCCGAGGCCGGCGGCTCGCTCCGGCCCTCGGCATCCTCGTGCTGGCAGCCGGTCTGCTGTTCGGTCCGCCGGCCTTCGCGCATGAGGGGCACGACCATGGCGAGAGCGCCGCGACCGGGATGCCCATGGCGTCGGCCGGCGCCCAGGATCTGGCCCAGCGCATGCCCGACGGCTCGGTGTTCGTGCCCAAACCCACCCAGCGCATCCTGACCGTCCGGACCATCGTCACGGCCTCCGACCTCCTGGCCCGGACGACCGAGCTGCCCGGTCGGATCATCGCCGATCCGAACGGCAGCGGCGTGGTCCAGTCGTCCGTCGGGGGCCGCCTGTCGCCGCCGGCCTCGGAGGCCTTTCCGCGTCTCGGCACGCGGGTGAAGAAGGGCGAGGTGCTGGCGACCGTGACCCCGCCGGTCCAGGCGGTCGACGTCTCCGACATGCGCCAGCGTCAGGGCGAACTCGATCAGCAGATCACCATCATGGAACGGCGGGTCGATCGCTTCCGCAAGCTGGCGCCGGGCGGCTCGGTCTCACAGGTTCAGCTCGACGACGCGCAGGCCGAACTGAAGGGATTGACGGACCGCCGCGTCGCCCTCGACGGCGTCCGTCAGCAGCCCGAGGCGCTGGTGGCGCCGGTCTCCGGCGTCGTCGCGGAAGCCAATGCCGTCGCCGGGCAGATGGCGAGCCCGGGCGCGATGGTGTTCCATATCGTCGATCCCGCGCGGCTCTGGGTCGAAGCGCTGAGCTTCGACGCCCTCGCGAGCACCCAGGACGCCACGGCCCGCCTCGCGGACGGCCGGGTTCTGACGCTGAAATACATGGGCGCAGGACTTGCCGACCGCAGTCAGGCGGTGCCCATGCACTTCGCCGTTCAGAATGCGCCGGCCGAACTGCGCACGGGCCAGTTCGTGACGGTGCTGGCGGCGACGGATACGCAGCAGAAGGGCTTGGCGCTGCCCCGCGCCAGCGTCGTCCGTGGCTCGAACGGGCAGAACATCGTCTACGAGCACACGCAGCCCGAGCGATTCGAGCCGCGTGAGGTCCAGGTCGAGCCCCTCGACGCCACCCGCCTGCTGGTGGTGTCGGGGGTGGGTCCGGGCAAGCGGATCGTGACCCAGGGCGCCGAACTCCTCAATCAGGTTCGTTGAAGGAGCCGGCGCCATGTTCACCTTCCTCGTCACGCAATCCCTGCGAAACCGCCTGGTCGTTCTGGCCGTCGCCGCCGTGCTGGTCGTCTACGGCGCGTTCACCGCGATCCGGCTTCCCGTCGACGTCTTCCCGGACCTCAACCGTCCGACCGTCACCATCATGACCGAGGCGGAAGGCCTCGCCCCGCAGGAAGTCGAGCAACTCGTCACCTTCCCGCTGGAGACGCAGATGAACGGGCTTCCGGGCGTCGCCCGCGTCCGCTCCGTCTCCGGGGTCGGCCTGTCGGTCATCTACGTCGAGTTCGACTGGAACACGGACATCTATCGCAATCGCCAGCAGGTCTCGGAACGCCTCGCGATGGCGCGGACCCAGCTGCCGCCTACGGTCAATCCGATGATGGGTCCGATCTCGTCCATCATGGGGCAGATCGTGATGGTGGCGGTGACGGGCGACACCGTGTCGGCCATGCAGCTGCGCGAGATCGCCGACTTCACGATCCGGCCGCGCATCCTGTCCATTCCGGGTGTCGCTCAAGTCATCCCGATGGGCGGCGAGGTACGTCAGTTCCGGGTCGCACCCCAGCCAACGGCCCTGCGAGCGCTCGGAGTCACTCACGGCCAGCTCGAGACGGCGCTCGCTCAGTTCGGAATCAACACAGGCGGTGGCTTCACCGACCAGTACGCCCGCGAATATCTCATCCGCAACCTCAGCCGGACGATGAACCTCGACGACCTGCGCAACATGGTCGTGGCGACGGTCGAGAAGAAGCCGGTCTTCCTCCGCCAGGTCGCCGACGTGTCGTTCGCCGCCAAGGTGAAGCGCGGGGACGCCGGCTACATGGGTGCCCCCGCCGTCGTGGTCTCCGTCGAGAAGCAGCCCGGTGTCGACACCGTGCAGCTGACCGCTTCCGTGGAGAGCGCATTGAAGGATATCACCGCCTCCCTGCCCAAGGGCGTACGGGCCGACCGGCTCATCTTCCGGCAGGCGAACTTCATCGAGACCTCGATCCGCAACGTCGAAACGGTCCTGATGGAGGCCATCGTCGTGGTGGCTCTGGTGCTGTTCGCCTTCCTGCTCAACGTCCGGACCACGGCGATCTCTCTCACGGCGATCCCGGTCTCGATTCTCGCCACCGCGGTGATCTTTCACTTCGCCGGGCTGTCCATCAACACGATGACGCTGGGCGGACTCGCCATCGCCATCGGCGAACTCGTCGACGACGCCGTGGTCGATGTCGAGAACATCTTCCGGCGCCTTCGGGAGAACCGGGCCGAGGGCAACCCGCGCTCGGTGTTCGACGTGGTGGTCTCGGCCTCGCAGGAGGTGCGCTCGGGCATCGTCTACGCGACGATGGTCATCGTGCTGGTGTTCGTGCCCCTATTCGCCCTGTCGGGCATCGAGGGGCGTCTGTTCGCGCCGCTGGGCCAAGCCTACATCATCTCGATTCTCGCGAGCCTCGTCGTCTCCATCACCCTGACGCCCGTGATGGCCTATTACCTGCTCCCGGGGCTGAAGCGCCTCGACGAACACGAGAGCGGCCTGATCCGGGGTCTCAAGCGCGGCGTCGCCGCTTTGCTCCGCCCGGCCTTGGGCAACGGCCGCCCGATCATGGTCCTCGCGGCCCTCGCCGTGGCGTTGTCCGGAATTGCCGCGACGTTCCTGCCCCGGGCCTTCCTGCCTCCGTTCAACGAAGGCTCGTTCACCGTCAACATGACCTTCAACCCGGGCATCTCGCTCACCGAGAGCAACCGGGTCGGGCTCCTGGCCGAACGCATGCTCCTGGACATTCCGGACGTGCTCTCCGTTGGCCGGCGCACCGGCCGGGCCGAGCTCGACGAACATGCCGAGGGCGTCCATTCGTCGGATCTCGAGATCGACCTGAAGCCCGGTGCCCGTTCGAAGTCGGAGCTCGTCGCCGATATCCGCAACCGGCTCGCGGTCCTGCCGGTCAACGTCAATGTCGGTCAACCGATCTCGCATCGCCTCGACCACATGCTCTCCGGGGTACGGGCGGAGATCGCCCTCAAGGTGTTCGGAGAGGACCTCGACACCCTTCGCACGGTCGCCGAAGACCTGCGCCGGCGAATGTCCGGCATCCCCGGCATTGCCGACCTGCAGGTCGAGAAGCAGGTGCTGATCCCGCAGCTGGAAATCCGCGTCGACTACGCCCGGGCCGCCCTCTACGGGGTGCAGCCCGCGGCCCTGGTGGAGCAGCTGAGCCGCCTGTCGAACGGCCAGGTCGTCTCGCGGGTCGTCGACGGCTATCGCCGCTTCGACGTGGTGATGCGCCTGTCCGACACGCAGCGCACCACCCAGCGCCTCGGCGATCTCCTCATCGAGACCCCGTCCGGCTGGGTCCCGGCGCGGCAGATCGCCGATATCCGCGAGACGGACGGACCGAACCAGATCCTGCGCGAGAATGCGCGCCGCCGCATCGTCGTGCAGGCCAACACGGCGGACGGCGCCGACATGGGCAAGGTCGTTGCCGGCATCCGGGAGCAGATCGGTGCCGCCAACCTGCCCGACGGTTACGTCACCCATCTCGAAGGCTCGTTCCAGGCCCAGGCGGAGGCGAGCCGCACCATCGGCCTGCTCTCGCTGCTCTCGCTGGCGCTGGTCTTCACGCTCCTGTTCAGCCGCTATCGCTCCGTCGTCCTTACGCTGATCATCCTGGGCAGCATTCCGCTCGCCCTGATCGGTTCGGTGGCCGCCCTCTGGATTGCCGGGCAGCCCCTGTCGGTCGCCTCGATGATCGGGTTCATCACCCTCACGGGTATCGCGACGCGCAACGGCATCCTGAAGATCAGCCACTGGCTCAACCTGGCGATCCAGGAGGGACTGCCCTTCGGGCCGGACCTCGTCATCCGCGGCAGCCTTGAGCGGCTCACGCCGGTGCTCATGACCGCGCTCTCCGCAGGGGTCGCGCTGGCGCCGCTCCTCATCGGTGCGGATGCGCCGGGCAAGGAAATCCTGCATCCGGTCGCCGTCACGATCTTCGGCGGCCTGATCAGCGCTACCCTGCTCGACACGATCCTGACCCCGATCCTGTTCCTGACCTTCGGCCGTAAGCCGCTGGAACGCCTGCGTGCCGAAGCCCATGCCGCACGGAGTTCCACGGTCGCCCCCCGGGGTAAGCCGGTCGAGGCCTTCTGAATCCGCCACCTCCACGAGACAGCGAGAACTTCATGCGCCCCCTCATCGCCACGACCTTTGCCGCGCTCCTGGCCGTTTCCCTCCCCGCACGGGCCGCCGGTCCGAACGGGGGACCCACCACCGTCGTGGACGGCCACCCCATCGAGTTCGTCAGTTCCGACACGGATCTGACCTTCTTCATCTCGGACGAAGACGGCAGGCCCGTGGACACGGCGGGCCTGACGGCCAAGGCTTTCGTGCTGCGGAGCGGCAAGACCGAGACCGTGACGCTGAAGGGAGCCGCGCCGAACAAACTCATAGGCCCTCTGACGGCCCCCCTGGCGGCCGGCGCGAAAGTCACCCTGTCGGCAAAGCTGCATGGCCACAACCTGCAGGCACGCTTCGAGAAATAGCGGCGCGATCGCATCGACGGCGTTCAATCCTGCGGATGAGGGGGCTTCAGGGTACCGAAGCTCGTCGCCCCGCCACCGACGACGCGTCTCACCGACACAAGCACCCCATCGACGAAGCGACGCATGGCGGGCGGGCGTTGGGCCCTCTTTCGGAACTATGTGCTGTTGGGGGCCGCCCTGTATCGATCCAACCGTCACGACCGCGCCATCGGGTATGGCGAGTTCGCGCGACACGATGGTTTGAAGCGCCCCCATTGTTGCGACTGCGATGACCACCGGAAGGCCAGACGAGAGCCGGCCACTCGCCGCGCTACTCCTTGGCCGAGCACCGCGTCGCCCCTCGCATAGACCCGCCTATGGCCGGCGACCGAGAGGTTGCCGCACTTTTCCTGCTGAGCCGCACAAGCCTTGACGTTCCGCGCGTGGGTCTTGTCCTCGATCAGATACCTGTCCTCAAGCGGATATTTGCGCTCGTCCGGCAGAGCGATTTTCTTTTCGGGCAACGTCTCCCGATCCGCTCTTTCGAGCTTGGACATCGCAGTCGTCCTCATGCCTCCTTCAGCCGACGCCGAAGAAGCACCGAAGTGCCGGGCGGCCGTGTCGAGGCAGGGATCGCTGCGTCTGCGATAGCGCGAACCGGCACCGGCACTTCACCGCCGACACCCACCCGCCACGGACCGAGGCGATGCGGACAGGGAGGGGGACGCGCATCGGAATCGTCAGGCGGAATCATCGGGGGCCCGCAGGCGGTAGCCGACGCCGGTCTCGGTCAGAAGGATGCGTGGCCGCTCGGGATCGGCCTCCAGCTTCTGGCGAAGCTGGCGGATGTAGACGCGCAGATATTGCGGGTCGGATGAGGTCGAGACCGCGTTCATGAGCTGGGCGTGGGTCAGTGCCTTGCCGGCATGCTGAACCAGGACCCGCAGGAAATCGTACTCGCGCGGCGTCAGCTTCACCTCCGCGCCCCCCACGCGGACGATGCGGCGCACGAGGTCGACGCTGAGGCCATCGATTTCGAACACGGCGCGCTCGCCCTGGACGGCGAGCTGGTGGCGCAGGGCCGCACGGATGCGTGCGAGCAACTCGCCCATGCCGAAGGGCTTCGTCACGTAATCGTCGGCGCCGAGATCGAGGGCTTCGACCTTGCCACCCTCGTCGTCGCGGCTCGAAAGAACCACGACGGGCAGATCGCGGTGATCCTTGCGAATGGTCCGGAGCAGATCGTGCCCCCGCATGTCGGGCAGGCCGAGGTCGAGGATGATCAGGTCCACCGTCTCGCGGGCCAGGATGTCGAGGGCGGTACGGGCGTTCGGCGCCTCGCAGATGGCGTACCCTTGCGTCGCCAAGCCCATGCGCAGGAGCTTCCGGATCGGCGGTTCGTCGTCGATGACCAGGATGTTCACGCTCATGCCGGGTGGTCGTCCTTCGCGCGGTCCGACGGTAGAACGGGCAGCAGGATGGTGAAGGCGGCGCCGAGCCGGTCGCGCCGGTTGGCGGCCGTCAGCGTCCCACCCATCGCTTCGACGAAGCCGCGTGCGATGGCGAGTCCGAGCCCCGTTCCGGCCCGGACACTGTCGGATTTCCGGACCCTGTAGAATTTGTCGAAGACCCGTTCGACCTCGGCCTCGGGCATGCCGTCGCCTTCGTCGAGGATTTGGAGGCGCACCCGTTCCCCTTCGACCGAACCCGCGACCGTGATCGCGGACCCTTCCGGTGCGTATTTGGCGGCATTGTCGAGGAGGTTTACCATCACCTGCTCGAACAGGACGGGATCGAGCCGGAGGGCAGGCAGGGCGGCTGGCACATCGAGCATCACGCGGTGTCCGGCCAGGGTCAGCCCGAGCCTGCGCAGGGCGGTGTCGACGAGTTCGCCGAGGTCCTGCTGCGTCAGGCTCGCGGCCACCGCCCCGGCTTCCAGGCGGGTCATGTCGAGCAGGTTGACGATGAAGCGGTTCAGTCGCTCTGATTCGGCAATGATGGTTTCGAGAAGGTCCGCCTTGGCGTCGCGCGGGAGCGCATCGTCGAGGTCGCGCAGGGTCGTGGCCGCTCCGAGCACCGAGGCGAGCGGCGTGCGGAGGTCGTGCGAGATGGAGGTCAGCAGGGCATGGCGCAGCCGGTCGGTCTCCGCGGCGCGCTCGGCCCGGTCGAGGCTCTCCACCAGCCGGACGCGCTCGATGGCGAGGGCCGCCATGTCGGCGAGGGCATCGAACAGTCGCCGTCCCTCGGGCGAAAGGATCGGCCCGCCGCCATCGGCGTCGAGCCCGATCACCCCGATGCCGCCGCGGCCGGTGCGCATGGGCAGGAACAGCCGTCGCGCGCCCGGCAAAGTATCCGCGCCCCGGCCCGCCGGGCGTTCGTTGTCGAAGGCCCAGGTCGCGGCGCCGAGATCGGCCGCATCGAGGGTATCCTCGGGCGGAAAGCCGGCCCGGACCGTGACCGCCCCGTCCTGGGGTAGCAGGATGACGACCCGGACCTTCAGTATCGCCGCCACCTGGGCCGACGTCGCCCATAGCACGTCGTCGAGGGTGCCGCAGCCCGCGAGCGTGCGGCTGAAGCCGTAGAGGCGCTCCGTGGCGCGGGCCCGCCCCTGCGAGACCAGGGCGTCCCGCCGCGAACGGGAGGCGAGGTTCGAGACCACCACGGCGACTACAGTGAACAGCAGGAACGCGGCGATGTTGGTCGGGTCCGCGA
The DNA here is from genome assembly GCF_001423295.1 of Methylobacterium sp. Leaf112. Lineage (GTDB taxonomy): Bacteria > Pseudomonadota > Alphaproteobacteria > Rhizobiales > Beijerinckiaceae > Methylobacterium. Next base: position 60,769 of record NZ_LMNG01000031.1, on the reverse strand, counting down.
TGGTGAGGGTGTAGACCGGCGGCAGGAAGAAGAAGTTGTACGACAGTGAGGCGGCGACGACGGCGGCGAGGGAGGGCCCGAGTCCGAAGCGTACGGCGACGGCGACGATGGCGGTGAGCAGGATCAGGTCGGCGTTCTCCACGCCGAGATACGGCTCGACCACGAGCGCGAGGGCGAGGGACGCGGCGGTCGCGAGGAGCCCGACTCCGTAGGGCACGAACTCGAACGGGCGCTTCGTCGGTTCAGTTGCGACGGTCGTGACCGGAACCGGCGCGGCCGCTTCGCCCGCGATGACGTGGATGCTGATGGTCCCGGAGCGTCGGACGAGGTCGTGCACCACCGAGCCGTTGAGGAGTTCGAACAGTGGCGAGCGGTCGGACTTGCCGAGGATGATGTGATTGACGTTGGCGGAGCGCGCATGGGCGAGGATGCTGTCGGCGATCCGGCGTCCGCCCGGTAGGGTCACGGTCTCGCCCCCGAGGCGGTCGGCCAGCCGCAGGGTGTCGGCGATGCGGTCGCGCGCCGCTTCGTCGAGGGCAAGGCTCCGCGGACCTTCCACCGTGAGGGCGGTCCAGGGGGCGTGCAGCCGGTCGGCCAGGCGCCTGGCGTGGCGCACGAGGCCGGCGGAGCGCGGATCCTCGCTGACGCAGACGAGCACCCGTTCGCCCGCCCCCCACGGACCCGCGATGGCGTTGGCCCGCATGTGGTTGAGAAGCTCGTCGTCGACCCGGTCGGCGGTGCGGCGCAGTGCCAGCTCGCGCAGGGCCGTGAGGTTGCCGCGGGAGAAGTAGTGGCGCAGGGCGCGCTCGGCGTTGGCCTTCACGTAGACCTTGCCGTCCTTCAGGCGCTGAATGAGGTCGTCCGGATTGAGATCGATGACCTCGATGTCGTTGGCGCGGTCGAGAATGCCGTCGGGCACCGTCTCTCGGACGCGGATGCGGGTGATCTGAGCGACGACGTCGTTCAGGCTTTCGACGTGCTGGATGTTGAGGGTGGTGTAGACATCGATCCCGGCATCGAGGAGTTCCTCCACGTCCTGGTAGCGCTTCGGGTGGCGCGAACCCGGCGCGTTGGTGTGGGCGAGCTCGTCCACGAGGGCGAGGCCCGGCCGGCGCGCGAGGAGTGCGTCGAGATCCAGCTCCTTCAGGACCGTGCGGTGATACGGGACCGCCCGGCGCGCCACCACCTCGAAGCCCGCCACGAGGGCTTCGGTCTCGGCCCGTCCATGTGCCTCGACGAGGCCGACGACGACGTCGGTACCGGCCCTGAGCCGGGCGCGACCGACGGTGAGCATCTCGTAGGTCTTGCCGACGCCGGGCGCCGCCCCGAGGAAGATCTTGAGGCGGCCGCGGCGGCCCTCCTCCCGGCGCGCGGCTTCCAGCAGTGCGTCGGGCCAGGGCCGGTCGGGGTCGCGCGGGGGGACCTTCTTCGGGGGGCGGCTCATCCGGCTCTGGTCACTCCGGCCTCAGGTCGTCGAGGGCGAGGTTGAGGGCGAGCACGTTCACCCGCGGCTCGCCCAAGATTCCGACCAGGCGACCCTGGACGCGGGCCTGCACGAGATCCCGAACCCGGTCCTCGGGCAGGCGGCGCGCCCGCGCGACGCGCGGCACCTGGAACAGGGCAGCGTCCGGGGAAAGGTCCGGATCGAGGCCGGAACCGCTCGCAGTGACGAGGTCGACGGGCACGCTCCTTCCCGGGTTCTCGGCCCGGCGCGCCGCAAGGTCGGCGCGCACGCGCTCGGCCAGGGCGGCGCTGGTCGGGCCGAGGTTCGAGCCCGAGGAGTTCGCCGCATTGTAGGGCGACGGGACGGTCTTGCCCGCATCGGCCGGGTCGGCGGCGCTGGTCGCAGACGGACGGCCCTGGAAGTAGCGCTCGGTGGTGAAGGCTTGCCCGATCAGGTGGGAGCCGACGATCCGTCCGTCGCGCTCGATCAGGCTCCCGGCGGCCTGCGCCGGGAAGAGGGCGCCCGCGAGGCCGGTCATCGCCAGGGGATAGGCGAGCCCGGTGATCACCCCGAGGGCGATGAGGAGCACGAGGGCGGGGCGAAGCTGATTCAACATGACGGAGTTCTCGACGGTAGCAGGGAGGCGCGGCTCAGACGAGGTGCAGGGCGGTGATCGTCAGATCGATGGCCTTGATGCCCACGAACGGCACAAGGATGCCGCCGACCCCATAGACGGCGAGGTTCCGGCCGAGCAGAGCGCCCGCCCCGACCGCCCGGTAGGACACGCCGCGCAGGGCCAGGGGGATCAGCGCGACGATGATCAGGGCGTTGAAGACGATGGCCGATAGGATCGCGCTTTCGGGAGAGGCGAGCCCCATGACGTTGAGGCCTTGGAGCTGAGGATAGAGCCCGAGGAACATCGCCGGGATGATCGCGAAGTATTTGGCGACATCGTTGGCAATGGAGAACGTGGTCAGGGCGCCCCGCGTCATGAGAAGCTGTTTGCCGATGCCAACGATCTCGATGAGCTTGGTCGGATCGCTGTCGAGGTCGACCATGTTGCCGGCCTCGCGGGCCGCCACGGTGCCGGTGTTCATGGCGACGCCCACATCGGCCTGGGCCAGGGCCGGGGCGTCGTTGGTGCCGTCGCCGCACATGGCGACGAGCTTGCCCTGAGCTTGCTCCCGGCGGATCAGCGCGAGCTTGTCCTCCGGGGTCGCCTGGGCGAGGAAGTCGTCGACACCGGCCTCGGCGGCGATGGCGGCCGCGGTCATGGGATTGTCGCCGGTGATCATCACCGTGCGGATGCCCATCCGGCGCAGCTCGGCGAAACGTTCGCGGATGCCACCCTTCACGATGTCCTTGAGATAGATCACGCCGAGCAGTCGGCCGTCGCGGGAGACGGCGAGGGGCGTGCCGCCGGCCTTGGCGACGTCCTCGGCGATGGCTTGGATCTCTCGGATCGTCTCCGGGGCCGCGCCCGGGCCGTAGTCCAGGGCGACGCTCGAGCCGTGGGTCGCCATGGGCTGCCGGTTCACCGACTCGATGATCGATTCCACGGCACCCTTGCGGATGGAGGATCCGTCGAGGTCGACGCCGCTCATTCGGGTCTGCGCCGTGAACGGCACGAAGGTCGCGCTCAGGCTCGCCATGTCGCGGGCCCGGATCCCGTAGCGGTCCTTGGCCAGGATTACGATGGACCGACCCTCGGGGGTCTCGTCGGCCAAGGATGCCAACTGGGCGGCGTCGGCCAGATCCCGCTCCGACACGCCGCGCACGGGGCGGAACTCCGTCGCCTGCCGGTTGCCGAGCGTGATGGTGCCGGTCTTGTCGAGAAGGAGCGTATCGACGTCGCCGGCGGCTTCCACGGCGCGGCCCGACATGGCGAGGACATTGAAGCGCACCAGCCTGTCCATGCCGGCGATGCCGATGGCGGAGAGGAGCGCTCCGATGGTGGTCGGGATCAGGGTCACGAACAGGGCAACGAGGACGATGACGGGAATCGTGCCGCCCGCATAGGCGGCAAAGCTCGGGATCGAGGCGACGGCGAAGACGAAGACGAGGGTGAGCCCCGCGAGCAGGATGTTGAGGGCGATCTCGTTCGGGGTCTTCTGCCGCGCCGCGCCCTCCACGAGGGCGATCATCCGATCGACGAAGGTCGAGCCGGCGGCGGCCGTGATCCGCACCCGGATCTCGTCGGACAGCACCTGGGTGCCGCCGGTGACGGCCGAGCGGTCGCCGCCGGATTCGCGGATGACGGGGGCGGATTCGCCGGTGATGGCGGCCTCGTTCACGGAGGCCACGCCGAGGATGACCTCTCCGTCGGAAGGGATGATGTCGCCCGCCTCGACCAGCACCACGTCGCCGACCGTGAGGCTGTTCCCCGGCACCATCTCGTGATCCCGTCCGGGTCCGGTGAGGCGCTTCGCCATGGTCTCGGTGCGGGAGCGCCGGAGACTGTCGGCCTGGGCCTTGCCGCGTCCCTCGGCGATGGCCTCGGCGAAGTTGGCGAACAGAAGGGTGAACCAGAGCCACAGGACGATCTGGGCCGAGAAGGCGAGGTTGGCGCCGCCCGTGACGACGTCCCGGACGAACAGGATCGTGGTCAGGACGGCGACCACCTCGACCACGAACATGACCGGGTTCCGGACCATCGTACGGGGGTCGAGCTTGGTCAGGGCGCCGACGAGGGCCGGCCCGACGAGGGCGGCCTGAAACAGGCTTGTGGCGTTTGGGCGAGTCATGGCGTCTATCCGGAGCGGGGGATTCTGAGGAGGCCGAAGCGCCGGAGCGCCGCGCGGATCGGGACAGTCAGGGTGCGAGCGCTCGCCCGAGCAGAGTCACCGCTGCCCCGAGGCAGAGGGCGCCGAGCAGGGCCAGCCCCAGGAGGACGAGGACGACGTCCGAGATGCGAAGGGCGGATCGGTGCCGGTCGACCCGGCTCCACGTCCGCGGGCGGGGCCGGTGCTTGGCGAGGGCGCGCCGGGTCGGCGTGCGGCGGGTCGGCGTGCGGCGGGGCAGCGTGATGTGACGCATCTCAGCCGCCCGACGGGAAGGTCTGGCCCAGGCCGCCGGCGAGGTGCTCGACGATGGGACCCAACGCCAGTGCCGGAAAGAACGTCAGGCCGCCGACGATGAGGATCACGCCGACGAGGAGCCCGACGAACAGGCCGCTGTCCGTCGGGAATGTCCCGGCCGAGGCCGGCACGGTCTTCTTCGCCGCGAGCGAACCCGCGATGGCGAGCGCCGGGACAATGACGAAGAAGCGGCCGAACAGCATTCCGAGGCCAAGCGTGGTGTTGTAGAAGGCCGTGTTCGCCGTCAGGCCCCCGAAGGCCGACCCGTTGTTCGCCGCCGCCGAGGTGAAGGCGTAGAGGATTTCCGAGAAGCCGTGCGGGCCGGCATTGGCGGGTCCGGCGAGGCCGGCCGCGACCACCGTCGCCAGGGCCGTGAAGCCGAGCATCATCAGTGGCAGGCACAGGATCGCGAGCATCGCCATCTTGACCTCGCGGCCCTCGATCTTCTTGCCGAGGTATTCGGGGGTGCGTCCGACCATCAGGCCGGCGACGAAGATCGTCACGATGACGAAGACCAGGATGCCGTAGAGGCCCGCCCCGACGCCGCCGACGATGATCTCGCCGAGCTGCATGTTGATGAGCGGAACCATGCCGCCCAGCGCTGTGAAGCTGTCGTGCATGGCGTTGACCGCGCCGCAGGACGCCGCCGTGGTGATGGTGGCGAACAACGCAGAGGCCAGGATCCCGAACCGGACCTCCTTGCCTTCCATATTGCCGCCGGTCAGCCCGAGTCCGTTGAGGACGGGGCTGCCCGCGCTCTCGGCTCCGTAGACGATGGCGGTACCGGCGAGGAACAGAACGGCCATGGCGGCGAGGATGGCCCAGCCCTGGCGCTCGTCGCCGACCATCCGGCCGAACACGTTGGTCATCGCCGCGCCAAGGGCGAAGATCGAGACCATCTGGACGAAGTTCGCGAGGGCCGTCGGGTTCTCGAACGGATGCGCGGCGTTGGCGTTGAAGAACCCGCCGCCGTTGGTGCCGAGCATCTTGATGGCGACTTGGCTCGCCACGGGGCCGACCGCGAGGGTCTGCTTGGCGCCCTCCAGGGTCGTCGCCTCCACGGCCGCCCCGAGGGTCTGGGGAATCCCCTGTGACACCAGGAACAGCGTGTAGACGATGCAGAGCGGCAGCAGCACGTAGAGGGTGGTGCGTGTGAGATCGACCCAGAACGAGCCGATCGTGCGGCTCGAAGCCCGGCTGAACCCGCGCACCAGCCCCACCGCCAGGGCGATGCCGGTGGCCGCCGAGAGGAAGTTCTGGTGGGTCAGGCCCAGCATCTGCGTGAGGTACGACAACGTCGTCTCGCCGCCATAGGATTGCCAGTTCGTGTTCGTGACGAAGCTCGCGGCGGTGTTGAAGGCGAGGTCCGGCGCGACCGCCGTCTGGCCGTCCGGATTCAGCGGCAGCGCGGCCTGGATGCGCAGGAGCGCATAGAGGGCGAGGAAGCCGAGGACGTGGAAGGTCAGCATCGATAGCCCATAGGCCAGCCAGTGCTGTTCCTGCCGCGCATCGATGCCGGCGGCGCGGTAGAGGCCGCGCTCGATGGGGCCGAGCGCGGGCGACAGGAGGGTGTGCTTCCCCGCGAAGACGCGGGTCATGTAGCCACCGAGGGGGCGGGCAAGCGCCACCACGACCGCGCAGAACAACGCGATCTGAATCCAGCCATTGAGGGTCATGGGGAGGGTTTCCGTCAGAACCGCTCGGGGCGGACGAGGGCGTAGGTGAGATATCCGAACAGCCCTAGGGCCGTGAGGGCGCCGAGTGTCAGGTCGAGGGTCATGGCGCGGGGCTCAGAGGCGTTCGCAGAGCGCGGCGTAGCCGGCGGCCAGGCCGAAGAAAGCGAGCCCGAGGGCGATGAACGTGATGTCCGGCATGGTGCGTCCGTTGCGGTTCGGCGAGCCGGTGTCGGGACTGGCCGTGCTCGTTGACCCTTGTGGACGCGTTCCGCATGAGGGTTCGAGATGGAAGCGCGGGCGATTTCATAAGGATCCCATCAGGATCGCCAGACTGTGTGTCGTGCTCGTTCGAGGGGAAGCCCCCTGAGGATTACGCGCCGAGAGCCGTCCGCAGCGCGAAGGGCCGAACCCAACGGGCACCGGCCGCCCGGAGTCCGATCCGGGTGCACGAGACACCTTTTTACAGCCAATTGATCCAAGTTAATTACGCCGTCGATCCACACGCCGAGAAAGGACGCCGACCTCGCGCGAGCGGTCGGGTTGCGCCGCGGTGACGGCTGCCTTCTTCCATGCCGGAGCCCTACATCCCTATGGCGAAGAATAGCTCGGGAAGCCGCGGCAAGACGAACCCGGAGATCGAGCCCGCTTACCGCGCTCTGGTTCTCGGGAAGGATGGCTCGCTCGTCGGGTCGGTCCGCCTCGACTCGCGGAACGACGAAGAGGCCTGCGCACGTGCGAAAGCGCTCGTCGATGGCCACGCCATCGAGCTCTGGCAGGGCGTGCGCTTCATCGAGCACTTCCCGATGGGCGATTGAGGCGGACCCGCCGCCGACGGGCGTCGCCCGAGAGTAGCTGGAGGGCCGCCTATCGCCCGCCGAGGGAGGCCGGTTGTCCCGGAAGGGTCACCCGGTGGCCGGTGTCCGTGAGGGTATCCCCCACGACTCGGTAGACGCCGAGCGTCCGGTCGACGTAGTTGCCGACGTAGACGTAATCACCGGACGGACTGAAGACGATGCCCTGCGTCACAGCCCCGGCTGGGGCTTCGGCGACGCGCCGGACCTGACCGTCGGGCGCGATGGAAAGCAGCGCCACGGCCCCGTTTGGCGTGTAGCCCGGACTGCCGTGCGGTGCGCTCGCCCCGCGTACGACCGAGACGGCGGCGTGGCGTCCGTCAGGGGCGATGGCCAGGGCTTCGGGCGTGTCGCCGATGCCGAGATGATCGATCACGACGGGACGAGTCCCATCGGCACGGATCACGCTCACGGTGTCGGCATGGCCGTCGCTTGGCTCGGGCCCGGTATTGGCCGTGAGGGCGACGGCCCCGTCCGGCGTGACGGCGAGACCGTAGACGCCGGGGCCGACGGGCAGATCGAGTCTGGTTTCGGAGCGCACCTGCGTTCCGTCGATGGACAGGACACCGAGCTTGGCGGCCTTGTTCTTCGCGACGAAGGCCCGGCGCCCGTCCGGCGCGAAGGCCACCGCCGCCGCTTCGTCGCCGACATCGATGGTGGCGACCGTGCGCACCGTGGTCCCGGCAATGGTCAGGACGGTGACGCTGCGACCCTCGCGGTTGGCGACCAATGCCAGGCCGCCGGACCTGTCGATGGCGATCCCGGATGGCTGACGACCGACCTTGACCGTCTCGACAAGACGGGGCGGCACGGCAGCGAGATCGATGACATGGAGCCGGTCGTCGGGCTGCGCGTACCAGGCGGTCCCCTCCTGCCGCATCAGGACGGAACTCGCGACGAGGCCGAGCCGACCGTTCGGGGTGATTCCGAGGTTGGTCGGTGGTCCGTAGACGGAATTGTCGAGGGGCAGGGTATGAACGAGGCGAGGTCTTGCCTCGTCGCTGACATCGAGGATGCCGACGGAATCGTGGCCATTCGGGCCGTTGCGGCCGCCTGCGGGATCGAAGAAGGTCTTACCGTCGAGGCCGACAAGGATGAAGGGTGGCGCCCCGGCCGCGGATGCGCTGGTGACGACGAGAAGCGCGATCGCCCGGACGGCGTTTGTGAGGGTTCGTCTCATGACCCCGACATAGGGGACATCAGCCGGAAAGCCCGTCCGTTGCAACGCCGCTTTGCGGCCGGCCCCGTCCTGCGACGCCTGGCCGTTTCCGTCGTTGCCCCTCGTGCATAGGGCCGAGGAAGCCACCCTCATGTATTTGAAAATAATTCAGTGTTGCATCACGACCAATTCCAACCTTAAGCAAGTCATCTATGTTGATTTTATCATGTGATTAAACTATTTCTCAGGTCTGGTTGGCATCAAGAGCTAACGTAGGTTACGGCTTTGGCCTCCTGATCGTCACCGCTCGATCACTTGCTCGGTCTCAGGCCCAAGGGCTTCCGCTATGGCCCCGACCACGTCTTTAAATTCGACAAGTCACCTTCGGTCATGTCGCCGACAGCGAGGACGCGGTGCGGGCCATGGCCGAGCGCCTCGTGCGTGAGGCCGAAGCGCGAAGCTGCACCCCGTGCGGCGAGCGGCCGGGCCGCGAGCGGACACGCCAGCTCAATTCCCCTTGGCCGGACGGCGAGGCATCCGGCTGCGGCCGGTCCTGATCGCGTGTGACAGCGCAGTCCGTCATGCGAACGACCAGCGCTTTCGGGGGGCTCTGCTTGGCCAACGCAGACAGGCTGTCGAGGGCGACGGTACCGGACGGTCGCGTTGGGCGACAGACGATGTTCAACCCGATCGTTCGTTTGCCGGTCTCGGGGACCATTCTGTTGACCATCGTCGATCATCCCGCTCCGACAACGGCGCCGGTATCCCGTCTGAGAACCTCGGGACGGTGTTCGATCCGTTCTTTACGACGGGGCGCGACCAGGGCGGCCTCGGCCTACACATTGTCTTCAGCCTCGTCGCAACGAGCGTACAGGGGCAGATCGAGATTGCCAGGACCGCCGGTGGGAGCCGTCATCACCCTCGATCTTCCCATGACGCTGACGCGCGCCGATCTGTACCCGCAAGAGATCCCGGCCAAATCGGTTGGGCATCGCAGCCGAATCCCGGCGAACCGCAAACCCATTGATCGCCGGCATGTCCTGGGATCAATGGGGCCTGCGTGAACCGTTCGACGGTCGGCGCGCGTACCCGTGCGTTGCGCCCATCGCCTTCGCGCACGAATCAAGGATGCTCCATGATCGACCTGTATTACTGGCCAACGCCGAACGCCCACAAGGTGACGCTGTTCCTCGAAGAGACCGGTCTGCCTTACACGATCAAGCCCGTGAACATCGGCACCGGCGAGCAGTTCAAGCCCGACTTCCTTGCCATCTCCCCCAACAACCGTATGCCGGCCATCGTCGATCACGCGCCCGAGGGCGGTGGCGAACCGGTGTCGCTTTTCGAGTCCGGCGCGATCCTGCTGTACCTCGCCGAGAAGACCGGTCGGTTCATCGCGCGAGACCTGGGTGGCCGCGCCGAGGTGCTGCAATGGCTATTCTGGCAGATGGGCGGCCTCGGGCCCATGCTCGGCCAGAACCATCATTTCACCCAGTACGCCCCAGAAAAGGTCCCGTACGCCATCACCCGCTACGTCAACGAGACCAATCGGCTCTACGGCGTCCTCGACCGGCGCCTCGCCGACCGCGCGTTCGTGGCCGGTGCGGATTATTCCATCGCCGACATGGCCGCCTATCCGTGGATCGTGCCCTACGAGAAGCAGGGCCAGACCCTTTCGGATTTCCCGAACCTCGCGCGATGGTTCACGACCATCGCGGAGCGCCCGGCCACAAAGGCGGCCTATGCCCGTGCACCGGAGGTCAACCCGGATTTCGGCAAGACCATGAGCGAGGACGCCAAGAAGGTGATGTTCGGTCAGACCGCCAAGGGGCGTGCCTGATCCTCAACCGCGGAGCGAATCGAGGGCGACCGGGGCGGCATGCGGGCGGGTCGCCAGCATGCCGTCGAGGAGCGCCAGAACCTCGGCCCGGCCGCAATTGGCGGCCGGCTCGAACGGCGTCCAGGTCTGGGTGAAGTCGAGCTGGGCGAACACGTCGCGGTAGCGCCGCAACTCGTTCGTGGTGAGCGGCACCCCGCGCACGAACGCCTTGTGAGCCGAGATCGTGACGGCCCGGCGGAAATCCTTCGGGTCGAGCTCGAACTTCAGGGCGTCGCCGCAGAACAGGATTTTTCGCGATCGGTCGAACAGCACGGCGTGGCCGTCGAAATGACCGGCGGTGCGGTGGAGTTCGAGTCCCGGCAGGGGCTCGAGAAAATCGTCGTAGGGCCACGACACCTGCAGCGCTGCGCTCCACACGAAGTCGGCGGCCGGCAGGCACAATTCCGGGTCGAACCGGTCCTGCAGTTGCACCAGAGCGCCGTAGGCGTGCGGGTGGGACGACGACAGCACCTGCATGCCGCCGAGGTTCGCGATGTGCTTGAGCGCCGCTTCGCTGAAGACCGGGCAGGCCTCGAAGCCCATGTTGCCGTGTGGCGTCTGAATCAGATACGCGCTCGGCCCGATTCCCGAGACCGGGTCGTTCCAGAACCGCCAGACACCCGGCTCCAGCTCCTCCCAGTGGCAGGGAAAGCGCGCCTGCGCCTCCGCCTCCGTCCAGAACTGCCATCCGTTCTGCGGCACCACGTGGCGCGCGTCGAGGCACATGGGGCAACCGGCCGGAGCGGTGAAGTGGCGCTGCCAGAACCCGCAATTGTCGCAGGTGTAGGCGGGCAGATCGAGGGCGCCCGCGAAGGGCAGGTAACCGGGAGACACGGGGGCGTTGCTCGGGTTGGCCAGACGGCGTTGCGGGTGGCGTTGATCGATCCCTTTAACTAAGGGATCGGCGCGGGGCTGTGGCACGCATATAGGGCATCGGCCCGAAAGGTGGTTGCCGGCTTTCGGAAAAGTCGATGCCGAGACAAGCGCCTCGATACGGCGCCGCGCCTGAACGCAACCGGAGGATCATGCCCGTCTCCTCGATCGCCTTCGACCTCACCCGCCTCATCACCCGGCTTCGTCACGCCTCGCCGAGCGGAATCGACCGGGTCGACCTCGCCTACGCCCGTCATGTCCTGGGGCAGACGGGCGCACGCTTCGGCCTCGTATCCACGGCTCTCGGCCCGAAGGTGCTGGATCGGGCCGAGGCCGCCGCGATCGTCGAGGCTGTGGCGGCGGGCTGGGTCGAAGATCGCGCGGCGGAGGACGATCCGGTCTATCGCCGCCTTGCCGGAGCCCTCGGCTCACCCGTGCGCGAGACATCGAGCCCGCCGCGGCGCCCGGACACCGCCGCACGCCGACGCCTCCAGGCCCGCACGGCCTGGACGGTGCTGCGCGCACGCGGCCCAGACCGCCTGCCGAAGGGGACGGTCTACCTCCACACCTCGCACCTGCGCCTCGACAGGCCGGAGCGGTTCGACTGGCTCTACGACCGCCGCGACATCCGCCCGGTGTTCTTCGTCCACGACCTCATCCCCATCGCCTATCCGGAATACGGCCGACCCGGCGAAGCCGAGCGCCACGCCACCCGAATGGGGACCATCGCGGCCCATGCGGCCCATATCCTCGTGAACTCGGCCGACGTCGCGGCGCATCTCTCGGGGTATCTCGCGGCCCGTGGCCTTCCCCAACGCCCGACGACCGTGGCCTGGCTCGGCGTCGAACCGGTGTTCCAGCCGGCCTCAGGCGCCCCGAACTTGGTGCCCGACCGTCCGACCTTCGTGGCCTGCGGCACCATAGAGCCGCGTAAGAACCATCTCGGCCTGCTCAACCTCTGGCGCGACCTCGCCCAGCGCCACGGCCCGGCGACGCCGCGCCTCGTCCTCGTCGGACGCCGGGGCTGGGAGGCGGAGAACATCATCGACATGCTGGAGCGCTGCCCGGCCATGCGGGCGCACGTGATCGAGGTCGGCGGTCTATCGAGCCACGGCCTCGCCCGCCTGCTTCAGGGGGCCACCGCACTCCTGATGCCCTCCTTCGCAGAAGGGTACGGCCTGCCGGTTGTGGAAGCCGCAGCCTGCGGCCTGCCCGTCGTCGCCTCGGATCTTGCCGTGCATCGCGAGATCGGAAGCGGCTTCGCCCACCTCCTCGACCCCCTCGACGGTCCGGGCTGGCGCGAAGCCATCGAGGCGCTGAGCGCTCCCGCCTCCCCCCTGCGGGCGGACCTGAAGTCGCGCCTCGACGGCTACGCACCGCCCGACTGGACAGGGCATTTCGCCGGCGTCGACGCGGTTCTGGCCGAGCGCGTTGCGGCCACCTCCCCACGCGCTTAAAACAACAGCGGACGAACGAGGATGGATCAATGAACGTGGTCGATCTCGACCGGGATACGGTCAAGACGGGGCTCGCCGACGGGACGATCCTGCTTATCGACGTGCGCGAGCCGCATGAATATGCCAGCGGCCACATCCCGGGCTCGGTCACGCACCCGCTCTCGACCTTCGATCCGGACGCCATCGCCGCCCTGGTGTCGGAGGATGGCAGGCGTCCGGTGTTCTCCTGCGCTGCCGGCGTCCGCTCCGTGCACGCCCTGGCGGCCGCACAGCGGGCGGGGCTCGCCATCGACGCCCATTACATCGGCGGCTTCAAGGATTGGTACGGCGCCGGCGAGCCGATCACGCGATAGCCTCGCGGCTCGACCACCGGATCAGGCCGTATTCGCGAACACCGCGTTCGGTTTCAGGCGGACGAGCGACCATGTGCGGCAGCGCACTCCATGGGCGGCACCGTACCTCTAGCTCGAAGGGCATAGGGATTATCGATATGCGCAGGCGTCCGCTCTTCCGTTTTCTTCCGGCCCTCGGTCTCGCCCTGGCTGGGCTTCCAGTTGGGGCGGGCCTTCCGGTCCTGGCCCAGGCGCCGGGCGGTCCACCGCCGAAGGTGACCACGGCCAAGCCCGTGGTTCGCGAGATCGTCGAGACCGACATGTACACGGGCCGGTTCGATCCCGTGGAGATCGTCGATGTCCGTGCCCGGGTCACGGGCTACCTGGAGAAGCTCAACTTTCAGGACGGCGCCAACGTGAAGAAGGGCGACCTGCTCTTCGTCATCGACCGGCGCCCCTACAAGGCCGCCCTCGATCAGGCCCAGGCCGCCCTGGTCTCCGCCAAGGCGCGGCTGAACTTCTCGCAGACCGACCTCGATCGCGCCCAGACCTTGAGCCGCTCGGGCAACATCTCCGAGCAGGTCACGGACCAGCGCCGCCAAGCTTCGCAGACCGCGCAGGCCGATGTCGACAGCGCCGACGCGCAGCTGCGCCAGGCCCAGCTCAACTACGACTTCACCGAGGTGAAGGCCCCGATCTCGGGCCGCATCAGCAGGCGCCTCGTCACCGAGGGCAACATCGTCATCACCGACCAGACCCTGCTGACCACCATCGTGTCCCTCGACCCGATCTTCTTCGGCTTCACAGTCGATGAGCGCTCGTTCCTGAAGTACCAGGGATCCCTCGGGATCGGCATGGGTCAGACCCAGCGGGGCAAGGGCGTTCCGATCCTCATTGCGCTCACGGGCGAAGAGAAGCCGACCCGCAAGGGCGTCCTCGACTTCGTCGACAACCGCGTCGATAACGCCACCGGAACCGTGCTCCTGCGCGCCACCGTCGAGAACCCCGACGGTTTCATCAAGCCGGGCCTGTTCGGTATCGTGTCGCTGCCCGCGACAAAGCCGTACCAGGGCATTCTGTTGCCGGACGACGCGGTCTCGGCCAACCAGGACAAGCGTGTGGTCTACCTTGTGGCGGACGACGGCTCGGTCGCCTCGCGCGAAGTCAAACTCGGTCCGAAGGTCGACGGCTACCGGGTGATCCGCGACGGGCTGAAGGGCGACGAGAACGTCGTGGTCAACGGCCTGTCCCGCGTGCGCCCCGGCGCCAAGGTCACGGCCGAATCGTCGACGCTGCCGCCCCGCAAGAGCTGACGGACAGCGATTCCCCGTTCCCGTGTCCGTCGACCGGTCCGCTTGCGCAGGATCGACGGGCACCGGCAAGATCACGTGTCGTGCCGCGGCCCCCGGGTCGTCGCACGACACGCCCGTTTCGCGGCGCGCCGGGTGGGGGCAAGGTGCCTCGCGAGACGAACGTCCGGCCCATCGCCGGTAAGACCTGAGGAGAGCGTGCACCCGGATCGTCCGTGATCCGTGCGCCCGTCCGCTGACGACAAGACGGTCCCGTCCGGGGTGAACCACCCTGGAGCGGCGAGAGGTTCACCCCATGCGTTTTGCCCACTTCTTCGTCGATCGACCGATCTTCGCGTCCGTGACGTCGATCCTGTTCCTGATCATCGGCTACGTCTCGTACGCCTCCCTGCCGGTCTCGCAGTACCCTGAGATCGTACCGCCCACCGTGGTGGTGCGCGCCTCCTATCCGGGCGCCAATGCCGAGACGGTCGCCGCCACCATCGCCACCCCCATCGAGCAGGAGGTGAACGGCGTCGACAACATGCTCTACATGACGTCGCTGTCGACCAACGACGGCAACATGCAGCTCACCGTCACCTTCAAGGTCGGCACCAACCTCGATATCGCCAACGTGCTGGTGCAGAATCGCCTCTCGGTGGCCCAGCCGCGCCTGCCGCCGGACGTACGCAACCTCGGCGTCACCGTCCGCAAGGCCTCGCCCGACCTGATGCTCGTCGTGCACGTGCTCTCGCCCGACAACACCTACGACCAGAACTACCTCTCGAACTACATCTATCTGCGGATACGCGACGAGCTGCTGCGCCTCGACGGCGTCGGCGACATCACGGTGTTCGGCGGCAGCGAGTACGCCCTGCGCATCTGGCTCGACCCCAACAAGCTCGCCGCCTATGGCCTCTCGACCACCGACGTGCTGACCTCGCTGCAGGAGCAGAACGTGCAGGTCGCCTCCGGCGCCCTCGGCGCGCCCCCAGCTCCGGCGTCGAACGCGTTCCAGCTCGTGGTTCAGTCCCAGGGACGGTTCCAGACCCCTGAGGAGTTCACGGAGGTCATCGTCAAGGCCGCCGACGGCCGCCTCGTGCGTATCAAGGACATCGGCCGCACGGAAATGGGCCAGAAGGACTACACCACCCAGTCCTTCCTCAACGCGACTCCGGCGGTGGGCGTCGGCGTGTTCCAGCGGCCCGGGACCAATGCCCTCGAGGCGGCGAGCCAGGTGCGCCAGACCATGGACGTCATCGCCAAGAACTTCCCCCCCGGCGTCGAGTACAAGATCGCCTACAACCCGACGGAGTTCATCGAGGAATCCGTCCACGAGGTCTACAAGACCCTGTTCGAGGCCGTCCTCCTCGTGGTCATCGTGGTGCTGGTGTTCCTCCAGAGCTGGCGCACGGCGCTGATCCCGGTGATCGCGATTCCCGTGTCGCTCATCGGTACCTTCGCGGCCATGGCGGCCTTCGGCTTCTCGGTGAACAACCTCACCCTGTTCGGCCTCGTGCTCGCCATCGGCATCGTGGTCGACGACGCCATCGTTGTGGTGGAGAACGTCGAGCGCAACATGGCCGAGGGGCTCTCGCCCGGCGACGCCGCTCACAAGACCATGGACGAGGTCGGCGGCGCCGTGGTCGCCATTGCCCTCGTGCTGTCGGCGGTGTTCATCCCCACCGCGTTCATCCCAGGCATCTCGGGGCAGTTCTACAAGCAGTTCGCCCTCACCATCGCGGCGTCGACCATCATCTCGATGTTCAACTCGCTCACCCTATCCCCCGCGCTCTGCAAGCTGCTCCTCAAGCCCCACCACGAGCACAAGCCGCCGAAGTTCTTCCTCGCGCGCTTCATCGCGTGGTGCGCCAACACCTTCAATCGCGGCTTCGACGCTCTGTCGAACGGCTACGCCCGGATCATCCAGTTCCTGACCGGGCGGGTGATCGGCCTCATCGGCATGCTGATCGTCTACGGCTGCGTGCTCGCCGGTACGCTCCACCTCGTCACCACCGTTCCGACGGGCTTCATCCCGCAGCAGGACCAGGGCTACCTCATCGGCGTGGTCCAGCTTCCCGCCGGCTCCGCCCTCGAGCGGACGACGGCGGTGGTGCGGCATGCCGCCGAACTCGCCCGCAAGGTCGATGGCGTCGCCAACGCCGTCATCATCTCGGGCTTCGACGGCGCGACCTTCACCAACACAACCAACGGCGCGGTGATGTTCCTCACCCTGAAGGGAGCCAAGGAGCGGGCCGCGACGGGACGCACCGCCGCCGTCATCACCGGCGACGTGTTCAAGGCCACGGCCGGTATCCAGGAAGCCCGCGTCCTGTTCATCCCGCCCCCCCCCGTACGCGGCCTCGGCAACGGCGGCGGGTTCAAGATGCAGATCGAGAGCCGGCAGAGCTCGGCCATCGGCCCGCTGCTGGCGGCCGCCAACGAGGTTCTGGCCCAGGCCAACCAGAGCAAGGAGGTGCAGCGCGTCTTCACCACCTTCGGCAACGACACGCCCCAGCTCTTCATCGACATCGACCGCACCATGGCGCGGATGTTGAACGTACCCCTGGCGTCGGTGTTCGCGACCCTGCAATCCAATCTCGGCGGTGCCTACGTCAACGACTTCAACGCCTTCGGCCGTATCTACCAGGTCCGGATGCAGGCCGACGCGGCGTTCCGCCTGGAGAAGCGCGACATCGAGCAACTGAAGGTCCGCTCGTCCACGGGCGCCCTGGTGCCCATGGGAACGCTGGCCTCCATCCGCGAGATCAGCGGACCGCAGATCGTCCAGCGCTTCAACCTGTTCTACTCGGTGCCGATCCAGGGCGACGCCAAGCCGGGGATCTCCACCGGACAGGCTCTGGAGGCCATGGAGAAGATCGCCCAGACCATGCCGGAGGGGTATTCCTACGACTGGACCGAGATCGCGTTCCAGCAGAAGGCCACGGGCAACACGGCCGTCTATGTCTTCGCGCTCGGCGTGCTCCTCGTGTTCCTCGTGCTGGCCGCCCAGTACGAATCCTGGGCGTTGCCGCTCGCCATCATCCTGGTGGTGCCGACAGGCGTGCTCGCCGCCCTCGCGGCGGTGCAGTTCCGCGGCCAGGACAACAACATCCTGACGCAGATCGGGCTGATCGTTCTCGTCGGCTTGGCGGCCAAGAACGCCATCCTGATCGTCGAGTTCGCCCATCAGCTCGAGGAGACGGAGCACAAGGGGCCGGTGGCGGCCGCCGTCGAGGCCTGCCGCCTGCGCCTACGCCCGATTCTGATGACGGCGTTCGCGTTCATCCTCGGCACGGTGCCCCTGGTGATCGCCACCGGTCCGGGCGCCGAGATGCGTCAGGCCCTCGGAACCGCCGTGTGCTTCGGCATGATCGGCGCGACCCTGTTCGGCCTGTTCCTCACCCCGGTGTTCTATGTCGTGATCCGGAACCTGTTGATTTGGATCGCAAAGAAGCGTGGCAAGAACCCGGACAACACCACGCCCGATAAGCACGATCCCCACGCGACCCCGTCGCACGCCTGAGAAACCTATGGCTTCGAACGCCCTCATCCGACGTTCGAAGCCACCTTAGGGGTTGCGTCCCGGAGGGCGGAAAGCTAAGACGCCTCCACCCCGCAAGGGGCGTCGCACTCGCCACCGGCCCGGTCGATCGCACCTCCCCCAGAGATGCGTGTTATGGGTTCGGGAGAGGGGAACGGCGTATTTCGGAGCGATCTGACGGAGTATAGCGCAGCCCGGTAGCGCACCTGTCTGGGGGACAGGGGGTCGCAGGTTCAAGTCCTGCTACTCCGACCAATCAAAGCACGGAAACAGCCGAAGGCTGGATCTGCCGCTCCGAGAAAAGGCCGAGGTGCATCGCACCTCGGCCTTTTTCATGTCGCGTCTCTCGTTTCACCGCCGCCCGCCGCCAATGCGCGCGGCAACGGGTCGATCAGAAGAAGGTCGGCCGGGCGCTGGCGTGGTGCTCGGCCAGCACGTCGTCCGTTGCCGGATCGATCTCCCTGAGGATGGCGTCATAGCCCCACAGGTCGGCAAGGTGCTGGAGCACCCGCCGTGCGTCGTCCTTCTGCAGAGTGATGCGGTTGAGCGCCTTGTGGTGCACGATGAGGCGGCGGTCGCCTTCGAGATCCACATCCATCACCTCGATATCCGGATCGAGCCAGGCGACGTCGTACTGGCGGGCGAAGGAGCGACGCATCTTGCGGTAGCCGCGCTCATCGTGGATCGCCTCGACGCGCAGTTCCGCCTCGTCGGGATCGTCGACCACATGGAACAGCCGCATCTCGCGCATGAGCCTCGGAGACAGGAACTGCGCGATGAAGCTCTCGTCGCGGTAGTTCGCCCAGATGTCGCGCAGGGTCGCCATGGCGTCGCCCGTGCCGGCGATGTCGGGGAACCAGGCCCGGTCCTCCTCGGTGGGCTGCTCCACGATGCGGGCGATGTCCTGCATCATGGCGAACCCGATGGCGTAGGGGTTGTGGCCGCCGTAGCCGCGCTCGTTGTAGTTCGGCTGGCGGATGACGTTGGTGTGCGAGGTCAAGAATTCGAGGTACGCCGCCTCCCCGATGAGGCCCCTCTGCGAGAGGGAATTCATGATCCGATAGTGGCAGTAGGTGGCGCAGCCCTCGTTCATCACCTTGGTCTGGCGCTGCGGGTAGAAGTACTGCGCCACCAGGCGCACGATGCGCAGGATCTCGCGCTGCCACGGCCTGAGGCGTGGGGCGGCCTTCTCGAGGAAGTAGAGCAGATTCTCCTGGGGCAGTTCGAGGAGCGCCTTGCGGCGCTCGACGGCGAGGTCGGGGCGCACGCCGGCGATCTTCTGTGGCAGCGTGCGCCAGAGGTCGTTGTAGACCTGCTCGCCGTGCTCGGCCCGTTCCCGTTCGCGCCGCTGCTCGGACGCCAGATCGGGCCGCTTCTTACGCGGGTAGCGGTGGACACCCTGGTTCATGAGGGCGTGGGCGGCATCGAGAACCGATTCCACCGCCCCGTGGCCGTAGCGCTCCTCGCATCGGGTGATGAAGCCCTTAGCGAAATCGAGGTAGTCGAGGATGCCGTCGGCGTCGGTCCATTGCTTGAACAGGTAGTTGTTCTTGAAGAAGTGATTATGGCCGAACGCCGCGTGGGCGATCACCAGGGTCTGCATCGTCGCCGTATTCTCCTCCATCACGTAGGAGATGCACGGGTTGGAATTGATGACGATCTCGTAGGCGAGCCCCATCATGCCGCGGCGGTAGCTGGCCTCGTGCTGGGCGAAGTGCTTGCCGAACGACCAGTGCTTGTAGAACAGCGGCATGCCGATGGAGGCATAGGCATCGAGCATCTGCTCGGCGGTGATGATCTCGATCTGGTTCGGGTACCACGAGAGGCCGAGTTCACGCGCCTCGGCCTCGCAGGCGTCGTGGATTCGTTTGATCGTGTCGAAGTCCCAGTCGTTGCCGGTGAAAAGGGGCGTCCGGGCGCCCGGCACCGGATCGAACGTGGGGCGGGTGATGCTGCCGACCATGGTCGTCCTCTGATCCCAAGCGGTTCGTCTCGCCTCCCCTCCCCGCGACGGGGAGGAGAAAGCCGTCGTCGCCTCAGGCTTCCGCTTCCGCCCGCGCGTCCTTGCGCCCGAACAGCTCGCGGAACACCGGATAGATGTCGCGCCGGTGGTTGACCTTCCGCATGGCGATGGCGCCGCCGGATTTGGCCAAGCCCTCGTAGGTGCGCCACAGGGTGGTGCGGTGCTCGACGAAGCCGGCGCGGGGACCGTTCTCGTCGCCGACCTCGAGATAGGCGAAGTGTTGGCAGGCGGGCAGGATATGGGCACGGAGCAACTCCGTGGCGGTCGGCCCGTCCGACGAGACGTTGTCGCCGTCCGAGGCCTGCGCCGCGTAGATGTTCCAGTCGTTGGGGTCGTAGCGCTCGGTGATGACGCGCTTCATCTCCACCAGCGCCGACGAGACCAGGGTGCCCCCGGTCTCGCGCGAGCCGAAGAACGTCTCCTCGTCCACTTCCGTCGCCTTGTCGGTATGGCGGATGAAGACGATCTCGACGTGGCGGTAGCGCCGGGTCAGGAAGATGTGCAGCAGGATGTAGAAGCGCTTGGCCAGATCCTTCATGTGCTCCGTCATGGAGCCGGACACATCCATGAGGCAGAACATCACCGCCTGCGCCACGGGGCGCGGATAGGCCTCGAAGCGGCGGTAGCGCAGATCGAGCGGGTCGACGTAGGGAATGCGCTTGGTGCGCTCGCGCATGGCCGCCAGGGCCAGGAGCAGGTCGGGCAGGTCGGGATGGCTCGACGGCGTCTCGGCGATGCGCGCTTCCAACGCCGCCAGTTCATCGGGCTTCGGGCGCTTGAGGGCGATGCGCCGGGACATGGAATTGCGCAGCGTGCGGGTGAGCGCGAGGTTCGCGGGCGAGCCCGACACGGTGTAGCCGGCCCTCCGCAACCCTTCCGTCTCCACCACCGAGAGGCGGCGCTTGGCCAGATCCGGCAGTTCGAGGTCTTCGAGGAAAAGTTCGAGGAATTCGTCGCGGGTGAGGACGAAGCGGAACGCGTCCTCGCTGTTCTCCTGGCCCTCCCCGCCCTCGCCGGAGCCCCTGCCGCCCCCGCCGCCGGGCGGGCGCTCGATGCGGTCTCCCTCCACGTAGGTCTTGTTGCCGGGCAGGATGTGGTCATGCAGTCCCGTGCCGGCCTGGCGTGTAAAGCGCGGCTCCCGCACCCCGTCCAGGGGCACCGACACGCGCCCGTCCTTGCCGAGATCCTTGATGTCCTTCTCGCGGGCGGATTCCCGCACGGCGCGCTGGGCCATGTCCTTCACGCGGCGCAGGAAGCGCTGGCGGTTAGCGAGGCTTTTGCCCCCGGGATTCAAGCGACGGTCGACGATGTGCATCCGGTGTGTTTGCCTTCGCCCTCAAGAGTCTCGCGGGTTTCGACGGGCCGGAAGCGGCCGCCTGACGGCGGCCGCCTTCGTCGCGGGATCGTCCTATCCGGCCTGCTTCACCCGCATGTACCATTCGACCAGTCGGCGAACCTGCCGCTCGGTGTAGCCGCGCGCCACCATCCGATCGACGAACTCACCGTGTTTCTTCTCGGTGTCGCCATCCTTCTTCGAACCGAAGGAGATGACGGGCAGCAGCTCCTCGACCTGGGAGAACATCCGCCGCTCAATGACTTCCCGCAGTTTTTCGTAAGACGTCCACGACGGGTTGCGACCACCATGCTGCGCCCGGGACCGGAGGGCGAACTTCACCACCTCGTTGCGGAAGTCCTTGGGATTGGCGATGCCGGCCGGCTTTTCGATCTTCGTAAGCTCCTGATTGAGAAGCTCACGGTTCAACAATTGGCCCGTCTCGGAATCCTTGAAGTCTTGATCCTCGATCCATGCATCAGCATAGTCGATATAGCGGTCGAACAGGTTCTGACCGTAATCGTGATACGATTCGAGGTAGGCTTTTTGGATCTCGTGGCCGATAAACTCGGCGTAGCGCGGCGCCAGCTCGGTCTTGATGAATTCGAGGTAGCGCTTCTCGGTCTCGGGCGGGAGTTGCTCGCGGCGCAGGGCCTGCTCCAGCACGTACATGAGGTGCACGGGGTCGGCGGAGACTTCCGTGGTGTCGTGGTTGAAAGTCGCGGCCATCACCTTGAAGGCGAAGCGGGTCGAGATCCCGTCCATGCCCTCGTCGACGCCGGCCGAATCCTTGTACTCCTGCATCGAGCGGGCTCTGGGATCGACCTCGCGCAAGCTCTCGCCGTCGTAGACCCGCATCTTCGAGAAGGCGTTGGAGTTGGCGTGCTCGCGCAAGCGCGAGAGTACCGAGAACCGGGCCAGCATCTCGAGGGTGCCGGGCGCGCAGGCGGCCTGCGACAGCTCGGAGCCGGAGACTAGCTTCTCGTAGATCCGCTGTTCTTCCGTTACCCGCAGGCAGTACGGCACTTTGATGACGTAGATGCGGTCGATGAAGGCTTCGTTGTTCTTGTTGCCCTTGAAGGTCTGCCACTCGGATTCGTTCGAGTGGGCCAGAATAATGCCCGTAAACGGGATTGCGCCGATATTCTCGGTGCCGACGTAATTGCCCTCCTGCGTCGCCGTGAGCAACGGGTGCAGCATCTTGATCGGCGCCTTGAACATCTCAACGAATTCGAGGACGCCCTGGTTGGCGCGGTTGAGGCCGCCGGAATACGAGTAGGCATCGGGATCGGCCTGGCTCAGGGTCTCCAGGCGCCGGATATCGACCTTGCCGACGAGGCTGGAGATGTCCTGGTTGTTCTCGTCGCCTGGTTCGGTCTTGGCGATACCGATCTGGCGCAGGCGCGAGGGCCGAACCTTAATCACCTTGAACTGCGAGATGTCGCCGTTGAACTCGTCCAGGCGCTTCAGCGCCCAGGGGCTCATGAGCCCGGTGAGACGACGGCGCGGGATGCCGTAGCGTTCCTGGATCTCGGCCCCCATCACCTCGGGGTCGAACAGCCCCAGCGGGCTCTCGAACACCGGCGACACCTCATTGCCGGCCTTCAGCACATAGATGGGGTGAACCTCCATCAGGGCTTTCAGACGCTCGGCGAGGGAGGATTTGCCGCCACCCACGGGGCCGAGGAGGTAGAGGATCTGCTTGCGCTCCTCCAAGCCCTGTGCGGCGTGCCGGAAGAACGAGACGATCCGCTCGATGGTCTCCTCCATGCCGTAGAACTCGGAGAAGGCCGGGTAGACCCGGATCGTGCGGTTCATGAACACCCGGCCGAGGCGCGGGTCCTTGGCGGTGTCCACGAATTCCGGCTTGCCGATCGCATCGAGGATGCGCTCGGCCGCCGTAGCGTACATCAGCGGTTCGTCGCGGCACGCTTCGAGAAATTCGGAGAGGCTCATCTCCGTATCGCGGCGCGCCTCGTAACCACGGGCGAAGCTCTGGAACAGGTCGTTCGTCGACGGCATAGGCATTCCGATCCCCTCACGACAGCGACAGCTTCATCCTGTCTCGGCTGAGATGCAACTGACAGGCCCAGTTTTGTCGCAGTGCGATCATCGCACGGGGCCAGCCTGTGTCGCGTGTCACGCCGCTCGTTCCAGGGGATCGTCGAGCGCCCGGCGATCCCGAGCCAGACCATGCGCGACGGCGCGGCTCGTGGGCGTTCCGTCCGCCTCAGAGGTCGGTGCCGGCCTTCGTCGCATCCTTGGCGGGCGCATCCTTCTTCGACCCGTCGACGGTGATGCGGATGTTCTGGGTCTGCACGTTTCCGTCGGAATCCTTGACGTCCACGGTCACCTCGTCGGTACCGGTGTAGCCGTCCTTGCTCTGGTAGAAGAGCGCCTGCACGGCCGCTTCCTTGCCGGGGCAGCGGTACTTGGCCGGGGTCTTGATCTTGCCGACCTTGGTGATGAGAGACCCGTTCTTCGGCGCACCACTGACGCGGATCTCCGGCATCGGCCCGGCCGTGCAGTCCTTCTTCAGGTTCGGCACGATGGCGAGACGCACGGACTTGCCGGGCGCGGCCGTCTCGCTGCGGGTCACGGTCGTCTGCGCGAAGGCGGGTGCGGTGAGAAACAGACCGGCGACGAGGGCGGCGGTCGAACGGGCAAGCAGCATCGAGAACACTCCGGCGCGGACCGCGTCCCCGTGCGAGGGCATCGGGCGGGCGAACGCGTCCATGCGATGTGGGGATGCGGAGGCGACGCGTCGAGGGTCCCGATCGGACTTGGCAGTGTCCGTCCCGGGACCGTCGCGGGCCGTCAGGGGTGGGGCCCCGGCTCGTCGGTCGACGCGTCCATGTCGGATAGGCGTTGCAGATCGTTCAGGATCGACCGGCAGGCATAGAGGTCGTCGAGGACGGCTTCGAGAACCGGACGGGCATCATCGGGCAATCCGTCGATCCCAGGCGCATCCAGCTCCTCGGGTCCGTCGTTCTCGGGTGGGGACGCCGCAGCGATTTCGGCCTCGCCACGCCCGACGCTCTGGACGAAGCGGAGCCCCTTCTCGCGTAGGATCGCCTGAGCCCCCTTGATGGTGTAGCCCTGCCCGTGGAGCAGGCTGCGGATGCCTTTCAGGAGGTCGATGTCGTCGGGTCGGTAGTAGCGCCGTCCGCCGGCCCGCTTGACCGGGCGGACCTGCGCGAACCGCGTCTCCCAGAAGCGTAGAACGTGCTGAGGAACTTCGAGCTCGTCGGCCGCTTCCTTGATCGTGCGGAAGGCGGTCGCACTCTTCTCCTGAGCGGCCCGGTCCGGCGTGTCGCGGGGGTCGGCGGCGGCCAACGACATCGGAGTCCTCATTCGTCGTCGTCGTGATCACCGGCGCCATTCAGCCCGTTGATGCGGGCTTTGAGCACGTTCGACGGCTTGAACACCATGACCTGACGCGGCTCGATGGCCACCTCGACACCGGTTTTCGGATTGCGGCCGACACGCCGCCCTTTGCTGCGAACCACAAAGGACCCGAACGACGACAGCTTCACCGTCTCGCCACTGGCAAGACACGTGCAGATTTCAGACAGCACCGTCTCGACCAAAGCCGAGGATTCCGTGCGCGAGAGGCCGACCTGCTGATAGACGGCCTCGCTCAAATCGGCGCGTGTGACCGTCTTTCCCGACATGCGCATACCCCCGGCATCGATTCGTGTTTTATTGCTTATCTGTCTGAGAGGGCACGCTAATCGGCGTTGGTGCCGGGGTCAACCGTGCGGGTGATTCACCAGCGGATCAGGGCCGCACCCCAGGTGAAGCCGCCGCCGATGGCCTCGATCATCACGAGGTCGCCATCCTTGATCCGCCCATCCTTGCGGGCGACGTCGAGGGCGAGGGGTATCGAGGCTGCCGAGGTGTTGCCGTGCCGGTCGACGGTGAGCACCACCTTGTCGCGGGCGATACCGAGCTTGTCGGCCGACGCCTCGATGATCCGCCGGTTGGCCTGGTGCGGCACGAACCAGTCGAGGTCCTCGGCCGTTGTGCCGGACGCCCGGAACGCGTCGTCGATGACATCCGTGACGGAACCCACGGCGAAACGGAACACCTCCTTGCCGGTCATGCGGAGGTGCCCGGTGGTGCCCGTCGAGCCGGGGCCGCCATCGACGTAGAGCTTTTCACGATGGCGTCCGTCGGAACGCAGACTGGCGGTGAGTACCCCGCGGTCGGCGCTGGTGCCCTCGCCTTCGCGGGCTTCGAGGACCGCGGCGCCGGCACCGTCGCCGAACAGCACGCAGGTGGTGCGGTCTTCCCAATCCAGTAGGCGCGAAAAGGTCTCGGCCCCGACCACGAGGGCACGGCGGGCCGCGCCGGTGACGAGAAACTTGTCGGCCGTGGTGACGGCGTAGACGAAGCCGGCGCACACGGCCTGGAGATCGAAGGCGACGCCGCCCGTCATGCCGAGGCCGGCCTGGATCTGCGTGGCCGTCGACGGGAAGGTGTGGTCCGGCGTCGAGGTGGCGCAGATCACGAGGTCGATGTCGGCCGCCGTGAGACCGGCGTCGTCCAGGGCCGCCTGCGCCGCGCGGGTGCCGAGCAGCGAGGTCGTCTCTGACGCGTCCGACAGGTAGCGCTGGCGGATGCCCGTGCGCTGGACGATCCAGTCATCCGAGGTCTCGACGGTTTTGGCGAGCTCGTCGTTGGTGACGCATCGGGCCGGCAGGGCGGAGCCGCAGCCGACCACGACGGAGCGCAGGCACGTCATCGCTGTGTCCTCGACCACCCGAGAAGCCTCATGCCGAGGCCCCCGCCGGTGTCAGTTCGAGCATGTCGCGGATGGTCCGCATGAGGTCGTGCCGGGCCATGTCGTGGGCGAGGTCGACGGCGGCCGCGAAGCCGTGCGCGTCCTCCGAACCGTGGCTCTTGATCACGATGCCCTCCAGGCCGAGGAACACGCCGCCATTGGCCCGGCTCGGGTTCATCTTCTCGCGCAGAGCCTTAAACGCTTGGCGGGCGAAGAAGTATCCGATCTTGGCCGACAGGGTCCGGCTCATGGCCGCACGCAGGTAGGTGCCGATCTGTTTGGCCGTGCCCTCGGCGGTCTTCAGGGCGATGTTGCCGGTGAAGCCCTCCGTCACCACCACGTCGACGGTGCCGCGGCCGAGATCGTTGCCCTCGACGAAGCCGTGATAGCTCAGATTCGGCAGGTCGGCCTCGCGCAGGCGGCGGGCCGCTTCCTTCACCGCCTCGTTGCCCTTCATCTCCTCCGTGCCGACGTTGAGAAGGCCGACGGTGGGCCGGTCGATATCGAAGACGATGCGGGCCATGGCCGAGCCCATCAGGGCCATCTCCACGAGGTGGTCGGCATCCGTCCCGATGGTGGCGCCGACGTCGAGCACCACGCTCTCGCCGCGCACGGTGGGCCACAGGCAGGCGATGGCCGGGCGCTCGATGCCGGCGAGCGTCTTGAGGCAGATCTTCGACATGGCCATGAGGGCGCCGGTGTTGCCGGCCGAGACGGCGGCATCGGCCTCGCCGTCCTTCACCGCCTGGATCGCCTTCCACATGGAGGATTTTCCACGCCCGGTGCGCACGGCCTGGCTCGGCTTCTCGTCCATCGCAATCGCCAGGGCCGTGTGACGGATCTCGACGGCGCCCTTCAGGCGCGGCTCGGCTTCGACGAGGGGGGCCAGGATCGCCTCGTCGCCGAACATCAGGAACGTCATCTCCGGATGGCGCTCGCGGGCGATGGCGGCGCCCGGTACCACCGTGGTTGGGCCGTGGTCGCCGCCCATGGCGTCGAGCGAGATGCACACTCTCTGAGACATATGAAGTTCGCCGAAGGCCTCGTGAACGAGAAAGCGCGCGCGGACGAGGGCCGGATCGGGGCGGCCTCGGTCACGGCGCGGCGGAAAATAGCGACTCGCGCCCGCCGGGCAAACGAAATCTGCCCCGATGGAGGCAAAGCGGTCGATTGAGCCGCCTAAAGGACTGCTCAGTCCTTGCCGCCCTGCAGGGCCCGCAGGCCCGCGAGCGGCGCTCCGTCGGCGTCGGGCTCGGGTTCGGCGAACGTGACACCGGGTTTCCGCGGATACGGATCGAGACTCATGGCCAGGAACTCGGCGGTCAGCAGCCCGAAATCGACGCGTCCGTTGACGATCGGATCGGGCACGTCGATCTCCTCGGCGTCGTGTCCCGTCGGGATCTCGCCATCGGTGAACGCCACATCGACGGTTTCGTGCACGGGCGCTTCGAACTCGTCGAGGCTCACCGTGCAGATCTGGGTCACCACTGCCTCGACGGAACCCGTCACCGACAGGTTCTCCAGGGTGCCGCCGACGCGGAAGCGTCCGACGAGGTCGCGGATCCCCGGGATACCGAAATCGGCGGCGAGCGCCGCGCATTCCTCCGGCGTCGCCGTCACGATGAAGTCGCCCTGGGCGCGCGCCATGCGGTCGACCCGGATCGAGCGTGAAAGCGGTCCGACCGCCTGATCCCGTGTCATCGCGAAACTCCCGATTGGTTCGCCGGTTGGGCGGCGGATTCGATGGCGGCGAAGCGTGGCCCGGCGTCCACGAGGGCGTCGAGGTCGAGGCTCGCGAGCAGCCGGTCGCTCGCCGTCACGTAGCGTGCGAGGTCCGCGGCGTCAGCCGGTGCAGCACCACCGAGGACGTTGCGGGCCAGTGCCCCCGCGAGAGCGTCCCCATCGCCCGCATCGAGGGCCGCATCGTAGCCGGCCGCTCGGCCGTAGAAGGCGGCACCGAGCTTCTTCATGCGCTTGGGCACTCCGAAATCACCGATCCCGCTCTCCCGCAAGGACGAATCGAGCTGGAGGAAGATCGCGTTGATGAGGTCCTGCGCCACGTCCGCCGCGGGCTCGGGCAGCCGGTTGAGCCGCCGCAGCACCAGGATCACGTGCAGGCTCAAGCACTCGAAGCGCCCCTCTACCGTGTCGGGCACGCCAAGGGCGGTGTAGAGGGCTGGAACCCGCGCGGCGGCGTTGATGCGCACGTGAAGGTCACGGATCATGCGTTCGCGGGGGCTGGTTCGCCCGAACAGACGGCCGATCATGCGCCTCCCCTTCCCGTGTGGACAGCGCGCCGCGGACGCTGCGGAAGGGCCGGGTGTGGCCCCGCTTGCCTTGTCAAAACCATAACCCCGGGGTACGGCAACGCATGGTCAAGGTGCAACCGTCTTGCGGCTTCCGCGGGCGATCCGTCGCCGTGTCGGGCTCGAGGCCGCAGACGCGTTCAGTTCTTCAGCAAGATCAAGGGTGGTCGATGTCGCGCCGTTTCGTTCCGTCGCTCGCGCGCCTTGCCGTCCTGGGCCTCATCGGTACCGGGCTCGCCGGCTGCATCGGCGAGGATCTGCGCCACGGCTATCAGATCGATCAGGCCGCCCTGGCGACGGTGAAGCCCGGCATGAGCGCCGAGCAGGTGCTGACGATCCTCGGTACCCCCTCCACGGTGTCCACGGTGGGCAACAAGAGCTGGTACTACATCAGCCAGAACACCCGCCGTACGGTGCTGTTCCTCGGCGAGCAGATCGAGGACCAGAAGGTCACGGCCGTGTATTTCACCCCGGCCTTCAAAGTCGAGCGCGTGGCGCTCTACGGTTTGCAGGACGGCAAGGTGTTCGACTTCATCGAGCGCTCGACCCCGACGAGCGGTGCCGACCGAGCCTTCATCTCGCAACTCTTCCGCGGTCTGACCCGGTACGAGCCCTTCGGCAGCGGGAAGGGCGCCAGCGTCGTCCCGGGCGCACGCGCCGGGCAGTAAGAGCGCCTTCGACCTCGCTGTCACGCTTCCATCGAGGCCGCTTCCGCACCACGGAGGCGGCCTTTTCGCTGGACTGAACGAAGGGGCGGCGGAGCGTTGCGCGAGAATCGGCTCAGGCGGCGGCGCGATCGCGGCCCGAGGCCTTGGCGTCGTACAGCGCCCGGTCGGCCCGTGCGAGGGCCGGGAGGAGGCTGGTTTCTCCGGATGCGACCATCGCGACCCCCATGCTTGCGGTCCAGGCGGGCAGATCGGGGACCGTTCCGAAGCTCCGCCGTAGATCGTCGGCGAACGCCAAGGCGGTACCCCGGGTGGCGTAGGCCAGAACGACGACGAACTCGTCCCCGCCGAGACGCACCACGAGGTCGCGCCCCGAGACGCGGCGCATGGCGACGGTCGCCAGGTGCACCAGGACCGCGTCGCCGGCCGCATGCCCGTACCGATCGTTGATGGCCTTGAAGTGATCGATATCGATGGCGACCACGGCGGTGTCCGCGGACACGGTCGTGGGGCCATGGGCCGTGAGGCCGGCGCGGTTCAGGGCACCCGTGAGAGCGTCGCGCAGGGCGATCCGGCGCAGGGCGCTCTGAGCGCGCTCACCCGGCATGGCGGTGAGCCCCAGATTCAGGATCGCCAGCAGCATCTGGTCCGACAGCATCGGCACGAGCCCCACGACATCGGGAATCGCGCCGTCGGTCGCCAGGATGAGGATCGCAACGACGTACCCCGGAACGTAGCCGAGCAGCGCGAATCCGGCGATGCGTCGTCCTCCGGTCGAGGTCAGTTTCCGGCCGCCGATCAGGATCGTGCCGACGGCGAGCATGTCGAAGACGAGGCCGAGCGTCGCACCGATCTGGGCGGCCACCGGATACCCCAGGAGGGCGGGACCGAGATAGCCGGCGCAGGGCAGGAGGATCACCAGGGCCATCCAGGGCCGGAACGGTTTCACGCCGTCGAACCGGTACACCCCGGTCAGGATGAGAACGTTGCCGAGGCCGAGGAGGCCGCACAGGATCCCCGCGATGACCGGGTGGTATCCGAAGCGCGCATATCCCAGAAGCGTCACCACGTAGAGGGCGAAACTCGCCGCCCAATCCAGCAGATAGGATTGGCCGGTTCTCGCACGCCACAGGGACAGATAGACGACAACGAACGCCGCGCTCGCCAAAATGCTGCAGAGACGAAGGGTCGGCACGTCGGGGATCGAGAGCATCGGATCGACTTGGAGGCGAGCGCAGGCCCGAGATGCTACCGCGAAAGCCTTACGGATTGTGTGGGCGAACGGCAGACCTGTGGCGACCCGCGTCTCGAACACCCCGATGCGGCATATGCATGCCGGAGGAAACCATCGCTCTACGGTGTCGGACTGGGGAGCTTGGACACGATGTCGGCGAAAGGCCGGCTCGGCCCGCGCGTACGCCGTCCGACGGTCTCAGCCCCGTGCGCGCTCGGCGGCCTCGATCCGCATGAGTAGATCGGCGAAAGCATCCGCAACATCGGTCTCCGGCCGGGCTTCGTAGACGGCCCGCAAGCCGCAGGCGAGACTGGCGACGATATTGGGAGATAGTCCCTGCGGGTCCGGCCTGGAGCCGTAGGCGGTCTCTTGAGAAAGGTGGGACATCCCATCCCCGCCACCGCGTTGACTCTGCATCGACATGGCGATTCCGCATTCAATATCCGGGGGCGAGTCGTGCGCGCCTGAGACAGCGCGCGCAATCCGCCGCACTCGGTTCGATCTACTTTCGGACGCTATGTGTCTATGCAGACACGCGCCCAACGACGGCGGGTACGATGGCACTCGGATGAGTCAGCATCAGCACCGGACCCGTGGCCCGCAAGGCTTCGATACGGGTGTAGCCCCAAGCCACGGCGGCAAAGTCGCATCCGACCGACCGGGCCGCATCGTGGTCACGGATCTCATCGCCGACGTAGAGGGTCGAACCGGGGGTAAAACCTGCGTCGCGGACCAGGGCTCTCAGGCGCTTGGCCTTTCCGAACAGCGACGCACCGCAGGCGTAGCGCCGGAAGCGCCGGGCATCCGGCCCGAGTACTGCCTCGATATTGGCCCGGGTGTTGGAACTGACGATCGCGAGCGGCATACCCGCCGCAGCGAGGTCGGCCAGCATCGTCCGAATACCGCGAAACAGCGAGATCTCAGCGATGTCACGGGCCGCCAACGCGTGCATGTGACGGCTGATGAACGGGAGTTTCCACGGGGCGATTCCGAGATGGCGGACGATACCCGCGGCATCGAGGCCGCGCAGGACCTCGGTCTCATGCGGAGCGATCCGCCGGAAGCGATAGCGATCGGCCACATCGTTGATGACACGGGCAAACCACGGGAAACTATCGGCGAGGGTCCCATCGAAGTCGAAGACGACGAGCCGATAGGGGCCGCGGCTCATGTAGTCAGGTTGGCGGCCGGCACGGTAAGGCGCATCACGAGTCCGTCGCTGTTCCACGCGTGCTCGAGGGTGCCGTCGAGTTGCCCCGCGACGCTGCGCTCGGCCAGCACGGTGCCGAACCCGCGGCGCGTCGGTGGCCCGGAGACGGGTGGGCCGTCGGATTCGGCCCAGACGAGTTCATACGTGTCGCCGTCGCGGCGTCCGGTGAGCCGCACGGTGCCTGCTTCCGTGGACAGGCCACCGTACTTCATCGCGTTGGTGGCCTGCTCGTGCATGATCAGGGCGAACGCGGTCGCTGCCCGGTCGCCGACGGCGATATCGTCGCCTTGCAGCACGATGCGCGCGCGGCCGTCCTGGACGTAGGCCGCCATGATGAGGCGCATGAGGCCGAACAGGGTCTGGCCCTTCACCTTCGGCGCGCTCGCAGGCGAGTGCGGGCGCACGTACTCGTGTGCGTTGGCGAGGGCACCGAGGCGCTGGCGGAAGGCCGCGACGAAGGGACGGGCCGCCGGATCGGTCCGGGCCGAGAGGGCTGCGATCCCCTCGACCACGGCGAAGATGTTCTTGATGCGGTGGGAGAGTTCCTTGATCAGCAGATCGCGGGCTTCCTCGGCCCGTTTGCGCTCGCGCAGGTCGCGGGTCACGGTCGCATAGCCGATGAGGGCACCACGCGTGTCGCTCACGGGGAAAACGCTATACAGCACGGGGATTCCCTCCCCCGTCGCGAAATGACGGAAGGTGAGCTCCCCCTCCCACCACCCGTCCCGCCGCACGGCCGGTAAAACGGTTTCCGTCACGGTCGTTTGGCATTCCGGGACGAAGTAGTCGGGTACGGCGGTCCTAAGAACCGCATCGGCATCGGCGAGGCCGACGAGCCGCCGGCCGGCCGCGTTGATATGGAGGACCTGGCCGTCCTCGTCGGCGATGCCAATGAAGTCCTTGGAATGCTCGACGATGGCCGCGAGCTTGCGCGCCTCTTCCTCGGCGCGCTTCAGATCTTCGATATCCGTGCAGGTCCCGAACCAACGCTCGATGCGACCTTCCGCATCGCGCAGGGGCATCGCGCGGCCGAGGGTCCAGCGGTAGACGCCCGATTTGTGTCGGAGGCGGTACTCCACCTCGTAGGGGTCTCCGGTGGCCAAGCTGTGCCGCCAGCGCGTCCAGGCTCGGGCCTGATCGTCGGGATGGAACATGCCGTTCCAGCCTTCGCCATCGGTGGAGCCGTAGGGCACGCCGGTGAACTCGTACCAGCGGTCGTTGTAGAAATCGTGGAATCCGTCCGGCTGCGTGGTCCACACCATCTGGGGCATGGCGGCGGTCATGACACGGAACCGACGCTCGCTCGCGGCGAGGTCCGCTTCGCGCACGGCGACCGCCTCCCGGGCCTGTCGCAGTTCGATCAAGGTCGCGACCTGACGCGCCAGGGCCTCGAGGGTCTCGGTCTGAAGCGAGGTCAAGCCGTCCGGCCGAGCGACTTTGTCGAGAACGCACAGGCTTCCCAGCGGAAGACCACCCTTGGAACGGATCACCGCACCGGCATAGAAGCGCAGGCGATGCTCGCCCTGAACAAGGGCATTGTCCGCGGTACGCGGATCGGCCGTCAGGTCGGGGATCACCAGAAGCGGACCATTCTGGATTGCGTGGGCGCAAATCGACAGGGTACGCGGCGTCTCCGTTGGTTCGAAGCCGAGGCGCGCCTTGAACCATTGGCGCGTCTCATCGACGAGGCTGATCAGGACGACGGGAGCGGCGCAGACGATCGCGGCGATGCGAACGAGATCGTCGTAGGCCGGATCCTGGCCGCTATCGAGGATGGTCGTATCACGCAGGGCTTCGAGCCGTTCGGCCTCGGTCCAGTCGGTACCCGGGCCATCGCAGGAGGTGATTACGGTCAAAAGGGAGCGTCCTCGTCAGCGTCTTCAGATAGGGCGCCTAAGAGATCCGTCAAAGCTCGTTTCGGAACGATGGCCGCGCTTCCTTCCCCGTCCGTGTCACATCCGGCGCCCGATCGGAGATCTGGCACCGAACGTCGCGTCGGGCGGCCATGTCGGCAGGCCGCCCGTATCTCAGAGCCTTCGCGCGTCAGGCGGCCTTCGCACCGGACCGGATCGGGTAATCGACGTAGCCCTCGGGGCCCTGGCTGTACCAGGTCTTCTGCTCGTCCTTGGTGAGGGGAGCGCCTTCGGCAATACGGGCGGGCAGATCCGGGTTGGCGATGAACGGTCGCCCGAACGCGATGGCGTCGGCGTGCCCGGCATCGAGCACGGCTTGCCCCTTGGGGCCGTCGTAATCGGAATTCAGCACAAGCGGGCCCCCGAAGGCCGCCTTGATGGTCGGGGCGACAGGGGGATGATTTGCCTTGCCGAAGGTCCCTTCGGGGCCCGGCTCACGCAGTTCGAGGAAGGCGATGCCGATCTCCGACAGGGCCGCGGCGGCGGCGGCGAACAGGGTGTCGGGGTCGGAATCGTCCACACCCTGGATGGCACCGTTGGGCGACAGGCGTACGCCGGTGCGGTCGGCCCCAATGGCATCGGCAACGGTGCGGGTCACCTCGGTCAGCAGGCGGATACGGTTCTCGATGGAGCCGCCGTAACGGTCGTCACGGAAGTTGGAGCCGTCGCGCAGGAATTGGTCGATGAGGTAGCCGTTGGCCGCATGGATCTGCACGCCGTCGAAGCCGGCCGCGATGGCGTTGCGAGCAGCGCGGTCGTAATCGGCCAGGAGGCGCGGAATCTCCTCGACGGGCAGCGGGCGCGCCTCGGCATAGGGCTTCTTGCCCGAATAGGTGTGGGCGGCATCCGGCGCCGTCGTGGCCGAGGCCGAGATCGGCTTGGCACCGCCGAGGAAGTCGGGGTGGACGATGCGGCCCATGTGCCAGAGCTGGCAGACGATACGGCCGCCGGCCTCGTGCACGGCCTTCACGATCGGTTTCCAGGCCGCGACCTGCTCGTCCGACCAGATGCCCGGAGCGTAGGGCCAGCCGAGGCCTTCCTGGCTGATGCCGGTGGCTTCGGTGATGATGAGGCCGGCCGCGGCGCGCTGGGTGTAATACTCCACCATGATGGGCGTCGGCACGTGGGCGCGGGTGGCGCGGCCGCGGGTGAGCGGGGCCATGAAGACGCGATTCTTGGCTTCGATCGCGCCGATGCGGATCGGGTCGGACAGGCTCGGCATTGCAGGCTCTCGCGTTGTTTCAAGGACGAACGGAAGCGGACAGCATCCCGTAAGATGTCGAGGCTTCGAGACCCGTAATTGGATTGCGCGCGATACGATGTCAGGGGTGGCGCGACGACGGCCCACCGCGCCGGTGCGGCATCGCACACGCCGGATCGCGACACCACTCGCGATGGACGAAGGGGCCGGAACCCTGCGGCACCGACCCCCTCTGATGATTCGCGGCCGGTGGGGCCGTCAGTAATGCGCCAGCACAGCCAGGAGCAGGAGGGCGATGATGTTGGTGATCTTGATCGCCGGGTTCACGGCGGGGCCGGCGGTGTCCTTGTAGGGGTCGCCGACGGTGTCGCCCGTCACCGCCGCCTTGTGGGCCTCCGAACCCTTGCCGCCGTGGTGCCCGTCCTCGATGTACTTCTTGGCGTTGTCCCAGGCGCCGCCGCCCGACGTCATCGAGATGGCGACGTAGAGGCCCGTGAGGATCACGCCGAGGAGCGAGGCGCCAACGGTGGCGAAAGCCTGGCTCTTGCCGGCGATGGCCTGGATCGCGAAGAACAGGACGATGGGGGACAGCACCGGGAGGAGCGAGGGCAGGATCATCTCCTTGATCGCCGCCCGGGTGAGCATATCGACGGCCCGGCCGTAATCCGGCCGGTCAGTCCCGAGCATGATGCCGGGCTTCTCGCGGAACTGGCGGCGGACCTCCTCCACCACGGCGCCGGCGGCACGGCCCACCGCCGTCATCGCCATGCCGCTGAACAGGAACGGAATCAGGCCGCCGAGCAGCAGGCCGACGACGACGTAGGGGTTTGAGAGCGAGAAATCGACGGTGACGCCTTGGAAGAAGCGGTACTGGGTCGGGCTCGCGTTGGCGATGAAGTAGTTCAGGTCCGAGGTGTAGGCGGCGAACAGCACCAGGGCGCCGAGACCGGCCGAGCCGATGGCGTAGCCCTTGGTCACCGCCTTGGTGGTGTTGCCGACCGCGTCGAGGGCGTCCGTGGATTTCCTGACCTCCGGGGGCAGGCCCGCCATCTCGGCGATGCCGCCGGCATTGTCGGTCACGGGTCCGAAGGCGTCGAGCGCCACGATGAAGCCGGCGAGCGCCAGCATGGCGGTGACCGCGATGGCGATGCCGAACAGGCCCGCGAGCGAGTAGGTGCCGATGATGCCCGCCACGATGACGAGGGCCGGCAGGGCGGTGGATTCGAGCGAGACCGCCAGGCCCTGGATCACGTTGGTGCCGTGGCCCGTCACCGAGGCATCGGCGATGGATTTGACCGGCCGGAAGTTGGTGCCGGTGTAGTACTCGGTGATCACCACGATGAGCGCCGTGATGACGAGGCCGATGACGGCGCAGCCGAGCAGGCCGCCGGAGGTGAAGCTCACCCCCGCATTGGTGGTGAAGGTGGTGGAGAAGCTGCCGAACAGGGCTAAGTTCACGAGCGCGATGGCGCCGATGGAGAGGGCGCCGGCGGTGATCAGGCCCTTGTAGAGGGCGCCCATGATCGACTGGTTGGCGCCGAGCCGGACCGCGTAGGTGCCCGCGATAGAGGTGAGGATACAGGCCGAGCCGATGGCCAGGGGATAGAGCAGCATCGCCTCCAGGACGTTGCGGCCGGCGACGTCGGTCTGCCCGGCGAAGAAGATCGCCGCCAGCACCATGGTGGCGACCACGGTCACTGCGTAGGTCTCGAACAGGTCGGCGGCCATCCCGGCGCAATCGCCGACATTGTCCCCGACGTTGTCGGCAATGGTGGCGGGGTTGCGCGGGTCGTCTTCCGGAATCCCGGCCTCGACCTTGCCGACGAGGTCGCCGCCGACGTCGGCGCCCTTGGTGAAGATGCCGCCGCCGAGGCGCGCGAAGATCGAGATGAGCGAGGCGCCGAAGCCGAGGGCCACCAGGGCGTCGATGACCTCTCGGCTGGCGGGCGCCAGCCCGGCGATGCGGGTGAGGTAGCCGTAGTACAGGGCGACCCCGAGGAGCGCGAGGCCGGCGACGAACATCCCGGTGACGGCGCCCGACTTGAACGCCACGTCGAGGCCCGCCCCGAGCGAGGTCGAGGCGGCCTGGGCCGTGCGGACGTTGGCGCGCACGGACACGTTCATGCCGATGAAGCCGGCGGCGCCCGAGAGCACCGCGCCGATGAGGAAGCCGATCGCGACCTTGAGGCCGAGGAAGAAAGCCAGGGCGACGAACAGTACGAGACCGACGGCAGCGATGGTGGCGTATTGCCGGCGCAGGTAGGCCTGGGCGCCCTCCGCGATGGCACCGGCGATCTCCTGCATGCGCTGGGTGCCGGCGTCTCGGCGCAGGACGTCGTTGATCGTGACGATGCCGTAGGCGACGGCGCAGAGCCCGCCCAGGATGATCAGCAGCAATGCGGTCATTCGTACCGTCCTTGGGTGATCGCGAGATGATCCCTCAGCCGTCGGGCGCGGTTTATGGGCTTGGCTTGCCGTGTGGTCCTGGTTCGTCGTCCTGGCTTGCCTCGTGATTGGCGCGCATGGGACGTGACGCCCGATGGTGTGATCGCATTCCTCCCCGGAATTGCTCTCCCTGAGTGCCAAACTTCGCCGTGAAGCGCAAACGTCCGATCACGTTTTAAGCTACGGATATTTGTGCATCGCACCATTGCGCGAAGATTTCGTGCAGGATCACCTGCATTCGGCAGGTTTCAAGCCTTGCTGCTGGTCCGCGCGGGCTGTGTTCGGGGCATGAAACTTATGAAACTCCGGGAAGCTGCGCGTCGGCGTCGTGGCGGCCGGCACGCCAGGCCAGGCGGGCGGCTTCGAGGCCCCACACCATCCCGAGCATCATGTAGACGTGGCGCCACTTCTCGATGTCGATCTGGAACGCCTGGAGGAAGAACATCAGGAGCGCCGGAAATACGACCTGGCCCAGCCCCTGATATGGCGAGGGCTGGAGGCAAAGGCGAAACCCGACGAACGTCGTCGTCAATACGATGCCCAGGAAGGCGAATCCGCCGATCCAGCCTCCGTTGGCGAACCCGCCGATATAGGTGTTGTGCGGGTCGAGATCGAAGACCAGCCGCCACCGCAGGGGACCGAAGCCGAGGGGACGGTCGATGAGCATCGGGATGCCCCGGCGCTGATTGCCGAACCGCCCGGTCTCGCCTTCGTCGTAGCTCTTCGTGACCTGGGCCCGGTCGGTGAAGCGTTCGGCAATGCTGTCGACGGAGAGGAGGCCCCCGATCAGTAGGGCGCCGACGACCATCGCCAGGGCCGACAGGCGTGCAATGCGCCGACGGACGATCCGGGAAGGGGTAGTCGCCCAGGTCAGCCCGACGGTCAGCGCGATGCCGATGACACAAGCGCCCCAGGACCCGCGCGAGAACGAGAGGAAGACACAGGCGAGAATGACCAGCAGGGCCGCCACGGACAGGAAGACCCGTCGCGTTTCTCCGACCAGCAATCCGCGGATGAGATACAGAGCCGACAGGATGAGGAACGACCCCAGGAGGTTTGGATCCTGGAAGACCCCTGAGGCCCGACCGTCCATCTTGTACAGGATGGCTTCGCCGATAATGTCGAAATAGCTGAGGATGCCGCAGATCGCGGCGAACAGGCAGCCGGCCAGATACGCTTTGAGCCCGAACGTCACGCGCTTGGCGGTGTCGTCCGAGAAGAACATCACGAAGAAGATGCCCGTGATCCCGAGATAGACGGTCTGATAGGTCCACTCGACCGGAAGGGCTTCATCGAGATAGGGGATCAGCGAGACGAGGATCGCGGCGAGATAGATCAGAAGCAGCGCAACAATGATGATCGTTGCGCGATAGAGCCTGATATCCAGCAGAAACCAGAGCAGAATGGTCGGCGGCGCAAGAAAATCATAGGGCGACGGCTTCATGAACGTGAAGCACGTGAAGAAGATGAACAGCGCGAAGAGGAGGTAACCGAGGGACTCGAGGGGAGCCGATATGGCGTGGCGCGCTGGCGTCGCCGCGCCGCCATCGAACGTGCTCCCTGCCCAGCCCGCTGCCATCGTCTTCGTCCAATCCGCCGCGAGGCGTGCGGCTGCCCCTCAGTATGGAACAGGCGTGTCAGCGAAGCCTTAAGGACGCGCCCGTCCGGATTTTTCCGCGATAATCGTCCCGTGCCTCAGGCGGTGAGTGGCGTCGGCGCCCCTCGGCGGACGAGGAGCCCTTGAACGAAGCCGGTCACCGGCCTTTCGATCCAGCGATG
The DNA here is from genome assembly GCF_001423295.1 of Methylobacterium sp. Leaf112. Lineage (GTDB taxonomy): Bacteria > Pseudomonadota > Alphaproteobacteria > Rhizobiales > Beijerinckiaceae > Methylobacterium. Next base: position 22,293 of record NZ_LMNG01000031.1, on the reverse strand, counting down.
GATCATCACCGCGACGACGCAGGACGCCACGAGCGTGACGGCGACGATGGGCCAAAGGGTTGATGGCTCTTCCAGGCCGGCCGCTTGCGCCGCCTTGCGGGTTCCGACGATCACGAAGGGGTGGCTGAGGTACAGCACGTAGGAGGCATCGCCGAGGAGAAGGCCGAGCCTCGCCAGCGGCGACGGACCGGCTTGGCGACCGAGCACGGCGGCGGCGACGATGAGGGCGGCGGGGAGACCCCAGCCGATCACCCGTGCGATATCGTTCGGTGTCGTCCATCCCATGGCTTGATGGGCCGAGTCGATGGGGTCGACGAACAGGATCGCGAAGCCGCCGGCGAGCAGGACGCTCCGGGCGAGGCCCGAAAGCAAGACGCCGGTGCGAAGCAGGAGGGCGAGGCCCATTCCGAACCCGAACTCGAGGATGATCGGGCGCGTCCAGAAGAACGGCGCCGCCGCGCTCGGCTGCATCACCAGCCCCACGACAACGAGGGCGCCGAGAGTGGCTGCGGCCGCCATCACCGCCCGCTCGCGCCGCAGACCGATGAACACGGCGAACAGGAGGTAGAAGAACATCTCGTAATTGAGGGTCCATCCGAGTTCCAGGACCGGCAACGGAACGGATTGTCCGGGCGCGTAGGCCGGCCAGAAGCCGAACGACGCCAGGATGGTGGTGGGACCAGCGGCCTCCTTGGTGGTGCCGGCAAGTCCGATGCTAACAACCGCCACGTAGAGGGTGGTGAAGATCCAGTAGAGCGGGACGATCCTGGCCACACGCCGGCCGAGGAACTCGATCGCAGCCCCCTGCCGTCCGAACAGCTTCTCGGAGGCGTAGACCATGATGAAGCCCGAGATGACGAAGAAGATGTCGACGCCCGCGCCCCAGGGGAGCAGGTGCACGCGCTCGAAGGATCCGCCGAGCTTCCCGCTCTGCACGAAGGCGTGATGCTGAGTATGTCCGAAGACGACCATGAGGGCGGCGAGACCCCGCAGAACCTGCACGGAGACGATCTGCTTCATCTTGGCGCGGTCTCGAAGGCGGCAGGATGCCGACTGGAGATGGACCATGCGACCGCAGCGGTTAAGCCTCGATAAAGCCGAACGCCGTCCTTCTACTGGGTGAGGCGGCGCACGAGATCCCGGAACTGGTCGCCCCGATCCTCGAAGCTCCTGAACTGGTCGTAGGAGGCGCAGGCCGGGGAGAGCAGCACCACGGGTTCGGCCGCCTCGGACGCCGCTGCCGCGTCCGCAGCCTTCGCGGTGGCGACGTCGAGGGTGCCGCAGCGGGTGTAGGGCACCCGCCCCTCCAGGGTGGCGGCGAAGGCGTCGCTCGCCGCGCCGATGAGGTAGGCGTGGGCGACCCGGCCGAACAGCGGCACGAGCGGTTCGATGCCCCCCGCCTTGGCCTTGCCGCCGAGGATCCAGTGAATGTCGTGAAAGGCGGTGAGCGCCTTTTCCGTCGAGTCGGCGTTGGTTGCCTTGGAATCGTTGACGAACAGCGCCCGACCGCGGCGGCCGACCTCCTCCATGCGGTGGGGCAGGCCCGGGAAGGTCTTCAAACCAGCCAGGATGGCCTCGGCGTCGAGGCCGAGGGCTTGGACCACGGCGATGGCCACGGCGGCGTTCTGCCAATTGTGGGCGCCGCGCAGGGTGCCGATCCCGTCGAGATCGGCGAGGACCGTGCCGTCCGCCCCGAACACGCATCCGTCGCGGGCTGCGAGGCTTCCTTCCGGCATCCCCTCCCCCACGTGCACCCGCACGATAGCGCCCGTGACCCCATCGGCGATGGCCCGGCTCGGGGCGTCGTCGATGCCGACGACGGCGAGGGCCGAGCCGGCGATCAGGCGTGCCTTGATGGCGGCGTAGAGCTCCAGGGTCCCGTGGCGGTCGAGGTGGTCGGGGGTGACGTTGAGGAGCACGCCGATGCCGGGATTCAGCGACGGCGTCAGGTCGATCTGGAACGAGGACAGCTCGATGACGTGAATGCGGTCCGGCGCGGGCGGCGCAAGAGACAGGATGGCGGTGCCGATGTTGCCGCCCATCTGCACGTCCCGGCCGGCTCGGCCGAGGATGTGCGCGATGAGAGCCGTGGTCGTCGATTTGCCGTTCGTGCCCGTGATGGCCACGAAGGGAGCGGCGGGTGCGATCCGGGCCCGCTCGCGGCAAAACAGCTCGATGTCGCCGATGATCTCGATGCCGGCGGCCTGCGCCTTGTCCACGGTCCAGTGCGGGACCGGATGGGTCAGGGGTACGCCGGGAGCGAGAATGAGGGCCGCGAACTCCGTCCAGTCGGCCGCGTGCAGGTCCGAGACGGAGAACCCTTGTTCGCGAGCCCGCGCCGCACTTTCCGGGCTGTCGTCCCAGGCCAGCACATCGGCCCCGCCGGACCGCAGAGCCCGCAGGGTGGCGAGGCCGGAGCCACCGAGGCCGAACAGGGCGACCTTGCGGCCGGCGAAGCAGAAGGCGGGCGTCATCAGCGCAGCTTCAGGGTAGCGAGACCGGCGAGTGCCAGGATCACGGCGATGATCCAGAACCGGATCACGACCTGCGGCTCCTTCCAGCCCTTCTGCTCGAAATGGTGATGGATCGGCGCCATGCGGAAGACCCGCTTACCGGTGAGCTTGAACGACGCGACCTGGATGATCACCGACATCATCTCGAGGACGAACAGGCCACCCACGATGGCGAGGACGATCTCGTGCTTGGTGGCGACCGCCACGGTGCCGAGCAGACCGCCGAGCGCCAGCGAGCCGGTATCGCCCATGAAGATCTGGGCCGGCGGCGCGTTGAACCACAGGAAGCCGAGGCCCGCCCCGATCACCGCACCGCAGACCACCGCGAGTTCGCCGGTGTCGCGGACGTAGTTCACTTGGAGGTATCCGGCGGTGAAGACGTTGCCGACGAGGTAGGCGATGACCCCGAAGGTGCCGCAGGCGATCATCACCGGCACGATGGCGAGGCCGTCGAGGCCATCGGTCATGTTCACGGCATTGCCCGCGCCCACGATGACGAAGGCGGCGAACAGCACGTAGAACCAGCCGAGGTTCAGCAGCGCGTCCTTGAACACCGGAAACGCGAGGTGGTTCTGCAGGGCGGCCGGCGAGTACACCGCGATGACCGTGCAGGCGGCGAGCGCGATGGCCGCTTCCAGCAGCAGGCGGAAGCGGCCCGAGAAACCTTTGTGCGACTGCTTCGTCACCTTGAGGTAATCGTCGTAGAAGCCGATGGCGCCGAACCCCAGGGTCACGGCCAGCACCACCCAGACGTAGTGGTTGCGCGGGTTGGCCCAGAGCAGGATCGCCACGATGGCGCCGGCCAGGATCATCAAACCGCCCATGGTGGGCGTGCCGCGCTTCGTCAGCAGGTGCGATTGCGGTCCATCCTCGCGGATGGGCTGGCCCTTGCCCTGGCGCAGGCGCAGGAGCGAGATGATGAGCGGCCCGAACCAGAACACGAACAGGCCCGCCGTGAACAGCGCGCCGCCGGTGCGGAAGGTGATGTAGCGGAAGACGTTGAGCGGCGACAGGGTGCCGCTCAAGTCCGACAGAAGATACAGCATCCAGCACCTGGCCGCGGTTTTCGAGGATCAATTCCGGACAGGCGGGGCCGCGGACCCCGCCCTCCCGGCCGTGAGCGGGGGTCTCAGCGAGCGATCGTCTGAGCCGTCGCAGCTTGTCCGGGGTTCGCGTACCGGGCTTTGAGAGCTTCGACAATCCGGCCCATGCGGATGCTGTTGGATCCCTTCACCATCACGGCGTCTCCGGTCCGCAGGATGCCGAGCACGGAATCGAGGAGTTCGCCCGAGGTCGCCGCGCAGGTGCCGCGTCGGCTCAAGGGAAGCGCCTCGAACAGGTGACGCATGAGCGGGCCGGCGGTGAAGACGAGGTCGACGTTCGCTTTCTCGACGGCGTCGGCGAGGTCGCGGTGATGGTCCGCCCCGGCGGGCCCGAGTTCCAGCATGTCGCCCAGAACAGCGATGCGGCGTCCGCGCGGGCCGGTCTCGATGGCCGAAAGGGTGGCCAGAGCCGCCCGGATGGAGGCCGGATTGGCGTTGTAGCTCTCATCGACAAGGAAGGCCTCGCCTTCCCCGATCCGTAAGGCCGTGCGTTCGCCGCGCCCCACGGGCGGCCGGAGTGCCGCCAGCGACAGGGCGGCCATGGCGAGGTCGGCCCCGAGCGCGTGGACCACCGCCATGACGCCCAGCGAATTCATCGCCGTGTGCCGTCCCGGGGTGCCGAGTTGGTAGGTCACCGGAATCCCCATCACCACGGCGTCGACCACGGAGAGGTCGGGCCGCAGGACGATGCGGAGCGCCCGGACATCGGCCTCGGGGTGCTCGCCGAAGCTGACGACCCGGCCGGCATCGGACGCCTGCGCGTGCGCCAGCAATCGCGAAAAGCTCGGGTTGTCGCGGTTGAGGATCGCGGTGCCGCCGGCGCGCAGCCCGGAAAAGATCTCGCCCTTGGCGTCGGCGATGGCCGACAGCGAGGCGAAGTGCTCGATGTGCACGGGCTCCACGGTGGTCACCAGGGCGATGTCCGGCCGGACCATGGCGGCGAGCGGCACGATCTCCCGGGGGTGGTTCATGCCGATCTCGAACACGCCGTAATCGGCGTCGACCGGCATGCGTGTGAGCGTCAGGGGCACGCCCCAGTGGTTGTTGTAGGACGCAATGGAGGCATGGGTGCGCCCCTGCGCCGACAGCACGTGGCGCAGGGCCTCCTTGGTGCCGGTCTTGCCCACCGACCCCGTCACCGCGACGATACCGGCTTTGGTACGGGCGCGGCCGGCGAGGCCGAGCGCCCGCATGGCGTCGAGGACGGGGTCGTCGCTCGCGCCCGAGACGGCCAGCACCGCACCGGCTCCGCCGAATTCCGCCGCGCGGTCGGCCGCGACCACGGCGGCGGCGGCCCCGCGCGACAGGGCATCGCGCACGAAGTCGTGGCCGTCGCGGGCCTCCCCACGAATGGCGAAGAACAGGTCGCCCGGCTGCAGGCTGCGCGTGTCGATGGAGGCGCCCGTGATGGGCTTCGGGTCACCGTGCAGGGTCCCGCCGGTGGCGGCCTCGAGGGCTTGCCCCGTCCAGAGGGGCACGTCGGACAGGGAGGAATTCATGCCGCACGCTCCGCGATGGCTGCCCGGAGCACGTCGTGGTCCGAGAACGGCAGGACGGTTGTGCCGACGATCTGGCCGGTTTCATGGCCCTTGCCGGCCACCACGAGGACGTCGCCGGGCGACAGACCCCGGACGGCCGTACGGATCGCCTCGGCGCGGTCGCCGATCTCCGTCGCGTCGGACGCAGCCGCCAGGATCTCGGCGCGGATCGCAGCCGGATCCTCGGAGCGCGGGTTGTCGTCGGTCACTATGGTCCAGTCGGCGCCCTTGGCCGCGATGGCGCCCATGATCGGGCGCTTGCCCCGGTCGCGGTCTCCGCCACAGCCGAACACACAGACGAGGCGCCCCGTCGCGAACGGACGCAACGCCGTGAGGACGCCTTCGAGGGCTTCCGGCTTGTGGGCGTAGTCGACGAGGCAGAGGGCGCCGTTCGCCTCGCCGATCCGCTCCATGCGGCCGGGCACGCCCGTGAGATGTTCCAGCGCTGCGATCACGCCGGCCGGATCGGCCTCGCCGGCCGGGGTCGCCAGGGCGAGACCGGCGGCGAGGAGGGCGTTCTCGACCTGAAACCCTCCGACAAGGGGAAGGCGCACCGCATACTGAGTCTGTCCGCCAAGGCCTGGAGCGAGCACGTCGAGGTGCTGGCAGAAGCCCTCCGTCCGCGCGGCGAGGAGCCGAACGGATTCGCCGGCCCGTCCGGTCGTGCGCAGGCTCAAGCCCCGCGCCAGGGCGGCCGCGATGACCACCTTGGCGTAGGCGCCGTCGGCGTTGACCACCGCCGGAATGCCGGGCTGGGCAAGTGTCGTGAACAGCCGCAGCTTGGCCGCGAGGTAATCGTCGAGGGTGGCGTGATAATCGAGATGGTCGCGCCCGAGATTGGTGAACGCGACGGCGGAGAGTTCGACGCCGTCGAGGCGGCGCTGCTCGATACCGTGGGAGGAGGCCTCCACGGCGAGGTCCGTGATGCCGTCGGCCGCCAGCCGCGCCAGCGTCGCCTGCAGGGTCACGGGGTCCGGCGTCGTCAGGGAGCCGTAGGTGGCGCCCCGGTTGGTGACGATGCCCACCGTGCCGAGGCTGGCCGATTCACATCCGAGCCGCGACAGGATCTGACGGACGAAGTCCGTGACCGAACTCTTGCCGCTGGTGCCGGTGACGGCCACGATGCGGGTCGGCTGCTGGCCGGAGAAGTTGCGCGCCGCAAGGGCCAGGCTCCGCCGCACGTCGTCGACGGCGACGTAAGGACAGGCCAGGTCGAGACCGGCCGGGCGGTCGCCCTCCCCTACCACCGCGACGGCGCCCGCCGCGACGGCGCCGGCGACGAAGCGACGTCCATCGGCCACCGTGCCGGGCACGGCCACGAACACGAAGCCTGGTTCGACCTTGCGGGAATCCGCCGTCACTCCGGAGACCGGCGTTGCATCGCCGGCCGCTTCGGGGAACAGGCTGCCGAGGGTGGCCCCTGTCATCGTCCGTCCACCTGGGTGGCGTGATAGGCACCGAGCTTGACCATCAGGGGGAACGGCTTCACCGGCGGATCGAATTGCGGCGGCAGGCCGAGGATCGGGGCAACGCGCTCGATGACGCGGCCCGTGACCACGCCAGAGTTCCAGGCGGCGGTGGCGTAGCCGCCCGATTCCGGGAGGCCCTGGGGCTCGTCCATGATGGTCACGAAGAGGTATTTCGGAGCGTTCATGGGCGCGGCGGCCATGAAGGTGGTGAACAGGCGGTTCTTCACGTAGCGCCCGTGGATGACCTTCTCGGCGGTGCCGGTCTTACCGCCGACGTAGTACAGCGGAATCGAGGCCTTCTTGGCCGAACCTTCGACAGCATTGAGGCGCATGATGAAGCGCATGGCCTCGCTGGTCTCGGGCTTCAGCACCCGGGTCGCCTTCTTCAGGGCCTCGGCTTCGGTGGTCTTGAGGAAGGTCGGCACGATGAGGTTGCCGCCATTGGTGATGGCACCCACCGCCGCGGCCGCTTGGAGCGGCGCCACCGCGAGGCCGTGGCCGAACGCGATGGTGATGGTGTTGATCTCGGTCCAGCGCTGGGGAACGATGGGTTCGGCGCTCTCCGGCAGTTCCGTCCGCATACGGTCGGTGAGACCCATCTTCTTCAGGAACGCTCTGTGACCGGGCACGCCGACGCCGAGGGCCATCTTGGCCGAGCCGATGTTCGACGAGTGCGTGAACACCTCCGGCATGGTGATGGTGCGGTTGGTGCCGTGATATTCGTGGATCTTCTGCCGGCCCCAGGTCAGTACGCCGCCCCGGGTGTCGAAGGTCGAATTCACGTTGTATTTGCCCGAATCGAGCGCCATGGCCAGGGTCATCGCCTTGAAGGTCGACCCCATCTCGTAGACGCCGACATTCATGCGGTTGATGCGGTCGGACGACAGGGCGTCTGCCGGGTCGTTGGGGTCGAAATCCGGGAGCGATGCCAGCGCGATCACCTCGCCGGTGGTGACATCCAGGATCATGCCGGCGGCAGCCTTGGCCTTGAAGTGATCGACACCCCAGGCGAGCTCGTCGCGCAGGGCAAACTGCGCCCGCAGATCGATGGAGAGCTGCACCGGCTTGAGGTCGGTCTGTTTCGCTACGAGGCCGAACTCGTTGAGCGCCTTGTTGCCCTGCGTATCGATGTATTTCTCGATGCCCGCGATGCCGAGGTTGTCGAGGTTGGTGATGCCGATGATGTGGGCCGCCGCGACCCCGTTGGGGTAGACACGCTTGTGGTCGGGCAGGAAGCCGATGCCGGGGATGCCGAGGCGGTGGACCTCGGCCTGCTGCTTCGGGGTGATCTCGCGCTTGACCCAGACGAAGCCCTTCTCCTTGCCGGTCGATCCGACGCGGGCCGAGAGCTTGGTACGCAGGTCGTTGGCGTTGAGTTGGGGCAGGACGGCGGTGAGCAGTTCCACCGCCTCGTCCTTGTCGACGATGTTGCGCGGCTCGGCGAAGACCGACACCGTGCGGATATCGGTGGCCAGGATTTCGCCGTTGCGGTCGACGATGTCGGGCCGGATCGCCGTGGTGGCGGAGGCGGCGACGCGCTTGTCCGAGTTGTCCGTCTCCGGGAACGCCGCGAGATAGACGAGGCGCACGCCGATGGTCGCGAACACGGCGGCGAAGCCGAGGCCGACGAGACCGACGCGGGCATAGCTCCGCTCGATGGCGAGATGGAACATCGCCCGCGCCAGGGCGACGACGCGGTTTCCGCGCGGCGCTGGAGGAGGCGGCTCCGCCACGGGGACTTCGACCAGGGCCCCTGGCAGCGACTCGTGCTCTCGCATCGACTCGGCCTCGGGCGGAGCGGCGTCCGGAATAACGTCTTGCGACACGGGTGCTACCTCGAAGCCGTTGTCGGGGTTCTGGTCGTCGTCGTACGGGTGGTCACGGTGCGGGTCGTAATCGAGCCGGTGGTGCGCGGCTCGTTCAGGCCGGGCTTCTCCTTCGGCGTCGCGGTCGCCGCGAGCAGGCGACCGATCTCGTCGCCGCGCTCGGGACGCGCCGGGAGGTCCGACAGGCGCCCGAGATGGGACGTGCCGATGGGCTCCAGCGCCAGATGGCGCGCCACCGCCGCCTGAAGCCGGTCGGGCCGGGTCAGCAACTGCCACTCGGCCCGCAGGACCGCGATGGCCTGGCGCTCGCGGTGGAGCTGGCTGCGGGCCTTGGAGACCTGCCCGGCCTGATACAGGGTGTCGTACTTGATCGAGTAGGCGTAGATCGCCGAGCCGATGAGCCCGAGGACCGCCATGACGTTCAGCAGACGGATCACCGGCGTGCGCTCCTGACTGTCCGCTCCGGCAGGGAAGCGAGGGCCTCGATGGCGGCCAGGGGCGCGGGCGCAGGCGCGTCCGTGCGTTCCACCGCGCGCAGCTTGGCCGAACGGGCGCGCGGGTTGGCATGGATTTCGGAATCGGAAGGCAGCACAGGGCCCTTGGTCACGGCCATGAAACTGCGGGGTGCCGGCACCTCCAGGCTCGGCAGGTGGCGCGAGCCTTGTGCCGCCCGACCGCTGCGAGCGGAGAAGAACTGCTTGACGATGCGGTCTTCAAGGGAATGGAAGGTGACCACGGCGAGGCGCCCGCCGGGGCGCAGGATGCGCTCGGCGGCGTGCAGCGCCTGGACGAGTTCGCCGAGTTCGTCGTTCACCGCGATGCGCAGGCCCTGAAAGGTCCGCGTCGCCGGGTTGATGCCGCTCGCCGGATCGGCCCAGACCACGCTGGCGACCACTTCGGCCAGGGCTGCGGTGGTCTCGATCCGCCCCTTGCGACGCGCCTCGACGATGGCACGGGCGACGGCGCGGGAGCGGCGCTCCTCGCCGTAATGGTAGATGATGTCGGCGAGATCGGCTTCCTCGGCGTCGTTGACGATGTCGGAGGCGCTGCGCCCGGTGCGCTCCATCCGCATGTCGAGGGGACCGTCGTGGCGGAACGAGAAGCCGCGCTCGGCCTGATCGATCTGCATGGACGAGACGCCGATATCGAGGACGACGGCATCGGCCTGCCCCCAACCGGCATCACGAACACTCCCATCGAGGGTGCCGAAGCGGCCCGGCACCAGGGTCAGGCGCCCTCCCGAGGAAGCCACCAGGGGCGCTCCGTCCGCGATGGCGCCGGGATCGCGGTCGATGGCAAGCACGTGAACCGACGGATCGGCCTCCAGCATGGCGCGTGTGTAGCCGCCGGCCCCGAAGGTGCCGTCCACCGCGAGTGCCCGGTCCGCCAGATCGAGGGCGGCGAGCACTTCGGCGAGCAGCACCGGGACGTGGGGCGTCCCGTCGTTGGGAGGTCTGGGTTCGCGCATGCGCTTCATCGCCCGGCCTCTTCGACCAACGTGCGGAGCACGGGAAACGGGGGCGTCGAAGACGCGACGGGGATGAGGCCGCGCATGCGTCCCTTCCAAGAGTCTGAGCCGCCGTGAAGCGGCGCGGAGAGACGGGACATCGCCGGATCGGCGCGCAGCGCGACCGCTTGCAGGGACGCCGCCCCGAAAGTCTCGGGTTGCGTCCGTCGATCCGAAAATCGCCGTTGACGGGATGAATCGGGGTACCATGGGCCTCTGAGCGCCGTCAACGAACGGGGCCGCAACGCATTGGCCCTGTCCGATCAGACCTCAGCAAGGTTAACCGACGGTAAGTTTTTCGTTGCCGCGTGTTCGTGTTTTGCCGGGTGCCACAACTCAGAACCAGCGTGGATCAGTCGGCCTTTAAGCCGGGTTCTGTAGGGCCCGGACGACCCGTGAGGGTCCCCCTGACGTGGCGGCCATTCCTCTGGGACGATCGTTGCCGATGCGCCTCGAGCAACCAACCCGGGCGACGGGCCTGGAGAGAAGCCTGACGGGCCGCAAAGCCCATCGTGTCGCCCCTATTCGGTCTTGCTCCCGGTGGGGTTTGCCGTGCCGTCCGCGTTGCCGCGTCCGCGGTGCGCTCTTACCGCACCCTTTCACCCTTACCCTGTGTGAAACAGGGCGGTCTGCTCTCTGTGGCACTGTCCCTGGGGTCGCCCCCGCCGGACGTTATCCGGCACCGTCTCTCCATGGAGCCCGGACTTTCCTCCCCGGACGCGAGGTCCGGAGCGGCCGCCCGGCCGACTGATCCGAGGCGGATGTGCGCCGCGGACCGTCATGAGGTCAAGCGCCCGGCGGCATTCGGGAACGCCGACTTTGGATTTACGGGGAGCGGTTGCGCATCCGGACGCGGGCGCTAAATCCCAAGACAGGCGCTCGCCGCCTCCGCGCGGCCGGCCCCGGACCACTTGGCTTCACCAGATGGAGGTGACCATGGCGACCGACGAGACGGCCTGGACACTGGAGAAGGTTCAGGAATTGCGGAGTCTGGCCCAAGAACGCGTGCCGATCTCGGTGATCAGCCTCAGGCTTAAGCGGCCCATCGAAACCGTGTCGGCCAAACTCGCCGAACTCGGTATTACGCCCGCCCCCGAGGCAGGCGCCGACTGACATCGGGGTGCCGCGAGGCCATCGGCCTCGCGGGCTTCCGGGACCTACCAGGACCCGGTGTTCTCCATGGAGACCCATGGCTCCTGCGGCGGCTTGGCGTCACCCTTCTGCAGCAGCTCGATGGAAATCCCATCGGGGGACTTCACGAAAGCCATGTTGCCGTCGCGCGGCGGCCGGTTGATGGTGATCCCCGCCTCCTGCAGCTTGGTGCAGAAGGCGTAGATGTCGTCGACCTCGTAGGCGAGGTGGCCGAAGTTGCGCCCCCCCGAATAGGTCTCCGGGTCCCAGTTGTGGGTCAGTTCGATCACCGGTGCCTGGGTCTCGCGGGCTGTCGCCGCGTCGCCGGGCGCTGCAAGGAAGACGAGGGTGAAGCGTCCCTTCTCGTTGTCCACGCGGCGGACCTCCGTGAGGCCGAACGTATCGACGTAGAAGGCGAGCGCCTGGTCGAGGTCCGCAACGCGGACCATGGTGTGCAGAAAACGCATCGTCGTGAATTCTCCTGAGGGTGCGGCCTATGTGGTGGCCGTGCGAGTCCCGTCAACGCCACGCATCTGCGTTGGTCTCTCGCGCAACGGTTCTTTGCACCGACCGCGCGTTGCGCCCGGGACGGAAGCGATTCAAGAGGGAGGCCTGCGACAGGCGAGGCTTCCATGCGCACCGAAACCCCGATCCCGATCCCGATCCGGCTCGCCGACTACAGGCCGAGCGATCACCTCATCGACCGGGTCGGCCTCGACATCCTCCTGCACCCCCACGCGACGGAGGTTCGGGCGACCCTTGCGCTCCGGCCCAACCCGGCCGGCCGAGCAGGGGCCGAACTGGTGCTCGACGGCGAGGATCTGACGCTGCTGTCCCTCGATCTCGACGGGGTCGCCCTCGCGCCGGACGCGTACCGGATAACGGAAACCGCCCTGATCCTGGCGCAGCCGCCGCAGGAACCCTTCACCCTGACGATCCGCACGCGGATCGATCCGACCGCCAACACCCGGCTCATGGGTCTCTATCGATCGAACGGCGTCTACTGCACGCAATGCGAAGCCGACGGCTTCCGGCGGATCACCTATTTCCTCGACCGCCCCGACGTGATGGCGGTCTACACAACCCGAATCGAAGCTGACCGGGTCGACGCGCCCGTGCTGCTCGGCAACGGCAACCCCATCGAGGCCGGGGAAGCGGGACTGGGTCGGCACTACGCCGTCTGGCACGATCCCCACCGCAAGCCCGCCTACCTGTTCGCCCTCGTCGGCGGACGCCTCGACCGGCTCGGCGGCCGGTTCACGACCAGCGAGGGCCGGACCGTCGACCTCGGAATCTATGTCGAGCCCGGCAAGGCGGACCGCGCCGCCTACGCCCTCGATGCCGTCATCCGCTCCATGGCCTGGGACGAGACGGCGTTCGGCCGTGCCTACGATCTCGATGTGTTCAACGTCGTCGCCGTGTCGGACTTCAACATGGGCGCCATGGAGAACAAGGGCCTCAACATCTTCAACGATCGCTACGTTCTCGCCAGCCCCGAGACCGCCACCGACGCGGATTACGCCGCCATCGAGGCGATCATCGCGCACGAGTACTTCCACAACTGGTCAGGCAACCGCATCACCTGCCGGGACTGGTTCCAGCTCTGCCTCAAGGAGGGCCTGACGGTCTTCCGTGATCAGGAATTCTCGTCGGACATGCGCTCGCGGGCGGTGCACCGCATCGGCGAGGTCCGCACCCTGCGGGCCCGGCAGTTTCCCGAGGATGCCGGACCGCTCGCCCACCCCGTGCGCCCGCAAGCTTACGCCGAGATCAACAACTTCTACACGGCCACCGTCTACGAGAAGGGTGCGGAGATCGTGCGGATGCTGCGCACGCTGCTTGGCACGGATACGTTCGCCCAGGGGATGGATCACTACTTCGCGGCGTGCGACGGCACCGCGGCGACGGTGGAAGATTTCCTCGGCGCCTTCGCGACGGTCTCTGGACGCGACCTCAGCGCCTTCGCGCGCTGGTACGATCGGCCCGGCACCCCAGTGGTGACCGTCGAGGGCTCCTACGACGCGGCAGCCCGCAGTTACACCCTAAGGTTCCGGCAGGAACTCCGCGGCGACCGCGAGGGCCCACCGCTCGTCATTCCGGTGGCGCTGGGCTTGGTCGGAGCTGGCGGCCCCCTCGACACGGCGGCCTGCGACCGCGTCCAGAACGGGGTCTTCATCCTGGAGCGAGCCGACGACAGTCTTACCGTCACGGGTGTGTCGGAGGCTCCGGTTCCGTCCCTGTTCCGAGGCTTTTCCGCACCCGTGCGGTTGGTTCAGACTATCACCGATGCGGACCGCCTCGTTCTGCTCGCGCACGACACCGACCCGTTCAACCGGTGGCAGGCGGCGCAAGATGTCGCCATGGCTCGCCTCGTCGCCGACGCACGGGCCGACTCCCCGGTGCCGCCGCCGGAGCAGGATGGTCTCGTCGCGGCCCTCGCCGCCTTCCTCGACGGGGAAGCCCTGACCGATCCGGCCTATGCGGCCCTCGTGCTCACCGTGCCGAGCGAGGGCGACATCGCCAACGCAATCGGCGAAGCCATCGACCCGGATGCGATCCACCGGGCGCGGACGGCCCTGCGGCTGCAGCTCGGGCAGGGCCTGTACCCGCACCTGACAAGCCTGCGCGACGCGCTCGCTGACCCGGCCGGTACGCCGTTCTCACCGGATGCGGTCTCAGCCGGACGCCGGGCCCTGCGCAACGTCGCCCTCGACCTCATCTCGGTCGCCGACCCGCAGTCCGGGATCGGCCTCGCGCAGGCCCAGATCGAGGCCGCGACGACCATGACCGACCGCCTCGCCGCCCTCTCCGTGCTGGCGCTGATCCCAGGCTCGGCTCGGGAGGACGCATTCGCGGCCTTCGCCGAGCGCTACCGGAACGAGCCCCTGGTGCTCGACAAGTGGTTCGCGATCCAGGCGATGATCCCCGAGGACACCACGCTGGAACGGGTCCGCCGCCTGCAGGCGCACCCGACTTTCGCCATGACCAATCCCAACAGGGTGCGCTCCCTCGTCGGCAGCTTCAGCGTCGGCAATCCGACCCAGTTCAACCGGCCGGACGGGGCCGGCTATGCGTTCCTGGCCGAGGTGGTCGAAACCCTCGATGCGACCAATCCGCAGATCGCGGCGAAGCTGCTCACAGGCTTCGGCTCCTGGCGAATGCTGGAACCGGAACGCCACGCCAAGGCGGAACGCTCGCTTGCGGCAATCGGCTCACTTGCCAACCTGTCCCGCGATGTTTCCGACATCGTCGGCCGGATGCTTGACAACTGACAAGCCGTTGTAGGGAAACAGGTATTCCAGTACTTACCAAGCTTCTCTGCACGCAGATGCGTCCCCTGTCAGGATTAACAGAAGCATAAAAAAGCGTGGACAACTCGGCCGTGAAAATGGTGTTATGAATGCGATTCGAAGCGCGACACGGTCACGCTTCCCAGACGTTTCACCATAGCTGCGGAGACATATCATGCTGGAGGCGGATTCCGCTTCCCTCTCCGCGCGTGCGGATACGATCCTCGGCATCCATCGCCCACAGACCACGACGCACATCCGGTTCGTGCGGGCGGAAACCTGGCTGCGTGTCGCCCTTCCGGCCCTGCTGGCGGCTTTCCTCGCTTGCCTGGCGACGGTGGAATGCCTCCATCTCAATGCACAGCGCCAGGATACTCTCGGGCGTGCGGTCACTGAGATCGACGCACTGACCCGGCTTGTCGCGGCGTCCCTCGGCCAGGGCGACACGGACGAGGCCGCGATGAAGGGTCGTCTCGCAGCACTTCTGCCGCCGCATCTCCTGCCGCTCGGCCGACAGATCCTCATCGTCGGCACCGACGACAGCATCGTCGCGTCCGCCCCCCCCTGGGCCGGAAGCCGCACGCTCACGGAGCACCTCGGAGAGATGCAGGCGCTCACGACCCTCGGGGAGCGGGCGGGGGTGATGACGGTGGATCTCGCCGACCGCGCCCCGGCCCTCGCTGCGCTTCGCAGTCTGCCGAACGGACGCGGTCAGGTCGCCGTCCTGCAACCCATCGCAGCGGTGACCGCGGCCTGGAACGCCAGGATGCGCAACCACGTGATTCTGCTTGGGGCGGCGGCCCTGGTCATCGTCGGGACCGGCATCGCATACGTCCTGCAGACTCGGCGGGCCTATGCGGTCGATCGAGTGTGCGAGCAGATCAAGCAACGCCTCGATACGGCGCTCGGACGCGGCCGGTGCGGATTGTGGGACTGGGACATCCCCCGTGGGCGGATCTACTGGTCGGACTCGATGTACGCCCTGCTGGGTTATCGCCGCGAGCGCGAGTTCCTGTCCTTCGGCGACGTCAATGCCCTGGTCCATCCCGATGACGGTGACCTGTACAGCTTGGCGCGCCACCTCGCCGCGAGCCAGTCCACCGTCGACCACGAGTTCCGGATCCGGTCCGCCTCGGGCGTCTGGACTTGGATGCGGATGCGGGCCGAGATCGTACCGGACACGGTGGCCGGCGGTCGCCATCTCGTCGGCATCGCCCTCGACGTCACCGAGCAACGCAACCTGGCTGAACTGAACGCCACCGCGGATATGCGCCTGCGCGACGCCGTCGAGGCCATTTCCGAGGCGTTCGTCCTCTGGGACACCGGCAACCGTCTCGTCCTGTGCAATTCGAAGTTCCGCGATCTCCATGCCCTGAGTCACGAGGATGCTGTTCCGGGGCGGCGCTACGCCGAGATCATGGGCCGCGGTGTGCTTCCGCCGATCCGTCGCGAGATGCGCGAACTCGAGCATTCGGGCGCAACCGCCCGTACCTTCGAGGCCGAACTCACGGACGGCCGTTGGCTCCAGATCAGCGAACGCCGCACCAAGGATGGCGGCTACGTCTCCGTCGGTACGGACATCACCAGTCTGAAGCGCCACCAGGAACAACTCGTGGCCTCCGAGCGCGAACTCATCGCGACCGTGAAGGACCTCAAGCGGTCGCGCCGCACCCTCGAACTCCAGACTCAGCAACTCGCCGACCTCGCCGAGCGCTACCTCGATCAGAAGGCCCAGGCCGAGACGGCCAACCAGGCGAAATCCGAGTTCCTCGCCAATATGAGCCACGAGCTTCGCACACCGCTCAACGCGATCATGGGCTTCGCCGAACTCATGGAAACCGGGGTGTACGGAGCCCTTGGCTCGTCGCGTTACACGGATTACTGCCAGGACATCCGTGCGAGTGGAGATTACCTCCTGTCGGTCATCGACGACATCCTGAACATGTCGCGCATCGAATCGCACCGGGTGAAACTGGTACGCCGCGAGATCGGCTTGCCGGGTGCCATCGAGGCGGCCCTGAAGCTCGTGGCCGAGCCGGCGCGGGCGAAATCCCTCAGCATCCATGTCGACCTGGTCGAGGGCCTCTCGGTGCTGGCCGACGAGCGCGCCCTGCACCAGATCCTGCTCAACCTCGTTCAGAACGCGGTGAAGTTCACGCCGGAAGGCGATGGGCGGATCGTCGTGAAGGCCCGGCCGATGGGGGATGCCGTGAACATCTTCATCGAGGATACGGGCATCGGCATCCCCAAGGCAGCCCTGCGCCGCCTCGGCGCTCCGTTCCAGCAGGTCGAGACGAACCTGACCCGCACCTACAAGGGCTCGGGCCTCGGCCTCGCCATCGCCCGGTCCATGGCCGAGTTGCACGGGGGTTCCCTTCGCCTGCGCTCCCAGGAGGGTCTCGGCACCATCGTGTTCGTGCGCCTGCCCATGCCGACGCCCGAGCGCCTACGCGATGTGGCCTTCGAAGCTTCGCAGGAAACGGTCGCATCCTTGCGGGACGCTGCGGGGGCGACGCCGCGCCGGGGCTGGATGGAGCCAGCCGCGAGCTGACCCATTGAGGGCGCGCGTCGTTCGACGATCGCGGCTACGCCTCGGGCCTCTGCGTCAGGCGAGAAGCCGATCGAAGAGGTTGCGCACATCGGCGCGCCGCTCGTCGAGCTGAACCATCAGATGTGCGGCGTCCGGCATGCCCAGCGCCACGGCCAGGCGCGTCAGGGCGACCCCGGAACCCTGGGCCGGGTCGCCCGCCACCATCAGCCTCTGCCAATGCAGGACATCGTCGAACTGGCGGTAGGCGGTCCGCAGGCGCTCGGCCTCGGCCTGCTTCAGAAGGCCATGCCCCGCTGCCAGCACCAGCACATCGCCTGCAGCGGGGCCGGCGAGATCCGGAAACCGGCTGCCGTGCGCAAGGACGAGGGCCTGGGCCAGGAAGTCGAGGTCGAGCAGGCCACCCGGGGCGAGCTTGAGATCGAGGGGCCCCGCATCACCTTTCTCCTCGGCCACGAGCCACCGCATGGATCGCACGGCGCCAAAAACTTCGGACGGATCCCGCGGCCGTGTCACCATGGATCGGATCATCGCGATCAACTCTGCGCCGAGTTCGGCATCACCCGCGATCATCCTGGCACGGGTCAGGGCCATGTGCTCCCAAAGCTCAGCTTCGGTATCGTAGTAGCCCCGGATGCTGCGCAGCTGCACCGCCACCGGCCCCTGCCCGCCACCGGGCCGCAGACGAAGGTCGACCTCGTAGAGATGTCCGCGCCGGGTCGGCACGGTGAGCGCGGCGACGAGGCGTTGCGTCAGCCGATTGTAGGCGACCGCCGCATCGAGGGGGCGCGGCCCGGCGCTCATGCGGGACTCGGGGTCGAAGTCATAGACCACGACGAGGTCGAGGTCGGATTCCGCCGTGAGCTGACACGACCCGAGGCGCCCAAGCCCCAACACGGCGAGGCGTCCCCCTGGTACCGCCCCGTGCTCGGCGAAGAAGGCTTGCGACACCCGGTCGAACGCAGTCCCCACCACCGTGTCGGCGATGGCGGTGTAGGCCCGTCCCGCCTCCACCGGCGCGAGAATGCCGGAGAGGAGACGCGCGCCGGTGAGGAAGCGCAGGTGCCGCGCCGCATCTCGGCTGCGATCGAGGAAATCCTCGTGGTCGCTCGGCTGCCCGAGCAAGGTCCGAAAATGCGCGGCGATGCCGCCAGGCTCAGGCGGTGGCGCCGAGAAATCCTGCTCCAGCACGGCATCGAGCACATGCGGACTGAACGAGACGGTCTCGGCCAAGCGCGGTGCGGTGCCGAGGAGATCGGCGAACAGGAGGCGCAAGCGTTCGTTGGAGCGTAGGATGGTGAGGAGTTCGAGCGCCGCAGGCATACGGGCGAAGGCCCGGTCCAGGGTATCGAGGGCCAGATCCGGATCGGTCGTTCCACCGAGCGCCTGCATCAGCGCCGGCACAAGCTCGGTCAGGACTTCGCGGGCCCGGGCGGTACGCACGGCCGGCCGCCGCCCGAAATGCCAGCCGCGTACGGTTTCGACGGCGCGTTCGGGCCCGCGGAACCCGAGGGCGCGCAGAGTCGCGAGGGTGGCGGGATCGTCGCCCGTTCCGCTGAACACGAGATCGCCCACCGCCGACGACAGGTCTGGTTCGGCCTCGAACAGCAAGGCGTAATGGGCCTGGACCCGGCGGGCATGATGCAGCAGCGACGCTTCGAAGCCCGCGAGCGTCGCGAACCCGGCAAAGCGCGCGAAGCTTTCGAGTTCGCCGGGCTCCGACGGCAGGCGTTGAGTCTGCTCGTCACGCACCATTTGGATGCGGTGCTCGACGGTACGCAGGAACTCATAGGCCTCCGCGAGCTCGTCGCGGGCGGTGGCGTCGATCCAGCCCTCGTCGGTGAGGACCCTGAGCATCTCGACCGTACGCCGCCCGCGCAAGGCAGGCCGGCGTCCGCCGAAGACGAGTTGCTGAGTCTGGACGAAGAACTCGATCTCGCGGATGCCGCCCCGCCCGAGCTTGATGTCGTGCCCGGCCACCGCGAGGGTGTCGTACCCGCGCACGGCGTGGATCTGGCGCTTCATGGCGTGGACGTCGGCGATGGAGGCGAAGTCGAAGTACTTTCGCCAGACGAATGGGCGCAGGTCGTCGAGGAAGCGCTGGCCCAGGGCGAGGTCGCCGGCGATGGGCCGGGCCTTGATGTAGGCCGCCCGCTCCCAGTTCTGCCCGAGGTTCTCGTAGTAGAGGTACGCCGCGTTGAGGGATACGGCCGTCGGCGTCGAGCCCGGATCGGGGCGCAGGCGGTAATCGACGCGGTGCACATAGCCATCGGCCGTGCGCTCCTGCAGGAGCCTGGCGATGCCCTGTGCCAGCTTGGTGAAGAACGACGTCGGCGCGAGCCCTCCCATGAGAGGGGCGACGGTGGGATCGAAGAACACCACGAGGTCGATGTCGCTCGAGTAGTTCAGCTCGCCCGCGCCGTGCTTGCCGAGCGCCAGGATGACGAGGCCGGACCCGGCCTGGAGGTCGCCCGGATCGATGGGCAGGAAGCGCCCGGCGGCCGCCGCCTCAGCGAGGAGCGCATCGGTGGCGGCCAAGACCGACGCGTCGGCGAAGTCGGACAACGCCGCCGTCACCGTGGCGAGGGGCCAGAGCCCGCCGAGATCGGCCAATGCCACGAGGAGGGCGTGCTCGGTGCGGTTCACCCGCAGGGCGCGGGCGATGGCGGCGAGGTCGCCGCCGTCACCGGCGGCGCGCTGGCGGGCGACGAGATCGGAATTCGCGGCCTCGGGCGCCCGCGACACCAGATCGGCGAACCGGACCGGGTCACGCGCCACGGCCTGCCACAGGAACGGGGATTGTTCGGCGAGCGCGAGGACGAGGGCCCGCAGGGGCACGTCGAGGAATCCGGCCGGAAACGCGTCCTCGATATCGGCGAGGCGCCCGGCGGCGGCCTCCGGGTCGATCAAGGGCGGCGCCCGTCGCAAGCGATGATGGAGGCTGCCAGGCTCGGTCATGCGGGGTCTCCCACGGCGAGGGCCGGAAGCGTTACCACGACGGCGAGGCCGGGGGCATTGTCGTTGAGCACCAGCGTCCCTTGATGCAGGCGCACGATGGCAGCGACGAGGCTGAGCCCGAGGCCGAATCCGGGCCGGGACCGCGCATCCTCCAGGCGGACGAAGCGATCGAGGACGCGGCCGCGCGCCTCCGCCGGGATGCCTGGCCCTCGGTCGGCGACGACAACGCGAATCGCACAGCCGATGCGCTCCGCGGAGATGCGGATGCACCCGCCATCCCGGTTCGGAACCGATTCCTTCATCGCTCCATACTTGACCGCATTGTCGATGAGATTCGCGAGGGCTTGCCCGATGAGTTCGCGGCTGCCCATGAGCCGCAAGTCCCCCGTCGTGACGATGTCGAGGGACAGGCCCTCGTCGGCGGCCACGGCCTCGTAGAGTTCCCCGACTTCGCGGGCCGTCGTGCCGACGTCGAACTCGGCCATGAGTTCGTGGGCGGAAACGCCCTCGAGGCGGGCGATCATCAGCAGGGCGTTGAAAACCCTGATCAGGCCGTCACTGTCCTCGATCACGCCCTCCATGGCGAGACGCAGGTCCGCGGCGCTCGCGGGCGAACGCAGCGCCTCGTCGGCGCGGTTGCGTAGGCGGGTCAAGGGCGTCTTGAGATCGTGGGCGATGTTGTCGGAGACCTCGCGGAGGCCCCGCATCAGCTCGCCGATCCGCTCGAGCATTTCGTTGAGGTTGCGAGCCAGACGGTCGAGTTCATCACCGTTGCCGGCCACCGCCAAGCGACCGCCGAGGTCGCCGGCCATGATCCGCCGGGTGGTCTCCGTCATGGCGTCGACGCGCTTTAGCACGCGGCTCGCCACGAACCAGCCACCGACGACACCGAGAAGGATCACCAGCAGAAGCGAGGTTCCGAAGGTGCCGCCGATGACCGAGCGCAGGCGGTCACGCTCCTCGACATCGCGACCGACGACCAAGCGAAAGCCCCCCGGCAGGGTGAAGATCCGCATGATCGCGCGGTGATCGAGGCTGGATGAGCCACCACGGGCGTAGGCCGCTTCGGTCTGCCCGGGTTCGGCGAGGAGACCAGCCGGCAAGGCACCGACGTTACCGGCCACATGCTCCCCGGCGGGCGTCGTCACGAGGTAGAGGGAAGCCCCCGGCTCGCCGGCGCGGCGCTCGACCACCGAGATCAAGCGCCGCAATCCACCGGACTTATACTGCTCGGAAAGGCCGCTGATCTCGGCTTCGATGGTCGACACCATCTGATCGTCGAGAACCCGGCTGGCGTTCCAGGCGACGTAGCCGAGAGCCAGAAAGGCGAAAGTGGTGAAGATGAGCAGGTAGGCGAAGGACAGCTTGAAGGCCGTGGTCCGGAATAGGTTCTGGAGCCGGCCATGGTCGCGCCGCCCGGCCGAACACCCGGACCGTGCCACGTCATCCGCCATCAGGCGCCGCGTGCCTCGTCGGCACGCACGACGTAGCCGGCGCCGCGTACGGTGTGGAGGATGGGCCGGTCGAAATCCTTGTCGATCTTGGCGCGCAGGCGCGAGATGTGAACATCAATGACGTTGGTCTGCGGATCGAAGTGATAGTCCCAGACATGTTCGAGCAGCATCGTCCGGGTCACCACCTGACCGGCATGGCGCATGAGGTACTCGAGCAGCCGGAATTCACGCGGTTGTAGGATGATTTCCTGACCGGCGCGGGCGACGCGATGCGACAGGCGATCGAGTTCGAGATCGCCGACCCGGTAATGAGTGACCTCGACGGCTCCGGCCGGCGCCGATCGACGACGTGCCAGGATCTCGGCGCGGGCGAGGAGTTCGGAGAATGCGTAGGGCTTGGGAAGGTAATCGTCGCCGCCGGCCCGCAGGCCCTTCACCCGATCATCGACCTGACCGAGGGCCGAGAGAATCAGCACCGGCGTCGTCACGGCTTGTTCGCGCAGGGACCGGATCAGGGACAGACCGTCGAGCTTTGGAAGCATCCGATCGACGATGAGCATATCGTAATCGCCCTCGCGGGCAAGGGCGTAGCCGTCAAGGCCGTCGTGGGCAAGATCCGGCATGTGACCGGCTTCCCGAAAGGCTTTGACAAGATAGGACGCTGCCTCGCGGTCGTCCTCGATGATGAGCAGTCGCATGGCGTCGAACGATACGGTCTCGCGATGCGACGGTGAAGCGTATCCCATGCCCCTACCCTCTTCGATTGAGGAGAGGATGGCACCCATGAGCGGATTTTGGCGCCTGCAGGACGATTTGGTCATCGACCGCCCCGCGAACGCGAACAGGCCGCCCTTTTGTGGGGCGGCCTATTCGGGGTGATCGTTGAGAGGGGATGATGATGTGCTGTGCAGGTCTGGCGGCGACCGACTCTCCCGTGTCTTGAGACACAGTACCAT